>NZ_AP024745.1:1360000-2560000 GCF_019704555.1 Actinoplanes sp. L3-i22
AAACATCTCAGTACCCGTAGGAAGAGAAAACAAAAGTGATTCCGTGAGTAGTGGCGAGCGAAAGCGGATTTAGCCTAAACCTGGTACGCGTGATACCTGTCAGGGGTTGCGTATTGGGGGTCGTGGGATTTCTTGTGGTTGGTCTGACAGCCTTCCGAGGAGTTACAAAGCTTGTTGTTAGTCGAATGGCGTGGGAAAGCCAGCCGTAGACGGTGAGAGCCCGGTAGACGAAAACTGCAAGCCTCCTTATGGATTTTCCCGAGTAGCAGCGGACTCCTAGAATCTGCTGTGAATTTGCCAGGACCACCTGGTAAGGCTGAATACTTCCTGGTGACCGATAGCGGACTAGTACCGTGAGGGAATGGTGAAAAGTACCCCGGGAGGGGAGTGAAATAGTACCTGAAACCGTTCGCCTACAATCCGTCAGAGCCTCCCTAGCTGGGGTGATGGCGTGCCTTTTGAAGAATGAGCCTGCGAGTTAGTGGCATGTGGCGAGGTTAACCCGTGTGGGGTAGCCGTAGCGAAAGCGAGTCTGAATAGGGCGCTTTTAGTCGCATGTTCTAGACCCGAAGCGGAGTGATCTAGCCATGGGCAGGTTGAAGCGTGGGTAAGACTGCGTGGAGGACCGAACCCACCAACGTTGAAAAGTTGGGGGATGACCTGTGGTTAGGGGTGAAAGGCCAATCAAACTCCGTGATAGCTGGTTCTCCCCGAAATGCATTTAGGTGCAGCGTCGCGTGTTTCTTGCCGGAGGTAGAGCACTGGATGGTCTAGGGGGCCTACAAGCTTACTGAAATCAGCCAAACTCCGAATGCCGGTAAGTGAGAGCGCGGCAGTGAGACTGCGGGGGATAAGCTTCGTAGTCGAGAGGGAAACAGCCCAGATCGCCAGCTAAGGCCCCTAAGCGTGTGCTAAGTGGAAAAGGATGTGGGATCGCATTGACAACCAGGAGGTTGGCTTAGAAGCAGCCATCCTTTAAAGAGTGCGTAATAGCTCACTGGTCAAGTGGTTCTGCGCCGACAATGTAGCGGGGCTCAAGCACACCGCCGAAGCTGTGGCATTCACACCTTGGTGTGGATGGGTAGGGGAGCGTCGTGCAGCGGGTGAAGCGCCGGAGTGATCCAGGCGTGGACGCTGTACGAGTGAGAATGCAGGCATGAGTAGCGAATGAAGGGTGAGAACCCCTTCCGCCGGATGACCAAGGGTTCCAGGGCCAGGCTAATCCGCCCTGGGTGAGTCGGGGCCTAAGGCGAGGCCGAGAGGCGTAGTCGATGGATAACGGGTTGATATTCCCGTACCCGCAAAGAAACGCCCAAGACGAACCTTTCCATGCTAACTACGCAAAGCGCCGGCGGTCTTCGGACCAAGGGTGTGGAGTCTAGGACCCTGGTTGGTAGTAGTTTAGCGATGGGGTGACGCAGGAAGGTAGATGATCCCGGCCGGTGGTTGTGCCGGGGTAAGCGTGTAGGCCGTACCGTAGGCAAATCCGCGGTGCAATAGGCTGAGACGTGATGCCGAGCCGTTCTGGTGAAGTCATTGATCCTATGCTGCCGAGAAAAGCCTCTAGCGATGTTTCGAGCGGCCCGTACCCTAAACCGACACAGGTGGTCAGGTAGAGAATACCGAGGCGACGGGTGAACTGTGGTTAAGGAACTCGGCAAATTGCCCCCGTAACTTAGGGAGAAGGGGGGCCGGACGCGTGAAGCCCCTTGCGGGTGGAGCGTGGTATGGCCGCAGAGAGCAGGGGGAAGCGACTGTTTACTAAAAACACAGGTCCATGCCAAGTCGTAAGACGATGTATATGGACTGACGCCTGCCCGGTGCTGGAACGTTAAGGGGACCTGTTAGCTCTTCGGGGCGAGGCGGAGAACTTAAGCGCCAGTAAACGGCGGTGGTAACTATAACCATCCTAAGGTAGCGAAATTCCTTGTCGGGTAAGTTCCGACCTGCACGAATGGCGTAACGACTTCCCCACTGTCTCAACCACAGGCCCGGCGAAATTGCAGTACGAGTAAAGATGCTCGTTACGCGCGGCAGGACGGAAAGACCCCGGGACCTTTACTATAGCTTGACATTGGTATCTGAATTCGATTGTGTAGGATAGGTGGGAGACTGTGAAGCTCGGACGCCAGTTCGGGTGGAGTCATTGTTGAAATACCACTCTGTTGGGTTTGGGTATCTAACTTGCGGCCCTGATCGGGTCGAGGGACAGTGTCTGGTGGGTAGTTTAACTGGGGCGGTTGCCTCCTAAAGGGTAACGGAGGCGCCCAAAGGTTCCCTCAGCCTGGTTGGCAATCAGGTGTTGAGTGTAAGTGCACAAGGGAGCTTGACTGTGAGACTGACGGGTCG
Organism: Actinoplanes sp. L3-i22; assembly: GCF_019704555.1. Lineage (NCBI taxonomy): Bacteria > Bacillati > Actinomycetota > Actinomycetes > Micromonosporales > Micromonosporaceae > Actinoplanes > Actinoplanes sp. L3-i22. Next base: position 1,362,350 of record NZ_AP024745.1, read on the forward strand.
AGCAGGGACGAAAGTCGGGACTAGTGATCCGGCACTTGCGTGTGGAAGCGGTGTCGCTCAACGGATAAAAGGTACCCCGGGGATAACAGGCTGATCTTCCCCAAGAGTCCATATCGACGGGATGGTTTGGCACCTCGATGTCGGCTCGTCGCATCCTGGGGCTGTAGCAGGTCCCAAGGGTTGGGCTGTTCGCCCATTAAAGCGGTACGCGAGCTGGGTTTAGAACGTCGTGAGACAGTTCGGTCCCTATCCGCCGTGCGCGTTGGATACTTGAGAAGGGCTGTCCCTAGTACGAGAGGACCGGGACGGACGAACCTCTGGTGTGCCAGTTGTTCCGCCAGGAGCATGGCTGGTTGGCTACGTTCGGAAGGGATAACCGCTGAAAGCATCTAAGCGGGAAGCCTGCTTCGAGATGAGGTATCCCACCACCTTGAGTGGGTAAGGCTCCCAGCTAGACTACTGGGTTGATAGGCCGGAGATGTAAGCACGGTAACGTGTTGAGTTGACCGGTACTAATAGGCCGAGGGCTTAACCACCCTAAACATTTTACTTGCGTCCACTGTGTGATTCACAGCAAACGAACAACCACCTCGACTGTAATGGTTGGGTTGCTGGTTTGTTCTACCGCTGACCGTTGTTACGGTGGTCATAGCGGAGGGGAAACGCCCGGTCACATTCCGAACCCGGTAGCTAAGCCCTCCAGCGCCGATGGTACTGCACTCGGGAGGGTGTGGGAGAGTAGGACGCCGCCGGACTTAACGTTGAGAAGGGCCCACCCCACGGGGTGGGCCCTTCTTCGTATGCGCGTAAAACGGAACGCCCCGCCCTGAGGGAGATCTCGGGGCGGGGCGTTTTGCGTTTGTGGGGCTTTATGCCGTACGTCAATCGCGGGTTTGAATTGCTTTTCGGAATTGGCGCATCAGCGGGGCGGCTTCGGATTCGGAGCGGCCCGGGAACATGGCCAGGGCGAGGCTTCCGTGGTCGGCCCAGCCGCAGACGGCCATTTCCTTGCCCTCGCTGACCGTGTTTCCGCATTTCATCGAGCCGCCCAGGGGGCCGGCGTCGACGTCGTGCAGGCCGGTGACCGAGCCCTGGTCGTCGGCGAACAGGTCGAACGACGTCTCGAGGTCCTTGCCCGGGCTCCAGATCAGCGTGGTTCCGCCGAAGAACAGCACGTCCTTGTCGCCGGCGCCGCTGTAGACGGCGCTGACCGTATTGTCCAGATCGACCTCGGCGGAGAGCGCGGTCTGCAGATAGTCCGCGGTCTCCTGCGCGTTCGGGCTGGTGTCCAGGGTGAGCTCGCCGATCGTGGCCGGCGTGGTCAGGGTGACGGTGCGCTGCGAGTGGACCTGCCAGTAGAACCAGCCGAGCGCGGCCACGCCCGCGACGCCGACGGCGAGCAGGGAGGCCAGCGCGATCGATCGGGTGCGCCGGCGGGCCGGGCTGAGCGCGGCGGACCCGGGCTCGTCGTCGTCCATCAGACCGAACGGCGCGACCTGGATCTCGATCGGCTCGGGCCCGCTCACCTGGCGGTCGTCGGCGCCCGGGGACGAGTGGGGGCCGTCGGCCGGCGGGGCGGAAGTGGGGGGATTCTGGCCGGGCTCGGACATCTGGCGAGCCTACCGTTATCCACAGGTGGCAGTGCGAATTCCGGGTCGCGCGCGGGAATCCGTAGACTTGCCGGGTGACCGATGCAACCGATACCCGCACTCCCGACAGCCGGCCCACCGGTGGCCTCTCCGCTCAGTACCAGCCGGGCGACGTAGAGCAGTCGCGGTATGAGCGGTGGGTATCGGAGGGCTATTTCACCGCCGACCCGAAGAGTGACAAGCCGCCGTTCACCATCGTCATCCCGCCGCCGAACGTGACCGGCTCGCTGCACATCGGCCACGCTCTCGACCACACCATCCAGGACGCGCTGGTCCGGCTCAAGCGCATGCAGGGCTTCGAGGTGCTCTGGCTGCCCGGCATGGACCACGCCGGCATCGCCACGCAGAACGTGGTCGAGCGCAAGCTCGCCGAGCTGCAGCTCTCCCGGCACGACCTGGGCCGGTCCAAGTTCGTGGAGAAGGTCTGGGAGTGGAAGGCCGAGTCCGGCGGGGCGATTCTCGGCCAGATGCGCCGATTGGGTGACTCCGTCGACTGGACCCGTGAGCGGTTCACGATGGACGAGGGGCTCTCCCGGGCCGTCCAGACGATCTTCAAGCGGCTGTACGACGACGACCTGATCTACCGGGCCAACCGGATCATCAACTGGTGCCCGCGTTGTCTCACCGCCCTGAGCGACATCGAGGTCGAGCACACCGACGACGAGGGTGAGCTGGTCTCGATCCGCTACGGCGAGGGGGCGAACTCGATCGTCGTCGCCACCACCCGGGCCGAGACCATGCTCGGTGACACCGCGGTGGCCGTGCACCCCGACGACGAGCGGTACAAGCACCTGGTCGGCACCGAGATCGAGCTGCCGCTGACCGGCCGGCGCATCCCGATCGTGGCCGACGAACACGTCGACCCGGCGTTCGGGACCGGCGCGGTCAAGGTGACCCCGGCGCACGACCCGAACGACTTCGAGATCGGCCAGCGGCACAACCTGCCCAGCCTGACCGTGATGGACGAGCGCGCGGTGATCACCGTGCCCGGCCCGTTCCAGGGCCTGGACCGGTACGAGGCCCGGCCGGCGGTCGTCGCCGCGCTGCGTGAGCAGGGCCGGATCGTCGCCGAGAAGCGGCCCTACGAGCACTCCGTCGGGCACTGCTCGCGCTGCAAGACCACGGTCGAGCCGCGGCTGTCGCTGCAGTGGTTCGTCAACACCAAGCCGCTGGCCAAGGCGGCCGGCGATGCGGTGCGCGACGGCCGGGTCCGGATCGAGCCGGAGGAGCTGTCGAAGCGGTACTTCGCCTGGGTCGACAACATGCACGACTGGTGCATCTCGCGTCAGCTGTGGTGGGGTCACCGCATCCCGGTGTGGTACGGGCCGAACGACGAGATCGTCTGCGTCGGGCCGGGCGAGCAGCCCCCGACCGGCGAGGGCTGGCACCAGGACGAGGACGTCCTGGACACCTGGTTCTCCTCGGGCCTGTGGCCGTTCTCCACGCTGGGCTGGCCGGAGAAGACCGCCGAGCTGGAGAAGTTCTACCCGACCAGCGTGCTGGTCACCGGCTACGACATCCTCTTCTTCTGGGTCGCCCGGATGATGATGTTCGGCCTCTACGCGATGGACGGCAAGGAGCCGTTCAGCGTGGTCAACCTGCACGGCATGGTGCGGGACCAGTTCGGCAAGAAGATGTCGAAGTCGTTCGGCAACGTGGTCGACCCGCTGGACTGGATCGACAAGTACGGTGCCGACGCCACCCGGTTCACCCTCGCCCGCGGCGCCAACCCCGGTTCGGACGTGGCGGTCAGCGAGGAGTGGTGCCAGGGCTCGCGCAACTTCTGCAACAAGCTGTGGAACGCCACCCGGTTCGCGATGATGAACGGCGCGACCGTCGAGGGCGAGCTGCCGGCGCCGAGCGAGCTCAGCGCGATCGACAAGTGGGTGCTGTCCCGCCTGCAGCACACCGTCTCCGAGGTCAACGAGCACTTCGACAGCTATGAGTACGCGAAGGTCTGCGACGCGCTGTACCACTTCGCGTGGGACGACGTCTGCGACTGGTACCTCGAGCTCAGCAAGCCGGTGCTGGCCCAGGACACCCCGGAGGCGGCGCGTAGCCGCCGGGTCCTCGGGCACGTGCTCGACCAGCTGCTGCGCCTGTTGCACCCGGTCATGCCGTTCGTCACCGAGGAGCTGTGGATCGCGCTCACCGGCGGCGCGACGGTGACGTTCGCGACCTGGCCGTCGATCGACCACGCGCTGGTCGACGACGCCGCCGAGGAGGAGCTGGCCGCGCTGCAGAAGGTGGTCACCGAGGTCCGGCGGTTCCGGTCCGACCAGGGGCTCAAGCCGAGCCAGCGGGTCTCGGCCGCGCTGACCGGGCTGGGCAACGTCGGGATCGACACGCACGAGGCGCTGATCCGTTCGCTGGTCCGGCTCGACACGCCGGGGGCCGACTTCGCCGTCACCGCCACCCTGGCGGTGACCGGGGGGATCACCGTCGACCTGGACACCCGCGGGGCGATCGACGTGGCCGCCGAGCGGGCCCGCCTGGAGAAGGACCGGGCGGCCGCCGAGAAGGAGGCCGCGCAGTGCCGGGGCAAGCTGGGCAACGAGGCGTTCGTGGGCAAGGCGCCGGAGCAGGTCGTCGTCAAGATCAAGGACCGGTTGGCGACCGCCGAGGCAGACTTGGTCCGGATCGCCGCGGCGCTCGAAGCACTGCCGGCGGCCTGATTCTCGCGCGGGGCCGACGCGGTTCCGTCTGAAGAAAGCTGGACATGAGCGAGTACACCGAGGTCGTAGCCGCGCTCAACGAGCGCGGCTTCACCCGCATGGTCTTCGACATGCAGAAGATCCGGGACCTGATGGACATGCTGGGCAGCCCGCAGCGGGCCTACCCGTCGATCCATCTGACCGGCACCAACGGCAAGACCAGCACGGCCCGGATGATCGACGCGCTGCTGCGGGCGTGCGGCCTGCACACCGGGCGGTACACCAGCCCGCACCTGCAGAGCGTCCGGGAACGGATCAGCCTGGACGGGGAGCCGGTCTCGGAGGAGCGGCTGGTCGCGACGTATCAGGACGTCGCGCCGCTCGCCGACCTGATCGACGACCGGAACACCGAGCCGCTCACCTACTTCGACATGACCACGGCCATGGCGTACGCGGCGTTCGCGGACGCGCCGGTCGACATCGCGGTGGTCGAGGTGGGCCTGGGCGGCGAGGAGGACGCCACCAACGTGATCGAGGCCGGCGTCTGCGTGATGACCCCGATCGGGCTGGACCACACCGAGTGGCTCGGCGACACCATCGAGGACATCGCCTGGGCCAAGGCCGGGATCATCCACAAGGGCGCCACGGTGATCAGCGCGCAGCAGACCGAGGAGGCCATGCGGCCGATCGTGGAACGCTGCGCGCAGATGGGCGCCACGCTGGCCCGCGAGGGCAGCGAGTTCGGCGTGGTCCAGCGGACCCAGGCGGTCGGCGGCCAGGTCCTCGTGCTGCGCGGGCTCGGCGGCGTCTACGAGGAGATCTTCCTGCCGCTGTTCGGCGCGCACCAGGCACAGAACGCCGCGCTCGCGCTGGCCGCGGTCGAGGCGTTCCTCGGCGCCGGGCCGGACAAGCAGCTCGAGATCGACCTCATCCGCGAGGGCTTCCTCGAGGTCGACTCGCCCGGCCGGCTGGAACGGGTCCGCAGCGCGCCCGCCATCCTGCTGGACGTCGCGCACAACCCGCACGGCATGGCCGCCACGGTCGCCGCGCTGGAGGAGGAGTTCAGCTTCCGGCACCTGGTCGTGGTCCTCGCGGTGCTCGCCGACAAGGACGCGGCCGGGCTCCTCGACCTGCTCGAGCCGGTCGCGGCCCGGATCGTGGTGACGCAGAACAGCTCGCCCCGGTCGATGCCCGCCGGTGAGCTGGCCCAACTGGCGGTCGAGTTCTTCGGCGAGGACCGGGTGACGATCGCGGCGACCATGCCGGACGCGATCGAGGAAGCCGTGGTGCTCGCCGAGGACGACGCGTCCGGCGAGCTGAGCGGGGTCGGCGTGCTGATCACCGGCTCGGTGGCCACCGTCGCGGACGCGCGGAAACTGCTCAAGCGATGACCGACCCGGAGGAGCACGCGATGTCCGCGGAGGGCGAGGCAGGCGCCGCGCCGCGGCGTTCCGGCCTGCGCAACCCCGAGGCCGCCGTACGGGGGTTGGGGGCCGGCACACTCGCACTGGAGGCGATCGTGCTGCTGCTCGCGATCCAGCCGATCCGGATCCTCGGCGGTGACCTGACCGGGTGGGGGATCGGGGTGGTCATCGCGCTGGCGGTGATCGCGGCGGGGCTCGCCGGGTGCATGGGCCGCCGGTGGGGCTGGAACGCCGGGACGGGGCTGCAGGTGGCGCTGATCGCGGCCGGGCTGGTGCACTGGTCGCTGGCGGCGCTCGGGGTGATCTTCGGGCTGGCGTGGGCCTATGCGACGTACGTCCGGAAGTCGATTTTGAGCTGATTCTTCGATCGGGAAAGGGGAGCCACCGTGGGTGGCTCCCCTTCTCCGTTTCTAGGCCTCGGGCGCGGGGTCCGGGCGGATGGCGCGCCACTGGGTGATCGCGATGTTGTGGTTGTCCGGGTCGCGGAACGTCGCGGACCAGAGCTCCAGCTTGTCGCCGCGGTTCACCGGGCGCGGGGAGTGGACGAACTTGACGCCCTTGGCCTTGAGCTCGTCGTGGATCGCCTCGATGTCGCCGACCTCGAGGTTGAGGTAGATCAGGCGGCCGGCCTCGGCGGACAGGTTCGGGACGGTGCGCAGGACCACGCGGGTGTCGCCGGACGCGAGGACCGAGCTGCCCTCGCCGGTGTCGATCTCGTAGAAGCCGAGGGTGTCCCGGTAGAAGGCGATCGAGCGTTCCAGGTTGGTGACCAGGATCGTGATGCCGACGCCGTGGATCGCGCCGGCCGGGCCGGGGCGGGCGCTGGGGTAGGCGGTGATCACGTCGGCGGTGCGGTCGTCCGGCTCCTGGCGGCCGGCGAAGTCACCCCACGGGCTGCCGGCGGGTTTGGCCACGGGCGCTGCGGGCGCTGCGGGCGCTGCGGGCGCTGCGGGCGCTGCGGGGGTGGCCGGGGCCTGGGCTGTCTCCGTCGGCGCCGGGGCGGCGGGGGGCTCGGCGGCGGGTTCTTCGGCTGGGGGTGCGACGACTCCGGAGGCTACGGCCGGGGCGGCCTCGGGGGTGGCTTCCGGGGGTGTGTCCGGGTTCTCGTCCAGCGGGATGTCGATGTCGTCGGTGGGGACCACCGGGCCGGTCGGGCGCTGGGTGGTGGGGGCCGGCGCGGTGGGGAAGGGACGGTCCGGCTCCGGGGCGGTCGGTGGTGGTGTGACCGGGGTCGGCGTGGGGGACGCCGGGGAGGCGGTCGGCTGGGGCTTGGGCTGGGTCCGGTAGGTGGCCGGGGTCGGCTCGGGGCGGGTCGGGGCCTCGGGTGCTGACGGGTACGCGCTGGTGGGGAACGCCATCGGCGGGTAGTCGTCGGTGGGAGCCGGCTGCTCGGAGCGTGGTCCTGGGATCGGGGACGGTGCCGCGGCCGGGGCGGACTCCGACGGGGTGGACTCCGAGGGGGCCGACTTGGTGGGCTGGTCGACGAAGCGGGTCCGGCCCGAGTGGGTGGACTTCGGCTCCGGGTCCGGGGTGACGGCCGGCTCGTCCAGCGGGAGGTCGATCAGCGGATCGGTCTCGGCGGAGGTGCGCTGCGTCGGCGGACGGCCGCTGGGCTGCGGGTTCGCGGCCGGGGGCTCGACCGTGGCGGTGGCGCTGGAGCGCGGCTTGGGGCTCGGGCGGGTGCCCGGCGGGCGGCGGGTGGACGCGGTCGTCGCTCCGGCGACCACGCCGGCGGCGAACGCGCCGACGGTGGAGCCGCTGCCCGTCGACTGGCGACCGGGCGCGGGCGCACCGGACGCAACCGGGCCGGACGCGACCGGGCCCGAAGCGACCGGACCCGAAGCGACCGGGCCCGAAGCGACCGGACCCGAAGCGACCGGACCGGAGGAGAATGTGGCCGGGCCGGAGGTTGTGGCCGGGCCTGAGGCCGCGCCGGCGGTTGTCGAGCCGGACATCGCCGAGCGCGCCGGGGTGGCAGCCGGCGCCGGGCCTGATCCAGCGGGGGCTGATCCAGCGGGGGCTGATCCAGCGGGGGCTGATCCGGACTCGGATGCGGCCGGCCCGGAGGTGCTACCCGCCGAGGCCCGGCTGGGAGCCGGACTGCTGGGAGCCGGGCTGGTAGAGGCGGGACTGCTAGGGGCGGGACTGCTAGGGGCCGGGCTGGTGGGGGCGTTGGCGGGGGCTGGGCCCGAGGCGGCGCCGGACGTGGGGGTGGCCGGGCGTGGCGGGGGCGGGAAGTCCGAGCCGGTCGGGGTCGACGGGGCCGGCCTGCCCTTCCCCGGAGGCGGCGGCGGTGGGAAGTCGAAGTCCTCCGACGACCGGCTGGGCGTGCCCGGGGCCGGCGGCGGCGGGTAGTAGTCGTCGTCCATCGGGACCGACGTCGACGTCGAGCGGCCCGGCGCGGGCGGCGGCGGGAAGTCGTAGGACTCCGCGCCACCGGCCGGGCGGCTGGACTGGGTCGGGCCGGGCGGCGGCGGATAGCTCGCGGACGGCCAGGCCGACGAGGACGCGCCCGAGCCGGGCCGATCGGTGGCGGTGCCCGCGGCAGCCGTCTCCCGGCTCTCAGCGGGCTCTGAGCGGCCGGACGAGGGGGACCCGGACCCAGCCTGATCGGCGGTGTCGGAGGAGGCGGGAGAGGCGGGAGAGGCAGGAGAGACGGGCGACGCGGCCGCCGGCTCCTCGTCGAGAGGGGCGAAACCGATCGGATCGGTCTCCGCCGCCTCGAAGTCGGCCGCCCGCGGCCCGCTCCCGGCCCGCCGGGGCAACTGCGTGGCCTGCCCGTCGCTGCCGACCAGCTGACCCTCGACCACCGGCCCGCTCGGCGTGTCCCGAACCACCACCGGGGTGGTCACGCGCGATTCCCCGTACGTCGAAATCGTCTCTTCGTCTTGAAGGTCTTCGGACCTGTTCTCCCAGGCTCCGGGGTTGACCGGGGGGAGCACCGCGTCGTCCGGATCGCCGTCCGGCTCGGGCTCGGGCTCCAGGTCGAAGTCGGCCTGCTGCCCGGGCGGGGGCGGGTCGCCGGCCGGGCCGACGTCCGCGGCCTCTTTCCAGTTGACCCGGACGCGGCGGGTGTCGTCGACGTCGACGGTGATCGGCACGGTCGAGCCGATCAGCGGCCATTTCGCGACCGGCACCCGGCCGTCCCGAATGATCTTGTCGAAGGTGCCCAGACCGGGCGCGACCACGATGGCCCGGATCTCGGCACGGCCGTAGGCCCCGGCGATCGGCGGCGCGGTGATGTCGAGGATCTCCGCGGTGCCGGCCACGGTGGCCCGGCCACCTCGGCGCACGTTGGTCATCATCGCGAGCGCGATCGCCAGCCCGAGCACCACGAAGCCGAAGATCGCGACGGGCCAGCTCTGCATGCCGAGACCTAAAAAGATCACGAAAGCCGCGAGCGTGCCGAGCACCCACGCCACCAACTTGCGTGCCGGAGCGATGGGCCGGCCGGCCTGGTTCGCCACTGTGGACCTCCCGGTTGTTCCCCGTCAGGTTATGGCCCGCCGGTCACTGAGCGAAAGTGCGGCAGTACCGGCATCGCCGCTCGCGCTCCCGGAGGTACCGATAGGCTGAACCTCAGGCGTGTCGGCCTTGTCATCTCCGGAGGAACCCACGTGTCCAGCAACACCGAGCGTTCGCTCGTGCTCATCAAGCCTGACGCCGTCCGTCGCGGACTGCTCGGCGAGATCCTGTCGCGTTTCGAGCGTAAGGGCCTGGTCGTCGAGGCGCTGGAGTTGCGCACGATGGACGCCGCGCTCGCCGACCAGCACTACGCCGAGCACGTGGAGAAGGCGTTCTACCCGCCGCTGAAGGAGTTCATGACCAGCGGTCCGCTCGCCGCGCTGGTGCTCTCCGGCGACGAGGTGATCGAGGTGGTCCGGGCGATGATCGGCGCGACCGACGGCCGTAAGGCCGCGGCCGGCACGATCCGTGGCGACCTCTCGCTGTCCAACCGGGAGAACCTGGTGCACGCCTCCGACTCGGCCGACAGCGCCAAGCGCGAGCTGGCCCTCTGGTTCCCGAACGTCTGAGCTGTCCCTCTAAAGAGTGTCCAGGCTGGCCCGGCGCCGCGACTCCGCCTCGAAGACCCGCAGCAGCACCGCGGCGAGCAGCGCGTAACCGGCGCCGACCAGCAACTCCCGGCCCAGCGCGGGCGCGGCGGCGCCGAGGCCGCGCCCGGCGGCCAGCAGCCGGGCCGCTTCCGCCGCGTGGGTGATCGGCAGCGCCTGTCCGACGCTGATCATCCACGGCGGCAGGTTGTCGCGGGGCACGTTCACCCCGGTCAGCAACAGCAGCAAGGCTGCCGAGACGTTCGACACCACCCACACGTCGCGGAACCGGAGCCCCAGCGCGCCCAGCGTCAGCCCGAAGAAGCCGCAGGCCAGCGACCCGGCCGCGAGCGCCAGGGCCAGCCCCGGCAGGGCCGCGAGCGGGATCCGCAGGCCCAGCAGCAGCACCCCCATGAGCAGGGTGAAAACCGCGATCAAGAGCCCATTGCCGGCGTACGGCAACACGCGCCCCCAGAAAATGACGGTCCGGCTGCGCGGCGAGAGCAGCACGTGCCTGAGCGTGCCGTAGCGCCGTTCGTTGGCGACCGCCATCGTCCCGCCGAAGACACAGGCGCTCGAGGCGGCCAGCACCGCGTTGCCGAGGATGAAGAAGCCGTCGTCGGCGACGCCCAGCTGCCGCCCCAGATAGGCGAAGAACAGCAGTTGGAAGGTCGGGCCGGCGAGCAGCGTGCCGACGTACATGGCCGGCGTGGTCCAGTTGAACAGGGCCCGGTAGGCGAGCACGCCACCGATGCCGATCAGTCGCAGAGTCTTCACGAGAGCGCCAGGGTTCCCGCCGCACGGGCGCGGCGTTCGAAGGAGACGAGGAAGAACGCGCCGAGGATCAGGCACGCCACGCTGATCGCCAGGCAGATCGCGGCCGACGGCCAGACCGGCCCGCCGGTGGTGGCCTCGCGCAGCGCCCGGGCGCCCCAGGTGGTGGGCAGCACGGCGGCGATCGGGCCGGTCCAGGACGGCAGCGTGCCGATCGGCACGAGCATGCCGGAGAGCAGCCAGATCGGGTATTCGAGCGGGTTGGCCAGCGCGTTGGCGTTGCGCAGCAGGACGAACGTGGACGCCATCAGCAGGCCGAACATGCCCAGCCCGACGAGGCAGACCACGGCGGCGGCGAGGAACGCGACCGGGTGGGCGAACTCCAGCGGGATGCCGTAGACGAGCCGGCCCCAGAGCAGCGTGGCCAGCAGCGAGTAGGTGCCGGTGACCGCGGTCGCCGCGGTGATCGGCAGGATCACCAGGATCGGGTGCCGCGGGGCCAGCATGATCATTTCCAGGGTGCCGTGCCAGCGCTGCCGCTGGATGGCGCCGCCGGAGCCGGTCAGCACCGAGGACCAGATGCCCATCAGGCCGGCGCCGACCGCGGCCTCCAGCAGCCGGTGCGGCTCGTCGCCGGCGCGGAACAGGTAGACCGCGAGGGTGGCCTGGACCAGCGGGATGACCAGGGCCAGCGCGATCTCGAACGGGGAGCGGCTGAGGTGCTTGGCGTGCAGCACCGTGCCGATCAACAGGGTCCGCAGGGTCCTCATGAGGCGTTCACGATGGCGACGTAGGCGTCCTCCAGGGTGGGCTCGCGGCTGTTGACCCGGCCCAGGCGGATCCCGGCCAGCTCGCGCAGCACGTCGCTCTGGACGTCCACGTGCGCGTCCGACTGCACGGTCAGCAGCTGCAGCGTGCCGCGCTCCTCCAGCGCGGTCTCCCGGACGCCGGGCACGTCGCGCAGGGCGGTGAGGGCGGTGGCCGGGACGCCGTACGCCTCGACCTCGACGATCCGCCGCCCGTCGGCCCGGTGCCGCAGCTCGGCCGGGGTGCCCAGGGCCTGGATGGATCCGCCGGCGATCACCGCGATCCGGTCGCAGAGCTCGTCCGCCTCGGCCATGTAGTGCGTGGTCAGCAACACCGTGGTGCCGCTCGCGGCCAGGTCGGCGACGGTCCGCCGCAGCTCGCGGGCGGCGACCGGGTCCACCCCGATCGACGGCTCGTCGAGGAACAGCACCTCCGGCCGGTGCAGCAGGCCGCGGGCGATGTGCAGCCGCTGGCGCATGCCACGGGAGTAGCCGTCGACCGGCTCGCGCTCCCGGCCGGTCAGTCCGACCAGCTCCAGCAGCTCGGCGATCCGGTGCTTCTGGTCGCGGGCGGGGACGCCGTACAGCTCGGCGAAGTAGCGCAGGTTGTCCAGGCCGGAGAGGCGGTCGTAGAGGCCGCGGTCGCCGCCGAAGACGTACCCGATCCGGCGGCGCACCTCGCGGGTGTCGCGGACCACGTCGTACCCGCAGATCCGGGCCGTGCCGGCGGTCGGGATCAGCAGGGTGTTGAGCATCTTGATGGTGGTGGTCTTGCCGGCGCCGTTCGGACCGAGCAGGCCGAAGAGCTCGCCGCGGCGGATCGTGAGGTCGACCCCGCGCACCGCCTCCACGGTCTCCCGCCGGGGCCGCAGCCAGCCGGTCCGGGTGCGGTAGACGCGGCGTAAGCCCTCCGCCTCGATGGCGTTGTCGCTTTCCATGCCCGGGAAACTAGGGCGCGGAGTCCGCTTCAGGAAACGAATTCGGTTCTGCCCGAATCCCCGCCGATCAGCGCGACCAGCGCGGTCCCGGCCGGCTCCAGGCCGTAGAGGACCCGGCGCCCGGCCCGGCGGCGGTGCACCACCCCGGCCGCGAGCAGCGCCGAGAGGTGCTCCGAGATCGTGCTCGGGGCCAGGCCCAGCGCGGCGGCCAGGGCGGAGGTGGTGGCCGGGACGACGAGCGCGCGCAGCACCGCGGCCCGGCCCCGGCCGACCAGGATGGCGAGCCGGTCGGCGTCGGCGGCCGACGGCGGCGCCGGGGTGTCGGCGAGCACCGCCGCGCCCCGGGACTGGTAGGTGACCATCAGCACCCGGGGGTGGTCGGTGGAGCAGGAGAGCGCGCCCCGGGAGAAGATCAGCGGGACCAGCAGCAGCCGCTTGTCGAGCGCCTCGAAGGCGTGGTCGTGGTCCTTCACCAGGGTGAGCACCGGCGGCTCCCAGCGGATCCGGTCGTGCAGCCGGGCCAGCAGGGCGTCCGGGCCGTCGGCGGCCAGCGCCCGGGCCCGCAGCAGCACCTCCTCGTCCAGCGCGGCGCGCATGGCCGGCCAGTACGGCGCGAGCGCCGCGTCCCAGTAGGCGGCCAGCCCGTCGGCGAGCCGGTCCAGCGCGTTCCGCCGGTCGTCCCGGAACGGCCGCAGGGCGTCCGGCAGCACGCCGTCCGGATAGTGCTTGGCCAGCTGTTCCTCGACCACTTCGGCCGGTGTCCGGCGGACCTGGCCGAGCTGGTCGGCGAAGCTGGGCGCGGGCTCCTCCGGGACCGGGAGCAGGAAGTCCGGGTAGCCGCGGGCCACCCGCAGATAGAGACCGACCGGCGCGGTCGCCGGATCGGTGCGGAGCGCCTGCCGGGCACGGTCCGCCCAGGAGGTGTACGGCCAGGGCGCCGTCGCGTGCCGCCGGAGCAGGAACAGTCCGTTGATCAGCTCGCCGAGCGGGCTGATCGCGATGCGGGTGCGCGCCAGCGTCGGCTCGTCCAACTCGATCCGGATCACCGGGTGGAGTTTAGGCAACGGCCACCTCGGGGCCATGCGGGATCGATAGGCATCAGGGCATGACTTCGATCTCACGACGGAATCTGTTGCGCGCCGGAGTGGCCGGTGGCGTGGCCGGGGCGCTCTTCGAGGCCCCGGCGTTCTCCAGTGCCGGCAGCCGGCCGGTGATCACCCATGGCGTGCAGAGCGGCGACGCCACCGCGGACTCCGCGGTGATCTGGACCCGGGCGGACCGGCCCGGCCGGCTCTGGGTGCAGGCCAGCCGCCGCCCCGACTTCCGCGGCTCACGGGTGATCCGGGGGCCGCTGGTCACCCCGGACACCGACTTCACCGGCAAGGTGCGGCTGCGTGGGCTGCCGTCCGGCGAGAAGGTCTACTACCGGGCCAAGGTGGAGAGCCCTGACCGGCCGGGGCTGTTCAGCCTCCCGGTGGACGGCACGTTCCGGACCGCGCCGACGCGTCGTGGCGACATCCGGTTCGTCTGGACCGGTGACGTGGTGGGCCAGGGCTGGGGCATCGACCCGAACTACGGCGGGCTGAAGCTGTTCGAGTCGGCGCGGCTGCGCAAGCCGGACTTCCTGCTGCACAGCGGGGACACCGTCTACTCGGACGGGCCGCTGGTGGAGACGGTCACGCTGCCGGACGGGCGGATCTGGCGCAACCGGCTCACCGACGCCAAGCTGAAGGTCGCCGAGTCGCTCGACGAGTACCGCGGGCAGTACGCGTACAACCTGCTCGACGACGCGTACAAGCGGTTCACCGCGGCGGTCCCGCAGATCAACCAGTGGGACGACCACGAGGTGCTGAACAACTGGTACCCGGGGGAGATCCTGGACGACGCGCGGTACACCGAGAAGCGGGTGGACGTGCTGGCCGCGCGGGCGCACCGGGCCTACCACGAGTGGGTGCCGACCCCGGAGCGGACCGGCCCGGTCTACCGGAAGATCTCCTACGGGCCGCTGCTCGACATCTTCGTGCTGGACATGCGCACGTTCAAGGACCCGAACACCGACGACACGTACGCCGACCCGAAGCGCGGCCTGCTCGGCGCGGTCCAGCGGCAGTGGCTGATCGACGGGCTCCGGCACAGCCGCGCGACCTGGAAGGTGATCGCCAACGACCTGCCGCTGGGCCTGGTCGTGCCGGACGCGCCGGTCGGCCAGGAGGGGGTGGCGCAGGGCGACGACGGCGCGCCGCGGGGACGTGAGCTGGAGTTCGCCGAGGTGCTCCGGGCAGCGCACCGGCACGGCGTGACCGGCCTGGTGTTCCTGACCGCGGACGTGCACTACACCGCGGCGCACCACTACGACCCGAAGCGGGCCGCGGTGCAGGACTTCGCGCCGTTCTGGGAGTTCGTCTCCGGGCCGGCGCACGCGGGTGGGTTCGGGCCGAACAAGTTGGACGGCACGTTCGGGCCGGAGGCGGTCTTCGTGCACGCCCCACCGGTGGCGAACGCCTCGCCGGCCGAGGGCTATCAGCACTTCGGCGAGGTGGAGATCGACGGGCATTCCGGGGCGCTCACGGTTCACCTGCGGGATCGGGACGGTGGTTCGCTCTGGTCGACGGTGCTCACGCCGTACCGTAAATAGGTCTTGATCTGCCCGCGGTAATGCGGGTGAAGGAATCATGGGGTGGCCGGTATCGTTGTCGGAACGCAGGCGACGAACCGGCCATCACCGGGGAGCCTCCGGAAGAACGGGGTCCGCCCCTAGTAGAACCGGGCGATTCGGCACGCGCGGCGGCCGGCGAATGAGCGGGCGGATGTGCATCCGTCAAGCGAGGTGGTACCGCGGGCCTTCGAAAAGGCTCGTCCTCGCAGTCAGGTGATGACTGTTTGAGGAGCACCGAGATGTATCCGAAACACACTGACGCGACGGGCGTTCCGGCCTCTCCGGATCTGCCCGCGGTCGAGCGTGCCGTCCTGGCGCACTGGGCGGCGGACCGCACGTTCGAGGCCTCCGTCGAGGCGCGCCCGGCCGGGGAGAACGGCTCCAACGAGTACGTCTTCTACGACGGCCCGCCGTTCGCGAACGGCCTTCCGCATTACGGGCACCTTTTCACCGGGTACGTGAAGGACGTCGTCCCGCGCTATCAGACGATGCGCGGAAAGCACGTCGAACGTCGTTTCGGCTGGGACACACACGGCATGCCGGCCGAGATCGAGACGGAGAAACAGCTCGGCATCACCAGCAAGGCGCAGATCCTCGAACTGGGTGTGGACAAGTTCAACGAGGCCTGCCGGACATCGGTGCTCGCCTATGCCAACGACTGGCGGGGGTATGTCACCCGGCAGGCCCGCTGGGTCGATTTCGAGAACGACTACAAGACGCTCGACCCCGGTTACATGGAGTCGGTCATGTGGGCGTTCCGGACGCTTTTCGACAAGGGTCTGGTGTACGAGGGTTTCCGCGTTCTCGCCTACTGCTATCGATGTGAGACGCCGTTGTCGAACACCGAGACGCGGATGGACGACGTCTACCGGGACCGGACCGATCCCGCTTTGACGGTAAAATTCCGTCTTTCTACCGGTGAGGACATCGCGGTGTGGACGACCACGCCGTGGACGCTGCCGTCGAACCTGGCGCTGGCGGTCGGCCCAGACATCGAATATGCGGTTTTGTCCGACAAATCAGGGCAGAGGCTCATCCTCGGCGCCGGGCGGGTGGCCGCCTACGCCAAGGAGCTCGACGGCTACGAACAGGTCGGCACGGTCCTCGGCCGCGAGCTCGTCGGCCGCCGCTACACCCCGCTCTTCGACTACCTCGTCGAGCCGGGCGGGGAGAACGCCTTCCAGGTGCTCGGCGCCGACTTCGTGACCACCGAGGACGGCACCGGCGTCGTCCACATGGCCCCCGCCTTCGGGGAGGACGACCAGAACGCCTGCACCGCGGCCGGTATCCCGACCGTGGTCACCGTGGACGAGCGCACCCGCTTCACCGCGCTGGTCCCGGACTTCCAGGGCGTGCAGGTCTTCGACACCAACAAGCCGGTGATCGCGCTGCTCAAGGAGCGCGGCGTGGTGGTCCGGCACGACGGCTACACGCACTCGTACCCGCACTGCTGGCGCTGCGACACCCCGCTCGTCTACAAGGCGGTGTCGTCCTGGTTCGTGGCGGTGACGAAGTTCCGCGACCGGATGGTCGAGCTGAACCAGGAGATCACCTGGACGCCGGCGCACGTCAAGGACGGCTCGTTCGGCAAGTGGCTGGCGAACGCCCGGGACTGGTCGATCTCCCGGAACCGGTTCTGGGGCTCGCCGATCCCGGTGTGGAAGTCGGACGACCCGGCGTTTCCGCGGGTGGACGTGTACGGATCCTACGAGGAGCTGGAGCGGGACTTCGGCGTCAAGGTCAGCGATCTGCACCGGCCGTTCATCGACGAGCTGACCCGGCCCAACCCGGACGACCCGACCGGGAAGTCGACCATGCGCCGGGTGCCCGAGGTGCTGGACTGCTGGTTCGAGTCCGGGTCGATGCCGTTCGCGCAGGTGCACTACCCGTTCGAGAACAAGGACTGGTTCGAGCACCACTACCCGGGCGACTTCATCGTGGAGTACATCGGGCAGACCCGCGGCTGGTTCTACACGATGCACGTGCTGGCCACGGCGCTGTTCGACCGGCCGGCGTTCCGGAACTGCCTGAGCCACGGCATCCTGCTGGGCGAGGACGGGCGCAAGATGTCCAAGTCTTTGCGCAACTATCCGGACGTATATGGAGTTTTCGACTCTTATGGCTCCGATGCCATGCGGTGGATGCTGATGTCGTCGCCGGTGCTGCGGGGCGGGGACATGCCGGTGACCGAGACGGCGATCCGTGACTCCGTACGCCAGGTGCTCTTGCCGTTGTGGAATGTCTGGTATTTCTTCAGCCTCTATGCCAACGCCTCGAACTATGTCGCGAAATTTCGGACAGCCTCCACGCACCTGCTCGACCGCTACATCCTCGCCAAAACCGGCGAACTAGCCACAGATGTCGCGAAAAAAATGGACGACTACGACATCTCGGGTGCGGCGGGGGACGTCCGCGCCTACCTCGACGCGCTCACCAACTGGTACGTCCGCCGCTCCCGCGACCGCTTCTGGGACGGCGACCCGGATGCCTTCGACACCCTGGCCACCGTCCTGGAGACGCTCTGCCGGGTGGTCGCCCCGCTGGCGCCGCTCACCGCCGAGGAGGTCTGGCGCGGCCTGACCGGCGACCGCTCGGTCCACCTGACCGACTGGCCGGACCCGGCCGTGTTCCCGGCCGACCACGACCTGGTCGCGTCGATGGACGCGATCCGGGACGTGGCGTCGGCGGCGCTGTCGCTGCGCAAGGCGAAGGCCCTGCGGGTCCGGCTGCCGCTGGCCCGGCTGACCGTGGCCGCCGTCCACCCGGGCTCGCTGGACGGGCTCGGCGACCTGCTCAAGGACGAGGTGAACGTCAAGGACGTGGTCTTCACCGACGACGTCGCCGCCTACTGCGAGCAGGTCCTCATCGTGGTGCCCCGGGCGCTCGGCCCGCGGGTCGGCAAGCAGGTCCAGCAGGTGATCAAGGCGGTCAAGGCCGGTGACTGGACGCTGGTCGACGGCGCCCCGGTCGCGGCCGGCGTCACCCTGGCCGAGGGCGAGTACGAGCTGAAGCTGGTCGCCGCGGACGCGGTGAACTCGGCCCCGCTGCCGGCCGGCGCCGGCGTGGTCGTGCTGGACACCGCGGTCACCCCGGAGCTGGCCGCCGAGGGCCTGGCCCGGGACGTGATCCGGGTCGTGCAGCGGGCCCGCCGGGACGCCGATCTGGACGTCTCGGACCGGATCGCGCTGGTGGTGGCCGGGTCGCCGGCGGTGGCGGCGGCGGTCGAGGCGCACCGGACGTTCGTCGCCGGTGAGACCTTGGCCACGTCGTTGACGTTCGCGCCGGTGGACGGCTTCAGCGGCGAGGTGGGCGACGGCGAGCGGATCACGGTGGCCGTCACCCCCGTGTGAGATACCCGACTAGCCCGGATATTCGCCTGACGCGGCGAATGTCCGGGCCTGGCGCAAGATCAATCGTCCACAGCGGGCTTGCGTCCGATAACCTTCCCTCACCCCTCATCTTTGTCAGTACCTGGTCTTATCGGAGGACGAGTTGCCGCTGATCTACTCGATCGGCAAGCTCACCGTCGGCAACGCGCTGATGGTGGGCTGGAAGCCACGCATCGAGGGCATCGAGAACGTGCCCAAGACCGGTGGCGCGATCTTCGCCGGCAACCACCTCTCGGTCGCCGACGAGCTGTTCCTCGGTGCGGCCGTGCCGCGCCACCTGGCGTTCTGGGCCAAATCGGACTATTTTGTCGGCAAGGGCGTGAAAGGCTTCTTCTCGCGAAAGCTGATGGAGGGCCTGGGCGCCATCCGGGTCGAGCGGGCCGGCGGCCGTGCCGCGCTCACCGCGTTCGATGCCGCGATCCCCGCGCTCAAGGGCGGTGACCTGGTCGCGGTCTACCCCGAGGGCACCCGCTCGCCGGACGGCAAGCTCTATCGCGGGCGCACCGGCGTGGCCCGGCTGGCCGTCGCGGCCGGCGTGCCGATCATCCCGGTCGGCATGATCGGCACCGAGGTGGTGCAGCCGATCGGCCAGATCTACCCCAAGTTGATGCGGGGCCAGGTCACGGTCAAGTTCGGCGAGCCGATCGACACGGTCGGCCGCTCCGACGACCGCACCTCGCTGCGCGAGCTCACCGACCAGGTGATGGGCGAGATCCAGAAGATGACCGGCCAGGAGTACGTGCCGCGGTACGCGCCCAAGCGCCCGGAGTGACCTCCCCGCTCACGCCCCGAATCGGGGCGTGAGCACCTCCCCGCGCAGGTTGGCGACCAGCTCGGCGCTCTCCGACACCGAGCGCCGGGTCAGCAGCACGGTCGCCATGCTGCCGTGGTCCGCCCACGTGCAGATCACCGTCGACGTCCCGTTCAGCCGGCCGGCGCCACAGCTCTCGAACGCGCCGAACTCGCCGGTGTCGAAGTCCCGGACGTCGCTCAGCTTGGTGTCGCCGGCGATCCGGGCCAACTGCCCGGACACGTCCGACTGCGGGGTGAACCGCCAGCCGGTGACGCCGTAGAGGGTGACCTTCTTGCCGCCGGAGTCGCTGTAGACACCGGCGAACGCCTGCCCGTCGGCGCCGGCCTCGGCCAGCTGGTCGGCCAGGCGGTCGACCGCCTTCTGGCTGGCGTCGTCGATGCGCAGGCGCAGGTCACCGAGGCGATCGGGGAGCTGCGCGGTGACCGGGAACTGCCCCAGGACGGGCCATTGGTCGTACGCGTAGGGCGCACCGAACCACGCCGCGACCAGGACCGCGATGACCAGCAGGAGTCGCCGCAGCCGCCGGCGCTTGCGCCGCGGGCGCGGCGGGGTCCACGGCGGCCGGGTCGCCTCCTTCGGGCGCGGTTGCACCGGAACACGCTGCGGCGCCGGGCTCGCGCTCGCCTTCGGCTTGCGGAACCATCCCCGGGGTGGCGCCGGCGGTCCGGCGGCGGGCTGCGGCGGGGCAAACGGCTTGGGGGGTACGGCGGCCGGCGCGCCCGCCGGTGCCTTCGCGTTCCGCGCCTCGGCGACCTGGGCGGCCTTCGCGCCGAGCTGGTCGAGCAGCGCCGCGACCTTCGCCGGGAAGTCGACCTTCGCCGGCGCCGGCTGCCCGGTCTGCGCGCGGGGCGGGCCGGGCGCGGCCGGGTTGTCGAACCGGGTCGGCGGCAGGTGCTCCGCCGGGGCGTCCACGCGCGTCGGCGGCGCCCCGGCCGGCGCCAGATGTTCCGTGGTCCAGACCGGAGTGTCCTGCCCGGCCCACGGGTCCACGGCCGGCATCGTCGCCCAGTAGTCCTCCGGGTCGGGCTCCGGCTCCCCGCTCACCCGGTCGACGAGCCGCCCCCACAGCGACTTCCTCGGCGCCACCTCGGGCACCGGCGCCGCTCCGCTCCACCGCGACGGGAGGACCCCGGTCGGCGGCTCGTCGGAGGAACCGGCCACGCGGGTCGGGTCGGGCATTCCGGTGGCCGGGGTGTGTTGTCCCGGCTCCGTGTCAGCCATTGTCGTCGATCTCCTTCGGCCGGCCGGGAGCGTTGGTCCACACCCAGGTTAGGCACGGTGTGCCAAGCGGACGGCGGGGCGGAATCCGGCCACCGGACACGAATGGCGGACAACGGGGGCGATGTGCGAAACGCTCCGGAGTCGTATGGTTACCCGGACTTCGCATCCGGGCGCCCCGGGTGACACCTCTCACCACCCCTGGGGAGGGCTCGACCCGCATGAGATCCACACAGCGGAACGCCGTCACGTCGTCCGGCCGCGAATCCGGGCAGCCGATGCTCTTCGCGCACGGCTACGGGTGCGACCAGAACATGTGGCGGCTGGTCACGCCGGCCTTCGCGGACACGCACCGGCTGGTGCTCTTCGACCACGTGGGCAACGGGAAGTCGGACCTGACGGCGTACGACGACGCCAAGTACTCGACCCTCGACGGCTACGCCACCGACATCCTGGACATCGTCGAGGAGCACGACCTGCACGACGTGCTGTTCGTCGGCCACTCGGTGAGCTCGATGATCGGCCTGCTGGCCGCGGTCCGGCAGCCGGAGCGGTTCGCCGGCGTGGTGATGATCGGCCCGTCGCCGCGGTACATCAACGACGAGGCGGACGGTTACGTCGGCGGCTTCGGCCGGCCCGACATCGAGCAGATGCTGGTCTCGCTGGACAGCAACTACCTGGGCTGGTCCAGCGCGATGGCCCCGGTGATCATGGGGAACCCGGAGCGGCCGGAGCTGGGCGAGGAGCTCACCAACTCGTTCTGCCGCACCGATCCGGCGATCGCCAAGAAGTTCGCCCGGGTCACCTTCCTCTCCGACAACCGGGCCGACCTGCCCCGGATGCGGGTGCCCTCGCTCGTGCTGCAGTGCTCGGACGACGTGATCGCGCCCACCGTGGTCGGTGAGTACGTCCACAAGAACACGCCGCAGAGCACCTTCACCGCGCTGCACGCGACCGGCCACTGTCCGAATCTGAGTGCTCCGGAAGAGACGGTTGACGCGATCAAGTCCTGGTTGTAGACAGCGGGCATGATCGGCGGAGCGCTGGCGTGAGCGAATCTGGTGGGCCGGACTTGTCACAGGAGTTGCGACTGCCCTGGGACGACGATCCCGAGGACCTTTACGAGCATGCACCCTGCGGTTATCTGACGACCCTCCCGGACGGCACCGTGGTCCGGGTCAACCAGACGTTCCTGGACTGGACCGGCTACGAGCGGTCCGCCCTGATCGGTCACCGACGGTTCCGTGATCTGCTCACGCCGGGTTGTCAGATCTACCACGAAACCCACTACGCACCGTTGCTGACCATGCAGAACGAGGTGCACGAGATCGCGCTCGACGTGGTCCGTGCCGACGGCACCCGGGTGCCGGTGCTGGTCAACTCGGTGCTGGAACGGGCCGCCGGCGGGGCGCCGCGGGTGATCCGCACGATGATCTTCAACGCCACCGAGCGGCGCAGCTACGAGAACGAGCTGCTGCTCGCCCGGCAGGTCGCGGAGGCCTCGGAGACGCGCGTCCAGGCGCTCCAGCAGATCGTCGCCGACCTGGCCGCCGCGCCGACCGAGGCGGAGGTGGCCGAGGCCGTGCTGCGCGCCCCGGAGCCGGCGTTCCAGGCCACCAGCAGCAGCATCTACCTGGTCGATCTGGAGCGGGACCAGCTGGTCGCGGTGGCCTCCACCGATCCGACCACCGGCAACTGGGACGACATGCCGCGCTCGTCGGAGCGGGCGGTCGCCGAGGTGGCCCGCCGCGGCGACCTGCACGTGGTGCACAACCTCGCGGAGGCCGCGAAGCACTTCCCGGACCTGGAACGGACGATGACCCGGTCCGGCCGCCGGACCGTGGTGCTGCTGCCGCTGACCACCGGACCCACCGAGGACCAGGCCGGGGTGACCGTGCTCGGCGTCCTGGCGTTCAGCTTCGCCGAGGAGCGCGAGCTCAGCGACGGCGAGCTGCGGGTGATCCGGCTGCTCGGCCAGCAGGCCGGCCAGGCGCTGGACCGGGCCCGGCTCTACGACGACGCCCGCCGCCGCGAGGAGCGGGCCGAGTTCCTCGCCGCCACCACCCGCGCGCTGGACGAGGAGCACCGGCTGCTGCAGCGCTGCCGCCGGCTGATCGAGCGGGTGGTCCCGGAGATCGCCGACTGGGCCACCGTCCGGCTGCACGTCGGCCCGGCCGGGCTGCGCGAGGACGCCGGCGGCCCGGCGCCGGACGAGGCGCTGCTGTTCGAGCGGATCGCCGAGGCGACCCGCTCGGTGACGCCGGTCCACGCCACCGACGGTGACGGGCTGGGCTGCACGGTCCTGCCGATCACCGCGCGTGGCCGGGTGCTCGGCACCCTGGCGCTGCGGATGGCCGCCGACCGGCGCGGGGCCGAGGCCGAGCGGGCGTTCCTCGTCGACCTGGCCGACCGGGCCGGGCTGGCGCTGGAGAACGCCCGGCTCTACGAGCAGGAACGGGCGATCGCCCGGTCCCTGCAGCGCAGCCTGCTCGCCACCGACGTGCCGTCCGGCGACGCGCGGTTCGCGCTGGAGACCCACTACCAGGCCGGCGGGCAGGACCTGGAGGTCGGCGGCGACTGGTTCGACGCCTTCCTGATCACCCCGAACCGGCTGGCCGTGGTGGTCGGCGACGTGGTCGGGCGGGGGCTGGAGGCGGCCAGCACGATGGGCCAGCTGCGCAGCGCGATCCGGGCGCTGGCGAACGCGGCCAACGGGCCGGCCCGGCTGCTGGAGGGCCTCGACCAGTTCTGCCAGCGGGTCGACTCGGCGCGGATGGCCACGGTCGTCTACGCCGAGGTCGACCTGGACGAGTGCGAGCTGGTCTACGCCTGCGCCGGGCACCTGCCGCCGCTGCTGCACCAGCCGGCCGGCTCCGCCGAGTTCCTGCTCCAGGCGCGCTCCGGCCCGATCGGGACGCGGGCCGGCGACCGCCGCCGCACCGAGCACCGGATGCGCCTGGCCCCCGGCAGCCGCCTGCTGCTCTACACCGACGGCCTGGTGGAACGCCGGGACCGGCCGATCGACCGCGGCTTCGAGGTGCTCAACCGGGAGTTCAGCCGGCTGCGCGGGGCTCCGCTGAAGGGCCTGCCCGCGGCGCTGGCCGACACCATGGTGGGCCGGGAGCACGGCGACGACGTCTGCCTGCTCTGCCTGACCCTGGGCGCCGAGGAGCGGCTGGAACGCACGCTCGGCGCCGACCCGCTGCAGATCGCGCTGCTCCGCTCGGACATGCGGGCCTGGCTGACCGGGCACGGGGTGGACGGCGACTGCATGGACGCGGTGCTGCTGGGCTGCTCCGAGGCGGTGGCGAACGCGATCGAGCACGGGTACCGGGACGACCCGTTCGGTGTGGTGGACGTGTCCGCCACGGTCACCGACGAGGCGGTGGAGATCCGGGTGTCCGATCGCGGCACCTGGCACGGGCCCGGGGACTCCCGGGGGCGTGGCCTGCAACTGATCGAGGAAGCGATGGACGAGCTGCTGTTCGACCGGGGCGACGGGACCACGGTGACCATGCGCCGGCACCGGGGAGGCCCACGTTGACGGACCAATGGGTGACCTTTTCGCGGCACGGGGTGGCCGAGGCCGTACATCTCAAGGGTGAGATCGACCTGGCCAACGCGCACGACATCGGGCGGGCGATCGTCGCCCGGACGACGCTGGCCGACGCCGTGCTGATCGACCTGACCGCGGTCTCGTTCCTGGACAGCGCCGGGGTCCGGCTGCTCGACCTGATCGTCGGCGAGCTGGACGAGCGGGGCAAACCGATCCGCCTGGTGGTCGGCGAGCGCGGCGCGGCCCGGATGACCCTGCAGCTCTGCGCGTTCCGGAACGACCTGTTCGCGATCGACCTGGACGGGGCCGCGGCGGAACTGGGCGGCTAGCGTCTCGCGTACCCTGGACACCCATGAGCGTGAGTTCCGTCTTCCCGCAGCTCGAGCAGCTGCTGCCCCGGGTCAGCAAACCGATCCAGTACGTGGGCGGCGAGCTCGGCGCCGTCGTCAAGGACTGGGACGCCACGGTGGTCCGCTGGGCGCTGATGTATCCGGACGCGTACGAGGTCGGCCTGCCCAACCAGGGCGTCCAGATCCTCTACGAGGTGCTCAACGAACAGCCGGACGTGCTGGCCGAGCGGACCTACTCGGTCTGGCCCGACCTCGAGGCGCTGATGAAGGAGGCCGGCGTCCCGCAGTTCACCGTCGACGCGCACCGGCCGGTCAAGGCCTTCGACGTCTTCGGCATCTCGTTCGCCACCGAGCTGGGCTACACGAACATGCTCAGCGCGCTCGACCTGGCCGGCATCCCGATGCTCAGCGCGGACCGGACGGTCGAGCAC
The DNA here is from genome assembly GCF_019704555.1 of Actinoplanes sp. L3-i22. Lineage (NCBI taxonomy): Bacteria > Bacillati > Actinomycetota > Actinomycetes > Micromonosporales > Micromonosporaceae > Actinoplanes > Actinoplanes sp. L3-i22. The sequence goes on from NZ_AP024745.1 coordinate 1,387,061, forward strand.
CCGATCGTGCTGGCCGGCGGCCACGCCAGCTTCAACCCGGAGCCGGTCGCCGACTTCATCGACGCCGCCGTGCTCGGTGACGGCGAGGAAGCGGTCCTGGAGATCACCGGGATCATCCGGGAGTGGAAGGCCGAGGGCTGCCCCGGCGGGCGGGACGAGATCCTGCTGCGCCTGGCGCGGACCGAGAGCATCTACGTACCGCGCTTCTACGACGTCGACTACCTGCCGGACGGGCGCATCCAGCGCGTCGTGCCGAACCGCCCGGACGTCCCGTTCCGGGTCTCCAAGCGCACCACGATGGACCTCGACGCCTGGCCGTACCCGAAGAAGCCGCTGGTCCCGCTCGCCGAGACGGTCCACGAGCGGTACGCCGTGGAGATCTTCCGCGGCTGCACCCGGGGCTGCCGGTTCTGCCAGGCCGGCATGATCACCCGCCCGGTGCGGGAGCGGTCGATCACCACGGTCGGCCAGATGGTCAAGGAGGGGCTGGAGTTCTCCGGCTACAGCGAGGTCGGCCTGCTCTCGCTCTCCAGCGCGGACCACTCGGAGATCGGTGACATGTGCTCCGGCCTGGCCGAGCAGTACGCGGACACCAACGTCTCGCTGTCCCTGCCGTCCACCCGGGTCGACGCGTTCAACATCGACCTGGCGCAGGAGCTGTCCCGCAACGGCCGGCGCACCGGTCTCACCTTCGCCCCGGAGGGCGGCTCGGAGCGGATCCGCAAGGTCATCAACAAGATGGTGACCAAGGAGGACCTGATCCGGACGGTCGTCACGGCGTACTCGAACGGCTGGCGCCAGGTGAAGCTGTACTTCATGTGCGGTCTGCCCAGCGAGACCGACGCGGACGTGCTGGAGATCGCCGACATGGCGCACGAGGTGATCCGGGCCGGGCGGGAGGCCGCCGGCACCAAGGACATCCGCTGCACCGTGTCGATCGGTGGCTTCGTGCCTAAGCCGCACACCCCGTTCCAGTGGGCGAAGATGGATACGCCCGAGGTCATCGACGGCCGGCTCAAGATGCTCAAGGACGCCATCAACAGCGACCGCTCGCTGGGCCGGGCGATCGGTTTCCGCTACCACGACGGCGAGCCGTCGCTGATCGAGGGCCTGCTGTCGCGCGGTGACCGCCGGGTCGGCCAGGTCATCCGCCGGGTCTGGGAGAAGGGCGGCCGGTTCGACGGCTGGTCCGAGCACTTCTCGTACTCCCGGTGGGTCGAGGCGTGCGCCGAGGTGCTCCCCGGTTTCGGCGTCGACCTGGACTGGTACACCACCCGGGAGCGCGAGGAGGCCGAGGTCCTGCCCTGGGACCACCTCGACTCCGGCCTCGACAAGGACTGGCTCTGGCAGGACTGGCAGGACTCGATGAGCGAGTTCGAGCAGGACGACTGCCGCTGGACGCCGTGCTTCGACTGTGGCGTCTGCCCGTCGATGGACACCGAGATCCAGATCGGCCCGACCGGTAAGAAGCTGCTTCCCCTGACCCCGGTGAACGGACTGCGGGTCCCCGCTTAGGAGTAGAAGATTCCCCCGAAGAACCAGCCCGTGGGCGGTCAGGCCCCGGTGGTGCAGCGGATCCGCATTCGCTATGCGAAGCGCGGACCGCTGCGTTTCACCTCGCACCGCGACTTCGCCCGCGCCTTCGAGCGTGCGCTGCGCCGGGCCGCCGTCCCGATCGCTTTCTCTCAAGGCTTCACCCCACACCCCAAGATTTCGTACGCGAGTGCCGCGCCCACCGGGGTCGGCAGCGAGGCGGAGTACCTGGAGATCGGTCTGCAGACCGAGACCGACCCGGAGCAGTTGCGGGTCGCCCTGGACGCCGCGCTCTCCCCGGGCCTGGACGTGCTGGAGGCGGTCCGGGCCGGCGAGGGCAGCCTGGCCGACCGGATCGACGCCTCACGGTGGCGGATCGAGCTGCCGGGCATCGACCCGGAGACCGCCCGGGCCGCCGTCGCCGCCTTCCTCGCGGCGCCGGAAGTGCTGGTCGAGCGCATGACCAAGCAGGGCCGGCGCTCGTTCGACGCGCGCGCGGCGGTGAATGGGTGCATGGTGGAACAAGAGCCGGACCTACCTTCCGAGGCCGGTGGAGTACCGTGTGCGATAATCGACCTTGTCGTACGGCAGGTAATTCCCGCCGTTCGGCCCGATGACGTCCTCTCCGGCCTGCGCGTGGTGGCCGACCTGGAGCCGCCGGTACCCCCGAGGGTGACCCGGCTGGCCCAGGGCTTACTCACCGCGCAGGGGGAGATCGTCGATCCGTTGGAGGCGGATCGCGAGGGCGTCGGCTTCGGCGGACGCTGACCGGGACCGGTCGGCGCCCATTGGCAGACGACTTCGGCAGCCCGTCCGTCTCGGACGGGCCCGAAATACTTGCAGCGATCCTGCGTGGCAGCGCTCACCCGCGCCCGGGGTCGCCAGAACTGGAGAGCGCCCATGCTCGATAACGAGCCCCCAGTCAACCTGGGAGAACAGGGCGGTGAACGGGACGGAGCAGTCTCGCCGCCCACGGATACCGCCACCACCCCGGCTCGCCGGGTCCGGGCCACCCGCCGTAAGGCGGCGGCCCCTCCGGCTGAGGATGCCGCGCCCGTCGCGGCCGTCTCACCGGAGGCGGCCGAGGTCACCGAGACCCCGGCACCCGTGAAGAAGGCCACCCGTAGCCGCCGCAAGGCAGCCGCGCCGGCCGTCACGGACACCCCGGCCGAGGCCACCCCCGAGACACCGGCCGCCGAGGCCACCGAGGCACCCGCCGCGGAGACCCCGGCCCCGGTCAAGAAGGCCACCCGCAGCCGCCGCAAGGTGGTCGCACCCGCCGCCGAGCCGCCCTCCGAGCAGCTCGAGATCCCGCAGCCGGTCGCCGAGCCCGCCCCCGTCGTGGTGGTGGTCCCCGACGAGCCGGTCGAGGAGGAGGACGAGGAGACCGCCGCCGGCGTGCCGGTGGTCGGGATCCTCCCGCTGGACGACGACTTCGTCGAGGAGCCGCCGGCCGCGCCCGCCAAGGGGCGTCGTGCCGCGCTGCCCCCGGCGGTGCTCTTCATGCCGCCGGAGGCGACCGAGGCGGCTCCCGCGCCGGTCAGCCGGCGTCGTCGTCCGGTCACCGACCCGCTGGCGCCCGCCCCCGTGGCGGCCGCGCCGGTCGAGACGCCGGCGACCGCGCCGGTGTCCACCCCGTCCGCGGCGGCTCAGTCCGCCGAGGTCCCGGCCGCCGAGGACGCGGAGGAGCCCGTCGAGGGCACCCGCCGCAGCCGTCGTCGTCGCCGGGGCGCCGCCGAGGAGCAGCCGGCCGCCGAGCCGGTCGCCGCCGTGGCGGAGCAGCCGGTCCTGGACGAGGTCGACGAGGGTGCCGACGACGTCGAGGACGGCGCCGAGGACGAGGACGACGAGGCGGCCGGCCGTCGCCGCCGTCGCCGGGGCCGTCGTGGCCGCGGCCGCGGCAAGGGCCCGTCCGACGAGTCGGACGAGAACGAGCCGGAGGCCGAGGAGTCCGAGGGTGACGCCGAGGCGTCCCAGGACGACGAGGCCGAGGACGAGGACGGCGAGGAGGGCGAGAGCGGGGTCACCCGCCGTCGCCGTCGCCGCCGCCGCAAGGGCTCCGGCGGCGACGCCGAGACCGGTGGCATCGAGGACGGCGTGCACACCGTCGTCCGGGTCCGCGAGCCGCGCCGTACCGACGAGGTGCAGGGCGTCTCCGGGTCGACCCGGCTGGAGGCCAAGCGTCAGCGCCGCCGGGACGGTCGCGAGCAGCGCCGGACCCGTCCGCCGATCCTGAGCGAGTCGGAGTTCCTGGCCCGCCGCGAGGCGGTGGACCGGGTCATGGTCGTCCGGCAGAAGGCCGACCGGACCCAGATCGCCGTGCTCGAGGACGGCATCCTGGTCGAGCACTACGTCGCCCGGGCCACCTCCGGCACCATGGTCGGCAACGTGTACCTGGGCAAGGTCCAGAACGTGCTGCCGAGCATGGAGGCGGCGTTCGTCGACGTCGGCCGCGGCCGGAACGCGGTGCTGTACGCCGGCGAGGTGAACTGGGACGCCACCGGGCTGGAGGGCCGGGCCCGCTCGATCGAGCAGGCGCTGCGCTCCGGTGACTCGGTGCTGGTCCAGGTCACCAAGGACCCGCTCGGCCACAAGGGCGCCCGGCTGACCAGCCACATCGCGCTCTCCGGCCGGCACCTGGTCTACGTGCCGAACGGCAACGCCTCCGGGATCAGCCGCAAGCTGCCGGACAACGAGCGCAAGCGGCTCCGGGACATCCTGAAGAAGATGGTGCCGGACGGCGCGGGCGTGATCGTGCGGACCGCCGCCGAGGGCGCCAGCGAGGACGAGCTGGCCCGCGACGTCAAGCGGCTGCAGTCCCAGTGGGAGGACATCCAGGCGCGGGCCGCCACGGGCAACGCCCCGAGCGCCCTCTCCGAGGAGCCCGACCTGGTCATCCGGGTGGTCCGGGACCTGTTCAACGAGGACTTCCGCGAGCTGGTCGTGCAGGGCGAGCAGGCGTACGGCGAGGTGGAGAACTACCTCCACTCGGTGTCGCCGGACCTGGTCGAGCGGCTGCACCGGCACACCGGCGTGGGCGACGTCTTCGCCGAGCACCGGATCGACGAGCAGATCCTCAAGGGCCTGGACCGCAAGGTGTTCCTGCCCTCCGGCGGTCACCTGGTGATCGACCGGACCGAGGCGATGACCGTCGTCGACGTCAACACCGGTAAGTACACCGGTGCGGGCGGCAACCTGGAGGAGACGGTCACCCGCAACAACCTCGAGGCGGCCGAGGAGATCGTGCGTCAGCTCCGGCTGCGCGACCTCGGTGGCATCGTGGTGATCGACTTCATCGACATGGTGCTGGAGAGCAACCGCGAGCTGGTGCTCCGGCGGCTGACCGAGTGCCTGGGCCGGGACCGGACCAAGCACCAGGTCACCGAGATCACCTCGCTCGGCCTGGTGCAGATGACCCGGAAGCGGATCGGCGCCGGGCTGCTCGAGGCGTTCAGCGAGACCTGCGACCACTGCAAGGGCCGCGGAGTGATCATTCACCCCGAGCCGGTGCCGGAGAAGCGGTCCAACGGCAACGGTGGCGGCAGTGGCGGCGGCGTGGCCGCGGCCCCGCAGGTGAAGGCGGTGGCGGCGGCGGTGCGTACCGAGGCGCCGCCGCAGCAACACCAGCAGCAACAGCAGCAGCCGGCCACCACCGGGCGTTCCCGGCGGCGGCGGGGCGGCGACGCCCCGGTCGTCGAGCAGCCGGTCGAGGTCGAGATCGAGGTGATCGAGGCCCCGATCGAGCGGGCCGAGCTCGCCGAGCCGATCGAGCCGTTCGAGACCGGCCCGGCGGCGGAGGTGGCCGAGGTTCCGGTCGCCACTACGCCGGTCGCCACGACGCCGGTCGCCGAGGCCCCGGTGGCCGGTCCGCCGATGGCCGGGTCCGGAGTGATCCGGGGGGTCGTGCGGGCCGTCAAGCCGGCGCTGAGCACCCCGGACGGGGACGACGGCTACGACATCAGCGGCTACGACCTGTCCCGCTACGAGGCGCCGGAGGCCAACGGCGCGGACTACGCGGGCGACGCCGAGCCGCTGCAGTTGACCGGCTCGGACGATCCGGACGCCGCGGAAGAGGACGAGGAAGAGGGCGACGACGACTCGGTGGGTGCCGGTACCGGCCGCCGCCGGTCGCGCCGCAGCGGTGCACGCCGCCGTACTCGCCCCTGACCTGAGGAAACCCGCCCCGGCAGTTAGCTGTTAAGAAAGTTAACTGCCGGGGCGGGTTTTCCGTTACCCTCGTCGGGATCGATCCCCGCCCCCCGAGGAGATCCCATGCGACGCCCCCTCGCGGCCGCTGCCGCGCTCACCTTCGCCCTGCTCGCCGCCGGCTGCTCCGGTGACGACCAGAAGACCACCGCCGACGCCGGCGCCCCGGTGGCCGCGGTCAGCCCCGCGGCCGTGGACCCGGTCGTGGCTGCCTCCGCCGACGCGGCGCTCTCCGCCGACACCCAGGCCATCTGCGCGCAGGCCGCGCGGACCAGCACCAACTTCGGCACGAACTTCGCCGCCGACTACGCGGCGCTGGTCGGGGCCGCCTCGCAGGGCGCCGAGGCCAAGGCCCGGGCGCAGGAGAAGGTCGACCGGACGGTGGCGGGGTACTCGTACGCGCTGGGCGACATGTCGAAGCTCACCGCCGACGCCAAGCTGAAGAAGGCGTTGACCGAGATGGGCACCCAGGTGACCACTCTCAAGGGTGATCTTTCGAAGATCGACGACAAAAAGCTCGCCGATCTGCACGCCACCCTGGATGCGGCCTGCGGAAAGAGTTAACCCCGTTTTGGTGTCGGCGCGCCGATGAAGTAGGCTTGCCGACGGCGCTTTTTCGGCGCCTGTCTCGTGCGCCCGACTAGGTCATTCACTGACTCGTTCGTCAATAAGTGGCTCAGCCGGCCGCGCCGAGACCCCAGCAGTATCCGCCAAGCAGCTTATGTCTCGGCTGCGCAAGTCTCAGGGAGTCCGCGTCCTATGTACGCGATCGTCAAGACCGGCGGCAAGCAGTACAAGGTTGCCGAGGGCGACGTGATCGAGGTCGAGAAGCTCGTGGGCGAGCCCGGCGACGCTCTGACGCTCGCCGCGGTCCTCCTCGTCGACGGTGACAACCTGGTGACCGACGCGGCCAAGCTTGCCAACGTTACGGTGTCCGGCGAGATCGCCGAGCACACCAAGGGTCCGAAGATCCGGATCCACAAGTTCAAGAACAAGACGGGTTACCACAAGCGCCAGGGTCACCGCCAGCCGCTGACCCGCGTCAAGGTGACCGGCATCAAGAGCGGGAAGTAGGCGGCGACATGGCTCATAAAAAGGGTGCATCAAGCTCGCGCAACGGCCGTGACTCCGCTGCTCAGCGGCTCGGCGTGAAGCGCTTCGGTGGCCAGCTGGTCAACTCTGGCGAGATCCTGATCCGCCAGCGGGGCACCAAGTTCCACCCGGGCGACCTGGTCGGCCGCGGTGGCGACGACACGCTGTTCGCGCTGGCCGCGGGCAACGTGCTGTTCGGCACCAAGCGGGGCCGCAAGACCGTCAACATCGTGCCGGTCGCGGAGTAATACTGCCGGAGCGGGCCGCGGACCTCTTGGGGTCCACGGCCCGCTTTTGTTTGTACGCCCCGGCACCAGCCGGGGCCGTCACGCCCCGGTACCAGCCGGGGCCGCTAGGCCCGGCACCAGCCGGGGCCGCCGTGCGGGGAACAGCGGCACGCCGGCCGGCGTTGGGTCAGCCGGGAACAAACGCCCAGCCGACATGGCATGGCCGTGGCTGGTTGTCAGGGGTGTCTCAGCACACGCGAGGCACCGCTGAGAGCCAGCCGAGGAGCCCGGCGGTGGGCGATGCCCAGCCCCGGGCGGCCGCCAGCGGTAGCAGGAACATGAAGCGTTACAGGGAGTTGAGTCGTGACCACGTTCGTCGACCGGGTCGTGCTGCACCTGCAGGCAGGTGACGGCGGGCACGGCTGTGCCTCCGTTCTCCGGGAGAAGTTCAAGCCGCTCGGCGGTCCGGACGGTGGCGACGGCGGGCACGGCGGCAGCATCACGCTGGTCGTCGACCCGCAGCAGCACACCCTGCTGGACTTCCACTTCCACCCGCACGTCAAGGCGACCAACGGCGCCGGTGGCGCCGGCGCGAACCGGGACGGGGCGAACGGCAAGGGCCTGGTCCTGAAGGTGCCGGACGGCACGGTCGTGATGACCGCCGACGGCGAGGTGCTGGCCGACATGGTCGGCGCCGGGACCGAGTTCGAGGTGGCCCGCGGTGGCCGTGGCGGCCGGGGCAACCGGGCGCTGGCCAACGCCCGCCGCAAGGTGCCGGGCTTCGCCGAGCTGGGCGAGCCGGGCGACGCGCTGGACGCGGTGCTCGAGCTGAAGAGCGTCGCCGACGTCGGCCTGGTCGGCTTCCCGTCGGCCGGCAAGTCGTCGCTGATCTCGGTGCTCTCCGCGGCCAAGCCGAAGATCGCCGACTACCCGTTCACCACCCTGGTGCCGAACCTGGGCGTCGTGCAGGCCGGCGAGGAGACGTTCGTCATCGCCGACGTGCCCGGGCTGATCCCCGGCGCGGCCACCGGCAAGGGCCTGGGCATGCAGTTCCTCCGGCACATCGAGCGCACCTCGGTGCTGGTCCACGTGCTGGACGCGGCGACCCCGGAGATCGACCGGGACCCGCTGGCGGACCTGGACGCGATCGAGGCCGAGCTGAGCGCCTACGGCGGCCTGGAGGACCGGCCCCGGATGGTGGTGCTCAACAAGATCGACATCCCGGACGGCCGGGACCTCGCCGACATCGTCCGCCCCGACCTGGAGGCCCGCGGCTTCCAGGTGTTCGAGGTGAGCGCGGTGACCCGGGAGGGGCTCAAGGAGTTCAACTACGCGCTGGCCGCGGTCGTCGCGCAGACCCGGGCCGCGAAGCCGGTCGAGGAGCCGACCCGGGTCGTGATCCGCCCGCGCGCGGTCGACGACACCGGCTTCACCATCGAGCAGGACGCCGAGGGCGTCTTCGTGATCCGCGGCACCCAGGTCGAGCGCTGGATCAAGCAGACGAACTTCGACAACGACGAGGCGATCGGCTACCTGGGCGACCGGCTGGAGCGGCTCGGCGTCGAGGACAAGCTCGGCAAGCTGGGCGCCAAGTCCGGCGACCCGGTCCGGATCGGCACCCGCGAGTTCGACTGGCACCCGAACGCCGGCGAGTTCATCTCCGGCCCGCGCGGCACCGATGCCCGGCTGGAGGAGCTGGACCACCGCCCCTCGGCGTCGGTGCGGCTCGCGGCCCGCAAGGCCCGCCGGGTCCGCAGCGAGGACGAGGTCATGCACATGTCCTCGGACGGCACCGTCACCAGCGTCACCAACTCGAAACTCCCGGTGCTGGTCACCGAGCTGGACGAGGACGATGACGACGAGGACGACACCGGCGAATAGGGCATAGGCCAGTTCTACGTAATCCGCCGGAAAGGGTCGTCACCTAGAGTCACCCTCGTGCAGATCGAATCGCGTCCCGCCCTGGACCCCGAACTCGCCGCTCTCGTGACTGCTCAGCAGCGCGAACTGGCCGAGGCCGGAGCCGGCCCGGGCAAGATATTCGAACCGCACGACGACGTGGAGTACCTGATCGGTGTGGTGAACAGCCGGGCGGTCGCGTGCGCGGCCTGGCGGGCCCTCGACGAGGGCGTCGCCGAGCTGATGCGCATGTACGTCCGCCCGGCGCACCGCGGTCGCGGCCTCGCCCGGCAGCTGATCGTCGCGGTCGAGGAGGAGGCGCTTGCCGTCGGCCGCCCGGTCATCCGGCTGGAGACCGGGACGTACCTGCCGTCGGCGATCGCGCTCTACCAGTCCTCGGGCTACCGGCAGATCCCGGCCTTCGGCGGATATCGGGGCAACCCGACCAGCATCTGCTTCGAGAAGAAGCTGCCGGCGTTAGTTCAGTAGGCCGATCGCCTCCCGGGCGCGGCGCACCGTGGCGGCCGCGGTCGGGCGGACCTTCTCGGCGCCGGCCGCGAGCACCGCCCGTACCGAATCGGGGTTTGCCGAAAGCTCGGCGTGCCGCGCGCGGATCGGCGTGAGCACCGCCTCGATCGCGTCCGTGACCTCGCGTTTCAGCGTGGCGTAGGAGGTCGTGTCGGACGGCGGCCGGCCGGTCAGCTCGGCCAGGATGTCGACCAGGTTGGTCACGCCCGGCTGGTTGTCCCGGTCGCGGCGGACCAGCCCGACCTGGTCGGTGGCGGCCCGCGCGACGGTGCGGCGGATCACCTCGGGCGGGTCCAGCAGTCGGATCTGCCCGGTTCCGGTGCTCTTGCCCATCTTCCGGGTGGGCTCGGCGAGGTCCATGATCCGCGCGGCGGAGTCCGGCCGGACGCCCTCGGGCACCGTGAACGTGTCGCCGTACTTCGTGTTGAACCTGATGGCGAGCGTGCGGGCGAGCTCGAGATGCTGGTTCTGGTCCTCGCCGACCGGCACCTGGGTGGTGTCGTAGAGCAGGATGTCGGCGGCCATCAGCACCGGATAGGTGAGCAGGCTGAGCCGGATCGGGCCGCCGGCCGCGGACTTCTCCTTGAACTGGATCATCCGGGCCGCCTCGCCGTGCGCGGCCACGCACTCCAGCAGGTAGTGCAGCTCGGTGTGCTCGCGGACCTGGGACTGGACGACGATCGGGGTGCGCTCCGGGTCGACCCCCGCGGCGAGCATCACGGTGGCCTGCTCGAGGGTGTGACGGCGTACCGAAGCGGGGTCGTGGTCCATGGTCATCGCGTGCAGGTCGGCGATCAGCGCGATGGACTCCGCGGCGTCCTGCGCCGCGATCAACGGGCGCAGCGCGCCCAGCAGGTTGCCGAGATGCAGCCGTCCGGTCGGCTGAAAACCGGTGAGGCGGCGGGTCCGGGTGGCTGCGGCGGTCACGGTGGTCGTCATGCGAGGTCTCCGATTGCTGAGGTACGGAGACCGCCCCGCCCCCGGAGCCCACCCGTGAAACGAGACACGGCCGCCCGGGTGGGGGCGGCCGTGGATGAGTCAGTAGCGCGTGGGAGTTGGCCGCCCGATCAGGGCTGCCACCAGTTGTTCCGGCTCACGCGCATGCCCCGAAATTAGCGCGCCGCCCACCCGCCCGCAAGAGATCGTCGACGTGGCTTCGCGGCGTGCCAGCGGTTACCGGCATGATTGTCGTCATGCCGACCCTGACCCGCGCCGAGGCCGCCGACCGGGCGTCCCTCGTCGACGTCGAGAGCTACCACGTCGACCTGGACCTCACCGGGTCCGGGGACACGTTCCGCGCCCGTACCGTGGCCGTGTTCCGCGCCCGGACCGGCGCCTCGACGTTCCTCGAGTTCGAGCCGGTGGAGACCGCCTCGATCACGCTCAACGGCCGGCCCGTGCCGCCGTCCGCGGTGGCCGGCGGGCGGCTCGCGCTCGACGGCCTGGCCGAGGAGAACGAGCTGGTCGTCGACGCGACCATGGGGTACTCGAACAACGGCGAGGGTCTGCACCGCTACACCGATCCGGCGGACGGCGCGGTCTACCTCTACCAGCACCTGTTCATCAACAACGGCGGCCGGGTGCTGCCCTGCTTCGACCAGCCGGACCTGAAGGCCTCGTTCCGGGTGAGCGTGACCGCCCCGGCCGAGTGGATCGTCGCCACCAACGGGCAGCTGGTCTCCTCGGCCGGCGGGCGCTGGGAGTTCGCGCCCACCCAGCGCATCTCGACGTACCTGGCCAGCCTGATCGCCGGCCCCTGGCACGTGCGCACCGACGAGCACGACGGCATCCCGCTGGCGCTCTACATCCGGGCCACGCTCGCCGCGCAGCTGGACGCGCAGGCCCCGGAGATCTTCGAGATCACCAAGCAGTGCCTGGACCGGTTCCACGAGATGTTCGAGATCCGCTACCCGTTCGGGCACTACCAGCAGGCGTTCGCCCCGGAGTTCAACTTCGGCGCGATGGAGTACCCGGGCCTGGTGGTGTTCCGCGACGAGTTCGTGCCCCGCTCGACGATCACCGAGACCGAGCGCGAGCACCGGGCCAACGTGATCGCCCACGAGATGGCCCACCAGTGGTTCGGCGACCTGGTCACCATGGCCTGGTGGGACGACCTGTGGCTGAACGAGTCGTTCGCGGAGTACCTGGGCGCCCGGGTGGCCGCCGAGGCGACCCGGTTCACCGGCACCTGGACCACGTTCGCGCTGCACCGCAAGGCCTGGGGGCTGCGCGCCGACCAGCGCCCGTCCACGCACCCGGTGGCCCCGTCCGACGTGGCCGACACCGACGACGCGCTGATGAACTTCGACGGCATCTCGTACGCCAAGGGCGCCTCGGTGCTCAAGCAGCTGGTCGCCTGGCTCGGCGACGACCCGTTCCGGGCCGCGCTGAACGCGCACTTCGAGGCGCACGCGTACGGCAACGCCACGCTCGCCGACCTGCTCGGCGCGTTCTCCAAGGCGAGCGGCCGGGACCTGTCCGGCTGGGCCGAGGTGTGGCTGCGCCGCGCCCAGGTGAACACGCTGCGGCTCGACGTGCGGCGCGACGGTGACGTGTACCGCGAGGTGGCGGTCGTGCAGACCGCGCCGGAGCGGTTCCCGACGCTGCGCCCGCACCGGATCGGGATCGGGCTCTACGACCACCTGGACGGCGTCGTGACCCGGCGCGACCTGATCGAGATCGAGCTGGACGCGACCGGGCGGACCGTGCTGCCCGAGCTGGCCGGGGTCCGGGCGGCCGACCTGCTGCTGCTCAACGACGGCGACCTGGCGTACGCGAAGATCCGCCTCGACGACGCCTCGGCCGCCGCCGTCCCGCTGCTGCTGCCGCTGATCACCGACTCGCTGGCCCGCGCGGTGCTCTGGGCGTCGGCCCTGGACGCCGTGGTGGACGGCGAGCGCCCGGTCGCCGAGCTGGTCACCCTGGTGCTCACCGCGCTGCCCGCGGAGACCGAGACGGTGATCGTGGAGGACGTGCTGCGCGCCACCCGGAGCCTGGTCGACCGCTACGCCGCCGCGGAGACCCGGCCGGCCGCGCTGGAGCTGATCGCGCAGGCCACCGACCGGCTGCTCGCCGCCGCCCCGGCCGGCGGCTCCCGGCAGCTGATCGCGGCCCGCGGGCTGATCGGCGCGACCGTCGACACCGCCCGGCTCGGCCGCTGGCTGACCGGCGAGGACGTGCCGGCCGGCCTGGTCGTCGACGCCGACCTGCGCTGGCTGATCCTCTACCGGCTGGCGGTGCTCGGGGTGGCCGGCGTGGCCGCGATCGAGGCGGAGGTGGCCGCGGACCGGACCGCCACCGGCGAGCAGTGGGCCGCCCGGTGCCGGGCCGCGCTGCCCGACCCGGCGGCCAAGGCGGCCGCGTGGGCGGCGATCGTCGGCGACGTGTCGCTCTCCAACCGGCTGGTCGAGCTCACCGCGAGCGGGTTCTGGCAGCCCGAGCAGCGGGAGCTGCTGGAGCCGTACGTGGCCCGGTATTTTGCCGAGATGCCGGAGATGATGCGGGTCCGGTCCGGGATGAGTGCGGAGAAGACGCTTGTCGCGGCGTACCCCGCGGTGCTGGTCTCGGAGCGGGCCCGGGAGCTCGCCGCCGAGCTGCTCGGACAGCCGGATCTGAACCCGCTGCTGCGCCGGGTGGTCGAGGATCACGACGACGACATGCGGCACGCGTTGCACGCCTCCTGACTTTTCCGGTTTTATCCGGAAGGAACCCGTAACCTGTGGCTACGGGGGTGAATGCGTGGAATGGTCCGCTGAACTTTCCAGCGGCCTGCTGCAGGCCGCACCGGACGCGATCCTGGTCCTCGACGACACACGGATCGTGCTGGTCAACGACCGCGCCGGGCAGATGTACGGCTGGCCGGGCACCGAGCTCGTCGGCCAGTCGATCGACGTACTGCTGACCGCGGAGTCCCGGGCGATATTGCCGGAACGGCGCCGGGTGATCGGGTCGGCCGGTCCCGGCTCGATCGGGACGGTGATGACCAGCGCCCGCCGCCGCGACGGCACCGAGTTCCCGATCGAGTCGTCCACCACGATCGTCGAGACGCCGCAGGGCCGTCTCGCGGTCGCGGTGGTCCGCGACCTGACCGACCGGCTCCGGGCCGAGGACGAGAAGGCCAAGCTCCGGGCCGAGACCCAGCTCCACCGCAGCCAGCGGCTGGAGAGCCTGGGCCAGCTGGCCGGTGGCATCGCGCACGACTTCAACAACATGCTCGGCGTGATCCTGAACTACGCGAACTTCGTGATCGAGGAGGCCGAGACCCCGGCACCGGACCTCAAGGCGATCATCGCGGACGCCCAGCAGGTGGTCCGGGCCGGCACCCGCGGCACCGACCTCACCCATCAGCTGCTCGCCTTCGCCCGCCGCGAGGTGGTCCGGCCCCAGCCGATCGATCTGAACGCGCGGATCGGCGAGCTGGAGGCGAACCTCCGCGAGTCGCTGGGCGGGAGCATCACGCTGATCTTCCGGCCCGGCCCGGATCTGCCCTCGGTCACCTTCGACCCGGGCCAGATCGAGCAGGTGCTGGTCAGCCTGACGAAGAACGCCCGGGACGCGATGCCGTCCGGCGGCAACCTGGTGATCGACACGCACCGGCTGGACGACCAGGTCCGGCTGCGGGTCTGCGACTCCGGCGACGGCATGACCCCGGACGTGCTGGACCGGGCCTTCGACCCGTTCTTCACCACCAAGCCCAAGGGCGAGGCCACCGGTCTCGGCCTGGCCACCGTGTACGGCGTGGTCAACCAGGCCGGCGGCGAGGTCGGCCTGGCCAGCGAGCCGGGCCTGGGCACCACCGTGACCGTGCTGCTGCCGGCCGGCGAGGAGGCGGTGCACCAGGAGGACGAGGGCACGCCGGCCGCCACCGCCGGGCACGGCGAGACGGTCCTGGTCGCCGAGGACGAGGACGCGCTGCGCGACGTGGCCGGCCGGATCCTGACCGGCGCCGGCTACCGGGTGATCACCGCGGACTGCGGCACGAACGCGCTGGAGGTGGCCGCCGGGCACAGTGGGCAGATCGACCTGCTGCTCAGCGACGTGGTGATGCCCGGGATGCTGGGCAAGGAGCTGGCCGAGCGGCTGACCGGGGCGCGGCCGTCGACCCGGGTGCTCTACATGTCCGGTTACGCGCAGCCGGTGCTGGCCTCGCAGGGGACCCTGGACCCGGGCGTGGAGCTGCTGGAGAAGCCGTTCACGGCCAATGACCTGCTGACCGCGGTACGGAAACGGCTCGACGGCTGAGCCCCCGCTATTCTGCTGCGATGTCTGGCAGGCGCATCGGGATCATGGGTGGGACGTTCGACCCCATCCACCACGGCCACCTGGTCGCGGCGAGCGAGGTGCAGTCCCGCTTCCAGCTGGACGAGGTGATGTTCGTCCCGACCGGGCAGCCGTACGAGAAGGGCCGGGTCTCGCCGGCCGAGGACCGTTACCTGATGACGGTCATCGCCACCGCGTCCAACCCGCGCTTCCACGTCAGTCGCGCGGACCTGGACCGGGACGGGCCCACCTACACCGTCGACACGCTCCGGGACATGCGGGCCGTCTACGGCCAGTCCGCCGAGCTGTACTTCATCACCGGCGCCGACGCCCTGTCCCGGATCATGTCCTGGCGGGACGCCCTGACCATGCTCGGTCTGGCGCACTTCATCGGGGTGACCCGGCCGGGCTTCGAGCTCTCCGCGGCGAACCTGCCGGCCGACAGCGTGACGCTGGTCGAGGTCCCGGCGATGGCGATCTCCTCCAGCGACTGCCGGCGGCGGGTCGCCGGCGGTCTCCCGGTGTGGTACCTGGTGCCGGACGGTGTCGTGCAATACATCAACAAGCGGGGGCTGTATCGGGACTCGGGGATTGTCGGACCCGCGTGAGAGACTTGAGCCCAGCTGAAGCCGACCGAGGGGACTCTTTTGACGATTAACGAGCGCGCCTACGAACTGGCGATGGCGGCCGCACAGGCCGCTGCCGACAAGAAGGCGCAGGACATCTCCGTCATCGACGTGGGCGACCAGATCGCGATCACCGACGCCTTCGTCATCGCCTCGGCCTCCAACGAGCGCCAGGTGGTCTCGATCGTCGACGCCATCGAGGAAGCTCTGGTCAACCTGCCGGAGAAGGCGAAGCCGGTGCGGCGCGAGGGCGAGCGGCAGGGCCGCTGGGTCCTGCTGGACTACGTCGACATCGTGGTCCACGTCCAGCACGCCGAGGAGCGCGAGTTCTACGCCCTCGACAAGCTGTGGAAGGACTGCCCGATCGTCCCGTTCGTCGACCGCGATCTGGCCGACGCGGGCGCGGCGGCCGCCGACGCTTCGTGACCACCCGCCTCATCGTCTGGCGGCACGGCAACACCGACTGGAACGCGGGAACGCGGGTCCAGGGGCAGACCGACGTGCCGCTGAACGACCTCGGCCGCCGGCAGGCCGCCGAGGCGGCGGCGTTGCTGGCCGGGCTGCGGCCGGACGCGATCGTCGCCAGTGACCTGAGCCGGGCCGCCGACACCGCGGCCGCGCTGGCCGCGCTCACCGGGCTGCCCGTCAGCCACGACGAGCGGCTGCGTGAGCGGTCCTTCGGCGCCTGGCAGGGCCTGACCACCGCCGAGGTGGCGGCCCGCCGGCCCGCCGAGTTCGCCCGCTGGCGAGCCGGTGCGGACGTCGTCGGTGGCGACGTGGAAACCCTCGACGACCTGGGCAAACGGGTGTGCGACGGGCTGCAGGACGCGGCTCGGCGGGCGCCCGGGGGCCTGGTCGTGGTGGCCACCCACGGCGGCGCCGCCCGGCAGGGCATCGGGCACCTGCTCGGCTGGCCCGGCGAGCCCGTGCGCACCCTGCGCGGCCTGCGGAACTGCCACTGGGCCGAGCTGACCGACGACGACGCCCGCGGGTGGCAGTTGGAGTCGTACAACGTGGGGGTCGCCGCCGAGCGGCCGATCCCGCCCGCAGTCTGACGGAACCGACCAGCGCCCGGGAGCGTCCAACCGCCATGATCCGTCGAACCGTCCTACCCACCGCCCTGTTCCTGCTGCTCGTCGCGGGTTGTGCGAACTCGCAGGACACCGGGTCGACCTCGGCCGGCTCGGCGCCCTCGGCCGCGGTGTCGCCGTCCGCGCTCCCCGAGGCCACGTCGTCGTCCGCTCTTCCGGGGGTCACCAAGCCCGGAAAGCCGGCGGCCGGCAGCAGCACCACGATCACCGGCACGATCGCCTCCGGTGTCGAGCCGAACTGCGTGCTCCTGAACGAGCCCGCCGGCGGCACCCACCTGCTCGTCTTCGCCGACCCGGCGCTGCGCTCCGCGGCCACTCCGGGCAGCAAGGTGCAGGTCACCGGCGTCCCGCAGCCCGGCATGATGTCCACCTGCCAGCAGGGTGAGCCGTTCCTGGTGTCCTCGGTCACACCGGGCTGATCACGGACGGGCCCGCCATCAGTAGAGTTCGTGCATGACCATCGCGGTCGTCACCGATTCCACCGCCTATCTGCCCGCCGAGCTCAGCGGGCGGTATGAGCTGACCATCGTGCCGCTCACCGTCGTGATCAACGGCTGGGACGGTCTCGAGGGCCTGGAGATCTCCCCGGCCGAGGTGGCCCGGGCGCTCGGCGGCCGCCGCTCCTCGGTCAGCACCTCCCGGCCCGCCCCGTCCCAGTTCGTCGACGTCTACCGCCGCCTGCTCGACAACGGGGCGGACGGCGTCGTCTCGGTGCACCTGTCCGCCAAGCTGTCCGGCACCTTCGAGGCCGCCCAGCTGGCGGCCGCCGAGATCGGCCCGCTGGTCCAGGTGGTCGACAGCGGCACCGCGGCGATGGGCCTGGGCTTCCCGGCACTCGCCGCCGCGGCGGCGGCCGATCAAGGTCAAGATCTTGCTTCGGTACGGCGGGTGGCCGCCGACCACGCGCAACGCGTCAGCACCCTCTTCTACGTCGACACGCTGGAGTTCCTGCGCCGCGGCGGCCGGATCGGAGCGGCGTCCGCACTGCTCGGCACCGCCCTCTCGGTCAAGCCGATCCTGCACGTGGTGGACGGCGCCGTCGTGGTGCGCGACAAGGTGCGGACGGCCGGGCGGGCACTGAGCCGCCTCGTCGACCTCGCCGTGGAAGCGGCCGGGCCCGGCGAGGCCGACATCGCGGTGCACCACCTCGGGACCCCGGAGCGGGCCACCGCGCTGGTGGACGCGATCACCATGCGCCTCGGCGACCGGCTGCGGGACTGCTACCTCACCGAGGTGGGGGCGGTGGTGGCGGCACACACCGGGCCGGGGCTGGCCGGGGTGATCGTGCACCGGCGCGACTAGCCGGGCCAGCTCTCCGCTCGCCAGCGCTCCGGACCCGTCCCGTCGGCCCGGGTCAGCTCCAGATCGGTCCACGGGACGACCCGGCCCTCGCCCAGCAGCACCTCGTCGGCGGCCGGCAGCAGGATCGGGGCGTCCCGCGGCCACAACGCCTGGGTGCGCCAGCCCTCCTCGTCCGAGCCGGTCAGCCGCAGCCCGGCGGCGTCCGGCAGCTCGGCGGCCTGCCGGTTGTACTCCTCGACGGCCAGGATCCGCTCGGCCCGGGCCACCGCGTGATGCAGCGGGTGGCCGGGCGGCGCGGGGTAGGGGATCGTGCGGCCGGCCTGGTCACCGACGTACGCCATCGGGGTCAGCGACCGCGACGACTTCGCGTAGATCTCCTCCGCGCGCACGAACAACGCCGGCAACAGGTCCGCGTCGTCGGCGGCGACCAGCAACGTCCCACGCTCCGGGGCGAACGCGACCGGACGGCCGCCGACCTGCCCGGCGAGCCGGTCCAGCCACCCCGGAAGCAGCAGGTGCGAGGTCCAGTAGGCGTCCCCGTCGTCGACGAACCGCACCACCACCGGCCGGTCCGCCGGACTGCCGTGCAGCACCGCCCCGGGCAGGTTGGCCCGGGCGGCGTCGAACAGCTGCTCGGCGGTGACCTGCCAGGACGTGAGTTGCGCCGGGGTCACGTACGTCATGGTGTCGGGATGATCGACCACCACGAACTCGGCGAGGAACGGCAGGGCCGGGCGGCGCAGCGGCGCACCCGGCGTGCCGCCCCGGAGAATCGGCCGCAGCATCGGCGCGGCCTTCGCCCAATCCTCCGGAAGATTTCCGGTACGAAGGATGCCGTTCAGGTATTCGCGCAGCTCACGCCGCTTGCGGCCGAGTAGCGGACCGAGCGGCAGGATGATCGGCTCGTCCTCGCCGGGGCGGGTGAACCGGACCTCGAACGCCGCCGAGTGATACCGCGCGCCGGTGCCGCCCGCGCGGCGCAGACGCCGAAGGACCCGGCTGGCCAGCCGGGCGCGGGCGACCCTGTGGAACAGCCCCACAACGCTGCCTATCGTCTCGCGGTTATCACTCGGGCGTCGAGATCATCGTCGGTGATCACGGCGGCCGTCAATCCGTTCCCATCGACCGCGGCGATCGCGGCCTCGACCTGGGCGTCGGTGATCTCGGACAGCAGCAGCCCCCCGGGGGCCAGCCAAGACTTTGTTCTCCCGAGCACCGATCGGAACACCGCCAGACCGTCCTCGCCGCCGTCGAGCGCGGTGGCCGGCTCGTGGTCGCGGGCCTCGGCGGGCAGGAACGGGAGGTGCCGGGTGGCGACGTAGGGCACATTCGCGAGCAGGACCGTGATCCGGCCCTCGAGCTCCGGCGGCAGGGCGTCGAAGAGGTCACCCTGGTACACGTTCCCGCCGAGGTTGTCCCGCGCGCAGGCCACCGCGACCGGGTCCAGGTCGGCGGCGTGCAGGGTGACCCGCACCCGGTGCCGGACCGCCAGCCCCAGCGCGCCGGAGCCGCAGCACAGGTCCACCACCAGCGGATCCGGGTGCCGTCCGGCCTCGTCCGCGGCCACCTGGACCAGGAGCTCGCTGCGGACCCGTGGGACGAAGACGCCCGGGCGGAGCCGGACCCGGACACCGGCGAAGTCCGCGTAACCGACGACCTGTTCCAAGGGCTCGCCGGCCACCCGGCGGGCGACCAGCGCGGCGAGGTGGTCCTCCGGCGCGGCCGCTTCGGCCGCGGCCTCGGTCAGCACCGCGGCTTCGTCCTCGGCGAAGACGCAGCCCGCGGCACGTAGCCGGATGATCGCCTCTTCTTCGGTCACGGGCTGTCCTTAGCAGAGCGGGGGAGATCGTGGCGGTTGTCCACAGCGCCGGTCTGTCCACAGGCTCGCCGGCACTGCCCGGGCCGAGGTCCCAGACTTCGACCCCGTGCGAGAGGCGAAGGATACCGACGATGTCGTGGCGGCCCGGATGCGGGCGCTGCACCCCGGGCCGGCGGGGCGGGGTGAGCTGGCGTCCAGTGGCGGGCCGTTGCGATGGTCGGACATCGTGCCGGCCTGGTCCGAGATCGACGACCCCGGGTCTCCCGGCGGGCTCAATTCGGGCGGCCCGGCCTGGTCTGGTGACCCGTTCTATTCGGGCGGCCCTGCCCCGTCGGGTGACCCGCTCTATTCGGGTGGCCCGGCCTTGTCAGGGGGCGCTCCGCCCGGGGAGCCGGGCGATTCCGTTCAGCTGGTGCGGGGGCGGGCTGACGGCGCTTCCGCGAGTCGTCTCGCCGGGCTCTTCGGCGACGGGGGCTTGTATGTCTCGAGCGGCGGCGGCGCTTCTGCCGGGATTTACGGGTCGGGCGGCGTTCCTGACCCCGCCGGTTCGGATGGTTTCGTGGGATCGAGGAGTGATGGGCGTGGTCTGCCTGGCGGAGCTGACGGGGCCGGCGGCGCTCCGCTGCCTTCCCGGATTTCCGTGGACTCCGCCGGCCCGGGGCCGGGCGCGGTGGCGTCCGGGCGGGATTGGACGGAGCCGTTCGACGAGCGGTACTCCTGGAAGGTCGAGGAGCCCCCGGAGCTCCCCGGCAAGGGCGCCTTCGACGACGATGAAGGCCCGCGGAAGTGGCTGCGCGCCTTCGACCCCGGCCGGCCCGGCGTCCGGGCGCTGGCCGTGGTCGCGGTGGTGGTCGCTCTGGTCGCGGCGTTCCTGGCCTGGCGGACCCGGCCCCGGGTCGATCCGGTCGCGCCGGGTCTCGGCGGAACTCCGGCAAGCACGGCGGACGGGGTGGGCGGGGCAGGCGCGGGTGGCACCGGCGTCAACGGGGTCAACGGGGTCAACGGCCAGGCGGGCACGGCCGGCAGCGGCACCGGCGTCGGTACCGGCCAGGTCGGCGCGGCCGGCGGCAGCCCGGCCGAGGTGGTGGTCGCGGTCGGCGGCAAGGTACGCAAGCCCGGCCTGGTCCACCTCGCCCCGGGCGCCCGGGTGGCCGACGCGCTGACCGCGGCCGGCGGCGCGGAGCCGGGAGTCGACGTGGCCGGCCTCAACCTGGCCCGCAAGGTCACCGACGGCGAACTCATCATGGTCGGCGTCACCCTGCCACCCGGCACCACGACCGCGCCGGCCCCGGCCGCCACGGGGGCGGCCGGAGCCACCGGCGGCCTGATCAACCTGAACACGGCGACCACCGCCCAGCTGGACACTCTGCCCGGCGTGGGCCCGGTCCTGGCCCAGCGGATCCTGGACGCGCGCGACGCCCAGGGCGGCTTCCGGGCAGTCAGCGACCTACGCAAGGTCGACGGCATCGGCGACGCCCGCTACGAACAGCTGAAAGACCTGGTCACCGTATGACCACCCCACCCGCACCCCAGCGACCGCGCCCTCGACCCACGCCCAGCCCGTCCCCACCGCCGCTGCCACCGCGGTCCCGGCCCGCGCCCAGCCCATTCCCACGGCCGCTGCCACCAGGGTCCCGGCCCGGGCTCAGCCCGTCCCCGCCAACGTCAACGCCACTGACGCCGCGGCCCGCGCCCAGCTCGCTTTCGTCCCCGCGTCCGTCCCGGCCACCGCGACCCCGGCTCGCGTCCAGCCCGCGGTCGCCTCGGCCGGAGGGGCGGGCGAGGGCAGAGCGAGGGAAGGCCGCGCGGGGGAGGGCTGCGCGGGGGAGGGCGTCGCCGGATTTGCGGCTGGTCGGGTTCATGGTGGGGGTCTGGCTCGCGGCGCTGGGTGCGTTGCATCTGGCTGCCGGGAAAGGGCTGCTCGTCGGCGTGGTGGCGCTGCTTCTCGCCGGCGTGGGCGCTCTGGTCGGCTCTGCGAGAAGCATCGCTGCGGAGGCGGCCGGTAAGGGCGGGGCGGCGGCAGCCATCGCCCGGACGGCGGCTGGCGGGGGCGGCGTGGCGGCTGGCGGGCGCGGGGTGGCCGCTGGCGGGGCCGGCGTGGCGGCTGGCGGGGTCGGGGTCGGGGTGGCGGCTGGCGGGGGCGGCGTGGCGGCTGGCAGGGCCGGGTTGGCAGGTGGCTGGGCCGGCGTGGCGGCTGGCAAAGCGGACAAAACGAATAGCGGGAACAAGGCGGAGGAGGCGGCGGGAGGGCGGGCGAGGGGGAAAGGCAAGGAAGCAGGCCAGGCGAGCAACGAGGGCGACCCAGCACCCGCACCATGGGCGGCGCTGCGCTGGATCGCGGTCGCCGTCACGCTCGGCGCGGCCTGCGGTGCCCTGGCCACCGCGGCCAGGGTCAGCGTCCGCGAAGCCCCACCCCTGGTCGCCCTCATCGAGTCCGGCGACCCGGTCGAGGTGAATGCGGTCGTCCGGGACGATCCGCGCGCGCTGACCGGGACTCCGGGCCCACCGACCTACCTGCTCGCGGTCGAGCTGGAGCGGGTCCGGCCCACCGACGGCGGTGATCCGATCCGGCTCTCCGCCCGGGCGCTGGTGCTGGGCGCCGACCCGGGCTGGCGCTCCCTGCTCCCCGGCCAGCACGTGACCGCCACCGGCAAGCTGATGCCGCCGCGCCCCGGCGACCTGCGCGCCGCCGTCCTCTCCGCGCGCAAACCACCCGTCCTGGTCGGCGAGCCCTCCTGGGCCCAGCGCGCCGCCGGGGTGCTCCGCGCCGGGCTGCAGCGGGCCTGCGAGCCGCTCCCGGACGACTCCGGCGGGCTGCTCCCCGGCCTGGTCGTCGGCGACACGAGCCGGCTCGATCCGGGCCTGGCGGCTGACTTCCAGGCGACCGGCATGACGCATCTGAACGCGGTCAGCGGGTCCAACGTCGCGATCATCCTGGGGGTCATCCTCTTCGTGGTCCGGCGGACCGGGGCCGGGCCGCTGCTCTGCGCGGCGGTGTGCGGGCTGGCGCTGGTCGGGTTCGTGATCCTGGCGCGGCCGTCGCCGAGTGTGATCCGGGCCGCCGCGATGGGTGCGATCGGGCTGCTCGGGCTCGCTTCCGGGCGGCCGCGGGCGGCGGTTCCGGCGCTGGCCGCGGCCGCCGCGCTGCTGCTGCTCGCCGATCCGGAGCTGGCCGCGGACGCCGGGTTCACGCTGTCGGTGCTGGCCACGGCGGGTCTGCTGCTGCTCGCCCCGGTGTGGCGGGACGGGCTGCGGGCGCGCGGCTGGCCGCCCGGCGCCGCGGAGGCGCTGGCCGTGCCGGCCGCGGCGCAGGTGGCCTGCGGGCCGGTGATCGCCGGGCTGTCCGGCACGGTCAGCCTGGTCGCGGTGCCGGCGAACCTGATCGTGGTGCCGGCGATCGCCCCGGCCACGCTGCTCGGGGTGGGTGCGGCGCTGCTCTCCCCGGTCTGGCCGGCCGGCGCGGCGTTCGCCGCCTGGCTCGCGCACTGGCCGGCCGCGTGGCTGGTGCTGGTCGCCCGGATCGGGGCGCGGGTGCCGGTCGGCGCGCTGCCCTGGCCGGACGGGGTGGCCGGGGCGTTGCTGCTGGCCGGGCTCACGGTGGCGGTCCTGGTCGCGGCCCGGCGGGCGGTGGTCCGCAAGCTGGCCGCGGTGGTGGCGGCGTGCGCGGTGCTCGGCGCGCTGCCGGTGCGCCTGTTCGCCTCCGGCTGGCCGCCGCCGGGCTGGCTGGTGGTGGCCTGCTCGGTGGGGCAGGGCGACGCGATCGTGCTGCCGGCCGGCGACGGGCAGGCGGTGGTGGTGGACGCCGGCCCGGAGCCGGATCCGGTGGACGGGTGTCTGCGCCGGCTCGGGGTCCGGCGGGTGGTGTTGTTCGTGGTCAGCCACTATCACGCGGATCACATCGGCGGGGTGACGGGACTGTTCCGCGGGCGGCCGGTGGCGGCGGTGACCGGTCCGGACTGGCCCGAGCCGGCGGGCGGGCGCCGGCAGGTCGCGGAGTCCGCGGGCCGGGCGGGGGCGCCGGTGTGGAATGTCGGGCCCGGGTGGTCGTACGCCAAGCAGGGTTTGATCTTGGAAGCTCTTGGGCCTCTGGATCCGATGCACGGGACCAATTCGGATCCGAACAACAACTCGCTGGTGCTGCGGGCGACGGTGGCCGGGCGGACGGTGCTGCTGGCCGGTGACGCCGAGACCGAGGAGCAGAACGACCTGGTCGAGCGGCTCGGCGCGGCGGCGTTGCGGGCGGACGTGCTGAAGGTCGCGCATCACGGCAGCGCGCTGCAGTCGCCCGGGTTCCTGGACGCGGTGGATCCGGCGATCGCGCTGGTCTCGGTGGGGGCGGACAACGACTACGGGCATCCGAACGCGTCGCTGCTGGCCCGGCTTTCGCGGGACGGGGCCCGGGTGATGCGCACCGATGTCTCCGGCGACCTGGCGGTGGTCGTGTCCGGCGACCGGCTCGCGGTGACGTCGAGGGGAGCGGCCGACAACTGAGCGTGAGATCGAGCCGGGAGTGTCCGACGGTGACCGAGCGTCAGGTTGATCTCATTAACCTGACATTTTTGTAGGTCAACTTTGCGGAGGCTGTGGATCTCATTAGTCTCCCGTGGGTGCCGACCGAGTCCCCGCATGCCGACACCCAGCTTCTGATCCGTGTCCCCGATGCGGCGCCTCTCGCGCCCGCGCCGGCGCCGGCCGTCCGCCCGGCGAGCCGGTTGCGCTGGCTGGACGCGTTGCGCGCGCTGGCCGTCCTGGCGGTGGTCTTCGAGCACGCCACGGACTACCTGGCGCCGGGCCTGAAGCAGGCGACCCGGCCGTTCGCGCACGCCGGTTTCTTCGGCGTCGCGCTGTTCTTCATGGTCAGCGGTTACATCGTGCCCGCCTCGATCGAGCGCCGGGGCAATATCCGGCACTTCTGGATCGGCCGGATGTTCCGCCTCTACCCGGCGTACCTGTTCGTGATCGGCGCCGTCCTGCTGCTGTCGGTGTGGAAGCCGAAGGCCACGCCGCGGGCGTTCCACGAGCACCCGGGCACGACGCTGCTGAGTCACCTGACGATGCTGCAGGACATGCACAACGGCGTGGGCATCCAGGTCCAGTTCTGGACGCTGACCTACGAGATGATGTTCTACATGCTGGTCACGGCCGTGTTCCTGTTCGGCGTGCACCGGTTCAGCGCGGAGATCGCGGTGCTGCTGTCGGCCGCCGCCGTCGCGCTGGGCAACGTCCTGCCGGCCCGGATGCTGAACAGCAACCCGCTGGAGTTGCGCAACCTGGTGATCGTCACGGCCGTCGTCATGCTCGCCGGGATCGTCGCGGTGAGCAGCCGCCGGATGGCGGTGGTGATCGGCGGGGCGGTGCTGCTGGTCGCGCTGGTGCTCGGCCTGCTCGGCACGAACCAGGAGAACGGGCCGTGGGAGGGCTTCATCATCCTGGCCCTGATGTTCACCGGGACCGCGCTGTACCGCGCCGAGCAGGGCCAGATCAGCGTGGGCCGGGCGGTCACGGCGGTCGCCGCGGTGCTCGCCGCGTCGGTCTTCGCGGCGTTCCAATACGGCCACATCTGGGACATGGTCGCCATCACCGGGGCGGCGGCCCGGAACTCCTGGCTGGGCGCGGTGGTGCTGGCGCTGGCGGTCTTCGGGCTGGGCATGGCGGGCCGGAACCTGCCGATCCCGGGGTGGGTGGGCTGGATCGGGACGGTCAGCTACTCGATCTACCTGACCCACATGTTCCTGCTCCGCACGTTCGGCACCTGGCTGGTCGAGTCGCGGAGCGAGGGGATCCCGGCCCGGATCGGCGTGCTCCTCGTCTATCTGGCCGGCACGCTGCTGGTGAGCTGGCTCTGCTACCGCCTGATCGAGCTGCCGTTCCAGTCGCTGGGTCGCAGGGTCGCCAAGCGGTTCGCGTAACGCGCCCGACATGCCCGGGCCCGGATCGCGATTTTCCGGGCCGGCCACGCCCGTGGATCGCCGGGCGGGAGTGCGTGGCCTACGAGACAACATCGCAGGCCACGTCCGCAGATGCATGCTTGTGTGACGATATGTCTGGTTTCGCGTTCAGTGATCCTTTCGGCTGCGCTGAAGAGTGAGGCCCGCGGGATTGTCAGTGGGACGTGCGAATATGGCTCCCGTGAACGCCGCGCCACCACCCTCGTTGCTGCTCGTCCAAGGCGATGAGGAACTCCTCTCCGCCCGTGCCGTCACCGCGGCGGTGGACGCGGCGCGCGCTGCCGACCCCGGCGCGGATGTCCGGGAATATGAAGCCGGCCAGCTCAATCCGGGCGAGGTCGCCGAGATGCTCAGCCCGTCCCTGTTCGGCGGGCGCCGCGCGCTGGTCCTCCGCAACGGTCAGGACGCGCGCAAGGAGCTCGTCGCCGTCCTGCTGGCCTATGCGAAGAACCCGGACCCCGAGGTCACCCTGATCGTCACTCATCCGGGCGGCGCCAAGGGCAAGGCGTTCGCCGACGGCCTGCAGAAAGCCGGCGCCACCGTCGTCCCGGTGATGAAGCTCAAGGGCGACCGGGAGCGGATAGCCTTCGTCCGCGACGAGTTCCGCCGCTCCGGCGGCTGGTGCGACGAGGCGACCGCGGCCGCGCTGCTCGCCGCGGTCGGCAACGACCTGCGGGAGATCGCGGCGGCCTGCTCCCAGCTGATCGCCGACACCGACGGCAAGGTGACCGAGGCGGTCGTCGCGCGCTACTACAAGGGCCGGGCCGAGGTCAGCGGCTTCACGGTGGCGGACGCGGCGATGGTCGGCGACCTGCCGGGCGCGCTCGAGGCGCTGCGCTGGGCGATGCACGTGGGTGTCGACCCGGTGCCGATCGCGGACGCGCTGGCCGACGGCGTGCGGACGGTGGCGCGGGTCGCCTCGGCCGGGAAGGGCAATCCGTACCAGTTGGCGAGCACGCTCGGCATGCCGGCCTGGAAGATCCAGCGGGCTCAGGAGCGCAGCCGCGGCTGGACACCGGACGGCCTGGTCGACGCGATGCGCGCGGCCGCCGTCTGCAACGCCGCGGTCAAGGGTGGCGCCGAGGACCGCGGCTTCGCGCTGGAACAAGCCGTCTTCGCGGTCGCCGCGGCGCGGCGGAGCGGTGGTGCCCGATGACCAGGACAGTTCGTTCGCGCCGGGCCGGCGCCGCGCACCAGCCGCTCTACGCCCGGATGCTGGGCCTGCGCCACCTCAGCCCCGGCGGGCTGCTCTGCTTCGTCTTCCTGGAGGGCGCGCTCGCGCTGGGCGCCCTGCTCGCCCTGGCCGAGCTGGTCAGCTGGTGGGGGGTGCTGGTGCTGCCGGCCGCGGTCGCGGTCATGGTGAAGTTCAACGACCTGGTGGCCGGGTGGCTGGCGCCGCCCGCGCCGGTGACCGAGCCGGTCGCGGCCCGCGCCGTGGTCCAGCGCGAGCGCCACACGCACCGGCCGCGCAGCGGCGGTCATGCCGCCGAGTGGCCGCACGGCGGTGGGCAGCCGGCCGAGTGGCCGCGCGGTGCCGGTCAGCCGGCCGAGTGGCCGCGTGGCGGTGGTCAGCCGGCCGAGTGGCCGCCGCCGCGAGTGCGGACGCCGGTGGTTTCCCCGCCGGTGGACGCCGGGGCGCGGCCGACCGCGGTCACCTGGTTCCCGCCGGAGAACGGTTACGGCCGTCGTTCCGGCGTGCCGGAGATGCCGCCGGAGCAGCCGGGGCCGGTGGTGAACACGGCGCCGGTGCGGCGCCCCTGGTCCGAAGAGCTCGACGTTCGCCAGCAGATGGCCCGGCAGTCGGCGGTCCGTCGCTACGAATAGCGGCCGGATCCACCGGAACGACCCGGTCTGCCGTCACTGACAGCGACCAGCTTTGTCGAAACGACCTCGGGCGGCTTTCGCGCGAGGTCGTTGCTTTTCTTGCGCTTCGCGCGATTTCGTGGGTACGGCGGTAGGCCCGGTCCCCGCCGTGACCGCACGCGAGGTAGCCCTCGGCCAGGATCGCGGCGCGGCTCACGGCATGCCGACTCGAATGAGCGCAGCGTCACTCGTCGAATGGGCGCAGCGTCACCGGGCGAATGTTCGCAGCGTCACGGGGAGAACGTTCGCAGTGCCACCGGGAGAATGAGCGCAGCGTCACGTCGGCCGGGTGCTCACGACGTACCCGCAAATGAAACGAACCGGGCACCGCGCGGACCGTGAGGGTCCAGCGATGCCCGGTTTCGTCGTTCTGCCCGCCCGCCGGCGGGCGGAGCCAGCGGTCGCACGGATGCGACCGCCGATCTGATCCAGAAAGGATCAGGCGGACAGCGAGGCGATCTTCTTGGCGATGGCCGACTTGCGGTTGGCCGCCTGGTTCTTGTGGATGACGCCCTTGCTGACAGCCTTGTCGAGCTGACGCGAGGCGTCACGCAGCAGGGTGGTCGCGGTCTCGTTGTTGCCCGCGTCGCTCGCTTCGTGAAGCTTGCGGATCACGGTCTTCAGCGAAGACTTGACCGACTTGTTGCGCAGACGGGCCTTCTCGTTCTGCCGGTTGCGCTTGATCTGGGACTTGATGTTCGCCACGCGACAGCCTTGTCCTGACTAGAGCGGAAATTGTCTCGAGCGAATGGTCACCGCGCGGTCGTTCCCCTCCGGCGAGGCCGGGTGCGGGGGACAACAGCGTGTCACCACACGCGAGGATCCAGACTACCAGTACGCCTCCGAGCCGCCAAAACGACTCCGGTCAGCGCCCGAATCGGCCTCGCTTCCCGCGTGTGGCGGCATCAGCCCCGGCCTTGCTTCCCGCGCGTGGCGGCATCAGCCCCGGCCTCGCTTCCCGCGCGTGGTGGGCCAGCCCCGGCGCTGCTTTTCGCCCGCGGCGGCCCAGCCCCGGCGCTCGGTGAGCCAGGCGAGCGCCTGGAGGCCGCTGAAGCGCTGATGCTGACGGCTGTGCGGCGACGCGCTGCTCGGCCCGTCACCGGCCCGGACCAGCCAATACCCAGACAAAGCGGCCAGCGCGCCGTCCACCCCCTCGTCCGGAGCACCCCACGCCCGCAGCACCGCGTCCGTGTCCAATCCGCTGGCATACGCGCTGACCAGCAGGGTCACCGTGTCGAACCAGGGCGCGCCGAGGCACGGCCAGGTCCAGTCGCAGAGCCAGGCCCGGCCGTCCCGGTCGATCAGCACGTTGTCCAACCGCAGGTCACCGTGCATCATCGCGTCCCCGGCGGCGAGCTCGGGCAGGGCGCGTTCGAGCTTCGCCAGCTCGGTGAGGCGGCTCGGCGCGATCGTGTCCCGGGCCGGTTCCGGCATCGGCTCCCGGCGCTTGGCGATCCGCGACCACCAGGACATCTCGTCGCGGAGGATGGCCGGCAGGGTGGGCAGGCCGACCGCGGTCAGCGCCGGCGCCGGGTAGGCGAGCGCGGTCGCCGCGGCCGACCAGGTGCGCAACGTGGCGTCGAGGTCGGCCGGGGACCACGGCAGCGCCGGGATGCTGCCGTCGATCGCCGCCAGGGCCAGCACGTACCAACCGGAATCGGTCATCGTCCAGAGCGGCCGGGCCGCGGTCACCTCCGGCGGGAGGGCCGCGGTGATCGCCGCCTCCCGGGCGTACCACTGGGCGGTGGGGTCGCTCAGCGGCGCTGCCTTGACGAAGGCGCTGGTCCCGGCCTCGGTGTGCAGGACGGCGGCGAAGGCACGGGTGAAACCGCCGCCTGCGCTGCGCGCGGCGGAAACCGGGGAGCCGAGGCGCGAGGTGATCGCTTTGCGCACGCTTTCCGGCAGGTCCGGCCATTCCGGGCGTACGGCGGTGGCGTCGTACGGAACGTCGGGCAGGGTGATCGGCCGCATCAGTCCATCCTGCCGCTCCCGTCCGCGCCGCCGTTCCGGTGGTCGGCGGGCCGATCCCGGCCGTGCGGCCGTCCGGGTGGTCGGCGGGCGGCTCCCGGCCGGGCCGCCGTTCGGGTGGTCGGCGGGTCGCCACGGTCCGTGCCGCGGGCGAAGTGTCGTAGGGCACTGGCAGGATCTGCGCATGCGAACCGACGATTTCTGGGCGGTCATCGACCGCGCGACGGCGACGAAGCCGGCGTCCCCCGCCGAGGTGGCCGAGCGTGCCGTCGCCGATCTGGCCACGCGTGATCCGGAGGAGATCGTTGCCTGGGCCCGCCACCTGGACAAGGTGATGGCCGCCTCCGGCACGGAGGATCTGTGGGCCGCGGCCTACTTGATCAACAGTGGCGCCGACGAGTCCGGCTTCGACGCGTTCCGGGGCTGGCTCATCGCGCACGGCCGCAAGGCGGTGGCCGCCGCGGTCCAGTCGCCCGACGTGCTGGCCAACGTGGTGGTGATCAAGGCGGCGGCGGACACCGGCGCGGTCTTCGAGGCGGAGGAGGTGCTCGGCATCGCGGCGCTCGCCTACGAGCAGGCCACCGGCCAGCCGCTGCCGCCCGGCGACGCGGCCCCCAACCGTCCCGCCGTCAACGACCTGTGGGACTTCGACAACGAGGACGAGATGCGTCGCCGCCTGCCGAAACTCTCCGCGCTGTTCCTGGAGCCCCCGGACTGAGCGGGCGAGCCCGCGGGCTGGTCGGCGCCGGGCGGACGGGTCGCCGGGCTGGGAGTGGCTGGGCGGACGGGTCGCCGGGCTGGGAGTGGCTGGGCGGGTGAGTCGCCGGGCCAGGAGGCGCTGGGCGGGTGAGTTGCCGGGCCGGGCGGCCGGGTCGCGAAACCGGGTCGAGAAATGTGGCGGGGGTGGCGAGACTCGGGGCATGAGCGCTGAGTCGGGAACTGTCGCTGCCGTCAGCCGGAACGACGCCTACACGTTCACCAAGCCGAACCGGGACGAGATCGTCCTGGTGGCGGGGCTGGGCGTGGAGGGGGACATCCACGCCGGGCACCACGTGCGGCACCGGAGCCGGATGCGGGCCGATCCGGCCCAGCCGAACCTGCGCCAGGTGCATCTGATCCAGGCCGAGCTGTTCGACGAGGTGGCCGGCAAGGGCTTCGACGTGCCCGCCGGCGGCATCGGGGAGAACGTGACGACCCGCGGCATCGACCTGCTCGCGCTGCCGCGCGGCACGATCCTGCGCTTCGGCCCGCCCTCGGATCCACCGGAAGGCGCTGGGCCGGGAGGCGCTGGGCCGGGAGGCGCCGGGCTGGAAGGCGCCGAGCTGGGGGAGAGCGGGATTGCTGAGCATCCGGCTCAGGCGGTGCTGGCCGCGGCCGCGACGGCAACCCTGGACGAGGCCACCACCCGGGCGGCGGAGGCCGTCGGGGCGGCCCT
Organism: Actinoplanes sp. L3-i22; assembly: GCF_019704555.1. Lineage (NCBI taxonomy): Bacteria > Bacillati > Actinomycetota > Actinomycetes > Micromonosporales > Micromonosporaceae > Actinoplanes > Actinoplanes sp. L3-i22. The sequence goes on from NZ_AP024745.1 coordinate 1,417,857, forward strand.
GCGGCGGGATGCCGGCGGTCCCCGCCCGGACGCGCGGGCCGCCGTGGTGATCGCCGGCCTGCGGAATCCGTGCGCGCAGATCAACGGCTTCCGGCCGGGCCTGCTCAAGGAGGTTCTCGGGAAGGAGCCGGACGGGACCGTGGTCTTCCGGGCCGGCGTGATGGGGGTCGTGCTGCGGGGCGGTGCGATTCGTCCCGGGGACCCGGTCGCGGTGGAGCTGCCGCCGGCTCCGCACGAGGCGCTCGAACGGGTGTGATCGGACCTGCCCATCCGGGCGTGGGACGATAGGAGGCGCCGGCGTGTCCGCCGGCCCTCCGAAGTCGTACAAGCCAGCTTGAGAAGAACGGACGACCGTGCCTGGACCGCTCGACCCCGGCGTGAACGTGATCGGATCGACCGATCCCAGCCGCATCCGCAACTTCTGCATCATCGCGCACATCGACCACGGAAAGTCGACGTTGGCCGACCGGATGCTGCAGATCACCGGGGTGGTCGACCCGCGACAGATGCGGGCGCAGTACCTGGACCGGATGGACATCGAGCGTGAGCGCGGCATCACCATCAAGTCGCAGGCCGTGCGCATGCCCTGGACGGTGCGCGAGGGCGCCCGGCAGGGCGAGACCGCCGTCCTCAACATGATCGACACCCCGGGCCACGTGGACTTCACCTACGAGGTGTCCCGCAGCCTGGCCGCCTGTGAGGGCGCCGTGCTGCTGGTCGACGCCGCGCAGGGGATCGAGGCGCAGACTCTCGCCAACCTGTACCTGGCGATGGAGAACGACCTGCGCATCATCCCGGTGCTCAACAAGATCGACCTGCCCGCCGCGCAGCCCGAGAAGTATGCCGAGGAGCTGGCCAAGCTCATCGGCGTCGACCCGTCCGAGGTGCTGCGGGTCTCCGGCAAGACCGGCGTCGGCGTGGATCACCTGCTCGACGAGATCGTCCGGGAGCTGACCGCACCGGTCGGCGACGCCGACGCCCCGGCCCGCGCGATGATCTTCGACTCGGTGTACGACGTGTATCGCGGCGTCGTCACGTATGTCCGGGTCATCGACGGCCGGATCAGCGCCCGCGACAAGATCAAGATGATGTCCACCGGCGCCGTCCACGAGCTGCTCGAGATCGGCGTGGTCTCGCCGGAGATGGAGAAGGCCGGCGCCCTCGGCGTCGGCGAGGTGGGCTACCTGATCACCGGTGTGAAGGACGTCCGCCAGTCCCGGGTCGGCGACACCATCACCGGCCACAACCGGCCGGCCAAGGACGCTCTCGGCGGCTACAAGGACCCCAAGCCGATGGTCTACTCGGGGCTCTACCCGATCGACGGCTCGGACTACCCGGCGCTGCGTGACGCGCTCGACAAGCTCAAGCTCAACGACGCCGCGCTCACCTACGAGCCGGAGACGTCGGCCGCCCTCGGCTTCGGCTTCCGGGTCGGCTACCTGGGCCTGCTGCACCTGGAGATCATCGGGGAGCGGCTCGAGCGCGAGTTCAACCTCGACCTGATCTCGACCGCGCCGAACGTGGTCTACCAGGTGGTCACCGAGGACGCCAACGAGGCGACGGTCACCAACCCGAGCGAGTTCCCGGCCGGCAAGATCGCCGAGATCCACGAGCCGGTGGTGCGAGCCACGGTGCTGGTGCCGAACGAGTACGTCGGCGCGGTCATGGAGCTCTGCCAGAGCCGCCGGGGCGCCCTGCTCGGCATGGAGTACCTGTCCGCCGAACGGGTGGAGTTGCGGTACACCCTGCCGCTCGCCGAGATCATCTTCGACTTCTTCGACCAGTTGAAGAGCAAGACCAAGGGCTACGCCTCGCTCGACTACGAGCCCTCCGGCGAGCAGGTCGCCGATCTGGTCAAGGTGGACATCCTGCTGCACGGCGAGCCGGTGGATGCGTTCAGCGCCATCGTGCACAAGGACAAGGCCTATGCGTACGGCACGTCCATCGCCGCCAAGCTGCAGAAACTCATCCCGCGGCAGCAGTTCGAGGTGCCCATCCAGGCGGCCATCGGATCCCGCATCATCGCCCGCGAGACGATCCGCGCGATCCGCAAGGACGTGCTGGCGAAGTGCTACGGCGGTGACATCAGCCGCAAGCGGAAGCTGCTCGAGAAGCAGAAGGAAGGCAAGAAGCGGATGAAGATGGTGGGCCGCGTGGAGGTGCCTCAGGAGGCCTTCATCGCCGCGCTCTCCACCTCCGAGGGGGCCGATCCGAAAGCCGCCAAAAAATAGGGCGGTTTGATTTCTCGGGGGGTCGGGAACTCTGTTGCTCGACGGACGCAACCGAACAAGCTCCACCCCCCGAGGAGGACCTCAATGACTGTCACCGGAATCATCACCGCCCTTATCGTCGGTCTGATCATCGGCGCTCTGGGTCGCCTGGTCGTACCCGGCAAGCAGAACATCCCGATCTGGCTGACCATGGTCATCGGTGTTGTCGCGGCACTGCTCGGCACGGTGCTGGCCCGGGCCTTCGGTGTCGCCAACACCAACGGCTTCGACTGGATCGAGTTCTTCTTCCAGGTCGTTCTGGCCGCCATCGGTGTCGCCCTGACGGTCGGTATCACCGGTCGCCGTGGCCTGACCCGATAAGCAGGACGGTTATCGGGGCGTGACCCGATAGACAGCGGAGAAGCGCCGGATCTCGAAAGGGGTCCGGCGCTTCTTCACGTCCGTACCCAAAAATGGTTTTGATCTCAATAGCGGAAACGCTGCTGGGCGCTGCGGCGGTTGACCCAGGCCGGCATCTCGCCGGTGTACTCCGCCTGCGGGTGGCGCTCGGCCGGGTCGTGGTTGCGGGTGATGTCCCGCATGGTCAGCACGAGACCCTGCACCAGACGGTCCTCGCGCAGGTCGCGATAGGTCAGCTCGACCAGCACCTGGCCCTGGTCGGCGCGCTGCAGGGCACAGTGCACCGTGCCGTCGCCGTGCGAGCGCAGCGCGTTGCGGACCCGCGCCTGGTCGTCCGGGTGGATCAGCTCGTCCAGGGTGGCCAGCGGCGGCAGCTCGGTCTGCCCGAGCACGTCCCGCAGCGCCGGGCTGGAATACCGGATCCGCTGGTCGACGTCGATCACCGCCATCAGGTCGGCGGTGTTGCGAATCACAGCGCGCAGGTAGAGGTCGCTGTCCCGCCGGCCGACCGCCTCGACCAGGGTGATCCGGTCGAGCGCGAGCGCGGCCTGCCCGGCCAGCACCTCGAGCGCGTCGTGGCCGGTGATCAGGTCCTCCCGGCGGCCGGTGATGACCAGCGCGCCGCCGCTGGGCCGGGCCACGTCCAGCGGCTCCAGGCGCAGCGGGCAGACCAGGATCCGGTCGTCCGGGTCGGCGGCCGGCAGCCACCAGCTGCGGTCGGCCGGGCCGGTCGGCTCCCGGGGCAGTTCGGTGACGGCCAGCTCGTCGGCGAGCGACACCCGGCGGACGGCATGGGGTGGCAGGAGCTGAGCCACCGCCGCCCGCACCGCGGCGTCGACGGCGGGTCGGTCCGCGGCCGCGACCAGCGCCGCGGTCGCCACGCGCAGGCCCTGCTCCCGGGTCAGCGCCTGGCTGTTCTGGCGGATCGCGTCGGCCAGCCGGGTGATCGTCAGCAGCAGCGTGACCGCGCCGGTGATGGCGATCACCAGCCCGTCCTCGACCTCCCCGCGCAGCGACTCGATCAGCAGCACCGCGGGCGGCGTCGAGGCCGCCAGGGTGAGCAGCACCGACCAGCGGAACTTCCACGGGCTGTGCCGGGGCGGCGCCGGCTCGGTGAGCCGGACCATCGACGGGTGCAGCGCGGCCAGGCCCCAGCAGACGTAGAGCACCACGAACGCGGACTCGGTCATCCAGTTCTTGACCAGCGGATAGACCAGGTCGCCGGTCAGCATCCCGAGCGCGCCGGCCAGCAACAGCCAGGCCGAGGCGTTGCGCCGGTCAGCGGCGACCAGCCGGCCGGCCACCCCGATCAGCAGCAGGTCGCCGATCACGTCGGTGGCCGAGACGGTGTGCAGCCGGTCCGAACCGATCACGAAGACCCAGACCACCAGCAGCGTCGTGCAGGTGGCGGCCAGCAGATCGATCAGCCGGGCACGGTCGCCCAGCAGCGCGCCGCCACGGGTGAACTGCAGCAGGCACAGTGCGGTGAGACCGAACATCAACAGGTAGAAGATGTCGGCCACGTTCATCCACCGGTACGAGTAGCAGACGTCGCCTACGGCGAGGGCCGCCAAGGAGCCGGCCAGCAGCCACCACGGCGCTTGACGCGCCGGCCGATGGCGGCGCACACCGTAGGTGATCGCGCCGACGCCCCCCGCTCCCAGCAGGATCCATTCGAGCGCTCCCCAGAACACGCCCTATTTAGTACCAGGAGGGTTGCGGACTGTCCATGCTGGCGTATACGCAGCGCAATTCCAGTTGTCAGGAATGTTAACTACCGAAAGTCACCGAAAGTTGCGGAGAGTAGGGGTCAGCTGAAGACTTCGGCGACGACGTGGCCGTTGTCGGGGACCCCGGGTGTGGTTACTTGCTGCCACTTTCCGTCCGGGGCGTGCCATTCCAGGTTGGCGAAACGTACCCGTTCGAGGCCGGTCGCGGAGGCGTGCGAGACCAGCCAGTGGGCGTACCGCCAGCCGGAACTCGCGGTGCTCACCGAAACTGTCAGGCCGGCCGCCTCGGTACTGGCGGTGCCGAGTTTCTTGCCCCAGTCCAGCTTCAGGCCGGCCATCAGGGCGGCCGCCGCGGCCGCGCCGCGCACCACCGGATCGCCGGTGACCCGGCAGGCCACCGCGCCGGTGTCCTTGCCGATCAGTGCGGCGGCCAGGACGCGGGCCTCGTCGGCCCACTTCTCGTACGCGTTCGGGAACGCCGAGCGCTGCACCCGCTGCGCCGCGTCGGTGACCCGCATCGTCTCCCAGCCCTTGACCTTCTTCAGAGCGCTGTAGAACTTGCCGGCCGCGTACCTCGGGTCCTTGATCTGCTCGACCGTGCCCCAGCCCTTGCTGGGCCGCTGCTGGAAGAGGCCGACCGAGTCCCGGTCGCCGCCGTCCAGGTTCTCCAGCTTGGACTCCTGCAGGGCGGTGGCGAGCGCGACCACCACGGCCTGCTCGGGCATGTCCCGGCGGATGCCGACCGCGGCGATCGTCGCCGCGTTGGCCATCTGCACCAGGTCCATGGTGACCTCGCCGTCGGTGCCGACCACGCACTCCGGCCCGAGGGTCGGCAGGGTGATCGCGGTGGGATCCCGGTGCAGGACGACCACCACGCTGATCACCGCGATGAGGATGAGGGAGGCGAGCACGCCGATCGCGGTCTTCATCCGTTCGCCACCTCCTCCGTGATCGGACGCCAAGCCTAGACAACGAACGCACCTAGATCATCGTCACTGTTTCGGGACCCAGCTCGGGTCCCGTTTCTCCTGACGTGCGGAAACGCCTTCGCGCCCCTCCGACGAGGTGAAATATCCGGCTGAACGGTCACTCAGCTCGGCCAGTTCGGCCCGGATCGACTCGGAGCGGGCCCGCCGCAGCAGCTGCTTCGTGCCGGCCAGCGCGAGCGGACCGCCGCGGATCAGCGACGCGCAGTAGCCGGCCACCGCCGCGTCCAGCTCGGCGTCCGGCACCGCGGCTGTGACCAGCCCGATCTCCGCCGCGCGCGCCCCACCGAAGACATCGCCGGTCAGGTAGAGCTCGGCCGCCGCCCGGGGTGCCAGCCGGGGCAGCACGGTGGCGCTGATCACCGCCGGGATCACCCCGAGGCGGACCTCGGTGAACGCGAACGTGGCCGACTCGGTGCAGACCGCGAGGTCGGCGGCGCCGATCAGGCCCAGCCCGCCGGCCCGGGCCGGCCCGGCGATCCGGGCCACCACCGGTTTCGGGAACTCCCAGATCGCGGCGAGCAGGTCCGCCATCAGCTCGACCGGGAGGCGCTCGCCCGGCCTGGTGGCGGCGGTCTCCTTCAGGTCGGCGCCGGAGCAGAAGACCGGGCCGGCGTGCGAGAGCACCACCACCCGGGTGTCCGGGGCGGCGGCCGCGGCGGCCAGCGCGGTCAGCAACTCGGTGATCAGGGCGCGGGACAGAGCGTTGCGGTTGGCGGGGCTGTCCAGCGTGAGGGTGGTCACCCCGGCCTCGGTGACGGTACGGACCAGTTCCATGCCCGGCACCTTAAGGCAGACTTGGCGGATGGCCGGCGCACTCCCTGAAGGCGAACCCGTTCCCCTGGACGGGTCCCTCCCCGATTCCGCGACCCGTGATGTGGGGGCGAACGGCTTCGCGGTCTACGTGCACGTGCCGTTCTGCGCCAGCCGCTGCGGGTACTGCGACTTCAACACCTACACCGCGAGCGAACTGGGCGGCGGGGCGAGCCGCGACGAGTACGCCGGCACCGTGCTGCGGGAGCTGGACCTGGCGGCCAAGGTGGTCACGCCGCCCCGGGTGGACACCGTGTTCGTCGGCGGTGGCACACCCACCCTGCTCAGCGCCCGTGATCTCGGGAAGATCCTCGAGGGGATCGATCAGCGGTGGGGGCTGGCCGCCGACGCCGAGGTGACCACGGAGGCAAATCCCGAATCAGTGGACTTGTCGTATTTGAAGGACCTGAAGGCCGCCGGCTTCACCCGGATCTCGCTCGGGATGCAGTCCTCGTCCGAGCACGTGCTGCGCCTCCTCGACCGCAAGCACACCGCCGGCCGCGCGCCGGAAGCCGCGCTCGAGGCCCGCGACGCCGGGTTCGAGCACGTGAACCTGGACCTGATCTACGGCACCCCGGGGGAGACCCCGGAGGACTTCGAGCGTTCCCTGCAGACCGTGATCGACGCCGGGGTGGACCACGTCAGCGCCTACGCCCTGATCGTCGAGGACGGCACCCGGATGGCGGTCCGGATGCGCCGCGGCGAGCTGCCGTTCCCCTCCGACGACGTGGCCGCCGACCGTTATCTGGCCGCAGAGGAAAAACTGACAAAAGCCGGTTTTCACTGGTACGAGGTCTCCAACTGGGCCAGGCCCGGCGGGGAGTGCCGGCACAACCTGCGGTACTGGACCGGCGCCGACTGGTGGGGGCTCGGTCCCGGCGCGCACAGCCACGTGGGCGGGGTGCGCTGGTGGAACGTGAAGCATCCAACGGCGTACGCAAATCGCTTGAATGATGGTGTTTCTCCAGGTCACGGCCGAGAGCTCCTGACCGCGGGGGACCGGCACGTCGAGGACGTGATGCTCCGCGTCCGGCTGCGCGAGGGCATCGCCCTGGACCGTGTCGACGGCCCGGCGGCCGCCCAGGCGCTGGCCGACGGCCTGCTGGAGCAGGGTGCCTACGACGCCGGGCGGCTCGTGCTCACACTGCGCGGACGACTGCTGGCCGACGCGGTCATCCGCGACGTCGCGCCCTGACGGGGCGGACCCGGTGTCGTACTGTTTCGATTCCGCCATGGCTTTCCCGGCGGACCCGTTGCCGGAAAGAACCGTCGACGGTCGGTCCTTTCGATCATCGCGCTGCAGCCAGCGGCGACGTAGACTGGCACTCTGTCCGCGCGAGTGCCAGAGGGAGGGGTCATATGAGTCTTGATGACCGCAAGCTCGAAGTCCTGCGGGCGATCGTCGAGGACTATGTGAAGACCCGCGAGCCGGTCGGCAGTAAAGCGCTGGTCGAGCGGCATCAGCTGGGTGTCTCCTCGGCCACGGTGCGCAACGACATGGCCGTGCTGGAGGAGGAGGGCTACATCCGGCAGCCGCACACCAGTGCCGGCCGGGTGCCCACCGACGCCGGCTATCGGCTCTTCGTCGACCGGCTGACCAGGGTCAAGCCGCTCAGCCCGGCCGAGCGCCGGGCGATCGAGCGCTTCATGATCGGCGTCGTCGACCTCGACGATGTGGTGCATCGCACGGTCCGGCTGCTCGCCACGCTGACCCGGCAGGTCGCGGTCGTGCAGTATCCGAGCCTGTCCCGCTCCTCGGTGCGCCATCTGGAGCTCGTGCCGATCTCCACCACCCGGCTGATGCTCGTCATGATCACCGACACCGGCCGCGTCGAGCAGCGCCTGGTCGAGATGCCGGCCCCGGTGCCGGAGGGCGCCGTGTGGGATCTGCGACGCCGCGTCAACGAGAAACTTGCTGGTCAGCGCCTCGCCGACACCCCGCCCCTGGTGCAGACCCTGGTCGAGGAGTGCACCCCGGAGCGCCGCGGCGACATGGTCTGTCTGGCCACCGTGCTGCTGGAGACTCTGGTCGAACGGAGTGAGGAGCGCCTCGCACTCGCCGGGACGGCCAACCTGACTCGCGGCGGTGTGCTGGACTTTCAGGGCACGCTGCGCCCCGTCCTCGAAGCGTTGGAGGAGGAGGTCATCTTGCTCAAGCTGATCGGTGACCTCGAACCCAGCACCACCCGGGTCCGGATCGGCGACGAGAACGAGATCGACAACCTCCGGTCGGCCTCCGTGGTCAGCACCGGTTACGGACCGGGGGCCACGATCGTTGGTGGGCTCGGCGTGCTGGGGCCGACCCGGATGGACTACCCCGGCACCATCGCTACTGTTCGTGCAGTGGCACGCTACGTTGGCGACCTGTTGGCACAGAATTGACGGATCCGCGCAGACATTGAGGACTCCAAACCCCGTGGCCAAGGACTACTACGGAATTCTCGGCGTGAGCCGGGAAGCCACCGACGACGAGATCAAGCGCGCCTACCGCAAGCTGGCTCGGCAGTACCATCCGGACGTCAACCCCGATCCGGAGGCACACGAGAAGTTCAAGGACATCAACGCGGCGTACGAGGTCCTGTCCGACGACCAGAAGCGGCAGGTCGTCGACCTCGGCGGTGACCCGCTCGCGCCCGGCGGCGGCATGCCCGGCGGCGGCGCCGGCGGGGCCGGCCCGTTCGTCGGTTTCCAGGACATCATGGACGCGTTCTTCGGCACCGCGGCCGGCGGTGGCAGCCGTGGCCCGCGCCCGCGCACCCGGCCCGGCGCCGACGCGATCCTGCGCCTCGAGCTCGACCTGGTGGAGACCGCGTTCGGCGTCGAGGCGCCGATCACCGTCGACACCGCGGTGCTCTGCACCCAGTGCTCCGGCGCCGGCACCGCGCCCGGCACCCACCTGGCCACCTGCGAGGTCTGCGGCGGCCGCGGCGAGGTCCAGTCGGTGCAGCGCACCTTCCTCGGCCAGGTCGTCTCGTCCCGCCCCTGCCAGAACTGCCAGGGCCACGGCACGATCATCCCGAGCCCGTGCCCGACCTGCGCCGGCGACGGCCGGATCCGCACCCGCCGCTCGCTCACGGTCAAGATCCCGGCCGGCGTCGAGGACGGCATGCGCATCCGCCTGGCCCAGCAGGGCGAGGTCGGCCCGGGCGGCGGCACCGCCGGCGACCTCTACGTGGAAATTCACGAGCGCCCGCACGACGTCTACTCCCGCAAGGGCGACGATCTCCACTGCCGCGTCACGCTGCCGATGACGGCCGCCGCGCTCGGCACCCGGATGACCATCAAAACCCTCGACGGCGAAGAGAACATCGAGGTCAAACCGGGCACGCAGCCGGCCAGCACCCTTCGCATCCGCGGCAAGGGCGTGCCGCATCTGCGGGGCCAGGGCCGGGGCGAGCTCTTCGTGCACCTCGACGTCAAGACACCGACCAAGCTCACCGCCGACCAGGAGCGGATGCTGCGGGACTTCGCCAAGACCCGGGGCGAGGACGTGGCTGAGCTGAGCAAGCAGGGCGGCTTCTTCAGCCGGATGCGGGACGCTTTCAACGGGCATTGAGTTCTGAGCTTTTGGCTTTTAGCTTTTAGCGGACGCCGAGGGAGGGCATCGATCTTCGGATCGAGGCCCTCCCTGTTCAGTGCCACCCAAGAGGCCGCCGCAAGGTGAAGGCCGCCGCTCATGAGGCTGCCGCGGGGCAGGGGCCGCCGCCCATTCGGCGCTATTAGGCCGGGCTGCCGCCCATCCAAGATCAATTTCAAGATCTTTTTGCCTCGGTCCGCCGGGGTACAGATCGTCGCTCCCGCGGGGACCCTTCCGGGCCTCGCAAGGGCGCGGGGCGCCCAAAACGCGAGACCCTCCAGGGCGACGTCCGTGGCTGGGCACGGTTACCCCCAAACCCAAACCCCAGCCCCAGCCCCGGCCCAGCCCCGGCCCCAGCCCAGGCCCCGCCGGTCAGGTGTCCAGCCAGCGCCAGTTCAGTTCGTACACGGCCGGTGGCGGGCCGGGCAGCGCGCCGCCGGTCCGCAGGCCGTCGAGCAGGACGGTCAGACACCGGTCCCGAAGCTCGCCGGTGCGGGTGACGTCCGGAACGCGAACCGCCGCACACATCTCCAACAGCAGGGTCACGTCGGCGGCACCGATGTCCGGCCGCAGTCGTGGCCGGGCCCGTTCGAGCAGCCCGCCGGCAAGCTCGCCGGCCAGCTCCGCGTCGGTATTCATCTGCTCGGTGGGCGTGAACGTGCCGGCCAGGTGCACGGTCAGCGAGTGCACGTCGGCCTGCACGACCCCGCGCAGAAATCCCGCGAAGGCCGCCCACTCGTCCGGCTCCAGGGCAGCCCGCTCGGCCTCCGCGATGAACGTCTTCAGCCCGTCGTGGCAGAGCGTGCGAAGCAGATCCTCCTTGCTCGGATATCTCCGGTAGAGCGCGCCGATGCCGACCTTGGCCCGCTCGGCGACGGCGGCGACCGGCGCCCGGGGATCGGCCAGGAAGACCTCGCGTGCCGCGACCAGGATGGCTTCGTTGTTGCGAACCGCCTGCTCGCCGCGCCCAGGTCTCCTCATGCCGGCAAGCCTACCAGAACGGAACGAAGTATTCCGCTCCGCTTCGGAAGCTGATAGTCTTTCAATCGGAACGAAGCATTCCGTTCTGATTAGCCTTATGGCAACTGCCTGACGGCACCGCCGAGTGGCCGGCGCTCACCAGGCAGAGACCAGTGACATCGGCTTAGTGACAAGGAGCAGGACATGGCGTCGATCCGACCCTTCCGCATCGATGTGCCGCAGAGCGATCTGGACGACCTGCGCGACCGGCTGACCCGCACCCGGTGGACGCCGGAGATCCCCGGCCAGGGCTGGGCTCGCGGAGTCCCCGCCGACTACCTGCGTGGCCTCGCCGCCTATTGGGCCGACGAGTTCGACTGGCGTGCCGCCGAGGCGCGGCTCAACGAGCTGCCGCAGTTCGTCACCGAGGTCGACGGGCAGACCCTGCACTTCGCGCATGTCCGCTCGGCCGATCCGGCCGCCACCCCGCTGCTGATCAGCCACGACTGGCCCGGCTCGTTCGCGCTCTACCTGCCGGTGGTCGAGGCGCTCCGGGCGCATTTCCACCTCGTGCTGGTCAGCAACCCGGGTGTGGCCTTCTCCGGTCCGCTCACCGGTCCGGGGTGGAACACCGCCCGCAGCGCCGCCGCGCTCAACGAGATCATGGCTCGCCTGGGATATGAGCGATATGGGGTGCAGGGCACCGGTGGCGGCGCCTGGATCGCCGTCGAGATGGGCCGCCAGGCACCCGACAAGGTGATCGGGGTGCACGTCAACGGGCACATCACGTTCCCCTCCGGTGACCCGGCCGAGTTCGAGGGGCTCACCCAGTCCGAGCAGGACCGTCTGCGCCGCTTGCAGGAGTTCCGCGACGATCGGATGGGCTTCGCCGCGATCCAGTCGACCCGCCCGCAGACCTTGGCGTTCGGCCTGCACGACTCACCGGTCGGTCAGCTCGCCTGGATCGTCGAGAAATTCCAGGAGTGGACCGACCCGGCGGCCCAGCTCCCCGAGGACGCCGTCGGGCTGGACCTGCTGCTCACCAACGTCAGCCTGTACTGGTTCACCGGCACCGCCGGCTCCTCCGCGAACACCTATTGGGAGTCCGCCCACGACCCGTCAGCCTGGGCACCGAAGGAGAAGTCCACTGTCCCGCTCGGCGTAGCGCTGGGCGTCACCGACATCACCATCCGGCGCTTCGCCGAGCGAGAGGCCCCGGTCACGCATTGGACGGAGCTGCCGTCCGGCGGCAATTTCCTCCCCGCCGAGCAGCCCAAACTGTTTTCCGACGACGTAACAGCCTTCTTCCGCCCCTGATCCCTGCCGCCCAGATCCCGACAGCGCAGCCCGACCCCCGCAGCCCGACCCCCGCGGGTCGGGCCCTGGGCGGGTCGGGCCCTGGGCGGGTCGGGCCCTGGGCGGGTCGGGCCCTGGGCGGGTCGGGCCCTGGGCGGGTCGGGCCCTGGGCGGTCAGGCCCTGCGCGGTCGGGCCCTGCGTCGCGGGGCGGCCACGCAACCAGGCCTCCTTTCGGACAGCCGAGGCCGCGCGGCGCGAGGCGGCCCCGGACAGCCGAGGCCGCGCGGCGCGGGGCGGCCTCGCGCCCTACCGGGCCGTCCGACTTCACGTCGCGGCGCAGCGTGGCCTGCGCCGTCTGGGCGGGGTGGGAGGTGGCGGGGTCGGTTCGGGGTGCGCGGTAGCGTGCGGGGGTGTCTGCGCCGCTGTTTCTGGTTGAGAGCATTCCTGCTGGGTCGACGTTCAGGCTTGATGGGCCGGAAGGGCATCATGCCGCGACTGTGCAGCGGCTTCGGGTTGGTGAAGTGCTGATCCTTGCCGACGGGCGGGGTGGCGTTGTGCACGGTGAGGTTGTCGCGGTCGGTAAGGGGAGCGTTGACGTCTCGGTGGGGGAGCGGGCGCATGAGCCGGCTGCCGATCCGAGGCTGGTCGTGGTTCAGGGCATCGCCAAGGGGGACCGTGGCGAACTGGCCGTGCAGGCGATGACCGAGACCGGTGTGGACGAGATCGTGCCGTGGGCGGCGTCCCGGTCGGTGGCTCAGTGGCGTGGCGACCGGGGGTACAAGGCGCGCGACAAGTGGGCGGCGACTGCCCGTGAGGCCGCGAAGCAGGCGCGTCGGTCCTGGCTGCCGGTGGTGGCCGGCGACCCGGACTGTTCCACCAAGCAGGTCGTGGCTCGGCTCGGCGCGGCGGCCGCCGCGTTCGTGCTGCACGAGGAGGCCACCGAGCGGTTGAGCACGGCGGCGCTGCCGGAGTCCGGGGAGATCGTCCTGGTGGTCGGTCCGGAGGGTGGCATCAGCGACGCGGAGGTGACTGCCTTCCGTGACGTCGGGGCGGTGCCGGTCCGGCTGGGCAGCTCGGTCCTGCGCACGTCGACCGCCGGGATCGCGGCCCTCTCCGTGCTCTCCACCCGCCTCGGCCGCTGGTAGCCGCACCGGGTTGGGCCCGGACGCCTGTCTGGGCCACTGATAGCCCAGCACTGGCTGGGCGGCCATCTCGGCGGCTGGTTGCCGCACTGTTTGGGGCCGGGCGCGGCGGTTGGCAGGCGGATTGTCGGCGGCCGGGCGGCTGTCTCGGGCCGGGTCGCAGGGCAGTTCGGGGCCGGGTCGGGCGGGTAGCCGGGCCTCGGTCGGTGGGAGCTTTCGCTACCTCGACGAAGGCCCGGCTGGGTGCGCGCGGTGTCGGTGGCCCGACGTAGACGGGCGGGCGATCTCTCGGGGATGCGGGCTACCGTTCGATGTCGACGGCTCGGCGGGGATCGTCGAGGGCGTGGGCGGCGGTGACCGTGTATCGGCCGGGGAGTGTGCGCCAGCCGTTGTCCCAGACCTGGAAGGCACGGTCGGGCAGCGGGATCCGGACGGTGACCGTCTCGCCCGGAGCGGCCTGGACCGTCGCGAACCCGACCAGCCACTGCCGCGGCCGTTCCACCGGCCCGTCCTCAGCCGCGGAGAGATAGATCTGCACGACCTCGCGCCCGGCCCGCTCGCCGGTGTTGGTCACGGTCACGACCGCCTCGCCGGGCGACGCCGTCAGGTCGGCATAGTCCCAGGTCGTGTAGCCGAGGCCGGAGCCGAAGGCGTAAAGAGGCGCCCGTTTCCAGCCTCGATAACCGATGAAGATCCCTTCGGCGTACGACAATCCGCCGTCCCGTGGCGACACCTCCAGCACCGGGCAGTCCTCCGCGCGGCGCGGCCACGTGGTCGGCAGCCGCCCGCCCGGCTCCTCGGCGCCGGTCAGCACCGCGGCCAGCGCCGCGCCCGCCTCCTGCCCGGGGAACCAGGTGAGCAGCACCGCCGCGACGTCCTCGGCCCACGGCAGCAGCACCGGCGACCCGGCGTTGACCACCACGACGGTCCGCGGGTTCGCCGCCGCGACCCGGGCCACCAGCTCGTCCTGCCGGCCGGGCAGTGCCAGGGAGGTGCGGTCGAAGCCCTCCGACTCGACCTGCTCGGTGGTGCCGACGACGACCACGGCCAGGTCGGAGCGGGCCGCCAGCGCGACCGCCTCGGCGATCAGGCCCTCCTCGTCCGGCCCGGGCGGCCGGTGCCCGAGCGTGGTGGCCGCCGAGTGCGCGGTCCCCGCCTCGAAGCTCTGCCGCAGCGTCACCGGGACCGGCTCGCCGGCCGGCAGGGTGATCGTGAAGCGCTGCTCGCGTGGGTGCAGCAGCAGGTCGGCGCGGCCGGTGCCGGGCGGGTGCAGCGAGCCCTGGTAGAGCTTCTGGTCGCCGACGGTCAGCTCGAACGTGCCGAAGCCGGAGACCGCGAAGACGTGCTCGCCGGCCTCCGCCGGGGTGTACGTGGTGGTCAGCTCCAGCACCGAGATGTCGTGCACGGACAGCGCGCCGGGCGGATCGCCGAGCCACCGCACCGCGGCCGTCGGCACCTCGAACCGGTACGCGCCGAGGTCGATCCGGAACTCCGACCAGCCGGAACCCTGGGCGGCCGGCAGGAACGGGCGCGGGTCGGCGCCGATCGCGTAGGTCACGTCCGGGAAGACCCGGCGGAGCCCGTCCAGCGGGGAGATCACGTGCGGCGGGGCGACCTGGGCGCTGCCGCCGCCGAGCACCCGGGCGTCCTGGGCGAGCGCGCCGATCACGGCGACCCGGCCGGTCGTGGCCGGGTCCACCGGGAGCAGGTCCTGCTCGTTGCGGGTCAGGACGAACGAGCGGGACGCCACCCGCTGCGCGACCGCGTCGCCGTCGACCGGCTCGGCGGCCGGCCGGTCGTACCCGTCCAGCGCGCCGACCCGCGCGGCGAGACGCAGCACCCGCCGTACCTTGTCATCGATGACCGCGAGGGGAACGGCGCCGGACCGGACCGCCTCCGCGAGGGCGGGTCCCCAGGGGTTGTCCATCGCCGGCATGGCGATGTCGAGGCCGCCGAGGGCGGCCCCCACGGTCGACCGCGCGGCCCGCCAGTCGGAGACCACCACGCCGTCGAAGCCCCACTCCTGCTTGAGCACCTCGTCCTGGAGCCGGCCGTTCTGCGCCATCGAGGCGCCGTTGACCCCGTTGTACGCGCTCATCACGCCCCAGCCGCCGGCCTGCACGACCCGCTCGAACGGCGCCAGGTAGAGCTCGCGCAGCGCCCGTTCGGGGATCTGCACGTCCACGGTCATCCGGTCGGTCTCGAAGTCGTTGCCGACCAGGTGCTTCACCGTGGTGCCGACGCCGTGCTCCTGCACGCCGCGCACGAAGCCGACCGCGATCTCCGCGGTGAGCAGCGGGTCCTCCGAGTAGCACTCGAAGTGCCGGCCGTTGAGCGGCGTGCGGTGCAGGTTGACCGTCGGGCCGAGGACCACGTGCACGCCCTTGCGGCGGGCCTCCTGGCCGAGCAGCCGACCGGCCTCGGCGGCCAGCTCCGGATCCCAGGACGCGGCCAGCGCGGTCGGGCTGGGCAGGGCGACCGACGGATCCTCCGGAGCCCAGCCGGTGCCGCGGACACCGACCGGCCCGTCCGACATGACCAGCGACCGCAGGCCGATGCGCGGAATCGCGGGTAGCGACCAGAAGTCCTGTCCGGTCACCAGGGACGCCTTCTCGTCCAGGGTGAGTTGCTCGAGCAGGTGATCAAAGTCGGTCATGTGAGAGCGCTCCCAGCATTGGGTGGAACATTCCGGGACCCATTCAACCCCCGATCGGGCACGCATAAGATCCGACGGGTGGACAACACCTGCCTGTTCTGCCGCATCGTCACCGGGGAGATCCCCGCGACCGTCGTGCACCGCACCGAGACCACCGTCGCGTTCCGGGACATCGACCCCAAGGCCCCCACCCACGTGCTGGTGATCCCGGTCGAGCACCACACCGACGTGGTCGCCCTGGCCACCGCGAACCCGTCCGCCGCCGCCGACGTGCTGGCCACCGCGGCCGCCGTCGCCGAGGCCGAGGGCCTGACCGAGGGCGGCTTCCGGGTGATCTTCAACAGTGGCCGCAACGGTGGCCAGGAGGTCTTCCACGTGCACGCGCACGTCGTCGGCGGCGCCCCGCTCGGCCCGATGCTGGCCGGCCGGTGACCGTGGCGCCGGAGAAACATCCCCGCTACGAGCGCGCGGTGCGCCGGGCCCAGGCCGACGGGCGCATCCCCGCGCTCAGCGCCGCCCTGGTCCGCGCCGACCGCGAGCCCTGGGTCATCACCGTCGGTGACTCCGGCGACCCGGCGCACCCGCTCGGTCCGCAGAGCCGGTTCCGGATCGGCTCGGTCACCAAGACGTTCACCGCGGTGCTGGTCATGCAGGCCCGCGACGACGGGCTGCTCGACCTGGACCAGCCGGTCGCCCGTTACCTCGACGTGCCGGCGCACGGCGACGCGACCATCCGCCGGCTGCTCTCGCACACCGCCGGTTACCAGCGCGAGCCGCACGGCGACGTGTGGGACACGCTGATCGCCCCGGACGCCGCCCGGCTGATCGCCGAGCTGGACCGCGCCGAGCGGGTGCTGCCCAACGCGCGCCGCTACCACTACTCCAACCTCGGACTGGCCGTTCTCGGTCACCTCGTCGCGAAACTGCGCGGCGGCACCTGGGCCGAGGTGCTCGCCGAACGGATCCTGGACCCGCTCGGCCTGACGCACACCACGCTCGATCGGCCGGCCGACGCGGTGGTGGGTTACGTGGTCGACGCATACTCCGACGCCGCCCGTCCGGAGCCGCCGGTCGACTTCGGCGGCGTCGCCCCGGCCGCACAGCTCTGGAGCACGGCCTCGGACATGGCCCGGTGGGCCGCGTTCCTGACCGATCCGGCGGCCGGCAACAAGGTCCTCGACCCGGCCACGCTCGACGAGATGCGCTGGCCGCTGACCACCACCGACGAGTCGCTCTGGGCGGTCGGCTTCGGGCTCGGGCTGATCCTCACCCCGGAGGGCAAGCGGGTCGTGCACGTCGGTCACGACGGCGCGATGCCGGGCTTCCTGGCCGGTGTCTACGGCCGGCGCGGCGGTGAGGGCAACCCGGGCGGGCTGGGCTGCGCCGTGCTCGGCTCCTCCGGCTCCGCCGGGCAGACCATCGACCTGGCCCATGAGCTGCTACGACTGGCGGTCGACACCGACCCGGCGGAGATCCGGCCGTGGCGGGTGGCCGCGCCGGCGCCGCCGCCCTACCGGTCGCTGCTGGGCCGCTGGTGGAGCGAGGGTTCCGAGTTCGTCTTCGCCTGGCACGACGGCCGGCTGGAGGCCCGGGCCGCCGAGGCTCCGGCGGACAAGCCCCCGGCGACCTTCCGGCCGCTTCCGGAAAATCCAGACCATTTGCGTACGGTCTCCGGGCGCGAGACCGGTGAGCTGCTCCGGTTGACCCGGGACGGGTCGGGCGCCGTGATCCGGATGCACTGGGCGACCTACCGCTTCACCCGTGGCCAGGAGGGGTTCGACGGCGGCCTGGCCTCGGACGGCCCCACCAGCCGGTGACCCGTTCGGCGCGCCGGCCCGGCTGTCGGCGCGCCGGGCGGGTGATCTGCGGAACTGCCTGCCGATAATGGCATCGGCGGGGGAGCGGGCGAGCGGATAGGATGGCACGATCCTTGAGCACGCCGCCCGACAGCCCTCACCGGACCGCCGGGTCGACGCCCTCATAACGAGCCAGCCTAGTTAGAGAGCAGGTGGCGGAGGCCCTCTGGGCCGCCCCTATGACCGGTACGCCGAACCCTTCCAGCACTGGCTCGTCCAGCCCGGTGCGGGCGCAGACCAAGATCTCGGTGTCCGACCCGAAGATCATGGTGAACCTGCTCGGCGCCAAGGACGAGATCCTCCGCCTTATCGAGCGCACGCTCAGCAGTGACGTGCATGTGCGTGGCAACGAGATCACCATCACCGGCGAACCGGCCGACAACGCCACCGCCGAGCGGCTCTTCTCCGAGCTCGTCGAGCTCATCGAGAAGGGCGAGACGCTCAGCGTGGACGCGGTCCGCCGCACCCTGCGGATGCTCGAGGACAACACCTCCGAGCGCCCCGCCGAGGTGCTGACGCTGAACATCCTGTCCCGGCGGGGCCGCACCATCCGGCCCAAGACGCTGGGGCAGAAACGCTACGTCGACGCCATCGACGAGAACACGATCGTCTTCGGGATCGGCCCCGCCGGCACCGGTAAGACGTATCTGGCGATGGCCAAGGCCGTGCAGGCGCTGCAGGCCAAGCAGATCAGCCGGATCATCCTGACCCGGCCCGCGGTCGAGGCCGGCGAGCGTCTGGGCTTCCTGCCCGGCACGCTCACCGAGAAGATCGACCCGTATCTGCGTCCGCTCTACGACGCCCTGCACGACATGCTCGACCCGGAGTCCATCCCGCGCCTGATGGCGGCCGGGACGGTCGAGGTCGCCCCGCTCGCCTACATGCGCGGGCGGACGCTCAACGACGCCTTCATCATCCTGGACGAGGCGCAGAACACCACGCCCGAGCAGATGAAGATGTTCCTGACCCGGCTCGGGTTCGGCGCCAAGATCGTGGTCACCGGCGACGTCACCCAGGTCGACCTGCCGGGCGGCACCACCAGCGGCCTCAAGATCGTCCGGGAGATCCTGCGCGACGTCGAGGACGTGCACTTCGCCGAGCTGTCCAGCTCCGACGTCGTGCGGCACCGCCTGGTCGCCGAGATCGTGGACGCCTACGCACGGTTCGACGTCGTGCAGGAGCAACAGGCCGCAAATTCCGTTCATGCCGTGCCGGACCGGGCCGCCAACGGCCGGGCCCAGCGCCGGCGCTGATTCGCAAGGGGTAATCGCACCACTATGTCCATCGAGATCGCCAACGAGTCGGGAGTCGAGGTCGACACCGACGCGATCCTCGCGGTTGCCCGGCATGCCCTCGACGAGATGGGGGTCAACCCGCTCGCCGAGTTGTCCATCCTGCTCGTCGACATCGAGTACATGGCCGAGCTGAACCATCGGTGGATGGGCAGCGACGGCCCCACCGACGTGCTCGCCTTCCCGATGGACGAGGGCAGCGTCGACCACGGGCCCGGCGAGTCCGGCGCCGGTGAGCCGGCCCTGCTGGGTGACATCGTGCTGGCCCCCGAGGTGGCCGCGAAACAGGCGGCCGCCGCGGGGCACTCCGCCGCCGACGAGCTGCACCTGCTCACCGTGCACGGGGCCCTCCACCTGCTCGGCTACGACCATGCCGAGCCGGAGGAGGAGCGCGAGATGTTCGCTCTGCAGAACAAGCTCCTGCAGAGCTGGCGCGCCGGGCGTAAAGCCGGCTGATCGTGGACCCCGCCTCGGCCGGCCTTCCGGACCTGCAACTGATCCTCTTCGCGGTCGGGCTGGTCCTGCTGGCCGGTCTCGCCTCGATGACCGACGCCGCGCTGGCCACGGTCTCCGCGGCCCGGGCCAGCGAGCTGGACCGGGAGGGGCAGCGGGGGGCCGGCGCGCTCGCCGCGGTCGCCTCCGACGTGGTCCGCTACGTCAACCTGCTGCTCCTGCTCCGGCTGCTCTGCGAGCTGTCCGCGACCACGCTGGTCGCGTTGGTCGCGGTCGACACCTGGAACGTGGGCTGGCCGGCGGCCCTGATCACGGCCGGCTCGATGACGCTGATCAGCTTCGTCGTGGTCGGCGTGGCGCCCCGCACGCTGGGGCGTCAGCACGCGTACGCGGTCGGCCGCGCCGCCGCCCCGCTGGTCCGCTGGCTGGGCCGGGTGCTCAACCCGCTCGCGTCCCTGCTGATCCTGATCGGCAACGCGGTGACCCCGGGCAAGGGCTTCCCGGAGGGCCCGTTCGGCAGCCAGGTCGAGCTGCGTGAGCTGGTCGACCTGGCCGAGCAGCGCGGCGTGGTCGAGCACGGCGAGCGCGAGATGATCCACTCGGTCTTCGCGCTGGGCGACACGATCGCCCGCGAGGTGATGGTGCCGCGCACCGACATGGTGTGGATCGAGGCGCCGAAGACCCTGCAGCAGGCGCTCTTCCTGTTCCTGCGCTCGGGTTTCTCGCGGATCCCGGTGATCGGCGAGAGCGTCGACGACGTGCTCGGCGTGCTCTACCTGAAAGACGTGATCCGGCGCACGCAGAACGGCGACCCGACGGCGACCGCGCAGGAGGTGGCCGACGCGATGCGCCCGGCGCAGTTCGTGCCGGAGTCGAAGCCGGTCGACGACCTGCTCTCCGAGATGCAGGCCGCCCGGAACCACCTGGTCATCGTGGTGGACGAGTACGGTGGCACGGCCGGCCTGGTGACGATCGAGGACATCCTCGAGGAGATCGTCGGCGAGATCACCGACGAGTACGACGTGGAACGCCCCCCGATCGAGCACCTGGACGACGGCGCGGTCCGCGTCGCCGCCCGCCTGCCGATCGAGGACCTGGGCGACGTGTTCGGCGTCGAGCTGCCCACCGACGAGGTGGAGACGGTCGGCGGCCTGCTCGCGCAGACGCTGGGCCGGGTGCCGATCCCGGGCGCCCGGGCCGACGTGGGCGGCCTGCACATGATCGCCGAGGGCACGGCCGGCCGGCGGAACCGGATCGACTCGGTGCTGGTGCGCCGGGTGCGGCCGACCCCGCCCGCCGACGAGAACGACGAGAACGTATCCGAGAACGAGGAAAGACTTCCCGCTGATGCCTGAGCAGTCGTTTGCCGCCGTCGCCGTCCCGGGCGTGGATGATCCGGCGCTGAGCGCCGAGGACGCCAAGCTGGTCACCCTGGCCCGCAGCTCGCGGGCCCGGGTGGCCGCGGCCGAGGGCGCCGCGGTCCGCGACCAGGACGGTCGCACCTACGCGGCCGCCTCGGTGGCGCTGCCCAGCCTCAGCGTGACCGCGTTGCAGCTGGCCGTGGCCCAGGCCGCGGCCTCCGGCGCGACGAAGATCGAGGCCGCCGCGGTGGTCACCGAGGCCTCGACGCTGGACGGGGCCGGCCACGCCGCGGTCCGGGACCTGTCCGCCGACGCGGTGATCCACGTCGCCGGCCCGTCCGGGACGCTGCTCGGCACGGTCTCCGCATGACCACCCCCATACTCAGTCATCTTCCCTCTCAGGCTTGGTCGTCCCATTTCATGAAATATCCCGTTTCTGCTACCAGCTCCGCCCTTGCTCTCGGTGGTGTCGCGTGACCTCATCAGGCCAGCGGCCCGACGACAGCGACCGGCGTCCCACCTCGGGCGACCGGCGTCCCACCTCGGGCGATCGGACCGGGGCGAGCGGGCGCGCGTCCTCGGGCGAGCGGCGTGCCGCCCCGGGTAAGCGGCCGGCTCCGGGCGAGCGGCGGCCCACGTCGGGCGGCCGGCCGGCCACCGGCGATCGGCGGACCGGGTCGGGCCAGCGGCCGGCTCCGGGGGAGCGGCGGCCCGCGGCCGGTCAACGGCCGGACGGCGGCGAGTGGCGGCCGGACCGGGGTGACTGGTGGCCGGCGGGTCAGCGGCCGGTGTCGGGTGGTGACCGGCCCAGGTCGGGTCAGCGTCCCGCGTCGGGCCAGTGGCGCCCGGCGTCGGGTCCGCGGCCGGACAGCGGCGACCGGCGGCCCGCGGCCGGCCAGCGCGCCGGGGGCGGCGAGTGGCGGCCCGCGACGGGGCAGCGGCCGGACAGCGGTGAGCGGCAGCCCGCGCCGAGCGAGCGGCGGCTCACCGCCGGGGAGCGGAACGAGATTCGTCGGCAGGAGCGCCGGGCGGCGCGCCGGGTCGAGCAGGGGCAGGGCGCGGACCAGCGGGGACGCAAGGTCGGCGGCGCGCGGGGCGCCGCGTCCGGGGAGCGGGGCGCGGTGGGCGGGTCCGCTTCCGGGTCTCGCGGTGGTCGCTCCGGCAACTTCCCGGGTACGACGGGTGACCGCACCGCTGACGGCCGCGCCGCCACCGGCCGGGACCGTGCGGGTGCGCCGGGCCAGACCGGCGCGGGCGCGGCTGGTCAGGGTCGTGCGTCCGGCCGGCCCAAGACGGGCAGCGCCGCGTCGGGCAACGCCAAAACGACCGCGCCGGGCAACGCCAAGGCGACATCGTCGGGTAGCGCCAAGGCGACCGCGCCGGGCAATGCCGGGGCGGGTGCCGTGGGGCCGGCTCGGGAGAGCGCGGCCGGGACGGCCGGGCGTGCGGAGCTCGCTGGGGCGCCGGCGAACGGCGGGGCGCGGGACGAGCCGACCGGGCTGGTGGCTGACTCCGCTGCTGCCGGGCGGGCTGACGACCGTACCGGGAAATCGGAAAGCCTGACCGGAGGCCGGCCGCGACGGGTGCATCGGCATAAAGCGGCATCGTCGGACCGAAGGGACGACGGCGTGTATCGCGCCGGTTTCGCCTGTTTCGTCGGGCGGCCGAACGCCGGCAAGTCGACGCTGACCAACGCGATCATCGGGCAGAAGATCGCGATCACGTCGAGCAAGCCGCAGACCACCCGGCACGTCATCCGGGGCATCCTGCACCGCCCGGACGCGCAGCTCGTGCTGGTCGACACGCCCGGTCTGCACCGGCCGCGGACGCTGCTCGGCGAGCGGCTCAACGACCTGGTCCGGGAGACGTGGAGCGAGGTCGACGTGATCGGGGTGTGCTTCCCGGCGGACGAGCCGATCGGGCGCGGCGACCGGTTCATCTCGGCCGAGGTCGGCGAGCTCAAGGCCAAGGTCATCGCGGTGGTGACCAAGGTGGACCTGGTCGATCAGCAGACCCTGGCGCAGCGGCTGCTGGCGATCTCCGAGCTCTACGACTTCGCGGAGATCGTGCCGGTCAGCGCGGTGTCCGGGCATCAGGTGGAGACCCTGACCGACGTGATGGTGCGTTACCTGCCGGAATCTCCGCAGTTGTACCCGGACGACATCATCACCGACGAGCCGGAGCAGGTGCTGATCGCGGAGCTGATCCGGGAGGCGGCGCTGGAGGGCGTGCGCGACGAGCTGCCGCACTCGATCGCCGTGCTGGTCGAGGAGATGCAGCTCGAGGGCAAGCTGACGAAGATCTTCGCGGACATCTACGTGGAGCGGGACAGCCAGAAGTCGATCGTGATCGGGTTGCGCGGCGCCCGGCTCAAGGAGGTCGGGTCCCGTTCGCGGGTTGAGATCGAGCAACTTCTGGGTAGGAAGGTTTATCTCGATCTTCATGTCCGGGTCGCCAAGGAGTGGCAGCGGGATCCGAAGCAGCTTCGTAAGCTCGGCTTCTAGATCGACAGGTGGACATTCCCTGATTATGGGATAGTTCACCGGAATTTGCGCTTTTGGGCCGAAAGCGGGTAACACCGTTGGCCATGCGCAACCGGTATCTGGACCTGCTCCGCGCGATCGCGACCGTCCGGGTGGTGGTCTATCACCTCACCGGCTGGACCGCGCTGACCATCGTCTTCCCGGCGATGTCGGTGATGTTCGCGCTGGCCGGCTCGTTGATGGCGGCGTCGCTGGACCGGTCCGGGGCGTGGGCGGTGGAACGGCGGTTACGCCGTCTGCTGCCCTCGCTCTGGGTGCTCGCCCTGTTGATCGCGGTGCCGGCGATGCTCCTCGCCGGTACCCCGTTCGACGTACATCTGCTGCTCTGGGGTTTTCCCCTGGTCGACCCGGAGGCCACCGGGATCTGGCCGGAGCTGCTGAACCACGCGTGGTACCTGCGGGACTTCCTGTGGTTCGTGCTGCTCTCGCCGGTGCTGCTGCCGCTCTTCCGGCGGGCGCCGCTGGTCGCGGTGCTCCTGCCGTACGCCGCCCTGCTGTTCTTCGAGATCACCGGCGTCAAGACCGTGAACGTCGTGCACGACCTCGCCCTGTACGGCGGGGCCTGGATGCTGGGCTTCGCGCACCACGACGGTCACCTGACCCGGGTCCCGCGCAAGTGGATGTTCATCATCGCGGCCGCGCTGGCCCTGCCCGCGGCCGCCTGGGTGCTGACCCACCCGGGGCCGCGCGGTTACGACCTCAACGACATCCCGCTCGGCAACGCGCTCTGGTCGGCCGCGTTCGTGCTGGTCGCGCTCAGCTGCTCGCCGATGGTCCGGGAGCACCGGGTGCTGACCGTGCTGAACTCGCGGGCGCTGAGCATCTACCTCTGGCACATCCCGGTGCTGGTCCTGGTGACCAGGTTCGGGGAGCGCCACGGGCTGCCGATCGCCGGACCGCTCGGTTACGGCTGGCGGCTGGTCGCGGTGACCGTGCTGCTCGCCGCGGTGCTGGCGCTGGTCGGCTGGGTGGAGGACGTGGCCGCCGGGCGGCGCCCGGCACTGCTTCCGGGCCGCCGGATCCCGGTGCCGGTCTCCCCGGCGCCGGTCCTACAGGGTGTCGACGGAGAGGTCGCCGCTGCGCGCCCGGAGATCCAGCACGTTCGGTGATTTGGGGTCGTCGGTGATGCCGTTGATGGTCGTGTCGCCGCTGCTGGTGCGCTGCTTGACCTGGTAACTGCCGGTGGGGACCAGCAGGTGGACGTCGCCGCTGGTCACGTCGGCGGTCACCGAGGCCGGCTTGGACAGCTCCAGGTCGAGGTTGCCGGAGGTGAGTCGGGCGTCGACCGGGCCGGAGATCTCGCGGGCCTGCAGGTCGCCGGAGGTGGCCTGCAGGGTCAGGCCGGGCACCCGGGAGATCGTCACGTTGCCCGAGGTGGCCTTGACCTTCACCGGGGCGGAGGCCCCGTCGATCATGAGGTCGCCGGAGGTCATGGTCAGATCGACGGCGCCCACGTCGGTCAGGTTCACGTCGCCGGAGTGGATGTCGCCGTTGATCTTCACCCCGGTGGGCGCCTGCACCTCCCACGAGATGTGGCAGTTGAAGCCGCACTCGGTCGGCAGGGTCAGGGTGGCCCCGGAGATCTGGTAGACCGGGCCGGACCCGGTGCCGCCGCGAACGATCCGCTTGATCCGGGTCTCGGTGACGTTGCCGGTGGTGATCGTCACGTCGCCACCGCCCTCGCCGGTCAGCACGATGTCCGTGACCTTCGCCTTCTCGGTGTCGTCGAAGGTCATCTTGGCGCCCACCGCGCCGTCGCAGCCGGCCAGGGCGGCGACCGTGGCGGCGGCGAGGACGAGGGCAACAGTACGGCTCATGGAGTAGACGCTATTTCCGGGCGAGTACTGAGCACCATCAGTCCCGTCCCGGAGTCGACCCTGAGATCCGGGTCAGGGTTTGTCGTAGGCACCGGGCAGAATGGCGGGGTGCCCGCTGGATACCGCCGCCATCTGTACCGCGACGACGCGGTCGTGCTGCGCGCCCAGAAACTGGGCGAGAGCGACCGGATCGTCACCCTCCTGACCCGCCGGCACGGGCGGCTGCGCGCCGTCGCCCGCGGCGTGCGCCGCACCACCTCGCGCTTCGGCGCCCGCCTCGAGCCGTTCGGGCACATCGACCTGCAGCTGGCCGCGTCGCCCGAGGGCGTGGGCAGCTCGCTGCAGTCGGTCAGCCAGGTCGAGGCGCTCTCGCTGTTCGGCAAGAGCTTCCTGACCGACTATCCGCGATACACCGCGGCCAGCGCGATCTGCGAGACCGCCGAGCGGCTCACCCCGGTCGAGCTGGAGCCCGCGCTGCGGCTGTTCCAGCTCACCCTGGGCGCGTTCAAGGCGCTCGCGGCCGGCGAGCACGCCGGCAGCCTGGTGCTGGACGCGTACCTGCTGCGCGCGATGAACTTCGCCGGCTGGGCGCCCGCGCTCACCGAGTGCGCCGTCTGCGGCGACCCGGGCCGGCACGCGGCGTTCGCCGTCCCGGCCGGCGGTGCGGTCTGCCCCGACTGCCGGCCGCCCGGCGCCGCCCACCCCAGCCCGGACACGCTCGGCCTGATGGCCGCGCTGACCTCGGGCGACTGGCCGGTCGCCGACGCGTCCGCGCCCTCGGTGCGCCGGGAGTGCAGCGGTCTGGTCGCCGCCCACCTGCAATGGCATATGGAGCGCTCGTTACGCTCGCTGCCGCTTGTCGATCGACGGGAGTTGAAACCGTGAGCCCGCGTCCGCCCACTCCGCACATCTCCGGCGTCCTGCCCCCCGCCCTGCCGGCCGCCGCGCTGCCCCGCCACGTGGCGATGGTGATGGACGGCAACGGCCGCTGGGCCAAGGAACGCGGGCTGTCCCGCACCAAGGGCCACGAGCAGGGGGAGCACTCGCTCTTCGACGCCATCGAGGGCGCCATCGAGCTGGGCATCCCCTACCTCTCGGCGTACGCGTTCTCCACCGAGAACTGGAAGCGCTCGCCCGAGGAGGTGCGCTTCCTGATGGGCTTCAACCGGGACGTCATCCGCCGCCGCCGCAACCAGCTGGTCGATCTCGGCGTGCGGGTGGTCTGGTCCGGCCGGTCCGGCCGGCTGTGGAAGAGCGTGATCTCCGAGCTGCAGACCGCCGAGGAGATGAGCAAGCACAACAAGACGCTCACCCTGCAGTTCTGCGTGAACTACGGCGGCCAGGCGGAGATCGCCGACGCCACCGCGGCGATCGCCCGGGACGTCGCGGCCGGCAAGCTCAAGCCCGACAAGATCAACGAGAAGACCATCCAGAAGTACCTCTACCACCCCGAGGTGCCGGAGGTGGATCTCTTCCTGCGGCCCTCCGGCGAGCAGCGGACGTCGAACTTCCTGCTCTGGCAGTCGGCCTACGCCGAGATGGTCTACCTGGACACGCTCTGGCCCGACTTCGACCGCCGCCACCTGTGGTACGCGTGCGAGCTCTACGCCCAGCGCGACCGCCGCTTCGGCGGCGCGCTGCCGAACCCGGTGAGCCCGTCGTGATGGACGAGGTCCGGCACCTCTGGATCGCGCGGCACGCGTTCGCCAACGAGGACGAGACCGGACTGACCGGGGACGGCGAGCAGCAGGCCGCCCTCCTCGGGGAGCGGCTCGCCGAGGTGCCGCTCTCCGCGGTCTTCCACGGCCCGCTGCCCCGGGCGGCGCTGACCGCCTCGCTCGTCGCCAAGCACCTGCCGGACGTGCCCGTCGAGGCCGCCGACGAGCTCGACGACAACCTGCCGACCCCGGCGAACTCGGCCGCGATGATCGCGCGGTTCACCGGGCCGGCCGCGGTGGAGACGCACGAGCTGGTGATCACGCACGCGTTCCAGGTGGCGTGGCTGGTGCGGGACGCGCTGGAGGCGCCGGAGGAGCGGTGGCGGGGGCTCAACTCGTGCAATGCCGGGCTGACCCTGATCCGGTATTTCCCCGGGCACAAACCACGGCTGATCATGTTCAACGACGTGAGCCACCTGCCGGCCGCCCTGCAGTGGACCGGATTTCCGCCTGAGCTTCGTCCGTAGGTCCTGTCACGCGGGCTGCGGCGTGGCCCACCCGACAGGACCTAGCCGGTCAGGGCTTTCACGGCGGCTTCCAGGTCGCTGAGGTCGGGCAGGACCACGTGGGCGCCGGCGGCGGCCAGGTCGGCCGCCGGGGTCGCGCCGGTGGCCACCGCGATCGCGACCGCGTCGTTGGCCAGCGCCGCCGTCACGTCGTTCACCGTGTCGCCGATGACGACCGGGCGGAACGGCTCGCCGTACTTCGCCCGGGCCCGCTCCAGGCTGCGGCGGACCAGGGCCGCGCGCACGCTGTCGTCGGTCCCGTAGCCGCCGATCTCGGCGTCGAACGCGCCGTCCAGACCGAACGCGGTGATCTTCATGGCGGCGACCTGCGGGACGTTGCCGGTGACCAGGGTCTGCACGATGTCCGGGCGGTCACCCAGGTGCGCCAGGATCTCGCGGACCCCGGGCATCAGCGCGCCCTGCTCGGCGAACTCGTGCCGGACCGTGTCGACGATCTCCACGTACCGGGCGAAGAAGGTCTCCGGCGTGCAGTCGGTGACCCCGTGCGCGGCGAAGACCCCGCCGCAGATGTCCAGGTCGGTGCGGCCCCCGAAGATCGGCGTGTCCCGCCAGGCGACCCCGGTGACCTCGGTGAACGCCGTCCGCCAGGCCCGGGCCGCGACCCCGCCGCCGCGCAGCAGGGTGTAGTCGATGTCCCACATGACCAGCCGTCTCATGACTGGTTCAGCACCCGCTCGATGTGCTCGACCTTGGCGGTCAGGGCGCCGGTGACGCCGGGCCGGACATCCGCCTTCAGCGAGAGGCTGACCCGCGGGGCGACCGCGGCGACCGCGTCGACGGCCTGCTTGACGACGGCCATCACCTCGTCCCACTCACCCTCGATCGTGGTGAACATGGCATCGGTGCGGTTCGGCAGACCGGAGGCGCGGACGACCCGGACGGCCTCGGCGACGGCATCGCCGACCGAATCCCCGGACCCGATCGGCGTGACAGAGAAGGCAACCAGCATGGGTTGATTTTCGCAGGCCGGAGTCGGAGCTTTTCGGTGTCTACAAATTAGCAGTGAAGCGGGCAAATCGGTATCGGGTGCACGGGGGAGGGCGGCGGAGCGGAATTCGCCTACGGTCGCCGGGTGGATGCTGCGGTGGCGGGGACGTGGATGCTCGGGGATCGGACGATCAACCGGATGGGGTTCGGGTCGATGCGGATCACCGCCGATCCGGATCCCCGGGTGGCGGTCCGGGTGCTGCGCCGGGCGGTCGAGCTCGGGGTGGATCACTTCGATACGGCGGCGTTCTACTGCTCGCCGGGCGGGATCGTGGATGTCGGGCCGGGGCCGGTGCGGCATGCGACGGCGTTGATCCGGGAGGCGCTCCGGCCGTACCCCAATCGGGTTTTCGTCGCGACGAAGGTGGGGCCGCGGCGCCTGCCGGATGGGGGATGGGCCGCGGCGGACACGCCGGAGTTGCTGCGGGAGGCGGTGGAGGAGAACCTCCGCCGGCTCGGCGTCGACACGTTGGACCTGGTCAATCTGCGCCTGACCGGTCCGGTCGGGGGCGGTTCGTTCGCCGAGCGCTTCGGGGCGCTGGCCGGGATGCGGCAGGAGGGGCTGATCCGGCATCTCGGGCTTTCCAACGTCTCGGTGGCTCATCTGGACGAGGCCGTGGGGATCGCGCCGGTGGTGTGTGTGCAGAACGCCTATGCGGTGGACGTTCGCCGGGACGATGACCTGCTGCGGATCTGTGGGGAGCGGGGGATCGCGTTCGTGCCGTTCTTCGCGATCGCCGGGCCGGGGCGGGAGACGGGTCCGTCGCGTGCGGTGGGCGGGGCGGGGCTGCGGCGGGTGGCTGCCCGGTATGGGGTGAATGAGCATCAGGTTCGGCTGGCCTGGACGTTGCATCGGGGGCCGCACGTGCTGGCCATTCCGGGTACCGGGGATCTTGGGCATCTGGAGCAGAACGTCGCGGCGGGTTCGCTGCGCCTCACTGATGAGGATCTGGCCGACATCGATCATCCTTCCGTGTGATCACGTTTGAGTTGATCAATGCGCGCGACTAGTCTAGTCGTAGAGCAACCCCGAGCCGGTCGGGTTGCCTATCCTGAGGGGAGGTGCGGCAATGGGAGTGGCCATGGCAGTGAACATCGAAACCGTTCAACTTGATCTCGACGACGAGATCGTGATCGAGGCAGCCAAGATCCTCGGCACCAAGAATGCCGCCGACACCGTCAACGCTGCCTTGCGCGAGGTCGTCGCCATGCATCGGCGGATCGAGGCCTTCGACCGTCTGGCGAAGATGGGCGCCGAAGGTGACTTCGACGTGCTCCTGGACAAGGAGAACTATCGCCGGTGAGCGCACGCTACCTGGTCGACACCAGCGCATTCACGCGCTTGTCCCGGATTCCTGAGCTGTTCGAGAAATGGCGGACTCCTGCTGAGGGCGGCAACCTCACGGTGTGTCCGCTTACCGAGCTGGAAATTTTCTACAGCGCTAGATCCCCGGTTCACCGCGGCAAACTCGAGGCCGAACTGAAGCGCAGCTACAACTGGACCTTCATCCCGGACCGGGTTTACCGCCGTGCGGCCGAGGTGCAGAAAGTGCTCACTGATCGTGGCGCTCATCGTTCGGCCGGCCCTGTCGACCTGTTGGTCGCGGCGGTCGCCGAGGAGCAGGGGATGACACTTCTGCATTACGACGGAGACTTCGAGCAGGTGACCGAGGTGACCGGGCAGCCGACTCTCTGGCTTGCGAAGCCGGGGTCGATTGACTGAGTGGGGCGGACGGGCGCGGTCTTACGGCGTACGGGAAAAGGCTTTGTCTTGTGGCCGAAGGCCGTGTCGTCCGGTTTTGATCGGGGCTTCCGATGCGGGTGCTCGCCTGGCGGGAACGGTGGGTTGTGCTGCGGGTCACGGCGGGGGTGGTTTCTAGGGTGGGGGCATGACTCGTCCTCGACTGCCGGAACTGCTGGCCGAAGCGCGCAGTGGTGTGCTGCTGTTCAGTGTCACGCCGCCGAAGCGGAGCACCGCCGAGGAGCGGGTCAAGGAGATCGCCGAGGTCACGCTCGACCGGATCAGCGGGCTCGGCGTGGACGGGCTGGTTCTGTACGACATCGACGACGAGTCCGACCGGAATCCGGAGGAGCGGCCGTTCCCGTTCCTGGCCACGCTCGACCCGGCCCGGTACTACGAGACGCACCTGGGCGCCTGGAAGCAGCCGGTGATCATTTACCGCTGCGTCGGGAAGTATGCCGAGGACGACCTGCGGGACTGGATGACCCGCGCCGACCCGGACAACGTGCTGAGCGTCTTCGTCGGCGCCTCGTCCGGCGGCAAGGCGGTGCGCACCGGGATGCGCCGCGCCCAGGAACTGCGCGCCGAGGTCCGGCCCGAGTTGGCGCTCGGTGCGGTCGCGATCGGCGAGCGGCCGGACGAGTACCTGCGGATGCTGGCCAAACAGGAGCGTGGCGCGAGCTTCTTCGTGTCGCAGGTGGTCTACCACGTCAACGAGACCAAGAATTTGATCTCCGACTACTTCTACGAGTGCCGGGCTCGGGATGTGCAACCTCGGACATTGATCTTCACGTTGTCGCTCTGTGGGTCACTCAAGACGCTCGAATTCCTGCGGTGGCTCGGCGTGGATGTTCCGCGCTGGCTGGAGAACTCGCTGCGGCACACCGGGGATCCGCTCGCCGAGTCGTACAAGCACTGCCTCGACATCGCCCGTGACCTGCGGGACTTCTGCGAGCACCTGGGCGTTCCGTACGGGTTCAACATCGAGAGCGTGTCCATCCGCAAGGCCGAGATCGAGGCCACCACCCAACTCGCCGCCGACGTCGCGGCGCTGCTCGGACGATAGAATTCGCTGTGATCGACTTCAGTAACGGCTCCGTCTTCAAGCTCAATCCGTGCGACCCGGGCGAGTTGTATCCGCAGGTCGCACCGTTCCTCATCCAGGGCGAGCAGATCGTCTTCGCGTTCCGCTCGGTCCGCGACTTCGTGGTCTTCACGAACAAGCGCCTGATCGCCGCGAACGTCCAGGGCATCACCGGCTCGAAGACCGACTTCACGTCGCTGCCGTTCAACAAGGTCCAGGCATTTTCGGTCGAGACCGCGGGCAGCCTGGATCGGGACACCGAACTGGACCTCTGGTACAGCGGCCTTGGCAAGATCCGGCTGGAGTTCAAGCGGAACGTGGACATTCGGCAGATCAGCCAGATGATCGCTACCTACGTGCTCTGAGGGTTTCCCGGTTTTTCGGGAATCAAGATCAAATTCATTGTTTCCTAGGTTCGCTGGGGTACAGATCGTTGCTCCCGCGGGGACCCTTGCGGGCTTCGCAGGGCCGCGGGGCGCCCAGAACACAAGACCCGCAAGGGCGATGTCCGTGGGTGGGCGCGCTTACAAAGACCCTAAACCCGTGAATGCCGGCCCATCCGGTTATCCACACCAGAGGGTTGTCCACAGGCCGTCTACATGATCAAGGCCGGCTTCGATAGCGTGATTTCGAGGGCGGGGGAACCCCCGGTGGGCGGGCCCCTGCCTGCGACACGACGGGGCCCTGGCCTGCGAGGCGGCGAGCCCTGGGCGGCGCTGTTGGGCTGCGAGCCGCGGGTGCGGGGATGCGCGGTGCGCGGGGTGTACAACGTGCGCGGGGCGCTGGGTGCGAGGTGCGGTGCCGACGTGCGCGTGTGGGCAGCACGCGTGAGGTGCCAGGGCGCGTGAGGTGCGCAGAGGCGCGAGGTGCGCGGGGCGCGTGAGGTGCGGGGCGCGTGAGGTGCTTGAGGTTCGAGGCCCGGCCTGCGCGGGGAGCACAGGACGCGTGAGGTGCGGCGCGTGCGATGTGCGCGGCATGTGAGGCGCTGAGGTGCGCGGGCGTGCGGGTGCGTGACGTGCTGAGGTGCGCGGGGCGTGCGGGGTGCGGGCGTGCGGGGTGCCGGGGTGCCGAGGTGCGGAAGGGCGGAAGGGCGGGGCCGGCCCGGCCGGAAGGTGGCCGGGCCGGGGAGTGGTCAGTGGCCGGCGCAGCAGGGGGTTGGGTCGCGGTGTTCGAACGGGACCAGGAGGTCGCCGGCGGCCGGGGTGGTGACCAGGATGAGTTCGCCGGAGCGGAACTGGGGGCGGACGAAGTCGCCGGTGGCGACGATGGCCGTGGGGGCGGCTGGGCCGCTGCCGAGGATCTCGACCCGGGCGATGGAGCTGCGCTGCAGGATCTCGCTCACCGTGAGTGATCCGGTGAGGCGGGTGCTGCCCGGGAAGATGACCGCTCGGCCGGCCGGGCCGTTGGCCGCGGAGTCCGCTGCGGCCCGCAGCGACGGGTCGGTGTCGAACGACTCCGAGGTGAGCAGGCTGATCGCTACGTGCGGGTACGGGTTCTGGACCAGGTGGGTGCAGGCGAGCACCGGGGCCGGGTTCAGCTCGTGGATCCAGTGGTCGGCCTCGGCCAGGGTGGCGTGACCCAGGCTGACGCCGACGATGCGCGCGACCGCCCCGGGGGCGTAGACGACGCCTCCGGAAGCGACCACCGTGCCCGAAGCCACGACGCCCCGAGCAGACGATGCCGCGCTGGGCGAGGTGACGCCGGCGAGCGGGGAGACCGCCGCGACTGAGGCGACGCCGGCGACCGGGGAAGTCCCGGCGCGCGACGCGATGTCAGTGGCCGCGGCAATCCCGGTGAGCGAGGCGACTCCGGTAGCAGGAGCAGCCGCGCCCGGTGGCACCGCGCCGGGCGAGAGCGCGCTGGCCGGGGCCGCGCTGGCCGGGGCCGCGCTGGCCGAGGGCGCGCTGGCCGAGGGCGCGCTGGGTGGGAGCGCGCTGGCCGGTGCCGGGATGGCCGGGGCCGGGGTGGGTGAGGCTGGGATGGGTGAGGGCGTGCTGGGTGGGAGCGCGCGAGCGGGGGTGGTGCCGGCCGCCGAGGCGGCCGGCACGAGCCCGTGGGTCATCGGGGGAGGACCCAGATGGGGTTGGTGTAGAACCACAGGTCGCCCCACGGGTCGGCGTCGCCGATCACGTCGAGCTTCGGGCCGGTCGGGTCGACCGCGGCGCCGAGCAGGCCCGGCTGGGTGCGGTTGCCGTCGGTGCCGCGGACGCGGACGTAGAACGGCTTGTCGAGGCGGCCCAGGTCGAAGCTGAGCGAGACCGACCCGCTGGTCTGGGTGATCTCGAAGGACTTGACCACCCGGGTGTCCGGCGCGACGAAGTTGTCCTTGTTCGTGACCGGGCCGGTCACCGTGCCGACGATCACGTCGACGCGCTTGAGCTTGGGGATGAACGTCGCCCAGTTCGGCAGGTCCTGCAGGTCGATGTCGAGGGTCAGCTCGGTCGAGGTGCCCCGCTTGACCTGCAGCACGCCGCCGAGCGGGGTGCCGGTGTACGAACGCCGGTCGCCGGTCTGGCGCACCCGCGCGTCCAGTCCCTTGATCAGCCGGCCGTGGTCGACCCAGACGCGGCCGGCGCGCAGACCGTCCATGACCGACTTGTACGCGAACGACGACGCGCCCACGTTGGTCCGGCCGTAGAAGCCAGGCCAGAAGTCTCCGGCCGTGGTCAGCGGCTTGCCGCTGTACTCCGGGTCGTTGTACCTGCCGTTGGTGTTGAAGTCGCTGTTCGCCCCGTTCACCGACTGGTCGAGGTAGACCACGTGGGAGTCCGAGTTGACGGTGATCCACCAGGTCTTGCCCTCGGCGAGCAGGCTGTCCCAGAGGCCGCCGACGGTCGACGTCATCCAGTCGAAGCCACCCCAGGTGCGGTAGCTCTCCAGCGGGTAGCCCGGGAACGACGCGGCCGACGGGTTGTTGTCGTAGTAGCCACGGGCGCCGCCCCGGCCGTTCGGGGCGGGGATGCCGGCGGCCTGGTGGCCGGGCGCGCCCTCGAAGCCGATCGCGACGCTCGGGTCGGCGTCGCGCCAGTTGCGGATCTCGTGCGGGGAGTCGACGCCGCGCCGGGCCGGGTGGTTCGCCAGGAACAGCGCGCCGTCGACCTTGCGGTGCTTGACCTGCTCGCCGAGGAACTTGATGCCCTGGATGGCGAGGGCTTCGTTCTGCTCGGTGGTGTTGGTGGCCGGCTGCAGCGAGCCGTCGTAGGTGTTCTCGAACTGCTTGAGAACGTCGACCTCGTTCTTGCCCGGGTGAACGAAAACGGTCGCGTGCTCGGCGCCCGGAATGTTCCACTCGAGGCCCTGGAAGGTCAGCAGCCCCTTGAGCGCGGCACGCGTCTTCAGGATGTCCGGGTTGACCTTGTCCACGCCGATCTTGGCGTGCGCGACGCTGCCGTGGTCGGTGATGACCAGCCAGTCGAGGCCGTACGCGTGACCGTGCTTGGCCTGGTCGAGCACCCGGTACTGGGCGTCCGAGCTGTACTGGGTGTGGATGTGGTGGTCGCCGGCGAGCCACTTGAAGCCGCCCTTGGCGTCACCGCCACCGTGCTGGTCGTGGGTGTGCGGGAGGCCGGCGGCCGCCGCGGCGCCCGGCCGGGCGAAGACCGACGCGGCCGCCGCGCCCGCGCCGAGCAGGCCGGCACCGCGCAGGAAGGTGCGCCGGGAGTTGTCGGACGGCGAGAGCTCGCTGTCCGGGATGCTCAGGTCGAGGGCTTCGGGAACGTCGGTCCCGGCAGCCGCTTCGGAGGAGTGATCGTGATCGTGGCCATGACCCATGAGCGTCACGATCTCGGGGGCAAGCCAACGTCCACTGTCGATCCGATGACCGCGCGACGAACACGCGGTCAACCGATGATCGGCCGGAACAACCCGAGAACGATCGTAAAAATCAGGATCGACACCGATAGCAGAGCGGAAATACCCAGCAGGGCGAGATCGGCCCGGGCGAACCGCTGGACCCGCGCGTGGGTGCGCGGCAGGTCCGAGTCGAAGCCGCGCGCGTCCATCGCCACGGCCAGCCGCACGCCCCGCCGCAGTGCGCCGACCAGCAGGGCGAACGCGGTCGAGGCGAACACCATCGGGTTGCGGCCGGTGTCGATGCCGCGGGCCCGCCGGGCCAGCGTGATCATGCGCCACTCCGCGCCGAGCAGCGGCAGCAGCCGGAAGGCGGCGAGCGCGCCGACCGCGAACCGTTCCGGCGCGCGGGCGTTCTGCACCAGCGCGTCGGCCAGGTCGGTCGGGTCGGTGGTGGCGAACACCACGATGCCGGGCAGCGCGACCGCGAAGATCCGCAGGATCAGCCCGGCGGCCGAGGACAGCACGCCGGTGGTGACGTCCAGCGGCCCGACCGCGAACAGCAGGTCGCCACCGCGGTCGGCGGCGAACAGCAGCATGCTCACCAGCACCCCGAACGCCGCGATCAGAAGCGGCCACGCGCGCCGCACGAGCACCGCCGGGCGGATCCCGAAGAACGGCAGCGCGACCAGTTCGACGGCGAGCGCGACCGCCGGCGTGACCGGGTCCAGCGTCACCACCAGCGGCATCGTGAAGAGCAGCGCGGCGCCCAGCTTGGCGACCGGATTGCGCCGCGCCAACGGCGCGCCGGTCCCCGCGACCGGCTCGACGACGAGACTCACGGGCGCGATCCGCGGAGCGGTCCGTCGAGAGGCCGCGGTTCGGCGGCGGGTCCGCCGATGGTCAAGGTCCGATTGGCGAGGGTACGGACGAAGTCCTCGTCGTGCGTGACCGCGACGATCCCGTGCCCGTCGTCCCGCAGCTCCGCCATCAGGTCGACCAGCTCCCGCCAGGTCCGCCGGTCCTGTCCGAACGTCGGCTCGTCCAGCACCAGCAGCCGCGGGGCGGTGGCCAGCGCGGTGGCCACGCTCAGCCGGCGCGCCTCCCCGCCGGAGAGGGTGTACGGATTGGCCGCCGCCAGCCGCTCCAGCCGCAGTCGTTGCAGCAGCTCGTCCACGGTCCGCCGGATCTCCGCCGGGGACTTCCGGAGCCGGCGCGGGCCGAGCGCCAGCTCGTCGGCGACCCGCCCGGTGACGAACTGGTGTTCCGGGTTCTGGAAGACCGACCCGATCCGCCCGGTCAGCGTGGTGGCCCGCCACCGGTGCGGCGGCCGCCGGTCGCCGAACCCGGTGACCCGCCCGGCGCTCGGCGCGAGCAGCCCGCCGAGCAGCAGCGCGAGCGTGGACTTGCCGGCGCCGTTGGGGCCGGTCACCGCCAGGACCTCGCCGGCCCGGACGGCAAGGGTGGTGGCGGGTAGCCGCTCGTGGACGGCCGCGTGCTCCGTCCGTACCAAATCGGCAGTGGAATTGAGCTGGACCGAGGCGACGCGGGACGCCGCGGGGAAACCCGGCACCCAGACGCCCTCCGCGGCGAGCTCGTCGCCGTAGGCGGCGAAGATCGACTCGGGCGTGCCGTCGGCCCGCACGCCGCCGCCCGGATCGAGCACCACCACCCGGTCCACCAGCGGCACCGCCTCGGCGACGCGGTGCTCGACGATGATCAGCGTGGTCTCCGGGCCGACCGCCGCGGCGATCGCGTCGCGGATCAGCGCGGCGCCGGGCGGGTCCAGGTTGGCGGTCGGCTCGTCGAGCAGCAGCAGGCCCGGGCGCAGCGCGAGCACGCCGGCGAGCGCCAGGCGCTGCGCCTCGCCGCCGGAGAGCGCGGCGGTCGGGCGGTCGAGGGGATAGGGGAAGCCGACGCTCCGCAGCGCCTCGTCGACCCGGGGCCAGATCTCGGCCCGGGGCACGCCGCGGTTCTCCAGGCCGAACGCCACGTCGTCGCCGGCGCGGGCCATCACCAGCTGGGTCTGCGGATCCTGGAACAGGACGCCGACCCGGTCGCGGGCCTTGCGCGGTTCGAGCCCGTCGATCTCGATGGCGCCCGCGGCCTCGCCGGAGTCCTCCGGCAGCAGCCCGGCCAGCGCGGCGAGGAGGGTGCTCTTGCCTGCCCCCGAGGGGCCGAGCAGGAGCACCCGTTCACCGTGCCGGATCCGCAGGTCCAGGCCGCGAACCGCCCAGGCGCGACGGCCCGCGTGCCGCCACCCGAACCCGTGCAGCTCAACCTCGGACATCGGTTAGATGAGCGCCCGTTCCCGGCCGGCCGGGAACCGGTCCAGGACGCCGGTCGGGGCCAGGGCCCGGACCAGCAGCCAGGCGCCGGCGCCGGCGATCACCGTGGCGCTGGCGACGGTGATCAGGGCGTACGGCACCCGGTAGTTCCAGAGCTCGTAGCTGTAGGTCCAGACGAACCAGTCGAAGACCGCGGCGACCAGCCCGGCCAGCGCGCCGGACAGCAGGCCCACCGGCAGCGTGAAGACCCGGTAGCGGAACAGCGCGAACGCCAGCTCCGCGCCGAGCCCCTGCGCGGCGCCCTGGAAGATCACCGTGGCGCCCCACTTGTTGCCGAGCAGCGCCGAGATCAGCGCGGCGACGGTCTCGGTGAAGAACGCGGCGCCCGGCTTGCGGATGATCAGGCCGCTGAGCACGGCCGGTAGGAACCACATGCCGTAGAGGACGGCCTGGGCCGGCGGGAAGAACAGGAAAGCGTTCTCGGTGGCGGCCCAGACGGCGTCCCAGGCCCAGAAGATGACGCCGAACGCGACGGCGATGACCGAGGCGATGACGATGTCTATCGTTCGCCAGCTGTTGTTGTTCATGGACGTGTGCCTCCCAGCGGGTACCGGGAGGAGACGCAATGGAGAAAAGACCGAACTTCCTGCGCTGGCATTACCCAGATCAGGTACGAGGGTCTGCGGCCTTCACCGCACTCTCAGCGCTGCGCGCTCCCCTGTCGGAAAACATGTGATGTGCTTCGATGACGCTAACACCTGGTGGATGCCGGGGCACAGGGAGGAATGATCGTATGGAGGTCAAGGCTCGGGGTCTGACGTTCGAGGTGGCCGAAGGGGGCCCCGCGGACGGGCAGCCGGTGCTCCTGTTGCACGGCTTTCCGCAGGACCACCGCGAGTTCGACCTCCTGCTGCCCCGCCTGCACGCGGCCGGGCTGCGGACGTACGCGATGGACCAGCGCGGCTACTCCCCGGGCGCCCGCCCGTCCGGCGCCGGGCAGTACCGGATCGGCGAGCCGGTCGCCGACGTGCTCGCCGTCCTGGACGCGCTCGGCATCGAGTCGGCGCACCTGGTCGGCCACGACTGGGGCGCCCAGGTCGCCTGGCTGGTCGCCGGCCGGCACCCGGAGCGGGTGCGCACGCTGACCGCGATCTCCGTCCCGCACCCGCGGGCGATGGCGCTGGCCCTGCGGGTCCGGCCGTCGCAGCGCGCCCGCCTCGCGTACTTCCAGGTGTTCCGCTCCGCGATCGCGGAGAAGCTGCTGATGGGCGGCGGTGCGCTGGGGATGCGCCGGATGCTCGGGGCGATCGGGCCGCGCGCCGACCGGTACGTGAAGGCGATGCGCGAGCCGGGCCGGATGCATGCCGCGCTGCACTGGTACCGGGCGTTCCGTGCCGACGACGTGGCGGACCTGGGCGAGATCACCGTGCCGACGACGTACGTCTGGAGCGACCGGGACGGCGTGGTCGGGCTGACCGCCGCGCTGCGCACCGCAGACTGGGTGCCGGCCGACTATCAGCTGGTCGCGCTGCGTGGGGTGAGCCACTGGGTGCCCGAGCAGGCGCCGCGCGAGCTGGGCGACGCGGTCCTGGCACGGATCGGCGTTTGACCATGGGCGCGGCGGGGAAAGCCGCCGCGACATGGCCGCCGAGAAACCACGCTCGCCGCACGAGACCGAGAAACAGCGCTGGGACCGGAACTTCGCCGACCTGCTGCAGGAGCTGCGCGTCGCGCAGACCGGGGTGCAGATCCTCTTCGCCTTCCTGCTGACCCTGCCGTTCTCCAGCGGTTTCCCGGCCGCCACCGCGTTCCAGAAGGACGTGTACATGGTGGCCCTGATCAGCGCGGCCTTCGCGACCGCGCTGATCATCTCGCCGGTCGCGTTCCACCGGGCGCTGTTCCGCCAGGGCCGCAAGCCGGAGCTGGTCCGCTACGCGCACCGGATGGCCACCAGCGGGCTGGCCTGCATGCTGGTGTCGATGGTCAGCAGCGTCCTGCTGGTCACCGACTACGTGCTGGACGCGCGCTGGGCGGTGGTGCTGACCGTCGTCTCCGCCGGCTGGTTCCTGACGTTCTGGGCGATCCTGCCGGTCACCCACCGCAACTGGGCGGACGACGACGACAAGGACGGCTTCGTGCTGGACGACGCGCCGGCCGACTCGTCGATCAACTCCTAGGCTTTCCGCAGGCCGGTGCGTGCCGAGCGCAGGCCGAGCCGTTTGAGTTCCAGCTCGGCCAGGGCCTCGACGGCGGCCGCGTCGCCGGCCCGCCAGCTCTGCGCGATGTCCGGGCCCAGCTTGGCCAGCTCGCCCAGCGGACGGGTGGCCAGGGCCCGCAGCGCCAGCAGGTCCTTGCCGGCCGGCTGGTCGCGGACCACGAGCGCGGTCGAGGCCCGCCGGATCCAGCGCAGCCGCAGCGGCAGCCAGAGGAACAGCACCAGGGCGAGCGGCACCGCGAGCGCCATCAGCGGCAGGATCAGCGCCAGCTTGTCGACCAGCTCCTGCTGCTGGTGGCCGGCCTCGGCGATCGAGCGGGCCGCGTCGGCGGCGCCGTTGAACGGCTTGACCAGCTGGTCGCCGACCAGGGGCACCCGGCCGACCTTGCCGCCCGCGTCGGCCAGGTTGTCGGCGATGCCACCGCCGGCGAGCTCCAGCTTCTGACCGGGCACGGCCAGTTTCTCCACCACGTCGTGGACCCAGATCGCGGCGCGGATCCACAGGTAGACCCAGATGACGACGAGGATGTCGGTGATCAGTTGGCGAATGGCGGTCGGCATGCGGTCGGCATAGAGCTTCACGAGTGAAGCCTTCCATTCCGCGGGGCGCGACGCATCCGGGCGTCCCTCAGGCGGGGCTCAGCATTTCGCGCACTCCGGGCAGGTACCGAAGATCTCCATGGTGTGCGACACGTCGACGAAGCCGTGCTCGCCGGCCATCTTCTCGGCCCACGACTCGACGGCCGGGCCGAGCACCTCGACGGTCCGCCCGCACGAGCGGCACACCAGGTGGTGGTGATGACCCTGGCTGCACCGGCGGTAGAGGTGCTCGCCGCCGGGCGGGCGCATCACGTCCACCTCGCCGGTGTCGGCCAGGCCCTGCAGCGTCCGGTACACCGTGGTCAGGCCGACCCGCTCGCCCCGGTCCCGCAGCATCGCGTGCAGGTCCTGGGCGCTGTGGAAACCCTCGGTCTCGCCGAGCACGTCGCGCACCGCGCTCCGTTGCTTGGTGTTGCGCTGGGCGCTGCTCTCCGGGTTCACTATCGGCTCTCCCTCGCGTGACTGACGGCATCCGCCACGATGTGCGCGATGTGTTCGTCCACCAGGGAGTATGCGATCTCCCGCCCACGCCGGACACCCCGCACCACGCCGGCGCCGCGCAACACCCGAAGGTGTTGCGAGACCAGCGGTTGCGGGGCGCCGAGCTGGGAGACCAGATCGTGCACACAGCGCTCGCCCGCGCCGAGCTCGGCGACGATGGCGATCCGGATCGGCGCGGACAGCGCCCGGAGCAGCGCGCCGGCCGCTTCGTAGGACTCGTAACCGGTGGCGGTCATCGTGCGCACCACCGTACCGCGAGTTTCTGATCAGGCATGCAGCACGACATCCGGGGGTTCGATGTGGGCCGGGTGCGCGGACTTGCGCCGGCGTGGACGGTGCCAGAGCGCGCCGGCCCCGGTGGTGATCAGGAACCCGGCGAGGGCGATCAGCACCGTGGTGGCGCCCGGCGCGGTGTCGATCTCGCCGGAGAGCACCACGCCGGCGCCGGCCGCGCAGATCCCGATCAGCATGGCCATCGCCATGGTCGACCGGAAACCTCGGGTGACCTGCTGCGCCGCCGCGACCGGGACCACCATCAAAGCCGAGACCAGAAGCAATCCGACGGTACGCATGGCGATCGTCACGGTCACCGCGGTCGTCACCGCGAGCAGCAGATTGAGCGTGCGCACCGGGAGACCGCTGACCCGCGCGTACTCCTCGTCGTTGCAGAGCGCGAAGAGCGCCGGCCGGAACACCAGCATCGCGATCAGCACCGCCGCGCCCAGCCCGGCGATCACCGCGATGTCGGCCGGCGACGTGGTGATCAGCGAGCCGAACAGGTACTGCATCAGGCTGGCGTTGCTGGCGTCGTCGGAGAGCCCGACCAGCACCACGCCGCCCGCGATGCCGCCGTAGAAGAGCAGCGCCAGGGCCAGGTCGCCGGAGGTGCGCCCGCGCTCGCGGACCAGCTCGACGGCGACCGCGCCGACCACCGACACCAGCACCGCGGTGAGCACCGGGGACTGGTGGGTGAGCAGGCCGACGCCGACACCGGTCAGCGCCACGTGCCCGATGCCGTCGCCGATCAGCGACAGCCGCCGCTGCACCAGGTAGATGCCGAG
The DNA here is from genome assembly GCF_019704555.1 of Actinoplanes sp. L3-i22. NCBI lineage: Bacteria > Bacillati > Actinomycetota > Actinomycetes > Micromonosporales > Micromonosporaceae > Actinoplanes > Actinoplanes sp. L3-i22. The sequence continues at coordinate 1,459,481 of NZ_AP024745.1, forward strand.
GGCCGGCGCGGTCAGGCCGATGATCAGGGCGCCGGCCAGCGCGCGCAGCATGAAGGGATAGGTCAGCAGGTCCATCTCAGTACGCCTTCATCCCCTCGGTGGGCGCCCATTCGCAGATCGTCGCCTTCTCCTCGTCGGCGTGCGGGTGCACGTGGTCGTGCCCCGGGTCGGCGTGGTGCCCGGCCGGTTCCGGCGGCACGCCCTCGTGCGCGATCCGGCCCTCGTGCACCACCACGGCCCGCCCGATCAGCGGTCGCAGCGGCCCCAGCTCGTGCAGGACCAGCAGGATCGTCCCGCCGTTCGCGGCGAACTCGGTCAGCGCGCCGGCGAACGCCTCCTGGCTGGCCGCGTCCACCCCGGCGGTCGGCTCGTCCAGGACCAGCAGGTCCGGCTTGCCGGCCAGGGCCCGGGCGATCAGGGTGCGCTGCTGCTGGCCGCCGGAGAGGGTGCTGACCGGGTCGCCGATCCGGTCGATCAGGCCGACCGCCGCGAGCGCCTCGTGGACCGCGGCCCGATCGGCGGCCCCGGGCAGCCGGAACATCCCGCGCCGGGCCAGCCGGCCGGACGCGACCACCTCGCCGACCGTGGCCGGGACGCCGCTGCCGGCGCCCAGCCGTTGCGGCACGTACCCGATGCGTTCCCAGTGGCGGAAGCGGCGCTGTGCCGTACCGAACAATGCGATCTCGCCACGGCGGACCGGGACCAGACCCAGGACCGTGCGGATCAGCGTGGATTTTCCGGAGCCGTTGGCGCCGAGCACGGCGACGACGTCGCCGGCGGCGACGCTGAGCGTGACGTCGCGCAGGATCTCCCGCCCGTCGTAACCGGCCGCCACGTGCCGGACCTCGATAACGCTCATGAGCACCCCAATGCCGTGGTGAGGGCGGCGAGGTTGCTCCGCATCACCGAGAAGTAGTCCGCGTGCGGGTCGGTCAGGCCTTCGAGCGGGTCGAGCACCGCGGTCTTCGCGCCGACCTCGCGCGCGATCGTCTCGGCGACCTTCGGGCTGACCAGGGTCTCGAAGAAGATGGTGGTGGTGCCGTGCGCGCGGGCGTCGGCGGCGACCTCGGCGAGGCGGCGCGGCGACGGCTCGGCCTCCGGGTCGACGCCGGTGATCCCGATCTGGGTCAGGTGGTAGCGGTCGGCCAGGTAGTGGAACGCGGTGTGGCTGGTCACCAGCTCACGGCGCGGGCAGTCGGCCAGCGCGGCGCCGAACTGGCCGTCCAGCTCGGTTAGCTGCCGGTGCAGGGTGGCGGCGCGGGCCCGGTAGTCGGCGGCGTGCGCCGGGTCGGCGTCGCTCAGCTTCTGCCCGACGGCGTCGGCGATGGCGGCCAGCCGGATCGGGTCGAGCCAGACGTGCGGGTCGGTGCCGTGCCCCTCACTGGACTTGACCAGGGTGACCGCGGCCGAGACGTCGTACCCCCGGGTCTTGGCGTTCTGTTTGATCGCGTCGTCGACCGCGGGCTGGAAACCGTGCAGGTAGACCGCGAGTTTCGCGTCCGAGATCTGGGCGACCTGGCGCGGGCTCAGCTCGACGTCGTGCGGCTCGGCGCCGGGCTTGGTCAGATTGGTGACCCGGACCAGGTCGCCGCCGATCCGCTCGCTGACGAACTGCAGCGGGTAGAACGCGGCGACGATCGGGAGCCGGCCGCCGGCGCTCGCCCGCGTGGCGCACCCGGCCAGCGCGGCCACGGCGGCCAGCACGAGCAACGGGATCAGCGGGCGGCGCATCATGCCACCTACTCTGATCGATAACGACAATGATTGTCAAAAGCGCATGCGTTCACAACGCCTTCGAGACCACCGCGACGATCAGAAGAGTGAGCAGCACCACCCGGACCAGGCGGGTGATCGGCGACTGGACCGGCCAGGTGGTGAAGGTCAGCGCGATCAGCCCGGCCGCCAGCACGCCGAGCAGCAGCGCGCCCACCACGCCCGGCAGGTACAGGCCGGCCAGCAGCAGGACCAGCGCCACGATGAACGCGGTGGTCGGGTTCACCCGGGCCAGCCGGCGCAGGAAATGGTCGGACGTCGTCACTGCGGCTCCTGTCGAAGTGCGTACCCTCGTCACATGCTGGTGCTCAACCGCTTCACGGTCCCGCCGGACACGCACGACAGCTTCGCGGAGCAGGCGCACGCCGCCCTCGCCGCGCTCGCCCAGTGCCCCGGTTACCTGTCCGGCCGGCTCACCCGGGCCCTGGAGGACACCACCAACTGGACCCTGGTGACCGAGTGGGAGTCCGTCGGAGCCTACCGCCGCTCGCTCGGCTCGTTCGACGTCAAGGTGCACGCCACCCCGCTGCTCGCGCGGTCGCTGGACGAGCCGTCCGCGTTCGAGACGCTGGCCAGTGCCGGCCCGGGGGAGGCGGTCGCGGTGACCGGCAGTGACCGGGCCGCCGAGCCGTGGCGCTGAACATTAGGCTGAGGGAATGACCTACGGTCAACCGCCCATGCAGTACGGCCCCCCGCCGCCCCCGCCGGCGACCTTCGTCCCGCCGCCACCCCCGGGTCCCGGCGTGCATCCGCCGTTCCCGGCGCCGCCCGTCGAGGGCCGTGGCCGGCGCATCGGCCTGGGCTTCGGCATCGGCGGTGGCATCGTCGCGCTGATCTGCGGTGGCGGGCTGGCCGCGATCATCGGCCTGGGGCTGTCGCTGAACGGCTCGATCAACGAGCAGGCGCACGCCGCGGTGGCCGACTACCTGGACGCGGTCAAGTCCGGGAACTACGACGAGGCGTACGGGCACCTGTGCCGGAGCACCCGCGCGCGGGAGAGTCTGAGCGAGTTCTCCGGGCGGGTCGCGCAGGAGGAGAAGTTCACCTCGTACACGATCGGCGATCTCAATCTCAGCACCGGTGAGGTGCCGGTCGACCTGGTCTATGCCGACGGCGACGTGAACCACACCGAGGCGCAACTCGGGCAGAACCGGACGACGGGTGAGTTCGAGGTGTGCTCTCTCGGGGAGTAACCTCGCTAATCGTCCAACGACCTTCCGATACCCCCGCCGACACCCAGCCGGCGTAGGAGACTCATGCCTGCCGACCGCATCGATTCCGTTGTCAGCCTTGCCAAGCGCCGGGGCTTCGTCTTCCCCTCCAGTGAGATCTACGGAGGAACCCGCTCGGCTTGGGACTACGGTCCGCTGGGCGTCGAACTGAAGGAGAACGTCCGCCGGCAGTGGTGGCGGACCATGGTCCAGCAGCGCGACGACATCGTCGGCCTGGACTCCGCGGTGATCCTGTCGAAGGACGTGTGGGCCGCCTCCGGTCACCTCGACGCGTTCGTCGACCCGCTGACCGAGTGCCAGTCCTGCCACAAGCGCTACCGGGCCGACCACCTGGAAGAGGCCTACGAGGCCAAGCACGGCTCGCTGCCGTCGTCGCTGCAGGAGCTGAACTGCCCGAACTGCGGCAACAAGGGGACCTTCACCGAGCCGAAGATGTTCAACGGCCTGATGAAGACGTTCCTCGGGCCGACCGAGAGCACCGAGGGCATGCACTACCTGCGCCCGGAGACCGCTCAGGGCATCTTCGTCAACTACGCGAACGTGGCGACCGCGGCCCGCAAGAAGCCGCCGTTCGGCATCGCGCAGGTCGGCAAGAGCTTCCGGAACGAGATCACCCCGGGCAACTTCATCTTCCGGACACGCGAGTTCGAGCAGATGGAGATGGAGTTCTTCGTCCCGCCGGGCAGCGACGAGGAGTGGCACGAGTACTGGCTGCAGGAGCGGTGGAACTGGTACCGCGACCTCGGCCTGTCCGAGAGCAACCTGCGCTTCTTCGAGCACCCGAAGGAGAAGCTGTCGCACTACTCGAAGCGGACCGTCGACATCGAGTACCGCTTCCAGTTCGGCGGCAGTGACTTCGCCGAGCTCGAGGGCATCGCGAACCGGACCGACTTCGACCTGTCCACGCACTCCAAGCACTCCGGTGTGGACCTGTCCTACTTCGACCAGGAGAAGGGCGAGCGCTGGACGCCGTACGTGATCGAGCCGGCCGCCGGCCTCACCCGCGCGGTGCTGGCGTTCCTGCTCGAGGCGTACGACGAGGACGAGGCCCCGAACACCAAGGGCGGCGTCGACAAGCGCACCGTGATGCGGTTCGACCCGCGGCTGGCCCCGGTGAAGGTCGCCGTGCTGCCGCTGTCGCGCAACCCCGACCTGTCCCCGAAGGCCAAGGGGCTCGCCGCTGACCTGCGCAAGCGCTGGATCGTCGAGTTCGACGACTCGCAGGCGATCGGGCGGCGCTACCGCCGGCAGGACGAGATCGGCACGCCGTTCTGCGTGACGGTCGACTTCGACACCCTCGAGGACGACGCGGTGACGGTCCGGGACCGGGACACCATGAAGCAGGAGCGGGTCTCGCTCAGCCAGATCGAGGACTACCTGATCAAGCGCCTCCCCGGCTGCTGAACAACGTGCCATGGCCGCCTAAGATGGGCGGCCATGGTGCGACGGGGATCGATCTACGTGATGGCGCTGCTGCTCTCGGCGGGCACGCTGGCCGCCTGCAAGTCGAAGTCCGAGAAAGAGTTCGAGGACGCGCCCGCGATGAAGGTGGGCATCGCCCCGGCGGGCAAGCCGCTGGCGGTCGGCAAGCCGGAGAAGAGCGGCGAGCTCGCGACGTACGGCTGGCCGGAGGCCTGTGAATACCTGCCCGAGGCCGACGTCCGGGCGATCCTGCCGTCGGCCACCTCGGTCACGCTCAAGCAGGAGAGCGTGGTGTTCTCCACCTCGCTGTTCGGGCAGGCCAAGGAGACCGTCCGGGACGCGCAGTGCACGATCGAGGTGATGCTGCCGGAGAAGGACGACGCGCCCACCTTCCCGCTGCGCATCCACGTGGTCGAGCGCGGATACGGCACGCCCCCGTTCGCGAAGTCGAACTACGAGAGCAATGTGACCAGCGGCTCGGACAAGGAGTGCCCGGCCACGCTGGTCAAATCCGCCGGCCTGGACGCCTGCGGGCACTCCAGCGAGGAATGGCACTTCCTGAAGAAGCGCACCGCGATCGAGGTGAAGGTGGACACGTTCGTCCCGAGCGGCGCCAAGTTCGAGGGCATGCCGGACCCCGGCACCACGGACAAGCTCGAGATCATCCACGCGGCGCGGATGTTCTGGGAGAACGACGTCGCCGCCCGCTTCGTCGCCGCGGTCGCCGCCCGCGCCTCCTGATCTCAGAAGTCGAAACCGCCCGGCCGGCCGTTGCGGTCGGCGATCAGGCCGGCCAGTACCGCCACCGCGATCTCGGCCGGGGTGCGGCTGCCGATGTTCAGGCCGACCGGGCGGTGGACGCGGGCGATCTCGTCGTCCGGCACGTCCAGGTCGCGCAGCGCGGCGACGTGCGGGCCCTCGTTGCGCGGGTTGCCGACGATGCCGATCCAGCGGGACTTCCCGGCGAGCGCCTCGCGCAGCTGGGCGCCGATCTCCGGCCGGTGATGGTCGGTGAGCAGGACGTCGGTGTGCTCGTCCGCCTCCGCCGCGGTGAGGTCGGCGACGACCCGGTCACCGTGCGGCCGCGGGGTGCCCCCGAGCTGCGTCGGATCCGGCTCGACGACCGTGACGTGGAAGCCCAGCTCGATCCCGAAACGGCTCAGCATCTCCGCCGTCGGGGATGCGAAAACGGCCACCAGCCTGCGCGGACTCTGCTCATCGCTCATGCTCCCGACTCTGTCAGATTCGAGCGGATCATGCACTCGTTCAGGTGACGCGAGACATCTAGTCCCGCGCCTATAGTTCTCCGGAGTGTGAACACCCCCTCGCCGGTCGTCCGACCGGCTACCCTTCACCCCTGGAGGCACCTGTGCCCACCCTCGAAGCCCGCGTGACCCGACTGGAGGAGCGCATGGACGAGCAGGAAAGGCTCCGCGCCAGCCAAGACAATGATTTGTCGGACATCGGCGAGAAGCTGCGCGTTCAGCACAGCCTCATCCAGGCCATGGCGGATACGCAGTCCGAGCACACCGCCCTGCTCAACAAGCACAGCGCGATCCTTGACAGGCACAGCGCGATCCTTGACAGGCACACCGCGTTGCATCGGGAACACTCCACGGCGCTAGCCCAGCTCACCCTCGACGTGCACATCCTCAAAGACGGGGTCGAGCAGATCGTCGGGATGCTGGACACGCTGATCGAGCGCGGCGGCGACCGGTAACGGGCGGGCGATTCGGGGTTGCCGGGCTGGGCGTGTCACCCTAGAGCGCGTGACCGCACCACTCATGCTCGGCAATCACGCCGTCAACCCGCCCGTCGTGCTCGCCCCGATGGCCGGGATCACTAACGTGGCGTTCCGGCGGCTCTGTCGTGAGCAGGGCGGCGGCGTCTACGTCTGCGAGATGATCACCACGCGGGCGCTGGTGGAGCGGATCCCCAAGACGCTCAAGATGGTCACGTTCGCCGAGGACGAGGGTTTCCGCAGCCTGCAGCTCTACGGCGTGGACCCGGAGGTGACCGCGCGGGCGGTCCGGATGGTCGGCGAGGACAACCTGGCCGACCACGTCGACCTGAACTTCGGCTGCCCGGTGCCGAAGGTGACCCGGCGCGGTGGCGGGTCGGCGCTGCCCTGGCGGCGCAAGCTGTTCGGCCGGATCGTGAAGCAGGCCGTCGACGCGGCCGCCGAGTTCGGCATCCCGCTCACCATCAAAATGCGCAAAGGCATCGACGAAGACCATTTGACGTACGTCGAGGCCGGTCTCGCCGCGCAGGACGCCGGCGTCGCCGCCGTGGCCCTGCACGCGCGCACCGCCGAGCAGCGCTACTCCGGTCAGGCCGACTGGGACGCGATCGCCACCCTCAAGCAGGCCCTGGACGTCCCGGTGCTGGGCAACGGCGACATCTGGGAGGGCTCGGACGCGCTGCGGATGGTCGCCCACACCGGGGTCGACGGCGTGGTCGTCGGCCGGGGCTGCCTGGGCCGGCCGTGGCTGTTCGCCGACCTGGAGGCCGCGTTCACCCAGGGCGCGTCGTACCAGCCGGTGCTGCCCACCCTGGGCGAGGTCGCGAAGATCATGTCCCGGCACGCCCAGCTGCTGGTCGAGGCGCTGGAGGACGAGAAGCACGGCTGCGCGGACTTCCGCAAGCACGTCGCGTGGTACCTGAAGGGCTTCCCGGTCGGCGGCGACCTGCGCCGCAGCCTGGCGATGATCTCCTCGCTCGCCGAGCTGGACGACCTGCTGGAGAAGCTGGACCCGGCGCTGCCGTTCCCGGAGGAGTCGCTGGGCCAGCCGCGCGGCCGGATCAACGCGCCGGGCAAGGTCTCGCTCCCGCACGGCTGGCTCGACTCCCGCGACGACGACACCGTCCCCGAGGGAGCCGAGACCGACGAGTCCGGCGGTTGATCAGGTCCGGTTCAGCTGGACCACGGTGATGATCGCGGCGATCAGCAGCAGAGCCGCGATGATCGCCGCCGCGATCTTGGCCGTGCTGTAGGGGCGTTCGCCGGCGACTTCGGCGGTGCGGCCGTTGACCAGGATGTTGTAGGTGCGGCCGGCGTGCAGGTAGCACGCGATCCAGACCGGCAGCAGCATCAGCTTGAACGTGACGTCGTGGTACGCCGTCTCGACCGCGTGCACCCGCTGCTCGTCGCCGCCGATGTCCCGCTCGCAGTCGTCGCGGATGACGTTCGCCATCACGGACTTGGCGTTCTCCAGGCCGGTCTCCGGCTCGATGTCGTACCGCAGGGTCTCGTGCCCGGCCAGGAAGTCCGGACGGTACGGCTCGGCGTCCGGCAGCGGCCACGGCTCGAGCTTCTCCAGGTGCTTGGGCAGGACCCGGGTGGTGCCGGTGACCAGCACGTCGTCGAACGGCCGGCTGACCACCCCGTGCGCCGGGTACCACCGGGTCTTGCGGACCTGACGGGTCTTGGTCTCGCCGTTCTCGGTGTAGCTCTCGGTGACCCAGTAGTGCTCGCCGCGCTCGCCCCGGTACTCCGAGACGGTGCTCGCGTCGTACGTCCAGTGCGGCAGGTACGAGCTGTGCGACGACTCCGCCTCGGTGACCCGTTTCAGCCCGTTCGGCGCGAACCAGCGGGACGCCGCCCACCCGCGCAGCGCCTCCCGCAGCTGGGGGCGGGCGACCAGGAACGGCAGCACCGCCTCCGGGACGACCTGGTCGCCCGGGCTGACGTCGGCGACCAGGGCCGCCCCGCAGAACTGGCAGCGGTCCGAGATCTTGTCGCTCTGGGTCACCGCGCCGCAGCCCTGGCAGGTGAAGACGTGCGGGGCCAGGGCGACGATCGGCTTGCGGGGCAGGCCGGCGAACTGCGCCCAGGAGTGCTCGCGGATCTCCCGGTCGGCCGGGCCGACCGGGGTCTCGGTGCCGCAGTACGGACACTTGAGCACCGCCGTGCCGGGGGCGAACTCCAGGTTCGCCCCACAGCCGGAGCACGGGTACTGCGTCTGGGTCTGCTGGGTCACGTCAGGCCTGCGGCGGGAGCGGCGGCGGGACCGCGGCGAACACGTTGCTGAGCTCGGTGACCTGCCCGGCCGGGGTCCACGCGGCCATCCCGTTGCGCCAGACCAGGGTCTGCCGGGTCAGCGCCCCGGACGCGGCGTGCCCGGCCAGCGTGGCCAGGTCGAACGGGCCCTGCTGGGTCCCGCCGAGCGCGGCGAACCAGTCACCGGCCGGCAGCGGGGGAGGGGTGGCGGCCGGCGGCGGTGTGTTCATCGACTGGGTGGCGCGCTGACCGGCGGCCATGCCGATGCCGATGCCGAACGCCTCGCCGGCCCCGCCGGGGTTCTTCGCGGCGTCCTCGATCGCGTTCGCGGTCTGGAACTTCGTGTACGCGTCCAGGTTGCCGACCACGCCCATCGAGGTGCGCTTGTCCAGCGCCTGCTCGACCTCCGGCGGCATCGAGATGTTCTCGATGATGAACCGGGGGATCGCGATGCCGGACGGGGCGAGCTCGTCGGTCAGCACCGCGGACAGCGTCTGCCCGATGGTCTGCTGCTTGGCGGCCAGGTCCAGGGCCGGGACGCCGGCCGTGGCGAGCGCGCTGCCCAGGTGGCTGACGACCAGCTGGCGCAGGTACTCCTGGACCTCTTCGGTGCGGAACTGCGGGTCGGTGCCGACCAGCTCGGTGAGCAGCTTCGCCGGGTCGACGACCCGCATCGCGAACGCGCCGAACGCCCGGAGCCGGACCACGCCGAACTCGGCGTCCCGCATCATCACCGGGTTCTGCGTGCCCCACTTCATGTCGGTGAACTGCCGGGTGTTGACGAAGTACACCTCGGCCTTCCAGGGCGACTCGAAGCCGTACTTCCAGCCCTTGATGGTCGACAGGACCGGCATGTTCTGCGTGGTCAGCGTGTGGGTGCCGGGCGGGAAGACATCCGCCACCCGTCCCTCGTTGACGAAGACGGCGACCTGCGACTCACGCACGACGAGCTTGGCGCCCATCTTGATCTCGTTCTCGTACCGGGGGAAGCGCCAGACGATCGTGTCGCGGCTGTCGTCCAGCCACTCGATGATGTCGACCAGCTCACCCTTGAGTTTGTCCCAAAGACCCATGCCGGCTCCTGACGTGCGCGTTGGTACCGATGGTGATGCGGCGCCGACCGTATCAACTCTCTGCTTCTCAGCGCAGTTGGGCCTCGTCGGCGGCGGCGCGTCCGGAGTCCCAGCCTTCCAGGCTGTCGACGCGGCTGGCGCGGGATCGGACCGTACGCGGGAAGACCTTCTCCATCGCGGCGCGGACCTCGACGTCGCGGCTGCGCAGCACCGGCAGCAGGTCGCCGCGGCCGGCGAACTCGCGCTCGGCGACCTCGCGCAGCCGTTCGCCGATCCGGATCGCGTAGGCGACCAGGAACGACCGGCGGAACGCCTTCACCCTGGCCTTGCCCTTGGCCGGCTCGTCCCGGGTCATCGCCCGGTTCGCCTGGACCAGCAGGGACGTGTGCAGCAGCTCGACCGCGTCGATGTCGGCGTCGAACCCGAAGATCGTGCTGAAGCCCAGCTCCGGCGACCAGACCGTGCGGCAGGCGTTGGCCTTGGCGACCGCGTCGAGCAGGCTGGCCTTCTCGTTCTCGTACGGATGATCCACCCCGATCCGCCGCGCGAACGGGACGACGCCGGCCACCGGCGCGGTGACCTCCTCGATCCGGTACCGGGTGATCAGCTCCTGGGCCTTCGCGCTGTACGCCTCCGCCTCGGCCGGGAAATCGGTCGCCTCGGCCTTCGCCAGCAGCGCGCGCACCCGGTCGAGCAGCCGCTTGTCGGCGTGGTGATGCACGGTCGTCGCGGGGACTCCCGGCGGTGGGATCAGGATCTCGATCGGCGGCATGCGCCGCAATTCCGACAAAAGATCAAGAGAGGCATCCAGTACGGCGATCCGGTCCAGCTTGCGACGATCCTCCGAGGTGAGCTGCGTGGCCTGGGCGCGCCACGCGTCGTCGACCGGATCCTTGCCGGCCAGGAAGGCCGCGGCCGCGTCGGCGACCAGCCGCCCCTGGATCGGGTTGCCGCGGCGCGCGATCGCCCGGTGCAGCTCGACCGGCTGCCAGCCGTTGGTGAACAGCCGCCCGAACTCGGCCCCCAGCACGGCGGTCAGCGCCGCGTCGGTCTCCGCGGCCGGAGCCCCGGTGAGCAGGTCGAGCGCGGTCTCGTAATCGAGCTCACCGGCCCGGACACGTTCGACGATCTCCCGGGCCGACATGCCACCGATGCTAGTGGCCGCGTTCCTGTTCCTTGCCCATGCCCCCGCCCGGCGTGACCGCGGTGACCCAGGTCGGACCGCATGGGTTCTTTATGAAGCGCAACCACCCGCGGACGTCGCCCTGGAGGGTCTCGCGTCTTTGGGCGCCCCGCGCCCTGCGAGGCCCGGAAGGGTCCCCGCGGGAGCGACGATCAGTTATTGGCCGCAGCGTAGGCAAGAAAGAATTTGATCTTGAAAGATGGTGGCGGGGAGGGTGGTGCGGACCCTCCCCGCCGAGGGGTGGTGATCACGGGCTGGGCGGCGCGGTTTAGATGTCGAGGTCGTTCTCGATGCGGCGCAGCTGATGACGGGACATGGCCAGGTTCGACCGGTCCCGGCGCAGCGCCACATAGAGGAACAGGCCCTTGCCGGCGCGGCTCGTGAGCGGGCGGATCATGTGGTACTGGGTGTCCAGGGTGATGAGGATGTCCTCGATCTTCTCGGAGAGGTTCAGCATCTCCATCGCCCGCAGCTTCGCCCGGACCACGTCGGTGTTGCCGGCCGCCGCGACCGTCAGGTCGAGGTCCTTGCCGCCACCGAGGGTGCCCAGGGCCATGCCGCTGGTGTGGTCGACGAGAGCGACGCCGATGCAGCCGTCGATCTCCATAACTTCTTTCAGAGCGGTTTCCATGTCGGGCATGGGGTTCATTCCTCCGTTGTGGTGGGATGGTGGCCCGTCTGTGACGACGACGGCGCCGGATGGATGCGGCGGGATTGCCGCGGTACTTCGCTGCCGGTCAGTTCGTCGCCGTGCGGCGGCGTGAGCCGTTCGGCAGCGTGGCCATCGGGGTCCGCCGGGCCAGCGGGATCGTCGACGGGCCGGTCTGTTGTGGAATCTCCGGACGCAGCTGTTGTTGTTGCTGCATCGTCTCCACCGCCATGAGCTTGGTGATCCGGCGCACGCACCGCCGTGCCTCCAGGTGCACCATGGCGAGGTTCGCGTCGCCCGAGGTGACCACGGTGAGCAGGGCGTTCGGACCCGCGGCGTACGAGGTGATGTATCCGCCGTCGCACTCGACGACGGACTCCCGCAACTCGCCGTGACTGACCGCGTGCGCGAACCGGCGCGCCAGCGCCAGATGCGCCGCGGCGAGCGCGGCCAGGGTGTCCGGCTCGATCCCGTGCGAGTCGTGCGCGACGACCATTCCATCGGCGGTGGCGAGCACGCTGCCGGACAGCTCCGGAACCCTGCTGCGCAGGCGGGCGAGCTCGTCGAGTACCGCCGGGTCGACCGTCATCACTCGGACCGCTCCTTCTTGGTCGGGGGGTGCGCGCGTCACCGCAGTGCCCTCAATGCGGTGCGTATTCGTTTGAGCAGGACCTCGTCGGCGGCCTGATGCGCCGGCGGGTTCTCCATCGCCAGCTCCTTCGGCAGCTTGGCGCCGGGTTTACGACGGGCGAGCCGGGGCAGCCGGTTCGGCCCGATGTTGCTCTCCCCCGGGGGCGATGGCGGCGGGGCCGGCGGCGGCAGCTCCGGCGGCGGGCCCGGGTTCACCGGCACCGGGGGCTTCTCCGCCGGCGGTGGTGGCGCCGGGCGGGCCACCGGAGCGACGTCCGCCCGATGCTGCGGGAGGCGGACGAAGTCGTGGCTCTCCGCGGTCCGTACCTCGGGGAGCTCGATCAGGCCCGCGGCCGCGAGCCGCCGCAGCTCCTGGATCGTCGCGTAGCCCGCGCGGCCCAGCAGCAGGGCCAGGTCGGCCGGCGTGCGCTGGCCGTCCGCGTGGACCAGCAGCTCCCACTGCGGCGAGGTGATGGTCACCCGCTCCCGCGGCGGACGGGCCACTGGGATGACCGGGGCGACGTCGATCCGCGGGTTCGGGAAGATGTCGTCGAGGAGCGTGACCCGGCGCCGGCACTCGCGCAGCACCGCGACCGTGTCGATGTGCACGACCGGGCCCAGCCAGTGCGTCGCCGCCGGCAGGAAGTCGATCGGCGCGGACGCCGTGGACAGCGCGAAGTACGCCGCGTCGTAGGTCGCCCCGAGCACGCACAGCTCCAGCTCGCCCTGGGTGAGATGGCCCTGCTCGACCAGGAGCCGGCCCACCCGGGCGGTGGAGGTGCCCAGGTCCAGCGCGTTCTGCCAGGTCCGTCCGGCCAGCCGGCCGGACGACGTGAGCAGCTCGCCCACCCCGGGCGCGGCCGGCGACTCGGCGTAGATCACCCGCCCCTCGAAGACGTAGACCGCGCCGCCGGGATGGCCGTGCACCACCAGCGCTCCGGTCTGCCGCTCGCCGGCGACCTGCGCGAGCAGATCACCGGATGCGGTGGTCTTCGTGGGCGGCACCGTCACTCCTCACTGGTGGGTGCGTTGGGCATATCGGTCATGTCGCCACAAGTTCGTCGGCGAGGCGCTGCATCTTGCGGCGGGCCACGGCGAGGTTGCCGCGCACCCGGTCCAGCCAGACGTAGAGCACCAGGCGGCTGTCGAACTCGGTCTGGACGACCCGCAGGAGGTGGTAGCCCCCGGCGGTCGTGATGATCAGGTCTTCGAGCAGGTCGTGCGGGATGGCCGAGACGAACAGCGACCGGCTGTTCGCGGCCTGGACCACGTCGGCGGTGCCGGCGGCCGCGGCCTCGTGATCCGCATTCGGTGCGGCTCCGGTCGTGGCGACCGGAAAACCCGTGGTGTAGTCGACGATGCTGGCCCCGACCGCGCCAGGAATCGTCATGGCCTCCTGTAGACAGTGATCGACGCCGGGCACTTCTCTCCTCGACGTGCTGTGCGGTTCTTTTTGCCGGTGACGTGCGGCCCCATCGCCGTCCCCGCCACCGTGGGCCATCCTCCGGTGACACAGAGCCGACAGGTCGCACGCGTTGTGCGTCAAAGTCCACTGCCCCGTAACCGGGAACCGGACATCGCATCCTGGGCACGCGCCAAGCACTTCCGTCGCACGGCGCGTCCGCCCGAGTGGCCTTCGTCACCCGCTGGAGTCGCGTAACCTGATCGTCACGTATCGATCGCCGGGAGGTCACATGCCCAGTCGCTGGGAGCAGGTCGTGGTGGACTCGCAGGATCCCGCACGGCTGGCACGGTGGTGGGCGGAGGCGCTCGACTACCGGATCGTCGACGAGGGCGACGACCGCGACGGTCACTACGTGGAGATCCGGCGGCGCCCCGACGAACTGCCCGGCCTGCTCTTCGGGCAGAACGCCGACGTCAAGAAGGTCAAGAACCGGCTGCACCTGGACCTGCGCCCGGAGGACCAGGAGACCGAGGTGGAACGCCTGGTCGGGATGGGTGCCCGGCCGGTCGACATCGGCCAGGGCGAGGTCCCGTGGGTGCTGCTGGCCGACCCCGAGGGCAACGAGTTCTGCGTGCTGAGTGACCGCAAGGGTCAGTAGCGGAACTCGCCGATCAGGGCGCGGATCTCGTCGGCCGCGCCACTGACCAGCTCGGCCGAGTGCCGGGTGGTGTTCGCGCCCTCCGCGGTGTCCGCGCTGGACGTGCTGATGTGCGACACCGTCCCGCTGATCTCGCTCGCCGCCGCGGACACCGACCCGACGTTGCGGGCCAGCTGATCGGTGGTCACCGACTGCTCCTCGACCGCGGCCGCGATGGTCCGCTGCCCGTCGTCGATCCGGGTGATCACCGCCGAGATCGCCTCGATCGCCGCGGCCGTCCCACCGGTCATCTCCTGGATCGCCAGGATCTTCGCGGTGATGTCCGCGGTCGCCTGCGCGGTCTCCTGGGCCAGGTCCTTGACCTCGGTGGCGACCACCGCGAAGCCCTTGCCGGCGTGCCCGGCCCGGGCCGCCTCGATGCTCGCGTTCAGCGCCAGCAGGTTCGTCTGCTCCGCGATGTTCGTGATCATCTGCACGATGTCGCCGACCTCGCGGCTCGCCTCGCTGAGCCGGGCCACCGCCTGCGCGGTCCGGTTCGCGCTGGTGGTCGCCTCGTTCGTGGTCGCCGCCGCGGAGATCGCCTGCTTGGCGATCTCCCGGATCGACGAGGACAGCTCCTCGGTGGCGGCCATCATGTCGCTCACCGAGCCGGAGACGTGCCCGGCCGAGGCATCCGCGCTGCGGGCCTGCGCCGACGTCTCCTCGGCCGACTGGTCCAGCGTGCCGGCCAGCGCCTGCAGCTCGGCGCTCGCGCCGGTCAGGACGACCACCCGGTCGGCGGTCGCCGAGACGGTGCTCTGCAGGACGGTGGTCGCCTCGTTCAGGGCGACCGCCATCGCGCCCAGCTCGTCCCGGTTGATCACCGGCGCGCGGACGGTCAGGTCCCGCTGGGCCAGCGCCCGCAACGCCTCCAGCATGCCGCGCAGCGGGCGGCGGACCGCCCGCACGGTCAGCCCGCAGGCGGTCGCGGTGATCAGGGCGGCCAGCAGCGCGGCCAGCACGATGAACCGGTTGCTCGACCGGGACGTCTCGGCGCCCCGCTCGGCGGCCCCCTTGACCTCGGCATACATCGAGTCGTCCAGGTTGCCGAGCTTGGTCTCCAGATCCGAGTAGACCGCCAGGAAGTCGGGCAGGCGCTTCGCCGTGGCGGCGTGCGCGGTGGCCGCGCCGGTCACCATGTCCTGGGCCGCCTCGGTGTAACCCACCACCGAGGGACGGATCGAGGAATACTCTGACTTAAGACTTTTCGGGGCGTTCGTCGCGGCGTCGTCGTACATCTCGAGCATGGTCTTCCCGTGCTCGGCGACCTCGTCGACCGCGAACGCGGTGCGCATCTCCGCGGTCGTCGCGTACATCGCCGACATCACGTCCGCGCGCAGCGCGTCGTGCATCATGTCGGCGTTCCACTGGTCGCTCATCGCCTCGCTGACCGTGGCGATCTCCTCGTTCGCCGCGGTCTGGTCCGACGCGTTGCGGACGGCGAAGCCGGTCACCAGGGCAACCGACAGGAGCCCGGCTGCGCCCATGGAAACGAGACGGCCGACGATCGTGAGGGAAACGGACTCCACGGCTACACCCATCGGCAACATCTAAAACCTGCTGAGGGACCTAAGGTTGATCACATGACGGCCGCCGACGCCCAGCGCTGGGCATCCGAGCCAGCCAAGGACAGCGGCTACGGAAGGACCCCTTACCAGCGGGACCGTGCCCGGGTGCTGCATTCGGCCGGCTTTCGCCGGCTCGCGGCCAAGACCCAGGTGCACACCGCCGGGTCCGACGATTTCCTGCGTACGAGACTGACCCACTCCCTGGAGGTCGCCCAGATCTCCCGGGAGATGGGCGCCCGCCTCGGCTGCGACCCGGACGTCGTGGACGTCGCCGGCCTCGCCCACGACATCGGCCACCCGCCGTTCGGCCACAACGGCGAGGCCGCGCTCGACCTCGCCGCCCAGCCCTGCGGCGGCTTCGAGGGCAACGCGCAGACCCTGCGGGTGCTCACCCGGCTGGAGGCGAAAGTCCCCGGCGCCGGGCTGAACCTGACCCGCGCCTCCCTGGACGCCTGCGCCAAATACCCCTGGTTCCGCCGGCCCGGCCTGCGCAAATTCGGCGTCTACACCGACGACGAGCCGGTCTTCAGCTGGCTGCGGGACGGGCGCGACGACGACCGCCGCTGCCTGGAGGCGCAGGTGATGGACTGGGCCGACGACGTCGCGTACTCCGTGCACGACGTCGAGGACGGGGTGCACGGCGGCTACCTCACGCTCGGCCCGCTGCTGCGCGACCCGGCCGAACGCGCCGAGCTCTGCGCCGACGTGGCCGCCACCTACTCCGACGAGAGCGCCGACCAGCTCGGCGAGGCGCTCGAACACCTGCTCGCCGATCCGGCGGTGGCCGCGGTGGGCGACTACGACGGGTCGTACCGCGCGCAGATCGCCCTCAAACGGATGACCAGCGTGCTGACCGGACGGTTCGTCTCGTCCGCGGTCGGCGCCACGCACAGCCAGTACGGGACCGACCCGATGCGCCGGTACGCCGCCGACCTGGTCGTCCCGCGCACCGTGCGGAACCAGTGCGCGCTGCTCAAGGGCATGGCCTTCCGGTACGTGATGCGGATGCGCTCCGCCGAGCCGTGGTACGAGCAGCAGCGGACGATCATCGTCGAGCTGGTGGCGGCGCTCGGTCGTACGCCGGAAAGGTTGGATCAGTTCTTCCGGCCGGAGCACGAGGCGGCCGGCGGCGACGCGGAAGCCCTGCGGGTGATCGTCGATCAGGTGGCGTCGCTCACCGACCCCGCGGCCGTGGCCTGGCACCGGGCTCTCTGCTGACGGCGCGCCCGGACCCTGCTGGCGGTTCCGGGTACGGGCGAGGCAGGATGTATGCCGTGGCGGGCAGGGTCAAGGACGAGGACATCGCACTGGTCCGTGACCGGACCTCGATCGCCGACGTGATCAGCGAGACGGTGACGCTGCGCTCGGCCGGCGGCGGCAACCTGAAGGGGCTCTGCCCCTTCCACGACGAGAAAACCCCGTCCTTCAACGTTTCCCCTGCCAGAGGCGTGTATTTTTGCCACGGGTGCGGGCAGGGTGGGGACGCGATCAAGTTCCTGATGGACGCGGAGCACCTGTCGTTCATCGAGTCGGTGGAGCGGCTCGCCGGCAAGGCCGGCCTCCAGCTGAGGTATGACACCGACGGGGCCAAGCCGTCCGGTCCGCGCCCGCAGGCCGGCCAGCGCCAGCGGCTGATCGCCGCGCACGCCTCGGCCGTCGAGTTCTACCGCGACCAGCTCGGTTCCCCGGGCGCGCGCAAGGCCCGCGAGTTCCTCGCCGAGCGCGGCTTCGGCCGGGACGCCGCGGAGAAGTACGGGTGCGGCTTCGCCCCCGACTCGTGGGACGCGCTCAGCAAGCACCTGCGGCTGCAGGGTTTCACCGCGGACGAGTTGATCACCGCGGGCCTGTCCAAGACGGCCCGGTCCGGTTCGCTGATCGACCGGTTCCGGCGCCGGCTGCTGTGGCCGATCCGGGACCTGAGCGGCGACGTGATCGGCTTCGGCGCGCGGAAGCTGTTCGACGACGACGACGGCCCGAAGTACCTGAACACCCCCGAGTCGCCGCTGTACAAGAAGTCGCACGTGCTCTACGGCATCGACCACGCCAAGCGGGAGATCGCCAAGCGCGGCCGGGCGGTGATCGTCGAGGGCTACACCGACGTGATGGCCTGTCACGAGGCCGGCGAGCCGACCGCGGTGGCGACCTGCGGCACCGCGTTCGGCATCGACCACATCGGGGTGCTGCGCCGGCTGCTGATGGACAGTGACAGCTTCACCGGCGAGATCATCTACACCTTCGACGGGGACGCGGCCGGGCAGAAGGCCGCGCTGCGCGCCTTCGAGGAGGACCAGCGCTTCGTCGGCCGGACGTTCATCGCGGTCAGCCCGGACAACATGGACCCGTGCGACCTGCGGCTGGCCCGCGGTGATCTCGCGGTGCGCGACATGATCGCCGGGCGTGAGCCGCTGGTCGACTTCGCGCTGCGGCACACCATCTCCCGCTTCGACCTGGACACGGTCGAGGGCCGGGTCGAGGCGATGCGCAAGGCCGCCCCCCTGGTCGCCAAGATCAAAGACCGGGAGAAGAGGCCTGAGTACGCCCGGAAGCTCGCCGGCGATCTCGGCATGGACCTGGAACCGGTGCAGCGTGCGGTGCACAACGCGGCCCGGGGCGAGGACGCCGAGCAGCGGGCGCCGCGCCGGCACGTGCCGGCTGACTCGCCGCAGCGGCTGGTCGAGCGCGAGGCCCTGAAACTGGCCCTGCAGGAGCCGGTGCTGGCCGGCCCGATGTTCGACGCCCTCGGCGCGGAGAACTATGCCGACCCGGTGCTGGCCGCCCTGCGGGAGGCGATCGCCGAGGCCGGTGGCGCGTGCTCGGCGACCGGTGGCGCCGTCTGGATCGAGAAGGTCCGCGGCTCCTGCGCCGATCTGGCCGCGCAGGGCCTGGTCAGCGAGCTGGCGGTCGAGCCGCTCCGGGTGGGCGGCGCGGTCGACCCGCGGTATGTCCAGGTCACCCTGGCGCGGCTGCAGGGTGCGGCGGTGACCACCCGGATCCACGACCTGAAGTCCAAGGTGCAGCGGCTCAACCCGGTCACCCACAAGGATCAGTATCTGGCGCTCGCCGGGGAGCTCTTCTCGCTGGAACAGCAGGCCCGGGCCCTGCGCGATCAGGCGGCAGGTGGCATGTGAAGCTCTTCCGGCGTAAGCCCCCGCTGCCGGCCGGGTCCCGGCCGCCGCTCGACGCCGAGGAGCGGGTGCTCGCCTGGTGCCCGTGCGAGCAGGGCGTCCTCGTCGCGACGAACCGGGGGCTCTGGCTGCCGTCGGCCGGTGACCGGCTCGGCTGGCACGAGATCCACAAGGTCGCCTGGTCCGGGCGGGAGCTGCGGATCACGCCGGCCGAGGTGGCCGAGGAACGGGACGGCTATACCGTGCTGGTGGACGGGCCGGTGGCGACGTTCCTGCTGCTGGCGCCGGGTGAGCTGCCCGATCAGGTGCGGACCAGGGTGACCCGCTCGGTGGCGTACACGACGCATCACGAGCTGGATCGCGGCTCGGTGCGGGTGGTCGGCCGCCGGGTCAGCGGGCAGGACGGGTTGAGCTGGGCGGTCCGCTACGACTCCGGCGCGTGGACGGACTGGCCGGCGATGGTCGAGGCGACCGACGATCTGGTCAGCGAGGCGCAGAAAACTGTCGCACCCCCTCCGTAAGGTTCGGTGGGTGACTGCCCTTATCCATGCTCGCGGATTGATCAAAAGGTTCGGCGACTTCACCGCTGTCGACGGCATCGACGTCGACGTGCAGGCCGGTGAGGCGTTCGGCTTCCTGGGGCCGAACGGCGCCGGGAAGAGCTCCACCATGCGGATGATCGGCTGCGTCTCGCCACCGACCGCCGGGGTGCTCCAGATCCTCGGGCAGGATCCGCGGCGTGACGGTCCGGCCATCCGGGCCCGGCTCGGCGTCTGCCCGCAGCTCGACAATCTGGACGTCGAGCTGACCGTCCGGGAGAACCTGACGACCTATGCCCGGTTCTTCGGCATCTCCCGGGCCACCGCCCGTCGCCGGGCCGACGAGCTGCTCGAGTTCGTGCAGCTGAGCGAGCGGGCCGGCAGCAAGGTGGAGCCGCTCTCCGGCGGCATGAAGCGGCGGCTGACGATCGCCCGGGCGCTGGTCAACGAGCCGGACATCGTGCTGCTCGACGAGCCCACCACCGGCCTCGACCCGCAGGCCCGGCACCTGGTCTGGGAGCGGCTGTTCCGGCTCAAGCAGCAGGGCGTGACGCTCGTGCTGACCACCCATTACATGGACGAGGCCGAGCAGCTCTGCGACCGCCTGGTGGTGATGGACGGCGGCCGGATCGTGGCGGAGGGCTCGCCGCGCGCCCTGATCGAGCAGCACTCCACCCGTGAGGTGGTCGAGCTGCGCTTCGCCACCGATGATCAGGGGGCCTACGCCGGCAAGCTGGCCGGCATCGCCGACCGGGTCGAGGTCCTGCCGGACCGGGTGCTGCTCTACGTCGCCGACGGGGACGACGCGCTGGCCGAGGTGCACCGGCGGTCGCTGACCCCGGCCTCGGCGCTGGTCCGCCGGGCCGGCCTGGAGGACGTCTTCCTGCACCTCACCGGCCGGACGCTGGTGGACTGAGATGACCTCCTCGGCGTACGTGTTGGAGTACCACCTGGTCAACTATCGGCGGACGTGGCGGTCGAGCGCGCTGTCGACGATGGTGCTGCCGCTGCTGACCATGCTCGGCTTCGGCCTGGGCGTGGGCGGCTACGTGAAGACCGGCATCGACGGCGTGGCCTACCTGGACTGGATCGTGCCCGGCCTGATCGCCTCCACCGCGGCGCAGACCGCGCTCGGCGAGGCCACCTGGCCGGTGCTGAGCAGCTTCGAGTGGATGAAGGTCTACTTCGCGCAGGCCGCCGCGCCGCTGCGGGTCGGCGACATCCTCGGCGGGCACCTGGCCTTCATGATGTTCCGGGTGCTGGTCAGCACGACCGCGTTCCTGCTGGTGGCGGCCGCGTTCGGCACGCTGCACTCGGTCTGGACGCTGGCCGTGCTGCCGCTGGCGGTGCTGGTCGGCCTGGCCGTCGCGGCGCCCGTGGTGGCGTACACGGCGAGCGTCAGCAGCGACAGCTACCTGGCGATCCTGTTCCGGTTCGCGGTGCTGCCGATGTCGCTGTTCTCCGGGGTGTTCTTCCCGATCGAGTCGCTGCCCGAGCCGCTGCGCTGGGTGGCCTGGGCGCTGCCGCTGTGGCACGGCGTCGACCTGACCCGGGCCGCCACGCTCGGCCGCGATTTCGGCGTCGCCGGGCTGTGGCACGTGCTCTACCTGCTGGTCTGGTGTGTGGCGGGCTGGTTCCTGGCGCGCTGGCGGTTCCAGCGCCGGCTGGTGTTCTGATGAGCGTGGGGGTGGGGTCGTGCTGACGCTGGTGATGCCGAGACTGGTGGCGTTCGAGGGCAGCGGTGGCCGGTCGCTGCGGGTCACCGAGCGCAACGTCAACGCGCTGAAGTCGGCGTACTGGGTGGTGATGGCCGGCGGCCTGCTGGAGCCGGTGTTCTACCTGTTCTCCATCGGGGTCGGGGTGGGCGCGCTGATCGGCGACATCGAGATCGGCGGCGGGCGGACGGTGAGCTACACCGCGTTCGTCGCCCCGGCGATGCTGGCCGCCTCGGCGATGAGTGGCGCGCTCTCCGAGACCACCTTCAACTTCTTCGGCAAGATGAAATTCATGCGGCTGTACGACGGGATGCTGGCCACCCCGATCCGGCCGTTCGAGATCGCCCTCGGGGAGCTGATCTGGGCGATGGCCCGGGGCAGCATCTACTCGGTGGCGTTCCTGGTGATCATGGTGACGATGGATCTGACGACGCCGCTCCGGGCGCTGGCCACGCTCCCGGCGGCGGTCCTGGTCGGCTTCGCGTTCGGGGCGCTCGGGATGACCGTGGCCACGCTGATCCGCAGCTGGCAGGACTTCGACCTGATCGGGGCCGGCCAGTTCGCGCTGTTCCTGTTCTCCGGGACGTTCGTGCCCGCCGAGGCCTATCCGGTGGTGCTGCGCTGGCTGGTCGAGCTGTCCCCGCTGTACCGGTCGGTGGATCTGATCCGGGGGATCAGTCTCGGCTCGGTCGGGTGGGCGCAGGTCGTCGACGTGGTGTACCTGCTGGCGCTGCTGGGGGTGGGGCTGACCGTCTCGGGGAAGCGGATGGGCACGCTGCTCTGCAAGTGACGGCGCGAGGGCCGTGGCCCCGGCGACGGGACCACGGCCGCCGGGTCAGCCCTGACTCAGGCCGTGTTCGGAGCCCTTCTTGAGCTTGCGGGTGTCGCGCAGCTCCAGGAACGGCTCCTCGTCGGCCGGGTGGCCGGCGGCGATGGCGCGGCCCCGTTCCAGCTCCGCGTCCAGCTCGGCGCCGAGCATGATCGCCATGTTGGAGATCCAGAGCCAGACCAGGAACGCGATGACCCCACCGAGCGTCCCGTACGTCTTGTTGTAGTTGGCGAAGTTGGCCAGGTAGATCGCGAAGCCACCGGAGGCGATCACCCACAGCACCACCGCGAAGATGCCACCCGGGCTGATCCAGCGGAAGCCGCCGGTCTTGGCGTTCGGCGAGGCCCAGTAGAGGATCGCGAACATCAGGCTGACCAGCACCAGCAGCACCGGCCACTTGGCGATGTTCCAGGTCGTCACGGCGACGTCGCCGAGCCCGATCCGTTCGCCGACCACCCGCGCCAGGTCACCGGTGAAGACCACGATGCCGGCCGAGGCGATCAGCATCAGGCCCACGATCGCGGTGACCCCGACCCGGATCGGCAGCGTCTTCCAGATCGGCCGGCCCTCCGGCACGTCGTAGATCGCGTTCGACGCCCGCATGAACGCGGCGATGTAGCCGGACGCCGACCAGAACGCGACGAGCAGACCCACGATCGCCGCCAGCCCCGCCCCGCCGGTGCCCTGCACCTGGTCGAGCACCGTGTTCACCAGGTCGCGCAGCTGCGAGTTCGGGGTGATCTGGGTGACCGCGTCGGTGACGGTCCGCTGCCCGGTCTCGCCGAGCATGCCCAGCAGCGAGACGATCACCAGCGCGCCCGGGAAGATCGACAGGACGCCGTAGTAGGTGAGCGCGGCCGCCCAGTCCGAGATGTTGTCCTCGGAGAACTGCTTGAAGGTCCGCTTGACCGCGGCGAAGACGCCCGTGAACCGCAGCTGCGACGGCCGGTCCGGGCCGTCGTCCGGGCCCCGTCCGGAGAGCTCGCGGGGGTCGCGGGCGGAGCGGCCGACGTCGGTCGTGCTCGCGGCGGCCAGGTCGAAGTCCTTGCCGCCCCGGTCCTTGGCGTCGGCGGCGTCATCTCTGGGGGAGGCGGGCGTGCCGCCATCCCCGGGGGAGCGGGGTGCGTCGCCATCCTCGGGGGAGCGGGGTGTGTCGCCGGATTGCGCGGCCGGTGAGCCGGAAACCGATGCCATCCCGGTCGCCGGAGTCTGCTTGTCGTCGGATTCGTGACGCCCATCCGGGCTGTGGCGGAGTCTCATTAACAGGCTTCCCTTCGGGCGAATCGACGGGCCGCCCACGCGCCGGCCCTCCCCGTCACGACGTGCGAATACGACCTGACGTGGTGATGCCCGGTGCGATGCGCCACTAACCCTCCGGCCGGTCACCGTCCGGGTGGCCGTCGCCGGGACGCGCGGGCCGGGAGACGCCAGGGGCTGCGCATATGTGGTTGACGGGTCGCCCGGGACGGCCGGGACGGGTGAGTTGTCCGAGGTCCCGAAGAGGGTTGGGCGGGCGCAAGGCGGGCATTTGCCCCGTGCGGGGGCACGCGGCGTACGCACGAGCAGTCGAACGTTGCATGTCCATTTGTTCAGATGGCGCACGCAAAGGGGCGTCCGAAAACGCTCTCCCGAGAGTTGTTCAGCATTGCTACCCGCTGGTCACCCGGGTCGCAGAGATCGTCGATCACCTATCCGGGTGACGGGTTTTGATCATGAATGCGCCGGTCACGGTGTCGCACGGCAAGTGTGCCGATGATCCGCTCCGCGCCGCACGCTCGTATCCGAGGGCAGACATTCCAGGTTGGAGGCGGTCATGGCATCCCGGCGGCTGGGTACTGGTGGATCTGAAGCCGTGCCGAGGATGGTCCATACTGGATTCGTTAGCACGCGCCAATGCACGTGCACCTGCACGGGTGGTCTCGTCCGGGGAGGACATTGATGCGGCTGCGACATCCTTCCGGCCGGATCGTGCACCTCACCTGCGGCGTGAGCCTAACCGACGCGACCACTCCGGCTGACGCGTTCACCATCCTCGACACCGCCGCCGCCGATCTGCGGGCCGGGCTCGGCCAGAGCTCCGACCAGGGGCGGGATTCCGGATATCCGGACACCCTCGCGATCGCCCTGCGACTGTCCCACCCGCTTGCCGCCACCCTCATGGACGACGGGCGCGCCCGCACCCGGCTGCGTGCCGAACTCGATGCCCGCAGCCTCGAGGTCGTCACGCTGAGCGGCGCGCCCGACGCCGAGGGCGGCGGCTCACCCCCCGCCCCCGCCCCCGCCGATGAAACGCCCGCCGCACCCTCCGGTGAAACGCCCGGCGACATGCCCGACGGCGACATGCCCGACGGAGTCCTGCCGGACTGGAGCGAGCCGGCCCGCCTCCAGCACACCCTCGACCTCGCCCGGATCCTGGTCGACCTGCTCCCCGAGGACGAGGTCCGCGGCGCGGTCGGCACCTGCGGCCTGGGCCGCCGGGCGAGCTGGGACGAGGCGCACGAGCTGGCCGGCGGGCGGCACCTCCGCCGGCTCTCCGGCGGGCTCGCCGACCTGGCGTGGCGGGTCGGCCGCGCGGTCCGGGTCGGGTTCGAACCCCAGCCGGGGTACGTGCTGGACAGCCCCGAGGAGACGGTCGCCGCCCTGGCCCGGGTCGACAAGGACCGGCTCGGCGTCTGCCTGGACCTGTCCCGGGTGGTCCGCGACTGGGCCGTCCCGGAGGACGGCATCGACCGCCTCACCGACGCCGGCCTCTCGGTCATCACGGCGCGGATCACCGACCCGGCGGTCGCCTGGCAGCCGGTCCTGCGGCACCTGCTCGCGGCGGACACCGCCCGCACCGAGTACATCGAGGTGGACGGGGCCGGATCCCGGGCAGCTGACCTGACGTACGTCATCGGGCAGTTGACCGCCCTCGGCCTGATCCCGGAGAACGAACCCTGCACCGCGCCGTGAGGCAAGCGAAAAGGCCGCCCCGGTCGGGGCGGCCTTTTTCGGTACGGGGTGGGTCAGAGCGTGCCGCCCGGACCCTTCGTGCCGGTGCCGGAGAGGGAATCCGACGGCGCGATCAGGTCATCCGTGGAGGTGGTGCCGGTCGTCGTGGTGGTGCTGAGCTTCTCACCGAGCTTGGACGACTGGAGCTTGTCCTTGCCCTCGGTGTACAGCTTGTTCGCCTGAGCCTGGGCAACGCCGGCGGCCTCCTGGACCGTCGGGTTCTGCCAGAACTTCTCGGCTTGCGACCGAATCTCCTCGTACTTCTCGCGGCCGGCCCGGCTGCCCAGGACGAAGCCCGCCGCGAGACCGCCGAGGAACAAGAGCTTTCCGCGCATGATGGCGGCTCCTTCCGTGTCGTGACGCACTTGCGTCTGCGGCCGTGCATACCCATCCTGCCGCGCGGATACTCGTCGCACCCAGGTTTCACTCCTGTTGTCCCGAGTCACACCCGTCGGCGCGGCACGGGGATACCCCTTCGCGCAAAGCCCGTGCGGTCGTGTAATCTTCTCTCCGTTGCCAGGGAAACCCGGCGGCAAGCACGATCCCCTGTAGCTCAATTGGCAGAGCAGCCGGCTGTTAACCGGCAGGTTATTGGTTCGAGTCCAATCGGGGGAGCTTCAGGGAAGGGCCTCGGGTCCTGCGGAAACGCAGACCGGGGCCCTTCTCCTTTTCTACTCGGGGCCCGTGCGTCGGAAATCCCCCGCCACGGATGATTCGCGGACCACGGATCAAAACCAGCTTTCCGTACGTCGGTTCGCGCGCCGTTCGCGACCGCGTTCCGCTGCGAGGGGCCCCGGTGCCGGGTCCCCGAGGCTCCCGGATCGGGGGGCGGGGCACACGTCGTACCAAATTGGTGGGGTTTTTGTGGCCCTTGCTCTTTCGCCTCCTTGGCCCGAAGTGCGCGGTTACGCTGAGGCCTGCGTTGTTCGCTCTCAGTGAGGTGGTTATGTCGCAGCGGGTCGAGGTGGACGTCGTCATCGTCGGCGGCGGGCTCGCCGGGCTGTCGGCCGCCCGCCGACTCGACCGCGCCGGCGTGGAGTGGCTGCTCGTCGAGGGCTCCGACCGGGTCGGCGGCCGGGTCGCCACCGACGTGATCGACGGCTGGCACCTGGACCGTGGATTCCAGGTGCTGAACACCGCCTACCCGCGGCTGCCCGCCCTGGTCGACGTCGACGCGCTCGACATGCGATACCTCACCGCCGGCGTGCTGGTCCGCCGCGGCAGCGGCCTGCACCGGCTGGAGAACCCGCTCCGCGAACCGCTCACCACCCCGCAGACCCTGCTGTCCGGCGTCGGCACCCTCGCCGACCGGCTCAAGTTCGCCGCGCTGGCCACCCGCTGCGCCACCACCCCGGTCGACCGGCTCCTGGACACGCCGGAGATCACCACGCAGGAGATGCTCCGCAAGGCCGGGCTGTCCCACCGGATCATCGAGGAGGTGCTGCGACCGTTCTTCTCCGGCGTGTTCGCCGACCGGTCCCTCGAGACCTCCAGCCACGTCACCGCGATGGTGCTGCGCTCCTTCACCCGCGGCCGGATCGGCGTGCCGGCCGCCGGCATGGCCGCGCTGCCCGCCGCGATCGCCGGCCCGCTGCCGTTCCCGCAACTGCTGATCGGCGCCCGCACCCTGAGCATCGGCCCCGGCCTGGTCGTCACCGAGGGCGGCGAGATCCACTGCCGCGCGGTGATCGTCGCCACCGACCCGGTGCACGCTTCCGAACTGCTCCCGCAGCTGCCCCGGCCGGACATGCACGGGCTGACCACGTTCTACTTCGGCGCCGACCGCGCCCCGATCGACGAGCCGATCCTGCTGCTCGACGGCGACCGGCGGGAGATCATCGCCAACACCGTGGTGATCAGCAACGCCGCACCGGAGTACGCGCCCAGCGGCCGCAGCCTGATCGCGGCCACCGTGGTCGGCGTCTCCGCCCCGTCCAGCGCCTCCGAAGCGGTCATCCGGGTCGAACTGGCCCGCATGTACGGCACCCCGACCGACGAGTGGGAGCTCATCGAGGTGCTCAGCGTGCCCAACGCGCTGCCCGCCGCCCGGGTCCCGCAATGGCAGCTCCGCAAACCGGTCGCCCTCGGCGACGGCCTGTTCGTCGCCGGTGATCATCGCGACAGTCCGTCCCTCCAGGGCGCGATGGCCGGCGGCTGGCGCACAGCCGGCCAGGTCCTGGCGTCCCTAGGCGCCCGAGTCGGCGTCTGACTTCCGCTGACATCCTTGGAGGCGCCATGAGCGACCTGAACCCGGAGAATTTCGCCGAATTCACCACCTCGGACGGCCCGGAATCCCCCAGCGTCGGCGAACCCGACGGCCCGCCGATCGTCGACCTGCAGCCGCCGGACATGGTCTCCGACCCGCGATACCAAATCGTTTTGTTGCCACAGACGCTGGTGGAACGATAGATCGCTAGCTGCCGGAGCGGGGCGCGGGATAGTATCGCCGCCGGTACGGGGCGGTAGCTCAGTGGGTTAGAGCAGGGGACTCATAATCCCTCGGTCGCGGGTTCGAGTCCCGCCCGCCCCACCATACTCACCTCGCCTTACGCCTCGGCGGGACGGCGTCGAAGGCGGGGGCGGCGTGATCAGTCCGCAAATAGTCCGCACTTGAGCGGGTTGCGGCCTGGTCCAAACGCTCTGCGACCTGGTCCAAGTCGTCCTCGAAGAGGTCCGCATAGACGTCGAGCGTCATGGCGGCCGAGGCGTGGCCGAGCATCCGTTGGACGGCCTTGACGTTGGCGCCCTCCGCTACGGCCAGGCTGGCCGCGGTGTGACGTAGCTCATGCGGGGTGAGCCCCTTGAGCCCCACCTCAGCTGCCGCGCGGTCGAAGGCGCGCCGCCGGAAGTTGTTGTTGCGTAACACTTCGCCCTCCGGCGACGGGAAGACCAGGTCGTCGCGGTCGCGGCCGGCGATCTGACTTTTCAGCGGGTCGGCCAGGAAGCGGGGGAACGGCACCGAGCGGCGGTGGTGGGTCTTGGGTGTGCCGAAGACAGCCTTGCCGTTGATCTCGGTCATCGACTCGGCGACCAGCAGGCGCCGGCGGGTCAGATCCACCCGCTTGACCCGGAGCGCGGCCAGTTCGCCCCAACGCAGGCCGGTGTAGGCCAAGACCGCCACGGCAATGCCGTACGGGCCGGCGGCCTCCGCGAGGTCGGCGACCTGGACGTGGGTGAGGAACGTCTTCTCCGCGCGGCCGACCCGCGGGAGCTTGACCCCGGTCGCCACGTTGCGGGGGAGCCGGCCGTCCCGGACCGCCAAGGCCAGCAGCAGGGAGAAGACGCGGTGTGACTGCCGAACGGTGGAAGCGGAATAGCCGGATTCGGACAGCCGGCGGATCCACTCGCCCACGTCGGCGTGCGTGACTGCCGAGAGCTGGACCCGCTCCCAGACCGGGAGGATCTGGTTTTTGAGCAGGATCCCGTACCGGAAGCGGGTCGACGGCTTGAGCTGCACCTGGTTGCCGAGCCAAACCGCGGCCCAGTCGCCGACGGTGACCTTTGCCAGGGCCGGGTCCGCCCACTCGCCGCGGGCGATGCTCGTCTTCACCGAGGCGAGCCAGCGTTCGGCGTCAGCTTTGCGGTCGAAGTGGCGGGAGTGTTCCCGGCCCGAGGCGTCGCGGTAGCGGGCGCGCCACATGCCGTTGGGTCGCTTTGCAACGCTCATTTCAGGCCGCCTCTTCTAGCCAGGACTGCACGTCAACGGGGTCGTATCGGAGGTGGCGGCCGACCTTGCGGGCGCGGGGTCCCTGGCCGCGGTGGTGCCATTGGTAGAGGGTTCCGACCGGGATGCCGAGGAAGCCGGAGACGTCGCCGACCGACCACAGTCGAGGGGCGAGGGGAAGTTGCCGAACGGTTCCGCGCTTCACCGGTGGGCCTCCTCTTTGGCGCTGTCGATTGCTTGTCTGGCGGCGTTGAGCTGTGTTCGGCGTTGGATGCGCTGGGAGATCGCGCGCAGGAGTCGATGTTCGAGCGGTGGTAGGTCCGGATCGTCGAACCGGGCCATCTCCCAGGCGACCGCCGGCTTTTCCTCGGGCTCTTCTTCTGAGACGCCGAGGACCGCTTTGACCCAGGCGTGGGCGTCGGCGCGGTGGTCGGCGAGGGTCTTGCCGGACCAGTCGCGGGAGACCAGCACCCGCCGGCCACCGATACCCAAGGTCGTCTTCTGGTGGACCTTGCCCTTGCAGTGGCCCGGCCGGAGCCGACCGTGGGCCTTCTTCGGCTGGACGCCGTAGAGCAGCCAGTTCGAGCAGCGCTCGGAGCACGGCGTCACCCGAAGTTCGTGCCAGAGCCGGTCGAGGTGAGCGCGCTGCGGGTCGCTGGTGGCCTGGTGGCAGTCGGCCGCGGACTTGGTCACGTACTTGGTGATGTAGCCGATCGTGCGCTCGACATCTCCCGAGCCGGTATCGACGCCCTTGGCCTTGACCTGGGCGCCGAAGCGGACCAAATGCGCCGGCTCGGCGTCCGGATTCTCGTCGACCGCGTCCAGGGCCTCGCCCCAGGTCGCCAGCAGGCGGCCCGTGTCCGGATCTGCCCATGCTTCTGCTTTGGCGTCCCAGACCGGCGGCCGGTTGATCGGGTACCGGAGTTGGTCGGCGGGCGGCCACCAGACCTGGTGGTAGGTGGCCTTGGCGACCAGCTCCAACATCGCCCGCGGGATGGTGCCGCGGATGGCGAAGTGCGCGTGCGGCGCGAGACGTCGTTGCGGCTCGACGCAGCCCGCGTACTGGACGTTCCAGCCCACGGCGCGGCGCAGGTTCTGCCAGTACCGGTCGAGCAGTCGCGGGAAGTGCCCGGCGTCCCAGGCCGCCCGGCGGTAGTCGTAGCGAGACGGGTCGACCGGCGTGCCGAGCTGCGGGTCATCGGCAGTGTGATGACGGCGGCAAGAACAGAGCCGGCCCTGGTGGATCGAGTGCACCGGTCCGTAGCTGTCCA
The DNA here is from genome assembly GCF_019704555.1 of Actinoplanes sp. L3-i22. Classification (NCBI taxonomy): domain Bacteria; kingdom Bacillati; phylum Actinomycetota; class Actinomycetes; order Micromonosporales; family Micromonosporaceae; genus Actinoplanes; species Actinoplanes sp. L3-i22. Next base: position 1,489,247 of record NZ_AP024745.1, read on the forward strand.
GGGTCAAGGTGAGCCACATCGAGGGCCGGTGCTCGACCCCATCCGGGCCGACGTAGGTCCGGCCGACCGTGCGCGCGTCGACCTTCTGCCGAGGCAGATCGGGCACGTCCTGACGCCGCTTCGTGGACCGGACCCGGCGGGGCTGGTCGTCGTCTTCCTGATCGGCGAGTCCGCAGCGACGAAACGTCCGAAGGACTACGACGCGGCGGTGACCCTGCTGTTGGATCTTCAGGCGCTGGCGGTCCGGGAGGGTGAGATCTTCGAGTTCGCGGAGCAGATGACCCGGTTGCGGGAGCGTCATGCGCGTAAGCCGAGCCTGATCGACCGTTTCGACCGGGCTCGGCTTGACTGATTCGGCTGTCGGGTTGGCGGCGGTCGCTGTGTGAAGATTGGCCGGTGGTGTCCGTTGACGCGGTGACAGAGGACGAGGTCGCTCGGCTGCGTCGTGAGCTGGAGCGGCTTCGGGCGGAGAACCATCGGCTGTCGCGTCTGCTGGATCTTCGCGGCCAGGACACGGCTCCGGCTGCGGAGCAACTCGCCGCGACGACCACGCCAGGTCCGGTCACGATGGCATCGCCGGTGCGCGAGAAGCTCGCGTTCTACGCCAACCTGTTCCAGGCGCGCCGGGATGCTTATGCGAAGCGATGGGAGAACAACCGGCTCGGTACGGCGGGGTGGTCTCCCGCAGTGGCGGGTGGCTGGCGTAAGGGGATGGACCGGCGCACGGCGGCCTATCTGCCGCTCACTGCGGAGGTGGTTGCCGCTCATCTGGTCGGTGACGTGTTCATGGGCCTGTATCCGCTGCTCACCGACAACACCTGCCAATTCCTGGCCGCGGATTTCGACGGCAGCACCGCGATGCTCGATGCGCTGGCCTACTGCAAAGCTGCCCGAGCCAGCGGTGCCCCGGCGGCCTTGGAGATCTCCCAGTCGGGACGCGGGGCGCATGCCTGGATCTTCTTCACCCACCCGATTCCAGCTGCCACGGCCCGGGCAATCGGGACGGTCCTCCTACACGAGGCCATGGTGCTGCGCGGCTCGATGGACCTGCGCTCGTACGACCGGCTGTTCCCGAACCAGGATGTCCTGCCTGACGGAGGTCTTGGAAACCTGATCGCGGCCCCGCTGCAGGGCCAGCGCCGCAAAGACGGATTGACGCTCTTCCTCGACCTGGCGACCCTGGAGCCACACGAGGACCAGTGGGCCTTCCTATCGGTGCTCGACAGGCTGAGCCCCGGCGACGCGGAGAAGATTGCCCGCCGAGCGAAACAGGCCGCCGTCGGCGCCGGTGTAGCGAAGATGAGTAGGTCGGATGCCACCAAGGTCCACCCGCCGCTGCCGATGACGGTGCAAGCAGAACTCGCTGCCGGCCTGAGAGTCGACGTCGCGCAACTGCCGCCGGCCGCGCTGTCCACGTTCAAGCACGCGGCCTCACTGGCCAATCCGAAGTTCTACGAGTTGCAGCGGCTTCGCAAGTCGACCTGGGACACGCCACGATTTCTTCGTGGGTACGACATTACGCTGGACGGTCGCTTGGTTCTACCGCGCGGGTTGCGGCACGCAGTCGGACGAATCGTCGAGGACGCCGGATCCCGATTGGTGATCACGGATACGCGGGATGCCGGTACGGAGATCGAGGTCGCTTTCACCGCTGAACTGACCGCCAGGCAAAGCGCCGGGGTGAGTGCGATGCTCGCCCACGACGACGGCATCCTGGTGGCCCCACCAGGCTCCGGCAAGACCGTCATGGCCTGCGCGATGATCGCCGAACGCGCCGCCTCGACCCTGATTCTCGTCGATCGCAAAGCATTGGCCGAGCAATGGCGATCACGCATCGAGCAGTTCCTCGCCGTACGGCCGGGGCAGATCGGCGGTGGCCGACGCAAGCTCACCGGTGTCGTGGATGTCGCGATGCTGCCCTCGCTGGCTCGGCGTGCCGATGTCGCGGACCTCACCGCCGGGTACGGGCACGTGATCGTCGACGAGTGTCACCACCTTGCCGCTGCTGCGTACGACCATGCGGTCAAACGGATCGGTGCGCAGTTCTGGCTCGGGCTCACCGCGACACCGTCCCGTCGTGACGGCCTGGGCGAACTCGTGACGTGGCAGCTCGGCCCTGTTCGGCACACCGTGATAGACGAGGACCCGGATACGCTTGCCGCCGTCTGGCAGGAAGAGGCCGGTCCGCGCCGCCTGTTGTTCCTGCACGAGACCCGGTTCCGGGCTGATGAGGAGGACCTGTCGTCACCGGGCGCACTGGCGGCTGTGCAGCGCTCCCTGATCGGGGATGAAACACGAAACGCCCAGATCATCGACGACGTCGTGGCCGCCCTCGCCAAGGGGCGCAACTGTCTCGTGCTGACCCGCCGCGTCGCCCATGTTGAGACCCTGGCTTCGCTACTCGCGGATCGCGGACATCGTGCACTCCTGCTGCAGGGCGGAATGACCGCTGCGGATCGGCGTGCGGCAGTCGACCGGCTCGCCGAGGCGAAGGCCGGCGACGGGATCCTGGTCATCGGCACCACGCCGTTCATCGGCGAAGGTTTCGACGCACCCGTACTCGACACCCTGTTCCTGGCCGGGCCGGTCTCTTTCGACGGCCTCCTGATCCAGTGCGCAGGCCGGGTCATCCGAGCGGCGCCCGGGAAAGACGTCGCGGAGGTGCACGACTACCACGACCCGGCGACGCCGATCCTTGCCGTTTCGCTGCAGCGCCGTATGCCCGGCTATCGGGCGCTGGGCTTCGCCAAGCCGTAGCGGCTTTCGGATTTTTCGAATAGCGGTATGCTGACTCCATGTCGAGCACCCTGCGTGAACGAACCGTCCTGCCGCCGGAAAACCCCGCCGACCTGGTGCGCTTCGCGCGGGGTCTGGCCGAGGCGCAGGCCCCCGCGCGAGCGAAGCTGGTGGGCCCGGACGGTTCGCAGCTCGAGATTCCCGCCGAACTTTACGAACTGCTGCGCGACGTCGTCGGTGCCCTGTCCCAGGGCATGGCCATCTCGATCGCCCCGCACAACACGATGCTGACCACCCAAGAGGCCGCTGACCTACTCAACATCTCACGACCCACGCTGGTCCGCCTGCTCACCGACGGCGAGATCCCGCACAGCCTGCGCGGCCGGCATCGACGAGTCCTGCTGCGTGACATCCTCGACTACTCCGAACGCACCCGCACCGAACGCCGCCGAACCCTGGACCAGATGGCCGCCGACGCCGAGGACGACGACCTGTACGAGATCACCCTCGACTCCTCGCCGTCGAGATGACGGCCGGTCATGGTGGCGTTCCCCGCGTTCCTGGACACCTGCGTGCTCTACCCGGCCTACCTCTGCGACACGCTGCTTCGCCTCGCCGAAGCCTCCGCGTACCGGCCGCTCTGGTCGGCCGACGTCTTCGCCGAACTGCGGCGCAACCTTATCGAGCGTGGGCTACCACCGGACCGGGTCGATCGGCGGCTCGGCCAGATGCGCCGGTCATTCCCCGACGCCCTGGTCACCGGCTACGAATCACTTGTCGACGGCATGACGAACCATCCCAAAGACCGGCACATTCTGGCTGCCGCCGTACGCGCCAACGCCGAAGTCATCGTCACCTTCAACCTCAGCGACTTCGCCGCACCGGCCCTCAAGCCGTACGACATCGCGGCCATCCACCCCGACGACTTCCTGCTCGACCAACTCGATCTCTACCCCGGATTGACCATGGACGTGCTCCGTCGCCAAGCCGCGTCCTACCAACGAACACCGAACACCGTGCCGGAGATTCTCGTCCTTCTGCAGCGCACCGGCGTGCCCAGATTCGCTGCTGAAGCGCGACGCCATCTTGATCCCCTGACCTGGTAGCGCAGCCGTCCGAGGCGGCTGAAGGCGGGTGCAAATCAGGCTAATGGGCTAGCCGGATGCCCCTTGAGCTGGCCAAACGTCCCGGCAGTGGATCGCCGGTAACGCTGATCGGGCGGTTCGCATGGTGTAACGTCCGGCCCACGTTGATCTTGCATACGAACCATCGGCCCGGATGTCGGGCCGATGGTTCGTACGGTTGGGCGCTGTCTAGCGCTGGCGAACGGTCGGCGGCGATCGTGCTGGGTCGGGGAGCGGTGCGTTGATGCTGGCGGGGAAGTCGATGTCCCGCGAGGCCCGGGATCTTGGCCGGGGCGGTGGCCATGAGAGCGCGTCACTTCGACCTGGGGCCTTACCCCTTGATCTTGGACACTTGAACCTTGGATCGTGAGGTCCGGGTAGATCAGGAGTCCTGGAGCACGATGGCGAACAAGCACTATCCCGCACAGTTCAAGGCCGACGCGGTGGCGTTGTACCGGTCTCGGCCGGGCAGCACGATCGCGGTGATCGCCGCCGATCTCGGGGTCAACCGGGAGACGCTGCGCAGCTGGCTCCGCGCCGATGACCAGCGTCGTGGCGGCGGGTCCGAGCGGTCCGCGGCAGCGGCGGTGAAGCCGGAGCCGGGTTCGGTGGAGGCGGAGAACGCCGAGCTGCGCCGGCGGGTCCGTGAACTGGGGGAGGAGCGGGACATTCCGCGGAAGGCGGCCCGGTATTTCGCCGGGGAGACGCGCTGGTGAACCGCTTCCAGTTCGTCGCCGACCACCAGCAGCGCTACGGCGTGAAGCGGTTGTGTCAGATCCTGGGCGTGGCCCGGTCGAGTTACTACTACTGGACATCGACCGCTGGGGCCCGGGCGGCCCGGCAGGCTGCCGACACCGTCCTGGCCCGGCTGATCCGTAAGGTCCATGCGGTCGACAACACCTACGGGGCGCCGCGGATCACCGCCGAGCTGCGCGAGCGCGGCACGTTGGTCAACCACAAGCGTGTCGAGCGGGTGATGCGCGGTATCGGTGTGCAGGGGCTGCGGCTGCGCCGCCGGACTAGGACCACGATCAGCGATCCGGCCGCCGTCAAGGCCCCGGACCTGATCGGCCGCGACTTCACCGCCCCCGCGGTCAACCAGCGCTACGTCGGTGACATCACCTATCTGCCGGTCGGTGAGCGCGGGTTCCTCTCCCTGGCCACCGTCATCGACCTGCACTCCCGCCGCCTCGCCGGGTGGGCGATCGCCGATCACATGCGCACCGACCTGATCATCGACGCGCTCACCGCCGCCCAGCACACCCGCGGCAGCCTGGCCGGCGCGATCTTCCGCAGCGACCACGGAGCCCGATACGCATCGAAAGCCTTTGCCGCCGCCTGCACGGCGGCCGGGGTCCGGCAATCGATGAGCAAGGTCGGCAGCTCCGCCGGCAACGCCCTCGCCGAGTCGTTCAACGCGACCTTCAAACGCGAGACCCTGCAAGGCCGCCGCGCGTTCACCGACGAACGCGACGCCCGGCTCACCAGCTTCCGCTGGCTGCACCGCTACAACACCGTCCGCCGCCACTCACGGCTCGCACAAAGTCTCTACGGGTTCAGGGGATTGCCACCTGTCCCTGTCGGTGAATGACGCGTGCGCGCACGAAGCTGAGTTTCCGGGCGCCGTTTGTGGTGCACTGCCGGCTTACTCGTAGTGATATCGGCAGGAGATGATGGTGATCTCGTTGGGTTCGACGGCGTACACCATGCGGTGTTCGTCGTCGATGCGCCGGGACCGGAGTCCGGCGAGGTTGTTCCGGAGGATCTCCGGTTTCCCGATGCCGGGTCCGTCGGGATCCCGTTTGATGTCGGCGATCAGCGCGTTGATGCGCTTGAGGGTCTTGCGGTCCTGGGTCTGCCAGTACAGGTAGTCGTCCCAGCCGTGATCGGTCCAGCTGAGCTTCACTCCTCGGGGCCGAACTCGCGCTCGGTGGCTCGGCCGGCCCGCCACTGCTCGACGCTTTCGGCGAGGCGCTTCGCGTTCGCCGGGGAGCGAAGCAGGTAGTTGGTCTCCATGATCGAATCCCAGTCGTCCTTGCTCACCAGGACTGCGTTGCCCCGTTTGGACACGATCTCGATCGGGGTGTGGTCTTCGTTGACCCGTTCGATGAGCGGGAAGAGGGTCTTACGTGCCTCGCTGGCGCTGATCGCGGCAGTCACGATGCCTCCTAAAGTGGTACCTGAAACGGTACCACTTTCATGACTGGGATGGCTGCTAGGAAGCTGACCTACGTCATGATCGAGAAGTGAGCCGAGTCCAGGTGCGGCGTTCGACTATGTCTGCCGGCCGCGTGAACTGGTCAAATGCCCCGAAAATGGATTTCCAGGGACGGTGGTGACGTGGTTCGCATGGTGCAACGTCCGGCCCACCAGGTTTGGCGTTGCCGGTCGGCGTTGCTGTCGCGGTGATGGGCTCGCGCCTGGCTGATCGCGTTGGCGATGCGCCCTCTCTGAAGTGTTGTCGTCAGTGGGCAGAACACGTAGCGCGGTCACCAGGTCGGGGTCATTTTGGTGATGCGCGTGTGATGCTTCGTCGTCCGTGCGAACCCGCCGCCGAACTCCAACCCATTGAGGGCGTCCACCCACGAGTGCGCGGCGATCTCGCTCGACGTGCGGGTCGCGGTCGTAGCGGAGCCGGGACGGGCCGGGCACATCTTCGGGCGGTCGGGCTGGCAGCCCACCGCATAAGCCCGCGCTGGTTTCATGGTCTTGGGCGAGTGACCCATCGCCGGCTGGCCGAAGGGCTGATGGGGCTGCCTGGTATCGCGGTTAATGTTTGTTCGATGCAGAGACGGGCTCGGTGGTGCGAGGCGTGACGAGGTATCAACGTCGAGGCCATTGGCGCCGGAGTCCGGGTGGTGGCCGCCATTGGGTGAGCACTCACAGCGTGACCCGGTCGTCCGGCCGATCCCTCCGGACGCCTCGTCGAAGCTACTCGAGCAGGTCGTACGCGGCGCCGGCCTCGGCTCGGCGCGGCAGCACCGTGACGGGGTGGCTCAGCCCCAACGCGCGCTGCCCGGTCTGCGGCGCGTCGGTCTACTTTTACGCGAACCAGAACGGCAGCCGCGTCTTCTTCGATGATGTGGGCCCGCCCTGGCCCAAGCACCCGTGCACCGACAACGGGGCGACGATCGGTTCGGGCAGGGCGCCCAGCCGACACGATTTCAGTTCCACGCGGACGCCGAGCCGGTGGCACGACCAGGCGTGGAGGTCGTACGCGGTTAAGGAAATCAGGTCCGAGGGTGGCTACTCGCGGATCTCACTGTCGGCGCTGGCAGGGCCGGGTCTCGGGCCCTCGCGTACGGTCTCGGGACAGCCGCCGCTGCGGGCTGATGACCTGGTTTTCGTGAACGGCCGTCGGATTTCCTATTTCGATCCCGCCTCGGGCGAGCCCGTGGTGGTCGAGGACGCCGGACCCACCGCCCGGACCGCCCAAAAGCTGGTCACCGAGCGGGACAAACAGCACGTCACGGCTAGACTGTCCGATCGGGTTGCTGCCAACGAGATCACGGTCGACGAGGCGGCCGCGATGACGGCGGGCGTGTTGTCTGCCCGTACACGAGGGGACCTGGCCAGCGTACTTAAGATCGATGTGACCGATCTGAAGGTCGCGCCGCCGCGCCCTGGCGACCTGTTGCTGCTGGCAATCGGTTTTGTCCTCATGGTGGCGGCATTCAGTATTGCCGATGGCACGCCGTCCGTCCTCTCGATGACTCCCGGACTGGTCCTCGCGGGATCGGCGGTGTATCGACTCAACCCGGACATGGAACGTGGGGCGAGGGTCGTGTTAGGCGTGATTGCCGCCCTGGCCTTGCTCTGTCCCGTCAGTGTCGTAGGGGTGCTGATCTAGGCTCCCGTGAACTGGTCAAACGTCCTGTTAGTGGGTGGCCCGGTACGACGTTGACGTGGTTCGCATGGTGCAACGTCCGGCCCACGATATGATATTCGCGAGTAATGTCCATTTCGTGATGCTCGCGATACGTCGCTTGAGCTGGGAAAATGCTCCCGAGGGTGGCGTTGCACCCTCGGCGATAGCCGGGTTTGACGATCGATTAGATCGCGCATACTCGCTGGCCGCACGTCGCCGAGCGGACGGACATCTCTCGACCTTGATGGCGCCGAGGCCGTACTCCGCGAATCCGTACGGTTTGTGCACACGTAACGGCGAAGCCCGAGAACCGGTGCCCCGATCAGATTGGGTCTCAGCTGCGCTTGTTGGCTCGCTGAGACGAGGCTTTCTTGGGTGCTGACTTCGAGCTGAGGTCGATGTCCTGTGTCCATCGACCTCGCCCAGTAGGGGTCCATTTCGGGCAGGTGTCCGCGTAGCAGCGCCAGTACCAGATTCCGTTATGCCGTCGGCGAAGATCGACTTGAGGGCTGCCGCAGACACCGCAGGGTGGCTGGTGAGAGAAGATGGCAGCGTTTTCATGTTCGAGCAGTTTCCGCGCGAAATGTGAGCCACGCATTGCCACCATCACCTCGCGGGTCCACCGCTGTGACAGGACATTCAGGCTGCCGAGCAGCGTTGTCTGTTCGTCGATGACGGCAATCTTCTGGTGCATGACGTTGACCTCGACGACCGTGTGAAGTACGGCTCGCAGGTCGGCCAAGAACCCTTGGTGCTCAGGTTCGCGCTGCACCTTGTCGCCCGGATCCCGTACGAAAAGGGTGATACGGACGCCGCGATCGACGGCCGCGCGCAACAGCGGCAGAACAGACCGCACGCGGGTAGTGGTCCACGGTGCCCATAGCCAGATCGACTGTCGCGCTGATGCGATGTGATCGGCGAACACCTCGTAGAACGTCCGCTCGTCGTGAATATCCTCGACGCGGACGTGCTGTGCCAGCAGTTCGGCCAGCTCGCCCGTGAAGCTCCCGGCGAGGTACGCCAGATCGTCCTCCGGGGTAGTCGTCGGGGTAACCAGACAGTTGGCGCGGATGACCCGGGCCTGTTTCTGCCTGACGAGTTCGGCGAGGTGGCCGAAGGGCGTGTCCGCTGCAGCGGCCTCGATCCGCCTCAGGCTAGCGATCAGGTAGAGACGGTGCTGAGTACGGGTGATCGCGACGTTGAAGAGCCGGATACCGTCACGCAGGAAGGCGCTCTTGGTGCGGTTGGCCTCGGCCATCCAGCGACTGTCGTACTCGTCCTCGACCGTGTCGAAGACGACGATCGGGAACTCGCGTCCCTGAAAACGGTGCGCGGTACCGACTTCGGTCACCAGGGTTGTTCCGGTCTCGTGGTCACGAAGCGCTTCCAATGTCGCCTCGACCTGCCGGCCGTACGGGGTCACGATGCCCGTACGCTCTCCTCGACTCTGATGAAAGTCGGAAAGGACACGAGCGAGCAGCGCACCGGCTGGCCACCATCCTTTGAACCGCCCATCACTTCGTACACGGCCAATCTCACCGAGGTCATCGACGTCAACGACCAAGATTTCCGGATCGCTCTCGACGTGCGAACGGATTGACTCGCCGGGCTTCAGGCGGCCGTCGTAGGCGATCGCGTTGGCCAAGCCCATGATCTGCGGCCCGAAGCGGTGTTGGACGTTGAGCATGGTGCACCCTGGATGGCGCTCGGCGTCTTCCGCTGAGGAGATTCCGCAGTGCGCGAAGACATCCGGGATCAGCCACTTCTTCACGTCCGCCCGGTCAGCTTTGCCGACCTCTGCGTTGTCGATGATGGCGCCGAGCTGCATGAAATCGCCGAACATGACGGCCGCCTGGGTGGCGCGGGATACCGCGAGCAGTACCTCGGGAATATTCGCGGCGCCGACCTCGTCGACCAGCACGACATCGTACGGCCCGTCCATCAGCGGTTTGCTGGTGCGCAATCGGGCGAGGGTGGTGGCGACCAGGTGAGCTTCGCGGATGATCTCGCCTTCGGCGTCGCGGCTCAACCGGGCGTATTGCTCCTGCACCCTGGCATACTCGGCTTCCAGGCGGCTCCAATCACCTTCGGAAGCACTGAGCCGGGTACGCAAGACTCGCATCTTCGCGTCGAGGGTCACCAGGTCACGTTGTTCCGCCTCGGCGAGCAAGGTGCGTTGTGCTTCAGTCGGTGATGCGGCCTCGGCTGCAAGCAGACGCTGCTGTGCGGCATCCATACGAGACGTGGTCTCATCGGCGATCGTGGCCGTTTTCTCCAACTCTTGGCGCGCGCCCAGCAAGGAAGCCTGCGCCGCTCGAATGTCCGCCCGGCTGTAGCCGGCCGCAGTGGTCAACTGCTCGATCCGAACCCGAGCTCGGTGTTGTTGACGGTCGACGAGTTCCTTCGCTTCGCGTGCACTCAGATCGGCGTCATGCGCCCGCGTTCTGGCCTGTTCCTCATCGGATACCAGCTTCTTCAGCCGGCCGCGATCGCGAAACCGGGGAAAGCGCCGCCCGTCGCTGAGGTCGCGGATTTCGGCTTGGATCAGATTCGCGGCATGACTCGCCTGCAGGGCGCGTGCGGCCTGACCGTCGGCTGCCGCAACGAGCTCGGTGATCTCTTGATCGAGCCGGTCGATTTCGGTATAGGCCCGGCGAGCTGCGTCAAGATCACGCCAGTGGCCCTCCGCGGCGTCGCGAGTCGTCGTTGCGTTCGCCAGACGGGCATGGGCGACGTGCGAAGCTTCCTTTTCCGCGGCCAAGTTGGCTGCTAACTGAGGTACCGAGGCCACGGCAGCTGCGGCGCTCCTTGCTCGGTGGTAGGCGTCTGCGTCAAAGCCGGCAAGCTCGTTCTCCAGCCGGGCCAATTCAGTGCGCTCCTTGCGGATCAGCACCAGGCGTTGCTCGATCTTGGATCGTTCCTGGCTGACCGTCGCCAGCCGCTGCTCGACCAGGAACGGCAGACAGACATCGGGATGTTCGAGAACTTCCGGATGGTGAGGCGGGCCGACACGCAACAGATGGCCATGCTGATGTCGCTTGCTCCGTACCGCGCCGAGTAGAGCGTTGTCCACGGCGATGTTGGTCGAGGACACCAGCAAGACCCGTTTGCCGCCTCGGACCAGGGCATCTATCGCCTCGGTGAGCACGCGAGTCTTTCCCGTCCCGGGAGGACCCCACACGAGATGGACCCCGCGGCCCAGACATGCTGCGCGTGCGGCGTCCTGGGCCGGAGTGAACCCGCTGACGTGAGGCGGATGACTCGGCGCCGCGGTGAGTCGTCCCGCTGCGAGATCATGTGCCAGACCGGCTTCGCGCAGCCCGGCGATGCCCTCCTTCAGCTTCACGAGGAGCCGGGTGGGCGGCTGTTTGCTCTGCCAAAGCTGCGGCTCGGCGAGATCGATGAACTCGGGAACCCGAAACCGTACCGCTTCTCCCTCCTGCACGGCCTCCAGCACCGCATATGAGGGCCCGGTCTCCAAGCCGCCCGGTCCGGCCAGCCGAAGCGACTCGATTTGGTCGATACCGCTAAACCGCAATCCCCGTATATCGACCGAGAACCAGCCCGGCTCCAAGGGGTGAGCCCGGCCGATCCGCAGCGGTCTACCTACCCGGTTCGGTCCGCCTTCCGCGTTGATCCAGAAGTCAAGCGCACTACACACAAAGTCACGCCAGTCCGGCAAGAGTCGACCCCCATCGCCTCCAGGCCACCCGCCGAGACACTACCTGGAGTGAATGCTTGAGCACTAGCGTGTATCTATGAAGTGAGGCGACGGTTATGAGGTGGCGAACGATCCTCAGGAATCAGCGCAAAGTGGTAAATAAATTCCAGGTCTTAGCCGCTGGGATCCCGCCGCCCTCATCCGCTCGACCTCAGCGAGAGTCGATCCCCGGAAGCTCTCATCGGTGCGCTGTCACCATCATCGAGTCTCTCCTGAGGGAGTCCGGATGCGGCTTGAACTGGTCAAACGTCCCCGCAGTGGCGCGCCCGGGACGGCGGTGGTGTGGTTCGCATGGTGCAACGTCCGGCCCACCTGTACTCGCCTGGGGGCGACCCCCAGACCCCACGTTACGGTGGTCGCTCCGGGCGAGTCTGTCACGGTCCGCTCCCGGAGGGTCTCTGCTCCGGGAGCGACCCGGATGCGGATATCCCCGCCCCAGTTGCGCCTCGAGCGAATGGCCGGCGCCGTGCTGTTACGGCTGTGCGTCTTCGATGCGGGTGCAGCGTAGGTAAGCCAGCAGATCTCGCTGCTCGTGCTCAGGCAGCGCCCCGAATGCCTGGTACGCGACCTGCCTTGCGTGCGGTGTCCGGGCGGCAAGTAGGGCGGTGATTGCCGCCCAGGCCAGGGACATCGCATGGATCCGGTCCTCGCGGAGAGCCGGAAGATTGGTCAGTTCACCGAGAAGGCTTGCCGCTTCGTTGTCCGTCGCGGCCCTGTCGCCAAGTTCGAAGGTGGCCTTTCCCCGATATGGGCCGCCGGCTCGGATGAGTTCGGCCAACTCCATGTTGCTCATGTCGCGAACCGGAGGCACGGGGAGTTTCGGTGGAACAGGGAAAGTCATGGTTCCTCCCCGAAGATTTTTCGGTACTCCTCGTGAACAAGATCCTTGAGCTTCGAGACCGAGTCCTGGTCACCGATCGACTCGGCGTAACGGATTTCCTGCTCGTAGGCATGCACCTCGTTGGCGTACCGAACATGCGGATCTTCGAACCAGCCTCGCATGCCGGCCCATCCGGCAGCCTGGTCGTCGCGCATGTGTTGCATCTCGTGCAACAACGCGCCGTAGGACGCGTCCGGATCGAGAATCAGCACACCAGGGCGGCCAGGTGAGGGGCTCGGCCCGTAGGCAAGTCCGCCGGAACGAAATGTTATTTCAACACCTGCGGCTTCCGCCTCGCGCACGGCATCGTCCCATTCCCCCGGATGCGTTTGGCGTGCCGGTCCCCAGCGCGCCAACGGATCGGCTTCCGAGTGGTGGAAGTATTGCTGGTGCTCCTTCGGAGCTGGAGCAGTGGGTTCGGAACGGGCAAGATCATGGGTGCGGGCGCGCAGATTGGTAAAGATCTCGCTCAGCCTGTCGAGCATGGGGTGGAGCCGGCGCAGGCTGTTGAGCAGGGCACGAACGAAGTGCTGGATCTTGTTGACCCACTTGCTGACGAGGGTGGCGACCTGACCGGCGACCACAGGGCTGGCGATGCCGAGAGTGAGTCCTTCCTCTGCGAGCCACTGGGGTAACCGAACGGCGAGGGTTCCGATGAAATCGGCGATCAGGTCGCGGACGATGCCGCGGACCAGCGCGACGAGCAGACCGGCGCCTTCCACGGCATACGAGATGCCTTGCGCTGCGGTCGCCAGGGCATCCATGACGTTCAGGTGGGCGTCGGCGTGCTCGCGGTAGGCATCTCCGGCAGCGCCGAACCAGCCGGCGACCTCGGTCCGGAGCCGGTCGACGTACTGCTGGCGGGCTTGTTCGGTGAACGCGGCGACGTTGGACCAGGTAGCGGCATGTGCGGCGACTTCGTCGGCATTGCCCGCGAGCCAGTCGAGAGCCTCCTTGAGGGGTTTGACGTGTTCCATCAGCCAGGCGACGCCCCAGGAGACCAATGTTCCCAACGGGTCGACCGCCAGCGACAGCATGTCGAGGCCCGCGCCGATACCGCCGAGGGTGGGATCGACCCAGCTGTGGTTACGGATGCCGTTGGAGATGTCGGCGGCGTCCTCTACGAGGCCGAGGCCGGTGTACCGGGTTGTCGATTCGGTGCTCTGAGCCACAAGCGGGTTGGTGGTCACGACGGGCTGGATCCGGATTCGCCGTCGGATCTGACGGTATGACGGATGCCGTCGGCGGCCGAGGCATCGGTATCGGTGATGTCGGTGACAGCCGTTCGCAGTTTGTGTGCGGTTTCTCGTAGCGATTCGCCGGTCTCGGCGAGCGCACTGGCGGCCAGGGCGAAGATCGGGCTCAACAGGCTGGGTAGGAATTGACACAGCTGGCCGTACGCTTGGCCGTCCATGGTGACCTCGTGCACGGCGGACCGACTTTGCTCGATGGCATCGGCGATCAGATCCGTGCTCGCGGCATGGCGCTGCACGTCGTCGGCGGAGAACCGGAGGGATTCACCAGGCACGGCGGTCGCGGGGCTGCTCGTCCGGCGGAGCGGGGAAGCGGGCCTCGTAGGAGTGGATCACTGCCTGCCCGGTCTCGGTGTCCAGCCCGACGGTTCGGCGTACCTGTTCAGTGACCTGTTCCGGCAGTTGTGCCTGCGCTTGCCGGGTGAGCGCCATGATCTTCCGGCTGAGTTCCGCGCCGGTCGTCTGTAGTGCCTGGTCGCTGATGATGAGGGACTGAAGCTGACCGGAGGACCCGACCACGGCGGTGATCGAGCCGTCCCGGCTGCTTGCCGTGCCGGTCAACGTGACCACCCGCCTCGACAACTCCACGGTGCGGGAGGCCTGCGCATCTACTCCGGCCACCCACGAGTCCAGCCACTCTTCGGCCGCATCGACGCCATTCACGTCTAGAACTTATGACTATCTATGTCTTGCGGCAACCTCCCTGCTGATGACGGCAGGGGGAGCTCTTGCGGCAGGATGGCCTGGTGGATGGCTCTTGGACTTACCGGGTCGAGCATGCCTTTCGGATTGCGGGCGGGGACGTGGCTGTGCTCGGCGAGCTGTCTGGTGTGATTCCTCACCGGGGCCGGTCGGGCGAGATCCGGGCGAATGGTGTCGTCATTCAGGTTGCCGAGGTCGCGGTGGAGTTCGCGCGGGTCACTGGGGGTGGCGAGCGGATCGCCCTGGTGCTGCGTGGCGTGCGGCTGGACCAGGTGCCGGTCGGCGCGACGATCCATCCGGCGGGGTGCGGGGAGAGTCGGCCGGGTCTCCCGGTTCGCGAGCAGAATCCGACGTAGCAGGACGGACACATACACCGGTGTCCGGGTCCGCCCAGCTCCCCGCCTTCGGGTCCCGGACTGGCGGCCGGCTGATCGGGTACCGGAGCTGATCCGCAGGCAGCCACCACACCTGGTGGTAGGTGGCTTTGGCGACCAGCTCCAGCCTCGCCCGGGGGCTGGTGCCGCGGATGGCGAAGTGTGCGTGCGGGGCGAGGCGTCGTTGCGGCTCGACGCAGCCCGCGTATCGGACGTTCCAGCCGACCGCGCGGCGCAAGTTCTGCCAGTAGCGGTCGAGCAGTCGGGGAAGTGGACTGCGTCCCACTCGGCTCGGCGTTAGTCGTAGCAGGATCGGAGACGCGGCTGCTCTCTGACGGAGTCGTCCAGGTCTCGGATGCTGAGAGCCGGCTACGCTCGCGAACACCCGGCGAGCTTACGGGGCGACGCGGTCGCGGATGCTGTCGAGCACCGCCTCTGCCGCCCATGCGGCGGCGTCGGCGATGTCTCGCCGGTCCATCCCGAACTCGCGGCGGAATGTCACCCAGGCCCCGACGGAGTCGAGGTGCGACAGTGCCGCGATGACCGCTCTGCGCTGCGCCGCGTCGAGGGATGACACCTCGGCATCCAGCAGCCGCTCGAGCTGCGCCCGGCCAGGAGACGGCGCCGCGCCGCTCACGCCGCGCATCGCCGTCTCGGCGACGACGTGCGCGAGTTCCGGCCGTGCGTCGTACCGTTGCATCGCGTCGCGGATCGCGAGGGGGATGTCGAAGATCGAGTGCGACTCCTCGCGCGCGAACACCGTCGCCTCGATCCACGCCGCGGTCGCCAGCAGCAGGTCGACCCGCGTGGGGTAGTTGCGGAACACCGTGCGCTCGGCGATGCCGGCCCGGCGCGCGATGACCCGGTTCGACACGTCGTCGCTGCCGAGCTCCTCGATCAGTTCGGCGTAGGCGGCGAGGATCGCCACTTGTGTGCCGCTCAGGGCGGGGACAGCCGCCGACTCGGTCATGTCGTCGCCCACGTCGTGTCGAGCAGCCTGGCCAGCACGCTGCCCACGGCGCGGTCGAACGCGTCGCAGATCTCGTCGGCGTCCAGGTCGAAGCCCGTGCGCAGGCGTGCCCAGAACATCGCCGACGAGAAGTAGCGCAGGGATGCCGCGACCCGCCGGCGATCCCGCTGGTTGAGTGTCGGCGCCGCCACGTCGAGCATCGCCTCGATCGCACGCGTGATGTAGGCGGGCTCGGCATCGAGCGTCGGCGAGATCGCGGACGCCCGTGCGCCGACGTAGGCGTACGCGGGCGACGCGTCGAAGGCGCGGAAGCGCTCGTGTACGGCGGCGCGGAAGTCGGACACCGTCACGAACGGCGGCAGCGGGAAGCAGGTCTGCTCGATCCAGTTCGAGAGTGCGGCGAGCAGGTGCGCGCGCGTCGGGTATTGGCGGTAGATCGTGCGTTCCGAGATGCCCACCTCGTCGGCGAGGGCACGATAGGAGATGTCGTCGAAGGTGCGCTCGCGCAGCAGCACCGCGGCGCTCGCGAGAATCGCGGTCGCCGTGTCGACCGGCTCCTCCATCACTTCTCCCCCCGTCGTTGGGATGCCCTGCGGGCGGCCGCCCAGCGCGGGGGCCCGGTGACTTCCGGCGGGAGCACGTAGCGATCGGAGTCGTCGAGCGCGAGCGCCAGCGACGATACGTACTGCACCTCGCCGTGCGGTCCTCTCTCGGCCGAGGCCAGCATATCCGGCCGTTCGAACGTGTATCCGGTGACGTGGCAGCGGAGCCGTTCGCCGGAGGGGTTGCCGTCCTCGTCGAACCGGGGGGAGTCGATGCCGTCGGAGCGGCGGCGCAGGTAGTAGCGCCCCCGCGTGGCGAGGGCCGTGACCGGCGTGGCCACGAACGCGACGCCGATCGCGATGAGCACCGAGAACGGCTTGACCGCGGCGCCGAGCAGCCCGGCGAACGCGAGCAGCGACAGCGTCGAGGCGAGCCCCACCGACACGAGTCCCACCGGATTCCAATCGTGCAGCATGCCGCGGCGGAACTCGGGGAAGCGTGGCGAGATGCGCAGCACCCACTTGTTGATCGCGATATCGGTGGCGATCGTCACGAGCCACGCCATGACGACGTTCGCGTAGAGGCTCAGCACGAAGGAGATGAGGGTGAAGACGTCCAACATCATGAGCACGTAGGCGATCACGAGATTGAACAGCACGAAGATCGTACGACCCGGGTAGTGCTTCGTTACCCGGGTGAAGACGTTCGACCATGCGAGCGAGCCCGAGTACGCGTTCGTCACGTTGATCTTCACCTGAGCGACCACGACGAGCACCAGGGCGAGAACGATCGCGAGCCAGTCGGGGACGAGGGTCTGATACATCACGACGAATTGCTTGACCGGTTCGGTCGCCTGGTGCCCGAGAGCGGGTTCGACCTTCACGAGGAGGTAGACGGCGAGAAACACCCCGATCACCTGCTTGGTGCCGCTGAAGATGACCCAGCCCGGGCCGGCGAACGCGAACGATGTCCACCACGAGCGGGCGTTCGACGGCGTGCGCGGCGGCATGGCGCGGATGTAGTCGATCTGCTCCGCCAGCTGCGGGGTGAGGGCGAAGCACACGGCCGCACTCGAGACCACGGCGCCGAAGCTGATCGAGCCGTCGGAGTTGCCGGTGAACGTCGTGAAGGCGCTCACCGCCTCGGGGTCGGAGACGACGATCCAGAGCAGCGGCAGCAGGGCGAGGGCCAGCCACAGGGGCGTGGTCCAGAACTGCAGGCGCTCCAGCGCACGCATGCCGTAGATGACGATCGGGATCACGACGACGGTCGAGATGAGATAGCCGAGCCACAGCGGCAACCCCGTCGCCAGTTGCAGCCCCTGCGCCATGATGGCGCCCTCCAGGGCGAAGAAGATGCAGGTGAAGCCCGCGAAGACCACGGTCGTGAGGATGGAGCCGTAGTAGCCGAATCCCGAGCCGCGAGCGATGAGGTCGAGGTCGAGGTTGTAGCGGGCGGCGTAGTAGGCGACGGGCACGCCGACGATGACGATGATGACCGACGCGAACACGATGCCGAGCACGGCGTTGGGGGTGCCGTGGTCGATGCCGATGCTCGCGCCGATCGAGAAGTCGGCGAGGAACGCGATGGACCCGAGGGCTGTCGCGCCGACGGAGGCCGCGCTCCAGCGCCGGAAGGTGCGCGGTACATAACGGAAGGCGTAGTCCTCCAGGCTGTCCTCTGCGGCCGTGCGCGCGTTGTACGTCGACACAGTGGCATCCCCTAAGGCACCTTGCGTTGGGGAATCCTCGCTGCCCGGTGTTACGGCGACATTGCGGGTGTGGGTCATGGCGGCTCAGATCGCCATGGCGGCTCGCACGGTGGAGGTGGCGGCCTTGCCTCCCTCTCCGGTCTGGGTGACGAAGCCCGAGGCGAGCACGACGTAGTGCTCGGCGGCCTCGAGGGCGAAGCCGATGTGCTGTTCGACGAGCAGCACGTTGATGCCGTCGGCGGCCAGCTGCACGATGGTCTGCTCGATCTCGGCGACGATCGTGGGCTGGATGCCCTCGGTCGGCTCGTCGAGGATGAGCAGCTTCGGCTCGGTGATGAGGGCGCGGGCGATCGCGAGCTGCTGACGCTGCCCGCCGGAGAGCAGGCCCGCCTTCCGGGTGGCGAACTGCTCCAGTGCGGGGAAGCGAGCCATCTGCGCGTCGATGAGGCCCTTGCCGCCCCGGCGCCCGTCGGCGACGAGCTGGAGATTCTCCAGCGTCGTGAGGTCGCCGAACGACTGCTGGCCCTGCGGCACGTACGCCATGCCGCGAGCGACGCGCCGGTTGGGGGCGAGTGACGTGATGTCCTCGCCGTCGAACAACACGCGGCCCTTCGACGGCTTGATGAGGCCGATCGCGAGACGCAGCAGGGTCGTCTTGCCGGCGCCGTTGTGGCCGAGCACGGCGACGACCTTGCCGGACGGCACCGTCACGCCGTGCAGCACCTGAGTGCGCCCGTAGCCGGCCTCGATGTCGGTGAGCTCCAGCATGTCAGTCCTCCGTCAGCTTCTGCGTCCCGGCCGCCACAGGTTCGGGCACGACCGCCATGGCGGCCGTGGTGGCGGCGCCCGCGGTGCCGAGGTAGACCTCCTGCACCTTGGGATCGGCCTGAACCTCGGCCACCGTGCCCTGCGACAGCACCTTGCCCTGGTGCAGCACCGTCACGCGGGTGGCGAAGCGGCGCATGAAGTCCATGTCGTGCTCGACCACGAGCACGATGCGCTTCGCCGCGACGCGCTGCAGGAGCTCGCCGGTCGCGGTGCGCTCGTCCTGGCTCATGCCGGCGACGGGCTCGTCGAGCAGCAGCACCTTCGCGTCCTGCACGAGCAGCATCGCGATCTCCAGCCACTGCTTCTGGCCGTGCGACAGGATGCCGGCCGGCGTGGCCAGCTCGCCGGTGAGTCCGGTCTCCTCCAGCGCGTGCTCGATCGACGGGTCGACGCCGCGCCGGGCCCGCAGCAGCGCGGCCGAGGACCGGTGGCGTCCGGCGGCGATGTCCAGGTTCTGCAGCACCGAGAGCTCGTCGAAGACGCTCGCGGTCTGGAAGGTGCGGCCGACCCCCAGGCGGACGATCTTGTGCACCTGCTTGCCGAGCAGCTCTTTGTCGCCGAGCCGGGCCGACCCGGTGCCCTTGGACAGCCCGGTGATGGCGTCGATGCAGGTCGTTTTGCCGGCGCCGTTCGGGCCGATGAGGAATCGGACCTCGCCGGGATGAGCGTCGAAGGAGACGCCGCCGACCGCGACGAAGCCCGAGAACTCGACGCGTAGGTCGGTGACAACGAGCGAATCATCGGTCATGACCGGACCTCTTCGAGCTCTGCGGCGACGATCGCCGGGGCGGGCTGTGGGCCGGCGCTTCGGCGCGCCCGCGCCATGAACCTGGCCGGCAGCGACGACAGCCCGTTCGGCAGGAAGAGGATGACGACGATGAACAGGAGACCGAGGATGTAGATCCAGCCCTCGGGCCAGGTCGAGCCGAGGCTCGACTGTCCCCATCCGACCGCCATCGCGCCGAGTGCGGGTCCGAAGAGCGATGCGCGGCCGCCGAAGGCGACGCCGGCGATCATGAGGATCGAGGCGGCGGCGCCCACCTCGGCCGGAGTGATGATGCCGACGATGGGCACGAACATCGCTCCGCCGATGCTTGCCATCAGCGCGGAGACGACGAACGCGACAAGCTTGACGTTGGCCGGGTCGTAGCCGAGGAAGCGCACGCGCTCCTCGGCGTCCCGGGTGGCGATGAGGAGTTCGCCGAAGCGGCTGCGGTAGAGCTGCCACACCGCGAGCAGGCACACGATGAGCAGCGCGGCCGCGATGAGATAGACCATCAGCTTGTTCGCCGGGTCGTTCAGCACGAAGCCGAAGAAGTACTTGAAGTCGCTGAGCCCGGTGTCGCCCCCGGTCTCGCGGATCGTGGAGCTGATCAGGGTGGCCAGCGCGACGGCGAGCGCCTGCGTCAGGATCGCGAAGTACGCGCCCTTCACGCGCCGCTTGAACAGCGCGTAGCCGAGGATGCCGGCCAGGATCACCGGGAGCAGCACGATCGCCAGCAGGGTGAATCCCGTGCTGCGGAACGGCTCCCAGAATGCCGGGAGCGGCGCCAGCGGGTCGTAGAGCACCATGAACCCCGGGATTCGGTCACCGGCGGTCTCCAGCGTGAGGTGCATGGCCATCGAGTAGGCGCCGAGGGCGAAGAACACCCCCTGCCCCATCACGAGCATCCCGCCGCGGCCCCACGCCAGGCCGATGCCGACGGCGGCGATGGCCCAGCAGCAGTACTTGCCGAGGTTGCTGAGCCAGTGATCGGTGAGCACGAGCGGAGCGACCGCGAGGAGCAGGACGGCGAACGCCCCGATGCCGCTGAGGGAGATCCAAGGCTTCAACTTGGTCATACCAGACTCCTGGTTCGCACCGTGAACAGGCCCTGAGGGCGTAGTTGCAGGAAGACGATCACGAGGATGAAGGCGAGCACCTGCGCGAAGCTGCCGGTCGTCCAGTAGGCGAAGTACGAGAGGGCGACACCCACCACCCACGCGGCGATGATGGTGCCCTTGAGCTGGCCGATGCCACCGGCGGCCACGACGAGGAAGGCCGGGATGATGTACTGCGCGCCCATTTGGGAGTTCGTGCCGCCGATCAGCGACGCGGCCACGCCCGCGACCCCGGCCAGTCCCGAACCGGTGAAGAAGGTGAGGCGGTCGATGGTGCGGGTGGAGATCCCCGAGGTCTCGGCGAGGTCCCGGTTGTGCACGGTCGCCCGGATGCGGCGGCCGAACGCGGTGTACTTGAGCCAGGCCGCCAGCGCGGCGACGCAGGCGGTCGCGAGCAGGATGGTGAACACCTGCCGCAGCGGCCATTCGTAGCCGAGGATGTTCAGCTGCCCGTCGAGCCAGTCGGGCTTCTCCACCGGGACGCCCTGGGACGGGAAGATCTGCAGTGCCGCCTGCTGGAGGACCAGGCTGACACCGACCGTGACGAGCAGGGTGTCGAGGGGCCGGCGGTACATCCATTGGATGATGGTTACCTCGAGCAGGAGGCCGAACAGGCCCGCGACGACGAACGCGACCGGCAGCGCGACCGGGATCGACAGGTCGCTGGCCGCGATCACCTGCTGGACGAGGTAGGCGGCGAAGGCTCCGATCATGAGGAACTCGCCGTGAGCCATGTTGATCACGCCCATCTGGCCGAAGGTGAGCGAGAGGCCCAGCGCGGCGAGCAGGAGCAGCGCGCCCTGTGCGCTGCCGTTCAACAGCGGTGCGATCAGTGCGTCCACGTGCACTCGCTCTCTCTAGCGTCTCTGTGGAGGGGAGGGGTCGCATGCCGTGGGCGACATGCGACCCCGCGGGCGATCAGCCTGCTGCGGCCACCAGCTGCTCGCGGACGTCCGCCGGGAACCAGTCGTAGGCCTTGAGGTACGGGTCCGGCTCGATGAACTTGTCGGAGGACCAGACGATGTCGAACTGGTTGTTGGCGTTGATCTGTCCGATGTGGCCCGGCTTGGAGATGTGGTGGTTCTCGCCGTCGAGCGTGACCTTGCCCTCCGGTGCGTCGAACGTGATGGTGTTCTTCTTCGCCGCGGCGTTCACCGCGTCGACGTCGAACGAGCCGGCCGCCTCGACGAGGGCCTTGTACAGGTACAGCGAGATGTAGGCGGCCTCCATCGGGTCGGAGGTGACGCCGCTGCTGTTGGGGTAGGCCTTCCAGCTGTCGATGAACTTCGGGTTGGTGTCGGTCTTGAGCGACTGGAAGTAGTTCCAGGACGCGTAGTTCCCGGTGACCGCGTGGCCCATGGCCGGCGCCTCCTCCTCGGCGATCGACACCGAGATGATCGGCGTCTTCGCGGGGGTGAGGCCGGCGTCGTAGTACGCCTTGATGAAGCCGACGTTCGACGAGCCGTTGATGGTGTTGAAGATGAAGTCGGGCTTGGCCGCCGCGATCTTCGCCACCTGGCTGGTCCAGTCGTCCTTGTCGAGGGGCACGTACTCCTCGCCGACGATCTTGATGCCGAGCTTGGCCGCGTAGAGCTTGATGATCGCGTTCGCGGTGCGGGGGAAGACGTAGTCGCTGCCGGCGAGGAACAGCGTCTTCACGCCCTTGGAGGCGAGGAAGTCCATCGCCGGGATGATCTGCTGGTTGGTGGTCGCGCCGGTGTAGTAGATGTTCGGTGACGACTCGAGGCCCTCGTACTGCACCGGGTAGAAGAAGAGGCCGTTGAGCTTCTCGACGACCGGCTTCACGGCCTTGCGGGAGGACGAGGTCCAGCCGCCGAAGATCGCGGCGACGCAGTCCTGGGTGAGCAGCTTCTCGGTCTTCTCCGCGAAGGTCGGCCAGTCGGTGGCGCCGTCCTCCTGGACGTACTTGATCTTTTTGCCGAGGATGCCGCCGCTGGCGTTGATCTCGTCGGAGGCCATGTGCAGCACATTGGAGACGGTCTTCTCGGAGATCGCCATGCCGCCGGTGAGGGAGTTGAGGAAGCCGAGCTTGACGGTGTCTCCGGACGTGTCGACACAGCTGGCTGCCGGGGACGATCCGGCACTGGCCGTTTCGTCGCCGGCCCGGGCGCCACAGCCGGCGAGCACGAGGGCCATGGTCGTCCCGAGGGCTCCCGTAGCCATCAGCGCGCGCATCCGCTTGCTGGAGTTGGGCATATGTGAACTCCGTTCCTGGTGAAAGGGACGTGAATCATGCGGAGGAAATGTTCAGGGCGAGCTGCCGTCGTCCCGAGTCCCCGCCCGGTGCCGCTGACTGCCGCTAGTGAGAGCAGACTGGCCGTGAGTCATTGCTCTGACATTTCTTGATTGTTCCAACTCTGTAGCCGCCAAGTCGGTCAGGCTGCGTTAGCCCTAGAAACGCGCAGAGAATCACGAATCTGAGATGTCAAAGTTCTGCCACTAGCGGGGAGGGTGCGACACGCATGGCACACTTCTGACATCACCTGGAGCGCTGTCGTTCGATGCCCGGGGCAACGGTGGGGCCGGTCGGGGAGAATCCGTCGTGGTGGTGGGACCTACGCAGCGGAGGTAAGACCTGATGACCTATGCCGTGGACTTCGAGACCGTGTCGACCGTGGGGTTGGAGTCGTCGCCCGTTGCCGAGGCGCTGGCCGGGCTTCGGGCGAACGAGGCTCGGTACTTCAAGAACAAGTACGGGCATGTCTTCACCGTGGAGCCGGCCGATGAGGCCACGGCGGCGGTCGAGTGGGTGACCCGCATCCTTGACGAGGAGCGGGGTCTGGTCATCTCGGCCAAGCCGCTCGAGGCGAGCTCGTTCCAGGTCGAGAACATCCGGATGGCCTACGTCTTCTACGAGGACGGCCTGTCGATCAACGTGATGTACACCGTCGACGACGGTGGGAAGCGGGCGGTCGGGTTCAAGCTCTCCGACGGCATGGAGGTGCCGGCCGAGTTGGGGGCGTTCAAGTTCGCCCGGCAGAAGTCGAAGCTGGCCGGGACCATTCGCGGCTCCTACTTCGTGATCAAGAAGGAGCACTGAGCCCGGACACGGCAGATGCCGGGTCGCCGCAGAAGGTGCCTCCGGCGACCCGGCAAAATCACGATCAGGGCCAGATGTACGGCGTCTTCACCGGCTTCGGCTCGTGGGGCTGCTGCACCGGATGTGCCCGGAACTGTTCACTGTGCAGGCCGAACGAGCGGTCCAGCTTCGGGATCCAGTACGCGTCGTCGTGCCGCCCGGGGCCGAGCTGGTAGTCGTGCCGGACCCCCTTCGCCGCCAGCGCCGTGCTCATCTGCTGCGCGGCCACCCCGAAGCGGTAGTCGTCGGAGTCACCGCCGTCGAAGTAGTACCGGTGCTGGTTCAGCTCGGCCGCCGTCATCCCGGCGACCAGGGTGAGCGGCCGCAGCCCGGCGTTGGCGGCCTGTTCAGCGGCCGTCCCGACCAGCGGTGACAGGCTGAGCGCGCCCATGTGGCTGGCGATCGAGCTGAACACCGCCGGGTTCTTCAGGCCCAGGGTGAACGCGCCCTGCCCGCCCATCGAGACGCCGCTGATCCCGCGGTGGTCACGGTCCGCGATCGTCCGGTAGGAGCGGTCGACCAGCGGGACGATCTCGTCGACGATCATCGTGCGGTAGTTGCCGGCCGATGTGTCGACGTACCAGCCGCTGCCGCCGTCCGGGAAGACGACGATCGACTCCTCCAGGCCGTTGTCCTCGACCACCTTGTCGAGGACGGCGTCGATGTTCCGCGCCTCCCACTCGATGTTGCTGCCGTTGAAACCGTTGAGCAGGTAGACGACCGGATACTTCCGATTCGTCGTACGGGTGTAGCTCGGCGGCAGGTACACATTGAACTGCGCCCGGCGGCCCATCGCGGCGGAGGCGTAGTCGTCCCGGAAGAACCGCGCGTGGTCGCCCAGCTCCAGGTCCCGGCGCGGGTCGAGGTAGAGCAGCTCCCGGGTCGGCACGAGGTTTCCCCAGGTGCGGATGGTGTCGACGACGAGCCGGCCCTGGCTGTCCACGAACACCTCGGCCTGCGTGTCGGTCAGCGTCGTGCGGCCGGTCGACCGGAGGGACGCGAGTCGCCGCTCGGCGGTGTCGCCCTGGTGGAAGAAGCCCGGCGCCAGGGTCGCGGCATACCCACGGAGATCCCCGGTCGCGACCGCGCGATGCTGGCGATTCAAGATCGAACAGACATGAGCCAATTGGGTACGGGATGCCGCCGTGCCCGTGGTTCCGGCGAGCGCCCGCAGGCGGGCCTTGGAGAACAACCCGACCGGACCCTGGTAGAAGCCGCCGCCCCCGGTGCCGTCGTAGACGCGGACGGCGAGGGTGTTGGTGGCGCCCCAGCGCAGCAGCCCGTCGGCCGGGTAGTACTCGCGCGGGACCTCCCAGGTGGAGTCGAAGACCGGCGGGAAACCGCCGGTGTGCCCGATCTCCTGGCCGTTGAGGAAGGTCTGGTCGGCGTCGTCGATCTTGCCGAGCGCGGCGACCACGGCGGAGTCGGTGACCCCGGCCGGCCGGGCGGGCAGGGTGAAGGTCTTGCGGTACCAGGCGAATCCGTCGTACGACGAGAGGTCGGCCTGCGTCCCCCAGTTGTCCGGGACGGTCCAGTCCCGCCAGGTGGTGTCGGTGAAGGACGGGTCCGCCCACGCGGGGTCGTCGCCGGTCGTGAATTTCCAGCCGGGGCCGGCCAGATCCACCCCGAAATCGATCGAGCCGGTGGTGGCGCAGGAGGTGTCGCCGGCGGACATCGTCCCAGCTGAAGCCGATGTGGGAACGTTCACAGACGCAAGCGTGAGGAGTAGGGTGCCCAGCAGGGCGGTGCCTGCGCGGCCGAAGCGATGAGTGGTTGTTGACATCGGGCCTCTCCTTGAAGAGACGTTCACAAATTCACACACGAAACATGCTGGACGCACACTCGCAATATTCGTGATTGATGTCAATAAGTACTTGGCTGGTCACCGGAATGATGGAAAGTGTTCGATTCCGTGCGAGATGCCCCGGCCGTACATCGAAGCCCTTGGTGGTTTCCGGCTGGCCGCGGCCCGGGGTTGCGCGGTCAGCGCAACCCCGGGAAGGTTTTTCAGACCCGGCACTGCCAGGTGGCGGCGTCGTAGTAGTTGGCGAAGCGGTCGATCGTCGCCGTGCTGCCGACCGTGTATTTGCAGGCCGCGGGCAGGTTGACGTCGAAGTAGACCGGGTCGACCCGGCTGTAGTTGACGCAGTGCCAGTCGTAGACCGTGGTGCCGAGCAGGGCGGCGGCGCTGTGCCCGGTGGAGACGCAGTATTCGTTGATCGCCGGGGTGACCACGGTGGACGTCACGTTCCAGCAGGAGACCGAGGTGGGGTCGGTGAAGCTGCCGATCCGGTCGACCGCGGTGCCGGTGCCGTAGGTCCAGCGGCAGGCGGCCTCGAAGGTCAGGTCGTGCCGGCTGCCGTCGCCGGCCACGCAGTGCCAGTCATAGGCGGTCGAACCGGTCAGGGCGGCGTCGGAGTAGCCGATCGAGCGGCAGTAGGCGCCGAGGTCGAGCCCGCCGAGCTGCTGGGGCGTCGAGGCCGCGGCGGCCGGGCTGATCGCGGCGAACATTCCGGCGAAGCCGACGATCAGGGCGATCAGCGCCTTGCTGAGCGAACGCATAACTCTCCTGGAGAGATCCGGTGATGTCCGGCATGAGCCGGAACCATCCTCTTTGGACAGGGCCGGGCTCAGCCTAGGGCGCAAACCGGTCGATGCAAGACCTTGCAAAGAGAACGTAACTTCATCCACGCAATGATTTCTCTTTCAGGATCAAAGACAAGACCGATTTGCGAGGTACGAACGTAATCACCTGATCCGGCACTCGACCGCCTCTCCCGCGTTGGTGTACTACGAAATGCACCGTTACCGAGGGGAGCGCAGTGCGCTGGACCAAATTCGCCGCAGCCGTGCTTGCCCTGTCGCCCGCGGTCGTGCCCGCCTCCGCCACAGCCACGTCCGTGACCTGCGAGAACCTGACCGTGGTGGCACACGAGGACGACGACCTGCTGTTCGTCAACCCGGAGATCAGCGACGACATCCGGGCCGGCCGCTGCGTCACCACGCTCTACGTCACGTCCGGCGACGCCGCCCGGGGCGAGGCCTACTGGCGTGGACGGGAGGAGGGCGAGATGGCGGCGTACGCGAGGATGGCCGCCCGCCCCGACGGATGGACCGAGGACACGCTGATCGTGAACGGTCACGCCGTCCACCGCGCCACCCTCGACGGGAGCCCGGTCACGCTGCTCTTCCTGCGTCTGCCGGACCGGGTCGGCGGCTGGCCGGACCAGACCCTGCAGCTGCTCTGGCTCGATCCGGCGGCGCGGGTGCGGACCCTGGACCGGACTCAGCCGTACAGTCGCTCGTCCTTGATCGGGGTTTTGCTCGCGATTCTGGACACCCGGCGGCCGCGGGTGATCCGGACCCTCGACTTCCGGGGGGCGTTCGGCGACGGCGACCACGATGATCATCACTCGGCCGCCTACTTCGCCTGGGCCGCTCAGCAGCGGTATCGCACGCCGCACCGGACGATCGGCCACCTCGGGTACCCGGTGAACCGGCAGCCGGCGAACCTGACCGCCACGCAGTACGAGACCAAGCTCGGCTACTTCCTGACCTACGCCCCGCACGATCCGGTGGTGTGCCAGACCGCGGACTGGTGCACGCGCGGGAACTACGGTCCCTACCTGCGGCGCAACGTCACGGTCGCCCCGCCCGTCGGTCCCGGGCGCAACGTGGCCGCGCTGGCCCGGGTCACCGGATCGTCGGGCAACGTCGCGACCGTGCAGGTCCCGGCAAAAGCGGTCGACGGCCGGGTCGGCGCCGACCTGATCGGCGAGTGGGTGACCGCGGGCGAGACCACCGGCGCCTGGCTCGACCTGCACTGGGCGGTGCCGCAGCGGCTCGGGCGGATCCTGCTCTACGACCGCCCGAGCCGGGCCGAGCAGGTGACCTCGGCCGTGCTCACGTTCTCCGACGGCAGCACGGTCCCGGTCGGGCCGCTGCCCGACGACGGCGCTCCGCTGCTGGTCACGTTCGCCCCGCGAGTGGTGACCGGCCTGCGGTTCACCGTCACCGGGGTCTCCGGGACGACCCGGGACACCGGGCTCGCGGAGATCCGGACCGTCACCGCGGGGTGATCACCACGATGCCGGCCGGCGCCCACGATCGCCGGCCGGCATCCCCCGTTGCCCGACCCCGTCAGCGGCAGGTCCACATGAGGGGGTCGTTGGTCAGCTGGAGTCCGGCCTTGTAGCCGACGATCACGGCGCCGTCCGCACTGATGCCGCGGACGTCGTAGCTGATCTCGCCCGGGTTCTTGCTGGTCGGGCCGTACGGCGGCAGCTTCACCGCACGTGTGCCGGCGACCAGGACCGGGGAGAACTGGCCCTCGCCGACGATCCAGCCGTCGGCCGAGATCCGGGCGGCGGTCCCCAGCTCCCTGGGCAGGAACTCGTACTCGCCGGTGGCGATCCGGTAGCGCACCGGCGTGAAGGTGCTCGAATCGGCGGTGTCCAGGACGGCGCTGCCGGCCACCCAGCCGTTGCTGATCGACTGCCCCACGAACGAGGTCGCCCGGGTGCCGTCCCGCATCTTCGGCACCGGCAGGTAGCGGCCGGTGCCGTCGGGGAACCACAGGTAGGCGGCCGCGGTCTTGGTGCCGACGCTGACCGAGCCGAGGATCGTGCCGTCCTCGGCGATGTCGCCCGCCGACCCGTTGGTGGCACTGGCCGGCAACGGGAGCGGCTGCGGCGCCGCGGTGGCCGAGGCCCAGCGGACCGGGATCATGTCGAGGTCGGCCGAGACCGTCCGCCCGCCGACGATCACCCCGGCCTCGTTGAGGGCGCCGGCCGACACGTCGCTGCCACGCAACCTGGTGAAGCGACCATCCTGGTAGAAGTACGACGACTCGTGGTCGCCCGCGCCGTAGGCGGTCACCAGCCCGTGCCCGGCGCTGTTCAGGTCGCCGAAGGTGGCATCGCTGCCGGGCATCGCCACCTGCTTGTCGATCGCGCCGTCCTTCCAGACGACCAGCTTCGTCGGATGACCGGCGGTCGAGTAGAGCCGCCCGGCCGCCCACCGTCCGCTCGGGTCACCGGCGGTGGCCAGGGCTTTCTTGACCCCCGCGGTGGGCAGGCGGGTGACCGCGCACGAGGCCGGCCCGACCGGCGCGGCGGCGGCGCTCGGGGTGCGCGCGCTCGCCGTCGGCGTGGGCCGGGGGAGCGGGTCGTCCGGCCGCATGGCGGCCACCGCGAACGTGCCACCGCCCGCGGCCACGGCCGTCACCGCCAGCGCCGCCACCCCCGAGGACCAGCGGCGCAATCTGCGCCGGCGGAGTCCCTCCGCCATGGCCCGGGGAACATCGATCACGGTACGGACGTCCGGATCGCCCCGCAGTGGCTCGAGCAGCCGCACCGCGCCCTCGTCGTCGATCATCTCGTTCTCGTCTCTCATCCTCGGCTCCGGGCCACGGCGGTGTGCGGGAAGCGGGGGCCGAGCAGCTCACGGAGCCGGTTCAGGCCGTGCGAGGTCTGACTCTTCACGGTCCCCTCGGAGCAGCGCAGCAGCTCGGCGACGTCCTTGACCGACCGGTCGCACAGGTAGCGCAGCACCAGCACGGCCTGCTGCCGGGGCGGCAGCTGCGCCAGCGCGGCCCGGATCACGGCCCGGTCCTCGGGCGCCCCCTCGTCGGGCGGCGGGGGCTCCGGCGTCCAGCTCAGCAGACGCACCTTCCACCAGCCGCGCCGGCGGTCGTCGAGGAACGCGCGGACCAGCATGGTGTGCGTGTACGCGTCCACGTTGTCCACCCGGCGGATCCGCGGCCACCGGGCGTACAGCTTCGTCAGCGTCTCCTGCACCAGGTCGTCCGCCTGATGCCGGTCGCCGCTGAGCAGGTACGCCGTACGCCGTAACTCCTGGACACGCCCGTGCACGTAGCCCAGGTACTCGCTGTCCGAACCGTCCGACATGGTCCCCGCTCCCGATGTCACCGCTACTTCCGCATATCCGACGCGATCGATCCCGGATCGGTTGTATGCGATTTCTGCCGTCCTGGACGCCAGCAGGATTTGGCTCGCAGGCGAGGGCTATTGCGCGTGACATCTTCCGGACGAAAACGGATCAATATCTACTTTATCGGGTAAATGTTGCTGTGGTACCTCAGGGCCGCCCGATCGATCGCATGGCCCTCGGCTTCCCGGAGCGCTCCGCGGTGGGGGTGGTCTGATTGGATTGTCAGGTCGTCATCGATGGAGATGGCGCCGTTGTCGAAAAGCACGTGGCAATTAGGGCAGAGACACAGCATGTTGGCGGGCGTGTCGGCGCCCCGATGCGGCTCGCCGAGCGGTCGAATGTGCGCGCCTTCGGCGTATCCGCGGCCCTGCACAACCAGGCGGGTATCGCACACCTGGCAGGTGTGGTTATGCAAAACCTTGGTTGCACTGGCAACTCCGACACTACGAATGACTCGCTCAGATACTGTCGTCCGGCGGCCTGGGCTAATTGTGCCTTCCGGAAGAACTGGAGGCTGGACATCGACGCCATCCGTAACGGCGACGGTTGGCTGGAGGCGAACGAGTCGGTACCGGCAGAGCCTGAATCCGTCCCGTCCGATTTCACTCCAGAATTTCTCCACTAGGTAGAGGCCGTCGTAGCGAAGACCGGATGTTGGAGCATGCGGACTGTCGTGGGCGCCGCGGATGACACGCACCGGAGCATGGTCGAGGTGGCTAGTAATCAGCGCGGCGTTGCCAGATGTCGTCGGGCTCTGGTCTGCTATCTGCCGTTTGGAATCCGCGTCCCGGCCGCCGTGGCCGGTGTAGATGATCCAGTCTCCGAAGTCTTTGTCTTCGTAACCGCCTGAGACGACGATGGATTCAGCGCCGCTAGCGCCAGTGCCGACAATGCCAGCCTGAAGCGCACGATGTACTCGTTGTTTGTGTAGGTCGGCGCGGTTAGTGAAGAGGGAGCCAACGTTGACACCTGGAACCTCGCCGAATCCCCGGAAAAGCGGCATTTCGACACTAAAATAGTCCAGTAGGGACCGTGCTGAGGTCTCGTCAAGTTTGTCGACGGCCGCGTGTGCGAACTCCTCGAATGCTGCTGTCTCACCCAGCGCACTGAAAGCCTCGGGGGACAGGCCGACGAGTGGATTTGTCGCGTTGAGCCATCGAGCTGCGTGCGCGCTCCGCGCGGATGAGGCGGATGCCGCCTGCTCAATCGCCCACAATCGGGAATTCCGAAGGGTAAAAACGGGGAGTGCTGCCACGTCGGGGTGAGCGCTGCCGTCAAGCTCCGAGATGGCTGCGCTCAGAGCGGATCGGACATCCGACCACTTCGCTTGTCGCGATTGGCCGCTGACGGCTCGCTGAGCACCCCAGATGAGGACGAAGGGTTGGTGCACTGCGGGGCGACCATGTGACTGGCCGGGTCGGATTTTACGCAGCTCCGCCTTAATCTCCTCAAGATTCACCGGGGCCCCTGTTCGATGCTGGCGAGACTAGGCAAGTGCCTAGCTGGTCTGCCATGTTGCCTCAGGGGTGTGACATTTTTGGCTTGGGGCAGAGTGCCAGGGTTGAGCCTGTGGGTGTGTAGTGCGTGACGACCGAAGGCTGATGGCATATCGTGCCGAAGTTGTTGCTGTCGGTTAAATCGGGGGAATGATGCTGCGCCGCTGGCACCTCGCTGTCCTGGCCCTGCTCGCGGTGACGGCGCTGGCCTGTGAGGGCGGCGCCGGCGCGGCCGACCCGGAGCCGACCCGGAACAGGACCACGGCGCCGACCGCCGGCGCGACGGGCTATCCGGCGTCGATGGCCGCGCTCGGGGACTCGATCACCGCCGGGGTCGGCAGCTGCCTGGCCTACCTGGCGTGCAGCCGGAACTCCTGGGCGGCCGGGGACGGCGGCGACGTGGACAGCCACTACCGGCGGATCCTGGCGATGAACTCCAAGATCAAGGGTCATGTGCACAACTTCGCCGAGCCGGGGGCCGAGGCGGACGCGCTGGCCGGGCAGGCGGCGCGGGCGGTCGACGCGAAGGTGTCCTACGTGACCGTCCTGATCGGCGCGAACGACGCGTGTGCCGGGTCGGCCGGCGGGATGACCTCGGTGGCGAAGTTCCGCGACGAGGTGGACCGGGGGCTGGCCCGGCTGAAGAAGGGCCTGCCCAAGGCGCGGATCCTGGTGGTCAGCGTGCCGGACCTGTACCGGCTGTGGCAGGTCGGCCGGGACGACGACGAGGTGGTCCGGGTGTGGAACTCGCGTGGCATCTGCCCGTCGATGCTGGCCGACCCGAGGTCGACCGCGGACAGCGCCGAGCGGCGGCGGCGCGCGGTGCGGGACCGGATCGACGCGTACGACGGGGAGCTGCGGGCGGCGTGCGAGGCGTACGGAAGTAGATGTCGCTGGGACGACGGCGCGGTGCACGACGTCCGGTTCAGCATCGGCCTGCTGAATACGTTCGACTTCTTCCACCCGAACCTGAAGGGTCAGAACGAGCTGGCCGACGTCACCTTCCCCGGCACATTCGACTGGTAGCCCGGGTGCCGTCCACTTAGGTTGGAGGGATGAGGTTCCTGCCCGGGAAGACGCGGCAGCCGTCGGCGGCGCCGCTGCACGCGGCCGGCGAGCTCGAACTCACGCCGGCGATGGACCGCGACCACTGGTGGAGCCGGATCACCGAGCAGACCCGGCGGCGGATCGCCGCCGAGGCCGGGGCGACGGTCCGGTGGTGGGCCACCGACGACTACGACAATCCCCGCCGGCCGCGCGGGACGGTGCTCGGCGCGGACGCCCTGGTCGTGATGGACGGGGCGGAGCGGCTGACCGTCTACCGCTACGTGCGCCGGTCGCTCACCGAGGCCCGGGTGCGGCAGCGCCCGTCGAAGGCCGCACCGGGCGACGTCGTCGCGAACCCGGCGGCGCCCGTCGACCTCGACCTCGGGCTCGGCGAGAGCATTCGCGGCTTCCTGGGCAACCTGCCCGCCGAGGCGCAGCAGCGGATGCAACAACCGTTCCTGGACGGCGACCGGATCGTGCACCACGAGTACTTCTACTACGGCAACGAGGAGGAGATGGACGTGTGGTGCTACCTGGCCGGCACCGCGAACATCACCTTCCTGGCCGGCCACCGCAAGGCCCGGCGCGGCGCCCCGCCACACGCCGTCACCTGGGACCTGACCTGCTACCACGCCCCGCTGGCGCAAGGCTGAAACTGGTAAGGGCAAGAGCCGGATCGAGGAGGGCGACCAGCGTCCGGGGTCGCTGCCGAACGATCGGAGGTCGCCGTGCCGCCGGATCCCGGGACACCGCGTCAGAGCGACCTGCCACCGTACGTCTATGTTCCGTGTTCCCAGGTGGGAGTGGGCGACACGGGGCTCACCGTGGACCTGCGCCGCACTCGGGCGGGGCAGCTCGCGCTGCTCGTCTATTCGGCGCTGGACCGGCTGGTCGACTGCTGCGGCGCGGCGCAGCCGTGGACGGTCGTGCCCGCCACTCAATTGGAGCGAATTCGGGAGACGACCGGCGTTGAACTGATCCTGATGGACGTGAGTATTCCCGAGCATCTACGGCGCGATGCGGAGGGACAGGCACCGTGAGCGATCTGTTGTTGAACGTCGACGTGGCCGTGCTCGACGCCATCGCCGATCGGCTCATCCGGGTCGGCGACAGCGTGGACACGGCCGGATCGTCCGCCCCGTCACCCCCGGACGCCGGCCCGGGCACTCCGGTCGTGTCCGATGTGCTCGCTCGGCTCTGTGCGGGCGCGGCAAGTCTGGCCGAGAGCCTGCGCGGGACCGGATCACGAGTGGCCGAGGCGAGCCGGGTGTACGCCCAGGAAGACGCGGACGCGGGGCAGAGTCTGCACGAGGCGTACTGATGCCCATCGACACCCGCCTGGACGGCCGGCCGGAGGAGGTGCGCGCCACCGCCCGCTGGCTCCGGGATGGGCTGGGATTCGAGGTCGCCGCGTGCGCCTCGGCGACGGCGGAGGTGCGAGCCGACGCCCAGCGCGGCTGGCACGGCGCGGCCGGCAGCGCGTTCCGGCGTCGCGCGGCGGAGACCGCGGCGACCGCGGGCAGCCTGCACTCCGAGATCGGAGCCACCAGCCGCCGTTTGACCGAATACGCCAATCACCTGGCCGCCGCGCAGCAACACATGGCCGGTGCCCGGGAGATCGCACTGGCCGGTGGCCTGATCGTCGACGGCTTCACCATCCACGATCCGCTCCCGGCACCCGTCGTGCCCGAAATTCCGGACCCGGATACCGCTGCCTTTCATCGGCGGCAGGCGGACGCCTACGTCCTTGCCGAGAGCGAGGCGCGCAAGGCCGACGAGGCTTGGCGGTTCGGTGCGGACATCCTCAAGAACATGGCCGACGACGTACGTCAGAAATGGCCCCTGGCCGTCGGGGACGTCACCAATGGCATCGGTGGCGGATTCCTCGCCACCCACATCGAGATCCTCCAGAAGCACAGCGCCGAGGCCCTGGAGCAGGCCGGCAAGCTCGAGGGCCACTACCTGAAGTCGCAGGGCGGGTCGGCGCATTCCAGGTCGCTCATCAGGTCGATATCCGACGAGATCATGGACAGCCACGTGGCTCAGCGGCAGGCCGCCACGCTCGGCGAACGCTTCGCCGGCAAGATCCCGGTCATCGGGGCGGCGATCACCGTGGCCGGCGTCGGCTACGACATCCACCAGGGGAAGCCCGCGGTGAAGGCGATCGCGTCCGGCGGTGGCGGCATGCTCGCCTCGATCGCCGGCGGTGCCGCGACCGGCGCCGCACTCGGTGCGATGGGCGCCAACCCGGTGACCGTCGTGGTCGGTGCGGCGATCGGCGGCGCGGTCGCCGGCCTGGCCGCCGGCGGCGTCATCGACGCCGGGTACGACCGGTTGCCGGAGGGCGTGCAGGACGCCTTCAACCAGGGGCAGGCCGCGGTGGGCAAGGCGATCGGCGAGGTGGGCGACGATGCCGAGCGGCTCTGGCAGAAGATCTTCTAGGAGAGGGCGCCATGTCGGACGAGACGTCACCGTGGGCCGGGGTGGGGCCGGGCGGTCTGATCACCACCTCGTTCATGGCACTGGCCCTGCTGGCTGCCGGCAGCGCCGCCGGCGCGATCCTGTCCGCCGTCAACGGCGCTCCCGCCGGCGTGCTCGGCTTCGGCGCGGCCGCTCTCCTGCTGGCGCATCTGGTCGGGGTCGGCGTGATCACGTGGTGGCGTCCCCGCCGATCGGCCGGCCCCACCGGACCCGACCCCGTGACATTCCGTTACTCACGGTGGTCCTACTACTGGCCGGCGGCCACCCTGCTCCTCATCACCGGTGCCCTGGTGCTCTTCGGCTGGGGCTCCCTCGCGGCAGGAGATTCCATCGGCATCGCGCTCGCGGTCATCTCACTCACCGCGGTGGTCCTGCTGGGCTGGTCGACGGTACGGATGTTGTCCGGCGCCCCGGGCCGGCTGTGTCTCACCCCGAGTGGCCTGGTCCACCACGGCCCCGGCTTCACCCACCGCCTCCCGTGGGACTCGGTCGCCGAGATCCGGCCCGCCGCGATCGGTGGCTCCCCAATGATCCTGGTCGCGCCGTACTCGTCGGCCCCGGTCGAGATCACCGGCCGCCGGAGCCCGGCGCTGCCGGACATGGCCATCCGCGGAATGTGGCTGGCCAGCGATCCCGTGCTGGTGTACCGAACTCTCCGGCACTACCAGGCGAATCCGGCGCACCGCGCGGAACTGTCCTCCGGCGCCGCCCTGAACCGAATCCACCAGCGCCGTCTCGGGTGAGCCCGGTGACGGTGCCGTCGTCCTCGGCTGTTCGGTGAGCGGGAACTGGGTATTCTGCGGAGCTGTGCAGCCTGCCTCGAAGTTGGAACGCCGGGTGGTCGTCGCCGCGGAGCGGGCGCTCGCGAAGCAGCGGCACGTCGGCCCGCTCGACGTGCTGGTCGGGCTCGGGTGGGTGGTGCCCGGGCAGATCGCGAACTGGCGGCAGGGGCGGCTCACCCACCTGGAAGCGGTGGCCGCGGTGTCGCCCGACCGGATCGTCGACGTGCTCGAGGTGTTCCGGCGCTGGGTGGCGGGTCAGGGCCTGCGGCCCGGCGAGATCGAGTACGTGGCGGCCACCCGGGACCGGCGTCCGCTGCGGTTCACCGTCGACGGGGATGCCGCGCGGGAGCTGGCCTACCGCACCCACTGGATGCCGGCCGACCTGCCCGAGCCGCAGCGGGAGCGGCTCACCGCCAAGCAGAGCAAGGCGCCGGACCTGGTCGTGGTGCAGCCGATGCGGGAGTTCACCTGCGCCGGCTGCGGGCAGATCCACGACGACCTGCTGATCATGGAGGACGCCGGGCCGCTCTGCCTGACCTGCGCGGACCTCGATCACCTGGTGTTCCTGCCGGCCGGCGACGCGGCGATGACCCGCCGGGCCAAGCAGGCCAGCCGGCTCTCCGCGGTGGTGGTGCGGTTCAACCGGTCCCGTAAGCGGCACGAGCGGCGCGGGCTGCTGGTCACCGGGGAGGCGATCGAGGCGGCCGAGCGGCAGTGTCTGTCCGATGAGGATGCCCGGGCCCGCCGTCGCGAGCGGGACCGGGTGCGGCGGGAGGCCGCCGACGAGACGTTCCAGGGGGAGTTGGCCGCGATGATCGGCCGGCTGTTCCCCGGGTGCCCGGCGGAGCGGGCCGAGGCGATCAGCCGGCATGCCGCGGTCCGGGGGAGTGGCCGAGTGGGGCGCAGTGCCGCCGCGCGGGCGTTCGATCCGGAGGCGGTGACGCGGGCGGTGGTCGCGTCGGTCCGGCACGAGGACACGCCGTACGACGAGATGTTGATGTCCGGTGTGCCCCGGGACGAGGCCCGCGAGCGGATCCGCGACGACATCGACCTGATCCTCGACCGATGGCGAAAGGGCGGAAGAGATCAGGGTGCGTAGCCCCGCAGGATGAACGCGATCGTCTCGGTCAGCCCCTCGTCGACCTGTTCCCCGGTGAATCCGCCGCTCAGCGCCAGGTCGGTCATCCCCTGCAGGATCGCGGCGAGCGGCACGGCCGCCATGACGATCGGCCCTTCGCGGACCTCGCCCCGCCGCTGGCCGTCCTCGATCAGGTCGGTGGCCATCGTCATCAGTCCCTGCATGGCGGTGATCAGCTCGGCCGGCGGGTTCGGCTCGTGCTTGCGCGAGAACATCAGTTCGAGCAGCGCCGGGTTGCCGGTCGCGAAGCTCACGTACGTCCGGGTGAGCGCGGTGAGCCGCTCGGCGAACGAGGCGCCGGCCCGTTCCAGCACCCCGGTCATGGTGCCGGTGAGCCGCTCGAAGCCCTCCACCGCGAGCGCGTCCAGCAGCGCCTGCTTGGTCTTGAAGTGGCGGCTGGGCGCGGCCGGGCTGACTCCCGCCTCCCGGGCCAGCTCCCGCAGCGACAGCTCGGCGGGCCCGCGGTCGCGCAGGGTGTCCTCGGCCAGCGCGAGCAGGGCGGCGCGCAGGTCCCCGTGGTGGTAGGGGCGGGTCTTCATGCCCCCAGCCTACCGTGATGTAGGCGACGAACACATTGTGATCGTTGCCTACATTGTTATCACCGCCTACATTGAGGGCATGCCTTTCAACCTCGCTGCACAGATCGGCGGCAAGTCGACCGGCGCCCGTCGCGCCCGGGTCGAGGCGTCGCCGCAGTTCGCCGACGGCAAGTTCCGCAACAACGTGCCGACCAGCTCCAGCCTGTCGCTCACCGACGTCCCGAAGATCGCGGCCGCGGTGTTCACCGGCACCGCGGCCCGGCGCCCGCACCAGCCGATTCCCCTGGTCAGCGCGGTGTCTCAGGACGCCGACGGCCTGCACGTCACGTGGTTCGGCCACTCCACCGCGCTGATCGAGATCGAGGGCCGCCGGGTCCTGCTCGACCCGGTGTGGAGCGACCGCTGCTCCCCGTCCCAGTTGGCCGGCCCGCGCCGCCTGCACCAGCCGCCGCTCCCGCTGCACGAGCTGCCGCGGATCGACGCCGTGGTGATCTCCCACGATCACTACGACCACCTGGACATGGCGAGCATCCAGCACCTGGCCGGGCTGCACCCGGCGGTCTTCGTGGTGCCGCTCGGCGTCGGCGCGCACCTGGAGCGCTGGGGCGTGCCGCTCGCCCGGATCGTCGAGCTCGACTGGAACGAGCGCACCGAGGTGGCCGGCGTCGAGCTGATCGCCACGCCGGCCCGGCACTTCTCCGGGCGCGGCTTCAGCCGGGACGAGACGCTCTGGGCCAGCTGGGTGATCAAGGGCCCGAGCCGCCGGGTGTTCTACTCCGGCGACACCGGCTACTTCCCGGGCTTCGCCGCGATCGGCGCCGAGCACGGGCCCTTCGACGTCACGCTGGTGCAGGTCGGGGCGTACGGCAACGAGTGGCCGGACATCCACATGTTCCCCGAGGACGGCGTCGCCACTCACCTCGACGTCCGGGGCGGCCTGATGATCCCGGTGCACTGGGCCACCTTCGACCTGGCGGCCCACCAGTGGGCGGAGCCCGCCGAGCGCACCTGGCGCGAGGCCAAGGCGCGGGACGTGCGGCTGGCGATCCCGCGGCCGGGCGAGCGGATCGACGTGGACAACCCGCCGGAGATCGACGCCTGGTGGCAGCAGGTCGCCTGACTCAGACGGCCGCCGCCGCCGACGCCGAGCGGGCGAACCAGGCGGCCAGCAGCGTGCCGACGCACAGCGCCGCCGAGCTCAGGCCCAGCGACCAGTGGATGCCGACGACCGCGCCGAACAGGCCGACCGTCACGCCGCTGCCGAAGCGCAGGCCGTTCGCGGACATGCCGTAGACGCCGATCACCCGCCCGCGGTCGGCCGGCGGCGCCATCAGCTGCACCACGGTCTGCCCGACCGACATCGACGCCAGGTTCGCCACCCCGCCGGCGACCAGCAGGACCACCGCGAGGGGATAGTTCGGGGTGACCGCGAAGAGCAGCGTGAACAGGCCGTAGAGACCGGTACTGATCACCGCCGAGAGCACCGTGGGCTTGATCCATCCGGTCGCTTCCAGGACCAGGCCGCCAAGGACGCCTCCGGCGCCATTGGCAAAGAGCAGGATTCCGTACGCCGTTCCGGCGCTCTCGCTGCCCAGATCCGACGCGAAGAGCGGCATCGCCGACTGCAGTGACGCGCCCACGAAGAACGACCCCAGCCCACCCAGGATGATCATGCTGACCAGCGTGTGATCGGCACGGACCTGGCGCAGCACCCGGACCGAGTCCATGATCCCGACCCGCTGCCGTTGCCGGGGCACCCCGCCGTCCCGGGTGTGCCCGGTGAACCTGGTCCGGAACAGGAACAGCGTGAGCGGCAGGTAGAACGCGACGTTGGCGAAGATGCCCCAGGTCGGCCCGAGCCCGAGCAGCAGTGCCGAGCCGACCGCCGGCCCGAACAGTACGCCGAGGCTGCGGAACGTGGCGTTCAGCCGGACCGCGCTGGGCAGCTCCTCGTCGCCGACGAAGTCGTGCAGCATCAGCTGCTCGCCCGGACCCCAGAGCGCGCCCGCGACGCCGTGCAGCACCAGCAGCACGCAGGCGTGCCAGATCTGCAGCGAGCCGGTCAGGAACAGCACGCCCCAGGCCACCGAGACCAGCGCGAACAGGGTCTGCGCGAGCTGGATCACCCGGCGGCAGTCGTACCGGTCGGCGAGCGAGCCGAACCAGACCGACAGGAACAGGAACGGCACCCAGTGGCTGATCACCTGGAACCCGGAGAGCACCGGCGAGTGGAACTTCTCCCACAGCACCCAGTACGTGATCACGTGCTCGATGTTGTCGGCCATCATCGCCAGCGCGGCCCCGAACAGGTACGGCCGCGCGTCCGGGTTCCGTAGTGCGGCGAACCGGCGGGGCGCGACGGGAACATGCGCGGTCTGGCCGCAGGCAGCACACATGGCT
This sequence comes from Actinoplanes sp. L3-i22, assembly GCF_019704555.1. Lineage (NCBI taxonomy): Bacteria > Bacillati > Actinomycetota > Actinomycetes > Micromonosporales > Micromonosporaceae > Actinoplanes > Actinoplanes sp. L3-i22. Next base: position 1,528,773 of record NZ_AP024745.1, read on the forward strand.
ACAGCCTTCTGCCTGCGACCGTGTCGTGCAGCGCCAAGTGGTCAACTAGACAGTGAGCGTGCTGTCAAGGGAGCTGGGTCAGGACGTCGAAGTCGACCCCGCGGGCCTCGGCGAGATAGATCCGCTGGTTCACGTGCCGGTGCCGCAGGCGCAGCAGGCCGCGCGGGCCCTCGTAGGACACCGCCTCGGCGTGCGCCCCGATCGCCCGCACGTCCAGGTCACCGGCCTGCTCCACCAGGGCGGCGAGCAGCTGCACACCCTCGTAACAGGACTCGCCCAGGCTGCCCAGCGGCGGCGCCTCCGGCCCGAACCGGCCGGCGTACCGCCCGTGGAAGTCCAGGTTCTCCGGCGTGATCATGTCGGCGAAGAAACCGGCCGTGCTGAACAGGTCGTGGGTCGCCGCCGCCCCGCTGGCCAGCAGCATGTTCTCGTCCATCAGGGTGCTCAGGCGCAGGCAGCGGCCGGGCAGCCCGGTCCGCGCGAACGCCCGGTTGAACCGCACCGCGTCCATCCCGACCAGCAGCATCAGCACCGCGTCCGCGGACGACACCTCGATCCGGCGCAGCGCCTCGGCGAAGTCGGCGGTCGCCAGCGGGACGTAGCTCTCGCCGACGATGTGCAGGCCGTGCTCGGCGGCGTACCGGCGCGCGGCGCGGGCGGTCCGCCGGGGCCAGACGTAGTCGTTGCCGATCACGTACCACCGGCGGGCGTCCCGTTCCCGGGACAGCAGCCGCATCGCCGGGAAGAGCTGCGTGTCCGGGGTCTCGCTGGTCATGAAGACGCCCTCGGTGCGCTCGCCGCCCTCGTAGAGCGCGGTGTAGACGTACGGCACCCGGCCGGCCACCCGGGGCGCCACCGCCTGCCGGACCGAGGAGATGTGCCAGCCGGTCACGCCCTGCACCGCGCCCGCGTCGACCAGGGCCGCGACCTCGGCGGCCACCGCCTGCGGGGTGGCGCCGCCGTCCACCGGGATCAGGCGCAGCTCCTGCCCGAGCACGCCACCGGCCCGGTTGATCTCCTCGGCGGCCAGTTGCGCGCACAGCTCGGCGCTGGGCCCGAAGATGCCGGCCGGACCGCGCAGCGGCACCACCAGGGCGACATCGAAGGGCATGGGCACATCCTGCTCGACACCACGGGCGGCGGGGAAGAGGTAGCATCCCGACGATGCGGGGTCCCACGGATCTTCTGTACCTGCTGACCCGGGCCGAGCGGCTGCTCGCCCGCCGACTGTCCGCCGTCCTCGACGAGGAGGGCTGCTCGCTCGACGCGTGGCGGGTGCTCACCCTGCTCGCCGACGGCAGCCGGTTCATGACTGAGCTCTCCGAGCGCGCGTTCCTGCCGCCGGGCAGCCTGACCCGGCTGATCGACCACCTGGTCGAGGAGAACCTGGTCTACCGCCGTGGCGACGACCTGGACCGGCGGCGGATCAAGGTGCACCTGACCGCCCGCGGGCGCCGGTTCTTCCAGCGGATCGACGCCGGGATCCGGGCCGATCTGGCCGACGTGCCGCTCGGCGAGGACCTCGGCGCGCTGGTGGCGATGCTGGAGGGTCGCCCGGCTCACACTTTTGCAGCGCGGCAAAGCGACTAGCTGGTCCAACGGAACAGTTAACTATCTAGACCTTTAAATGCGCGCAAAGGTCGATACACACTGATCTCCTACGGTCCGCGCCATGAGACGCATCATCGCGGCGGCCGCGGTCGGTCTGCTGGCGGCCGGCCTGGTCGCCACCCCGGCTTCGGCCCATCCCTCCGCGATCCCGCAACGCATCGTCGAGTCGCTGGACCGGGGCCTGGTCGCGGTGCCCGGGCAGGCCGGCGGCACGTTCCTGAGCTGGCGGTTGCTCGGCACCGAATACGGCTCCGACATCGCCTTCAACGTCTACAAGGGAGCGCGCCGGCTGAACAGCCGGCCGATCACCACATCAACCACCTTCACCGACAAAACCCGATTTGAGGGTACGTACACGGTCCGTGCCGTGGTCCACGGACGCGAGCAGGCCGCGAGCCCGGCGGCGTTCACGCCCGGCGACATCCCGTTGTCCCCGGCGCCCGGCTACTACGTCCAGCACGCGTGGCCCGGTGACCTGGACGGCGACGGCCGCTACGAGATCGTCGTCTCCCGGCTCTCCACCGACCTCGACAAGCCGAACTACCTCGAGGCGTACACGCTGGCCGGCCGGCAGTTGTGGCGGGTCGACCTGGGCCCGCAGTCGTACCTCCGGCAGGGCGGGACCGCCGCCAACGACCCGCCGCTCGCCGCGATCAGCGGGTACGGCGACGTCGCCGGCTACCGCAACGACGACAACGTGACCGTCTACGACCTGGACAGCGACGGCCGCGCCGAGGTCGCCGTGAAGACCGCCAACGGCACCACGTTCGCCGACGGCGCCGTGGTGCGGTCCGCGAACCCGCTCGACCAGTTCGTCTCGGTGATCGACGGCCGGACCGGCGCCGAGCGGTCCCGCGTCCCGGTCGCCGCCGACTTCGTCGCGGACGGCCCCTCCGGTGGCCAGTACGGCGTCGGCTACCTGGACGGCGTCCACCCCAGCCTGATCACCAAGCAGGTCACCCGGATCGGCGCCAAGCGCGGCGACTTCCGGGTCCTCTTCGCGGCCTGGGACTACGACGGGCGGCACCTGACCCCGCGGTGGAAGTTCGTCCGCGGCGTGGACCAGGGCACCAGCTTCCACCAGTTGCGGATCGTCGACGTCGACCAGGACGGGAAGGACGAGATCGCGGACGGCAACTACGTGGTCAACAGCGACGGCACGTTCCGTTACGTGGTGTCCGAATCCGTGCACGGCGACCGCTTCCACATCGGTGACCTGGACCCGAACCGGCCGGGGCTGGAGGGCTACGCGATCCAGCAGACCGAGGGCGGCGTCTTCACGAACTTCCCCTGGTACTACTACGACGCGTCGACCGGCGAGCGGCTGATCACCGGCTCGCACCCGGACGTCCCGCGGGACGCGACGCTCTGGGACATCCCGCGCGGCACCACCGCGGACATCGACCCGACCCATCCCGGGTACGAGTTCTGGGCCGCCACCGCGAACGCCGACCTGCCCGGGGCGGGCGTGTGGAGCGTCGACGGCACGCAACTCACCAAGACCACGCCCAGCGTGAACTTCCGGATCTGGTGGGACGGGGACCTGGGGTCGGAACTGCTCGACAACACGTACGTCGAGAAGTGGGATTGGCGTTCCTCGTCTTCGAAGAAGATCTTCGACCCGGCCGGTGTGGTCTCCTCGTGGCGCAACGCGGTGCCGTTCTACGGGGACATTCTGGGCGACTGGCGCGAGGAGTATCTCGCCGAGAACGCCGAGCACACGGCGCTGCGGGTGTTCACCACGAACATCCCGACCAGTACCCGGCTGTACACGCTGGCGCACGACCCGGCGTACCGTCTGGGGTGGACGGTCCGGGGTTACCTGCAGTCAACCTTGACCGATTTCTACCTCGGGTTCGGTGGGCAGCTGCCGCCCAAGCCGCGCATTCGGACCACCGCCGCGGCCGGCAACGCGTGGCAGGTGCTGGCCTCCGATCACTTCACCAAAAATACCGACAAATGGTCGGCTGAGCTGCAGAGCGGCGGCACGGTCGCGGCCGCGGACGGCGTGCTCGACATCGACGTGCCCGGGGGCGCCTCGGTCTGGCTCAAACAGGAGCTGGCCGGCCCGTACGAGATCGAGTACACCGCGACCCCGGTCTCGGCCGGTGGCCCGAACGACCACGTCACCGACCTGAACTCGTTCTGGAGCGCCCGCGACGCCCGCTCGCCGGACGACATCTTCGCCACCGCGCGGAGCGGGCTGCTCGCCGAGTACGACAACCTCACGACCTACTACGTCGGGCAGGGCGCCAACCTCAACACCACGACCCGGTTCCGGCGGTACGTGGGCGAGCCCGGGAACCGGCCGCTGATCTACGACTACACCGAACCGCGGATCGCCGCGAACGTGCCGGTCCACGTGCGGATCTCGGTGAACGGTTCGCGGATCCGCTACTACAGCGACGACCAGCTGGTCTTCGACTACACCGACCCCGACCCGTACCAAAGCGGCTGGTTCGCCTTCCGCACCGTGGCCAGCCATTTCCACCTGGAGAACTTCACCGTCTGGCGCCCGCCGACCGTGTGACACGGCGGGCCGGTCTGGCCGGCATCGAGTAGCGTAAATCACATGCCGGACCTGTATTCACGGCGATCGTTCATCGCCGGCGTGCTCACCGCCGGGATGCTCTCCACCGCCGCCGGCTACCTCCTGACCCGTCGCACCCCGGTGGCCCTCACGCTGGTCACCGGGGCCGACAACACCGGCGGCCGGGCCCTGCTGATCAACCTCTGGAACCGGTTCCACCCGGACGTGACCGTCGAGGTGGTCACGGTCAACAGCTCCACCCAGGACCAGTACGACAAGTTCGTCAGCACCCCGGCCGACATCTACAACCTCGACGTCATCCACCTCCCGCGCTTCGCCGGCCGCGACCGGATCGTCCCGCTCGAGGCGCCCGACGGGATCACCCTGCTCCCGCCGGTGCAGCGGGTCAGCCAGGTGACGGCCGGGTCGGCGCAGCTCTGGGCGGTCCCGTTCAACACCGACGTCGGCATGCTCTACCGCCGGATCACCGACAAGGCGGCCGCCGATCCCGAGCCCTCGCTGGACGCCGTGATCGCCGGGAGCCGCCAGTTCACCGGCCAGCTCAAGACCGAGGGCTCGGTCACCGACGAGGCCTTCGTGATCAACGTGCTCGAGCAGGCCCTCGCCCAGGACCGGACCATCCTCGACGACCAGGGCGTCGTCTCGACCAGCCTGGGCCAGTGGCAGCGGGCGCTGAAACCGCTCGCCGACGCGCTGCGCGCCAACCGGATCGTGACCGCGGCCGGCGAGGAGAACACCAACACCGAGTTCCAGAAGGGCACGCTGCGGTACATGCGGAACTGGCCGGTCTGGTACCCCTCGGTCGACCGCGCGGAACGGGAGAAGCCCGGCACCGCGGCGATCCGGCTCGGCCGCCTCCCGATCGGCATCCTCGGCGGCCAGGGCCTCGCGATCGCCAAGGACACCGGCCACCGCGAGGAGGCCGAGGCGGTGATCCAGTTCCTGACCGGCATGCCGGCGCAGAAACTGCTGGCGACGTACGGCTTCGCGCCGACCGCGCAGGAGGCCTACAACGACCCGGAGGTGAAGGCCGCCGTCCCGCACCTGGACATCGTCCGGTCCGCGGTCGAGGACGCCCACCCGCGGCCGATGCGCGCGGGGTATGCCGACTTCGCCCGGGTGTTCCGCCAGCACACCTACGACTACCTGTACCGGCGGGTCGAGCTCACCGACGGTTTCGTGGAAGGCATGCAGGGAGCCCTGCGATGAGATTCCCGCCCGAACTGCTGGAGGTGCCGCGGTGAGTGACGACACCGGTCTGCAGGCGTGGCTCGTCCCGGTCTTCGTGACCGCCGCGATCATCCTGGTCGAGGTGGCGGTCTGGCTGGTGGCCGGCCGCCGCAAACCCGGCCGCCCGGGTGGCGGCACGCTGCCGGACCGCCGGGCGCAGACGATCGCCCTGGGTCTGTTGTTCCTGCTGGCCCTCGCGGTGGCCGGGATGGCCGGCCTCGGCCCGAACCTGGCCGATCAGCTGGCCAGCGTCATCGCCGCGCTGCTGGGTGGCGTGTCGGCCTTTCTCACGTACCTGTCGTACAAGGCCAGCCAGGAAGCCAAAGCCGCCGCGAAATCCGCCGAACGGGACGGCCCGGCTAGTCACGTGCCCGATGCCGAAGCCGCACCACCAGGGCATACCCCCAGCTGAGCACGCCCACGACGGTCAGGATCCGGAACACCACGTATCCCTCCCACGGCGCCCCCGGCACGTCCGGCGGGACCGGCGCCGTGGGGGCGAGCAACTCCGACAGGCTCGCCACCGTGGGCAGCGCCAGCACCGCGCCACCGGCCCAGGCCGGCCCGTTCCACGGCCGGCGGCCCACGTGCCGGGCGGTGAACTTCAGCGCCGCCCACCCGCCGAGCAGCAGCCCGGCCAGCCCGCCGATCAGCGCCAGCTCCCGCACCAGGGCCGGCTCGGGGTGCTGGAAGACGATGCCGTGGCCCCACAGCGCCAGCTCCACACCGTCCCGGCGGGTGGTCACGAACTCCACCGTCTGGACGTCGCTGAGCCGCTCGGTCCCGGTGTTCGGCAGGATCTGCCAGCCCAGCCGCTCCAGCCCGGTGCGGGCCGCCGCCACGTCCGGCACCGTGACCGGGGCCAGCACCGACCCGCCGTCGTACTCGTCGTCCGCGATCAGCCGGGTGAACAGGTCCGGCTGCTGATCGCCGAAGGTCACGTCCCAGCGCTCGATCGTGCCGACCGGGGTGCCGGGCAGCAGCTCGGCGACGATCTCCCGGACCCGCTGGTCGCCGGGGAGCGGATCGGCGTCCCGCCAGCCCAGCCAGGCGCCGGCCGAGGCCAGCGCGGTAGCGGTCACGACCGCGACCCCGAGCACCGCGAGCCAGCGCACCACCCGGTGCCACGCCTGGTGGCCGACGTGCTGCACGTCGGTGGCGAGAATCGACATGCGGGGACTCTAGAGGCTCGCGAACCGCTTGACGAAGCGTCGCTGCCACGGCGTCTCGACGGCATGCCGGTGGTAGTGCTCGCGGACGTAGCCGACGGCCTCCGCCGGCGGCACCCCGTCGAGCACGGCGAGGCAGGCCAGCGCCGTCCCGGTCCGCCCGACGCCACCGAAACAGGCGACCTCGACCCGCTCACCCTCCGCTCGGCGCAAGGTTTCGATCAAGACCGATTTGGCGTACGGCGGATCGGCCGGCACCCAGAAATCCGGCCAGCGCACCCAGCGTGTCGCCCACCCGAACTCGGGCGGCGGCGAGCCCAGCAGGTAGACCCCGAACTCGGGCGGATGCCCGGTCGGCATGGCCGCGCGGAGTCCGCGCCCCCGGACGAGCCGCCCGGACGGCAGCCGCAGCACTCCGGTGGCGTCCGCCTCCCAGCCGGTAAATTCGGTCACGGTCCAGGATGTTATTCCGTATGGTGCACGCCTTGTGATCGCTCCTCTGGTTCGGACCGTGTTGCCCCCACGACTCGGCGTGAGTTTCCGCTGGCTGGTCGCCTCGTCCTGGGCGACGAACTTCGGCGACGGAATCTCCGCGGCGGCCGGCCCGCTGCTGGTCGCCTCGCTGACCGGCGATCCGTTCCTGATCTCGATGGCCGCCCTGCTGGCCTGGGCCCCGCCGCTGATCCTGGCCCTCTACGCCGGGGTGCTCTCGGACCGGCACGACCGGCGGCGGATCGTGCTGATCGCCAACGTGGTGCGGATGCTGGTGCTGGCCGGGATGATCGCCACGCTGGCCGGCGGCCGGCTCACGGTCTGGCTCGCGCTGCTCGGGCTGGGGCTGCTCAGCACGGCCGAGGTGTTCGCCGACAACACCACCGGGACGCTGGCCCCGATGCTGGTCGCCCGGGACGACCTGGCCCTGGCCAACGCCCGCCTGGGCGCCGGTTTCGTCACGCTGAACCAGCTGGCCGGACCGCCGATCGGGGCCGCGCTCTTCGCCGTGGGGCGCGCCTGGCCGCTGGCCGCCGAGGTGCTGCTGCTCTGCGCCGGGACGCTGCTGGTGGCCCGGGTGACCCTGCCACCGCACGGGCGCGAGGAGCCGGGCGGGAACGTGCTCCGGGAGGTTGTCGAGGGCGTGCGTTTCGTGGTCCGGCACCCGGCCGTCCGTACCCTCAGCCTGATTGTCCTGATCTTCAACCTGGCCTTCGGGGCGGCCTGGTCGCTGCTGGTGCTGTACGCCACCGAGTGGCTCGGGCTGGGCTCGATCGGCTACGGCCTGTTCACCACGGCCGGCGCGCTCGGCGGCATCCTCGGGACCCTGACCTACGGCTGGCTCACCGCCCGGGTCAGCCTGGGCAACCTGATGCGGATCGGCCTGATCATCGAGACCTGCACCCATTTGATCCTGGGCGTGACCAGGTCGGCGTGGGTGGCGCTGCCGACGTTCTTCGTGTTCGGCGTGCACGAGTTCGTCTGGGGGAGCACCGCGACCACGATCCGGCAGCGGGCGGTGCCGGCCCACCTGCAGGGCCGGGTCGGCGCGGTCAACCGGATCTGCATCTACGGCGGCCTGGTCGTGGGCGCGGCGTTCGGCGGGGTGGTCGCCTCCCGCTACGGCGTGGTCGCCCCGTTCCGCGTCGCCTTCGTCGGCGCGCTGATCTTCCTGGTCATCCTGTGGCCCCAGACGAAGCACATCGCCCACGACGACTGAGCCCCACTGCGGCAGGTGGAAACAAAAGTGACCCCCAGCGGGGGTCACTTTTCGTCGGGAACCGCCGTTTACGAGGCGTCGAATTCGCCGGCCCGGACGCCGCTCAGGAAGTCGGTCCAGGCCGCGGGGGAGAAGCTGAGCGCCGGCCCGGTCCGGTCCTTGGTGTCCCGGACCTGAACTTCGCCCTGGTGCGTGCGCGCTTCCACGCAGCTGTCACTACCGTTGCTGCGCGTCGACTTCTTCCAGTCGTTACCAAGGCCGGTCATCACGCCAACTCCTCTGCGCTGCTACGAAGCATTTCCAGTGATCCGCTCTTGCTCAGGGCTTCCTGCGCCAGCCTGTCGAAGAGGTCGCCGCACCAGGCTACCGAGTCCGATGTGTCGGACGGTGACCAGATGATCACAATTGATGATCAGCCGGGCCGTTTCCTGGGGAGGCTCGATGCACGCTGGCCACCTGCCGGTCCGTCCGCAGTGGACGAACTGCGCCTGCGGTCACCCGTGGCCGTGCATGACCGCGAGAACCGGCCTGCCGCATGAGTACCGGGCCCTCCCGTCACTGCTGCGAGTGGGGAGAGCGGCAAGCGTCCAGTTCGCCGCGCTGATTCTTCTCCGGGTGATCCGCGTGTATGACTGGATGACCTATGACGGCTGGATCTGGCTCGACGGCTACGAAATCAACTCGGCTGGCGAAGCGATGGCTAGACGTTCCATCTTTGTGCAGGTCAGAGGCTTGCGGCAGATAGCGCCGCAATCGAATGCGCGGGCGTCCGGGAGGTCGGTCCGGTGAGCGAGCGGCCGGGAGACGGCGGCGAGCGTTGCTCACGCTGCGGCGTTGATCGAGACGTGGGTTCGCGATTGGCGCTCGGCGAGTCATGGCGCCGCGCGGAACGGGGCGTGAGATCGAAGCGCTGGCCCGGGCGCTGCGGGACTTCCTCGTCGAGCGCGGGATCCCGATCCTCGACAAGTGGGAGGGCATCGGGCCGGCGGGCGGGATATAGTCGCCGGCATGCACAGCGTGTTCAGTGAGCGACGTCGGCGTCCGACAGGCCGCCGCTGAACTTGTGCTTTCCGCCGGCGGGTCGAACCCGCCGGTGACTGATCGTTCCCGGTCGACCCGCTTCGTTCGTACGACGAAATCGGGGTTTGACCTTGAATCTGGAATCTCTTCTGCAGGACCGGCTCGCGCCCGCGTTCGAGGCGGTCGCCGGGCGTCCGGTCGATCCGGCGGTCCGGTCGTCGCCGCACGCCGACTTCCAGTCCGGGGTGGCGCTGGCGCTGGCCCGGGAGTTGGGCCGGCCACCCCGGGAGATCGCCGCCGACGTCCGGGCGAAGTCCGATCTGGACGGTCTTGCGGAGATTGAGGTCTCCGGTCCCGGATTCCTGAATCTGACCGTTTCCGACAACCTGCTCACCGCGTCGCTGCACGAGATGGCCGCCGATGAGCGGCTCGGGGTACCGGTGACGGCGACGCCGGAGCGGGTGGTGCTCGACTATTCCGGGCCGAACGTCGCCAAGGAGATGCACGTCGGCCACCTGCGGTCGACCATCATCGGCGACGCGCTGGCCCGGATGCTGGAGTGGCTGGGGCACGACGTGGTCCGGGTGAATCACCTGGGGGACTGGGGCACCCCGTTCGGGATGCTCGTCGAGCACCTCCTGGACCTGGGTGGCGACGCCGAGCACTCGATCAGTGACCTGACCGCTTTCTATCAGGCTGCCCGGGTCAAGTTCGACACCGATGACGACTTCCGGACCCGGGCGCGGCTGCGGGTGGTGGCGCTGCAGTCCGGGGATCCGCGGTCCCGGGAACTGTGGCGGAAGCTGGTCGCGCAGTCCGAACGGTACTTTCTGGACGTCTACCACCGGCTCGACGTGACGCTGGGGCCGGAGGATTTCGCGGGGGAGAGCCGGTATCAGGACGACCTCGACGGGGTCGTGGCCGCGCTGACCGAGCAGGGCCTGCTGACCGAGAGCGACGGCGCGCTCTGTGCGTTTCCGGACGGGTTCACCGGCCGGGACGGTGTGCCGCTGCCGCTGATCGTGCGGAAGGCCGACGGCGGGTACGGCTACGCCGCCACCGACCTGGCCGCGCTCCGGTACCGGGCCGGCGAGCTCGGCGGGCAGCGGCTGCTCTACGTGGTCGGCAGCCCGCAGCAGGTCCACTTCGCGATGGTCTTCGCGGTGGCCCGGGCGGCCGGCTGGCTGCCGGCCGGGGTGACCGCCGAGCACATCGGATTCGGCTCGATCCTGGGCGCGGACGGCAAGATGCTGAAGACCCGGGCCGGCGGCACGGTCAAGCTGGCCGAGCTGCTGGACGAGGCGGTCGAGCGGGCGTCCGCGCCGGAGATCGGCATCGGCGCGATCAAGTACGCGGACCTCTCCGGCGACCGGCGGGGCGACTACGTCTTCGACGTCGACCGGATGCTGGCCAGCACCGGGAACACCGGTCCGTACCTGCAGATGGCGTACGCCCGGATCCGGTCGATCTTCCGGAAGGCCGGCACCGAGCCGGGCCCGATGACCGTCACCGAGCCGGCCGAGCGGGCCCTGGCGCTGGCACTGCTCGGCTTCGAGGCGGCGGTCACCGCGGCGGCCGGGTCGGCCGAGCCGCATCGGCTCGCGGTCTACCTGCACGATCTGGCCCAGGCGTTCTCGGTCTTCTACGAGCGGTGCCCGGTGCTGCGGGCGGAGCCGGACGTCCGGGCGAGCCGGCTCGGTCTGGCCGACCTGACCGCGCGCACCCTCCGGACCGGATTGTTTCTACTGGGTATCGGAGCACCGGACGAGATTTGAGCAAAGTTGACGAGCGGGCAACCTGCCGTTGATCGACCGATGACCCTATCGACCGTTAGGGTGCTGTGTTTGCCGCGCCCACGAGGCGCGCTTCTCGATCTTTTCTGCGAAAGGTTCGCAATGACGCTTCCCAACGGCGTATCGCGGCGTGGCGTGCTGGCGGTCTCGGCTGCCGCCGCCGCGGCGCCCCTCGCTTTCCCGGGCGCGGCGCAGGCCGGCGGCAAGGGCCACGGTCACCCGCAGCCGCCGAAGGCGCCGGAGACCTTCCACCTGACCGTCCTGGGCACTTCGGACCTGCACGGCAACATCTACAACTGGGACTACTACAAGGACGCCGAGTACGACGACTCCGCGCACAACGACGTCGGCGTCGCCAAGGCGGCCGCGCTGATCAACAAGGTGCGCGCCGAGGCGACCGGCGGCACGCTGGTGCTCGACGCCGGCGACACGATCCAGGGCACGCCGCTGGCCACGTACTACGCCAAGCAGGAGCCGATCACCACGACCGGTGAGAAGCACCCGATGGCCAAGTCGATGAACGTGCTGAACTACGACGCGGTCGTGCTCGGCAACCACGAGTTCAACTACGGCCTGCCGCTGCTCAACCTGTGGATCCGGCAGCTCGGGTTCCCGGCGCTGGCGGCCAACGCGGTGAGTGCCAAGTCCGGGAAGCCGGCCTTCACGCCGTACGTCATCAAGAAGGTCTCCCTGGGGAAGCACGCGCCGACCCTGCGGGTGGGCATTCTCGGTCTGACCAACCCGGGCGTGGCCATCTGGGACAAGGGCAACGTCGAGGGCAAGCTGAACTTCCTCGGCATGGTCGAGACCGCCGCCAAGTGGGTGCCGGAGATCCGGCGGCACGGCGCGGACGTCGTGATCGTCGTGGCGCACGGCGGCGACAGCGGCACCTCCAGCTACGGCCCCGAGCTGCCGAACGAGAACCCGGTGGGCCTGATCGCCCAGCAGGTGCCCGGCATCGACGCGATCCTCTTCGGACACGCCCACCTGGAGATCGCGCAGAAGTTCGTCACCAACACCGCGACCGGCAAGCAGGTGCTGACCTCGGAGCCGTCGAAGTGGGGCCAGCGGGTCACCAAGATGGACTTCGACCTGGTCCGTGAGCACGGCTGCTGGAAGATCACCAGCTCGGCGTCGGCGACGCTGAACACCAACACGGTCGAGGCCGACCCGAAGGTGCTGGCCGTGGTGAAGAGCCAGCACGAGAAGACCGTGGCGTACATCAACCAGGTGGTCGCCGCGTCGACCGCCGAGCTGTCCGCCGCGACCTCGCGGTACGAGGACACCCCGATCCTGGACTACATCAACAAGGTGCAGACCGACGAGGTGACCACGGCGCTGGCCGGCACCTCGTACGCGAGCCTGCCGGTCCTCTCGATCGCCGCGCCGTTCAGCCGGACCGCGGTGTTCCCGAAGGGCGACGTCAAGATCAAGGACGTCGCGGGCCTCTACATCTACGACAACACCCTGGAAGCGGTCGTGCTGACCGGCGCCGAGGTGAAGGCGTACCTGGAGTACTCCGCGAAGTTCTTCAAGACCCTCGCGGTCGGTGCCCCGGTCGTCGCGGCCGACATCAGCGACAGCACGATCCCGGACTACAACTACGACATCCTCTCCGGGGTCGACTACGACATCGACATCAGCAAGCCGATCGGCAGCCGGATCACCCGCCTGCAGATCGCCGGCGTCGACGTCGCCGCCGACGCGCAGTTCGTGGTCGCCGTGAACAACTACCGTCGCTCCGGCGGCGGCGCGTTCCCGGGCATCGTGAAGACCCAGGTCTACAACGAGCAGAAGGAGATCCGCCAGCTCCTGATCGACTGGGCGCAGGCCAAGGGCAAGATCGACGCGGCCGACTTCTTCGTGAAGAACTGGCAGCTGGTTCGCGAGGGCGTCCCGGTCACGTTCTGACCGTCGCTTCCCGGGGGCGCCTTTTCCAAGATCCAAGAAAAGGCGCCCCTTTCGTACGTCTTCTGCCCGGTCTACTTCGTGGTCTCCCAGTTGCCGCGGGTGTCCGCCGCGATGTGCACCGCCGCGGACCGCCCGTCGGCCAGCTGGAATGTGCAGTCGTAGACGCGCAGGCCGTCGGCGCCACGGTCGCCGGCCGGCACACAGCCGCCCGACTTGACGTCGGTGCCGACGGCCTCCTCGATCCGGCCGTCGCCGAGTACTTTGGCCTGCACCGCGGCGGTCGCCTGGTCCTCCACGTAGTGCTGACGGATCGGCACCGCCACGTCGACGATCAGGAACGACCAGAACGCGGCGCCGGCCACCAGGGTGGCCAGGAACGCGATCCAGTACGGGGCGCGGGCCCGGCCGTACGCCTTGGCCCGCCCCGAGCGCCGCATCGCCGGGACCACGCCGAGCACACTGAGGAAGAACGTCCAGGCCACCACCGGCCGCCACGACGGCGCGTCCGGGCGGGCCTCGCCCATCACCGCGTGCGGGAACCGGACCAGCAACTGGCCGTGCCGGTTCTCCGGCGAGCCGTAGGCCGGGACGGCGCCCCCGAACGGGAGCACCCCCAGGTCCTCGGTCGCGGCCTCGTGCGGGTCGGCCCACGGCGGCGCTACGGGGTACTCGACCGGGTACTCGTGGTGCGGCGTCTGGACGGTCGTCATCTGCGGCCTTTCCGGGTAGCGGCTCGGGTGCGGTTCCGTGCCACCCGGGTTCATCGGCCGCCGACCGGTCCGGTTGAGGATTTCAGTTGCCGCCGGTTGCATTTCCGGTGCCGACCAGCGGAACCTGCATCTCGGTCAGCCATTCCGCGAGGTCACCGGGCGGGCAGTGCAGGTACACCTCACGGGCGTAGCCGGGCGGAACCGGCCGGAACCCGTTGTCCTCGATCCAGGCGGCGATCCGCCCGCCGGTGCGGAACGCCTCCGACATCGGGCCCTTGTGCACCGCGGCCGCCGCCTCGATCGGCGGCAGCACCGCCACCTCGAAGCCCGCGGCCCCGCCGACCTCGGCGTCGCCGATCGGGAACGCCGCGTGCACGGTGATCGTCTCGTCCTCCGGCCCGGTCGGCGCCGGCCGGTAGTAGGCCAGCGGCGAGCCGGTCATCGCGATCCCGGCCCGCTCCAGCAGCTCCATCAGGCGCGGGTAGAGCGGGCTCAGGTTCTCGGTGATGGACGAGGGATGGTCGTACCCCAGGGCGGTGGCGGACAGCTCCGCCACCCGCAGCGCCGGGACCTGCTTCAGGACGATGTCACCGGTGTTCATGTGGCCCTCCGTCTCGATCATCCGGAGACGCGCGTCGACCAGGGCCAGGCGGGCGGTGTCCCGCTCCACCTGAACCGCCAGCTCGGCCCGCCGCAACCGCAGCATCCCGCGCAGCTCACCCGGATCCAGCTTCTCCTCGATCATCAGCTGCACCTGCTGCAGGCTGAAGCCGAGATCCTTGAGCGCGAGGATCCGGTTGAGCCGCAACAGCTGCTCCGCGGTGTAGAAGCGGTAGCCGCTGTGCGGGTCGACGTGCGCGGGACGGAGCAGGCCGATGGCGTCGTAGTGGCGCAGCATGCGCACCGACACCCGGCCCAGACCGGCGAAGTCTCCGATACTCAACATGGTCGGTCCACCGTCCCGTCTGACACGGTGTGAGGGTCAACCCCGGGTCGTCAGGCCCCGGCCGCCGGCGGGGTGGTGGTCGGCTCGGTCGTCGGCGGCGTGGTGGTCGGCTCGGTGGTCGGCGGCGTCGTCGTCGGCTCGGTGGTCGGCTCGCTGCTCGGCGGCGTCGACGTGATCGAGGGCGTGGACGAGGCGCTGGGCGCGGTCGACCGCGGCTTCTTGGTGGTCGTCGTCTTGCGCGTCGGCTCGATCAGCACCGGTGCTTCGCTCTGCGGATCGAACGACTGCTCGGTCGCGTCTTCCTGGGAGGTGCCCGGATTGTTCTTCGTCCCGCCGGTCTTGCTGGCGTCGGCCGGCGGGTCGTTGGTCAGGGCGAACGCGATCCCGAGGCCACCGGCGATGAGGAACAGCGCGATCACGGCGATCATCAGGCCGCGCTGGGCGAACGGCTTGGTGACACCCAGATCCGGGGCCGCCATCGGCGGCGGGGGCGGCGACATCCGCGGGCGGGACACCGGCTGCTGGGACTGCCGGGCCGTCGCATAGGCGGGCACCGTGCCGGCCGGGCTGACCGGCACCGGGCTGCGCGGCGCGATCAGGGCGGTGCCGGTGAGCCGCTTCCAGTCCTGCGGGCTGCCGACCGTCGCGTAGGCCGCCTCGGCGAACTCGGCCGCGCTCGCGAACCGGTCGGCCGGCTGCTTGGCCATCGCGCGGGCGATCAGCTCGCGGACCTCGTACGGCACGTGGTCGGGCAGCGGGTCCGGCTCGTCCTCCAGGTGACGCAGCGCCACCTGCAGCGCGTTGTCCCCGTCGAACGGCGGGCGGCCGGCGATGCAGTGGTAGGCGACGGCGCCCAGCGCGTACACATCGGTGCCCGGGGTCAGATTGCCCTTGGCGACCTGCTCGGGCGCCATGTAGAGCGCGGTGCCGACGATCGCGTTCAACCCGGTCATGCTGGTCAGCGCGTTCGACCGGGCGACGCCGAAGTCGATCAGGATGACCGCGCCGGACGGCTTCACGATCAGGTTGCCGGGCTTGATGTCCCGGTGCACGATGCCGGCCTCGTGCGCGGCGTGCAGCGCCTCGGCGGCCTGCGCCACGATCGACAGCGTCTCGTGCACCGCGATCGGGCCCTGCTTCACCCGGTTGGACAGCGGCTCGCCCTCGACGAACGCCATCACCAGATAGGCGACCTTCTCCGGCCCGCCGGAGTCGCCGGCCTCCGCGTAGTCGTAGACCTCGACCACGCCCGGGTGCCGGAACGCGGCCATCATCCGGGCCTCGCCGTAGAACCGGGCGGCGAACTCGGGATCGTCGAGCATCGCGGTGCGCAGCACCTTTACCGCGACGACACGACCCAGCACCACGTCGGTGCCACGCCACACGTCACCCATGCCACCGGTCGCGATCCGTTCGTCCAACCGGTAGCGGTTGTCCAGGAGATGTCCCGCACTGAGCACCAGGTGGACCTTTTCTGATCGGGCGGCCGGGCCGCAGGAGTCCTGATCGTGCAACTGATCGAGAGCAACGCCGCTCAAGAGTACAGAGCCCGGCCGATCAACGGGAGGTCAGCGGCGGCACCCGTCGCCCGGCCGCGGAATCAGCGATGAGCTGGGCAAGCCGTCGTTCCTGTGTCTCCGCGCGCTTGGCGCTGAGCACCCAGTGCGTGGCGGACCGACGATACGCCGCGGACTGTTCCTGAAACCACTCCCACGCGGCGGGAACGGCCTGAATCCGGGAGGTCTGAGCGGTGTCGAACACCACCGGGGCGGCCTGTTCGTACGAATAGACGCCGCTGCGGTCGGTCCGGCGCATCTCGAAGGCCCGCGACCCGGCCGGGCGCAGCAGCCCGCGCTCGGTCAGCTCGGCGATCTTCGCGATGTTCACCTCACTCCAGACGCTGCCCTTGCGGCGCGGCGTGAAACGGACCTGGTAGCTGCGCTCGTCGATGCGCCGGGCGATGCTGTCGATCCAGCCGAAACAGAGGGCCTGCTCGATCGCCTCGGGGTGGGAGACACCGGTCTCACCGGTGCCCTTCTTCCAGTACCCGACGAACAGCTCGGGGGCGGACTCGTGATTTTCCTCGAACCAGGCGCGCAGGGCGGCGGCGTCGGCGAAGAAGAGCGCGGTTGCCATGGGCAGAGGGTAGGACGACCGGTCCCGGCCGCCCCACCCTCTTTCGGTACGTCTTTTACTTCTTTACTTCTTTTCCTCGTACGTGGGGGTGACCACCAGCGCGGTCTCGGCGAGCTCGACCTGCTCGTTCTCGGCCTCCCGCTCCAGCGCCGCGCGGGCGCTGGTGGCCGCGGCCCAGCCGGCCACCAGGCCGAGCAGGCCCACCCCGGCGATCAGTGCCCACGGGCGGCCCGGCTTGTGCCCGGCCAGCGCGTTGGCGGCGGCGTTCGCCCGGGACCACGCCTCGTCGGCCGCCCCGGTCGCGCGACCGGCCAACTTGTGACCCTTCTTACTCGCCTGGTGAGCCAGCTTCTGGCTCCGTTTGTCGACCCGGCCGGCCAGTTTCCGGCTGCGCCGGCTGGTCCGTTCGGCCAGTTCCTGGCTGCCGCGGCCGGCCCACTCGGCCGTGCCGGCCACCTGTCCGCCGGCGCTCGCCATGGCGGCGGACAGATAATCCCAGGCCTGGCCCGCGGTCCGTTCGGCCCGGCTCTTCCTCGTCGCGAACATCGTCGGTAACCTCCTGCGCTCGCCCTGCACTCCGTTTCGTGCCCCGATGCGGACAGTGGCAAACGTCCGGTATGGAGGGCATCACGTTTCTAAAACGATTTGACGGCCCGCAGTACTGTTGACCTCGCTCACACGGGTCACTCAGGTGTCTAACAGGTTCGGGGCCTAACCTTTCGGTCAGTTTCACCGAACCTTCCGGGGGCTGGTCCGACCGCTCTGCACTCCTGGGTGGTCGTGCTGACCTGCGAACAGAGGAACAACGCCCGGAACGACCCGGGCGGGTGGAGGGAAGAGGCGTGACGCTGTCGATAATGACGTCGACGCTGGCTGACGGCGCTGTCGAGGTCTCACCGCGAGGCGAGATCGACGTCGAGAACGCGTACGAGATTCGCGAGGCGGTCGCGGCCCATCTGGCCGACGGCACCCCGGCGCGGATCGAGCTCAACATGCAGCATGTGACCTTCATCGACTCCGTGGGTATCAGCGCCCTCGTGGCGGCCTTCCAGCTGGCCGGAGTCAGCGGGGTCAAGGTGGTCGTGACGCAGCCCAGCCGGTTCGCGCACAGACAGCTGTGGGTGACCGGGCTTCTGGGCCTGTTCGGCAACCCTCAGCCGCACGAGGACGACGCCGCACTCTCCGGCGCCTGACCCGACTTGTCCGGGACGCCCGTTCTCCTACCGTGGAGACCGGGCGTCCCGTCGTGTCCGCCCACTCGACCGGCTCCGCCTGCTCGGTCCGTCCCGGCCGCTCGGTCCGCTCGGTCCGCTCTGCCCGCTTGGTCCGCTCCGGCCCGCCCCGCTTGCTCGGCTCACTCGCCTGCTCGGCCGCCCCGCTTGCTCGGCTCACTCGCCTGCTCGGCCGCTCCGTTTGGTGGCCGAGCCCGCGCCCTGCGCCCTGCGCCCCGCCGTGCCCGCGCTGCGCGCCCACGCCTGGCGCTGCGGCCCGCACCCGGCGTTCCGTGCTCCACACCCATACCTCGCGGCCTACCCACGTGCCCGCGCCCCGCTGTGCCCGCGTCGCGCGCCCACGCCAGGCGCCGCGGCCTGCGCCCTGCCGCGCCCGCGTCCGGCGCCGCGGCCCGCGCCCGCTTGTTCCTGCTGACGGGATGGCGGGGCCGTATCACGTTTTTTCGGATCTTGGGTGTTGTCCACAGCGCCGCGCTGTCCACAGGGTGCCCACGTGATCTTGCGTTTGTGCTGGATAATGGGCGTGGCGGGCTGCCCCCGTGGAGGGTGGGGACTGCTCGGCGGGGGGAACGGGTCAGGTCGGTGGGGTCTGGATGCGGATGCCGTCGACGTTGATGCGGATCGTGGTGTCCTCGTGGGGGGCTCGCAGTGGGGTCACCACCGCGAAGTTGTCGGCCAGGGCGGCCAGGTCGGTGCCCGGGTCCAGCTCCTCCTCGGCGGCCTGCACCGCGGTGCGGACGAAGCCGTCGCCGGCCTCGGCGATGCTCATCTGGACCTGGCCGAAGCGGGCCAGCGATGCCTGTTTCAGGCCGCGGATGCCGTCCACGTGCAGGTCCGGGACGTTCAGGTTGAAGACCGTCCCGGGTGGGGTGTGCAGGAGCGCGGGCAGCAGCCGGACGGCGAGTTCGGCGCCGCTGGCCCAGTGGTGCTTCTCCTCGTCGGCGCGGTGGATGGCGTCGATGGCGGCGCCGCCGCTGGACGCGGTGGCCTGGGCCGGGGTGAGCACGTCCAGCGACACCGCCAGGCCGCGCAGGCCGGCGTGGGACGCGGTGAGGGTGGCGCCGACGGTGCCCGAGTGGACGACGGCCGCTCCGGCGTTGGCGCCCCGGTTGATGCCGGAGACGACCAGGTCGGGCGGCGGGCCGAAGGCCTCCCGCAGGGCGAGCAGGACGATGTACGCGGGGGACGCGGCTACGCCGTACGCCGGAATGTTCTTTGCTCCTGATATCTCTCGCTGCTCGGAGACGATCTTGCCGTCCTGCACGACGGCGGTCATCGAGGCGCTGCTGCCGCTCGATTCGCTCAGGGGTGCGGCGACCACCACGTCGTAGTCGGCGTGCGCGAGGGCGCGCGCCAGCCAGCGGATGCCCGGGGCCTCGATGCCGTCGTCATTGGTGATGAGGATGCGCAGGTGGCGAGGGGTCATGATGCCTTCTTGATCGGGGTCAGCCGGACTCGTTCGGTCAGCACCCGGACGGCGTCGACGTGCCCGGTGCCCAGGCCGTGCCGGGTGACGTTGAGGGCTCCGGCGGCCGCGCCGGTACGGACAGCGTCGGTCATCGATCCACCGTTGGCCAGGGTGGCGGCCACGCCGGCGGTCATCGAGTCGCCGGCGCCGCGGTGTTCGGCGGCGGTCAGCCGGGGCAGCGTGACGGTGTAGATCTCGTCGTCGATCAGGGCCAGCGCGCCCTCGTCGGCCCGCGAGACCAGGGCCGCCTCGGCGCCGTCGATGTTCAGCTTGACCAGGGCGTTGAGCAGCTCCTCGGTGGAGCCGTCGGCGGCCAGCCCGTCCTTGATCAGCTCTTCGTGACTGATTTTGACGACGGTGACGCCGGCGTTCAGCACCTCTTCCAGGTATCGGCCGCACAGGTCGGCGATCACCCGGCAGCCGTTCGCGCGCAGGTCGGTGGCGAGCCGTCCGTACACCTCGGGTTTGATCACCGAGGGGTGCGCCGGGCCGCTCAGGATCGCGATGCCGGCCCGCAGGCCCTCGGCGAGGCTGAGGTTGTAGAGCTCGTCCAGCTCGTGCCGGGAGAGCGGGACGCCGGGCCGTTCGGCGATCTCCTGGCGGCTGCCGCTGCGGCGGTCGTGCACGTACCAGCCGGTGCCGTGCTCCCGCATGACGAGCCGGATGGTGACGCCGGTCAGCTCGGACATCAGCGGGGCCAGCACCCGGCCGACCTCGCCGCCGGCGGCGGTGCAGAGCGTCACCTTGGCGCCCAGGGACGTGATCATGCGGGTCTGCCAGATGCCCTGGCCACCCGGGTGCACGTGTAGTTCTGGTTCGTCGTGGTGCTGCTCGATCGTCACCGTCAGCTGTGGGGCCGGCGCGAAGACCATGACCCGGCCGTCACTCATGATTCGCATTCTCATCTTTTTGCACATCCGGCGTGGCGGATCGCAAAAAGAACAGTGGCCCGCAAACAGAACAGAAGCCACTCGAACCCCGTCACCAGGCGGTCGGGGTGCAGTGCCCTCCCACGCCGGCCGGCTCCACCTGGAGGGTGGCGTGCTCGATGGCGAACTCGTCGTGCAGCGTCTCGCGCGCCACGGTCAGCACCGGGCCCAGCTCGGCGGCCGGCTCCAGGCGCAGGTGCGCGGAGGCCACCTCCATGCCCTCGGTCAATGTCCAGACGTGCAGATCGTGCACATCGCAGACGCCCGGGACGGAGGCCAGCCGCTCCCGGACCGCGGCCACGTCCACGTGCTCGGGTGCCGCCTGGACCAGGATCCGCACCGCCGAGCGGCCCAGCGCGAACGTGCGGGGGAGGATCATCAGAGCGACCACGACGGCGACGATCGGGTCCGCGTACGCCCAGCCGGTCAGCCAGATCACCACCGCGGCCACGATCACGCCGGCCGAGCCCAGCAGGTCGCCGAGCACCTCCAGGTACGCCCCGCGGACCCCGATGTTCTCCTTCGCCCCCGACCGCAGCAGGGCGAACGCGACCAGGTTGGCGGCCAGCCCGCCGAGCGCGACCAGCAGCATCGCGCCGGCCGGCACCTCCGGCGGGTCGGTGAACCGGCGCACCGCCTGGACCACCACGAAACCGGCCACCAGGGTCAGCAGGGTGGCGTTGGCCAGCGCGGCGAGCACCTCCAGGCGGTAGAGCCCGAAGGTGCGCGCGGAGTCCGACCCGGCCCGGCCGGCGGCGGTGATCGCGGCCAGGGTCATCGCGATCGCCAGCACGTCGGTGAACATGTGGCCGGCGTCGGAGAGCAGCGCCAGCGAGCCGGTCAGCCCGGCGGCCGCCGCTTCGAGCAGCATGAACCCGGTGAGCAGCCCGGCGACCCACCAGAGGCGGCCGCGCTGCCGGGCGCCGGCGTGCAGCGCCCGGGCGCCGTGGTCGTGACCGGCTCCCATGTGTCCACCTTCCGCCGTCGGGGGAGCCGCCGCCAAGGTATGCGTGCATAGCTATGTATGCGATCGGTGGCCGTCATCGGCAGCTCTCGCGGTGACCGTAACGGCCGGGCTCGCATCCGCGGCGACGACGCCCGGCCTGATCAGCACAATCACCCGGGCGAGCGGCATCCCGCCGGACACGGCCTGGGCCGTGCCCGGCGGGGCGGACTGCCTACGGGTGCCAGGCGGGGTTCGTGCCGACCGTGGTGAGCCGCTGAGTGGCTCGGGACAGCGCGACGTACAGGGTGCGCACCCCGGCCCGGTCCACCGCGATCTCGGCCGGCTCGACCAGCACGACCGCGTCGTACTCCATGCCCTTGGCCTCCAGCGCGGTGACCACCTGGACGCGTTCCGGCAGGCCGGCCACCCAGGCGGCGATCTCCTCCTGGCGCGGCACCGGGGTGATCACGCCGATCGTCCCGTCCACGTCGGCCAGCTGCTTCTCGGCCAGGTCCCGGACGGTGGCCGGCAGCGTGGCGGCCGGGGCCACCACGTCGACCGGGTCGACGCCGGTGGACCGCACCGCCGAGGGCAGCGGCAGGTCCGGCAGGATCGCCCGGATCACGCCGGCGGCGACCGCGAAGATCTCCGACGAGTTCCGGTAGTTGGTGGTCAGCGCGTAGCTGTTGCGCGGGCGGGTGCCGAGCGCCTTCTCCCGGGCCCGGTCCAGCTCGTCCGGGTCACCGGACCAGGCGGTCTGCGCCGGGTCGCCGACGACCGTCCAGGACGCGTACTGCCCCCGGCGGCCGATCATCCGCCACTGCATCGGCGAGACGTCCTGCGACTCGTCGACCACGACGTGCGCGTAGTCCCGGTAGTCGTCCTCGCGCTGCAGGTGCTGGGTCCGCTGCGCCGCCTGGCGGTCGGAGAACGTGCTGACCTCCTGCACCCCGTCCCGTACATGGAAGGGGTTCTTGTTCTTCTTCTGCGCCTGCCGCGGCCGGCCCAGCATCTCGTCGAGCTCGTCCAGCAGCGCGACGTCGGAGATCGTCGGGCCGTGCTCGTTCAGCCCGTCGAACGAGCCCTGCAGGAGGTCGATCTCTTCCCGGGACAAAACCCCATTTGCGTACGACCGGAGCCGCCGCGGATCGGCCAGCCAGCGCAGCACCCGCAGCGGGGTGAAGCGCGGCCACCAGGCCCGCAGGAAGTTCCGGAAGTCGCTCCGGTCGGCCAGCTCGGCCTCGAACTCCCGCTTCTCCGGCAGCCCGGACAGCTTCTGGTCCCGGGCCTGTGCCCAGAGCGCGTCGAAGACCCGGTCGAAGCCGTGCCCGCGGACCTCGTTGCGCCGGGCGCCGCGCTGCAGCACCTTGCGCCGGATCTGGTCCAGCGCCTGCGCGTCCAGCCGGAGCAGCGCGCCCCGGTAGAGCAGGCGCAGCTCGGTCGGCGCGTCCGGCACGGCGTCGTGCGAGGCGCGCTCCAGGACCCGGCGGATCCGCAGCGAGCCCTTGATCGCGGCCACCTCGCCCGAGTCGACCCGGGTGGCGTCCCAGCCCGGCACCAGCGAGCCGAGCGAGCGCAGCGTCGCGGTGTCCTCGCCGAGCGAGGGCAGCACGGTCGCGATGTAGTTCACGAACACGCCGGACGGGCCGATCACCAGGACCCCGCCGCCGGCGAACCGGCTGCGGTCGGAGTAGAGCAGGTAGGCGGCCCGGTGCAGGGCCACCGCGGTCTTGCCGGTGCCGGGGCCGCCGGTGACGATGGTCACGCCGCCGGCCGGCGAGCGGATCGCGTCGTCCTGCTCGCGCTGGATGGTGGCGACGATGTCGCGCATCCCGCTACCGGTCGCCTTGGAGAGGCTGGCCAGCAGCGCGCCGTCACCGACCACGATCATCCCGGGTGGCGCGGCCTCCGGGTCGAGCAGGTCGTCCTCGATGCCGGTGACCCGCTCCCGGCTGGACTGGATCATCCGGCGCCGGATCACGCCCAGCGGCTCGGCCGGCGTGGCCCGGTAGAAGGCCGCGGCGGCGGGCGCCCGCCAGTCGACGACCAGCGGTTTCGAGCTGTCGTCGCGGATGCCCATCCGGCCCACGTAGTGGGTGGCGCCGTCCAGTTGATCGAGGCGGCCGAAGACCAGTCCCTCGTACTCGGTGTCCAGGGCGTGCCGGCGGCGGGCCGCGTGGAAGACCATCGCGTCGCGTTCGACCAGGGCCCCGAAGGTGCCCACCCCGGCGAGCTGATATCCCTCCTTCTCGGCCCGGGACGCGTGTGCTCGCAGCTCGGCGAGACGGGTGTAGACCCGGTCCACGTGCTGCTGCTCGACCGCGATCTCTTGTTGCAGGACGGTGGCGTCGCTCAAGTCGGTCGTTCTCCCTTTCATGCGCACCACCAGCGCTCGCGCGAAGGGGGCAATCGAACTTACTCCCGCACCGCAACGCGCGTCGAAGCGGCCTGGTGTTCGCCGCATCGTTCGAGCCTTACAGAAACGACTGGAGGCGCGGGGATGTTCCGCTCAAGCCGCTTTGCGGTAGTTCGTACGCCGAGCCGCCTTGCGTGTCCCCCGGTTCGCCCGGCGGACGACCTCGACCAGCGCGGCCGAGACCTCCTCCGGCCGCTCCAGCGGCAGCATGTGGCCCCCACCGGGGCAGACGGTCAGCCGGGCATGGGGGAGGGCGGCCGCGATCGACTCGGCGCACGGCAGCGGGGTCAGCCGGTCCCGATCGCCGACCAGCACCGCGGCCGGCACGTCGCCGATCGCGGCCAGGGTCGCCAGCCGCTGCTGCGCGCCGATCGAGGCGCGGAACCCGCCGATCGAGCTCAGCGGCGCCCGGCCCACGCTGCGCAGGGTCAGGCCGAGCGCCTCGGCGGCGCACCGGTCGCCGAAGAGCAGCCAGCGCAGCGCCGGGGCCAGGGCGGGCAGCACGGCGCGGTGCGGCCGCCACGGGCCGCTCCGGGCCAGCACCCCGGCGCCGAACGTCTCGCCGAACCGCAGCACGCCTGCCACGCTCTCCGGCAGGCCGTACCGGGTGTGGGTGTGGCCCTCGGCGGTGGTCGAGACCAGCAGCAGCCCGGCCACCCGGGCGGTGAACTCCCGCGGGTGGCGGTGCGCGAACTCCATGATCGTCATGCCGCCCATCGAGTGCCCGCCGAGCACCACCGGCCCGGTCGGCGCGAGCCGGCGCAGCACCTCGGCCAGGTCGTCGCCGAGCTGGTCCAGGGTCGCCGAGCGGAGCTGGGTGGCGGCGGAGCGGCCGTGGCCCCGGGTGTCGTACGCGATCACCCGCGGCGCCCGCCGGCCCAGGGCGGCGAGCGCGGCCACCTGATGGCGCCAGGTGCGCCGATCCAGGCACCAGCCGTGCAGCAGCACCACCGTGACCGGGGCATCGGCCGGCCCGGAGACCTCGGCGTGCAGTCGCACACCGTCGGGCATCTCGATCTCGACTCGATCGGACATGGGCACCTCCGCGCTTCTCACGCCCCCGCGAGTACCCACGGGTAATAAGCATCACTCGCGATCTCGCGATCGGCTACCACCACGTCGGTGACCGTGAGCTGCCTCCCAATTACTTTCCATCGCCGTCCGGACAGCGAGAATCGACGTCATGACAGCCATTCGCGCTGCCCAGGCCATTACGCCCAGCACTTCGCTGGGCGAGCTCATCACGGGCAACAAGCGCTTCGTGTACGGGAAACCGCATTACGGGCACAACGTCACCCAGGCGGCCGCCACGGCCGGCGGGCAGCAGCCGCACGCGGTCGTGCTCGGTTGCATCGACTCGCGGGTGCCCCTGGAGGCGATCTTCGACCAGCCGTTCGGCTCGATCTGCGTGGCCCGCTCGGGGGCGCACGTACTGGACCGGTCGATGATCGGGTCGGTCGAGTTCGCGGTATCGTCGCTGGGCGTCTCGCTCGCCCTGGTGGTCGGGCACAAGCGCTGCGGCGCGGTGACCGCCACGGTCGGCGCGGTGCGGGCCGGCGACCTCCCGGGCGGCGACGTGGGCTACCTGGTGGGCGAGATCGCCCCCGCGGCCGACGGGGTCGACCTGGACGACCCGTCGGCGGCTGACCAGGTCATCCGGGCGCACGTGGAGCGGACCGTGGCCCGGCTGCGGGGGACTCCCGAGCTGTCGGCGGCGATCGCGGCGGGCACGGTCGACGTGGTCGGCGCGATCTACGACCTGGACACCGGCTGGGTGGAGTTCCTCGACCGGTCCTGAGCCGCGATTCATTTGGGCTGATCTTCAGTAAACGCGAAAAGGCACCTCCCGGCCGCGGCCGGGAGGTGCCTTTCCTACGTGGGTGGTGCCGCTCAGGCCTCGAAGACGCCGGCGTCGACGAGGCGCTTCTCGGCCGCGTCCCAGCCGTGCTCCGGGTTGGTGCTGTGCAGCGCGTTCAGCTCGGCGCGGATCTTGGTGCCGTGACCCGCACCGGCCAGCACCCGGATCTCCTCGACGAACGCGTCCGAGGTCGTCGAGAGGTGGGTGGTCTTGCCGTTGGTCAGGTTGCGCACGTAGGCGAAACGGCCGTTGGCGAGCGGGATGAGGTATTTGTACTCACCGAGCACGCTGAGGGCGCCACCGGTGCTCTGGCCGGCGCGGACTGATGCGCGGGCGGTCTTAGAGGTGTTGCTCGCCACGGCGGTACTCCTTGAGGAAAAGCTCGAGCAGATAAAAAAGGCCACATCAACTCTACACGACAGCCTGCGAACCGTGCCGTCGGAGCAGGTACAGGCGTTGGACTCAATGTGCCACTACGACTGTGTCCCACAGTCGATGTTGCGGATTCTCTGGCGCACCATCCGTACCAACCGGCATCATGGGACACGATCAACCGCGGTCGAGGTCGTAGGGGAAGACGCACCTCGGTCTCCGGGAGGTCACCGTGCCAACGTGTGGCGTCGTATACGTCCACTCAACCCCGCTCGCCGTGTGCCAGCACGTCGAATGGGCCATAGCGCGCGTCCTGACTGCGCCGGTCAATCTGCAATGGACCGTGCAGCAGGTCGATCCGAGCATGCGCCGAGCCGAGTGCAGCTGGACCGGACGCGCGGGAACTGGCGCCGAGCTGGCTGCTGCCCTCCGGCAGTGGCCCATGATCCGTTTCGAGGTGACCGAAGAGCCGAGTCCAGGGCTGGACGGCGAGCGTTTCATGCACGTCCCCGGTCGTGGGCTGTTCCACGGCACGATGGGCGCCTCGGGCGACATCCAGATCGGCGAGGACCGGCTGCGCGCCATCATGGCGTCCGCCCGGGCTCCCGAGGCGCTGGCGCATGCCCTGGAAAAGGCGCTGGGCACCGCCTGGGACGCGGAGCTGGAGCCGTACCGGTACGCCGGTGACGGCGCCCCGGTCACGCTGCTGACCCGAGTCGGATAGGGGATCGCGTGGCAACTTTCCGCGCGACCTGATTCGATGGCGGTCGTGAAAAAGTTGTCCCGTGTCGCATTTGTCGCTCCGCTGCTCCTGCTCGCCGGAGCTTGCGGGGACGACACCAAGGCACCACCGGCCCCACCCGACGCCGCTCCGGTCGCGTCCGCCGCCTCCGGCCCGGTCTCCGAGTCGGGGTCCGCGCTGTCCGCTGATCCGGTGGTGCGGGCGGCCGAGACGGTCGCCCGGCTCAGCGACGAGGACCTGGCCGGCCAGGTGCTGATGCCCTATGCGTACGGCGGCTCGGCCACCCGGGTCGACCCGGGCTCGGCGGCCGGCAACCGGAAGCTGGCCGGCGTGGACACCCCGGCCCAGATGATCGCCAAGTACAAGCTGGGCGGCCTGATCCTGGTCTCGTTCACCCAGAACGACCCGACCGGCCGGACGAATCCCACGTCGAACGTGGAGGACCCGAAGCAGGTCCGGGCCCTCACCGGCGGGCTCCAGGAGGCCGCGCGGCAGCTCCCGGCCGCCGCCCCGCTGATGATCGGCACCGACCAGGAATTCGGCGTGGTGACGCGGATCACCGAGGGCGTCACCGCGCTGCCCTCGGCGCTCGCCATCGGCGCGGCCGGCCGGCCCGACCTGACCGAGGCGGCCTGGCGCGCGGCCGGCGAGGAACTGGCCGCGATGGGCATCACGGTCGACTTCGCCCCGGTCGCCGACACGCTCGGCCCGGCCGGCAGCGCGGTGATCGGCTCCCGGTCCTACGGGTCGGACCCGGCCGCCAACGCCACCCAGGTCGCCGCCGCCGTCCGCGGCCTGCAGGGCGCCGGGGTCGCCGCCGCCCTCAAGCACTTCCCGGGCCACGGGCACACCAACGGCGACAGCCACGAGGTGCTGCCGGTGATCAAGCAGAGCGCGGCCGCCTGGCGGGCCCAGGACCTGCCGCCGTTCAAGTCCGGCGTGGACGCCGGCGCCGGCGTGGTGATGTCCGGCCACCTGGACCTGGAGGCGGTCGACAAGGGCGTGGCCGCGACGTTCTCGCACAAGCTGATGACCGACGTGCTGCGCGGCGAGCTGAAGTTCGGCGGGGTGGCGATCACCGACGCGATGAACATGGAGCCGGCGATGAAGTGGCCGCCCGGCGAGGCCGCGGTCCGCGCCCTGAACGCGGGCAACGACATGCTGCTCATGCCGCCGGACATCGGCGCCGCCCGGGACGGCATCGTGGCCGGCCTGAAGAACGGCACGCTCAAGCGCGAGCGGCTGATCGAGGCGGTCAACCGGATCCTCACGCTGAAGTTCCGGACCGCGGCCGCCGCCCAGCCCGACCTCTCGGTGGTCGGCGCGGACGAGCACCTGCAGTCGGTCGCCGCGCTGGACGCCGCCTCGGTCACCGTGCTGCGCGGGGGCTGTGCCGGGCCGCTGGTCACCGGGCCGGTCACGGTGACCGCGCCGTCGTCCCGCGAGGTGGCCCGGGTCGCCCTGGTCAAGGCGTTGCAGGCGGCCGGCGTGCCGGTGCAGGCCGCCAACGGCGCGGAGATCCGCCTGGTGGGGTACGGCGACAAACCCGTCGACCTGTCCCCGACCGCGCCGATGACGGTCGTGATGGACCTGCCCGGGATCCTCGCCTACGCCAAGTCGCCGACGCTGCTGGCGACGTACTCGTCGAGCCGGCAGTCGATGGCCGCGCTCGCCGACGTGATCGCCGGCCGGGCCACGGCGCCGGGAAAGTCCCCGATCGCGGTCGCCGGCCTGCCCCGCAGCGCCTGCGCCAGATGACGACGGAGCCGTGATCCCTGGCCGGGATCACGGCTCCGTTTCAGCTACGCGTCAGAAGAGCTCAGGGGCGCGTGAAGATCAGGGCCACGTTGTGACCGCCGAAGCCGAACGAGTTGTTCATCGCCGCCGGGATGTCGAGCGGACGGGCCTTGTGCGCCGCCACGTCGAGATCCAGCCGGTCGTCCGGGTCGTCGAGGTTGATGGTCGGGGGGACCACGCTGTCACGGATCGCCAGGATCGTGGCGATCGACTCCAGTGCTCCGGCCGCGCCCAGCAGGTGCCCGGTCATCGACTTCGTCGAGGTGATCACCGGGTGACTGCCGATAGCGGTCCGGATGCCGAGGACCTCGCCCATGTCGCCGGCCGGGGTCGACGTCGCGTGGGCGTTCACGTGCACGATGTCGGCGCCGGTCAGACCGGCGTCGCGGATCGCCATCGCCATGGCCCGGATCCCGCCCTTGCACTCCGGGTCGGGCTGGACGATGTCGTAGCCGTCCGAGGTGATCCCGGCACCGGCGAGACGGGCGTACACGGTGGCCCCGCGGGCCGCCGCGTGATCGGCACGCTCCAGGATCAGCGCGCCGGCCCCCTCACCGAGGACGAAGCCGTCCCGGTTGCGGTCCCACGGCCGGGACGCCCGCTCCGGATCGTCGTTGCGCGTCGACATGGCGCGCATCGAGGCGAAACCGGCGATCGGCAGCGGGTGGATCACGGCCTCGGTGCTGCCGGCCACCACCACGTCGGCACGACCGGCCCGGATCAGGTCGAGACCCAGGGCGACCGCCTCGGCGCCGGTGGCACAGGCACTGGCCATCGCCCGGACCCCGGCCCGGGCGCCGACCTCGAGCCCGACGTAGGCCGCCGGGCCGTTCGGCATGAGCATCGGCACGGTGTGCGGGCTGACCCGCCGCGGGCCGGACTTCTCCAGGATGTCGTCCTGGTCGAGCAGGGTGATCGCGCCACCGATGCCGCTGCCGAAGCTGACCGCGAGACGCTCCGGGTCCAGCCCGGTGCCCTCCAGACCGGAATCGGCCCAGGCCTGCTTGGCGGCGACGATGGCCATCGCCTCACTGCGGTCCAGCCGCCGCATCCGGACCCGGTCGAGAATCTCCGACGGGTCCACCGCGATCTGCGCGGCGATGCGAACGGTGAGCTGCCCGGCCCACTCCTGAGTGAGCGGACTCACCCCGGAGCGGCCGGCGAGCATGGCGTCCCAGGTGGACGCGACGTCCCCGCCCAGCGGGGTCGTCGCGCCGAGCCCGGTGACGACGACGTCGACAGTGCTCATGTCAGGCGTTCGCCTCGATGTAGGTGACCGCGTCACCGACGGTCTTCAGGTTCTGCACCTCGTTGTCCGGGATCTTGACGCCGAACTTCTCCTCGGCCGCCACCACGACCTCGACCATCGACAGCGAGTCGACGTCCAGGTCGTCGGTGAACGACTTGCCCTCGGCGACGTCGTCCGGGTTCACTCCGGCGACCTCCTCGAGGATCTCGCCGAGGCCCGAGGTGATCTCTTCACGAGTAGCCATGTTGGTGTTTTTCCTCTCGAAACTGACTTGTCTGACAAATATCCGGGCAGGCGCCGCTCACGGGCAGCGGATGACCTGGCCGGCGTAGGTGAGGCCACCGCCGAAGCCGAACAGCAGCACCGGTGCCCCGGAGGGGATCTCCCGGCGCTCGATCAGCTTGGACAGGGCCAGCGGCACACTCGCCGCGGAGGTGTTGCCGGACTCGATCAGGTCCTTGGCGACGATCGCGTCCGGGCTCAGGCCCAGCCGCTTCACGATGCCGTCGATGATCCGGGTGTTCGCCTGGTGCGGCACGAACGCGGCCAGCTCGGACGGCAGGACACCGGCGCGCTTGCAGGCCTCGATCGCGAACGGGGCGAGCTCGGTGGTCGCCCAGCGGAAGACGATCTGGCCCTCCTGCTCGATGTACGGCCGCCAGCCCTCGATCCGCAGCACGTCGCCCTTGTCCGGGGCGGAACCCCAGAGCACCGGGCCGACGCCGGGCTCCTCGCCGTCCGGCACCCCGGTCATCACCGCGGCGCCGGCACCGTCGCCGAACAGGACCGCGGTCTTGCGGTCCGACCAGTCGGTGACGTCGGAGAGCTTCTCCGCGCCGATCACGATGGCGTTGCGGGCGGCGCCGGCGCGGATCGCGTGGTCCGCGCTGCCGACCGCGTAGGAGAAGCCCGAGCAGGCGGTGTTCAGGTCGTACGCCGCCGGGGCGGCGATGCCCAGCTTGTGCGCCACCCGGGTGGCGACGTTCGGGCAGCGGTCGATCGACGAGCAGGTCGCGACGATGACCAGGTCGATGTCGGCGGCGGTCAGGCCGGACGCGGCCAGCGCCTTCTCGGCGGCGAAGCCGGCCATGTCGGCGACCGACTCGGTGTCGGTGGCGATCCGCCGCTCGGCGATGCCGACCCGGCTGCGGATCCACTCGTCGTTGGTGTCCAGAGTCCTGGTCAGGTCTTCGTTGGTGACCACGCGCGAGGGCTGGTAGTGGCCCATCGCGACGATGCGGGAACCCGCTGTCATCGTTCCTCCTTCGGTCGCGACTGCGCGCGTCAGTGCTGTGGCATGGCGTGCCGGGCGATCAGATCGCGCGCGGCGGGCAGGTCGTCCGGCGTGTTCAGCGTGACGATCTCGGGCGCACGGGCGCCCTTCATCTCACGCCTGACCAGGCCGGCCAGGGTGCCGGCCGGGGGCAGCTCGATGACCGCGGTGACGCCGAGACCCTTGAGTGTGCTCATGCACAGGTCCCACCGGACACCGGCGGTGATCTGGCGGACCAGGCGGTCGAGCATGTCGCGCCCGCCCGCCACGGCCGTGCCGTCCAGGTTCGACAACAGCGTCCGGGCCGGGTCGGTGACGGTCGTTTTCGCGGCGACCGCGGCGAGCGCGGTCTCGGCGGGCGCCATGAACGGGGTGTGGAAGGCTCCGGCCACCGCGAGCGCGATCACCCGGGCCTTGGCCGGCGGGGCGGCCGCGAACTCGGCCAGCCCGTCCAGCGCGCCGGCCGCGACGATCTGGCCGGCGCCGTTGCGGTTGGCCGGGTGCAGCCCGTGCTTCTCGATCGTGGCGACCACCTCGTCCGGGTCGCCGCCGAGCACGGCGGACATCCCGGTCGGCGCGAGCGCGCAGGCGGCGGCCATCTCCCGGCCGCGGACGCCGGCCAGGGTGATCGCGTCCTCCGGGGTCAGCACCCCGGCGATCGAGGCGGCGCCCAGCTCACCGACGCTGTGACCGGCGACCACGCCGACCCGCTCCAGCGGTAGCTGGGCGGCGGCGAGCAGGGCCGCGGCGACCAGCAGCGGCTGGGTCCGGGCGGTGTCCTTGATCTCCTCGGCGTCCGCGTCGGTGCCGAGGTGCACCAGGTCGACCCCGGCGAGCGCGGACCACGCGGTGAGGCGGTCCTTGGCACCGGGGAGTTCGAGCCAGGAGTTCAGGAAGCCGGGCTTCTGGGAACCCTGGCCGGGTGAGAGTACGGCGAGCACGTCTTCGACTCTTCCGGATCGGGAGGCGTTCCGGGGTTGCCGGGCGCGACCAAACCCTACGACAGACCTTGTAGGTTCCCTACAAAACGGGGGTAAGGTTGCACCGATTAGGCACCATTTGGACCGCTGGTCGTTAGAGGTTAATCCCTGTGACTCATGTCGCAGGGTCGAGACGCCCGATGCTCAGCGCCATCCGCAACGCGAAGGCGTCCCGCCCGTCCAGCGGGGACAGCGCGGTGACCTCGGCCACCCGGCGCAGGCGGTAGCGGACCGTGTTGGGATGCACGTAGAGCTCGCGCGCCGCACTCTCCAGTACCCCGCCGGCCGCGAAGAATGCGTCGAGCGTCTCCAGCAGGGCGCCACCGGCCCGGGTCAGCGCCGCGTACACGTCGTTGCGGAGCTTGCGGCGCGCGTCCAGATCGCCGGCCAGGGCCCGCTCGGGCAGCAGGTCGTCGGCGGCGACCGGGGTCGGCGCGCCCGGCCAGGCCGGTGCGGCGCGGAAGCCGGCCAGTGCCGCCCGGGCCGACTCGGTGGCCTGCTCCAGGGCCGGCACGGCCGGGCCGACCACGATCGGGCCCTCGCCGAAGCCGGAGCGCAGCGCGGCCGCGGTGGCCACCGGATCGGTCGCGCCGCCGACCACCGCCACCAGCCGGTCGCCGTGCACCCCGCCGATCACCTCGAGCCGGGCCCGCCGGGCGGCCCGGTAGAGCGCGTGCAGCACCGCGGTGATGTCGCCGCCGGGGGAGCGGCCCACCACCACCGCGACCGGCGGCGAGTCCACCCAGCCCAGCGCGCCGGCCCGGCTGGCCAGCACGTCCTGCGAGTCGCCGCGCAGCAGCGCGTCGACCAGCATCGCCTGCAGCCGCGCGTCCCACGCGCCGCGGGACTCGGCGGCCCGGGCGTAGACCCGCGCGGCCGAGAACGCGATCTCCCGGGAGAACCGCAGGATCGCCTGGAGCAGCAGGGCGGTCTCGCCCTTGCCGGCGAAGCCGGGCACCTCGGCCTCGGCCACGTCGATCGTCACCTTGATCAGCTGGACGGTCTGGGTCAGCGTGATCGCCCGGGCCAGCGCGCGCGGCGCCGCCGCGAACACCTCGTCGGAGATCTCCTGGGTGCTGGCCGCGACGGTGGCGCCGGACCGCAGCCACTCCACGAGCGACCGGACGCCGGCCTGTGCGACGAGCATCACCCAGGACCGCTGATCGGCCGGCAGGGCCCGGAACCACGGCAGCGTCTCGTCCATCCGGGCCACCGCGGAGCTCGCGAGGGCCCCGGCGTGCCGCTCGATCCGGCGCAACGTCGCAGGTTGCAGCGGGTTCGCCGGGGTTTCCGGCGACGGTTCGGTGATTCGGCTGTCCGCCACGCGCCCAGAGTGGCACGCCGCCTTCGGCTGACGCGAACCGCGCCTGTTTCATACTTTTTATGACATTTGTCGGGTGTAGCGGTGCGCCTCTACCCCGATTCCGGTCGGTGACCTGGCATCGTGTGCTCCGGGCCGGAGCCTTCAGCCGGTGCCGGGCGTGCCGATGAAGAGACGGTGCCGAACAAACCGATGATCGAGGAGGGGAGATGATGGACCGCGACGACACCACCCGTGCCGAAATCGATCCCGCCCTTGAGGACCTGCCAGCGGTCGCCGACGAGGAGCCGATCGTCGTGTCGGAGCCGGGCCGGGTCGGCTGCCGCACCGAGTTGCGGGGCTGGGCGGGCGCTCATCTGCACGGCGCCGTGCGACCACGCCGCCGGGCTGCCGGCCGCGGTCGGCCGCCGGGCCGCTGGTGCTGAGGATCTGAAGCCGCGCGCATCGCTTTCCTCGAGCGATGCGCGGCGGTCGCGCTTCGTTTCGCGCTTCGCGCCTGCTTCGGTACGGCGTGAGCACCGCCCTCGGCGTCGCGTTTTCCGTGCCACCCGCCGTCCGCCCGGTGCCGCCCGCGCACTCCGCGTGGCCGGTGCCGTCACTCCGTTGGGTGAGTGGGAGGGGTGGTCCGGGCGCGTTTCGACTACCGGAGTGCCCGGGCTGGCCACGGTTGACCGATGGACGACAAGAGACGGCTGATCCTGGACCAGGCGCTCGCGTTGGTGGACGAGCGCGGACTGGCCGCCATGTCGATGCGAGCGGTCGCCGAACGGGTCGGGCTCACCTCGATGGCGCTCTACCCCTATGTCGGCGGCAAGGACGCCCTCCTCGACGGCCTCGTCGACCTGCTGCACCTGGAACTGGGCAGAGCCGGGGCCGGGGCGTGGACGGCGGCGGACCTCGACTGGCGGAAGCGGCTGCGGGCGCTGGGCCGGGCGGTGCGCGCGCTGGCTCACGCCCACCCCAGTGCCTTCCCGCTGCTGCTGAACCGCTCCGCGGCCGGCGCCTCGGCGTCCTGGCTGACCGCCGCGCTGCGCGGCATCCTGCACGACGCCGGGGTGCGTGACGCCGAGGTTCCCCGGCTGGCCCGGATGATCTGCGCGTTCCTGCTCGGCTACACCACCGGCGAGGTCACCGGCGGCCTCCCCGAACTTCTCCCGGCCGCACCCGAGGACAGCGCGCCCGGATCCGAGGATCCGGCCGCCGCCCACCGGACGACGGAATTCGACGCGGACCTGGATGATCTGGTCGATCTGGTGGCGAATGCCGTTTGTCCTCGCGTGGATGATCGCGGCTGAGGCCGGGTTCTGGGTTCTTTGAAACCGCAACCACCCGCGGACGTCGCCCTTGCGGGTCTCGTGTTCTGGGCGCCCCGCGCCCTTGCGAGGCCCGGAAGGGTCCCCGCGGGAGCGACGATCAGTTATCGGCCGCAGCATAGGCAATGAAGCTCTTGAATTTGATCTTGATGAAGTCGGGGGAAACGGAAACCGCCCCGGGCCGAATGGGGCCGGGGCGGTCGTGGTGTCGCGGTGCGGAACGTCAGATGCGGCGGCGGATCAGGAAAGCCATGCCGGCCAGGCCGGTCAGGATGATCACGAGGACCGCGCCGTTCAGCAGGAACAGGCGACGCATCTCGCCGATGAACTTGTTCGCGCTGGCGGCCGGGTCGTCGTCGGCCTTCAGGTTCTCGCCGATGCCGCCGCCGATGCCGCCGTTGACGACGTCGGGCTTGGCCTTCAGCGGGACGCCGCTCAGGCGCAGCGACTCGGACATCGACAGCCGGCCGTAGAACCAGCCGTCGGTCTTCTTCCCGGACGGCTGCGCGGCCGGCCGGTGCGCCCGCGGACCCCCGGTGGCCAGCGGGTACAGCTCGTAGAGCTGGGTGGCCTTCTCCTTGATCAGGACCTGGACCGTGTACTTCGGGCCCAGTTTGTCCTTCTTCGGCGCCGAGGCCTGCGGCGTGGCCGCGGCCATCCAGCCGACCTCTTCCATCAGCATCCGGAACAGCTTCGGGTCCTCGGCCTGCAGGACCTTGATGCCGGCCTCCGGCAGCTCACCGCCGACTATCGTCATCGTGTCCGGCTGCGGCTTCGGTTTCGCCGTCGGCTTCGTGGTGGCCTTCGCCGACGCGGCCGCGCCGGTCTGGCCGGCCGGCGTCGCCTGCGCCGCCGGAGATGTGCCGAGTGTCACAGCCGCAGCGATGGCAAGTGCGCCGGCCGCCACGGCCACCTGTTTCACCGCTCGTCGAACCACCATCCGACCTCCCCCGCCCGTGGATGACATGGTTTCGTGGACCGCTGCTCGTGCCCCGGCGATGACCGGCGCCCGGCATCAGCCTCCAGCCTTCCCGAGCGCCAGCCCGGCCGCATCTCACGGCAGGGTGAATTGGAGCCATTTGGCGGGACGAACGCGGAGGACGGTAAAGCCGTTGATCAGCGGCCGAATATTACCCAGTCCCCGCAACTCGTGGGGGTGGTGGCCACCCATGTAGCGGACCGCATCACCGCATTCGACGACCAGCTATGGTGACCGGCCGTCGAATGCGGTAAAAGGGGGCCGATCAGGCGGAAAGGCGTGCCCGAGCGGCGGCGATGCGCGCCATCGAGCGGTCCCGGCCGAGCAGCTCGATCGACTCGAAGAGCGGCAGGCCGATGGTGCGCCCGGTGATCGCGACCCGGACCGGCGCCTGGGTCTTGCCCAGCTTCAGCCCGCGGGCCTCGCCGACCTGCTCCAGCGCGGCCTTCAGCGCCTCGGCGGTCCACTCGGTCAGCTCGGCGAACGCGGCCGCGGCGCCGTCCAGGATCTCGCCGGCGCCCTCCTTCATGGCCTTCGCCCAGGAGGCCTCGTCGGCGACCGGCTCGTCCAGGAACAGGAAGTCGACGTTCTCCACGATCTCGGCGAGCACCGCGATCCGGGTCTGGGCCAGCGGGGCGATCGTGGTGAAGACGTCCGAGTCGAACTTCGCCGGGTCCCACGGCGGGGCCGGGATGGTCTCGGTGCCGCTCAGCCACGGGGCGCAGACCTGGGTGAACTCGTTCGGCGTGAGGGCCCGGATGTACTCCCCGTTGAACGCGCGGAGCTTCTTGACGTCGAAGAACGCCGGGGCGTGGTTGACGTCCTCGATCCGGTACTCCGCCTCGACGACGGACCACGGGACGATCTCCCGATCGCCGGTGGGCGCCCAGCCGAGCAGCATCAGGTAGTTGCGCATCGCGGCGGCGAGGTAGCCCTCGTCCCGGTACGACTCCAGGGCGACCTTGTCACGGCGCTTCGACAGCTTCTGCCGCTTCTCGTTGACGATCACCGGGACGTGGCCCCAGATCGGCGGGGTGACGCCGAGCGCCTCCCAGAGCAGCTGCTGCTTCGGCGTGTTCGGCAGGTGCTCCTCGGCGCGGATCACGTGGGTGATCCCCATGCTCATGTCGTCGACCACGTTGGCCAGCAGGAACACCGCCGAGCCGTCGGAGCGGGCGATGACGAAGTCCTCGAGCAGCTTGTTCTCGAAGGTGGGCTTGCCGCGGACCAGGTCGACGACCACGGTCTCGCCCTCGTCCGGCGTACGGAAGCGCAGGGCGCGACCCTCGCCCGGGCCCAGCGCCCGCTCGCGGCAGAAGCCGTCGTAGCCGGTGTGGGTGTTGCCGGTGCGGGCGATCACGTCCTCGCGCTTGCAGTCGCAGTAGTACGCCTTGCCCTCGCCGTAGAGCCGGGTGGCGGCCGCGGTGTGGTCGGCGGCGTAGGAGGACTGGTAGTAGGGACCCTCGTACGTCCCGCGTTCGATGCCGATCCAGTCGAGCGCCGAGATGATGCCCTCGGTCCACTCGGGCCGGTTGCGGGCCGCGTCGGTGTCCTCGATCCGGAGCACGAAGACACCGCCGTGCTGCTGGGCGTAGATCCAGTTCTGCAGCGCCGATCGGGCGCCGCCGACGTGGAACATGCCGGTGGGAGACGGGGCGAAACGTACGCGAACAGTCACGCACCCAGCCTACCGAGGTCGGCGAGGGGTATTTGACATGCGGTCGGGAGCGGCGTAATTTACCGATCAGTTAATTAACGCCTCGGTTAAACAAGGAGCTGAGAGCCATGGGCAAGGTCATCGCGGTCGAGTACGTGACGCTGGACGGCGTCTTCGAGGAGCCGGCCTGGAGCGGGCCCTACTTCAACGAGGAGCTGTCCGGCTGGCAGGCGGAGAACCTGCGCGAGGCGGACGCGCTGCTGCTGGGCCGGCGCACCTACGAGGGCTTCAAGTCCGCCTGGCCGCACATGGAGGCGGAGACCGGCGACTTCGGCGTGAAGATGAACACGATGCCCAAGCACGTCGCGACCACCACGCTGACCAGCCCGGAGTGGAACGCGAGCTTCCTCTCCGGCGAGGTGGCGGACGCGGTCGCCAAGCTCCGGACCGAGCCGGCGAACCTGCTGATCAACGGCAGCGCCACGCTGGTGAACTACCTGACCCGGCACAACCTGATCGACGAGTACCGGATCATGATCTTCCCGGTGGTGCAGGGCGAGGGCCGCAAGCTCTGGGACGACGGCACCAAGATCGCGCTGTCGGTCCGGAAGAGCTGGCAGACCTCGACCGGCGTCCAGGTGGTCACCTACGTGCCGGCCTAGACGGTGAAGCGCCCGACCAGGCCGGTCAGCCGCTGCGCGGTGGCGTTCAGCTCGTCGGCGGCCCGCTGGGCGGTGGCGACCGAGTCCCGGGTCCCGTCCACCGCGCCGCTGACCGAGCTGATCCCGTCCGCGATCTCCCGGCTCCCGCCGGCCGCCTCGGCGATGTTGCGGGCCATCTCGGCGGTCGTGGCGGCCTGCTCCTCGACCGCCGCGGCGATCGCCGTCTGATAGTCGTTGACCTGCGCGATCCGGGCCGAGATGGCGCCGATCGAGTCGACCGCGCGAGCCGTGTCGGCCTCGATCGCGGCGACCCGCGCGGTCACGTCCTCGGTCGCCCGGGCGGTCTCCTGGGCCAGCTCCTTGACCTCGTTCGCGACCACCGCGAAGCCCTTGCCGGTCTCGCCGGCCCGGGCCGCCTCGATCGTCGCGTTCAGCGCCAGCAGGTTCGTCTGCTCGGCGATCGTGGCGATCAGCCGGACCACGTCGGTGATCTTCGTGGTGGACTCCCGCAGCTCGTCGACCACCCCGGCGGCCGCCGAGGTCAGGCCGACCCCGTCCCGGCCGGCCTGCGCGGCCTCCTGCGCGTTGCGCGAGATCTCGCTGATCGACGCGCCCATCTGCTCGGCGCCGGCGGCCACCGTCTGCACCACGTGCGACACCGTCGAGGCCGAGCCGGTCACCTGGCCGGCCCGGGACGCGGCGGTCTCGGCGGCCGAGGAGAGCTCGGCACCCGCGCCGGCCACCCGCTGGGCGGTGCCGGCCACCTCCGACGAGGCCGTGGTCACCTCGGCCATCACCGCCCGCAGCTCGGTGGCCGCGGTGTTCAGCGCCGCGGAGGCCTGCCCGATCTCGTCCCGGCCGCGGTCCGCCACGGTCGCCGTGAGGTCGCGGGCGGCGAGCCGCTTCAGCGCGCCGGTCAGCGCGCCCACCCGCCGGGCGATCCGGGACGCCTGGAAGTACGCCGCGGCCGCCCCGAGCAGCGCCAGGAGCACCGCGGCGAGCACGAACGCGCTGAGCATGGTGCTCCGGCCGGCCCGGACCGCGGTGATCGCCTTGGCGGCGTCGGCGTCGTACCCGCCGACCGCGATCGCCCACTGGTACGGCTGGTAGTACGCGACCGTCGTCGTGGTGTTCCCGGCCGCCGCCCCGGCCGCCCCCGGCAGCCGGTAGCCGGTCCGCCAGGTCGCCCCGCCGGTGAGCTGGGGCGCCTGGGTGACGATCTCCTCGACGTACTTGGCGCCGTTCGCGTCGGTCGCGGTGAGGTCGCCGGACGCGTCGGTCAGGCTGGACGCCACCACCCGCCCCCGGTCCGCGGCCGAGGTGCTGTAGACGGTGACCCAGCCGTTCTCCCGGATGTGCGAGGCGGCGATCGCGGCGGTCAGGTTCGCCAGCGCGTCGCTCTGCGGCACCCCGACGAAGAGCGCGCCGATCACCTTCCCGGCGCGGTCCTTGATCGGGTCGTACGCGGTGATGTACGGCGTGTCCACCACCTGCGCCACGCCCCGGTACCCCTTGCCGGAGCTGATCGCCGCCGCCACCGCGTTCGGCTTCCCGTCCGCCCCGGTCGCCGGGATGTACGTGCCGATCGCCCGCGCCCCGGTCTTCGCCTTCACCGTGGTCGCCACCCGCAGCAGGTCCCCGGCGGAGTCGATCCGCTGGAAGAACGTGACCGCCCCGCCGACCAGGTCGGCGGTGTCGTCGACGAACGGGGTGGCCCGTTTCGCGTCGGTGTTCTGCCCGAGCCAGGCGCCGTCCACCACGACCCGGGGCAGCGTCACCCGCTTCTTGGCCTGGCTGACCTGGTTGGTCGCGGTCCAGACGGCGGTCTGCCCGGACAGCTTCATCCCGCCGTGCTGGGCGAGCAGCCCGTCGGCGGCGTGCATGCCGAGGTCCACCTCGCGCTGCACCTCGTCGCCGACCGAGGAGACCAGGGTGCTGACGTCGGCGGTGGCCCGGTCCAGGTCCGCCTCGTTCGACCGGGTCACCGCGCGCTCGGTGCTGTTCGCGAACCGGCCGCTCTGCCAGGCGCCGACGAGCACCAGCACGAGCGCGGTGACCAGGACACTGCCCAGGCCGAGGATCAGGAGCTGGTGGCTGATACGAAGCCGCACGAACCATAGTCTTCCGGACAACACGAAGGCCCGCCGCGTTTTCGCGACGGGCCTCCGAATGATCAGACGATCAGCTGTCGCCGCCGGTCTCCCCGACCGGAGCCGCGTTCACGTCGTCGATCGCGTACTTCTTGGCGGCCTCGCCCGGCACGTGGGCCGGGATCTTGCCGCGCAGCGCGAGCTCGCGCAGCGTGGCGACGGTCACCGACTCCCCGTCCACGTGGAAGTGGCGGCGCAGGGCGTGCCGGGTGTCGCTGCGACCCCAGCCGTCGGTGCCCAGCGAGGTGTAGCCGTTCGGCACCCAGCGGGCGACCAGGTCGGGCACGGCCCGCATCCAGTCGCTGACCGCCACCGAGGGGCCCTCGGTGCTCTCCAGCTTCTGCTGGATGAACGGCTTGCGCGGCTGGTCGCTCGGGTGGAGCAGGTTGTGCTCCTCCGCCTCGATGGCGTCCCGGCGCAGCTCACCCCACGAGGTGACCGACCACACGTCGGCGCTGACGCCCCAGTCCTGGGCGAGCAGCTCCTGCGCCTTGAGCGCCCAGCGCATGCCGGTGCCGGAGGCCAGCAGCTGCGCCTTCGGACCGCTCGTGGACGGGCCCTCGGCGTACCGATAAATGCCCTTGAGCAGGCCTTCCACGTCCACCCCGGCGGGCTCGGCGGGCTGGATCGCCGGCTCGTTGTAGATGGTGAGGTAGTAGAAGATGTTCTCCTGCTTCTCGCCGTACATGCGGTGCAGGCCGTTCTCCATGATGTGCGCGATCTCGTACGCGAACGCCGGATCGTAGGCCACCACGGCCGGGTTGGTCGCCGCGATCAGCAGCGAGTGCCCGTCCTCGTGCTGCAGACCCTCACCGTTGAGCGTGGTGCGGCCGGCGGTGGCGCCGAGCAGGAAGCCCCGGGTCATCTGGTCGGCCGCGGCCCACAGCTCGTCGGCGGTCCGCTGGAAGCCGAACATCGAGTAGAAGATGTACAGCGGGATCATCGGCTC
This sequence comes from Actinoplanes sp. L3-i22, assembly GCF_019704555.1. Lineage (NCBI taxonomy): Bacteria > Bacillati > Actinomycetota > Actinomycetes > Micromonosporales > Micromonosporaceae > Actinoplanes > Actinoplanes sp. L3-i22. Next base: position 1,569,854 of record NZ_AP024745.1, read on the forward strand.
GTCGTGCGTCGCGTACGAGGTACCGGCGGCGATGAAGCTCGCGGTCGAGCCGGCCTCGTTGATCCCCTCGTGCAGGATCTGGCCGTTCGTCGCCTCCTTGTAGGACAGGAACAGCTCCCGGTCCACGGAGGTGTAGGTCTGGCCGTGCGGCGAGTAGATCTTCTTGGTCGGGAAGAGCGAGTCCATGCCGAACGTGCGGGCCTCGTCCGGGATGATCGGCACCCACCGGGCGCCGAACTCCTTGTCCCGCATCAGGTCCTTGAGCAGGCGGACGAAGGCCATCGTGGTGGCGATCTTCTGCTTGCCGCTGCCGGCCTTGATGCCGCTGAACGTCGCCGAGTCCGGGATGTTCAGGGACTTCGCCTTGGTCCGCCGGGACGGGACGTACCCGCCCAGGTCGCGGCGCCGCTCCTGCATGTACTGGTACTCGTCGGACTTCTCACCGGGGTGGAAGTACGGCGGGAGGTACGGGTTCTCCTCGAGCTGCTTGTCGCTGATGTCGAGGTAGAGCCGGTCCCGGAAGCTCTTCAGGTCGGGCAGGGTGAGCTTCTTCATCTGGTGCGTGGCGTTGCGGGCCTCGAAGTGCGAGCCCAGCGTCCAGCCCTTGATGGTCTTGGCGAGGATCACCGTCGGCTGACCGGTGTGCTCGGTCGCCGCCTTGTACGCCGCGTACAGCTTGCGGTAGTCGTGCCCGCCGCGCTTGAGGTTCCACACCTCGTCGTCGGTCATGTTCTCGACCAGCTTGCGGGTGCGCGGGTCCCGGCCGAAGAAGTGCTCGCGGACGTACGCCCCGGACTCGCCCTTGTAGGTCTGGTAGTCGCCGTCCGGCGTCGCGTTCATCAGGTTGACCAGCGCGCCGTCGGTGTCCGCGGCGAGCAGCGAGTCCCACTCGCGGCCCCAGACGACCTTGATCACGTTCCAGCCGGCGCCGCGGAAGAACGACTCCAGCTCCTGGATCACCTTGCCGTTGCCGCGGACCGGGCCGTCGAGGCGCTGCAGGTTGCAGTTGACCACGAAGGTGAGGTTGTCCAGCTCCTCGCGGGCGGCCACGCCGATCGCGCCGAGCGACTCGACCTCGTCCATCTCGCCGTCGCCGAGGAACGCCCAGACGTGCTGCTGGCTGGTGTCCTTGATGCCGCGGTTCTGCAGGTAGCGGTTGTACCGCGCCTGGTAGATCGCGTTCATCGGGCCGAGGCCCATGCTGACGGTCGGGAACTCCCAGAAATTCGGCATCAGCCGCGGGTGCGGGTAGGACGGTAGTCCGCCGCCCGGGTGGCTGAGCTCCTGCCGGAAGCCGTCCAGCTGGTCGGTGGTGAGCCGGCCCTCGAGGTAGGCGCGGGCGTACATGCCGGGGGAGGCGTGGCCCTGGAAGAAGATCTGGTCACCGCCGCCGGGGTGGTCCTTGCCCCGGAAGAAGTGGTTCATGCCGACCTCGTACAGGCTGGCGCTGGACGCGTACGACGAGATGTGGCCTCCGACGCCGATCTCGGGACGCTGCGCGCGGTGCACCAGCATGGCGGCGTTCCATCGGACGTACGCCCGGATCCGCCGCTCGACGAACTCGTCACCGGGGAACCAGGGCTCGCGCTCCGGGGTGATGGTGTTGATGTAATCGGTGGACGTCAGTGGCGGAACGCCCACCTGTCGTTCGCGAGCGCGCTCCAGCAGGCGCAACATCACGTAACGGGCTCGTTTGGCGCCGCGTTCATCGATGACTCCGTCGAGGGACTCGATCCATTCGTTTGTTTCCGAAGGGTCGATGTCCGGAAGCTGGCTCGGCAGGCCATCGCTGATCACCGGGCGCTTGCGCTCCGTGGCCACAGGCAATCCTCTTGGTGTGAGTGTCGGAACCGGTGCGATCAAGGTGGCGTATCGCCCGGAGGTCTCCATCCTGCCCCTTAACGGTGGGCATCGTCACGCCTAACGTCCGGCGCAGCGATACGCGACACATGTACTGACCAGTAACTTCTTCGATCACCCGGTGAGGAAGGAGAACCGCACCTGCCGCACCGGGTTGTCCCCATTGGGATCCACCAGGCAGATCGACTGCCAGGTGCCGAGGGCGATGCGACCATCGAGAACCGGAAGGCTGGCGTACGGCGGGATCCACGCCGGCAGAACGTGATCCCGGCCATGTCCACGGGATCCGTGCCGGTGCCGCCATTTGTCCGCGGCCGGCAGCAGGTCGTCGATCGCGGTCAGCAGGTCCTCGTCGGAACCCGCCCCGGTCTCGATGATCGCCAGCCCGGCCGTCGCGTGTGGCACGAAGACGTGCAGCAAGCCGTCCTTCTCGGCGGCCACGAATCGTTCCGCCTCGCGGGTGATGTCGACGACCGCGGGGGAGTCCCCGGTCCGCACGGTGAGCACTTCGGTACGCATCCGGCGAGCCTATGTGTAGAGATCCAGCACCAGGAACAACGCCGCGGTGGCGGTCAACCAGGCCACCCCGAGCGCCAGCCGGCACATGATCATTCGGACATTCCACCATCGGTACGGGGGGTCCCGCTGGAAGATCGACATCAATGATCGGAATCCGGTGGGTGGCAGGGCTCGCCCCGGTCCGCGATGCTGACTTCGTGACCACCCCGCAAAACCTCGACGAGCGGTTCCGCGATGCGGTCTCGGCCCTGCGGATCCCGGAGCACCGGCGCGCCCCCGGCGACCCGGTCCGCGACGGGACCACGCTGACCGGCGCCCGTGCCCTGGAGCTCTTCGACGCCCAACTGACCAGCCGTCACCTCGATCTCGCCGCGCGCTGGCTGCGCAGCTTCAACGAGGGCTTCCACACCGTCGGCTCGGCCGGCCACGAGGGGAACGCCGCCGTCGCCGCCGCGCTGCGCGGCGACGATCCGGCGCTGCCGCACGACCGGGCCGGGGCGTTCTACTGCGCCCGGGCCGGCCAGTCCGCCCGGGAGAACCGCGTGCAGCGGCTCGAGGAGGCCGCCCGGGACATCCTGCGCGGCATCGTGGCCTCGGTCCGCGATCCGATCAGCGGCGGCCGGGACAAGGTCTTCGGCAACGCCGAGCTGCATCTGGTCCCGGTGATCTCGACGCCGGCGGGTCACCTGCCGCGCGCGGTCGGGCTGGCGTACGGACTGAGCCACTCGCCCGACCCGCGCTGGCCCTCCGACGCGATCGTCGCGGCCGGCTTCGGCGACGACGGGGTCGACCAGCCCGGGGCGACCGCGGCCCTGCACGCCGCCGGCTGGCACGACCGGGCCGACCAGCGGATCCCGCTGCTGCTGATCTGCGAGGACGACGCGCCCGGCGGGCCGGCCCCGGACGGCTGGGTGGCCGCGGTGCTCCGCGGACGGCCGGGGGTGCGGTACTCGTACGCGGACGGGTGTGATCTCGCCGCCACCTACGACGCGGCGGTCGAGGCGGCGGAGTACGTCCGCCGCGAGCGCCGTCCCGCGGTCCTGCACCTGGGCACGATCCGGCTGCTGGAGGATCCCGGCGACCCGGAGACCGGCCCGGAGCTGGACCGCGACCCGCTGGTCGGCACCGCCCGCCTCCTGGTCGAGGCCGGCCTGCTCGGCCCGGACGACGTGATCACCCGCTACGACGAGGTCGGCTGGCAGGTCCGCAAGGCCGCCGAGGAGGTGCTCGGCGAGCCGAAACTGGCCACCGTCGGGGAGATCGTGGCCTCGCTCGCCCCGCGCCGGCCGCTGCGGGTCGCGCACGCCATCGCCGACGCGGCGAGCCGGGCCACCGGGCCGGCCGCGGCGAACCGCTCCCGGGTCTTCGGCGGGAGCCTGCCCGAGCAGGCCGGGGCGATGACCCTGGCGCAGACCGTCAACGCCACCCTCACCGACGCCCTGGCCGCCCGCCCGCATCTGCGGATCTTCGGCCCGGGCACCACCCGTGGCGGGCGCCACGGGGTCACCGCCGGGCTGCGCGAGCGCGGCGGCGACCGGGTCTTCGACACCCTGGCCGACGCCACCAGCGTGCTCGGACTGGCCCTCGGCGCCGGGCTGGCCGGCCTGCTCCCGGTGCCCGAGCTGCCCGGCCTGGCCGCCCTGCACAGCGGCGAGGACCAGCTGCGGGTGGAGGCGGCCACCATGTCGTTCCTCTCCTCCGGGGCCTACCGCAACCCGATGGTGCTGCGGATCCCGGCGCTCGCCGACCCGTACGGCCTGGGCGGTCCGCTGGCCAACGACAACTCGGTCGCCGTGCTCCGCGACGTGCCCGGGCTGGTCGTCGCGGTCCCGGCCCGGGCGCAGGACGCGGCGCCGATGCTGCGCACCTGCCTGGCCGCCGCCGAGGTGGACGGGAGCGTCTGCGTCTTCCTCGAGCCGGCCGCGCTGTATCAGACGAGGGACCTCTATCAGCAAGGCGACAACGAGTGGCTGGCGGCCTATCCGGGCCCCGACCGATGGGCCGGCGAGCACGCTCCGATCGGCCGTGCGCGGATCTACACCCTGGGCACGGCGCAGGACCTCACCATCGTCACGTACGGTGGCGGGGTGCGGATGTCCCTGCGGGTTGCGGCCCGGCTCGCCGCCGACGGGTACGGCACCCGGGTGGTCGATCTACGATGGCTCAACCCGTTACCCGTCGCTGACCTGGTGCGCGAGTCCCTGGCCACCGGCCGGGTGCTCATCGTCGACGAGACCCGTCGCTCCGGCGGCGTCGGCGAGGGCGTGCTGGCGGCGCTCGTCGACGGGGCTTTCGTCGGCTCGGCCCGCCGGGTGGCGGCCGCCGACGCACCGGTTCCACTGGGACCGGCCGCTCAGCACGTGCTGGTGGGAGAGGATGCCATCACACAGGGTGCCCAGGCACTACTGGCACGGTAAATTGCCACACACTCGGTGCGCCACTTGCGCGCGCGCCCCGGAGTGTGTGGACTACCCCCAAGTTCCGGTACTTTTTCAAGGCATTTCACGGCTAGGAGGATTTGGACAGTGAGCGCGACCGCGGGTCAGGCCGACGGCGTACGCAGCCTGGCGGACCGGTTCGGCTTCGAGCCGAGCATGGTGGTCATGGAGATGGGCTACGACGACGATGTCGACGAAGAGCTCCGTGACGCCCTGACCGAACGCGTCGGTGATTTGGTCGACGAGGACACCGACGAGGTCGTCGATGCGGTGCTGTTGTGGTACCGCGACGGCGACGGTGATCTGTTCGAGCTGCTCACCGACGCACTTGGCCCCCTCGCCGACAACGGTGTGGTGTGGTTGCTGACCCCGAAAGCCGGGCGTGACGGGCACGTCGAACCGAGCGAGATCAGTGAGTCGGCACCCACCGCCGGCCTGCAGCAGACCTCGACGGTGAACGCCGGCAAGGACTGGACCGGGGCTCGGCTGGTCTCTCCGCGAGGCGCCGCCAAGAAGAAGTAGCTCGCCGCCCTCCCCGCTTCTGGTCGGCGTCCTCCTGGGCGCCGACCATCCGGCATGACCATGTCCGTCCCCATCGGGCACGCGGGGCTGCGGCCTGGCTTGCCGGGGCGGCCTCTAGGCTGGGCGGATGCCGATCGAGGTGGGCGTGCCGGCGCCGGATTTCCTGCTCAAGGATCAGAACAACCAGGAGGTACGCCTCAGCGGCTTCCACAGCCGCAAGGCGGTCCTGCTGGTGTTCTATCCGCTGGCGTTCAGCCGGCGCTGCCACGGCGAGCTGACCGAGATCCAGGAACGCCGGGCCGACTACGTCAACGATCGGGTGCAGGTGCTGACGGTCAGCGTGGACTCGGTCTACGGCCACAAGGTCTGGGCCGAGCAGGAGGGCTTCGACTTCCCCCTGCTCGCCGACTTCTGGCCGCACGGGGCGGTGGCCCGCGCCTACGGCGTCTTCGACGAGGAGACCGGCATCGCCAACCGCGGCACGTTCCTGATCGGCGCGGACGGCATGATCCGCTTCGCCGAGATGACCGGCCCGGGCGAGACCCGCGACCAGTCCGGCTGGCGCGCCGCCCTCGCCACCCTGACCCCCTGACCCACAACCAGCCCGCCCTGGCTCCTGGCTGGCGTCCCGGCTGTGATCTGCGGCGCACTCGGGCCGCGAGCCGTGGCAGGGTAAGATGACCACTCCGGCGCTTAGCCGCAGCCGGGCGCGTAGCTCAGTGGGAGAGCACCCGCCTTACAAGCGGGGGGTCGTAGGTTCGAAACCTACCGCGCCCACCACCTTCGACACCCCCAGTCCGTGGATTGCCCGGACCTTGGCGGTCGTCATGCCTGTCCACAATGCGCTGCCGTGATCCGTTCCGCGCGGTCCGGATGCGAGCACCCGGAGTCTGTTGAGGGCCGCGAGTCGTCAGCCGGGCCGAGCCGCCGGCCAAAGCCGTCGGCGGCGCGGGCCGGGAGCGCAAGCGGCGGCCGAAAGCGACGAGCCAAAGCCGCGGGCGGTGGCCGGAAGCGGCGGGCGGTGGCCGGAAGCGGCGGGCGGTGGCCGGAAGCGGCGGGCCGGGAGCGGCGGGCCGGGAGCGCGGGCAGCGGCCGGAAACGGTGGGCCGGGAGCGGCGGGCGGCGGGCCGGGACCGGCGGGCAGCGACGGGCCGGGGCCACGGGTGGCGGGGCGGGAGTGCGGGTGGTGGGGCGGTGGGTCGATGCCGGACCGGCCCACCGCCGCCGCTGGTCAGGGGCTTTCCGGTGGGTCGGTCCGGGGTGGCCGCCACCGGCCGCCGGGCGGGATCTCGCCGAGGTGCTCCAGTCGGGCCCGGATGCCGCCGGTGGTGCGGCCGAGCTCGGTGGCCAGCTCGGCCTGGGCGGCGCCCGCGGCATAGCGCGCGCGGAGCCGCTCGTCGTCGGCCGGGGCCCAGCGGGCGCCCCGGTTGGGCGCGCGGCCCCGCTCGGCGGGTGGCCGGGCCGGGCTGGGATGCGGGGTGCCGGTCATCGCGATCAGGCCGGCCAGGGTGGAGGCGAGCACGTCGGTCAGCCCGGCCAGGTCACCCGGGGCGAGGCTGCCGCTGATCTCGCTCACCACCTGGCCGTCCCCGTCGCTGCTCACGATGCAGAGGTCGAGTCGCTGATCCTCGGTGGGGAAGACGGTGACCTGATAATCCGTCTCGCCGAGCAGGAGGCGGCGGTCGAGGGTGATCGGGGAGTCGCGGAGCGCTGTGTCGGTCATGGGGACGACGCTAGGGCCACCCTCTGACAGTTTTCCGGGCGTGCCGATCAGCGGAGCCGGGGCCATCGGTGGGCCGGGCCGGTGGCGCGGGCCAGCCACTCGCGGTATCGCCCGGCGAACGGCTCGGCGCCGCCGGTCAGCGCGGCGTGCAGCTCGGTGACCGCCCCGGTGGCCGCGGCCACCACCTCGGCCGGATAGCCGAAGCGCACGGTGTGCGCGGCGAACTCGTCCTCGTCGTCGATCACCACCCGGCCGCCGGCCCGCATCCGGATCACGTCGAGGTCCAGGTCGACCACGGTGAACTCGGCCGGCCTGGTCCGCCGGGCCGGGGTGATCACGTCACAGTAGATCTCCGAGCGGCTCGGCTCGGCCGAGAACATCGCCATCCACCAGGCGTCCCGGGGGATCAGCCGGACCGAGTCGGAGCTGGTCCAGGACATCCGCCGCAGGCCGTAGCTGTAGCGCACCAGGGTGCCGCGCGGGGTGCCGATCCAGGTGCCGAACTCGTCCTCGCCGAGCAGGCGGCCGGTGACCCGGCGGTGCGGGCGGCCGTCGTACTTGCGCAACACCAGGTCGACCGCGTCCACGCCCACCGGGCCGACCTTAACGCAACGCGCAAGCAACCGAGCGCGGCTCAACTCGCCCGCGTGGCGCCCGATCTCTGATCCTGTCGGCGAGGAACAACTCGCGACGGGCGGGTCCGGCCGGTGTCCCCTCGGCGGTTCGGGCCCGCCCGGACGACCAGGACGGCGAGGGAGCCCGGTGACCACGGATCTGTACATCGGCGCTGACGCGGAGAAGGTCGTGGTCTCGGCGCACCGGGTGCGTACCCGGACCGGGCGAGCGCGCTACCGCCGTACCGGAGCAATGATCGAAGCCGTGACCGAACCGCCTTCCGGGCGCACCCGCGAGGTTCGGCTGGCGTATGCCGGCCGCCTCGCCCTCCCTCTTCTTCTCGCCTCCGCGATCCTCGCCGCCACCGGCCTGACCTGGTGGTTCCCGGCGGCCGTGAGCGCCGGCCTGATCACCTGGACCTGGCGGCGGCAGGCCCGCGCCGCCCAGCCGGCGGTGTTCGCCACGCCGCGCGACGACGAGGCCCGGGTGCTCTGGACCGAACCGGAGCGCGCGGCGCTGACCCGGGCCGTCGCGGTCTCCTACCGGGTCCGCCGGACCTGGCCGGCGCTGGGTGGCATGGTCGACCCGTCGCTCGCCGACCACTCGCTGACCCGCGCCCTGGACGAGTTGGCCACGCTGCTGGCCCGGCGTCAGGAGCTGCGCCGGGTGCGGGCCGGCCTGGAGTCGACCCGGGACGCCGACATCCCGGCGGACAGCCCGGCCCGGATCGCCGCGGACCTCCAGCGGGAGCGGGCCGACGAGCTCTGGGCGGAGACCGGGGCGGCCGCGAACCGGATCGTCCGGGCGATCGACGCGGCGGCCCGGACCGGCGAGAGCTTCATCCGGGAGCAGCAGGTGGCCGCGACCGCCCGGCACGCCGAGCGGTCACTGGCCCGGGTCGGCGGGGCGCCGGCCGCGGAGAGCGGACCGGAACTGGCCGATCGCACCGAAGCGGTGATCACGGCGTACCGGGAACTCGGGGCCTGATTTTTTTCATTCATCAGCGTCATCCCTTCGGGGGACTCGCTCCTTGCCGGGGTCCGGGCTACCTTGTCGGATGACATGTGTTCCCGTGCACACGCCCGGCAACCGGCCGCCGGCAGCGACGAGGCGGCCGGCGGCAAACGTCTGTCCGATTCAGGCTGCCCGGCGTGCGGTGGAGAGCTGACGCGGCACGACCGGCTTCCGGGGCGCCCGGCTCGCCGAGCGGGCCAGCAGCTCCTGCACCCGCTCGGGGTCGGGCAGGGCCCAGTCCACCTGACCGGGCGCGATCGCCCAGCGGACCGGGCCCTCGGCCATCCGGCTCGGCGGTGCCGGGATCCACGATCCGGGCCCGTGGCGGACCACGTCCAGGCGCAGGTCGAGCTCAGCCCGGAGCGGGCGGCCGGGCCGGACCAGGAACATCCATCGACCGGCCGCGGTGACCGCGACCGGCCCGGCCACGCCGTTCGCCCGGTCGGCGGCCGGGCGACCCAGTACGGCCGGCACCTCCAGCACGTCGAAGGCGTCGCCGGTGGTGAGCAGCACGTTGTGCGGCCGGCGCCGCCACCAACCGGTCATCCGGCCGGGCTCGGTGGTGGCCGACTCGGCGAGGGAGTCGACGGCCGGATGGCAACCGGTGATCGGGCACCCGGGGCGACCGCAGTCGAACCGGGAGCCGGCGAGGAACGATCCGGGCGCCACCGCCCAGCCGTGCTCGGCGTAAGCCAGTGCGGCGCGGCGCAGGCGCACCCGGTCGAGTCGATCGAGAAGCGACGGTGGGACGAACGGCTGACGGTTGGTCCACTGCATAGCCCAACTCCCCCGGATTCGAGAGGCCCGGCCGTATCCCATCGAGGAGAGTCTCGTTGGGCCGGTCAGATCCACCCTTTGCAACTTGCAAGAAAACTACGAGCATCGGTGAGCAGGCGATCACACACGCTGTGCGATCTGTGCGCACGTGAGCGGTTGACACTGCAGGTCACCGGATGGCTCACCGGCGGAAGGGCCGCCGGGTGAGTGGGGGAGGCACCGTGGACGAGCTGCCGATCGGCCGCCGCGTCGCCTACTGGCGAGGCAGGCGAAAGATGTCCCAGCAGGTCTTCGCAGACCGGCTGGGCAAGAGCAAGAGCTGGGTCGACAAGGTGGAGCGCGGGGTCCGCCGGCTTGACAAGTTCTCAGTGGTGTACGACATCGCGGACGTGCTCCAGGTCGATGTCCAGCTGTTGCTGGGCAAAGAGGTGGAGCGCAAGCCGGAGACGCAGAACTGCATCGACCAGGTTGAGGTCGAGGAGATTCGTGCGGCCCTGGAGCGATATGACCAGATGAGCGCGTTTTTCCAGGCTGTGCCGCAATCGCCGCCGCTCGCGGAGATGCACAAAGCGGTCAGTCACGCGTGGCTCACCTACCAGCACGCGAAATACGGCGCACTGGCCCGGGCCCTGCCCAAGCTGCTGCGCGACGCCCAGGCGGCGGACAGCGCGCACGCCAACAGCGACCAGGCCTCGAAGGCCGCGCACCTGCTGGGGCAGGTCTACCAGATCGCCTCCTCGGCGCTGCGGAAAGTCGGCGAGCACGAGCTCTCCTGGCTGGCCGCGGACCGATCGATCGCGGTCTCCCAGCGGGCCGGCGACCAGCTCCTCGCCGGGCTGGCCAGTTACCGGGTGGGCAGCGCGCTGCTGGCCCTCGGCCGGGTCCGCCCGTCCCTCGAGGTCAACGTCAACATCGCGAACCGGCTCGCGCCCGGGCCGTCCCGGCCCGAGGCCGAACAGCTCTCGGTGTACGGCATGCTGCTGCTCAACGGGGCGATGTCGGCCTCCCGGATCGGGGACAGCGCCACCGTCCGCGATCTGCTCAGCGGCGCCGAGCAGGCGTCGATCGAGCTGGGCGGCGACTTCAACCACTACTGGACCTCCTTCGGGCCGACCAACGTCCAGCTGCACCGCTGTGCCACCGCGGTGGAGCTCGGCGACGGGCGGACCGCGGTGGAGACCCACGAGCGGATGGACAAGGTCGGGTTCAACGCCCTGCTGCCCGAGCGGCGGGCGCACCACTACCTGGACATCGCGCGCGGCTACACACAGATCGGCGACGTGGAGAAGGCCGGCGAGATGCTGCTGGAGGGCGACCGGCTCGCTCCCTCGGAGATCCGCTGCCGCCCGCTCGCCCACGAAGTCCTTTCCGACGTGCTCCGCCGGACGCGGGGTACGCCGCCGGCTCCGATCGCGGAGCTGGCCGAACAGATGGGAGTCGGCGTATGAGGTGGGTACGCGCGTGATTACCGGTAACCCCTCATCCGGTGTGCTGTACGTCCTCGTGTGCGGCTCACCCATGGCCCGGGACGTCGGGATCCTCGTCACCCTCGCGCAGAACGAGGGCTGGGAGGTCTGCGTGATCACCACGCCGGACGGTCGCAAGTTCGTCGACGTGGCGGCCCTGCAGGCCCAGACCGGACATCCGGTGCGTACCTACTACAAGAGCCCCGGCGACCCCGACGTGCTGCCACCCGCGGACGCGATGATCGTCGCGCCGGCCACCGTCAACACGGTCAACAAGTGGGCCGCCGGGATCACCGACACGCTGGTGCTCGGTCTCCTGGTGGAGGGGTACGGGTACGGCGTGCCGACCGCCGTCGTCCCGTACACGAACAAGGTGATGGCTCTGCACCCCGCGTTGCACGAGAGCCTCGCCAAGCTGCGGGACTGGGGGGTGCACGTCCTCTACGGGGAGGACGTGTGCCGGCTCGGCGGGCCGGGGCAGACCGACCGGTTCCGCGGGCAGTTCCCGTGGCGCCGCGCGCTGCAGGCGGTGAGCAACCCGATCGCAGCGGCGAGCCGAGTCGAGCCTGGGGCGGTTTCCTAGGGAGATAGAGTTTGCGGTCGTGACGGACTGCAGCAGGTGGCGACGAACCGATGAGGTGCGGCCATGACGGGCCCGTCGCCCACCCCGACCGTCCGCCAGATGGTGGACGCGCTGGACGCACGCTACCCGCGGAGCTGGGCGGAGTCCTGGGACCGGGTCGGCCTGGTGCTCGGTGAGTTCGAGCACGCCGTGTCCCGCGTCCTCTGCGTGGTCGACTGCGTGCCGGAGACCGTCGACCAGGCACTCGCCATCGGCGCCGACCTGATCGTCGCCCACCACCCACTGCTTCTCAAGCCGGTGTCGTCGATCGCCCCGGACACGTTCAAGGGGCGGATCGTGCACCGGCTGATCCGTGCCGAGGTGGCGCTCTACACCGCGCACACCAACGCGGACGTCGCCGACCCCGGCGTCTCCGACGCGCTCGCCGCGCGACTCGGCCTGACCGGGCTGCGCCCGCTGGTGCCCGCCGAGGGCCCGGCCGCCGGCGCGGGCCGTGGCGCGGGCCGGATCGGTGAGCTGGCCGAGCCGCTCACCCTGGCCCGCCTGACCGCGTTCGCGGCGGAGCGACTGCCGGCCACCTCGGCCGGGGTGCGGGCCGCGGGGGATCCGGGGCGGGTGATCCGTACGATGGCGGTCTGCGGCGGCGCGGGCGACTCCTTCCTGGCCGACGCGGCGCGTGCCGGGGTCGACGCGTATCTTTGCGCGGACCTGCGGCATCACCCAGCCGGTGAGCATCTCGCCAACGACGGCCCGGCGCTGCTCGACGCCGCGCACTGGGCGACCGAGCGACCCTGGCTGGACGAGGTGGCGGCCTGGCTGCGTGCGCAGTTCCCCGTCGATGTGGTGGTGTCCGACCTGGACACGGATCCCTGGACCGTTCATTCCGCCTCTGCGCAGAAGGAGAACCACTCGTGAAGGCCGCCCCGCAAGCCCAGCGTCGCCTGCTCGACCTGCAGGCCGTCGACACCGCGCTGGCGCAGCTCGCGCACCGCCGCCGGAATCTGCCCGAGCTCGCCGAGATCGAGAAGGTGGCCCGCGAGATCTCCGCGCTGGAGGACGAGCGGGTCCGCGCCCAGGTCGCCGTCGACGACCTGGACCGGGACATCTCCCGGTTCGAGAAGGACATCGAGCAGGTTCGCCAGCGCAAGACCAAGGACCAGCAGCAGCTGGCCGCGGGCGGCTCGGTGAAGCAGGTCGAGGGCCTGCAGCACGAGATGGCCACGCTGAACCGGCGGCAGTCCGAGCTGGAGGACGCCGAGCTGGAGCTGATGGAGCAGCGCGAGGCCGCGGTGGCGTCGCTGGCCGACGTGCAGACCCGGATCGTCACGGCCGGCGTGCGGCGCGACGAGGCCGAGCGCCGCCGCGACGAGGCGAACGCGGACATCACCAAGGAGCAGGAGTTCAAGTCGGCGTCCCGCGGCCCGCTCGCCGCGGACCTGCCGGGTGAGCTGGTCACGCTGTACGACAAGATCCGTACCGAGACCGGGATGGGCGCCGCGCTCGTCTACGCCGGCCGCTGCGGCGCGTGCCGCATCGAGCTGTACGGCGCCGACCTGAACCGGGTGAAGTCCGCCCCGGCCGACGACGTCGTGCGCTGCGAGGAGTGCCGCCGGATCATGATCCGGACCGCGGAGTCGGGCCTGTGAGCGGTGACCTGCGGGTCGTCGTCGAGGCGGACGGCGGCTCGCGGGGCAACCCGGGCCCGGCGGGCTACGGCGCGGTGGTCAAGGACACCGACGGCGAGGTGCTGCTCGAGCGGTACGCCGCCCTCGGCACCACCACGAACAACGTCGCGGAGTACTCCGGCCTGATCGCCGGCCTGCGCGCGGCCGCCGAGCTGAACGCCACCCGGGTCGACGTCCGGATGGACTCCAAGCTGGTGATCGAGCAGATGTCCGGCCGCTGGCAGATCAAGAACCCGGGCCTGCGCCCGCTCGCCGCCGAGGCGGCCGGCCTGGTCACCAAGTTCCAGGCGGTCACCTTCGACTGGATCCCGCGGGAGCGCAACACCGACGCCGACGCCCTGGCGAACCGGGCGATGGACGAGGCCACCGGCAAGGTGCCGCGGAGCTCGGCGGGTTCGGCGCCGGCCGGGATCGCGGTGCCGAAGCCGCGCTCCTGGGCGCCGCCGTCGCTGGACAACGCGACCCGGCTGATCCTGGTCCGGCACGGCTCGACCGCGATGACCACGCAGGGCCGCTACTCGGGTCGCGGCGACGTGCCGCTCACCGACGAGGGCGAGGCGCAGGCGATGGCCGCGGCCGGCCGGGTGGCCGGGCTGTCCCGGGACGTCGGCGCCGTGCTGACCTCGCCGCTGATCCGCTGCGTGCGGACCGCCGAGCTGATCGCCGCCGAGGTGGGCGGGGTGCCGGTGACGGTCATGGACGACCTGATCGAGTGCGACTTCGGGCTCTGGGAGGCGAAGACCTTCGCCGAGGTGCAGGAGGGCTGGCCCCGGGAGATGTCGGCGTGGCTGGAGTCGACCAGCGTGGCGCCGCCGCAGGGGGAGTCGTTCAAGACGGTCGCGAAGCGGGTGCGCGGCGCGATGGCGAAGATTCTCCAGGCGTACCCGGGTCAGGTCGTCGTGGTGGTCTCGCACGTCTCGCCGATCAAGCTGATCCTGCGGGACGCGCTCGCCGCCGGTGACGCGTTCCTGCATCGCCTCTTTCTGGACGCAGCGGGCGTATCCACCATGGACATCTGGCCGGACGGCAACATCGCGGTCCGTTCGGTCAACGAGACTGCCCATCTTCGATAGAAGATATTGACCCTCCCGGGGCGGGACGTTTAGTTTCCTCGATTAGGAAACTTTCTTCACCGTTTCGCTCCTGGGGGGCTCATGAACGGTTTCACCCGCGGTTTCGTCGCGGCCGCCGCGGCCGTGACGGCCGTCGTGGCCGGCGCGCCCGCGCCCGCCTCTGCTTCGGTCACCAGCAACTATGTAAAAGTTGGATATTTCACGCAGTGGGGCATCTACGGCCGGGACTTCCAGCTGGCCAAGGTGCAGAAGTCCGGCGCCGCGGCCCGGCTCACCCACCTCAACTACGCGTTCGGCCCGGTCACCGCGGACGGCGTCTGCGCCTCCGCCGACCCGTGGGCCGACTGGCAGACCCCGTTCTCCGACGCGAACAGTGTGGACGGCGTCGGTGACGTCGCCGGCCAGCCGATCGCCGGCAACCTCAACCAGCTCGCCGAGCTCAAGAAGAAGAACCCGAAGTTGCGGGTGCTGATCTCGCTCGGCGGCTGGAGCGGCTCGGCGTACTTCTCGGACGCGGCCCTGACCGACGCCTCCCGCAAGAAGCTCGTCTCGTCCTGCGTGGACCTCTGGATCAAGGGCAACCTGACCGGCCTGGCCGACGGGGTGGGCGCCGGCATCTTCGACGGCGTCGACCTGGACTGGGAGTGGCCCGGCTCGGACGGCAACGCCGGCAACGTGATCCGGCCCGCGGACAAGCAGAACTTCACGCTGCTCGCCGCCGAGTTCCGCGCCCAGCTCGACAAGCTCGGCAGGACGAACCGCCGGCACTACGACCTGACCGCGTTCCTCCCGGCCGCGCCCGCGAAGATCGCCGCCGGCTTCGAGGTCTCCAAGATCTTCAAGTACCTCGACTTCGGCACCCTCCAGGGCTACGACTACCACGGCACCTGGGAGGCGAAGACCAACCAGCAGTCCGCCCTGCGCGTCCCGGCCGGCGCTCCCGACAACCCGGACTTCTCCGTCGAGAACACGGTCAACGCGTGGCTCGGTGGCGGCGCCCCGCGCCAGAAGCTGGTCCTCGGCCTGCCCTACTACGGCCAGGGCTGGACCGGCGTGACCGGCACCGGCAACGGCCTCTTCCAGCCCGCCGCGGGCCCGGCGCCCGGCGTCTTCGCGGCCGGCACCGAGGACTGGAAGACGCTGAAGACGCTTCCGGCACAGGGCTACACGGTGCACCGGGATCTGCGGAACGGGCACGCCTGGCTCTTCGACGGCAACACCTTCTGGACGTACGACGATCCGGCCGTCCTGCTGCAGAAGACCCTCTACATCCGGAGTCGCGGCCTGGGCGGCGCGATGATGTGGTCCCTCGACGGCGACGACGAGAACGCCACCCTCACCAAGACGGTCTCGCTCGGCCTCTTCTGACCGATCCGGATCAGTTCCGTCACGGAGCCCGGCCCCCGGGGATCACCTCGGGAGCCGGGCTCTCGCGTGTCTGCCGGCCCCCGGGGATCAGCGCCGCACCCGGACCTGCTGCGTCACCTCGGGGTGCTGCGGATAGGCGCCCTGCTGATACGGCTGAGCCGCGAAGAAGCCGTCCAGCTCGGCCTGCTCCAGGACGTCCTTCGACGCGCGCTCGCGAGCCTTCTCGGCGGCCTTCGCGGCCCGCGACCGGGCGACGTCCTCGGCGGCCCGGGCGGCCTGGTTGGCCCGCCGGGTGGCGGCCGCCTTCATGGCCCGCTGCCGGGCCACGTCCGGGTCGAGACGGCGGGCCGGGCGGATGTCGGCGGTCGCCTCGACCTCCCGGGCCTCGATCGCGGCGAAGTCCGGGCGGATCTTGGCGGCCACCCATTCGACGCCCGCGACCAGGCCGACCACCAGCGAGAAGATGATGCGCAGGCCGAGCGGCCCGGGAGCGGCGAAGTTCACCGCCGCGGAGATGCTGACCACCACGACGAGGACCTTGAGGGCGGCCTTCCGCGCGTCCTGGGCCATCCCGGCGGTCTGGCTGATCGTCAGCATGGACAGCATCGCCAGATCAAAAACGGCCGGCACGATCCATGCGAACAGGCCGGCGCCGAGGCTCACCAGGTAGTGACCCTGATGCAGGTAGCTGGCGGCGAGCGCGCCCATCAGAATCCCGTTGTTGGCGCGCTTGATCGTCCGGATCGCTTTCAGCATGCCCGGCACCGCGCCCTTGGCGTACTCGGTGGCGAACTGCTGAGTCAGCGTCATCTGCGCCGGCAACGCGAACCTCCTCCACTCACACGGAGACGCGAGGAACCCTCGGAGAACAGGCCCGACGCTACCGGAGGATCGGGCGAATGGGGGCAAGGTTCGCATCGGACCGCAAGGTCCGCTATAAAAATCAAAACCCGACTTGTGTACGGCGTGAGCACGCGCGCGCCGTGCCCCGGTCAGGGGCACGGCGCTCCGTACGTACCACATCGTCCTTTGATCTAAAGCGGTCAGGTAGAGGAAACCGTGCCCACCGCCGTGGTGTTCTCCCGGACGATGCGCGGGTCGTCCTCGTCGGCGAAGTAGTCGGACGGCTCGGTCCCGTCCACGCCCTCCGGCGTCTTCATCGCCCGCAGCACGACTGTCACGAGGACCGCGACCAGCAGATTCACCAGGACCGCGACGAACCCGACGTAGATCGTCTTCTTGGTGTCGAAGCCGAACTCGGAGAGCGCGAACGCCGAGCCGCCGAAGTGCTTGCGGCCGGTGGCCGCGTTCGGGATCTGCCAGAGCATCCAGAACGCCAGGATCATCCCGGCCGCCCAGCCGGCGATCAGCGCGCCCCGGTGCAGCCAGCGGCCGTAGAGGCCGAGGATCACCGACGGCGCGGTCTGCAGGATGATCACGCCACCGATCAGCTGCAGGTCGATCGAGAACTGCGGGTCCAGGAAGACGATGAACGCCACCGCGCCGATCTTGACCACCAGCGAGGTGATCTTGGCGACGCTCGCCTCCTGAGCCGGGGTGGCGTCCCGCTTCAGGTACTCCTTGTAGATGTTGCGGGTGAACAGGTTGGCCGCGGCGATCGACATGATCGCGGCCGGGACCAGCGCCCCGATGCCGATCGCGGCGAACGCCACGCCGGCGAACCAGGCCGGGAAGTGCAGATCGAACAGCAGCGGCACCACGGTGTTGCTGTCCACGCTGCCGGCCTTCGCGCCGGGCAGCGGCTTCACCCCGGCCGCGATCGCCATGTAGCCGAGCAGCGCGATCAGGCCGAGCAGGAAGCTGTAGGCCGGCAGCGCCGACATGTTCCGCTTGATCACGTTGCGATTTTTGCTGGCCAGCACCCCGGTGATGCTGTGCGGGTAGAGGAACAGCGCGAGCGCCGAGCCGAGCGCCAGGGTGAAGTACTGCACCTGGTTGTTGGCGTTCAGCAGGATCCCGTCACCGGGCGCCGGCGAGGCCTGGAACTTCTTGTCCGCCGCCTCGAAGATCGCACCCCAGCCCCCGAGCTTGTACGGCAGGTACAGCACCGCCACCAGGATCACGATGTAGATCAGCGTGTCCTTGACGAACGCGATCAGCGCCGGCGCCCGGAGACCGGACTGGTACGTGTACGCCGCCAGGATCGCGAACGCGATGATGATCGGCAGATGCCGGGCGATCGGGCTGTCCCCGGTCACGCCCATCGTCTTGAGCACCGCCTCGATGCCCACCAACTGCAGCGCGATGTACGGCATCGTCGCCACGATCCCGGTGATCGCGACCAGCAGGGCGAGCGTCGGCGAGTCGTACCGGGTCCGCACGAAGTCGGCCGGCGTCACGAACCCGTGCCGGTGCGACACCGACCAGAGCCGGATCAGGATCAGGAAGAACAACGGATAGATCACCACGGTGTACGGCACGGCGAAGAACCCGGCCGCGCCGGCGCCGAAGATCAGCGCGGGAACGGCGACGAAGGTGTACGCCGTGTACAGGTCCCCGCCGACCAGGAACCAGGTGATCCAGCCGCCGAAGCTGCGCCCGCCCAGCCCCCACTCGTCCAGGTGGGCCATGTCCTGCGGCGCCCGCCACCGCGCCGCGACGAACCCCATCCCACTGACCAGCAGAAACAGGAACGAAAAGACAACGATCTCAGTAATGTGCTCGCTCATGGCCGCCCCCGCTTCCGGGTCATCCGGTAGACCAGCGAGGTCGTGGCGACGCCGAGCAGGATGAAGGCGAACTGCAGCCAGTAGAAGAGCGGGAAGCCGGCGAGCCGGGGCTCGTCGAAGTTGTACAGGAACGTCAGCAACGGCACCACGATCGGCACCAGGAGCAACCAGTTCCAGGGACTGCTATCGGTACGTGGTGGTGTCGTCGGTGATTCGGGCTCCGCCATGATCCGCCTCCCGGTAGCGAGACAGCGTGTGTGGTCTCCGTCACGCTAACGAGACACCGGGTTCATTGGCGATCAAAGTGCGCCGAACGGGCCGGAAGGTGCGCCGAACGGCCGTTCAGGCCTTTTCCGGCAGCTCTCGGGCCCCGAGGGTGACGGACGAGTCGGCCTGTACGCCGGATTCTGTGGCCGGGACCCGAGGGTCCGCGGTGGCGGCCATCCATCTCGGCCTGCCGTTGCCGACAGGCTCATGCGGCCTACCCGCAGGATCGGGCGAGCAGCCCTCGAACCCTGCGCCGGCCACGGCCTCGCGGCCGCGACCTTGCTTGGCCTTGCTCCGGGTGGGGTTTACCGAGCCACCCCGGTCACCCGGGGTGCTGGTGAGCTCTTACCTCACCGTTTCACCCTTACCGGTGCACGCCGAAGCGTGCGCCGGCGGTCTGTTTTCTGTGGCACTTTCCCGCGGGTCGCCCCGGGTTGCCGTTAACAACCACCCTGCTCTGCGGAGTCCGGACGTTCCTCGGCGGTGCGCGAGGCACCGACGCGGCCGCCCAGCCGACTCGTCCGTCGCCGACATCCTACGTCCCGGCCGGTGGCGTACCCCGTACCCGGGCCGGGTTTTGATCTTGTGGGGTGGACCGGGGGGATAGGGTCGCTCGCATCATGGATCTTTCGCATGTTCTTCTGCTGGTGGTGGCCGGGGTGGCCGCCGGTGGGGTGAACGCGATCGCCGGGGGCGGGTCGCTGATCACCTTTCCGAGTCTGATCGCCACCGGGTTGCCGTCGGTGGACGCCAACGTGACCAACTCGGTCTCCGTCTTCCCGGGGTACGTGTCCAGCGTTGCCGGCAGCCGGGCCGACCTCGCGGGGCAGGGCGGCCGGGTCCGGGCGGTCCTGCCGGTCGCGGTGCTCGGCAGCGTCGCCGGGTGCGCGCTGCTGCTCGCGACGCCCGGGCGGGTGTTCGAGGTGATCGTGCCGTTCCTGGTGCTGGGGGCGGCCGCGACGCTGGCCTTCCAGGAGCGGCTCCGTGGCCTGGTGGGACATCCCCGGGCGATGTCACCGCGGCGGGCGGCGGTCACCCTGCAGGTGGTGGTGCTGATCGGGGCGGTGTACGGCGGATACTTCGGGGCCGCGCTCGGGGTGATGTACGTCGCGGCGCTGGCGCTCATCCTGGACGAGCCGCTGAAGCGGATCAACGCGTTGAAGAACGTGCTGTCGGCGACCGTCGGGCTGATGACGGTGCTGGTCTTCGCGTTCTTCGCGAACGTGCACTGGGCCGCGGTGGGGGTGCTGGCGCCGGCCACGGTGGTCGGGGGCTACGCCGGGGCGCGGCTGGCGCGGCGGCTGCCGGCGCGGGTGCTGCGCTACGTGATCGTGAGCTTCGGCACGGCGATCGGCCTGGTGCTGCTGTACCGGGCATTCGTCTGACGAAACGCCCGGGAGTGGTCCGAAAGCGCTCATCTCACAAGATCGACGATCTTCGTACCCGATCGGCTCGGAATTCAAACCGGCCACAATCACGACGTACGCGAAAACGGGTTTTGCGGGCCGCCGACGGCGCCCATCAAGATCTCCAAAGCCTCCTCTTCGTCCAGGTTGTAGAGGCTTTCGCAGGTCGCCGAGCGCAGTGCGGCGGGGGCCGGGACGGCATCCAGCCGGATCACCGTCAGGGTGGGCGTGACGGGCACCCGGCGCCAGTCCGACCCGGTCGCGCGGTGCTCCGCGGAGACGAGAACGATCACCGGATCGGGGCCGGAAAGCGCAGCGGCTATCCGATGCGCGAAGTCGACCCCGGCCGGGAGCATTTCCACCACATGGCCCGCTGCCTGCAGTGACCTTTTGATCCATTGTGCCCAGACAACGTCCGCCGGGGTGTAGGAGAGGAGTACCGGCACGTCTCCAGCATGCCGCAACGTCGTCCACATTGAGCACCGGGCGTCGATGGGCGTAACTCGATGGGTGTGACATTGTCATCCGTTGACGTGCAAGTTGCACAACTCATAGTGTCGAACCCGTGACGCCGAGTGGACCCTTGAGCAAAACGGGGGTGTCCTTGGCGGACGGGGAACACATCACAGCAACGGAGTCGAGGAGCGCTCGATGACTGTCGCGATCGGGATCAACGGCCTGGGGCGGATCGGTCGAAGCTTGACCCGAATCGTCGCGGCCGCACCCAATCCGGGCGTCTCGATTGCCGCGGTGAATGACATCGCGTGCACCGAGAAACTGGCGTACGGCTTGCGACGGGACAGCATCCGGGGCTCGTTCCCGGGCACGGTCGCCGCGCGCGGGGAGTACCTGGTGGTCAATGACCATGCCATCCGCACCTACCACCACGAGCGCCCGGAGCGCATCCCGTGGGCGGACCAGGGGGTCGAGGTGGTGATCGAGGCGACCGGCCGGTTCCGGGCCGGGGGCACGGCGCGGACCCACATCACCCACGGTGGCGCCCGCAAGGTGGTGATCAGTGCCTCGGCCGACGACCCGGACGCGTTCCTGGTGCTCGGCGCGAACCACACCAGCTACAACCCGGCCGTGCACGACGTGGTCTCGCCGGCCTCCTGCGGGGTGAACGCGCTGACCGTGATGGCCAAGGTGCTGCTCGACCGGTTCGGGCTGAGCTCGGTGAACACCTCGGTGATGCTGGCCAGCCAGGGCTGGGGGCGGGTGCAGGACTCACTGGTCGGCACGTCGCGGGACGATCCGCGGCTGGGCCGGGCGGTGGGGGAGAGCATCATCCCGCACAACCACGTGGTCGGTGACCTGGTCCGGGTGGCGCTGCCGGAGATCGGCGAGATGCGCTACAGCTACTACTGCGTGCCCACCCCGATCGGCTCGCTCGCCGAACTGTCCGGTCAGGCCGGGCGGCCGGTGTCGGTCGAGGAGGTCAACCGGGCGATGGCGGAGGCGGCGGCCGGGCCGCTGCGCGGCATCCTGGCGTACGACCCGGACCCGACCGTGTCGATCGACGTCAAGAACAATCCGGCGTCCTGCCTGTTCGACCCGTCCGGCACGCAGACCACCGCCGACGGCGGGGTGAAGGTGCGCGGGTGGTTCGACAACGAGTGGGGGTTCTCGAACCGGTTGCTCGATCTGGCCCGGCTGATCGGTGAGCTGTTACCGGTTCCGTCCGGACAGGCCAGCTGGAGCGTGGCCTAGCCGCTTCCGTCTGAACAGGCCGGCGGCGGCGTGGCATAGCTTTAGCTGCGTGATCAACCGTGAGGATGTGGAAGCCGCCGCCCGGCGCATCGACGGCCGGATCCGGCGGACGCCGCTGGTCGAGGCCGAGCCCGGCCGGTGGTTCAAGCTGGAGTATCTGCAGCATGCCGGGTCGTTCAAGACCCGCGGCATGATGAACAAGATGCTCAGCAGCGCGATCCCGGAGGCGGGCGTCGTGGTCGCCTCCGGCGGCAACGCGGGGCTGGCGGCGGCGTACGCGGCTCGCGAGCTCGGCGTGCCGGCCGAGGTGTTCGTGCCGGTGACCGCGCCCGCGGTCAAGGTCGCCAAGCTCGGCAAACTGGGCGCGAAGGTGGTGCAGGTCGGCAACGAGTACGCGGAGGCGTATGCGGCGGCCCTCGAACGGACCGATGCGCTGTTCTGCCACGCGTACGACGACCCGGCGATGGTCGCCGGAAACGGCACGCTAGCCCTCGAAATCTCCGAAATTTCGGACACGGTGCTTGTCGCTGTGGGTGGTGGTGGTCTGGTGGCCGGCGTGATCGCCGCCCTGCGGGGTCGTGCCCGCATCGTCGCGGTGGAGCCGGTGACCTCCTGCGCACTGCATGAAGCGCTAAAAGCCGAAAAACCGGTAGATGTTCGGGTTTCTGGCGTCGCCGCCGACTCGCTGGGCGCCCGAAGAGTCGGCGACATCGCCTTCGAGCTCGCCACCGACGCCGAGATCGACTCGATCCTGGTCGACGACGACGCGATCATCCACGCCCGCCGGAAACTCTGGGACGACTACCGGATCGTCGTCGAGCACGGCACCGCCGCCGCCTACGCCGCCCTGATCTCCGGCGCCTACCGCCCGGCCCCCGGCGAGCGGGTCACCACCCTGCTCTGCGGCGCGAACACCAATCCTGCCGATCTGGGGTGATTCGCCCGGGCGACAGGGCACTCTCAGAAACGTGGCCGACGAGATCCAGTCCGTACACCAGTTCCGGCGCTTCGCCCTCGCCGTCTGCGCGATCGGCGTCCTCGTCCAGCTCGGCCTGACCGCGTACTACCTGGGCATGGGCCACAAGGCCGCCCCGCACCACCTGCCGGTCGGCCTGGTCGCGGACGCCGCCCAGCGCGCCTCGGTGGTCGCCATGCTCGAGGAGGGCGGCCGGTTCCGGGTCGGCGACTTCACCTCGGCGGACGAGCTGACCACCGCGATCAGACGGCGCGAGGTGTACGGCGGGGTCGACCTCACCGGCGCCGCCCCGCACCTCTACGTGGCGACCTCCGCCGGCCCGGCCGCCGCGAGCCTGCTGCGCGGCACGTACACCTCGGTCGTCCAGCAGCGGACCGCGGCGCAGGTCACCGAGCTGGCCAAGACCGCCGACCAGGTCGGGATCGCGACCGTCCAGGCGCTGACCGCCGCACCGCAGGTGACCGACGTGGTGCCGCTGCCAGCCGACGACGTGAACGGGGTCTCGCTCGGCTTCCTCACCCAGGCGCTGTCGCTGGGCGGGACGGTCGCCTCGATGGGGCTGGGGCGGCTGATCCCGCGTACCCGGCGAAGCTGGCGCCGCGGCGTCGCGCACCTCTCCACGCTGATCGTCTACGCGGTCGGCTCGGCCGCCGCGGTCCTCTGGTCGATGAGCTGGTTCGGCATCGGCAGCCACGCCGACCAGTGGGAGATGCTCGGCATCTTCTCGCTGATCTCGCTGGCGGTCACCGGCTCGACGGCCGGCGCGGTGGCGCTGATCGGCCCGGCCGGCGCGGCCGTCGGCGCGTTCTACTTCATGATCGGGACGGTCATCTCCGGGGCCAGCATCCTGCCCGAGTTCCTGCCCGCGTTCGGCCGGCACCTCGGCGAGAACCTGCCGACCGGCGCCGGCGTCCAGGCGATCCGGCAGGACCTCTACTTCCCGGCGGCGCCGATCGGCGGCCACATGTGGGTGCTCGCCGCGTACGCGATCGTCGGCTGCCTGCTCGTCCTGGTCACCAACGTCCTGCCGAACCGGAAGGACGGCACGTCCGAGGTCGATCTGGACCTGACCGTGCGTCTCGAAGGGGTTCCCGACGAGGGTTTTTCGCGGAGCAACTCAGATTTCCGTGGCCACGCCGAACCAGTAGAACGTGGGAATCGAGGGAGTGAACGCACGCATCGCGAACATCCAGAGCCGGATCATCGCGCTGCAGACTCAGCAGGCCACCACAACGAGCACGGCCCGGACGTCGGAGCAGACCGGTAGCGCCGCCGGCGCGACGTTCGCCAGCCAACTGAAGGGCGCCCTCGCGGCGCAGAGCACCCCGGAAACCGGCAAGACGTACAAACTGAACGGGAAGGGCATTCCGGAGGATCTCGCCGCGTACGGCAACGGCAAGATCCCGGCGGAGGCACTCGAGCAGGTCGGCGACACCCGGCACAAGCTGTGGGCGCCCGCCGCCGAGAAGCTCACCCAGCTGATCGACGACGCCAAGCGGGACGGCGTGAAGATCGGCATCACCGACTCGTACCGGCCCTACACCGAACAGGTCGACCTGGCCCGCCGCAAGGGCCTCTACTCGCAGGGCGGGCTCGCCGCCAAGCCCGGCACCAGCGAACACGGCTGGGGCATGGCCACCGACCTGGACCTGAACCCCGAGGCGCTGGCCTGGATGCGCAAGAACGGTGACCGCTACGGCTTCGTCGAGAACGTCAAGCGGGAGAGCTGGCACTGGGCGTTCCGCCCCAACACCTGACGCGAGCGCCGCGGGACCGCCGGCTTGTCACCGCGGTCCCGCGCCGCCTCGCCTACCGAGGATCAAACCCATGTCCCGGTACGACGTCAGCCCCGTCATGCACGGCGGTGCGCTCAGGCGCAGTGCATTCAGGCGCAGTGCGCTCGGGCGGGGTGCGTCCGGGCGGGGTGCGCTCAGGCGCGGGCGAGGATCTCGCCGTGCGGGATGGTGAACCAGCCGTCCGGGGACTCGGACCACGTGCGCCAGCCGGCCGACAGCCGCTCCAGGTCCGCCGGCGACGCGGTGCCGGTGCGCAGCGCGGTCGCCGCCATGTCGGACTTCAGGATCCGGTCGGCCCACATGCCGCCCCACCACGCGCGGTCCTCGTCGTCGGCGAAGCACCACACGCTCGCCGTGGCGGTCACGTCGGTGAAGCCGGCCGCCCGGGCCCAGGACAGCATCCGGCGCCCGGCGTCCGGCTCGCCGCCGTTGCCGCGGGCGATCCGCTGGTAGAGCGCCAGCCACTCGTCCAGCTCCGGCACCAGCGGGAACCAGGTGAACCCGGCGTAGTCGCTGTCGCGCGCCGCGACCAGGCCGCCCGGGCGGGTGACCCGGCGCATCTCGCGGAGCGCGGCGACCGGGTCGGTCACGTGCTGCAGGACCTGGTGGGCGTGGACGACGTCGAAGCTGTCGTCCGGGAAGTCGAGGGCGTGCACGTCGCCGGCCGCGAAGTCGACGTTGGTCAGGCCCTGCCGGGCGATCTCGGCGCGGGCCAGGTCCAGCGCGCCGTCGGTGCGTTCCAGCGCGGTGACCCGGGTGACGTGGGTCGCCAGGTCGGCGGTGATGGTGCCGGGGCCGCATCCGACGTCCAGCAGCGTGAATCCGGAGGAAAGACGCGGCAGCAGGTACGCGGCCGAATTCTCTGCGGTGCGCCAGCGGTGTGAGCGCAAGACCGACTCGTGGTGCCCGTGGGTATACGTCGCCATGCCCTTGAAGCTAGCCCTGTTGTCCTCAAATGTGGGACAGTCATCCCACGATATGAACAAGGCGATTTCTTGGTACGCAGTTCAGGCCGTATTTTGGTCGTCATGAGGATCGGCATCGTCGGCGCGACGGGACAGGTCGGTGGCGTCATGCGCCGCATCCTGGCCGAGCGCGCGTTCCCCGTCAGTGAGCTCCGGCTCTTCGCATCCGCGCGCTCCGCGGGCCGCACCCTGCCGTGGGGGTCCGGCGAGGTGACCGTGGAGGACGCGGCCACCGCGGACTACAACGGCCTGGACATCGTGCTGTTCTCGGCGGGCAAGGGCGGCTCCAAGGAGTACGCGCCGCGCGTCGCCGAGACCGGCGCCGTGATCGTCGACAACTCGTCGGCCTGGCGGATGGACCCGGAGGTCCCGCTCGTCGTCGCCGAGGTCAACCCGGACGCCGCCCGGGTGCGGCCGAAGGGCATCATCGCGAACCCGAACTGCACCACGATGGCGGCGATGCCGGTGCTCCGGCCGCTGCACGACGACGCCGGGCTGGTGTCGTTCATCGCCACCACGTACCAGGCGGTCGGCGGTGCCGGGCTGGCCGGCGCGGCCGAGCTCGACGAGCAGATCAAGAAGGTCGCCGACCGGGCGCTCGAGCTGGTCCACGACGGGTCCGCCGTGGAGTTCCCGGAGTCCAAGGTCTTCCCGCGGCCGATCGCGTTCAACGTGATCCCGCAGGCCGGCTCGTTCGTCGACGACGGCAGCTTCGAGACCGACGAGGAGCAGAAGCTCCGCAACGAGAGCCGGAAGATCCTGGCCCTGCCGGAGCTGCTCGTCTCCGGGACCTGCGTGCGCGTGCCGGTCTTCACCGGGCACTCGATCCAGGTGAACGCGCGCTTCGCCCGGCCGCTGTCGCCGGCCCGCGCGCAGGAACTGCTCGCGTCCGCTCCGGGCGTCGAGCTGTCGGACGTGCCGACGCCGCTGCAGGCCGCCGGCCGCGACCCGTCGTTTGTGGGCCGTTTCCGCGTCGACCCGACCGCGGAGAACGGTCTGGCGTTCTTCATCTCGAACGACAACCTGCGCAAGGGCGCGGCGCTGAACGCCGTGCAGATCGCCGAGCTGGTCGCCGCCGAGCTGGCCTGATCCGCCCCGAGTCACCGCCCCGGTCGCCGTCGCGACCGGGGCGGTTCTGTGTCTCCGGCGCCTTTTCCCGGCGGTCATCGACCGGCCTCAGGCGCTGATCGCGGTCGCTCGGAGCACCCATCGAGGCCGCTGACGCGCTCATTGAGGTCTCTGTGGTGTGAATGCGAGCGGGAACCCGGGCGAATTGACCGGGTGGCTCGTTCCGATGAGGTATGACGGTCAATCCTCTCCACTCCACAATGGAAATCTGGGGCATTTTGCCCGAATCGGTAGCGCATGGTCGTTTTTAGTTGCAGAGTGATGGAATGAACGACAGTGGGCTCGGCGGGGCGGGCTACTTCTGGTGCCTCCGACACCACCGGGTCGAGAGCGGCGACGGCGTCTGTCCCGCCCAATATCGACTCGGACCGTTCGCCACGGCTGACGAAGCGACGCGGGCCCTCGAAACGGTCGAGAAGCGCAATGCCGATTGGGATGCCGAGGACGCCCGCTGGACCGGGGAGAGCAGCTAGACCGTCATCTCGCTCCACGTCCGACCCTTTCCTGGCGCCGTCGTGCCCGCCGTCTTTCGCAAGGAGGAAACACCCCGATGCCCGCTGCCAAGAAGGCACCGATCAGACCCGCCGCCTCCGGCGCGGGATCAAAACCCGTTGCCGGTACGGCGAAACGCGCGGCCGCGGGTTCGCCGGAATCCGGGGTCGCCGGCGCGAGTGCCCGAACGACAGCCGCCGCGTCGCGGACCACGGCATCCGGTCCGAGAACGACAGCCGCCGGATCGCGGACCACAGCGGCCGGATCGCGGACCACAGCGGCCGGATCGCGGACCACAGCGGCCGGATCGCGGACCACAGCGGCCGGATCGCGGACGACGGCGGCTGGTCCGAGGACGACGGCGGCCGGCTCGCGGACGACGGCGGCTGGTCCGAGGACGACGGCGGCCGGCTCGCGGACGACGGCGGCTGGTCCCAGGGCGACAGCGGCCGGCTCGCGAGCGACGGCGGCTGGTTCGCGTGTGGTCGCGGACGGAAGCAGGACAGGTAGGACCGCGGCCGGTGCGGCCGCGGGCAGGAGTGTGGCTGGGCGGGTGCCCGCGTCGAAGACGGCTGCGGCGGGACGTGCCGCTGCGAAGGTGGGGAGTGGAGTCGCGGTGGCGGCCAAGTCGAAGGTTCCGGCGGGTGTGACGGCTCGGGTTTCCGGCAAGCGGTCCGAGGTGAAGCCGGGCCGGACGGTCCCGGCGTCCACCACGGTGGCGAAAAAGGCAGCGGTGACCAAGCCCGCCGCGGCGAAGTCGGCAGCGCCCAAGGCGACCGTGTCCAGAACGGCGGCAGCGAAGTCGGCGGCGCCGAAGACAACGGCGAAGTCGGCGGCGCCCAAGACCGTGGCGAAGTCGGCAGTGGCGAAGTCCGCGCCGGTTAAGTCGGTGGCGGCGAAAACCGCGGCGGCTAAGTCGGTAGCGGCTAAGTCGGCGGCGGTGAAACCGGCAGCGGTGAAGGCGACGGCAGTGAAGGCGACGGCGACGAAGTCGGCGGCTGTGAAGTCGGTCGCGAGTAAGCCGGTTGCGGTAAAGCCGAATGCTGCTAAGTCGGGCATTACGAAGGCTGCGGCTGTGAAGACTACCGCTCCGAAGGCGACTGCTGTGAAAGCGTCGGCTACGAAGGCGAAGGTGCCTGCCGCGCGGTCCGGTGCGGTGAGTGTCGCTGGTAAGGCTTCGGGGGCTTCGGTGAAGGGGGCGGCGGCGAAAGTGCCGGCTGCTCGGGGCTCGGTGGCTGCTCAGTCCGCGGGTAAGAAAGCGGTGACGGCGGCGCGGAGTTCGGTCCGGGGCGGTGCGGCAACCCGGACGGTGACCGGCCGGGTGGCGGAGACGGCGAAGTCGGCCGGTTCTAAATCGGCGGCGACCAGGCCGGCGACAGCGAGCAAGGTAGCCGCGGCCAAGACTGTGACGACGAAGACTGCGACGACGAAGACTGCGACGACGAAGACTGCGACGACGAAGGCCGCGACTGCTAAGGCAGCGACTGCTAAGGCAGCGACTGCCAAGGGCGCGCCGACGAAGACGGCTGTGGCCAAGCCTGCGGTGGCGACCAGGACTGCTACGACCCGGACTGCGGCGAGCAAGACTGCGGCGGCCAAGGGTGCGGTGGCGAAGTCGGTTGTGGGTAAGCCGGCGGTGGCCAAGCCGGCTGGGCGGACTGCGGCGGCTGCGGCGCGGGCTGCGAAGGGTGCGGCTGTGAAGGTGCCGGCGGCTCGGTCCGGAGCGGGTCGGTCGGCGGTCGCGGGTGCTGCGAGTGCCAAGGCGAGCCCGATCAAGGCGAACCCGATCAAGGCGGGTACGGCCAAGGCGAGCCCGGCCAAGCCGAGCGCGTCGAAGGCCGGTGTGGTCAAGCCGGGTGTGGTCAAGGCGAGCTCGAAGGCTGGTGCGGCGAAGACCGGTGCGGCGGCGAGTCCTGCGAAGGGCGGCGCCTCGAAGGCGGCGACTGCGGGCACGGTCAAGGCGGGCACGGTCAAGGCGGGCACGGTCAAGGCGGGCGTGGCCAAGGCCGGCGTGGTTAAGGCGGGTGCGGGCAAGGCCGGTATGGCCAAGGCGGGCGGGGCCAGGGTCGGCTCGGCGGGCTCGGTGCGGGGTCGGGCCGGTGGGCAGGTCAAGGTGCCGGTGGCGCGGGCTGCGGCCGTACCGAAGAAGGGTGTTGTGGCGCAGCGGAATGGTGGCGCGGCAGCCGGCCGGAGTGGTCGGCGGGTCGCGGCGGCCAGCAGCAGCGTGCCCAACAAGACGCAGGTGACGATGTCGGCGGATGTCGACACGGACTGGAGCCGGACCGGATCGCAAGGCCCGGGGGACCAGGATGTGTCGCCCAGCGAGCTGACGGATCGGCCGTTCCTGGGTGGCTGGTTCGCGCCGCCTCGGGACAGTTCGACGCCGGACCGCGAATCTGATCAGTGGGGGGCTGACCGGCCCGACCTCGAGGCGCTCGGTACGCCGGAGGAGGAGAGCAAGCCCGCCACGGCCGGAACGCAGCGGCCGGACCCGGCGTCGGCGCAGATGGCGGCGTTCGCCAAGACCGCGCGGGCCCGAGGGCAACTGTTCCTCTCGCCGGACGAAGAGGTGGTCGTCGAGGACGGCGGCGTCGTCCGGAGCGCTCCGGTGCGTAAGCGCGCCTCCGCGGCGGAGGCCGGCCGATCCGAAAATGATCGGTCCGAAGGTGGACGGTCCGAGGCGGCGGCGGTACGGGCGGCGCAGGCTGAACTGGCCGCGACCCGGGCCGCGCAGGCCGGAGCCGTGGCGGTCGGGCAGGTCGGGCCGGAGAATCCGGAACCGCCGGCCAGCCAGGTCGCGGTCGGTGGGGGCGTGCTGCCGGGTGGTTCCGGGACGAACCAGACCGGCCGGCTTGCGGGCGGTGCCGGGACGAGCCGGAACGGTGGGCCCGCGGGCGGCGCCGGGATGGGCCGGAACGGTGGGCCCGCGGGTGGCGCCGGGGCCGGTCGGCTCGTGGCGGTGCCGGGTGATGCCGGGGCGAGCGGTCCGGGCATCACGGGTGGACTCGGGGTTGTGCCGGACGAGGTTCCGGAGGCGGTGCCGGCGGTGGCGCCGGGCGACATCGGGCGGTCGTCGGTCGAGCCGGGGTCCGTCGAGGAGGCAGCGGCGGCGCCGACCCGGATGACCCGGCGGGAAGCGGCGGCCCAGCGGGCTGCGGCCCGGGCAGCCGCCCGCGCGTCCGGTGATGAGCAGGACTCGCCGACGGAAGCGCCCGGTAAGCGTTCGGCTCGGGGGACCGTCGGGGCGGCTCGTGGGGCGGCGGCCAAGGCTGCCGAGGCGGCCGAGGCCGCGGCCCGGGCTGCTGAGCTTGCCGAGGAGGCGGCTGTGACGGCGGTCGAGGAGTCGGCCGCGCCGGTCAAGAGGGTCGGGTCGAAGGCTGGGTCGGGGCGGGGTGCCTCGCCGGTCAAGGCGGTGGGGTCGAAGGCGGTTCGGGGGCGGCGGGCTACGCCGGTCAAGGCCGTGGGTTCCCGGCCGGCCGCGAGCAAGGCCGCCGGCAGCGGGGTCACTGGTGGTGGGGCGAGCGTGAGCAAAGCGGCGGCGGCTGCGGCTCGGGCGGCGGTTGCGGCTGAGGAAGCGGCTGCGGTTGCGGCGCAGGGCAAGGCGGTCGGTAAGAAGACGGCGGGCCGGGTGAGTGGCGCGGCCAAGGCTGCGGCTTCCGGTTCTGCTGCCGTCAAGGCGGCTGGGACCAGGTCTGCCGCGGCGAAGGCGACGGGGACCAAGGCCACGGCTGGTAAGGCGACTGTGGCCAAGGCAGCGGGGACCAAGGCCACTGCGGCTAAGACAACCGGCAGCAAGGTGACTGCGGCGAGCAAGGCGGCTGCTCCCGTCAAGGCGGCGGCTGCGAAGGCTGCGCCGGTCAAGGTTGCGGGGACCAAGGCGACCGCTGCGAAGTCGGCCGGGACAAAGGCGACCGCCGGGAAGGTTGCTGGGACGAAGGCGACTGCTGCCAAGGCGACCGCGTCCAAGGCGACTGCTGCGAAGTCCACTGCGGCGAAGGCCACTCCGGCCAAGACTGTCGGGACCAAGGCGGCTGCGTCCAAGGCGACGGCGGCTAAGGCGACCGCGTCCAAGGCGACGGCTACGAAGGCTGCGGCGACCAAGGCCGGGGCGGCGAAGGCCACGCCTGCCAAGGTGGGCGGAGCGAAGGCGGCTGCGACCAAGGCAACGGCGACTAAGGCGACCGGGACAAAGGCGACTGCAGCTAAGGCGACTGGGACCAAGGCGACAGCGGTTAAGGCGACTGGGACCAAGGCGACGGGGGCGAGGGCGACCGCTGCGAAGACGGCGGGGACCAAGGCGACTGCGGCCAAGGCGACCGGGGTCAGGGCTGCGGGGGCTAAGGCGACCGGGGCCAAGGCGACCGGGGCCAAGGCGACCGGGGCCAAGGCGACCGGGGCCAAGGCGACCGGGCGGAAGGCTTCGACGCGGGCCTCGGCTCGGGCGGAGGTGATGGTCGCGGAGGCGGCTGTTGCTGAGTTCGAGGCGACCGAGTTCGCGGCGGTCAAGGCGAACGAGGCGGCTGTCTCGGCGTCGGCGGCCAAGAGCGCGTCGCGAAAGGCTGCCAAGATCGCTGCGACTACCCGGGCTGCGGCGGCGAAGGCGGTCAAGACCACCAAGGCAGCGGCGGCTAAGGCTGTTCGAGCCGCCGGGACCTTGGACGATGAGGCTCCGGCGAGGGCGGGTCGCTCCACCGCAGCCAAGGCCGGAGCCCGCTCCACTGGATCTCGGGCAACGGCAACGAAGGCCACGGCGTCGAAGGCTGCGGCGACAAAGGCCACGGCAACGAAGGCCACGGCTACGAAGGCCACGGCGTCGAAGGCTGCGGCGACAAAGGCCACGGCGTCGAAGGCCACGGCAACGAAGGCCACGGCAACGAAGGCCACGGCGACGAAGGCTGCGGCAACGAAGGCCACGGCAACGAAGGCCACGGCTACGAAGGCCACGGCGTCGAAGGCTGCGGCGACAAAGGCCACGGCGTCGAAGGCCACGGCAACGAAGGCCACGGCAACGAAGGCCACGGCGACGAAGGCTGCGGCAACGAAGGCCACGGCGTCGAAGGCCACGGCGACGAAGGTGGCGGCGTCGAAGGCTGTGGTGCCGAAGGCTGCTAGCCGGTCTGCTGCGTCGAAGGCGACGAAGGCCGGGGCCCGGTCCACGGCGTCGCGAGCCGCGTCGGCCGCGAACGCGGGTGCCTCGGCGAAGAAGGCCCCGGCGAAGAAGGCGGCCAACACGCCGGCCGCCGCGGCCGGGGGCAAGGCTACGGGCAGGACTGCTGGGACCGCTGCCGCCAAGGGCACCGGGAACGCGGCCAAGGCCGGCAACGCCACCCGCGCCGCTGGTACGAACGGCGGATCCGGCCGCACGTCGCGGACCCCGGCCAAGGCCACGGCCCCCGCCCGGGCGAGTGCGGTCCGGGCTCCGTCGGGTGCGGTTCGCCGCCGGCGATAGTCACGCATCAACCGCAGAGCGGGTCGCGCCGACATGGCACGGCCCGCTCTGCCGTTCGCGCTGTTCCGCGGCGTGGCCGGCACGGGGTGGAGCGCTCCGGGAGCGGGCGGCGCGGCGTGGGGTGCTCTGCGGGTGGGCGTGGTCCGGGATGGGGTAGGAATGGGCGGTGCCGATCAAAAGGGTGTGGGCGCCGCAGATCGACTTCTCGGTGCTGCGGCGGGAGCTGGGACTGCCCGGCGAGTTTCCGGCGGACGTGATCGCCGAGGCGGAGCGGGTCGCGGGGACCGTGCCGCCCGGGGCGGACCGGACCGACGTGCCGTTCGTGACCATCGATCCGACCGGGTCGCAGGATCTGGACCAGGCGATGCACCTCAGCCGGCGGGACGGCGGCTACCTGGTGCGGTACGCGATCGCGGACGTGGCCTCGTTCGTACCTCCGAATGGTTTGATCGAAGCCGAGAGTTGGGTGCGTGGGCAGACCGTCTATCTGCCCGACGGACGGATTCCGCTGCACCCGCCGGTGCTGAGCGAGGGCGCGGTGAGCCTGTTCGCGGGGGTGGACCGGGCCGCCGTGGTGTGGACGATCGAGCTGGACGCGGAGGGCGCGACGACCGGGGTGAGCCTGGAGCGGGCCCGGGTGCGGAGCCGGGCCAAGCTGGACTATCCGAGCGTGCAGCGCGAGCTGGACGCCGGCCACCCGTCCGAGATGGTCACGCTGCTCGCCGAGATCGGGACGTTGCTGGCCCGGCGGGCGGCCGAGCGGGGCGCGGTGAACCTGCCGCTGCCGGCGCAGGAGGTGGAGCGCGACGGGGACGGCTGGCGGCTGGTGCTGCGGGCGCCGCTGCCGGTGGAGGAGCACAACGCGCAGATCTCGCTGCTGACCGGGATGGCCGCGGCGCGGATCATGCTGGCCGGCGGGGTCGGGATGCTGCGGACCATGCCCGGGCCGAAGCCGGAGGCGGTGGCGAAGCTGCGTGGCGCGGCCGAGTCGCTCGGGGTGACCTGGCCGGACGGGGCGAACGTGGGTGCGGTGGTGGCGTCGGTCGACCCGGGCAGCCCGCGCGGGGCGGCGTTTCTCGATCAGGCAGCGGAGCTGCTGCGCGGGGCGGCGTACACCGCGTTCGGCGGCACGGCCGGGCCGGCGCCGGAGGAGGCCGGCCACGGTGGGGTGGGTGCGCCGTACGCGCACGTCACGGCCCCGCTGCGGCGGCTGGCCGACCGGTACGTCACGGAGACCTGCCTGGCGTTGCACGAGAACCGGCCGGTCCCGTCCTGGGCGCTGGACGCGCTGCCCCGCCTCCCGAAGCAGATGACCGCGACCGATCGGCTCGCCGGGGCCGCCGACCGGGGCGCGATCGACCTGGCCGAGGCGGTGCTGCTGCACGATCGGGTGGGGGAGTGCTTCGACGCGGCGGTGCTGGACCGGGAGGACGCGTCGGGCAAGCGGCCGGCGGGCGGGACGGTGGCGCTGGACGATCCGGCGGTGCGGGCGCGCTGCCTGGGGGATCTGCCGCTGGGCGGTCGGATCCAGGTGCGGCTGACGGCGGCTGATCCGGCTAGTCGATTGGTCCGCTTCGAGGCGGTCTGACGGTTTTCGTGATCATGGCGCCGACCCCACCACATCACCCACCCACCCGAGGGGGAGGTGCCACTGACCATTGTCCCGCGCCCCGCCAAGATCAGGCGGACGGCCTGTGGACAACTCCGTGGTGTGGACAACCGGAACGGCCCTGACCAGGGGCGCGCTGCCCACATGCGGTGGGCAGCGCGCTTCCGGTCGTACCGAATCGGGTTTTTAAAAAGTGTGTTCCGCGGCCGGGAACTCGCCGCTGCGGACCTCGTCCGCGAATTGCCGCGTCGCCTCGGTGAGGGCGCCCGCCAGGTCGGCGTAGCGCTTCACGAAGCGCGGCGTCTTGCCGGTGCGCAGGCCGGCCATGTCCTGCCAGACCAGCACCTGGGCGTCGGTGTCCGGGCCGGCGCCGATGCCGACCGTGGGGATCGGCAGTTCCTTGGTGATCTGCTTGGCGACGTCGCCCGGGACCATCTCCAGGACGACCGCGAACGCGCCCGCGTCGGCGACCGCGCGGGCGTCCGAGATCACCTCGGCGCCCTCGTTCTCCCGGCCCTGGACGCGGTAGCCGCCGATGGTGTGCTCGCGCTGCGGGGTGAAGCCGATGTGCGCCATCACCGGGATGCCGGCGCCGGTGATCGCCTCGATCTGCGGGGCCATCCGGCGGCCGCCCTCGAGCTTGACCGCGTGGCAGCCGCCCTCCTTCATGAAGCGGACGGCGGTGCGCAGGGCCTGGGTGGGGCTCTCCTCGTAGCTGCCGAACGGCAGGTCGCCGACGATCAGCGCGGTGCTGGTGGCCCGGACCACGGCTTTGACCAGCGGCAACAGCTCGTCGACGGTGATCTGGACGGTGGTCTCGTAGCCGTAGACGTTGTTCGCCGCGGAGTCGCCGACGAGCAGGACCGGTACGCCGGACTGATCGAAGATCGAGGCGGTGTACTGGTCGTAGGACGTGAGCATCGGCCAGCGGTCGCCCCGGACCTTCGCGTTGAGCAGGTCGCGGGTGCGGACGCGGCGGGTGGCCGGTCCTCCGTACAGGGTCGGGATGTCCGACATTTCGTCACTCTCCTCCCTCGAGGCCGCCTGGTGCGGTCCCCGGGTGTCCCGGAAATCGTCGCACCAGCGCGGCCGATAAAAGAGGGGTCAGTGGAAGGTGTCACAGACCTTCGCGAAACCTGTTGGTAATCGGCAGGCGGCGGTCACGGCCGAACGCCTTGCCGGAGATCTTGGTGCCGGGCGCCGACTGGCGGCGCTTGTACTCCGCCAGATCGACCATCCGCAGCACCCGGTCGACCAGCGCCGGATCGTTGCCGGCCGCGATCAGCTCGTCGCGGCCGAGGTCGTGATCCACATACCCCTTGATGATCGGATCAAGCACCGAGTAGTCCGGCAGCGAGTCCGAGTCCTTCTGGTCCGGCCGCAGCTCGGCGCTGGGCGCCTTGGTGATCGAGTTTTCCGGGATGGGCGGGTCACCCTGGGTGTTCCGCCAGCGGGCGAGCTGCCAGACCATCGTCTTCGGCACGTCCTTGAGCGGGTTGAAGCCGCCGACCGAGTCGCCGTAGAGCGTCGAGTAGCCGACCGCCAGCTCACTCTTGTTGCCGGTGGTGAGCACGAGGTGCCCGTCCTGGTTGGAGAGCGCCATCAGGATCACGCCGCGGACCCGGGCCTGCAGGTTCTCCACGGCCACGCCGGAGAGCGACATGTTCGCCAGGAACGCGTCGACCATCGGCTGGATCGGCTCGACGCGGTAGGTCATGCCGGTGCGCTTGGCCATGTCGGCGGCGTCGTCCTTGGAGTGCTCGGAGGAGTAGCCGCTGGGCAGCGAGACGCCGGTGACGCGCTCCGGGCCGAGCGCGTCGACGGCGATCGCGGCGACGACCGCGGAGTCGATGCCGCCGGAGAGACCGAAGACCACCGAGCGGAAGCCGTTCTTGTTCACGTAGTCCCGCAGGCCCATGACCAGGGCGGCCCAGACCTCGGCCTCGTCGGAGACGCGGTCGGCGATTTGTCCGCTCTTGCGGGAATCGAGCGGCCCGAAGTCCCCCGCGATTGCGGTCCGCTTTATCGCCATATCTTGCTGTATTTCCTGTTCGACCCGCGGCTTCGCCGCATCGATCAAAACCGTCTTATTCGGTACGGCGTCAGCCGCCGGAAGATCGAGATCGTGCACCAGCAGCTCCTCGGTGAACTGCCCCGCCCGAGCGAGCAGCGCCCCGTCCGGCCCCACGATGATCGAGTCCCCGTCGAAGACCAGCTCGTCCTGCCCGCCGATCATGTTCACGTACGCCACGGCGGCGCCCGCCTCGGCCGCCCGCCGCTGCACGAGCGGCAGCCGCAGGTCGTCCTTGTTCAACTCGTACGGCGAGGCGTTGATGTTGACGACGAGCCCCACCCCGGCCCGCCGCGCCGCGGTGAACGGCCCGCCGGCCTGCCAGATGTCCTCGCAGACGGTCAGCGCGACGTCGACCCCGCCGAGCCGGACCACGGTCAGCGCGTCGCCGGGCTCGAAGTAGCGGTCCTCGTCGAAGACCCCGTAGTTCGGCAGATGGTGCTTGAAGTAGGTGGCGACCACCTCGCCGCCGTGCAGCAGCGCGGACGCGTCGCGGCGGCCGGCGCCGGGCGTGGCGTCCGAGCTGATCGGGGCCGGGCCGTCGGCGTCCACATACCCGACCACGACGGCCAGGTCGCCGAGCCCCTCCGCGGCCAGGTCGGCGGCGAGCGTCCGCAGCGCGCGCTTCGAGGCGTCGACGAAGGAGTTGCGGAAGACCAGGTCCTCGATCGGGTAGCCGGTCAGCATCATCTCGGGGAACGCCACCAGATGCGCCCCGGCATCCGCGGCGGCCCGCGACCAGCGCCGGATCGCGGCCGCGTTGCCGGCGATGTCGCCGACCGTCGAGTTCACCTGGGCGAGGGCTATGCGCAGCGTGGGCATGGGCCTCATTGTTCCCCAATACCGCGGTTCGGGATCCCGACCCGGGCCGACGTCACAGGCCAAGGTCAGCGTAGTCTCGGCGGGAAGGAATGACACCGGACAAGGGGTGGAAGTGGACCGACAGCAGGAGTTCGTGCTTCGCACGCTCGAGGAGCGCGACATCCGTTTTGTCCGTCTCTGGTTCACCGATGTCCTCGGCACGCTGAAGAGCGTGTCGGTGGCCCCGGCCGAGCTGGAGTCCGCCTTCGAGGAAGGCATCGGCATCGACGGCTCGGCGATCGAGGGCTTCGCCCGGGTCTTCGAGTCCGACATGGTCGCCATGCCGGACCCGACCACGTTCCAGGTCTTCCCGTTCGAGGGCGGCGGCAGCGGCGAGAGCGCGCGGATGTTCTGCGACATCCTGCTGCCCGACGGCAGCCCCGCCTGGGCCGACCCGCGCCACGTGCTGCGCCGGGCGCTGGCCCGCGCCGCAGAGAAGGGCTTCACCTTCTACACCCACCCCGAGGTCGAGTTCTTCCTGATCCAGGACGGGGCGAACGACGGCTCCGCGCCGATCCCGGTGGACAGCGGCGGCTACTTCGACCACACCACCCACTCGGTGGCGCGGGACTTCCGCCGGCAGGCCGTGCTCTCCCTCGAGCGGATCGGCATCTCGGTCGAGTTCAGCCACCACGAGGTCGCCCCCGGCCAGCAGGAGATCGACCTGCGGTATGCGGACGCGCTGACCACGGCCGACAACATCATGACGTTCCGGCACGTGGTCAAGGAGGTGGCGCTCACCCAGGGGGTGAAGGCGACCTTCATGCCGAAGCCGTACACCGACCAGCCCGGCAGCGGCATGCACACCCACCTGTCGCTGATGGAGGGCGAGCGCAACGCCTTCTACGACAGCGAGGACCCGCAGAAGCTGTCCAAGACGGCCCGCGCGTTCATCGCCGGCCTGCTCGTGCACGCCCGGGAGTACACCGCGGTCACCAACCAGTGGGTGAACTCGTACAAGCGGCTCTTCCCGATGCAGCTGCCGGACCGGATCACCGAGTCGCCGGCGTTCGTCAGCTGGGGCCACCTGAACCGCTCCGCCCTGGTCCGGGTGCCGGCGTTCGGCAAGCCGAGCTCGGCCCGCGTCGAGGTCCGCTCGATCGACTCGGCGGCGAACCCGTACCTGGCCTTCGCGGTCATGCTCGGCGCCGGCCTCAAGGGCATCGAGGAGGGCTACGACCTGCCCCCGGGCGCCGAGGACGACGTGTGGTCGCTGTCGCCGGCCGAGCGCAAGGCCGCCGGCTACGAGGCGCTGCCGGAGAACCTGGCCGAGGCGATCGACGTGATGGCCGGCTCCGAGCTGGTCGCCGAGGTGCTCGGCGAGCACGTCTTCGACTTCTTCCTGCGCAACAAGCGGGCCGAGTGGGAGCAGTTCCGCCGCGAGGTCACGCCGTACGAGCGTCAGCGGTACCTCGGCGCGCTCTGATCCCTCAGCTCTGAACGCCAGGCGGCGACGGTCTTCGCAGACCGCCGCCGCCTGACTGGTTCAGTCGCCCCGCGCCGGGGAGGGGGCGTCCCCGGAAGCGACTGACCCTCAGAGGCACCCGGCAAGAGGTTCTGGGAGCTCCCAGACCCGTTCCCCCCGCCGGGTGCCGGCTTCACTCACCCGTGCTGTTCCGGCTCCTGCGGGGTCTTCGGGAGGCCGCTGGGCAGGCCGGGCCGGCCGCTGGGCGGGGTGCTCGGCCGCCCGCTCGGGCGCCCGCCGGGCTTGCCGCTCGGGTCCGGCTTGTGCAGGCCGCAGAACCGCTCGACGCGGTCGCGGTCCTTCGCGCCGGCCCGCTTCACCAGCTCGCCGAAGTGCGCGTCGTCCAGGGCCTTGGTCCGGTGGTCGCGATCCTTGCCGCCCCACTCCTTGCAGAGGTCGGGCAGCGCCGAGCCGGACGGCACCGGCCGGGCCGAGTGCGACCGCGACGCCGACGGGGACGGCTGCGCCGAGTGCGACGGCTTGTTCGAGCTGATCGGGTTGGGCAGGGCGCCGGTGCTCGCCGCGAGCGCCACGCCACCGACCGTCGCGGTGGTCGCGAAGACCGCCGCGGCGACCTTCAGGGTCAACAACTTCGCCAACATGGGACGTCTCCGTAGGGGTACGACATCGGGGGACTGAGCGGCAGCCCGGAAGGCGGTCAGCGCATCCGCCTCACCCGCCAGCTCACCGGCCGCGGCGGGCGCCTGCGCCGCGGCGAGAACCGCGGAAAGCGGATGCCCGGTCGTGGCCCGGTCGCCGCGCAGCAGACTCGCCGCGGTCCTCCGGTCCATCGGGTTCCGTCCCTCCTGGCTGCTCATCTCATCTCCTTCAGCGCCGCGCCCCGGATTCGTGTCACCGGGCGCCGCACCGGCTCGGGTTCGGCCAGGTGCTGAGCCAGCAGCTTGAGGCCCCGGTAGGCGGCGGTACGGACCGCGCCGGCCCGCTTCCCGAGGATCCGGCCGGTCGCCTTCGCGTCCAGGCCGACCACCACGCGCAGCATCACCGCCTCGGCCAGGTCCCGCGGCAGGCTCGCGATCAGGGCGATCGCGGCGTCGGTGGAGACCAGCTCGAGCGCCCGGGCCGCGGTGTCGTCGCCCGCGTGGACCTCGGCGAGCTGCTCGACCGGCCCGGCCGGTGGCGGTCGCCGCCGCTGCGCGCGCAGCAGGTCCATCGCGCGGTGCCGGGCGATCGTCGCGGTCCAGCCGCGGAAACCGTCCCCGGTGCCGGAGAAGCCGCGCAGGTCGCGGGCGATCTGCAGCCAGGCCTCCGAGGCGACGTCCTCGGCGTCGTCGCCGACCAGCACCCGCAGATAGCGCAGCAGGGCGGGCTGTTGCAGGCGATAGAGCTGCCGGAACGCGTCCTCGTCGCCGGCCTGCGCGGAGCGCACCACGGCGTCGAGGTCCTCCGATGCCCCCATCACGTCGTCCTCCGTCCGGCCAGGCGGACAGCCGGGCCCCTTTGCTACAGCGCCAGGCCCCGAAGTTTTGTCACAGGGGGTACGGTCTCCTCTGACGTCATGCGACAAGGGGGAGTGGCCGTGCTGCAGGACCTGCTCGAGGGTGCCGGGCGGAGCATAGTCTTCGGGCTGATCGGGATCGGCCTGATGGCCGTCGGTTATGTCCTGATCGACGTGCTCACGCCGGGCAAGTTGCGCGATCTGATCTGGACCGAGCGCAACCCGAACGCGTCATTGCTGCTGGCCGCCAACCAGCTGGGCATCGCGGCGATCGTGTTCACCGCGATCTGGACGACCTACGACTCGTTCGGCCAGGGTGTCGCGTCGACGCTGCTCTTCGGCCTGCTCGGCATCGTGATCATGGGGCTGGCCTTCAAGGTGCTGGACTGGATGACCCCGGGCAAGCTCGGCGAGGTCATCTGCACCGACGAGTACCACGGCGGCGCCCTGGTCAGCGCCGCATCGCACTTCGGCGCCGCGTTGATCGTCTGCGCCTGTATCGCCTGATTGATCTCAAGCTCCTCGCCCGAAG
Source organism: Actinoplanes sp. L3-i22 (assembly GCF_019704555.1). Classification (NCBI taxonomy): domain Bacteria; kingdom Bacillati; phylum Actinomycetota; class Actinomycetes; order Micromonosporales; family Micromonosporaceae; genus Actinoplanes; species Actinoplanes sp. L3-i22. The sequence continues at coordinate 1,610,370 of NZ_AP024745.1, forward strand.
TCGCCGATGGCGGCGTCCCGGCCGGCGCGGCGGACCCGGGGGATGTCCTCGGCGATCGCGCCGGCCGACATGATCACGGCGACCGCGGCGAGCTGGGCTATCCCCAGGTAGTGCCCGAGTGGGGCGGTGGCCAGGCACAACGCGGCGATGGCGAGGCGGTAGGCGGCGCCCGGCCGGTGCAGCAGCCGCAGGAAGACCGCGTGCCCGAGCAGGTAGACCGCCACGCCGCCGCCGAGGGTCACGGCCTCGCCCCAGTGCAGGCCGTCGAACGCGTGACCCAGGGCCTTCTTGATGCCGACCGCGGTGAGCACGATGCCGAGCAGCATCGGGATGTGCGCGTAGCCCCAGGCGTTCACGGCCAGCCGGCCGCGCCGGGCCGGGTCGTCGACCTCGGCCAGGACGTGCTCCGAGCGGCGGTCACCGTCGGCGAAGTAGGTCCACCACAGGTAGTAGGCGACGCAGAGGCCGAGCACCGCGGCCAGGATCAGGCCGGCGTCGAGCCGCATCCCGGTGACGCCGACGCCGATCGCCAGGACCGACTCGCCGATCGCGATGATCATGACGAGGCTGTGCCGCTCGACGAAGTGGCCGGCCACGATGTGGTGCAGCTCCATCGGGTGCGAGTAGCTCGCCAGCACCTGCACCACCGGGGCGCCCAGCCAGCACAGGTGCCGCCACGGCTCGGGCAGGAAGCCACCGGCCAGCACCAGCGACGCGGCCAGCAGGTTGAGCGGGCCCAGCACCCGCATCATCCGGACCGCGGCCGGGCCGGCCTGCAGGAACAGCACCGAGTGCGCGATGTTGACGACCAGGTAGCCGGCGCCGAACAGCCAGCCGTACGCCCCGAACGCCTCCGGAATGGCCAGCGCCATCACCAGGAACCCGGCCATCCCGGCCAGCAGCAGGGTGCGCCGGGTGGTGGTGGTCGGGGCGACCGCGTTGGTGAGCCACGCGTACCCCGAGTACATCCACCAGACCACGATCAGGATCAGCACCACGTCGAGCAGCCCGGACGGGGTCAGGTGGTGCGCCAGCGAATCGGCGAGCTGGGTGACCGTGAAGACGAAGACGAGATCGAAGAAGAGCTCCAGCGTGGATACCCGGGCACCGGGGGACTCCTCGGTCATGCCGGCGTGACCAGCGTTTCCAGCGCCTGGGCCTCGGCTCGCAGGCGGGTGGCCTCGTCCGGCCGGCCGAGCGCGTCGTAGTCGGTGGCGGCGGTCCGGCGTTCGCTGATCTCGGCGCGGACGATGCGTTCGATCTCGGCGTCGTCCTGTTCGCGGCGGGGCGCCTCGGTGACGCCCAGGCCGACGGCCGGCAGACCGTGGTGCGGGTCCTGCGGCGGCACGGCGGCCGCGTTCTCGATCGCGGCCAGGGCCGAGCGCAGGGCGGTCACGGCCGGCTTGTCCCTGGCCTTCATCGCCGGCACCAGCGCGGCCCGGAGACGGTCACGCAACATGTCGTACCCCCGTTCTAGCGTTTGTGGCGTGAACCGTACCGACCGGTTGTATGCACTTGTCGAGGAATTACGGGCGGTGGCGCCCCGGCCGCGCAGCGCGCGCTGGCTGGCCGGCCGCTTCGAGGTGAGCGTCCGCACGGTGGAGCGGGACATCTCCGCGCTGCAGCAGTCCGGCACGCCGATCTACGCCGAGACCGGCCGCACCGGTGGGTATTGCCTGGACACCGCGCACACGCTGCCCCCGGTCAACCTGACGCCGGAGGAGGCGGTCGCGATGGCGCTCGCCCTGCGCCGGCTGGAGGGGACGCCGTTCCGGCAGGCCGCGGGCAGCGCGCTGCGGAAACTGGTGGCGGCGATGCGGGCCGACGACGCGGCCGCGGCGCAGGCCCTGGCCGACCGGATCCACCTGGTCGGCGGGTCGGCGCCGGCGACCATGCCACGGGCGGCGCTCGGCGCCCTGCCGGTCGGCCGGGTGCTCCGGATCGGTTATGCGGATCGCGACGGCGCGGTCACCACGCGGGACATCGAGCCGGTGGGCTACGTCGGGATCCGCGAGCGGTGGTATCTGATCGCCTGGTGCCGGCTGCGTGGGTCGGTGCGGATCTTCCGGACCGATCGGATCACCACCATCACGCCGACCCGGGAAGTGGCGCCGGCCCGGGTGTTCCCGGAGGACGAGCTGGACATCCCGGGTGCGCAGCGGGAGCGGCTCACCCTGTTTGCCAGGATCTCCGGATGACTTCCGACCTGATCCGCCTCGAGCCGGTCACCGCCGGCAACTGGCGGGACTGCGCCGCCCTGACCGTCCACGAGGAACAGCGGCGCTTCGTCGCCGACGTGACGTACTACCTGTGCATGTGCACCTATGGGGACACGTGGCAGCCGCTCGCGGCGTACCGGGGGGACACGGTCGCCGGGTTCGCGATCTGGGGTGTCGACGACGACGGCAGCCGGTGGATCGGCGGCCTCGTCGTCGACGCGAAGCACCAGCGCCAGGGGGTCGGGCGGGAGCTGGTCCGGCAGCTGCGGGAGCGGCTGATCGCCGAGCCGGGCACGCCGAACGTGGCGCTCAGCTACCAGCCGGCGAACGTCGGGGCGCGGGCGCTGTACCTGTCGATGGGCTTCGCCGAGACCGGCGAGACCGAGGACGACGAGGTCATCGCCCGCTGGACGCCGTGAACCGGGTTTTTTGAAACCGCGACCACCCGCGGACGTTTTTTAAAACCGCAACCACCCGCGGACGTCGCCCTTGCGGGTCTCGTGTTCTGGGCGCCCCGGCGCCCTTGCGAGGCCCGGAAGGGTCCCCGCGGGAGCGACGATCAGTTATCGGCCGCAGCGTCGGAAATGAAGAATTTGATCTTTATTCGGCGTCCCTGGCCGGCGGGGTGAAGACGCCGAAGAGGTTGCCGGCGGGGTCGCTGAGGCGGGCGAAGACCAGGCCGCTCGGCTCGCGCTGCGGGCCGACCAGGACCTTGCCGCCGCGCGCCTCGGCCTGCTTGCAGGCGGCCTCCGTGTCGGCGACCACGACCAGGAAGATCGCCTGCTGCGGGACCTTGCCGCCGGTGCCGTAGAAGCCGCCCAGCGGTGCGCCGCCGTCCGGTCCGGTGACGATCCGGTAGGGCTTGCCGTCCGGGCCGATCGAGTCGCCGTCGTCCGCGAACGTCCAGCCGAACACGTCGCCGTAGAAGCGCTCGGACTCCTCGGGGCGGTCCGCGCCCACTTCGATCCAGCCGATGCTCATGATTCCTCCTGGAAGGTTGTCGTCGGGGAGAACTCTCGCGGGTGGCCCCGACAACGTCCTGTCGGTGTTTGCCGGGTTAGCCTCGACGGGTGAGCACAGCGCTTGTCATCGAGAACGATCCGACCGACGACCTCCGGCGACTGGGGGAGTGGCTCACCGACGCCGGGCTCGCGGTGACCGTGCTCCGGCCCCACGCCGGTGACGAGATCCCCGACAACCTGGAGCGGTACGCCGCGCTGGTCGTGCTCGGCGGGGACCAGAGCGCCTACCCGGACGTCGCCGGCACCCCCGGCGCGCCGTGGTTCCCGGCGCTGGAGGGGCTGCTCCGCAAGGCGGTCCGGCACCGGGTGCCGACGCTCGGCGTGTGCCTGGGCGGGCAGCTGCTCGCCGCCGCGCACGGCGGCCTGGTCGAGCGCAGCACGTCCGGGCCGGAGATCGGCCCGGGGCTGGTCGGCAAGCGCGACGCGGCCGACACCGACCCGCTGTTCAAGTGGGTGCCGCTGCTGCCCGACGTGATCCAGTGGCACCGCGACGAGATCACCGAGCTGCCGCTGAACTCGACGCTGCTGGCCGCGTCCAGTCGCTTCCCGCACCAGGCGTTCCGGATCGGGGACCGGGCCTGGGGCCTGCAGTTCCACATCGAGTGCGACGCCGGGATGATGGCCGACTGGACCCGGCTGGGCGCCGCCGAGCTGGACGAGCTGGGCTACGACGCGGAGACCGTGGTGCTGGCCGTCGCCGACATCCTGCCGGACGTCGAGGAGGTCTGGCAGCCGTTCGCGGCCCGGTTCGCCGCGCTCGCCCTCGGCACCCTGCCGGACGCGGACATTCCGGTGCAGCCCTTCCGCACCCTGCCACTGCTGGGCCAGTGACGTGACCCGGCCGACCAGGCTGGCGCGGTACGGCTTCGCCGACAACGGGGCCGCCCTGCTCGGCGGGCAGGGCCTGCGGCTGTGGGGCGCGGAGCACGGCCCGGTCAGCACGGAGGCGGCCGAGTTGATCCACGCCCTGTCCCGGGCCGCCGACCCGAACCTGGCGCTGCGCCAGTTCCACCGCCTGGTCGACTCGGTGTCCCGGGCCGCCGAGCGGGCCAACGGCGGCCGCCCCACCGGCCCGACCGGCGAGATCACCGAGAACGCGGCGACCCGCGAGCTGATCGACGAGCTGTTCCGCGACCACGGGCTGCGCCGCCGCCTGGTCGCGGTGCTCGGGGCGTCGTCCACGCTCGGCGACCACCTGGTCGCCAACGAGCAGGAGTGGCGCACCCTGGCCACCACGAAGAGCGGGCTGCCGCCGGACCCGGAGGGCCACCTCGAACTGGACGCGCCGACCGTGCCGGCGCTGCGCCGGGCGTACCGGATCTCGCTGCTCCGGATCGCCGCCGCCGACCTGACCGGCGGGCGCGGCCTGGAGCCGACGATGGCCGCGCTGTCCACGCTCGCCGACGAGACGCTGGCGGCGGCGTACACGATCGCCCTGGCCGGCCTGCCCGACGGCACCCCGGAGCCACGCCTCGCGGTGGTCGCGATGGGCAAGTGCGGGGGCAACGAGCTGAACTACGTCTCCGACGTCGACGTGATCTTCGTGGCCGCCGGCGACGACGACCTGCCGGCCGGCACCACGATCGCGGCCCGGCTGATGGAGATCTGCGGCCAGGTGGCGTGGCCGGTGGACGCCGCGCTGCGCCCCGAGGGCAGCCGTGGCCCGCTGGTCCGGACGCTCGCCAGCCACCAGGCGTACTACCGGCGCTGGGCCCGCACCTGGGAGTTCCAGGCGCTGCTCAAGGCCCGCCCGGCGGCCGGTGACCTGGCGCTCGCGCAGGAGTGGCTGGCCGACCTGGCGCCGCTGGTCTGGCACGCCGCCGAGCGGCCCGAGGCGGTCGCCGACGTCCGCGACATGCGCCGCCGGATCATCGACAACGTGCCGGCCAAGGAGCTGGACCGGGAGATCAAACGCGGGCCCGGCGGGCTGCGCGACATCGAGTTCGCGGTGCAACTGCTGCAGCTGGTGCACGGCCGGGTCGACGAGACGCTGCGGCTGCCGGGCACCCTGCCGGCCCTGCGCGCGCTGGTCACCGGCGGCTACGTGGGCCGGCAGGACGGCGAGACGCTGCTGCGCGGGTACCGGTTCCTGCGCGCCGTCGAGCACCGCCTGCAGCTGCAGCACCTGAAGCGGACGCACACCGTCCCGGACGACCCGGCCGGCCTGCGCTGGCTCGCCGCCGCCCTCGGCTACACCGCGCTGCCCGGCCAGGACGCCGTCGAGGCGTTCCGCTCCGACTGGGTCGGGCACGCCGCCAACGTCCGGCGCCTGCACGTCAAACTGCTCTACCAGCCGCTGCTCGAAGCGGTGGCCCGGGTGCCGGCCGAGGCGCTGCGGATGACCCCGGAGTCGGCCCGCAAACGGCTGGAGATCCTCGGCTTCGCCGACCCGGCCGGCGCGCTGCGGCACCTGGAGGCGCTGACCGGCGGCGTGACCCGCACCTCGGCGATCCAGCGGACGCTGCTGCCGATGCTGCTGCAGGACTTCTCCGACGCCCCCGAGCCGGACCGTGGCCTGCTCAACTACCGGCAGGTCTCCGACAAACTGGGCAGCACGCCCTGGTACCTGCGGCTGCTGCGCGACGGCGGCCCGGTCGCCCGGCGGCTGGCCCGGGTGATCGGCCTCTCCCGGTACGCGACCGACCTGCTCACCCGCGACCCGGAGGCGTTGCGCCTGCTCGCCGACGACCCGGAGCTGCGGCCCCGGTCCAAGGAGAAGCTGCTGGACGGGTTCGCCGCGGCGGCCGAACGGCACACCGACCCGGTCAAGGCGATCGCCGCGGTCCGCGCCCTGCGCCGCCGCGAGCTGTTCCGGCTGGCCTGCGCGGACATCCTGAGCCAGGCCGGCGACCTGGCCCCGGCCCAGCCGATCGACGTGCACCAGCTCGGGGCGGCGCTGTCCGCGGTCACCGACGCGACGCTGAACGCGGCGCTGCTGATCGCCCGCCGGTCGAAGCCGGGGCCGCCGGGGATGCGGTTCGCGATCATCGGGATGGGCCGGCTCGGCGGGTACGAGATGAGCTACCCCTCGGACGCGGACGTGCTGTTCGTCTTCGAGGGCTCCGGCGCCCCCGGGGAGGAGGCCGCCGCGCACGCCATCGCCGAGGAGGTGCGCCGGCTGCTCAACGCGCCCGCCCCCGACCCGGCCCTGGGCATCGACGCCGACCTGCGCCCCGAGGGCCGGCAGGGTCCGCTGGTCCGCAGCCTGCAGGCGTACCAGCAGTACTACGACCGCTGGTCGAAGCTGTGGGAGGCGCAGGCGCTGCTCCGGGCCCGGTTCGTCTGCGGGTCCGCCGAGCTCGGCCGGGCCTTCGAGCAGCTCGCGGACACCAAGCGGTACCCGGGCAACGGGCTCAGCCGCGAGCAGGTGGTGGAGATCCGCCGGATCAAGGCGCGCGTGGAGACCGAGCGGCTGCCCCGCGGCGCCGACCCGAACACGCATACCAAGCTGGGCCGCGGCGGGCTGGCCGACGTCGAGTGGGCGGTCCAGCTGCTGCAGTTGCAGCACGCGCACGAGGTGCCGGCGCTGCGCTGCACGGCGACCCTGGAGGCGCTCACCGCCGCCCGCGAGCACGACCTGGTCACCCCGGCGGACGCGGACGAGATGGCGGCCGGCTGGACGCTGGCCGCGCAGGTGCGCAACGCGCTGACGCTGGTGCGCGGCCGGCCGAACGATCAGCTGCCGGCGCACGGGGTGGAGCTGGCCGGGACGGTGCTGCTGCTCGGCGGGGGCGACCCGGGCGAGTTCGTGGACCGTTACCTGCGGATCACCCGGCGGTCGCGGGCCGCGATGGAGCGGGTCTTCTCATAGCGCCGCCGCGATCACCTGGGTCAGCGAGGCGTGCAGCCGTTTCAGGTCCTCGATCGGCATGCCGAGGCGGGCGACCACGGCCGGTGGGATCTTCAGCGCCTCGGCGCGCAGCGCCTGACCGCTCGTGGTCAGCGTGATCGCGAGGCTGCGCTCGTCGGCCGGGTCCCGCTCGCGGCGCAGGTAGCCGATCGCCTCCAGGCGCTTGAGCAGCGGCGAGAGCGTCGCCGGGTCGAGCGCCAGCAGCTCGCTGAGCCGGCGCACGGAGAGCGGCGCCTCGCCCCAGAGGGCGAGCATCACCAGATATTGCGGGTGGGTCAGGCCCATCGGCTCCAGCAGCGGTCGGTAGATCGCCACCACGCTGCGGGCCGCGACCGACAGCGCGAAGCAGACCTGCTGCTCCAGGGCCAGGGGGTCCTCGTCAGGCACTTGGGTTCTCCTCAGGTCGTGAGTTAGTCTACCAATAGTTAGGGCACCAACCATTGGCCCACTAACTGTTTGGAGAGAGTCGTGGCGAAGCTTCAGGGTCGGATCGGCGTCTGGTTCCACGAGACCTTCGACGACATGTGGTTCCGGTCGATCATCGGCCCGGCGCAGACCAAGGGCGCGGTCCAGGGGTGCGACGAGTTCGCCCGCGAGGGCTGGAAGGCCGACCTCGAACGCCGCAAGCAGTTCACCCGCGACCAGCGCGAACGCAAGCGCCTGGACCGCGAGAGCAAGCGCGTCTGAGCCCTGCTCAACTTCAAGATCAAATTCTTTTTTGCCTCGGCTGCGGCCAATAACTGATCGTCGCTCCCGCGGGGACCCTTCCGGTCCTCGCAGGGCGCGGGGCGCCCAGAACGCGAGGCCCTACAGGGCGGCGTCCGTGGGTGGTTGCGGTTTCAAAGACCCACGCGATCCAGCCGGCGGTCGAGGCCCGGCCGCGCCTCCCGGTCCCGGCTGGCACTCACGGCTGATTTCGGGCCCGGGAAGAACCGTGAGCGCCAGCCGACGGCGCGAGGCGCTGCTGGGCCGGGCGGCCCCGCGCGGGTCGCGGCCCCGACCGGGGGGCGGCGGGTGTCGGCTCAGCTGGAGAGGGTGTAGCGGCCGGGGGCGGGCACTCGCAGGATCGTGTCGTGTCCGTCTCTGATCACCTGGGCGCTGCCCGAGGCGGTCAGCCAGCGGTACCAGCGGACCTTCAGGCGGATGTCGCCGGCGGCCGGGGCGTCCAGGGTGATCGCGGCGGCCGTGTGCCGGACCAGCGTCGCCGGGGCGGTCACGATCGGCTGGGGGTCGGTGACCGCGTACAGGTGCCAGTGCGGGTCGGTGAAGATCAGCCGGAGATACGGCAGCCCGCCCGTCACCAGTGCCGCCTCGGCGCGCCCCGGCCAGGCCGGCTCGGCGTCGGGCACCGCGACGTACTGGACCGCCTGCTCGGTCAGCCAGGCCCGGTAACTGTCCGCGGTCAGTGCCACCCCGGTTCCGGCGGCGCCCGGCACCGTGGTGAAGAACAGCGGGTTCCGATCGATATCGGCCTGCCGCAGCCAGCCACGGGCCAGCGGGACGTCTCCCATCCGGGCGGCTTCCCAGTAGTCCCGGGTGGGCGGGATCGCCACCCGTCCGGTCATCGGCAGTGTGGCGAGCACGGCGGTCAGCGGCCGGAAATAGCCCGGGTCGGCGGTCGGGCTCCCGATGTCCCGCAGATCGGCGGCGACCACCGGCGGTTGCCACCAGGCCGTCACGGCCAGGACCGCGACCAGCGCCACGGTCCGCATTTTTCCCGTCAAAACCGGCAATGTCCCGTATGCCGCGAGCACCGGCAGCGCGAACATCACGGCCAGCCGGGTCGCGTTCAGCCCCACCGGCGTGTGCACCAGGGCCGCCGCGAGCACCCCCGCCGAGGACAGCAACGCCCCGATCCGCACCGGTCGCACCGGCACGAGCGCCGCGACCACGAGACCGGTCACCACCGCGTGCAGGGTGTCCACCCGGCTGATGTTCATCCACCCGCCGTCCCCGAAGAGCAGCGCGTTCAACCCGATCAGCGCCGCCCCCGGCCCCGCCACCAGCAGCCCACCAGCCCCCGGCCGCCGAGCCCACCAGCCGCGAGCTCCCGGCCGCCGAGCCCACCAGCCGCGAGCTTCCGGCCGTCCAGCCCACCAGCCGCGAGCTCCCGGCTGGTCCTCAGCCCCGTCTCGCGTGGCGCGAGGCAGCGCTGAGCGCCAGCCGGTCAGCGGGCGCCCCGACTGGTCCGCGGTGCTGCCCTGGCCTGAGGACCAGCCGGTCAGCAGGAGGGCGGTGCCGGCCAGGCCGAGGAAGAGGGCGACGACCGGGCTGGTCGCGGAGGCCAGCGTGGCGAGAATCACGGCGAGGAGCGCCGCGCCCCGGCGGGAAAGGAAGCCGAGGCGAGAAAGGAATCCGAGGCGGGAGGGGAAGCCCGGGCGGGGGAGGGAGCCCGGATTGGGGAGGGAGCCCGAGTGGGGGAGAGAGGGCGGGCGGGGGAGGAAGGTCAGGGCGAGTAGCGCGCCAAGGCCGAGGCAGACGCCGAGGCCGTACGTCACCCGCCCGCTCACCAGGTTCCCGGCGAGCCCCGCCAAGCCCAGCACCCCGGCGAGCCAGAGCCGCCCGCCCCCGGTCCGCCGGAGCAGGGCGACCAGCAGCACCGATCCGGCGACGACCGCGACCACCCCGGTGACCCGCACCCCGAGCAGCGCCATCACCGGCTGCGACACCAGGCTGTAGCCGAGCTGGTCGACCCCGCCGTACCAGCGCAGGTCCACCGGGGTCCACCCGTGCTCGGCGAAGAATCCGGCCCGCGCCACCTGGGCGGCCAGGTCCGAGCCCATCCGGGGAGCGGCCAGGTAGGCGCCGCCGAGGACCGTGGCCACCAGCGCGACCAGCCACTCCACCCGGTGCCGTGCCCACATCCCGCCGACAGTACCGGTGCCCCGTAGGTTGCAGCCTGTCACGGTAGGGTCGTCGCCATGCCCCGTCCGTTCCTCGTCCGATATGCGGGGCTCGCAGGTAGCGCCCTGTTGGGTGGCGCCGCCTACCTGGGTGGCGCCCACCGGCCGTGGGAACCGACGGTGACCCCGCTCACCGTCTTCCGTGGGCAGAACGGGGTGCTGCTGCCGCTCTTCTGGGTGGCCGGGGTCACCCTGCTGATCGGCGCCTGGCTGGTCGGCCGGCGGGTCGTGCCGTCGGCGCGGTGGGCCTACGTGACCGCCGGGCTGTGGGCCCTGCCGCTGCTGCCCTTCCTTCCGCTGGGCAGCTACGACGCGTACTCGTACGCATGTCAGGGTTGGCAGCAGGCCGGCGGGCTGAATCCGTACGCCGGCGGGGTTGATCTTCTGGGTTGCCCCTGGGCCGACGCCGTCGCGCCGACCTGGCGTGCCGCCCCGGCCCCCTACGGCCCGGTCTTCCTGGTGCTGGCCGCGGCGGCGGCGAAGGTCGGCGGCTCGCTGGCCGGGACCGTCGCGATGCTGCGGCTGATCGCGGTCCTCGGCGTCGCGGCGATCGGCGCGTGCCTGCCACCGCTGGCCCGCCGGGCCGGCGTGCCGGTGGAGCGCGCGGTCTGGCTGGTGCTCGCGTGTCCGCTTCTGCTCATCCACCTGGTGTCCGGGACGCACAATGACGCGGTGATGGTGGCGCTGCTGGCCGGCGGCCTCGCCGTGGCCGCGACCGGCCGGGGCTGGGTCGCGGGCATCCTGTTCGGGCTCGCGGTCGGGGTGAAGGCGACCGCGGTCGTCGCGCTGCCGTTCGCCATCTTCCTGATCCCGCGGGCCTGGTGGCGGGCGGGCCTGGAGCTGGCCGGGGGAGCGGTGGGCGCGCTGGTCGCGGTCTCGCTCGGGTCCGGCCTCGGCCTCGGCTGGGTCGGCGCGCTCGCGGACAGCGGCGTGTCGGTGCAGTGGACCTCGCCGCCGACCGCGATCGGCATGACGCTGGAGCTGATCGGGGTGCCGCACGCCGTCGCGGTGACCCGGGTGCTCGGCATCGTCGCGCTGGCCGGGGTGCTGCTCTGGCTGTTCCGGCGGGCCTGGCGGGGTGGTGACGCGCTGCTGCACGCCGGGCTGGCGCTGGCCGCGACCGTGCTGCTCGCCCCGGTCTTCCATCCGTGGTACGCGATCTGGCCGCTCACCATCCTGGCCGCGACGCTCCGCCCGGACACCCGCTGGCTCGCCGTCCCGCCCGCGGTGATCGCCGCCCTGTGCCTGCCGGACGGTTACAACCTGGCCCTCGCCACCAAGGCGCAGGGCGCCGTCGGCATGACCGTTGCCGCCGGATATCTAGCGTGGAAAGTGCTGCATGAAGCGAATCGTGACCCTGGTCGTCTCGGCGCTGCTGGCGGTGGGCCTGATCCTCACCGCCTGTTACCGTAACCGGTTCTTCGACTCCACGGTCTACTACGGCGCGGTGCAGTACTGGTTCCGCGACGGCGGGATGGTCTACGACTGGCTCAAGCCGGGCACGCCGTACGGGTTCACCTACCCGCCCTTCGCCGGCCTGGTCATGGCGCCGATGTCGGTGCTGCCGTTCCCGGTCGTGGTGCTGTTCGCCTCGATCGGCCTGGTGCTCACCGTCGGCCTGCTGATCCACTGGCTGGCCGGCCCGTTCCTGCGCGGCCTGAAGTACCCGCTGTGGCTCTCCTACGGGGTGGCGTTCTGCCTGGCGATGGCGTACGAGCCGGTCCGCGAGACGTTCAGCTTCGGTCAGGTGAACACGCTGCTGCTCACCCTGGTCACCGCCGACCTGCTGTTCGGCGTGGCACGCGGCCGGTGGTGGGGCGGGATCGGCATCGGCCTGGCCACCGCGATCAAGCTGACCCCGGGCGTCTTCATCCTGTACCTGCTGGTCACCCGGCGCTGGCGGGACGCCGGGGTGGCGATCGCCGCGGCGACCGGCGCGACGGTGCTGGCCGGCGCGCTCTTCCCGGACCAGTCCCGGGAGTTCTGGACCTCGGCGCTCTGGGACACCAACCGGGTCGGCTCGCTGAACTTCCTCTCCAACCAGTCCGAGCGGGGCATGCTGGCCCGCCTGCCGTTCGACGAGACCGAGTCGAAGATCTGGCTGGTCTGCGTGCTGGCCACGCTGGTCCTGTGGGGCGTGCGTTGCTGGCGCGCGCCGGACGACGTGATCGGCGGGCTGGCCCTGACCGGCGTGCTGGGCTGCCTGATCAGCCCGGTCACCTGGATCCACCACTGTGTCTGGCTGATCCCGGCGCTGATCCGCTGCGTGGAGTGGGGTTGGCAGAGCGGGAACCGGCGGGCGGTCTGGCTCGCGGTGGCCGCCTACGTGCTGATGACCTCGCACCTCACCTGGATCTACGAGAACCCGCCACGGCCGCCGCTGGCGATGCTCGGCAGCAACATTTATGTCCTGTTCGGTGTGGCTCTGCTGATCTGGACACCGGTCGGCACGCGGAGTTCGATCCCTGTCCATGAACCGGACAAGATCTTGGCGTAGGCAGTTCGCATGTCTCTACGCCGTACCACCTCGGCGGTCGCTTCCGTCGTGGCGCTCGTCGCGGCCGGTGGTGTGCCCGCCGCGGCGGCCGCGCACGGTCGCTCCACCTCGTTCCACCGCCTCTCCACGTTTCCGGTGTATCTGAACTCGTCGATCAGCGACACCGCGGCGGCCGAGATCTCCACGGTCACCGAGGACGGCCGGACGGTCGTCTACACCGACAGCCCCGGCGAGCGGATCGGCTTCGTCGACATCACCGACCCGTCGTCGCCGCAGCCGCGGGGCACGCTCGCGATGGGCGGCGAGCCGACCTCGGTGGCGCACCTCGGTCACCTGCTGCTGGCCGGTGTCAACACCAGCGCGTCGTTCACGGATCCGTCCGGCAAGCTGGTCGTGGTCGACGACCGGACCCACGCCGTGGTCCGCGAACTGGACCTGGGCGGCCAGCCCGACTCGGTCGCGGTCGCGCCGAGCGGCCGGTACATCGCGGTCGCCATCGAGAACGAGCGGGACGAGGACGTCGACGACGGCCGGATCCCGCAGCTGCCGGCCGGCTACCTCGCCGTGATCGACACGAAGAGCTGGCAGGTCACCAAGGTCGGCCTGACCGGCCTGGCGGCGGTCGGGCCGACCGACCCGGAGCCGGAGTACGTCAGCGTCAACGCCCGCGACCAGGCGGTCGTCTCGCTGCAGGAGAACAACCACCTCGCCGTTGTCGACCTGAAGTCGCGCACGGTGATCCGGCACTTCAGCGCCGGCACGGTCACCGTGAACGGCGTCGACACCCTGGACGACGACAAGATCGAGCCGACCGGTTCGATCACCGCGAAGCGCGAGCCGGACGGCGTCACCTGGCTGAGCGACGACCTGTTCGCGACCGCCAACGAGGGCGACTACGAGGGCGGCTCGCGCGGCTGGTCGATCTTCTCGGCGCGCACCGGCAAGGTCGTCTGGGACGCCGGGAACACGCTCGAGCAGATCGCCATCGAGCACGGGCAGTACCCGGACAAGCGGTCGGACGCCAAGGGCATCGAGCCGGAGAACGTGGCGTTCGCCCGGTTCCGCGGCGTGCCGTACGTCTTCGTCAACTCCGAGCGGGGCAACTTCACCGCGGTCTACGACGTCTCCGACCCGCGGAAGCCGCGGTTCACGCAGCTCCTGCCGACCACCAACGGGCCGGAGGGGGTCGTCGCCGTACCGTCGCGGAATTTGATCGTGGTCTCCTCGGAAGAGGACGACGCCTCGATCGGCATCCGCGGCACGGTCCAGGTCTACGGTTTCGGATCACCGGCCAACACCCAGCTCCATTCGGTACGGGACATCCCGTTCGGCACGCTGTCGGCGCTCTCCGCGGTGCCCGGCCGGCGTGACCGGCTCGTCTCGGTGACCGATTCCGCCTACTCGCCGACCCGGCTCCTCGGCCTGTCGACGAGGGGCGTCATCGACTCCCAGCTGACCGTCACCAAGAACGGCGAGCCGATCGGTTACGACGCCGAGGGCCTGGTCGCCCGCAAGGGCGGCGGCTACTGGCTCGCGGTCGAGGGCACCGGTGCGGGCAAGAACCCCAACCTTCTGGTACGCCTGAACGCCGCCGGACAGGTGCAGGCGGAGATCGCGCTCCCGGCCGAGGTCGCGGACAACGTCACCAGCAACGGCCTGGAGGGCGTCACCGAGGTCGGCACGTCGGTCTGGGTCGCCGTGCAGCGCGCGATCAAGGGCGACCCGGCCAACACCAACCGGATCGGCCGCTACGACACGGTCACCGGGACCTGGTCGTGGCTGCTCTACCCGGCCGACGTCGCGCCGGTCGGCTGGAGCGGGCTGTCCGAGATCGTCGCCGTGGACCGGAACACGTTCGCGGTGATCGAGCGGGACAACCAGCGCGGCACCCTGGCGTCGATCAAGCGGATCTACACGTTCGACGTCCCGGCGACCTGGACCGGCACCCCGACCGTGACCAAGAAGCTGGTCCAGGACGTGCTGCCGGCGCTGCGGGCGGACCACGGCTGGGTGCAGGACAAACTGGAGGGCCTGGCGGTCGCCGGCAACGGGCACACCTACGCGGTGACCGACAACGACGCGATCGACGACGCCACCGGCGAGACCGTCTTCCTGGACCTCGGCAAGCTGCTCTGACCCGGGGTCACGGGGTCAGCCCGGCCGCCGCCAGCGCGGTGGTCATGGTGACCCCGTCGCCCCGGCCGAAGGCCGCTTCGAAGCCCGCGTCGCCCAGGGCGGCGCGGGCTTCGCGCGCCACGATCAAAGCCTCATTGAGGGTACGGTCGGACGAGCCCCGTACCGAGTCGGCCGCCCCGAGCAGGAACGCCGCCCGGGCCGGGTCCCCGGTCCGCAGCGCGAGATCCGCCCAGCCGGCCAGCACCTGCGCGATCACCGGCGAGTCCCGGGTGTCCACCGCGACCCGCAACGCCCGCTCGTGCTGCTCCCGGGATTCGGCGAGATTCCCGGCCGCCGCCTCGATCAGCCCCCGGGTGCTGTGCGTCATCGCCCGGAACTGCGGCGCCAGCGTCGAGTTCTCGATCAGCGCCGCGGTCCGGGCCACCTGCTCGCGGGCCTCGTCCAGCCGGCCCTCCGCCCGGGCGATCGTCGCGTAGGCGTGGTGCACCGACGCCATCACCTCCGGGATGTGCAGGTCGACGGCGACCCGCCGGGCCTCCTTGAGCGTCCGGTGCGCCTCCTCGTGCTCGCCGGCCAGCCAGAGCTGGAGCGCGAGCTTGGCGTTCATCTGCGGCACCTCCTCGCGGACGCCGACCTCCTTGAGCAGCTCGATCGACTCCCGCTGCCAGCCCACCGCCTGCGCGAAGTCGCCGCGGGCCGCGGTCAGGTCGGCCAGCGCGCTCAGCGTGAACCCGGTGCCCCAGCGGTCGCCGACCGCCCGGAACCCGGTCAGCGACTCGCGGAGATCCGCCTCGGCGGCCTCGGCCGGCTCGCCGAAGTTCAGCCGGACCTGGCCGACCATCATCCGGGCGACGGCCCGCAGCCACGGATCCGGGTCGTCGGCGATGCGTTCCGCGACCCGCATCGCCTCCTCCTGCCGGGTGCCGTAGAGCGCCGCGACCAGGCCCACCATCCGCAGCCCCGGATGCCCGGCGGGATCCGGCTCGGCCAGCTCGATCGCCCGGTTGAAGTACGCCTTCACGTGGCTGAAGTCCATCGGGCCCTCGACCCCGTTGAGCGCCGCCAGGGTGTAGGCCAGGGCCAGGTCCTGCCGGTCGGCCGGGCCGTCCAGCTCCAGCGCCTCGGCGCACAGCAGCGCGCCCTCGGTCCGGTGCCCGCACAGCCACCAGTACCAGCCCAGGTTCGCCACCAGCGCGATCGCGGTCGCCCGGTCCCCGGCGGCCAGCGCCGCCCGCAGCGAGGCGTGCAGGTTGTCGTGCTCCTCGCTCAGCCGGGCCATCCAGACCAGCTGCTCGGAGCCGCGCAGGTACGGCTCCGCCTCGCGGGCCAGGGCGAGCAGGTAGTCGGCGATCGACCGGCGCAGCGGCTCGGTCTGGCCGGCCTCGGCGAGACGTTCCAGGCCGTACTCCCGGATCGTCTCCAGCATGCGGTACCGCCCGTCCGGGCCCAGGATCAGCAGCGACTTGTCCACCAGTGCGCCGAGCAGGTCCAGGTCCGCCTCGCAGACCCGCTCGACCGCGGCGACGTCGGCGCCACCCGGGAACGCGGCCAGCCGCTGCCAGAGCCGGCGCTCCGGTTCGGACAGCAGATCCCAGCTCCAGTCGACCACCGCGCGCAGCGTCTGATGCCGCGGGAGTGCGGCCCGGCTGCCGCCGGTGAGCAGGCGGAACCGGTCGGTCAGCCGGTCGGCCAGGATCCCGGCCGGCAACGTGCGCAGCCGGGCCGCGGCCAGCTCGATGGCGAGGGGCATGCCGTCCAGCGCGCGGCAGATCCGGACCACCTGGGCGGCGTTCCGGTCGGTGAGCGTGACCCCGGCCGCCCGGTCCAGCAGCAGCCGCACCGCCGGGAAGCCGCCCGCGCCGGCCGCGTCCGCGTCCGCCGGCGGCGACTCCAGCGGCTCGACCGGATGGAGCGCCTCACCCGGCAGGCCGAGCGGCTCCCGGCTCGTCGCCAGCAGCCGCAGCCCGGGCGCGGCCCGCAGCAGCACGTCGGCGACCTGGGCGGCGGCCTCGATCAGGTGCTCGCAATTGTCCAGGATGAGCAGCATCTCCCGGCCGGCGACGGCGTCCCGCAGCCGGTCCAGGGTCTCCCGTCCGGTGCCCAGGAGCACCTGGTCGCGCAGGTCCAGGGCGGTCAGGATCGCCTGCGGGAGCTCGGTCGGGTCCCGGACCGGAGCGAGCTCGGCCCGCCACACCCCACCCGGCAACCGGACGCCGACCTCGACCGACAGCCGGGTCTTCCCGCTGCCGCCCGGCCCGGTCAGGGTGACCAGCCGATGGGCGCCGATCAGCGCGCGCACCGCGCGGACGTCGGCCTCCCGGCCGACGAAGCTGCTCAGCTCGGCGGGCAGATTCCCGCGCCGGGTCGCCGGCTGCTCGGTCAGCAGCTCCCGGTGCAGCCGGGCCAGCTCGGGGGCGGGGTCCGCGCCCAACTCGTCGGCGAGGCGCCGGCGGGTCTGATCGAAAACCGTCAGCGCGCGGCCGGGGCTGCCGTTCGCCCGCAACGCCCGGATCAGCAGGACGGCGAGCGGCTCGTCCAGCGGGTGCGCCGCGACCAGCGCCTCGAGCTCGGCGGTCACGTCCCGGTGGATCATCTCGGCGGCCAGCCAGGCCTTCTGCGCGGTCAGGTACTTCTCCCGCAGCCGGACCGTCTCGGCCATGGCCACCTGCGGAAACTCCGGATCGCCGCGCCAGAGCCGGAGCGCGTCGCCCGGCTCGCTGCGCTCGAACCGGTGCAGGTCGACCCGGTCCGGCTCGATCGCCAGGCGGTAACCCGTCGCGGTGGCCTCGATCCGCAGCTCCGGCGCGGCCCGGCGCAACCGGGAGACCAGCGACTGCAACGCGTTCGGCGCGGCGGCCGGCGGCGCCTCGCCCCAGATCCCGTCGACCAGCCGGTCCGCGGCGACGGTGCGGCCGGCGTCCAGGGCGAGCAGGACCAGCAGCGCACGCAGCCGCGCGCCGGCGATCGGCACCAGCTCACCGGTGCCGGTGCGCAGCTCCAGCGGGCCCAGCACCGCGATATCCACAGCTCGATTCTGCCCGCCCCCGCAACCCCGTTCCCGCCGCGCCGCCGCCCCGCGCGCCGCCCCGCTCCGCGGCGCCGCCGCCCCGCTCCGCGGCGCCGCCGCCCCGCTCCGCGGCGCCGCCGCCCCGCTCCGCGGCGCCGCCGCCCCGCCGCGCGCTGTTGGATGCGCTCCGCCGCACCGCGCCGTCGCGCACGGCCCCGCCCGTCGCGCGCTGTTGGATGCGCCTCGCCGCCCTGCCCCGCTGGGCGCGCCGCGTTGGGCTGCGTTTGGCGCGCCGCGCTGGTTCGGCCCGTCCCCGTGATTCGTTCGCGGGGCATGCCGGGTGGGTTCGTGGGCGGTTTGTCTGCGCCCGGCGCTTCGGTCGCGCTGGCATGCTGGGCAGGGTGGACTTCGAGACCGTGGCCGGCACCCCCGGCCTGACGCTGGACCAGGTGGCGCACGTCCTGGTGCCCGGCCGCGGCCGGGACGCCGCCGGCTTCGACCTCACCCCGGCGGCCGCGGCCCGGGTGGCGGTCGCGGCGGAGCTGTTCCGCGAGGTGGTCGGCGCGCGCGGCGGCCGGGTGGTCTGCACCGGCTACAAGTCGCCGGCCGACGACAAGGGCACGCCGTGGACGACACCGGAGGCACCCGGGGAGACCTTCCGGGGCCGGCCGGAGGCCGACGCGATGCGAGCTTCGCTGATCGCTTCCGGTCTAAACCCTTCTTCGGTACGGGCGGAGCGCCGCTCCATCGACACCGTGACGAACCTGGTCCGGGCCGAGGGCGAGTTCCACTTCGGCGACTCCCGACCCGTGGCGATCGTGTCCCAGCGGGCCCACCTGCACCGCATCCTGACGATCATTGCGCCTCGGGCGTTGCTCCGGCCGTACGTCGGCGTGGTTGTCCCGGATTTTGATGTTGATCGCGAAAATCCCCTGACGCTCCTGGTCAGTCGCCTGGTCGTCACCGGCCTGCCACGCGACCCGGCCCGCGCGATCGCCGCCGCCGACCGCCGCGCGGCCCTGCTCTGGCAGCTCGCCCGGCTCGTCGGCAAGCGCACCTACCACTGACCACCGTCCACGGCGGACACCGGAAGCAGCGCGACTCGGCCTCCCCGCCGACCTCGGCCTCCCCGCCGATCTCGTTTCTGGACGACCTCGGTTCCTGGACGGCGAAACGGCGGTCGCCCCCGGCCGGAGCCGGGCGTGACCGCCGTTTCGAACAGCTGTGCCGAGATCAGACGTTGTAGTACATCTCAAACTCGTGCGGGGTCGGGCGCAGGCGGACCGGGTCGATCTCGTTGGTGCGCTTGTAGTCGATCCACGTCGAGATCAGGTCGTCGGTGAAGACACCGCCGGCCGTGAGGTAGTCGTGGTCGCCCTCGAGCGTGTTCAGCACCGCGTCCAGCGAGGCCGGCACCTGGTTGACGCTGCCCCACTCCTCCGGCGGCAGGTCGTACAGGTCCTTGTCGATCGGCGCCGGGGGCTCGATCTTGTTCTTGATGCCGTCGAGGCCGGCCATCATCTGGGCGGCGAACGACAGGTACGGGTTCGACGACGGGTCCGGCACGCGGAACTCGACGCGCTTCGCCTTCGGGTTGCTGCCGGTCACCGGGATGCGGGTGCAGGCGGAGCGGTTGCGCTGCGAGTAGACCAGGTTGACCGGCGCCTCGTAGCCGGGCACCAGGCGCCGGTACGAGTTGACGGTCGGGTTGGTGAACGCGAGCAGCGACGGCGCGTGGTGCAGCAGGCCGCCGATGTACCAGCGGGCCATGTCGGACAGGCCGGCGTACCCGGTCTCGTCGTAGAACAGCGGCTCGCCGCCCAGCCAGAGGCTCTGGTGGGTGTGCATGCCGGAGCCGTTGTCACCGAAGAGCGGCTTCGGCATGAACGTCGCCGTCTTGCCGTGCTCCCACGCGGTGTTCTTGATGATGTACTTGAACAGCTGCATCTGGTCGCCGGCGTGCAGCAGCGTCGAGAACTTGTAGTTGATCTCGGCCTGGCCCGCGGTGCCGACCTCGTGGTGCGAGCGCTCGACGGTGAAGCCGGTGTCGATCAGGCGGCGCACCATCGCGTCGCGCAGATCGGAGTAGTGGTCGACCGGGGAGACCGGGAAGTAGCCACCCTTGTACGCGGTCTTGTAACCGCGGTTGCCACCCTCCTCCTCACGGCCGGAGTTCCACGCGCCCTCGATCGAGTCGATGTAGTAGAACGCCTGGTTCGCCGACGTCTCGTGGCGGATCGAGTCGAAGATGTAGAACTCCGCCTCGGCGCCGAAGTAGGCGGTGTCGGCGATGCCGCTGGCGGCGAGGTACGCCTCGGCCTTCTTGGCCACGTTCCGCGGGTCGCGCGAGTACGCCTCGCGGGTGAACGGGTCGTGGATGAAGAAGTTCAGCGCGAGGGTCTTCTGGATCCGGAAGGGGTCGACGAAGGCGGTCGCGACGTCCGGCAGCAGCATCATGTCGGATTCGTGGATGGCCTGGAAGCCGCGGATCGAGGACCCGTCGAAGGCGAGGCCGTCGGTCACCACACTGTCGTCGAACGACTCCACCGGGATGTTGAAGTGCTGCATCACACCGGGAAGGTCACAAAAACGTACGTCGACGAACTTGACGTCCTCGTCTTTGAGGTATCGCAGGAGTTCCTCGGGATTGGCGAACACACGTCCTCCTGGCACAGTTTTCCGATACCGGGCGGCCTGAGCCGCCACCTGGCAAGGCTTGTCGCGACGTTAGGGGTCCGGAGTTGCCCCGGCGTATCCCTATTGTTTCCGCCGTGTTACGTAACCGGATGATCAGGCACGGCGTGAGCGCAGCGGCCGACCCTCGGACCCTATCGCGTAGGCTCGGCCGTCGTGGCAGCTTCCGCGAACGACGTACCGCAGGCGCCGGCCCGGCCGGAGTCGGCGAGCGGTGGGCAGCGACTGATCGCGCTGCTCATCGACTGGATTCTGTGCCTGCTGGTGGCCAGCCTGTACGCCAACCCGAGCCGGATCGCCTGGCCGCCGGTCGTCGTGCTGATCCTGGTCAACACGTTCTTCCTCGGCCTGTTCGGCCAGACCCCGGGCATGCGGCTGGCCCGGATCCGCTGCGTCTCGTTCACCGACGGCGGGGCGATCGGGCTCGTCCGGGGGCTGATCCGGGCCGTACTTCTGGCGCTGTTGATCCCGGCCCTGATCGCCGACGGGCTCGGCCGCGGCCTGCACGACAAGGCCGCCGGCTCGATCGTGATCCGCAACCCGAGCGCCTGACCGGATCGGCTCAGCGGCCGACGGCCCGCGCGTGCTCCGCGGTGAGCCACGGGGAGCCGAGGACCCGCTGCTCGACGAAGTGGACCGCCTCGTGGCCGGCGACCTCGTCGCGGCGGACGGTCGACGGGACGCTGCCGGCGATCGCGGTCAGCTCGGCCAGATCGGCGGCGAGGCGGTCGAACTCCTCCGGCGTCACGTGGAAGACCGTGCCCGGCGGCATCGGCCGGCCGTCGTCCCCCGGCCCCGGCCAGGGGAACGGCTCCCCGGTGCCGGCCCGCCGCGGGCCCGGCGTCAGGCCGGAGCCCGGCGTCAGGCCGGAGCCCGGCCGAGGCTCGCGGCGTGCTGAGGTGAGAGCCGGTCCGAGGTCAGGATGCGCTCGTCGATGAAGCGGATCACCGAGCGGTCCAGCACCTCGTCCCGTCGCACGGAGGGGTTCGAATCGGAGGCGATCTCGGCCAGCTCCCACAGTTCGGCGACGAAGCCGGCGAACTGCTCCCCGGTCACGTAGAAGACCGTGGCCGGCTCGTCGGGGATGCCGACGTCCCGGATCGTCCCGGCGCGGGTGTCGTCGGGCGTGATCGAGTAGGGCGAGTGGATCAGCTCGCACCAGCCGACCTCCTCGGCGGTGGTGAACTCGTCCTCACGGGGCGGCCGCTCGGCGGCCAGGGGAGGCGGCTCGTCCGGCATCGCGGGCACGAACTTGACGAAGCCGTGCAGATTCAGCGCCACCGAGAAGATGTTCTCGCGCAGCGCGGCCTCCGCGGGCTCCTCCGCCTCCCACTCGTCCGGGAACACCTGAACGGTGTAGTTGGACGAGTTCCCGATCTTCACCACCGTGGTTCCTCCGGCGTCCCGACCTTCACGACCCCGACTCTCTCACTGGCCACCACCGAGCACACGCCGGATCTCCGGCTCGTAGACCGGCTCGTCGCGGCTGCTGGTCACCACGCCGCCGCCCGGGGTCTGCACCTCGAACGCCTGCTCGTCGGTGACGATCGTGCTCGCCTCGTCGTCGTGCTCGACCGTAGTCGGGGTGTTGCTGGTCCGGCGCTTGCTGAGCTCGGGCGCGACGGTGTCCGGCCGGCCGTGCTTCGACGTCTCGGCACGGGTGGCGGCCTGGCTGCGCAGAGCCCGGGGCACCTCCTCGAGCCCGGACACCGCGGTGCCGCTGGGCGGCGTGCCGGGCGCCTGCAGCAGGCCCGTGCCGGCCTCGGCGCGAGCCTCCTCGGCGCCGAAGTAGTCGGCCCAGGCGGGCGTGTGCCGGTCCTTCTTCGGTTCGGCCCGGCGCCGGGCGGGCTGCGCGGGGGTGGCCGGCGTGGCCGGCCGGTTCAGCACCGGCGGTGCGGTGCCTTCCGGCCGGAAGGCGTCACCGCTGCCCGCTTTCGCGGTCGGGCGCAGCTCTTCGGCGCTTCCGGGCCGCTTCCGGTCGCGGTTTCCGGTGGGATTGCGGAGTACGGGCGGAGCCCCGGTGCCGGGACGTCCGAAAGTCTCCTCGCCCTCGCCGGGCGCGCCCGGCAGTCGGTTCCCGTCCTCGCCGCGTCGCCGTTCACCGGACCGGCCGGGGAGTCCCGGCGTACGGCCGCTGTTGGGGTTGGTGGTGCCGCGGCGGACGCTGCGGCCGGGGGGCTGGCCCGTGCCGGGCGGCTGGGCGCCGCTCCGGCCGAACGCGCTGCGGCCGAGCTGGCCCGGGTTCGGCGGGAGGCTCGGTGCGCCCGGCGCGGTTGCTCCGGGTCGGAGCCCACCGGGCAGGGCGGGAGCTTTCTGGGACAGGCCGGGCGGCAACGCCGGCCCCGGCTTCAGGGCCCCGGGTGCGATCGGCAGCTGGCCGGGCACGCCCGGCGGGAGCACCGGACCACCCGGCGGAAGCCCGGGCTGGTTCGGGAGGCCGGGCTGGTTCGGGAGACCGGGCACCGGTGCCGGCGTCCCGCCCGGTGGCGGGACCTGTGCCTCGGGCGGATTGTTCAGCGTCGGCTCGGTCGGGTTCTTGACGTCGTTGACCGGGACCGGGGGCGGCGGCGTCGTCGAGAGCGCGGGCGGCGGCGCCGGCGCCGGGGGAGCGACCCCGCCGGGCGGAGTGACGATCGGCGGGCTGCCCGGGAAGTTCACCACCGCGTTCATCGGCTGCACCGGCGGCCCCATGCCGCCGGAGAGCGGCCCGAGCGTGTCGAAGAACTGGTCGCCGTACTTGAACGCGAGCTCCTGGGCCTTGATCTTGTACTTTTCCGTGACGTCGGTGATGTCCTCGTGGGCCTCGTCCTTGTTGGCCTGCGGGATCGTCTCGGGCATCCAGGTGCCGTGGGTGAAGAAGGCGCCGATGCCCTCGCCGACGCTGATGTGCTTGGCGTCGGCCAGCTTCTCCCGGTACTCGTTCTCCAGGAGAACCATCTCGTCGCGGGCGCTCTTCGCGATGTTCACCAGATGCCGGAGGGTGTCCCGGTTCTTCTGGGCGGCCTCGATCCACAGATCGAGGTAGCCCAGCGCCTCGCCGGGACCCCGCTTCAGGAACTCGGCCGCGGCCTTCGGCGACTGCCACTCGCTCTGCAGCTCGGTGCTGCGGCCGAGGACGAAGGACTTGATGTCCTCCATGAAGGCGATCGCGTTGTTCCAGTGATCGGCCAGCGTGGAGATGTCCTCCGGGTGCATGTTGTTGATCTTGCGTTTGACCTCTTCGAAGGTCATCGGATTGTCTTTGTGCGGCTTCGAGGTGAACGGCACGTCGGAGGACTTGTACTGCTTGTAGTGCGTGTACCCGCTGTACTGGCTGTACCCGTAGTTCGGGTTGATGTCCGCGTCGAAGTAGTTCGCCATGGCTAGCCGGTCACTTCTTTGGTGTACGGGTCGTACTCCGAGGCGATCGTCTCGGTGACCCCGACCTGGCCCTGCGTCTGCTTGCCGGTCGCGACCAGGTCGGTCGTCTCGAGATGGGTGCCGGCCTTCGGGTGGTCCTTGTCGTTCAGGACGACCTTCTCGGACTTCTCGGTGGTGGTCTCGGTCTTGGCGTCCACAGTGGTGGTCCGCCGGTTCGTCAGCGCGCCCGTGTCGTCGTTCGTGTCGTTGACCCGGCTGCTCACGTCACCGGTCGCCGTGTACGTCGTGCTTTCCTTGGTGCTGCCGGTCAGCTTGCCCTTCGCGTCGTACGACGAGGACGTGGTGACCTGCGTGTTGGTCCGGCTGTCGTAGGTGACCGTGGTGCGGTTCGAGCTCTGCGTGACGATCTTGTTCTTGGCGTTGTAGACCGTGGTGGTGACGGTCGTGCCGCCGCCCGGGATGTTGGTGGTGACCACCTCGCGGCGCTCGCCGTTGGGCCCGGTCGACGTCTGGATCGTCTGGTACGGACCCATCTGCTTGGTGTCGCCGTCGACCCACAGCCCGCTGTCCGCGCCCAGCGGCTCGCCCTTGGCGTTGGCCTGCTGCTCCCAATAGGTCTGGCCGATGTTCCGGGGCAGCCCGGCCGGCCGGGGCACGTTCTCGCCGAAGGCGAAGAGCACGCTGTTCATCGACGCGGCCGACATGGCGTCGTTCGCCTCGTACGAGTCGGCCACGGTCTGTGCCGCCATGCCGACGTTGTGCAGCGTCGTGCCGAGCTTCTCCAGGTAGGCGAAGAACTCCAGAGCGTTGTTCGTCACCGTCGACCGCACGGCGGCGGCCTCGCCGAGCACATCGCCGGTCCAGCCGTCGTTCGGCGTGGTGGTCAGGTGGGAGAGGTGGCCCCGGCGGGTTCCCATGTCGAGTTCCTGGTCGACCATGTGCTTCGCGTACGCCCGCAAGCCCTTGGGCTTGACCTTCAGGGGCGGCCCGCCGTCGAGCCACGGGGCATCCGCATTGGTCTTGGTCTCGGTGGGAAACGGGTTGGTCTCCCCCGGATATGGGTTCACATACGGTTCGTTGCCGCCCATCACGCCTCCCCCGGTTCGGCCGCGCAGCTGCTTCGGAGGGTATCTCGCCCGAGCACTGAGCGGGTGACGAGATAGAGTACGCCCTCGTCTCGGCACAGGTTCGAACCGTTTTCGCGCGGCCGGTGTACGTGATGGCATAGAGCCGATGGCGTACCGAACGGGGTGGCCCGAAGAGCAGATGGTGGTTACCTTCGGGACATCATGGATGTCTCTCGGGGTCGCCCCCAGAGTGCGCCGACAATGAGAATCGGGGTGAACCACCTTGTCAGGAACTCCGGGTATGGGTCAGGTACATGCCACCCAGGAACAGCTGAACTCGATGGCGCAGCGGTGCGAGGACACCGGTCAGAGCGTGGCGCGGGGCATGGCCCAGCTGCTCGACCGGATCCAGTCCCTCGGCGGCGCCGGTTTCCAGGGCACCGCCAACACCGCCCTGCAGGACGTCTCCGTTCAGCTGAACGACGGCCTGACCAAGATCATCAATGCGCTGGACGAGCTGGCCGGCAAGATGAGCAGCGCGTCGAAGCAGTACGGCGTGCACGACGAGGACGCCGCACAGGAGATCCGGTCCGCCGCGGCCTCCACCGGCGACAGTTCCGTCATTGGCATCCTGCGCGGCTGACGCGTAACCGAGATCGGGAAAGAGGCGAGCCATGAGCATTACCTACAACTTCGGTCAGATCAACGATGTCGCGCAGGCCATCGGCACCTACGAGGGCCAGATGGACCAGCAGCTGAACGAGCTGTACCAGGGGTTCACGAGCCTGTTCGCCCAGGACTGGTCCGGCGCCGCCGGCCAGGCCTGCGACGAGGCCCGGCAGAAGTGGAACCAGGGCGCCATGGAGATCAAGACCGCGCTCCAGTCGGTGGGCGTCAAGCTCGGCGCGTCGGCCGAGCGGATGCAGCAGATCGACCAGCAGATCGCGGCCGGGATGTGATTCGCACCGGCCGCCGGTGACCACCGGCGGCCGGTGCGCGATCATGTCAGGCTGGGTTTGCCGCAGGACGAGAGAGGTGAGGGCCGATGGCGGACGTACCTGGACGCCCCGACTGGAGTGCCCTTCGCGAGATGGTCTCCGACCTGCGCAAAGCCACCGAAGAGCTGCCGGGCATGCAGAAGCGCATGCTCGCGGTGACCGGCACCGCCTGGTCGCCGGATCGCATGATCAAGGCCGTCGTCGGACCCCGTGGTCACCTCCTGGAGCTCGAGATCGACCCCAGGGTGCTGCGCCAGCCGAACTCGAAGGCGCTGTCGGCGAGCATCGTGCAGACCGTGCGCGTCGCGATCGAGGACGCCGGCCGCAAGAGCGCCGAGGTGATGGACGAGGCCCTGCCGAGCGACCTGCGGGCGCTGGGCGACGGGAATGTGCGGAAATACGTCGGCGGTCATGACGCGGACGTGCGGGAGCGGGCGGAGGACGACCATGGGTGAGTTCGTGGAGATTCGGACATCTCCGGCCGAGATCATCAACATCGCGCACGGACTGCGGGAGAAGGGCGAGGCGCTGCAGAAGGCGGCGCAGCGCCACAATCACGACATCGAGAAGCGCGAGGAGCCGCACGACGTCTTCCCGGCCGGCGACGAGTTCGTCGAGGGTTTCCACCCGGATTACATCGGCCCCACCACGGACGTCAACGGCCACGGCTCGACGACCAACGCCGCACTGCGCGCGGCCGCCGAGTTCTGCGGCAAGCAGCTGATCGACATCGGCAACTACGTTGCGAGTGCGATGGCGACTTATGATGTCGCCGACCAGCAAGCTGGTGCTGACATCACCAAAGCGGGTCAGCACGGGCACAAGTAGTGATGATGAACAGCGGGCCGCCCGGCCCGGGAGCGTGACGTGTCCGACGGTGACGACCACGAGGCGATGACCAGTCTCCTCGACTGGTTCTCCAGTATCGAGGAGCACATTCCGGGCGCCCGGAGCAAGGTCGGCGAGATCATTCTCGGCCCGATCCCCAAGTCGAACGCCAACCACATCTACGACCTCGCCGACCAGTGGGGCGAGCTCGCTCAGACGATGAACGAGGCGTACGAGGACATCGCCCGGGCGGCCAACGGGATCCTGGAGAACTGGTCCGGCGACGAGTCGGCGGCGCAGTTCGCCCAGCAGTGGTACGAGTACGTGAGCGGCCTCCGGCAGGTCGCCGAGGGCGCCGGGCAGATGCAGGGCGGCGTGCAGAAGTTCGGCCTCGAGGTCGAGCTCATGAAGTTCATCGCCATGATCAACCTGTTCATGCTGGCGGTCGGCCTCTTCCAGCTCATTCTCGCGGCCATCCCGTCCGGTGGCACCTCGCTCGCCGGCGCGATCCCGCTCTTCGCGGCGTGCAAGAAAGCCATCATCGAGGCGGCGGCGCAGGCGGTCCGCAAGATCGGGGAGATCTCGCTCCGGGTCGCGCTGAAGGCGATGGGACAGCTCTTCAAGAAGCTGCCCGGCGTGCTGGCCCGCTCCGTCCCGAAGGTCCTGCCGAAGATCACCGGTGCGGTGAAGGGCGCCTTCCCCAAGCTGTTCAGCGCGGCGGCCAAGAAGTTCAGCCTGCAAGGCCTGCGCAAGGCGGCCTGGGACGCGCTGCGGAACCTCACGCCGCGTCAGCTGATCGCCAAGGGCATCTCCAAGGGGGTCGCCGAGAAGCTGGCCGCCAAGGAGCTGCGCAGCCTGGCCCGCAAGGAGATCAACAAGACGCTGACCAAGCAGACCCGGCGGTTGCTGCAGAAGGAGCTCTCCAAGGAGATCCGCACCCAGCTGCTCAACAACTGGGGCCGCAAGGGCATGGAGAAAGCGCTCGAGAAGGGCGCGGCCAAGGCCGTGGGGAACATGTCCGCGGCCGAGATCAAGCGGATCGCCGGCGAGCAGGTGGCCAAGGGCGTCGGCAAGGAGCTCGGCAAGTACGTCGGCGCCCGGGCCGCCTTCGGTGCCATGTTCATGGGTGGCACCGACCTGATCGGCCAGACCCTGCAGGGACTCTCCGGCAACCGCAGCGAGTACGACCTGGGCCACATCGGCAACAGCGCGTTGCAGGGCGCGGTCTTCGGCGCCGGCATGTTCGGCGGCCCGGTCGGGCACGCGGCCGGTGGGGCGCTGGCCGGCGGCGGCATGGCCCTCGGCACCGAGTTGTACCAGGTCGCCCACGGTCAGGACGGCGTCGACTGGACCAAGGTGGGGCACGGCGCGGTGCAGGGCGCCGAGGCCGGCGTCATCTTCAGCGGCCAGAGCCACCTGGAGAGCTCCCACATCGGCACCGGCGGCCTGAAGATCGGCGAGGACGTCCACGTCCTGCCCGGCGCCAAGGAGGGCAGCTTCACCGTCACCTCCGGGCGTTCGGCGCACAACCAGAGCCTGACGCTGACCAGCGACGGCCAGTTCTCCTGGAGCACCGACCGCAAGGGCGGCAGCTCCCTGGAGAGCGCCGGCTTCCACGATTCCGAGGCGTTCTCGGGGCAGGGGCAGCACGCGGCGCCGGCGCCGGTGGCGTCCGCCGGTGGCGGCACGACCACGGCGGCGGGCCCGCGGACCGAGGCGCCGTCGACCCGGACCGACACCCCGGCCCGCTCCGACGGCGGTGGCCGCCAGTCCGACAACGGCGGATCCCGGACCGGCGATTCCGGCAACGGCAACGCGGCCGGGCGGCATCGGGTCGCGGTGGGCGGCGGCGACGGGCCGCCGCCGGGCGATCACACACCGGCTGCGCCGGATCACGCGAGCAGCGATCGACCTGCGGCGGACGGCGCGAGCGACCGGTCCGCGCGGGGCGACGATCCCGTTTCCCGTACGGACGTGGACACGCCCGCCTCCCGCGACGCCGGGGATCGCCCGCCACCGGACGGCGGGCCGCCGACCGGCGCGCGGCCGGAACACACGTCCACCGTGGACCATGGCGCTCCGGCTGATCGCTCCACCACGGGAGAGCACGCGGGGCCGGGGGAGCACGCGACTTCTGGGGATCGAACTGCTCCGGGGGACCGTTCGGGGGCGCATGACGGCTCCGGGGATCATCCGGGCGGGGATCGGGCCGGTTCCGGGCGTGACCACGTACGGGAAAATGGTCTTGATCGTGATGTGGTGGCGGATCGGGGAGCTTCCGGCGATCGGGCGCCGGTGGATGGTTCGGCGTCGCATCGGCCGGGTGGGGACCGGATGGTCACCGAGCGGCCGGCTGGTGATCGGTCACTGACCGACGCGGCGACCACGGATCGGCCCGCTTCTGATCGGCCTGCTTCTGATCGGCCTGCTTCTGATCGGCCTGCTTCTGATCGGGCCGGGGTGGAGCGGCGGGATGCGGATCCGGCGCCGGCCGGGCGGTGGAGTGAGAGCGGGCCGCGGCACGAGGCGAACGGGCCGCGTCCGCACGACGAGCCGGCCGCGATCCGGGACGAGGCGGCCGGTGGTGAGCATCCGGCACGCCCCGACGAGACGGCCCGCCCCGGGCATGACGCCGGGGACGGCGCCCGGCCGCACGACGACACGCCTCCGGACGGGCCGCCGCACGACCCCACCCCGGAACACCCGGCCGAGGACAACATGGCCTCGACCGGACACGAGACGGGTGTCGACCCGAGCCCGGAATCGATCCAGCAGGGCACCGTCCGGTTCCGCGAGCATCCCGAGTTCCCGCGGCTGATGCGCGAGCTGGAGGACCTGGGCTTCGAGGTCTACGAGACCGACGGGCCGTACCCGGAGACCGAGTACCGGCACGTCTACGACTCCCGGGGCCGCGAGTTCCTCCGCGTCGACAAACGCATGCGGGTCATCGAGAACATGCGCTTCCTCGACTTCGAGCACGAGCTCGGGCACATGCGGCAGATGGAGGACCGCGGCCGCTTCCCGGACGGGCCGACGTGGGGCACGAACGCGGCGAAGGAGATCGCGCCGGGCGAGTTCGGCAAGGTGAGCGGCAAACCCCGGATCCTCGGTCCGCGGATGCCGATCGTCGAGTACCACGTCCGCCTGCAGGAGGTCATCCGGCTGGCCGAGAACGGTGTCGACCGGCCGATCCTCGAGGACCACATCAACGGCCTGTCCGACTACGCGATGGAATACAAGTTCCAGGTCGAGGGCAAGCCGTCCAGCAACAAGGCCGAGTTCGCCAACGCGCATTTCCCGGACATTCCGGCGCTCCGCGAGCAGGTCGACGGAATCGCGGCGGGCCTGCGGGGCGAGACGCCGGCCCGGGACCTGCCGGGCCACGGGCCCGGGCACGACGGCGTGGCGCCGGAGAGTCCGCTGGCCAAGACCGGGGAGCCCGGCGGGGAGCCGGTGCCCGGGGACCGCGGGACGCCGCCGGAGGGCCCCCGTGATCCGGGTCTGTCCCCGCACGACCCGGTCCCGGCGCATGACTCCGGTGCGCCGCCGCACGACCCGGTCCCGGCGCATGACGCCGCTGTGCCGCCGCACGACCCGGTCCCGGCGCATGACGCCGCTGTGCCGCCGCACGACCCGGTCCCGGCGCATGACGCCGCTGTGCCGCCGCACGACCCGGCCCCGGCCCATGACTCCGCTGTGCCGCCGCACGACGGGCCCGCGCCTTCGGAGCCGGCGCGGCCTTCCGAGCCGACGGCGCCGGACGTGTTGCGGGTTGTCGAGATCCTTCGTGGCGACAGCGTCCCGGAGCATCCGGCCGACGTGGTCAACCGGCATCCGTCCACGCCGGCGGAGCACCCGCCGACCCCGGACCTCAACCCGAGTCGGGTCACGTCGGACCTGCGGTCCAGGACCGGGCCGGAGCAGTACGGGCGGTGGGCCGCCGACCACCTGAGCGAGTACCCGGATTCGGGTGGGCCGCGGACCAAGACGCCCGGGGAGATCGCCCGGACCGTGGATCACCTCGCTGACCAGGCGATGGAACAGGTGCGGCAGCCGGTCGCGGAGACCGGCGGTTCGCGCGGCGCCGGGCACTCACGGGACGCCGGGCACTCACGGGACGCTGGGTACTCGCGGGACGCTGGGTACTCGCGGGACGCCGGGCATGAGACCGGTCGTCCGGAGCGGGATCCGCAGCGGCCGGCGCCGGAGCGGGGCGGCCGGGAGGACGCCGCGCGGGATCAGGCACAGCACGATCGGGAGGCCCGGGAGCAGCAGGAGGCTCGGGACCGGGAGCACCGGGAGGCCCAGGATCGGGACGCTCGGGCCCGGGAGCAGCAGGAGGCTCGGGACCGGGAGGCTCGGGACCGGGAGGCTCGGGAGCACCAGGAAGCTCGGGACCGGGAGGCTCGGGAGCGGGCTGAGGCTGAGGATCGGGCGCGGGCGGACGAGGCGGCGGCCCGGGAGCGGGACGGGCACGACGAGGCCGCCGGGCCGCACGACGACGAGCCGGCGGCGCCCGCCCGCGACCCGGACGGTCCGCGACCGCCGGATGAGCCGCGTACGCCGCTGCGGAGATTCTTCTCCGAGACGGCAGAGGGAAGCCCGGAGTTCAACGAAGGGGTACGGCGGGAGTTCGCCCGGGAGTTCGCCGGGCGTGACCTGGCCGGGCTGGACGTGCGCGTCGACCGGGCGACCTCGGGAAGCCGTTGGCTCGAGGTCGACATGTCGGTCGTCGACCCGGCCACCGGCGACACGGTCGGTGAGATCACCCGCCGGTTCAGCGTCGACCCGGAGACCGGACGGTTCGAGGTCCAGCACCTCAACTTCGACCTCCACAGCGACGTCCAGAACAACGGCTTCAGCAAGGCGTTCAACGGCCACATGGAGGGCTGGTACGTCGAGTCCGGTGTGGACCGGATCCTCATCCAGGCCGGCAAGTCGGTCGGTGGGTACGCGTGGGCGCGCGCCGGTTACGACTGGCACCACACGGCGGAATACCAGGCGAATGACGTGGTCGGCCGGCTCGAGCGGGAGGTCGGGTCGCTCGGGCGGGAGATCGACTCGCTGATCAACGCGACCCGGCACGAGCAGCAGGAGACCATCGACCATCTCGTCAGCCGGCACGGCTATTCCGATGCCGCGTCGGCGATCGAGGGCATGCGGCAGCAGCGGGCCGAGGCGAACGCGCTCATCGAGCGGGCGCGGGCTCTGCCGTACCGGAGCGAGGGCTATCCGACACCGCACGAGATCAGCCAGGTCGGGCGCACCGATCAGGCCGGTCCGAAGGCGACCTGGATCGGCAAGCGGGCCATGCTGGGGGCGGGCTGGCACGGATCGAAGGTTCCGGAAGCGCACCCGGAGGCGCCGCTGCGTGGGGAGCCGCGGCCGCCGGTCCACGGGGAGCCGGAAGGGCGTCCGGAGACCCCGCCGAGCCGGCCGGAGCAGCATCCGGACGGGCCGATCCGGGATCACCAGGATCCGGACGGACCGCCGCCGGATGAGCCGATGCGGCCGGACGCGCCGGCATCGGATCACGATCAGGGACCGGGGGAGCGCTCCGAGGGTCGGCAGGACACCGATGAGGGCTACGTCGATGAGCATCAGCGGGCCATGGAGCAGCGGCTCGAGGATGCCTTCGGGCCACGGCCGGACGAGGCGGCCGCGCATCCGGAAGCGCCGCGCAACCGGTTCGACGAAGCGCTGAATCCGCGGGACGAGCCGGGCCATCGGCCGGACGAGGGGCACAGCGCCGCCGAACAGCGTGCGTTGCACGACCGGTTCGAGGAAGCCTTCAACCCGTCGCGGAACGAGCCCGAGACGGCCGGCCGGGGACACGAGAGCCGGCCCGGCGACGAGGGCCCGTTCGCCGATCCGCGGCCGCCGGCCGAGGGCGACATCTGGCGTGCGCTGCATCCCGAGAGCGCTGACCAGGCCCGGAGCCCCCACGAGCAGGCCGCCCACGAGCAGGCCGCTCACGAGCAGGCCGCTCACGAGCAGGCTGCCCAGGAGCGGGCGGCTCAGGAGCGGGCGGCTCAGGAGCGGGCGGCTCAGGAGCGGGCTGCTCACGAGCGCGAGCAGGCCGAACGCGAGCAGCAGCGCCGGGATCTGGAAGCTCGCGAACGCGAGTGGGCGGAACAGCAGCAGCGGGAGCGGGCGGCCCGGGAACAGGAAGCGGCCCTGCGCGAACGGGCCGACCAGGACTTGCGGGACGCGCGGGAGGAGTGGCGGGCGGCGCAGGACCCGGACGGGCTCGGCGACCCGTCGTCCGGGTACCCGGCGGATGGTCACCACGCGCCCTGGGAGCCCGGGACGACCCCGGATGTCACCGAGATGATCCCGCACGACGCCGGGGACGCGGCGGCCTGGAACTCGGCGATCGGTGACGCGTTCGCCGCGAAGTTCGACGGGCAGCGATTCGGTGCCGGCCGCATGCGGATCGAGCTGATGGACTCCCGGCACCCCAACTTCGACCACGATCGCGGCGCGGTGTGGACGAAGCCGAACAAGGTGACGGTCAAGTTCACCGTGAAGACGCCGGACGGCAGCGACACCGTCGGCCACGGGGCCTGGACGTTCGAGCGGGCCGCCGACGGCGGTCTGGAAGTCACCAACGACTCCCTCTTCCTGCACGGCGAGGTCCATGGCCAGGGCCTGGCCACCGAACTCAACCGCTTCATGGAGGACTGGTACCGGCAGTCCGACGCGCCCCGGATCAAGATCTCCCTGCACGCCGTGCAGAAGGGCGCCTACGCCTGGGCCAGGGACGGCTTCACCTGGGAACCGCACGACGGCGCCGGCGCGATCGAGGCGCTCCGTGGCCAGTCCAGGGAGATCGGCCGGAATCTGTCCCGGCTGGACCACCTGGACGACGCGGCTCTCCAGCGGCTCCACGACCGGTTCGGCGGCGCCGGCCGCGAGGAGCTCGCGGACAACATGCGGGCCCAGCGCGCCGAGGCCGACGCGTTGGTCCGTCGCGCCGACATGATCAGGGACCGGGTCTGGCCGGTACGGGACTACCCGAGCGCACAAGAAGTGCTGAGGGTGGGCTGGGACGGTCGTCGTGGTGTCGACGCGCATTGGGTGGGCAAGGACGCGCTGCTCGAGAGCCGTGACTGGTACGGCCACAAGACTCTCCGGGATCCGATCACCGCGTCCGCGGTGCCCGACGGCGACTTCCACGGTCACGCCCGCGACGTCGCCGATCCCGGCGCCGTGCGCGCTCTCGCCGAACCCGCGCTGCAAGAGCGGATGCCGCTGGACGCCCGGTACACGGTCGACGTGGTGCCGGCCGACAGCCTGCCGGACGGGGCGGTGGCCCGCTCGGTGCCGGTCGACGCCGCCGGCCGGACCCTGCCCGACGGCCAGCTGCCACCGTCCGAGGGCGGCTACCGGATCGAGATCTCGGACCGGGCCAGCGACCTCGCCGTGCCCCGGGCCATCTCGCACGAGGTCGCCGAGCTCGGCGCGATCGAGCAGCGGGCCCGGGACGGCCTCGACCTGACCGGTCCCGACGTGTTGCGCCCCGGCGAGGGCGGCCCCCACCACGAGCTCAGCCCGCACGACACGGGCCGTCTCGCGGAACGCGACTACCTGCGGAAGCTCGCCGAGGAACCGGACCACGCGGCGTACGCGCGAAGTGAGCTCGAGGCGCTGGACCGGCACCTGGGCCTGTCCCCGGACGATCCCGGCGCGGCCACCCGCCGGGAGATCATCGGCGATGCCGGCCCGGGCGCCGGTCGGCCGCGGGACACCGAGCCGCTGCACATGCTCGCCTTCGACGACACCGCCGACGGCCCGATGCAGCACGGAACACTGCGCCAGTTGGCGGCGGCACTGGGCGCCTCCGGCGATCACGTCGGGCTGCGGATTCCCGGCATCGAGGGCGGTGAGCTGAGCCCGGGCGTTCGCGGCATCCCCGCCGACCCGATCCCCGGCATCACCGGGCGGATCAGCCCGCTGCTGCGGCCCGATCACCTGCCCGCGGACACCGATGTGCTGATCGGTTACGGACAGACGGCCGGTGTCGCGGAGGCGCGACGGGACGCTTTCCCGGACGCGCGAGTGGTGCAGATCCTCGACACGGTGCCGGTCGACCCGGCGCACCTGGACGTGATCGCCAGGGCCGACGTCGTGATCGCGATGGGGCCGGAGGTCGCGCACGGCCTGCGGACGGCGCTGGAGGCGCACGGCCGGGAGCCGATCCCGCCGGTGCACGAGGTGACCCCGCCGATCGATGGCGGGCCGCCGCCGCCGGTTCGCGACCCGGGCTCGGGCGGCTACCGGGTCCTGGTCGCCAACGACGACTTCGCCGCGCACGCCCAGGCCGCCGACGCCGTCCGGGAGCTGCGGGACCAGGGCGTCGACGCCCGCCTGCGGATCGCGATGCGGGACGCCGGCGAGACCGAGGCGGGCTGGCACCGGATGGCGCTCTCCGACCGGGCCGGCGCCGAGGTGGAGATCGTGCGGCTGCCGGACGACCCGGCCGGCCGCCGGGAGCTCTGGCACGGCGCCGACGTGCTCATCGATCCGCGCGGCACCGAGGTGCTCGACTCCGCGGTGACCTCGGCGGCCGGGCACGGTGTGCCGGTCGTGGTGGCCGCCGAGAGCGGCGCCGGACGCCTGCTCTCGGATTCGCTGCGGGTCAGCGACGGGCTCGGCGACGGATCGGTCGCGTCCGGCGATCGGGGCGGCTTCACCGACCAGCTCCGCCGTACGATCGATGATCTTCCCGCCGCCCGCGACCGGGCCGCGAGTCTGCGCCTTGACCTGATCGAGCGGTACAACCCGACGACCGCGGCGCACTCGGTGCACGACGCGATCAGCGGCCTGGGCGATCGGGTGGCCCGGGTCGACGACGCCACCTGGAACCGCACCCTGGACCCGCGCGAGGTGGTGCTGCGCAACAACGACGGGGCGCCGCGGGCCGAGGGCACCACCACGGTGATGACGGTCTGCACCGAGTACAACTCGACGGCCGGCGGCGTGATCACCGCGAATCGCGAGCTGAGCGAGAGCTTCGCCGCGGCCGGCGCGGACGTCTACGGCCGGGTCACCCGGGTTGACGAGGGTGACTTCGCGCTGACCCGGACGGAGACCCCGGAGGGCATCCATGTCCGGGGTGTCACCGAGGTCTGGGGCGTCACCGACCACAAGGGCGGCCCGGACACCCGCGCCATGTCGATGCTGCTGGAGAACCTGCCGCCGGATGTCGACGTGCTGGTCGGCAACTCCCGGTTCGGTGGCGGCGCGGCCCGGATCCTGCAGCAGCACGTCTACCCGGATGCCAAGTACGTCCACGTGCTGCACACCTCGCCCGAGGTGCTGGACGCGGTCCGCGGCAACCCGGCCGAGGGCCGGGGGCACGCCGACACCGAGCGGGCCCTGATGGCCGGCGCCGACCTGGTCACCGGCATCGGCCCGCTGCTCGGCGACGAGGCGGCGCGGCTGGCCGGTTCCGGTCAGCCCGGCCACCCACCGGCGCACACCATCATCTCCGACATGCCCCGCGTGCCGGGCGATCCGCCGGTCCGCGGCGACCGGGACGGATACACGCTCTACGTGCAGGGCCGGGCCGGCGATCCGATCAAGGGGGTCGACTTCGCCGCCGGGGTGGTCCACGACCTGCGGGCGGAGGGCCACGACGTACGGCTCGTGGTGCGCGGCGCCAAGCCGAACGAGCTGGCCGGCATGACCGACCGCCTGTCCCGGATCGCCGGGCACCCGGTCGAGGTGCGGCCGTTCGTCAAGTCCGGCACGCCCGAGGGCCGGGCCGAGCTGCTCAACGACCTGCACAACTCGGACCTGGTGCTGATGCCGTCCATCCAGGACGGTTTCGGCCTGGTGGCCAGCGAGGCGGCGCGGGCCGGGATCCCGGTCATCGCGGGCGAGGGCACCGGCGCCGGCATGTTCTTCGGCGATTCCCGGTACGTTCCCACCGATCTGGGCGGCATCGCCACGGTCCGCGACCACAACACCGTCCAGTCGCTGCTCGACGCGGTCCACGCCGAGGTCGGCGACGCCGACCGGATCGCCCCCGAGCAGGTCGGCAAGGTCCTGCGCGGGGTCGACGCGGCTCGCCGGGACGCCTGGATGGAGCACGTGCGCACGGTGCTCGGCGACATCGATCACCAGCACGAGCGGGCCGCGGAGCTGCGCGATCACCTGCACGAGCGCTACGAGGTCGGCAGCGCCGCCCGTGGTGTGCTGCGGATCCTGCGCGGCGAGGCCGCCCCGGAGGCCCCGGTGGGCCGCACACTGCACGGCCCCGAGATCGCCAGGTCCGCGGTGGACGAGGCCGCGGCGCCGGTCCGGGTGGCTGCCGAGGGCACCACCCTTCCGGTACGGCCGCAGGACCCGCCCGTCGCCAGGCCGGACCCACCGCATCCGCCCTCGGACGGGCCGGACGGGCCACGGCACAACGCGAGCCCGATCGACCGCACCGGTTTCGTGCCGGACGGGCGACCCGAGGGCGTGCCCGACCTGACCCTGGGCGAGCTGCACACCGCGGCTCACGACGTGCTGCCGCAGGACTTCGCCGGCGACGGCGTGTCGTTCGTGGCCACCGACGGCCACCTGATGCACGTCACCCTGGGCGACGGCGGTGAGGTGCGGCATTTCCGGGCCGAGATCGGGTCCGGGATGCGCGATCTCGCCGAGACGACGGTACGGGCCGGCACCGCCGAGGACCCGCACATCGTCCGGGTCAACGACCGGGTGGCCGGCGATCAGCTGAGCCGGGTCTGGGTGCACGAGATCACCGAGACGCTGGCGATGCAGCACGCCGAGACCCGGCCGGAGCCGCACGGCATCGTGCGCCGGGCGATCGCGGCGCTCGGCCGGATCTTCGGCGGCGGCGACGCGGAGGCACCGGCCCGGCCGGCCGTGGATCCGCACGTGGCGGCGCGACTCAACGAGCGGGTGCATCTGCAGCGCCAGTTCGACCGGGCGGTGA
This sequence comes from Actinoplanes sp. L3-i22, assembly GCF_019704555.1. NCBI lineage: Bacteria > Bacillati > Actinomycetota > Actinomycetes > Micromonosporales > Micromonosporaceae > Actinoplanes > Actinoplanes sp. L3-i22. The sequence goes on from NZ_AP024745.1 coordinate 1,647,902, forward strand.
TGCGGCCGGAGGAGCAGTCCCGGCTGCGGCACGAGATCGTCGGGGTGGAGCGGGACCTGCGGTCGCTGGGCCATCCGGTCGACCCGGTGTTCGTGCATCGGCAGGCGGAGCTGCTGTCCCGGACCGGGGTCCTCGGCCGTCACCATGATCCGGCGCCGGACCACGGCGCGCGCGACCTCACCCCGCCGGACCGATCTCCCGCGGCCGGGCACGTCACCGACCGGCCCGCCGACCCGGCTCACCAGGCCGCCGAGACCGGTCCGCGGCCGGCGGAGGCCGGACACGACTTCGGACCGGCCCCGGAGCACGACCCCGGCCGGGACACGCACTGGAACGAGCGTCGCTGGGAGCAGGAGGGCCGCCGCCCGTCGTTCGACGAGCTCATCCCCGAGACCGACGCGGAGGCCGGCCGGTGGGAGGGCGCCATCCGGGACGAGGTCGCCCGGCACATCGAGGGCCGCGAGTTCGCCGGCCTGCGGGTGAAGTTCGACGACTGGGGCACGCCGATCAGCGCGTACCGCAACGAGGTGGTCGTCCGGCTGCGCGTGCATGACGCGGACGGCACCTCGGTCGGCACCGCGACCCGGCAGTTCATCCGGGACAGCGACGGCCGGCTGGTGGTCCGGCACGCCTCGCTGAAACTCAACGCCGAGATGCAGGGCCGCGGTTTCGCGTCCGAGTTCAACCGCTACATGGAGGGCTGGTACCGCGAGTCGGGCGTCAGCCACATCGAGGTGCGCGCGGTCAACCGGGGCGCCTACGTCTGGGCCCGGGCCGGCTTCGACTGGGCACCCAACAACGAGGGACGTAGCGCCGAGCCGATCCTCCACGAGCTGCAACGCGGCGTCCGGAGGATCGACGAGGGGCTGCGGCAGATCGGCGACGGCACCGCCGACCTCGGTGCGCTGGGCGCTCGTTTCGGGGGTCGCGGCCCGCACGAGATCGCGGACGCCATGCGACACGAGCGCGACGCCGGTCAGGCGATCCTGAACCGGGCCGCCGCGCACGCCTTCGGCACCGAGGGATATCCGACGCCGCACGACATCGCCATGGCCGGCGCCCGGGACCAGCACGGTCCGGACGCGATCTGGCTGGGCAAGGAGACGATGCTCGGGCAGGACTGGAACGGCGTCAAACCGATCACCGACGGGACCGTCCAGCACGCCCGCGGCGAGGCCGGAGTCGCTCCGGAGCCGATCCACCCGCCCGAACCCGGTGAGTTGTCGTCCCTGCACCTGGCGCAGGGCCTGCGCGACGCGCTGCGGGCCGACGGGGTGGCTCCCCGCAGCGCCGGTTTCCAGGCGCACCGGCTGCTGGGCGGTCACGACGTCGTGGTGACCTCGGACCACATGCTCGATCGGGCCCGTGCCGCCTGGAACCCGGACCGGTACGCCGGACCGTTCATGAACGAGCACGGCGAGATCAACCCGCAGCTGGTCAAGCACGAGTTCCCGAACGTGCACGCCTGGGTGCGGAGCCTCGGCGAGGAGACCGGGCAGGACGCCGCCTGGAGTCTGGTCGACCCGGAGCGGGCGCCGATCGGCGAGCAGCATCACCTGTCGGCGTACCCGGATGCCCCGGGCGACGCTCCGGGCCGGCCCACCGGATCGCACGGCTTCGTCCGGGACCCGGAGACGCCGGAGGCCGCCGAGCTCTATCTGCGCATGCGGGAGAGCGGCGAGGCGGTTCCCCGGATCGCCGAGAGCATCAATGTGGACCCACGGGTGGTCGAGGCGGCCCGGCAGCACCTTTTCGCCACCGAGCACGACGTGGAGTTCGGCCCGGACGAGGTCGGCCACGGGTACTTCACGCCGTACGCGTCGACGGCCGAGCAGGTGAGCGCGGCGATCCGCGGCGACATCAGCCCGGACGGCATCGCGAATCTCCGCCGGGTCATCGCGCACGAGTACGTCGAGAGCCGGCTGATGGAGATGGGCCTGCCGTACACCTCTCGCGACCCCGCGGCCTGGGACGACGGATATTATTTCGGCTACCTGGCCGAGCGGCCGGCTGCTCACGATCTCAGTCCGCTGGCGGGGACCGGACGCCCGCTCTTCGCCCACTGGAAGAGTTGGGGTCGGGAGGAGCCGGCGACCGTCCTGGCCGAGGACTTCTCCAACATCGACGACTTGGTCGGCGAGATAGCGGAAGCATGGCGACCGGAGATCGAGGCGTGGCGCGATGAAGGCAACTGAGGACGTCCGGGCCCGGGCTGAGCGGATCCGGTCGATCTCCTGGACGCAGTCGATGGATCACATCTACTCCCGGGTGCTGCTGATGCGGGAGTACCTGCGCCGGGCCGCCCTCGTGGTCGGTGACGAGCAGCCCGCGGGGTGGCCGTTCGCCGATCTCGCGGCGGTCGTCACGCCGGCGGTGCGCGCCGATCCGGTGCTGGTAGCGGAGGTCGCCCGGGTGGTGCGGGACGCCGGGCAGTTCACCCCGATCCCGGACACGTGTGTCGCGGCGCTGCACTGGGCGCGGCTGGCGGCGGATCGTGAGCTCCCGTGGCCGGATCCGTTCGAGCCGCTGTTGCTGATGTACGAGCGGGGCGGCGGGTTCACCTTCAACGACGCCGGGATGATCGAGGTCGACCTGGTCGGTGTCCCGCGCCGGAAACCGGTGGACTACCTGTCGGCCACCCCGATCGGATCGCTGGACGCGGCCTTCCTCGCCGAGGCGGACGCGGAGTTCGAGCGGAAGCTGCGGGCCAAGCGCGCGCCGGCGGCGCCGGCGGCTCCGGCGTTCACCCGGACCGACGGCCGTCTGGTGGTGGAGCTCCGCGGTGTTCTCGACCAGAGCGGTCTGGACACCGTCCGGTCCGTGCTGCGGCTGTCGCCCCGGGGGGACCTGGCGCGCGTGCGGGCCGCGGAGTTCGGCGACCGGGTGCTCGCGGACGGCGCCGGCGAGTTGACGTTCTGGCGCAACAGCGCCGAGCTGTGGAGCATCACCCTGGACTATCGGGCCGGGCTCGCGGAGTCCGAGCTGGCGGCGATCGACAGCGACATCGAGCGCGCGACCGCGGCGACCGGCCTCGCCGTGGTCTCCCAGCGCAGATTCACGCCGCAGTCATGACGGATTCGGCTCCCTTCGCGCGGACCCGGCGAGAGGCGCGGCTGTACCTCGATCTGATCCCGTGCGAGTGCGGGCATCTCGGTCTGGAGGCGCGGGGTGAGCCGGTGCGGCTCGAGGACGGCACACCCGGTCGCCGGTACGTCGGCCGGTGCGTGGGCTGTCAACGGGAGCGGGAGCACGTCTTCCGGATCCCGGAGATCTCCCAGGACGTGTCGACCCTGGACGAGGTGGTCTACGGACTCGGCGGCCGGACGTCGGAACTGCTGGACCCGGCGCAGTGGCTGTGGGCGGCACAGCGCTACGCCGCCGCCGTACCCCCGGATGCGGACCGCCTGCCGGAAGCGGATCGGGCTGCCTCGCGCGCCTGGTTGATGGCGGCCGTGGCCGCCGTCGGCGAGGTCGAGAAATTCGTGCCGGAGGACGCGGACGGCGTCCCGCCGACGGCGTTCTGGAACGCGGCCGGCCGGGCGTGGTACGACCGCGAGCCCTACGCCTTCCAGGTCGACCGGCTGGCCGACCTGCGGATGGGCTACGAGCGGCGGCTGCGGGCGATGCGGGACGAGGCGCCGGCGCGGATGAGTGGCGCGCGGGCCGCCCGGGTGGCCACCGAGAACCGGATGCGGCAGGAGTGGGCGGCCCACCATCACATCGACGACGAGGACTGGGTGGAAGGCGGCGCGTCCGGTGGGAACCGGCGGTCGCCGACCGCGGAGCAGCGGGCCGAGCTGACCGGGACGCTGCGCGCGGCCGCCGGTCAGGACCCGGAGACCGGGTTGCCGTTGGACGACCCGCTGGCCGGACTGGCCGCGTTCCGCCAGCTGATCGGTGCGATCGAGAGCCGCTGGGCGGGGGACGTGCCGCAGCGGGACCTGCGGATCGCGATGGCCCTCTCCGCCTACCAGGGCTGGCTGGCCGCGGACGGCATCTCCGACGACGTGTGGCGCGGCCCGCTCTGGAACGACCAGGTGTGGCAGGTCCCGAGCGACGCGGTCCCGCCGGCCGGCGGGATCTGGGCGATGGTCCGGGCCGCCCGGGCCGCGGTGGCCGGCGTCGACTCGTACTAGTCCGGCATATCATCGCTGCGTGCTACCGGTTGCCAGGACCCGCGACGAAGCCCATCTCTACATGGACCTGCACGGGTGCTCCCGATGTGGGAGCTCGGACATCGCCTGGGCCGAGTCCCTGGCCGACGTGGGCGGCGTGCCGGCCCGGCGGTATTCCGGTGCGTGCCGGCAGTGCGGTCTCGATCGTGAGTTCCTTTTCGAGCTTCCCGAGCGCCCGACCCCGCCGGCGCCGGGCCGGGCCGTGACGTTCGGCGCGGACGGGGATCGCTCCCGGCTGTTCGACGCGGGGCAGTGGATCGCGATCGCCGACATGACCGCGCTCGCCTCGGGGCTGGAGGACGTTCCGGAGTCGGAGGCCCGGGAGTCCCGCGCGATCGCTGTCGCCTGCTACGACGAGGCGCTCAAGTTCCTGCCGCCCGGCGCCGCCCGGTTGTCCGAGGAGGCGTTCTGGAGCGTGGCGGGCCGGGATTTCCGGCGGCGTTCCCCGGAGCGCTTCCGCCGGGACGACCTGGCCGCCCGGCGTGCCGAACTCATCGACCGGGGCTGATCGACTCGGCCCGGGCGCGCGGTCCGGGCGCCGCGGGCGGCCGGTAGGCTCTGCGTCATGGAGCTCTCGCCCGGTGTCGACGCGGTCTACTTCGGGCGGCTGCGGGCCGGGGACGAGGTCGTCGATCCGTCCTGGGTCCTGCGCCGGGTGACCGCCGACGGGCATGCCGTCGACGAGCTCCTCGGGCCGGACGCGGAGTGGCACCCGTCCGACATGCTGGTCCGCACCGAGCGGGGCGAGCTGCCCGGCACCCTGGAGCCGCTCGGCCCGGTGCTGCCGGGTGTCCTGGTGAAGGCGGCGCGGCTGCGGGTCCGGGCGGTGCGGCGGGCTCTGGAGCGCCAGCGGGCGGGTGAGTTCCCGCTGCGGCTGGCCGTGCCGGGGACCGGTTCCGCCTATCCGCGGCTCGACACCGAGGCCCGGGCCGAGACCGCGGCCTTTCTCACCGGTGCGCCGTCGGTCGAGGCCACGGGCGAGGGCGATTTCCGTACGGACGGAATGTGGGTGTGGCCCGCGTCGATCGCGCAGCAGGTGCTGATCTCGGGCGACCCGCCGGAGGACGAGTTCTTCTACCACGTCCGGGCGCGCGCCTTCCGGTTCCCGGCCGAGGTGGAGCCCGGCGTGCTCGAGCGGGCTCGGGCGTTGCTCGAGACGGCCGCGACCGGCACCCGGGCCGGGCGGGTGCGGGAGGCGAACGTGCCGGGTCAGGCGCCGCCGCCGACCCGGGAGGAGCGGCTGCGGGCGCTGAGCGCCTGGCACGCCGAGTGGGCGGCGAAACACGCCGCCGACACGCCGTTCCGCCCCGAGCGCCACCCCGGCGACTCGGATTACAGCGTGCACTACGTCGACGTCGAGGCATCTCCGGAGGCCGACCAGGAGTACACGATCCGGGCCCGCGAGATCATGGGCCTCGATCCGGAGACCGGCGAGCGCGTCGACCTCTGACCGCCGGGCCGCGGACCGCTCAGGCGGCGCGGCGCAGCATGTCGTCGGCGAGCTCCTTGGCGAGCCGGCTGAGCGAGCCGTCCGAATGGACCGGGCGGACCTCGATGCCCGGCGTGAGGCGCAGCGCCAGCTCGTCCAGCAGGTCGGCGATCGCCGCCGCGCGCTCGGCGGAGATCACCACGAGGTCCCGGTCGCCGAGGGCGGGCCGGTTGTCGATCGCGGTGCCAGCGGCGGCCGGCCGGAGGCGGGCGGCGGCCTCGTCCAGCGGGATCGGCCGGAACCGGTCCGGATCCCGCTCGGCGGCGGCGTAGGCCAGCCAGTGCCGGGCCGGGTCCAGCTCGGGCTGCGGCAGGGTGAGGTCGGGCGGTGTCACAGCGGCTCCTCAGCTCAGTATCCGGTGCCGCCGCGCAGGTGGCGGGCGATGGCCGCGGCCAACTCGCTCATCGAGCCGTCGCTCCGGACGGCGCCGGCGCCCTGGCCGGGCGCGAGCCGCAGGGACAGCTCGGCCAGCAGGGTGGCGATCACCCGCCCGCGGTTGCGGGAGAACGCGACCGCGTCGTCCGGGTCCTCCGGATCGAGACGCAACTCGGCCGTGCGGCCCGCCTCGATCATCGCGGCGAACTGGGCCGCGGCGGCGTCCAACGGGATCGGTGTGTGCCGCTGGGTGCCGTCCGGCTGCCGTCGGATGTCCGCCCACAGCATCAGGTGCTGGGCCGGATCGCGGTCTGCCGCAGGCTCGGTCACCAGGCGATCCTATCAATGTGAGCGGTGTCGACGAGGTTCGCGGCGGTGTGGCAGGGTTATCGGAATGACCGCCCCGCTCGCGCGTACCAGCCTGGAGGCACATCTCTTCATCGATCTCACGCCGTGTGAGTGCGGGGAGACGACGCTGTCCCGGTCCAGCGTGGTGATCACGCTGCCGGACGGGTCGCTGGGCAGCCGCTACACGGGTGTCTGCCCGTCCTGCGGCCGGTCCCGGGTGTTCGAGTTCCGCCTGCCGGTGCGGGAGCGGGAGCAGCCGCCGGACCGGGTGGTCTACGGCGGGCCGGAGCTGTCCGAGCTGCTCGACGCGGGGGAGTGGGTCGCGGTGGCGGCCCGGTACGCGGCGCTGGTCCCGGACGAGCCCGGCGAGCTGACCGGTGACGCGCGGCGGATCGCGCGGACCCGGCTGTCCGCGGCGATCGCGGCGGTGCTCGAGGCCGAGCGGTTCCTGGCCGACGAGTCGGACGAGATGCCGGACTCGGCGTTCTGGTCGGCGCGGGGCCGGGAGATGGTCACCGCCGATCGGGGCCGATTCCACCGTTACGCCCTGGCCGACCTGCGCGGCCGGTACGAGGACCGGTTCCGGGACACCGGGCCGCGGTCCGGTGAAGCCGTGAGCCAGGAAACGCCGGCGGACCGGGCGCATCGGCAGAGCCTGGCCCGCCTGCGTCAGGAGTGGGCGGAGCGGCACGGGATCACGGACCCGCACGACGATCGGCAGTCGACCGAGGCTCAGCGGCTGGAACTGCGGCGGGCCGAGTGGGAGCTGGCCGGCTACGACGTGGCGACCGGTGGGCCGCTGAAGATCGCGCAGAGCGCGCTGTCGGCGTACGACATGGTGGGCATCGCGATTCGCCGCCGGTTCCCCGCCGGGTCGGCCGAGCGGGACCGGCGGACCGCGGCGGCCGAGGAGGTCCGGGCGCGGTGGTCCGCCGAGACCGGGTTCGCGGTCTGGGGCGTCGACGACGAGGTGTACGCCATCCCGGCCGACGAGCTGCCCTCGGCGGAGTCGGCCTGGGCGATGGTCCGCGCCGCCCGCGCGGCCGCCGGCCAGGATCCGGTGACCGGCGACTTCGTCGGCTGACCAGCGATGGCCCGGGGTGTCGCGACGTCGGTAGAGTGGCCGGCGTGAGCGAGCGCATAGCCGGGGCCCGATACGCCTTCCGCGCCGCGTTTCCGGCGAGTCCGATGCTGCGGGTGCGATACCGGCACGGCGTGCCGGTCGACCCCTGGGGCTTTCCGGACTGGACGCCGTACGCGCGGATCCTCGTCGCCCTGCCCCCGGCGATCGCGGACCTGTCGGTCGAGGAGGCCCGGGTCGTCGACGTGCGCGCCGCCGACCGGGTGGCGCGGGGCTCCGGCGACCCGCTCTGGACCGGCACGGTGGGTACGCCGGTCGGCTGGACCTGGGCACATGCCGCGCAGACCCGGCACCTCGCGTTGGTCCCGGCCGAGCTGCACGCCAGCTTCCGGCACCTGGGCGGGGTCAGTGTCGGTGCGCGGTCGCTGGCCGGGCACGGTCTCACGGCGCCGGCCGGTGAGCCGCCGGGAATCCTGGTCGCCGACCGGCTCACCGAGGCGGCGCAGGACGCGGCCGACGAACGATTCGGGGTGCGCCTGCCGCCGCACTACCGCGACTTCCTGGGGCGTACGAACGGTGGCGCCCCGAGCGTGCCGGCGGTCCACCCGGGCCACGGGTTCGTGCTGGACCAGCCGCTGTTCGGCTTCCGCGAGGACCGGTCCCAGGACCTGGGCTATCTGAACGCGTTCTTCGGCGACCGGCTGACCGGCGACTGGCTGGCCATCGGCCTGGTCCAGGGCGGGCTGCTCGCGCTGCGGGTCCGCGGCGAGGGCGCCGGCACGGTCGGCTACCTGGACGACGACGACCCGCGCGACCGCGACCACTTCACCGCCGACGACGTGTGCGCCCGTCTCATGCACCGGCTGGCCGGCGACTTCGGGTCGTTCTGGCTGGCGCTCCGGGCCGTACCGTCCGATCTGGAGGATTTGGCGGAGAGCGCGGCCGCGCGAGCCGAGCCGGTGGAACCGGACGGCCTCGGCACTCTCCTGCCCGGATCGCATCGGAGGACTTCGTGAGCGAGCAACCGGCCGCGTGGACCCCGGCCAACGAGATCGAGCACGCGATGGCCCTGGCCGCCGTCGCCGACGAACGACACACGTACTTCCAGCTGGTGGCGGTCGCCGACCTGTACCTGCCGCAGCTCACCGGCGACCCGTCGGAGCGGCAGCGGTTCGTGACCGTGCACGCCTTCGACTACGTCTACCTGCCGGTGTTCACCTCGGTGGAGGCGCTGGCCCGGCAGTACGGGCAGGTGATCGACGGCTACACCGTGACCAACTACGCCGAGCTGCGGCGCAAGTGGCCGGACCCGGAGTGGCGGCTCGCGATCAACCCGGGCACGCCGATCGACGCGTACCTGCCGGTGGAGGTGCTGGCCGACGCCGCGGTCGGTGATGTGACCATCCCCACCCTGGACGAGATGGTCACCGAAGGCACCGCGGACGAGGCGATGGAGGCGGAGCTGCGGACCCTGCAGGCCGCGGGGGACTACCCGGACGAGGACCCGGTGGCCGCGCTGCACGCCGCGGCCGAGGCCGGTGACGTGTACGGCTTCATGGAGCGCCTGCTCGACGCCACCGTGCTGGTGCCCACCACCCGCACCGCCGCGATCGAGGAGCTGGCCGAGCCCGGGTTCCCGTGGCGGTACGCGCCGGAGCGGACCGTCGAAGTGTTCACCAGCCCCGAGTCCCTCGCTGCCAGTTACCCGGAGCCCACGCCGTACCTCGAAGCGAATTTCTCTCTGTTGGTCGCCTGCTGGCCCGAAGGCCATGCGATGTCGATCGACCCGGACGGCACCAACCCGATGGAGTTCGGTCCGGATCAGCTGCCCTGGCTGTTCAGCTTCAGCCCGGAGGATGCGTCCGACCCGGACCGGTGACGCCGATCAGGACTTCAGCGGGACGGACTGCTGCCCCGTGTCTCCGGCTTCAGCTCTTCGGCGACACCCGGTCGGAACCGGTGACCGTGCCGGGATCCGGCGCCTGCACCTCGACCTTCTCGCCGAACTTGCTCAGCTTGAAGCTGGCCACCAGGTGATAGGCGGTTCGCGGGTGCAGTGCCACATCGCCCGGGGACCCGCCGCCGGCCGGCTCGGCGTAGGTGAGAACGCACTCGACGTCGAGCTTCTTCAGCCAGCCGTCGCCGTCCAGCTCGGCGGTCAGAATCGGCGGGGACGTCTGATTGAAGTGATCGTCCAGTTTGGTGCCGAACGGTGGCGGACAGACGCTGCGGCCGGACATGCACTCCAGCCGGTACTTGTGGTCGCCGATCTTCGCCGCGTCGGCGGTGGCCACGTCGAGGTCGCCGAAGAACGGCAGCCAGGTGGTGATGTCGGCGACGTTCAGCTGGGGGTTGGAGAGCGGGTCACCCCAGTTCAGCACGGTCTTGCTCGGTTCGTACCAGGGGCGCTGGTCGGCCGCGACCAGGTCGGGCGAGGAGTAGTAGTCGGCGCCGGCGACGTGCAGCCGGCGGGCCGTGATGGTCGGGGTTTTCGCGCCGCTGCCGTTCATCTTCGTATACGTGGTGTCCCAGTTCGGCCCCGCGAACCGGACCAGGCTGGAGCCTTCCCACGCACCGAACGGCTCGCCGCCGCGCAGCGACGCGACGAACTCGACCCGGGCCGTGCCGGCCTTCTCCAACTTCGTGGTGACCTGGGAGAGCTCCTTGTAGGCGGCCCGGGGATCCGAGGACTCGGCGTTACGTGCCGTGTACCAGAGCAGGCCGGCAAGCACGACCGCGACGGCACCGAAGATCCATTTTCGCATCTGTCATTCCTGGCGTCGGTTTGAGCAAGGGCACCGACTTTAGTCGATGTGCCGGTCGCGTCGCCGTTCCGTCACTTGCCGTGGATCGGCCCGCACGTTCCGGGGACGGGCGGCAGAGCACCACAGGGTAACGCCCGGCGGGATCGACCGGCATATCATCGGCGGGTGCTACCGGTTGCCAGGACTCGTGACGAAAACCCGCTCGCCGTGGACCAGCCTGTCGGTCCGGTGCGGGTTCGCTTCGGGTTCAAAATCCGCTTGGGTACGGGCGGAGCCCGCCGGACGGCGTCCCTGGTGCTCGCCACCGCGCTGCTCGGCGTGGTGGCCCCGATCGGGGTCACGCCGGCCCTCGCCGCCGACTGCGTCACCGGCACCCAGGTCAGCGGGAACGCCTGGCCGCGCACGATGATGGCGGTCGACTCGGTCAGCCAGCTCGCCCGGGGCGGCGGGGTGAAGGTCGCGGTCCTGTCCAGCGGGGTCCAGGCCGACAACCGGCAGTTCGCCGGCCGGGTGCTGGCCGGCGGCGACGCCGTCGACACCCGCGGCACCGCGGACACCGACTGCCGGGGCAGCGGCACCCAGGTGGCCGGCGTGATCGCCGCGGAGCTGACCAACGACAGCCCGGCCGCCGGGCTGGCCAGCTGGGCCACGATCCTGCCGGTCCGGGTCCTGCCCGACGATCCGTCCGCGCAGGAGACGTTCGCCGAGCCGAAGGTGCTGGCCCGAGCGATCAGCTTCGCCGTGGACAAGGGCGCCGACGTGATCGTCGTGGCCGTCCCGGCCTACCAGGACAGCGATCAGCTCCGCGCGGCGGTCGACGCGGCGATCGCCAAGGACGTGCCGGTCATCGCGGCGGCCGGTGATCTCGGCTCGGCGCAGGACAAGAACCCGACGCCGTTCCCGGCCTCCTATCCGGACGTGATCGCCGTCGGCGCGATCGATGAGACCGGAAAGATCTACAGCAAATCCCAGCACGGGGCGTACGTCGATCTGGTCGCGCCCGGTGTCGCGGTGCCCACCCTGCAGGCCGACGGCCTGGTCGAGGCGGACGGGACCGGGCTGGCCGCGGGGTACGTCGGCGCGGCCGCCGCCCTGATCCGTGGCCGATACGGGCGCATGCCGGTCGCGAACGTCACCCGCCTCCTCGCCGTGTCGGCCAGCCCCACCGTGTCGGGCGACTCGTTCGGGGCCGGCGTGGTCAACCCGTACGGCGCGGTCACCGGTAAAGCCTCGGCCAAGCGGGAACGCGCGCTGCCCGCGCTGTCGGCCGCCCCGGCCGCCCGGGGCGACGCGGACAACCGTCGCCGGGCGACCGCCTTCATCGGCGCGACCCTGGCCGCCGTCGCCGTGGTCGCCGTGCTGATGATCACCGCCGCCATTCGCCGGAGCCGCCGCCAGCACTGGCGCCCGGCCATCGCCCCGCCGCTGCCGGAGTACGACGAGCCGGTGGAGCCCGGCCCCCCGGTGATGCTCCTCGACCAACCCGCCGACCCGGCCCGCCAGTCCTAGCCCCAACCGAGAACCACGACCCGCGCCCGCGCTCGCGACCCGCGCTCGCGACCCGCGCTCGCGACCCGCGCTCGCGACCCGCGCTCGCGACCCGCGCTCGCGACCCGCGCTCGCGACCCGCGCTCGCGACCCGCGCTCGCGACCCGCGCTCGCGACCCGCGCCCGCGCTCGCGACCCGCGCCCGCCTGTCGCGCCCCCTGCCGCGCCCCCTGCCGCGCCCGCGGCCTTGGCCGGACGTCAGGGGTCTCTGGGGTCCCTCACGCCAGCGTGGGCGGGAGGCGCTCAGCTGTGGGCGGGAAGCGTGCTGCTTGGGGGAAGCGTGCTGTTTGGGGGGAGGCGCGCTGCTTGGGGGAGGCGCGGCTGGGCTTGACCCGGCAGTCGGGTCGCGTGGGTTCTTTTAAACCGCAACCACCCACGGACATCGCCCTGTAGGGCCTCGCGTTCTGGGCGCCCCGCGCCCTGCGAGGCCCGGAAGGGTCCCCGCGGGAGCGACGATCTGTACCCCGGCGGACCGAGGCAAAAAAGATCTTGATCTGGGTTGAGAAGTACCGGAGAAGACCGGGCCCGCGGAGAAATCCACCGCGGGCCGGGACGTCAGTTCGTGCCGGCCACCGGCCTGATCGCCGCCGCCGGGTCGAGTGTGACCCCCGCTGGAATCGCGTTGACCAGCGCGGTAGGCACCTCGGTCGCCGAATCTGCGGCGTAGCCGAGGCGGCCGAGGGCGTCCGCGTCCGGCACCGCGTGGCGGACGCCGAGGTCGGTGATCACCTGGTAGCTGCCCGAGCCCGGAACCCGGACCAGGGCGAACTTCCCGGCCGGGACGCCGACCGCGTCGGCCAGGGCGCGACCGCCGGCGGCACCGGCGGTCGGGACGGCCGAGGAGAGACTGGCGGACGGGCCGCCGACCGTGATCGTCGGGGGCTTGCCCGCTGTCCGGGTGGTCGCGCAGGCGGTCGTGCCGGCGGCGACCGTGGCCAGCGTGGGCGGGGTTTCCGGGGGCTGGGCCTCGGTCGAGCCGGACGGCTTGAGCTGCGGGACGCTCGGGATGAACGTGGCCGGGACGTTGGTCGGCTCGGCCGGGAAGCTGGCGTTCAGCACCACCCGTTGCAGGGCGGTGATCGGCAGCAGGCCGTTGTCCAGGACCAGGTAGAACTGCTTGCTGCTGACGCCGACGTCGTTCGCCAGGACCTGGCCGTTGACGAAATTCTTGACCCGCTGGGACTGGGCGCCGCGGTTCTCCACCTGGACGGCGGCGATGTCGGTGCCGGCCGGCAGGGCGTTCATCCAGGCGGTGCTGACCGTGGTCGGGTCGACCGCGCCGAACAGGGCCGGCAGGGTGGTCTGGGAGTCCTGGATCTGGTGTTTGAGGCCGTGCCAGACCAGCTCGGTGTCGCCGGCGCCGTCGCTGACCAGCAGGCCGCGGTCGCCGAGGTCGGCGCCGGCCGGGCCGGCCGAGCCGATCAGCAGGGCGGCGGCCGGGTTCTCCCCCGGGACCAGGCACATCGACCAGGGCAGGCCGACCTGCTGGGTGGCCTCGGGCAGGGAGGACGGCGCGTTCGGGATGCCGATCGTGATGCCGCGCGGGACGCCGGCGAGCGCCTTGGCCGCGATCCGGTAGACGGTCGGGTTGGGGCGGCCGGCGGCGAGCTTGGCGGAGGTGAAGTTGAGCGCCGGGTTGAGCCGGCCGCGCAGGTAGACGAAGCTCGCGCCGGACTCCCGCTCGACCACCACCGAGCCGTCGGTCTTCCACTGGTCGGTGCCGACCTTGGTGAGGATGCCGTAGATGCCGAAACCGGCCCCGATCAGGATCGCGATCATCATGCCGCCGAACAGCGCGCCGATGCCGCGCCGCAGCGGGGACTGCGCCGGGTCGGTCTCGCGCATCACGAACGCGGAGATCACCCGCTGGTTCAGGAACTGGTACGACTGGAGCTGATCGCGACGGGAGGCCATGCCCGGGTCACCCGCCGATCGAGGAGAACAGCCCGCGGATGTCGTCGAAGACACCCAGCACGGCACACGCCAGCGGGATCAGCGCCATGATCGCGATGACGTCCAGGATGTCGGCGGCCCGGCCCAGGTAGGGCGAGGGCTGCCGCTGGCTGTAGATCACCGCGGCGGCCAGCGCGACCGCGCCCGCGAGCACCGCGCCGGCCAGCACCAGCAGGCCCGGGACCGTGCCGGTGGCGACCGCGCCGATGCCCAGGACGGCCAGCCCGGCGACGCCGGCGACCAGCAGCGGGCCGCGCTGCTGCGGCGTGGCCAGCAGCCGGGACCGCAGCAGCAGGGCGGTGACCGCCGCGATGATCAGCAGCACCGCCGCCGTGCCGGGGCCGGACCAGGCCAGGTAGAGGATCGCCACGATGCTGCTGAACGCGGCCGCGAGCAGCAGGCCGGAGAGCACCTCGTCGGCCCGGACCACGGCGGCGAACACGTCCGCCCGGCGCGGCATCGGCTTGTCCTTGAGGATCTCCTCGGCGCGGCTGGGCAGCTCCGGGAACGGCAGCCGGCCGATCCAGCTGGCCAGCACCGGGTAGCCGGGGAGCAGCCCGATCGCGGCGGTCAGCGCCACCGCGGCGCCGCCGCTGGCCGGCGCCCCGGCGAGGGTGAGCAGCGAGGCGAGCAGGCCGGTCAGCGCGATCGCGATGCCGGCCACGAAGAGCCGGGGCAGGCCGGCCACCGCGGCGTGGCCGAGCACGCTGAGCACCAGCAGCACCGCCGAGCCGAGCAGCAGCGCCGGGGCGCCGATGCCGAAGAAACGGGAGCCGGACTCGGCGATCAGCCAGGCGCCGCCGAGGAACGCGTAGGGCAGGCCGGTCGCGGCGACCACCGCCCCGGCGCCCGCGTCGGTGAACGCGCGGGAGAGCAGGATGCCGACCACGGCCAGGCCGACCGCGACGGCCAGCGCGACGAACGCCGAGCTCTGCCGGGACGGGCCGCCGACGGCCAGGGCGAAGAGGCCGACCAGCAGGGCCACGGCGAAGATCGTCAGGCCACCGCGGCGGGTCGCGGCGGCGCCCCAGGAGCGGCCGGCGCGGCGGGCGCCACTGGCGATCACCTCGACGACGTCGTCGTACGCCAGCTCGGGCCAGTCCTCCCGGGCCGGCTTCAGGTGCAGCAGCTCGCCGTCGCGCACGCCCTGCGCGGCCAGGTTGCGCCCGGCCTCGAGCGCGCTGCCGGTCGCCCGGCGCAGCACCCACCCGCCGTGCCTCTCGGCCGGCTCGCCCAGCGCACCCTCGGCGTGCCGCAACAGGTGCGGCAGGAGCTCCCCGACGAGCATGTTGTCCGGCAGGGCGATGTCCATCCGGCGGGTCGGCGCGGCGATCGTCACCCGGGCCAGACTCGGGCCACCCGGTGCGGTCACGCGGTCACCTCCAGCTGTGCCTTATGTGCCCCACAAACTAGCAGGCGGACTCCGGGTTGATTCGCCCCGGCGAATGGCTGGATAGGATGCCAGGCGTGACCGTCAGTATCGTCAAGCGCCCCCCACGCCGGCCCGCGCCGGTGATGCCTTCGGGTGAGGTCATGCTCGACCCGCCGCCGGAGGTTCCGCCCCCGGCCGGCAAGGGCTGGACCCGGATGCTGATGGTGCTGCCCATGGGCGCCGGCGCCGCGGCGATGGGCCTGATGATGGGCGCCCAGCGCGGCGGCCCGCTGACCTACGTCGCCGGCGGGATGTACGGGGTCTCCATCCTCGGCATGATCGCGATGATGGTCGGCCAGACCGGCGGCCCCGGCAAGAAAGAGATGATCGAGTCCCGCCGGCAGTACCTGCGCCACCTCTCCCAGCTGCGCGCCCAGCTGCGCAACACGATCCGCCAGCAGCGGGAGGCGCTCTACTACCGCAACCCCGACCCGGCCACCCTGTGGACCTTCGCGGACAGTGGCCGCCTGTGGGAGCGGCGCCGCAACGACGCCGACTTCACCGTGGTCCGGATCGCGGTCGGCGCGCAGGAGGTGGCGACCCGCCTGATCCCGCCGCAGACCAAGCCGGTCGACGAGCTGGAGCCGCTCTGCGCGATGGCGCTGCGCAAGTTCGTCAACACCTACTCGGTCGTGCCCGACCTGCCGGTCTCGGTCGCCCTGCGGGACTTCTCGCACATCTACGTGCGTGGCGCGGACGACGCGGTGCAGGGCTTCTGCCGTGCGCTGACCGCCCAGATCGCCACCTTCCACGCGCCCGACGACCTGCGCCTCGGCGTCTGTGTGCCGGACCACCAGCGCGTCCGGTGGGAGTGGGCGAAGTGGCTGCCGCACGCCCAGCACCCGGACAAGACCGACGCGGTCGGCCCGCTCCGGCTGGTCGCGCCGAGCGTGCCCGCGCTCGAGGCGATGCTCGACGACGTGCTGGTCAACCGGCCCCGGTTCGACCCGGGCGCGCCGCCGCCCGGCGGCCCGCACGTGGTCGTGATCATCGACGGCGGTTCGACGGCCGGCTCCGACCACCTGATGACCGAGGGCGGGGTGGCCGGCGTCACCATCCTCGACCTGTCGGTGCCGCCGCCGCGGCTGCTCGACGACAGCTCGGTGGTCCTGGAGATCGCCGCCGACGGGACCATCACCGGCACCACGATGGACGGTTCCACCGAGGTGGGCCAGGCCGACGTGCTCGGGCAGGCGGACATCGAGGTGCTGGCGCGTGAGCTGGCGCCGCTGCGGCTGTCCGCCGCGACCTACGGCGACCAGCCGGCGATCTCCCAGGACATGGGGCTGGCCGAGCTGCTGGAGGTGGACGATCCGTACCAGATCGAGCTGGCCGACCTCTGGGCGAACCGGCCGAACCGGGACCGGCTGCGCGTGCCGATCGGCATCGGTGTCGACGGCCGCCCGGTCGAGCTGGACCTGAAGGAGTCCGCGCAGGACGGCATGGGCCCGCACGGCCTGCTGATCGGCGCGACCGGTTCCGGCAAGTCGGAGCTGCTCCGCACCCTGGTGGTCGGGCTGGCGCTGACCCACGACCCGGAGATCCTGAACTTCGTGCTGGTCGACTACAAGGGTGGCGCGACGTTCGCGTCCCTGGACCGGTTGCCGCACACCGCCGCGATGATCACCAACCTGCAGGACGAGCAGTCGCTGGTCGACCGGATGCTCGGCGCCATCTCCGGCGAGCTGACCCGCCGGCAGGAGCTGCTGCGCAAGGCCGGCAACTACGCCTCGGCGCGGGACTACGAGCGGGCCCGCGCGGCCGGGGTGCCGCTGGCCCCGCTGCCCAGCCTGATCGTGATCGTCGACGAGTTCTCCGAGCTGCTGGCCGACCGGCCGGACTTCATCGACATGTTCGTCCAGATCGGCCGGGTCGGCCGGTCCCTCGGCATCCACCTGCTGCTGGCGTCGCAGAAGCTGGAGGAGGGGCGGCTGCGCGGGCTGGAGTCGCACCTGTCGTACCGGCTCGGCCTGCGCACCTTCTCGTCGATGGAGAGCCGGGCCGTCCTCGGCGTGCCGGACGCCTACGAGCTGCCGCACCACCCCGGCCACGGCTACCTGCGCGCCGGCACCGACGGCCTGGTGCGGCTCAAGGCGGCGTACGTGTCCGGCGCCGTCCGCCGCGAGGGCGTCATCGCCGCCGGCAACACCCGCGCCGGCAGCCCGATCCGCGAGTTCAGCACGTATTATTCGGCCCCCCTCCAGGAGGAGCGGCCGGAACCGGAGACCACCGGCCAGGAGGTCGAGGAGAAGGTTCAGGGCGACACCCTGATGGACGTGCTGGCCCGGCAGATGGAGGGCCGCGGCACGCCCGCGCACGAGGTGTGGCTGCCCCCGCTGGACAAGGCGCCCACGCTCGGCCAGATGCTCCCGCCGGTGATCTCGATGCCGGACCGCGGTCTGCAGGTGGACGCGGCGGAGCGGTTCGCCGGCCTGCACGCCCTGCTCGGCATCATCGACAAGCCGTTCGACCAGCGTCGCGATCCGATGTGGCTGGACCTGGCCGGCGCGGCCGGCAACCTGCTCGTGGTCGGCGGATCACAATCCGGAAAATCCAACCTCCTGCGTACGCTGGTGACCAGCCTCGCCCTCACCCACACGCCCCGTGAGGTGCAGTTCTACGGTCTCGACTTCGGTGGCGGCCCGCTCAGCGGCCTCACCGACCTGCCGCACGTCGGCGGCATGGCGACCCGCCGTGACGTGGACCGGGTGCGCCGGACGATCGCCGAGGTGTACGGCCTGATGCGGGGCCGGGAGGACCTGTTCGCCCAGCAGAACGTGGAGGGCATGGCGGCGTACCGGCGGGCCAAGCAGCAGGGCCGCTACGCGGAGGACCCGTTCGGCGACGTCTTCCTGATCATCGACGGCTGGTCGACGCTGCGCGCCGAGTTCGAGGACCTCGAGCCCACCGTCAACGAGCTGGCCAACCGCGGTCTCGGCTTCGGCGTCCACGTGATCGCCGCGACGAACCGGTGGATGGACGTCCGCCCGCAGATCCGCGACGTCTTCGGCACCCGCGTCGAGCTGCGGCTCGGCGAGCCCGCCGACTCGCTGATCAACCGGCGCGAGGCGGTCAACGTGCCGGACCAGTCGCCCGGCCACGGCCTCACCCCGGAGGGGCACCACTTCCTCGCCGCGCTGCCCCGGATCGACCGCGAGCAGCGCGCCGACGACCTCGCCGAGGCCGTCGCCGAGCTGGTCAAGCACGCCACCGAGCACTGGACCGGGCCGCCCGCGCCGCGGGTCCGCCTGCTGCCGGCCGAGCTGCCGTTCGACGCGCTGCCCGCGGGCAACGGCCCGGTCGTCCCGATCGGCATCGCCGAGTCCGACCTGCAGCCGGTCTTCCTCGACTTCGACGCCGAGCCGCACGCGCTGCTCTTCGGCGACATCGAGAGCGGCAAGAGCTCGTTCCTGCGCAGCCTGGCGAAGTCGATCGTGGCCGGCAACAGCCCGTCCGAGGCCCGGGTGCTCCTGGTCGACCTGCGGCGCAGCCTGCTCGGCATCATCCCGAAGGAGAACACCATCGGGTACGGCACGTCCCACCAGGTCACCGCGGATCTGATCAACCAGGTCGCGATGGCCATGCGGGAACGCCTCCCCGGCCCGGACGTCACCCCGGAGATGCTGAACAACCGCAGCTGGTGGAAGGGCCCCCAGCTGTACGTCCTGGTCGACGACTACGACCTGGTCGCCGCCGCCGCGCAGAACCCGCTGCTGCCCCTGCTGGAGTTCCTCCCGCAGGCCCGCGACATCGGCCTGCACCTGGTCATCACCCGCCGCATCGGCGGCGCCGCCCGCGCCATGTTCGATCCGGTCATCGGCCGGATCCGCGAGCTCGCCTCGCCGGGCATCATGATGTCCGGCCCGCGCGAGGAGGGCCCGCTCTTCGGCACGATCAAACCGCAGATCCTGCCGCCGGGCCGCGCCTGGATGATCACCCGCAAACACGGCGCCCGTCTGGTCCAGCTCGCCTGGACCCCACCGATCCGCTGATCACGATCGGTCAACCATAAGTTCACATTCTTCATTGCCCCGGTCCGCCGGGGTACAGATCGCCGCTCCCGCGGGGACCCTTCCGGTCCTCGCAGGGCGCGGGGCGCCCAAGAACGCGAGGCCCTACAGGGCGACGTCCGCGGGTGGGCACGGTTTAAAAGGACCCACGCGACCCGCTGCCCGGTCCAGCCCCAGCCGCGCCTCCCGGCCCCGGCGGGCTGTTCCAGGGGCGCCGTCGACCCGGCCGGAACCCCACCGAGCTCAGCGGCGGGGGAGACCGACGAACTGCTGCTCGGTCTGGGTCTGGGCGAGGAACAGATAGCGATCCGTCCCCTCCCCGATCAGGGCGAGCATGTCATCCGCCATGAACTGCAGGAACTGGCTGCTGTGCGGCCGCAATTTCAACGCCGACGCGGCCAGCGAGGCCTCGTCCCCACCGAGCCGCTGCAGCAGCGCCAGCTGGGACTCCTGGAGCGCGGCCAGCCCGGGCCGGTCCAGCTGCCGCAGGATGGTCAGCTGGGTGCGCCACGGACCGAGCGGCGGCGTGCTGGCCGGCCCGGTCATGCCCAGGTCGTAGACGGCCAGGGTGGGCATCTGCGCGCTGCCGGTCAGCGCCACCCCCTGGTCGCTGCTGTGCACGGTGAGCCGGTTGTACTGCCCGGTGGCGCGCTCGCCGAACCCGGCCCAGGCCCGTGGCTCGGTCGTCACCACGACCACCCGGGCGCCGAGCGCGAACGCCCGGAAGATCAGCAACTGGGCCGCCCACACCCCGCCGACCAGGGCGATCCGCACCGGCTCGGGCGCGAACAGGTGCAGCGGGACGGGTGCGTGCTGCCGGTCCCGGCCGAGCACCAGCCCGGCGCCGGCGGACGGCGCGACGGTCACCCGGCGCAGCGTCTTGCGGGAGATCGCGTGCCAGCCGATGTGCAGCGGCGACGTCTTCCCGGACGGGCCGGTGCGGGCGTCCTCGTCCTCGCCGGCCGGCCCGTCCGGCGGGTTCTCGTCCTCCGCCGCCTGGGCGGCCTGGGCGGCGGCCAGGGCCCGGCCCTGCGCCCCGGCCAGCGGCGCCGAGGTGAGCTGCGGCGCGGCCAGCCGGCGGCCGGTCGCGTCGCCGGCGCCCTGCTGGTCGGCCTGCTGCAGCGGCGCCACGCTCGGGATCGGCACGATCTGCGGGGCCGGCTGCGGTGCGACCGGCGCGATCGGGGCCGGCAGCGCCTGCATGTCCTGCGCCTGCGGCGGCGGGGGAAGTTGCTGGGCCTGCGGCGGGCGCACCTGGGCGCGGGCGACCGCGGGCGGCGGGAAGATCGGCGGCGGCGCGGGCAGCTTCGGTTGCTGCTGCTCCTCGCCGGTGGCGTCCTGCGACGGGTACGGACGCCAGGCGCCCTCCCGATCCGGCTGGGTCATCCCGCGCCACCTCCCGTCGGTGCCGTCGCGTAGGCGGCCGGCCCGTGTTCCCCGTCCAGCGGCTGCAGCTCCGCGCCGACCCGCCGGACCCCTTCGATCAGCACCCGGTCCAGCGCGTCCAGGTCGGCGTCCGGGCGGGTGGCGAGCCGGATGAAGGCCCGCACCGCCACGTCGTCCCCGTCGGCCGCCGCGTTCAGCACCAGCGCCACGTTGGTCTGCGCGGCGGGGGCGGTGGCCGCCCAGGCGAACAGCGAGCCGATCTCCCCGGCCGAGGTCGGCCAGGTCTTCAACCAGTACGTCCGGTGGACCAGGCGGGCCGACCGCCAGTGCGTCCACTCCTCGTCGACCTGGGAGCCCTCGGCGAGCGACCCGGACTCGACGTCACAGGAGCGGGCCAGCACCGCGAGCAGCTCCTCCGCGTCCAGCACCCGGCAGGCGATGCCGATCCGGCGGAGGCTGGTCGCCACCTTGCGGCCCAGGCCGGCCACCAGCGCGGCGGCGGCCTCCAGATCGGCGGTGTGGTCGTGCAGCGCCTCGGCGAGCACCCGGGCGTCGACCCGGACGCTGATCGTGGACTCCCGGTGCGCGGGGACCGGCTCCGGGCTGAGCGACTCGACCAGCTGACGGTAGGACGAGCCGGCCGGCGACGACGCGTGCACATCCGGGCTCGGCGCCGGCACGGTGTGCGTGACCAGCTCCAGGATCACGCCCGGCTGCTCGGTCGCGGCGAGCACGCTGACCAGCGCGTCCAGCGGGATCGGCGCGGCGTCGTGGTGCACCGGCGCGGTCGGGGTGAGCACGACGACGCTGAACCAGCCGGCCTCGTCCTTGGCGACGCCGGCGCGGGCGCCGTCCTGCGCGGTCATGTCCCGCACGGCCAGGCCGGGGGCGATCGTGCGGAGCGCGGCGAGCACCGGCCCGGAGCCGGTCTCCAGCGCCGCGGCCCGGCGCCGCGCGTGCGCGCGGGCCACCTGACGGTGCTCCAGCCACCAGCGGCCCCGCTGACGGGCGAAGACGACGACGATCAGGGCCAGCCCGACGACCCCGGTGATCACGCCCGGGAGCAGGCCCTGGACGGCGGCCGCGACGGTGGCCAGGACGGCCAGCTCGGCGACCACGATCTGGGTGAGGCTGACCGGCCCGATCTGGCCGCGGCGCGGGATCGCCCGGACCCCGGCGTCGGCGGCCGCGTCGGCCGGGCTGGGCGCGGCGACCGGCCGGGGCGGTGCTCCCGCGGGCTGCTGCGGCACGCCGGAGGTGGGCACCGGGACGCTGCCGCGGGCCTGGGTGCCGGTCCGGCGCAGCGGCGTGGCCGCGGCCGTGGCGTGCGCCTGCGGCGGCGCGCTCACCGGCGGGGGCGGCGGAAGCTGTGGAGCCGCCACGGGCGGTGCCGGTGGCGGCACGGCGGCGCCGTACGCCTGCCCCGGATAGCCGTCACCTGGATTCACCGCGTTGCCTCCCCCGATAGAGAGCCCATTCTATGCGTCAGCTGATGGTCGCGAGCAGGTCGTCGACGACCAGTGTGGTCAGGTCGTCCCGGCTGGGCATCCGGCCCAGCGAGCGCAGCCGTCCGGACTGCGCCTTGCGCATGCCTTCCAGCAGCTTGCGGGCCTCTCGCGCGTTACCGAAGTTGCGGTCCCGTTCGATCTGCGAGAAGTGCTCGAACAGCGCTTCCTCCAGGCCCGGCGCGAACGCGTAGTCGTCGTTCTTGGCGATCCGGGTGGCGATCATCACCAACTCGTCGGGCCCGTAGTTCTCGAACTCGAGGGTCTTGGCGAACCGGGAGGCGAGACCGGAGTTGGCGTCCAGGAAGTCGAGCATCTCCTGGGTGTAGCCGGCGACGATCACGGCGACCTGGTCGCGGTGGTCCTCCATGAGCTTGACCAGGGTGTCGATCGCCTCCTGGCCGAAGTCGGCGCTGGCGCCGCCGGCCCGGGACAGCGTGTACGCCTCGTCGATGAACAGCACGCCGCCCATCGCCTCCTCGAACACCGAGGTGGTCTTCTCCGCGGTGTGCCCGATGTACTGCCCGACCAGGTCGCGCCGGGACACCTCGCGGAACCGCCCGTTCGGCAGCACGGCGAGCGCCTTGAGCAGCTGGCCGTAGATGCGGGCCACGGTGGTCTTACCGGTACCCGGGGCGCCGGTGAAGATCAGGTGGTGGCTGGCCGCGCCGACCGACAGCCCGGCGCTGCGCCGCCACTCGTTCACCTGGATCTCGTCGATCAGGGCGCGGACCTCGTTCTTCACCCCGTCCAGGCCGATCATCTTGTCGAGCTCGCCGAGCAGCCGGTCGACCTCGACGGCGTCCTGCCCGGCGCCGGACTCGGTGATCCCGGCCCGCGGCGCCGCGCCGCCCTCGGAGAGCGACACGGTGACCTGGGCCCGCGGGTCGATGTCCACCTTGGGCTCGGCGGTGCCCTCGACCCGGCACTGCTCGACCGTCCCGGTGCAGCCGGCCCCGAACACGATGCCGGAGCCCGCGGTCTGGTGCACCCACGTCTCCCGGATCGTCGGGGAGCTGTTGTTGGCCACCACGATGCCCGCGTCGCCGGTGCCGGAGACGTCACAGCTCTCGATCACCGGGCGGCCGGACTGGTAGACGTAGATCCCGCGGTAGCCGCACTCGGCGACCGTGGTGTTCCGGATCGCCGGGTCGGCGCCCAGCCGGACGATGATGCCGTCGTCGTTCACCCCGCGGATCTCGCAGGAGTCGACCGTGCCGCCGGCGTCCGAGAAGACCATCCCGTTCTGCCCGCGCAGCACGCGCACCTCGGCGGCGTCCACCGTGGACATGTCGGTGGCCTGCAGGCCCGCGCCGTACCCGGCGGAGAGACGACACTTCCGGACGGTCAGCCGCGCGCTCGTCGCCGCGATCGCCGGATAGTCCCCGGAGGTCAGGTCCAGTCCCTCGACGGTCACCTCGCCGCTGAGCACGGCCAGCGCCGGCCCCTCGAGGCCGGCCGCGTCGACCACGACGGTGCCCTCCTCGCCGGTGCCCCGCAGGGTGAGGCGGCGCCCGGTCAGCTCGATCCGCTCCCGATAGGTCCCGGGAGCGATGGTGATGACCGCGCCGTCCGGCGCCACCTCGAGCGCGTCACGGATCGTCGGATAGGTGCCGGGGACCGCGAGGGTGCTGGCCACGGGAACTGCTCCTTATTGCGAGTACGTGCGGTCACGAAGGTTGCCGACGAGCTTCTTCACGTCGTCGGCCGCGGCGGCGGGGGCGGTCATCCGCACGACGATCTCCCGGTCCAGCAGACCCTCCGGAGTGGTCCGGAAGAAACCGACGTAGACCATGCCGTACTCCGGCTTGCCGTCGACCTGCGGGGTGTCGGCCCAGGAACGCAGCGAATTGCCGCTGATCCACCGTAGACCCCAGGCCTCCTCGCGCTGGCGCAGGGCGACCCGGGCGGCGTCGTCGCAGACCGCCGCGCAGGCGCGCACCGTGATGTCGCCGCCGGAGGTGAGCACGTCGCCCTGCCACGCGCCGCAGCGGTAGTGCACGGCGGCCGCGGCCTGCTCGGCCAGCGAGCACGTCCAGGCGGCCGGCATCCGGAAGTCGAAGCCCAGGCCGGCCAGGCCCTTCACGTCCTGCACGCCGGCGCCGGTCGCGTCGAACGACGGCCAGCCGCCCGGCCACGCCCCGCCCGGGTCCGGGGCCAGCCCGGGCCGGCCCGGCGCCGCGGCCGGGAGCAGGAGCTGGGCGTCCGTGTACTTGACCGGGGTGGTCCCGGTCGACGGCGCCGGGTCGTCGCCGAGCCCGGTGCCGAGCGCCGTGCCGCCGGCCGCGCCGATCAGCAGGGCGACCAGGGCGACGATCACGACCAGGAGGCGGTCCGGGCGCGGGCCCTTGCCGATCTCCCGGTACGCCGTGGGGGTGCCGGAGACCGGGACCGCGGAGATCGGGGTGCCGAAGGCGGGCAGCCCGGACATCGGGTTCGCGGAGACCGGGTAGCCGGAGACCGGCTGGGCCGACACCGGGTGCGTCGACACCGGGTGCGCCGAGACCGGGTGGGCGGAGACGGGATGTGCGGAGACCGGGTGCGCCGAGACCGGATGGGCCGAGACGGCCGACACCGGGGCGGCGATCGACTGCGGGACGGCCTGGAAGGGGACCGTCGGTGGTTCGACCGGGGCGGGCGGGGCGGACTCCGTACGTACCGAATCGGATCTTTGCCGAAGGCCCGCATCGCCGGCGGCGGACAGCGGAGCCGGCGCCGAGCCGACCGGGCGCAGCTGCTGACCGAGGACCGTGAAGATCTCCGCGGCGCCGCCGCTGCCCTCCTCGTCCACGCAGGCGACCCAGGGGCGCTCGCCGGCATGATCGGAGCCGGCCACCGGCAACCGATCAGTCTCGGACTGGCCGAGCGCCTCGGCGGCCGCCGTGAAGGCGCCCCGCCATCGATCGTCGGCCGACGCCAGCTCGTTGAGCTGGGCGACCGTGACCGGCCGCCCCTGCGGGTCGACGCCGGACCAGACGTCACCGACATCGCAGCTCGACAGCTGACGCTCCAGGCGGTAAGGCCCAGCGGTTGGCATCTCGTCTCCGTCTTCAGTTCGCGTCCCGATGGCGGGGGTGAGCCACCGGAGGGGGGTGGAAGCGCGAGCTTAGCGTGGGCGTTGCTGCCGGAACGCGCCCTTGCTCGGCCGCATGTTCTTCGGGATCGCGCCTTTCGGCATCTGCGGCCGGGCCATCAGCGCGCCCAGGCGCTTGTCCAGCGCGTTCACGTCCTTGCCGGTGAGGTTGCGGGGCAGCCGCAGCATCGTGCTGCGCAGCTTGCGGACCGGGAGCTGCCCCTCCTCGGAGCCGATCACGTAGTCGTAGAGCGGCGCGTTGCCGATCACCTTCGACAGGCGCTTGCGCTCCTGGCCGAGCAGGCCCTTGACCCGCTGCGGGTTGCCCTCGGCGAGCAGGATCACACCGGGCCGGCCGATCACCACGTGCACCATGTCGAACTGGGTGGTCGAGCTGGCCGCCGGGCGGACCCGCCAGTCACCGCGCATGTTCTCCATCAGCGAGGCGGCGGCGCCGGGCTGGCCCTCCGCCACGTTCATCATCGCGGTGTTCGAGCGCAGGTTCAGCACGATCAGCACGGCGAGCAGGGTGACCAGCACGCCGACCGGGATCCATAGCAGGCCCAGGTTCAGTGCCGCGACCACGGTCAGTGCGACCGGGATCAGCACCGCCGCGACGACCAGCGGCACGAACCACTTGTCCTGTTTCGCGGTGAAACTGAACACCTGGCCGATCTGCTTCAGGCGCTCGAAGAACGACACCTTCTCCTGGGGTTTTGCCATAGCCGGAAAGTGTAGTCAGCCTCAGGTACCTTACGGCGTCCCGGGCACCCGGGAACGCCTTCGTAAGGCAGTAGGGGCCGCCGATATCCGGCGGCGGCCCCATGCCGCCGGGCCGCCTTCGCGCGAAGAGTCGACGTCAGCGACGACGTTCGTCGACCCGTGAGGAGCGCGAAGAGATGTTTCCCGAGATCAATCTGAGGCTGGCCCAGCAGCGTGCCGAGGAGCTGCGGCGCGAGGCGGAGGCGTACCGGCGGGCCCGCGAGGCGGCCGGTGGGCGGCGGCGGTCGCACTGGTTCCGCCGGGCCCCGGCGTGCCCGCCGATCGTCGTCTCCCGCCCGGCATGATCGGCCCGGATTTTTTGTCGGACCCGCATGGCATGCTCGATTTCATGACGGGGCGCGGGCACAGCGAGGTCCTGGTCGGACGGAGCGCCGACCTGGCCACCCTGCACGACACGCTCCGCCGGGTCCGCGGGGGCGACCCGGCCGTGGTGCTGCTGGGCGGCGAGGCCGGCGTCGGCAAGACCCGCCTGGTCGAGGAGTTCACCCGGGCGCCGGTCGGCGAGCCGGTCCGGGTGCTCACCGGCCAGTGCCTGGAGCTGGGCGAGGAGGGCCTGCCCTTCGCGCCGTTCGCGGCGGCCCTGCGCGAGCTGGCCCGCGCCGAGGGGCCCGGGGTCTTCGAGGGGCGCGAGGCCGACTTCGCCCGGCTGCTGCCCGAGCTCGGCCCGCCCTCGGCGTTCGGCGAGGCCCACCGCGGCCTGCTCTTCGAGCTGGTCGGGGCGCTCTTCGCCCGGCTCGGCGCGGAGCGCCCGCTGGTCCTCGTCCTGGAGGACCTGCACTGGGCCGACCGGTCCACCCGCGATCTGATCGGCTTCCTGGTCCGCTCGTCCCGCGCCCCGCGGATGCTGCTGCTGGCCACCTACCGCACCGACGAGCTGCACCGCGGCCACCCGCTGCGCCCGTTCGTCGCCGAGCTCGAGCGGGTCCGCGGCGTGCAGCGGCTGGAGATCGACCGCCTCGACCGGGAGGGCACCGCCGAGCTGCTCGGCCACCTGCTCGGCGCCGAGCCCGAGCCGCAGACGGTGGATTCGGTGAGCCGCCGCGCCCAGGGCGTCCCGTTCTTCATCGAGCAGCTCGCCGCCACCGCCGACCCGGCCTGCGCCGACATCCCGGAGACCCTGCGCGACCTGCTGCTCTCCCGGGTCGACCTGCTGCCCGAGCCGGCCCAGCGGATGCTGCGGGTCGCCGCGGTCGGCGGCACCCAGCTCGGGCACGAGCTGATCGCCCGGGTGGCCGGCGTCGACGAGGTGACCCTGGAGTCGGCGCTGCGCGTGGTGGTCGCCGCCCGGCTGATCGTCCTCGGCCCGGAGGGGAGCTTCGAGTTCCGCCACGCCCTGGTCCGCGAGGCGGTCCACGACGACCTGCTGCCCGGCGAGCATGCCCGCCTGCACGCCCGCTACGCCGAGGCGATCGAGGCCGACCCGCGCCTGGTGCCGCCGGGCCGCGCGCACGCCGAGCTCGCCCACCACTGGCATGCCGCCAAAAACCATGCGAAAGCCCTGGTCACTGCGAAACTCGCGGCCGACGAGGCCTGCCGGCGATTTGCGTACGGGGAGAACGCGCGCCTCCTCGACCGCGTCCTCGAGCTGTGGGAGCAGGTGCCCGAGGCGGCCGAGCTGCTCGGCGCCAGTCATCTGGACCTGCTGGAGGAGACCGCGCTCGTCGCGATCGAGTCCGGCGAGATGCAGCGCGCCCTCAGCCTGACCCGGGCCGCCCTCGCCGACCTGGATGCCGAGGCCGAGCCGGTCCGCGCCGCCCGCCTGCTGGTCCGCCGGGCCAAGCTGGTCCGCAACGCCGGCAAGAGCGACGGCCTCACCGAGACCAAGGAGGCGTACCGGTTGCTGACCGGCGCCCCGGACAGCCCCGACCGCATCGAGCTCCTCGGCGACGTGGCCTACCTGTTCGCGAGCATGGACGGCGCCGAGGTCGAGCAGATCTGGGAACAGGTCCGCACCGCCGTCGACCAGCTCGGCGACGCCGCCCCGCAGGTCTACGCGGAGATCACCAAGGGTCAGGTCTGCACCGGCCGGATCCCGGCGCTGTCCGGCCTGCCGGTCCTGGCGGCCGCGGTCGCTCAAGCCCGCGCGTGCGGCGACGACCCGGCCCTGACCCGCGGCCTGGTCAACGTCTCCGACGTGCTGTTCGAGCTGGGCCGCTACGAGGAGTCCGCGGCCGCGGCCGCCGAGGGCGTGCCGCACGCGGCGCGCTACGGGGTCTCCCGCACGACCGGGGTGTATCTGCTGGCCAACCACGCCGAGGCGCTGATCGCCCTGGGCCGGTGGGACGAGGCCGACGCGCGCCTGGCCGAGGCCGCCCGGCACGACCCGCCCGGCCTGATGGCGCTGCCCTGGTTGCGGTTGCGGGCCCGGTTGCGGCTGGCCCGGGGTCATGCCCGGGCGGAGCATCTGCTGACCCGGGCGGTGGGGATGCTCGGCAAGCCGTATGTGCCGGGCGAGAAGAAGCTCTGGATGCTGGAGCTGCGGATCCTGGGGGCGCTCTCGGCGGGGGACATTCCGGGCGCGGTGGCGGCGGCGCGGGCGGCCCTGGCCGATCCGGTTCTGCTGGACCGGCCGCGCTATGCGTGGCAGCTCTTGACGGCCGCCGCCCGAGCCACCACAACCTTCCGCGCCGCGAACCCGCACCTCGAAGCCCTCGCTTCAGCGATCCCCGCCCAGCGCACTGCCTCCGCGGCACCCGACGCCCTGACCGCCTCGTGCGGCCCGGCCGCGCTCAACGGTCTGGCCGCGTCGGGCGCCCTGACCGCGGCGGGCGGTCTGGCTGCATCGGGCGGCTCGGCCGCGTCCAACGGCCCGGCCTCAGGAGGCGGCTTTGCCGCGCTCAGCGATCCGTCTTTGAGGCGCGCGCCTGCTGCGGCGGGTGTTGGTGTCGGCGAGCCCGCTGGTGTTGGTGCTGATGGCGCGCGGGCTGGCAGCGCTGGTGGTGGTGGCGGGCGGGCTGGCAGTGCTGATGGCGCGCGGGCTGCCGGTGCTGGGGTTGGTGGCGCGTGGGCCGGTGGTTCGGGTGCTGGTGGTTGGGTGGGGCTGGGGCGGGAGGTTTCCGCGGAGGTGGTGGCGCACCTCGTGGGGCGGATCCGGGGGATCGCCGAGCAGCTGCCGCGGCGGTACCCGGCTGAGCTGGCCGGCGCGGCCCAGGTCGAGGCCGAGTTGGACGGCGGTGCCGCCCGGTGGGACGCGGCGGTGGCCGCCTGGCGGGTCGACGGGCAGCCGTTCGAGCTGGCGTCGGCCCTGGTCCGGGCCGCCGAGGCGAACGCCGCCGACCGCCCGGTCGCGGCCGCGGCCCTGACCGAGGCGGCCACGATCGCCACGGCGCTGGGCGCGATCCCGCTGGTCGAGGCTGCGGAGACGCTGGCCCGCCGGTTGGGGATCCGCCCCGGCGTGGGGATCCGCCCCGGGGTGGGGATCGGCCCCACCTCGGCGATTAGCCCGGCCGGCGGCCTGCTGACCGCCCGGGAGCGCGAGGTGCTGCAACTGGTCGCCGAGGGCCAGAGCAACGGCCAGATCGCCCAGCGCCTGTTCATCTCCCCGAAGACCGCGAGCGTCCACGTCTCCCGGATCATCGCCAAGCTCGAGGTGACCAACCGCGTCGAGGCCGCCGCGGTCGCCCACCGCCTTGGCCTCCTCAACGCCTGACCTCAAGCGCCCCCGGCGGACTGATCTTTCCGCGCTCGGGAGCGTGCGATCCAAAGCGATCGCGTCGACGACTCGCCCGGCAAGCAGCGGGCCGGCCCACGCGGCGGGTGGAAGGCGGCGGGTCGGTCCGCGCGGCGGGTCGCGGGTCGCGGCGGCGCCCCCAGGAGCGGCCGCGCGCGGCGGGTGGCGGGCCGGTCCCGCGCGGCGGGCGGCAAGCAGCGGGCCGATCCGCGCGGCGGGTGGCAGGCGGCGGGTCGGTCCGCGCGGCGGGCGGCAAGCAGCGGGCCGATCCGCGCGGCGGGTGGAAGGCGGCGGGTCGGTCTGCGCGGCGGGTGGCGGGTCGCGGCGGGGCCCCAGGAGCAGCTGGCGCGGCGGGTGCGGGTCGGTCCGCGCGGCGGGCGGCAGACGGCAGGTGGCTGGCAGCGGGCCGATCCGCGTGGCTGCGGGGTGTCCGATTTGGGTGGCGGCGGTTTCTTAGTTGCCGGGTGGGTGTCCGCGGTTGCGGGGTGGTGGCAATTCGCCGGGCTCAGCGCTCGGACGTCTCCGAAGGGCGCCGGCGCGGGCGGATGAAGGCTAATCCCGCCTGGTGGGTGCCCGATATGGCTGGCCGACCCAACAGCCTAGGGAGCCGTCATGCACGACACGTTCCGTTTGTCCCTTGGGGGCCGGTGATGGACAGCGCCGTCGACGATGCTTACACGGTGGTCGAGGCGTTGTTCGGGCCGGAATCCGGAATACCGTGGTGGGCCTGGCTCGCGCCGATCATCTTGATCTTCGCGAGATTGATGTACCCGCTGATGTTCCCCGAGGCGGCCGCGGCCGAGGCGGAGACCGATCGGCGGCTTGCCGAGTTCCGCCGGGAGCGCGACGGCAAGGGCAAGGACAAGGACAAAGGCAAGGAGAAGGACAGCGGAAAGAAAGGCAAAAAGGGCAAGAAGTGATGGCCGGCTGAAGGCCCGCAACCACCCCAGGCAACGGATGACCTGAGGCGGTTGCGGGCCTTCACTGTCTCCGCCGAACGACTGACGCCGACCGCGACTCAAGAAACGCGGCTGGGCCGGAAATGCTGCGGCCCCGGTGGGTTGGACCGGGGCCGGGCACTAGCGGTGCGCAACAAAGAGCAGCAAGCGGTGCGCAACAAAGAGCAGCAAGCGGTGCGGCAACAAAAAGCGGCAACAAAGCAGTAGCAGGGGGAGCGGACTCAGCCCCGAGCGTCAAGCGCCTGCCGGTAGAGCCGACCCGCCCGGTAGGAGGACCGAACCAGCGGCCCACTCATCACCCCGGCGAAGCCGATCGCCTCGGCCTCCTCGCGGAGCTCGACGAACTCCTCCGGCTTCACCCAGCGCTCGACCGGGTGGTGCCGCGGCGTCGGCCGCAGGTACTGCGTGATGGTGATCAGCTCGCACCCGGCCGCGTGCAGGTCGCGCAGGGCGGCGGAGATCTCCGACCGCTCCTCGCCCATGCCGAGGATCAGGTTGCTCTTGGTGACCAGGTCGGCGGACCGGGCCTGGGTGATCACGTCGAGGGAGCGCTCGTAACGGAAACCGGGGCGGATCCGCTTGAAGATCCGCGGGACGGTCTCGACGTTGTGCGCGAGCACCTCGGGGGCGGCGCCGAAGACCTCGGCGAGCTGGGTGGGCTCGGCGTTGAAGTCCGGGATGAGCAGCTCGACGCCGCAGCCGGGCTGCAGCTTGTGGATCTGCCGGACGGTCTCGGCGTAGAGCCAGGCACCGCCGTCGGGCAGGTCGTCGCGGGCCACGCCGGTGACGGTGGCGTACTTCAGGCCCATGGTGGCGACGGACTCACCGACGCGACGGGGCTCGTCGGCGTCGAACTCGGCCGGCTTGCCGGTGTCGATCTGGCAGAAGTCGCAGCGCCGGGTGCACTGATCGCCACCGATGAGGAAGGTGGCCTCGCGGTCTTCCCAGCACTCGTAGATGTTGGGGCAGCCGGCTTCCTGGCAGACGGTGTGCAAGCCCTCTTTCTGGACCAGCCCGCGCATCTGGGTGTACTCAGGACCCATTTTCGCCTTGACCTTGATCCACGGCGGCTTCCGCTCGATCGGAGTCTCGGCGTTTCGCGCCTCGATGCGCAGCATGCGGCGGCCCTCGGGAGCAATAGTCACAACCCGAAGATACGCCCGCGGGGTCCGGCTGCGGCGGAGGGGCGACGAGGCTCACGTGACGTTCCGTGTGACCGCCGTCACGAATCTGAACCCGGAATGAAATGCAGCGCGGAAAACCGGTTGAACGGATGCCGAGGAGTGGATTAACGTCCCGGGCCAACGGCAGTGATGGGACCGAGTAGCGCTCCGATCCGCCGGCCGAGAGAGCCACCTGCAGCTGTGATGGTGGCCCGAGCGCCGGAGCGCGAAGACACCCCGGAGCCGAGCAGTGCAAGAGGCGCTCGCAAGAGCGTGAAGGTGCGGTGGTACCGCGAGGATCCCGCTCGCCCGCACCTCCCTGGGGCCGCGTTGCAGCATCCCGAGGAGGTAACCGCCGTGCAACGCATCCTCTCCACTGAACTGGCCGCTCATCCGTACGAAAAAGTGCTTGTCGAAGGCTGGGTCCATCGGGTCCGCCGACTGAAGTCGGTCACCTTCGTGATCATCCGCGACGCCGCGGGCCTGGCCCAGGTGGTCATGGCCGACGCCGGCGAGCTGACGGAGGAGTCGGTCGTCTCGGTCGTCGGCACCGTCACGCCGAACGAGCAGGCACCCGGCGGCGTGGAGCTGACCGGCCCGGAGATCCACGTGCACTCCGCAGTGGACGTACCGCTGCCGTTTGAACTGCATCGACCCGCGCTGACCGCGAGTCTGCCCACCCAGCTGGACCACGCCGCGCTTGCCCTGCGGCATCCGGCCCGCCGGGCCGCGTTGCGGATCTCCGCGGCCGCGACCGCGGGTTTCCGGGCGGCGCTGGAGGCGCGGCGGTTCGTCGAGATCCAGACCCCGAAGATCGTCGAGTCGGCGACCGAGTCCGGTGCGAACGTCTTCCAGCTCGACTACTTCGGCCGGCCGGCGTATCTGGCCCAGTCGCCGCAGTTCTTCAAGCAGATGATGGTCGGCGTCTTCGAGCGGGTCTACGAGGTCGGTCCGGTGTTCCGCGCGGAGAACAGTGACACCGCGCGACACCTGACGCAGTACACGTCGCTCGACGCGGAGATGGGCTTCATCGCCGACCACCGGGACGTGATGGCGGCCCTGACCGGGACGATCGCCGGGATGTTCGGCGCGGTCACCGAGCGGACCGGGTTCGCCGTGCCGGAGGTGCCCGCGGAGATCCCGGCGGTGCACTTCGCCGAGGCGCTGAAGATCGCCGGGGCGCCGGCCGACGAGCCGGACCTGGCGCCGGCGCACGAGCGGGCGCTGGGCGAGTGGGCGCGGCGGGAGCACGGTTCCGAGTTCGTCTTCGTGACCGGCTATCCGATGCGCAAACGGCCGTTCTACACCCACCCGGACCCGGCCGACCCGTCGTACTCGAACGGCTTTGACCTGCTCTTCCGGGGTTTGGAGATCGTCACGGGTGGTCAGCGTCTGCACCGGTACGAGGACTACGTCGCCGCGTTGAGCGCGTCCGGCGAACCGCTCGCGGCCTATGCCGGCTATCTGGACACGTTCCGGTACGGCATGCCCCCGCACGGTGGCTGGGCGATCGGCCTGGAGCGCCTGGTGGCCCGCCTGATCGGCGCCGCGAACGTCCGCGAGGTCACGGCGTTCCCGCGCGACCCGCACCGGGTGGCGCCGTAGCCGTAGTTTGTGCGGGTGCTGATCGACCTGGACGTGGTCCCCGCCACGGCGCCGCCCCGCGAGCGGCGGCGTCCGTGGTGGCGGCCGGTCGCGCTCGCCGTCGTGCCGCTGTTGCTGCTCGGCGGCGCGGCCGCGACCGCCCGGCCGATGGTGTTCCAGCAGGTCGCGGACACCGGCGGGCGTCCCGCGGCGGCCACGTTGCTCGACCCGCGGGCGCTCTACACCGTGCAGGACGCCCCCGGCGGTGACGGCGTGGAGGTCGCGGCCCGGCCGCTGGTCGCGGGCGGCCCGTCCTGGCGGGTCTGGGCGGCGCTGGCCACGAACGGCAGTGTGCGGCTGTCCCGGGCCGGAACGGCGCTGGTCGTGAGCGACGACCAGACCGTGAAGATCGTCGATGCGGCCACCGGGCGGGACCGCTGGGAACTGGACTCGGGCGCCGCGCTGATCCAGGGCGATCAGGTGGTGATCCGCGGCGACGGCGTCCTGAAGCTGGCCGATCTGGAGACCGGCCGGGTCCGGTGGTCGCAGCCCGGCGAGGCCCTGTCCGCGAAGCTGGACCCGAGCGGGCGCTACCTGTTCACGGTGACCGTCGTCGGCAGCCTGATCGCCCAGGTGCGGTCGGTCGCGGACGGGCGGTTGCTGGCCACCCACCCCCTGCCCGGGAAGGGGGTGAGCCTCGGCGAGTCACCGATCATCGGCGACCGGGTGTACCTGTTCGGCCTGTCCGACCTGACCGTGCTGCGGCTCGGCGACCTGACGCCGGTGTGGTCCGCCCCGGCCGACGTGCTGAGCCCGGCCAGCATCGTGGCCTGCGGAGATCTGGACTGCGTCAGCGGGGAGCAGGGCACCACCGCGCTCGACCCGGCCACCGGTGAGCCGCGCTGGACCGCGCCGAACTGGCTCGCCTACTCCGGTGGCATCGCCCGGCGGGTCGACGGGCACACCGTCGTGGCCGACCCGGCGACCGGGCGGGTGCTCCGGGATCTCGGCCGGGGCGAGGCCGTCGACGATCTGATGCTGCGCGCCGACCGGGACCGGACGCAGGTCACCGACCTGCGCACCGGTCACGTCTACGGCGCGTTGACCGGCGTGACGCCGTTCGGCTGCGTCGCGGCGGGCGACTTCCTGGCCTGCCGCAAGGACGGCGGCACCACCGTCTGGAAGGTTCCTAGAACAGCGTCGTGAGGTGCCGCTCGACGACCGGCATCACCTCGGCCACCGGCACCGGCCGGCCCAGCTCGGCGCTGAGCGAGGTCACCCCGGCGTCCCGGATCCCGCACGGCACGAACCGGTCGAAGTTCGCCAGGTCGCAGTCGGCGTTGATGGCGAAACCGTGCTGGGTCACGCCGCGGGCCACCCGCAGCCCGATCTGGGCGATCTTGCGGTCGAGGCCGCCGTCGGTGGCCCGGACCCAGGCGCCGCTGCGCCCCTCGACCCGCTCGGCGGTCACGCCGAACTCGGCGCAGACGTCGATCAGCATCTGTTCGGTGCGGCGGACGTAGGCCACCACGTCGACCGGGGCGGGCAGCTTGAGAATCGGGTAGCCGACCAGCTGGCCCGGCCCGTGCCAGGTGAGCTTGCCGCCGCGGTCGACCCGGACGACGGGCGTGCCGTCCCACGGCAGGTCGCCCGGCTCGGTGCGCTTGCCGGCGGTGAAGACGCTGGGGTGCTCCAGCAGCAGGATCGTGTCCGGCTGGGTGCCGTCGGCCACGGCCTCGTGCAGACGCTTCTGCTCGTCCCAGGCGTCGCGGTAATCGACCAGGCCGGGGCGCAGCACGGTGAGTACGGAGGAGGTCACGACGGCCAGCGTAACTCCGTACTCACCGGTACCTAACGGTCGACCGGGTCCGTCCCGCGACGGATACGCCACACCAGCACCCCGCCCACCTCCTCGGGCTCGCCGAGCAGGTCCCGCGCGGTCGCCTCGACCGCGGAACGGTTCAGCGTCTGGTGGTCCGAGCCGGTGATCTCCGGCGCGAGGAACACCGCGTCCAGCCCCCAGTACTGGAAGTCGGCGCGGGCCTGGGCGCGGTCCGCGTTGGTGAGCCGGGTGACGTAGCCGTACCAGGCGGCGCGCAGGAACAGCCAGTCGGTGGCCAGCGGTGGCGCACCGATCCGGCCGACGTCCTTCTTGCCGGCCTCACCGGTGGTCTGCGGGCCGAGGAAGTAGCCGTCCGGGATCCGGAACTGCTGACCGCCGCGGGCCATCGTGTACGCCTGCCAGCGCTGCCCGTCCGCGGTCACGTTCAGCGCGAACGGCAGCGCGGAGAGCGTCCCGCCGTCGGGCACGTACTGCTTCCACAGGCCGTCCGCGATGAACGCCGGCTCGGGGGCGCGGTGCTGGATCCGTACCGGAAGGGGCATGATCGGCAACAGACTGAGCGCGACGGCCGAGGCCAGCGTGCGGTTCAGCACCCCGCCGGCGCCGGTCGCGTCGCGGCGGCCGACCAGCTGGTCGACGAGCAGCGCGAGCAGGATGCCGAAGACGCCGACCACGCCGAGCGCGAAGCGGATCGGCAGCGCCGAGTTGAACAGCGGCAGGTGCACCAGGGCCGAGTAGGGGAGCGCGATGTCGAACTCGTGCTTGTCGATGTTGAGCCGCGGGCCGAGCGAGAGCAGGAAGAAGAAGATCCCGACCAGGCCGACCGCGCGCAGCGTGGCCCGGCGGCCCGGGTCGGACCGGCGCCAGAGCAGCCCGAACGCGACCACCATGAGCAGCACCAGGGGCAGGCCGAAGAACGACGTCTCCTCGGTCCGGTTCGGTGCCAGGTCGGCGTGCCAGCCGATGAAGCCGCCCAGCGAGCGGCTCGGGAACGACAGGTACGCCGCCGCGTCCTCGACGAAGTACCGCTGGTTGAAGCCGGTCCCGGAGAACGTCTGCGGCCCGGCGAAGTGCATGTACAGCGGGTACGCCAGCAGCACCCCGGCGACCACCGCGGTCACGCCGAGCGCGCGCAGCACGGTCGGCAGCGCCTCGGCCGCCTCCCGCCGCACCGGTCGCGCGACCGCCCAGACGATCAGGAAGACCCCGCAGGCCAGCGCGGTGTAGAAGAGCCCCTCGGCGGCGATCGAGAAGCCGACCGCGAGCAGCACCCCGAGCAGGACCCCGTTGCGCAGCCAGCGGCCCGGCTGGCGCAGCCGCAGCACCTGCCAGATCACCACCGGGGCGACCCAGCCGGCGGTCCAGTTCAGGTGCCCGTTCGCGTGCGAGATGAAGCCCGGGGCGAACCCGCAGAACAGCCCGGCGACCGCGGCCGCGAGCGCGCTGCCGACCAGCCAGCGGCGCAGGAACAGGTACCACGCGAAGGCGGAGCCGGCCAGGTTCAGCGTCAGCACGGTCACGAAGCTGACCTGCGGGCCGAACAGGTGCGTCACCGGCGTCATCAGCACCGTGTAGACGGTGATCGAGGTGTTCGCCGCGAGGTTGACGCCGAGCGGCGCGTTCAGCAGCGAGGTGAAGAACGGGTCCGCGCCCTGGGTGACGGTGTAGTACCCGTACCCCATCAGCCATTCGAAGAACGCCTGGTCACCGACGTTGTCGGCGAGCACGTGCGTGAACGGGTCGCGCCAGAGCCCACTCGTCACGTACACCGCGAAGGAGATCGCGATGATCGCGACGCACAGGTGCACCGGCCACTCACGTGGCTTGGCACCGGGCTTGGCACCGGGCTCGGTGGCGGGC
Source organism: Actinoplanes sp. L3-i22 (assembly GCF_019704555.1). Classification (NCBI taxonomy): domain Bacteria; kingdom Bacillati; phylum Actinomycetota; class Actinomycetes; order Micromonosporales; family Micromonosporaceae; genus Actinoplanes; species Actinoplanes sp. L3-i22. The sequence continues at coordinate 1,684,904 of NZ_AP024745.1, forward strand.
TCGGAGGGGGGATCGGCGGACGCGGCGGGGGCGGGGGCGGCGACGGACATCACGCGCAGGTTAGCAGCGCCGCCTGTAGATCAGTGCGCGTTCGCGGGTTGCGATCGGAGCGCGGCCTCGAGAGCGGACGCGATGTCCGGGTACGTCCAGGAGAACCCGGCATTGCGCAGAACGCCGGGTATCACCCGCTGGCTCCGCTGCGCCTCGCCGGCCAGTTCGCCCAGCACCACATCGAGCACCGGGCCGGGCACGGTGAGCAGCGCCGGCCGGCGCAACTGGCGGGCCAGCTCCTTGGTGAACTCCAGGTTCGTGCACTGCGCCGCGGAGACCATGTTGACCGGGCCGGCCAGGTCCTCGCGCTCCAGCAGGAACTCGGCGGCGCCCAGCCAGTCGGCGAGCGCGATCCACGACATCCACTGCCGGCCGCCGCCGATCCGCGCGCCGCCACCCAGCTTGAACGCCGGCAGCAGCGGCTTGAGCAGCGAGCCCTGTCGATCGAGGACGGGTGCGGTGCGGAGCAGCACGACCCGGGTGCCGGCGTCCTCGGCCGGCCGGGCGGCGGCTTCCCAGACCCGGCAGAGGTCGGCCAGGAACGTGGTGCCGGCCGGGGCCTCCTCGCTGACCTCGTGGTCGCCGGTGTCGCCGTACCACCCGACCGCGGAGGACTGCAGCAGCGTGCGCGGCCGGTCGGCGGCCGGCAGCTTGGCGATGCCCTGCGCGAGCGTGCCGGTGGTGTCCAGCCGGCTGGCGCGCAGCACGTTCTTGTACCGCGCGGTCCAGCGCCGCCCGCCGACGTTCGCGCCGGACAGGTTGATCACCGTGTCCGCGCCGGCCAGCACGGCCGGGTCGAGCCGGCCCTGCGACGGGGTCCAACTCGCCTCGCCCACGCCGGGCGGGCGCCGGACGAGGCGGGTGATGTCATGGCCGCTCTGCCGCAACCGTTCGGCGAGCCGGGCACCCAGGAAGCCGGAGGCGCCGGCCATCACGATCCGCATGGTTCTGATTCTTTCCCGGAGATCGTTCAAACCAAAACAAAAAAGCCGGGGGTACGTACGACGTACGCACCCCCGGCCCTCAAACCGTGATCAGAGTCCCAGGTCGGGCTCGAAGTGCCCGCCCTCGAGACGCTCCTTCAGCGTGCCCAGGAAGCGGGCCGCGTCCGCGCCGTCCACGATCCGGTGGTCGTAGCTGAGCGCCAGGTAGACCATCGACCGCGGGACGATGATCTCGCCCAGCTCGGCGTCGTTCACGATCACCGGGCGCTTGACGACCGCGCCGAGACCGAGGATGCCGACCTGCGGCTGGTTGATGATCGGCGTGTCGAACAGCGCGCCCCGGCTGCCGGTGTTGGTCAGCGTGAACGTGCCGCCACCCAGCTCGTCCGGCCCGATCTTGTTGTTCCGGGTGCGCTCCGCGACGTCCGCGATCCGCTTGGCCAGACCGGCCAGGTTCAGGTCACCGGCGTCCTTGATGACCGGGACGACCAGGCCCTTCGGCGCGTCCACCGCGATGCCGAGGTGCTCGGAGCCGTGGTAGGTGACCGTGCCCGCCTCGACGTCGATCGAGGAGTTGACCACCGGGTGCTGCTGCAGCGCCTCGACCGTGGCCAACGCGAAGAACGGCAGGAAGGTGAGCTTCACGCCGTGCTTGGCCTGGAAGTCGGCCTTGGCCTTGTTCCGCAGCGTCGCGATCTTGGTGACGTCCACCTCGACCACCGTGGTGAGCTGCGCCGAGACCTGCAGCGACTCGACCATGCGGCGGGCGATGGTGGCCCGGATGCGGGTCAGCTTCTCGGTGCGGCCCCGCAGCGGGCTCGGCTCCGGCTTGGCGGCGGCCTTGGTGGCCGGCGCCTCGGCGGCGGGAGCGGCGGCCGGGGCGGGCGCGGCCTTGGCGGCAGCGGCCTTCTCGGCGGCGTCGAGCACGTCCTGCTTGCGGATCCGGCCTCCGACGCCGGTCCCGGACAGCGCGGACAGGTCCACACCCTTCTCCGCCGCCAGCTTGCGGACCAGCGGGGTCACGTAACCGGCGTCGCCGGCGCCGTTCGCCTTGACCGTCTCGGCGGCCGGCGCGGCCGGCTGCGTGGGAGCGGGCGCCGGCGCGGGCTTCGACTCGATGATCGGAGCCTCCACCTTCGGCTCGGGCTTCGGCTCCGGCTTGGGCTCGGGCTTCGGCTCGGCCTTCGGCTGCTGCGGCGCGGGAGCGGGCGCCGGGGCCGCGGCGGGCGCGGCCGACGCCGAGCCCACGACGGCCAGCACGCCGCCGACCTCCGCGGTCTCGTCCTCGCCGACCCGGATCTCCAGCAGCGTTCCGGCGACCGGCGACGGGATCTCGGTGTCCACCTTGTCGGTGGAGACCTCGACCAGCGGCTCGTCCACCTCGACGCTGTCCCCGACGGCCTTGAGCCAGCGGGTGACGGTGCCCTCGGTGACGCTCTCGCCGAGTGCCGGCAGCTTCACCTCGGTGCCCTCGGCCGCACCGGCGGCGGGCGCGGCCTGCGCCTGCGGCGCCGCGGGAGCCTCCTCCTCGACCGGCTTCCCGGCCGACGGCGTGGCCTCGGCCTCGACGGCGGCCGGCTCCGGCTCGGAAGCGGCCGGGGCGTCCTCGCCCTCGCCGGCGATGACGGCCAGCTCGCTGCCGACCTCCGCGGTCTCGTCCTCAGCGACCACGATCCGGGTGAGCACACCCGCGGCGGGCGACGGGATCTCCGTGTCGACCTTGTCGGTGGAGACCTCGAGCAGCGGCTCGTCGACCTCGACGCGCTCGCCCTCCTGCTTGAGCCAGCGCGTGACGGTGCCCTCGGTGACACTCTCGCCCAGCCGCGGCATGGTTACCGATGTCGGCATTTTTCCCCAAACTCCTTAACGCTTCGAAGCGATGAATTCAGCTGTGCGCGTGCAGCGGCTTGCCTGCGAGCGCCAGGAAAGCCTCGCCCAGCGCCTCGTTCTGCGTCGGGTGGGCGTGTACGAGCTGGGCGACGTCCTCCGGGAACGCCTCCCAGTTGTAGATCAGCTGAGCCTCGCCGACCTGCTCGCCCATGCGGGCGCCGACCATGTGGACGCCGACCACGGGGCCGTCCTCCACCCGGACCAGCTTGACGAAGCCGGTGGTCTTGAGGATCTGGCTCTTGCCGTTGCCGCCCAGGTTGTAGTTGTACGACGTGACCTTGTCCGCGCCGTACTTCTCCTTGGCCTTGGCCTCGGTCAGGCCCACCGACGCGACCTCGGGGTCGGAGTAGGTGACCCGCGGGATGCCGGCCTCGTCGATGACCGCCGGGTTCTTGCCGGCGATCTCCTCGGCCACGAAGATGCCCTGCGCGAAGCCGCGGTGCGCGAGCTGCAGGCCGGGCACGATGTCGCCGACGGCGTAGATGTTGCCGACCCCGGTGTGCAGGCGCTCGTTGGTGATCACGAAGCCCCGGTCCAGGGTGATGCCCTGCTGCTCGTACCCCAGGTTGGCGGTGGTCGGGCCACGGCCGACCGCGACCAGCAGGACCTCGGCCTCGAGGGTCTCGCCGCCGGCGATGGTGACCTTGACGCCGTCCGAGGTCTTCTCGACCTTCTCGAACGGCTTGCCGACCTTGAAGTTGATCTTCCGCTTCCGGAACGCGCGCTCGACCTGCTTCGAGACGTCCTCGTCCTCCGCGGCGACCAGCCGGGGCAGGGCCTCGATGATCGTCACGTCGGCGCCGAACGACTTCCAGACGCTGGCGAACTCGACGCCGATCACGCCGCCGCCCAGCACGATCGCCGAGGACGGGACCCGGTCCAGCTTCAGCGCGTGCTCGCTGGCCAGCACCCGGGTGCCGTCGACCTCCAGGCCGGGCAGCGAGCGCGAGTAGGAGCCGGTGGCCAGGATGACGTTGCGGCCGGTGTAGCGCTGCCCGTCGACCTCGACGGTGTCCTTGCTGACCAGCTTGCCGGCGCCGGCCACCACGGTGATGTTCTTGTTGTGGGTCAGCAGACCCTGCAGACCCTTGTACAGCCGGCCGACAACGCCGTCCTTGTACGTGTTGACCCCGGCCATGTCGATCCCGACCAGGTCGGCCTTGATGCCGAACTGCTCGCTCTCGCGGGTCTGGTCGGCGATCTCGGCCGCGTGCAGCAGCGCCTTGGTCGGGACGCAGCCGCGGTGCAGGCAGGTGCCGCCCAGCTCGGCCTTGTCGATCAGCGCTACGGAGAGGTCCAGTTCGGCGGCTCGCAGCGCGGCCGCGTACCCGCCACTGCCTGCCCCGAGAATGACGATGTCGAAGGTTCCGCCGTTCGGCTGGCTCACGTTGACTCCAGTAGTCGAGTCGTCGCCATGTGGGTCACACAATGGAAACGGTCACAGTCCCGTCTCGGACATCTTGTCACTTGAAGACCCGCTCAATGCAGCCAGGTGCCCCACAACACGTCGGCTCGTCGTACCCTTGCGGCATTCAGCGCGAGGAGGAGCAGTGGCTTGGTTTCGGCGTCGCCCCCGTACCGGAGGGCCCGGCGGACGACCGGTCAATCAGGCTGATCTGGAGCACCTGACGCAATTCTTCCGCTCCCGCCGGGGCGTGGAGGCGTTCGTGGAGCCGCGGACCACGGTGACCGAGACCACCGTGTTGCTTGTGGCACACGACGGTGAATGGACCCGCCGGCGAATTGAGTCGCCGGAGATCGCCCGCCGTTTCGCGATGCAGCTCTCGATGCCGATCTACGACGTCCGGCTGCTCGGTTATCCGCAGCGGATGCGCGATTACAACGCCCGGCAGAAGCGCCGCCCGGCCTGATTCCCGGGCGGCGGCACCCGCCTTTTAGAGCGTCTCGACCAGGTGCAGCAGGGTACGGATCGGCACGCCGGTCCCGCCCTTGGTCCAGTACCCGGTGGCCTCGCCGGAGTGGTAGCCCGGCCCGGCGATGTCGATGTGCGCCCACTCCACGCCCGGCTCGACGAACTCGCGCAGGAACACGCCGCCCTGCAGCATGTGCCCGGCCCGGTCCAGGTTCGCGTTCGTCTGGCAGATGTCGGCGATCTCCGACTCCATGCCCTTGCGCACGTCGTCCGGCAGCGGCATCGGCCAGGCCGGCTCGCCGACCACGTCGCCGGCCGCCTTGACCAGGCCGGTCGCCTCCTCCGAGCCCATCAGGCCGGCGACCCGCTTGCCCAGCGAGATCACCTGCCCGCCGGTCAGCGTGGACGCCTCGAACAGGTAGTCGGCGCCGTCCGCGCAGGCCCGGGCGATCGCGTCGCCGAGCACCATGCGGCCCTCGGCGTCGGTGTTGAACACCTCGACCCGCTTGCCGTTGAACATGGTGATCACGTCGCCCGGCCGGTAGGCCGACCCGGACGGCATGTTCTCCGCGATCGCCAGGTAGCCGGAGACGGCCACCCCGGGCTTGACCGCGGCGATCGCCAGCATGGTGGCGGCGATCGCGGCCGCGCCGGCCATGTCCGACTTCATCTCCCACATGCCGGCGGCCGGCTTGATGCTCACACCACCGGTGTCGAACGTGATGCCCTTGCCGACCAGCGCGACCCGCTTCGGCTCGGCCACCCCGGCCGGCGTGTAGGTCAGCTTGACCAGCCGCGGCGGCGCCTCGGAACCCTGGCCGACGGCCACGATGCCGCCGTAGCCACCCGCCTTCAGCTGGTCGAAGTCGAGCACCTCGACGGCCAGCCCGGCCTCGGTGGCGGCGGCCGCGACCAGGTCCGCGAACGGCGCCGGCTGCAGCAGGTTCGGGGCCATGTTGACCCAGTCCCGGGCCAGGCGCACCGAGCGCCCGACCACCTCGGCGCGGGCCAGCTCGGCCGCGGCCGCCTCGTCGGCGGCGTCCGGCACGTGCACCTGCAGCGCGGTCACCGGGTCGCGGCGGTTCTTCTGCGGCTTGGTCTTGTAGCCGGCGAACCGGTAGCCGCCGAGCAGCGCACCCTCCAGCACCGCGCGCAGCACCTTCGGCGCGTCGGCGTCGTCGGGCAGCGGCAGGGCCAGCGCGACGGTGGCGCTGCCGGCCAGCGAGCGGACCGCGGCGCCGGTGCCCCGGCGCAGCGTCTCCAGCTCGGGCGCCGAGCCGGACGGCTCGTCGCCGAGGCCCACCGCGATCACCAGCGGCGCGGCGATCGTGCCGAGGGTGGCCAGCTTGGTCACCTCACCCGGCGCCCCGGTCGCGCCGAGCAGGGCGAGCGTCGCGGTCAGCTTCCCGTCGAAGGCGGCGGCGATGCTCTCCGCGCCGGACGCCGGAAGCAGGGCGCCGTCCTGGTCGGGCTGGCTGTGCAGGCCGATGACGATGGCATCGACCGCCAATTCGGCCGGGTCGGTGTCGACCAGGCTGAGGCTGGGCTGGGTCACTCGGACTCTCCGCGACGTTCGGCCGGTTCCGCCGGTGGGCGGTGCTCCCGGCTGGTGGGAAACACTTGGTATTCCCCGCGACTCTAACCAGCCCCAAGGTCACCGGTAAGTTGAGTCTCATGTCTGCCGAGTACTTCCGCTCCCCGCTGCACGACCGCCACACCGCGCTGGGCGCGAAGCTCGCCCCCTTCAGCGGCTGGGAGATGCCGTTGGAGTACGCGGGTGGCGGTGTCCTCAAGGAGCACGCCGCGGTCCGCGAGTCGGCCGGTGTCTTCGACGTGTCCCACCTGGGCAAGGCCCGGGTCCTCGGGCCCGGCGCCGCCGACTTCGTGAACTCCTGCCTCACCAACGACCTGGGCCGGATCGCCCCCGGCAAGGCGCAGTACACGCTCTGCTGCGACGAGTCCGGTGGCGTGGTGGACGACCTGATCGCGTACCTCTACGGCCCCGACGACGTCTTCCTGATCCCGAACGCCGCGAACACCGCCGAGGTGGTCCGCCGGCTCGCCGCCGCGGCCCCGGCCGGCCTCACCGTCACCGACCTGCACCGCGACTTCGCGATCCTGGCCGTCCAGGGCCCGCGCTCGGCGGAGATCCTCGCCAAGCTCGGCCTGCCCACCGACCACGACTACATGTCCTTCACCGACGCCCAGCTCAGCGGCGCCCCGCTGGTCGTCTGCCGGACCGGCTACACCGGCGAGCACGGCTACGAGCTGGTCATCCCCTGGGAGGTCGCGACCACCGTCTGGGACGAGCTGATCGCCGCCGGGGTCCGCCCGTGCGGCCTCGGCGCCCGCGACACGCTGCGCACCGAGATGGGCTACCCGCTGCACGGCCAGGAGCTCTCGCTGGACATCAGCCCGGTCCAGGCCCGCTCCGGCTGGGCGGTCGGCTGGTCCAAGCCGGCGTTCTGGGGCCGCGACGCCCTCCTCGCCGAGAAGGCCGCCGGCCCGCGCCGTCAGCTGCGCGGCCTGGAGCTCACCGGCCGCGGCATCCCGCGCGGCCACATGGCGGTCCTCGCCGGCGACACGCCGATCGGCGAGACCACCAGCGGCACGTTCTCCCCGACGAAGAAGATCGGCATCGCGCTCGCCCTGATCGACACCGCGCCGGCCCTGCCCGACGGCACCCTCGTCGAGATCGACATCCGTGGCCGCCGCACCGAGGCCCGCCTGGTCAAGCCGCCGTTCGTCCAGCCGTCGGTCCGCTGAGAAAAGATCAACTTCAAGATCTTCATTGCCTCGGCTGCGGCCGATAACTGATCGTCGCTCCCGCGGGGACCCTTCCGGGCCTCGCAGGGCGCGGGGCGCCCAAAAACGCGAGGCCCTCCAGGGCGACGTCCGCGGGTGGTCGCGGTTTCAAAGAACCCACGCGACCCGGCCGCCTGGTCCAGGCCGGGCCGCGCCGCGCGGCGTCGGCCGGCGGGGCGGGGCTGACGACGTACCCAGGAATGGGTCTTTTTTATGTGAAAGTGAGGGTCAGGAGCGCAAGCGTGGTGGCCAGCTCGGCGCAGGCGCCGAGGACGTCACCGGTGATCCCGCCGAGCCGCCGCACACAGTGCCGGAGCAGCAGCAGAACACCCCCGAGCGCCACCACCACAGCCACCGGCCCGAGCCAGGGACGCCCGGCGATCACCGGCCCGCCCGCGCCTGCCACGAGCGCCGTGGCGATCAGCACGACCGGCGTCGGCACCGTCGAGGCGACCATCGCGCCCAGCCCCTCCGGCCGCGCCGACGGCACCCCGCGCCGGCAGGCCACCGAGATCGCCAGCCGCCCGGTCGCCCACGCGATCACGACCCCCCACCAGGGGATCACCGCGATCGAGGCGGCCTGGACCAGCACCACCACGGCCAGCGCGACCACCCCGAACGGCCCGATGTCCGGCTTCTTCATGATCGCCAGAGCGTCCGGGCCGGACCGGTAGGACCCGAGCGCGTCGACCGTGTCGGCCAGCCCGTCCAGATGCAGCCCCCGGGTGAACAGCGCCCCGGCGGCCACCGCCACCCCACCGGCCACCAGCCCGGGCGCGCCGAGCGCCCGCAGGCCCTCGCTCACCCCGGCGATCGCCAGCCCGAGCAGCGCCCCGACGAGCGGCGCGAGGCCCATCGCCACGGCCGCGGTCGGCCGGTCCACCCGGCCCCCACGCACCGGCAGCACGGTCAGCGTGGTGACCGCCAGCCGCAGGCCGTCGGCCACCCGCGCGATCACGGCCGGCCGGCCGGGCCGTCCAGGTCGTCCCGGCGCAGCACGGTGGTCGTGTCCCCGTCGTCGTCCCGGCGGAACGCGGCGGTCGCGTCCTCGTCGAGGGCGGCGCCCAGGTCCTCCCGGGAGAACACGGTGGTCGCGTCGTCGAGGCCCCCGGCAGCGGCCGGGTTGCCGAAACCGGCGGCCGGGGAGACCTGCTCGTCGAGGCCGTCGTCGGCGTCCTCGGGCCGGAGGCTGTCGAGCTCGTCGGCCAGGCCCGCGTCGCCGTGCTCGGCGAGCAGCGCCGGGTGCACCGGCAGCGCCGCGGCGAGCCCCAGCACGGTCCGCAGCAGCGGCAGCGCCGCCAGGGCGTTCGCGCCTTCGCCGAGGTCCAGCCCGAGCTCCAGGACCGGGGTCAGGCCCAGCACGTCCGCACCCTGCTTGACCAGCGCCGACGTCCCCGCCTCGGGCAGCAGGCACCAGTGCCGGGTCTGCCCGGCCAGGTCCCGCGCGACCAGCCCGGCGGCGATCCCCAGCGGCCCGTCCAGCAGCACCGGGATGCGCCGCGCGGCCGCGCCGAGCAGCAACCCGGTGGCGACGGCCAGGTCCAGGCCGCCGAGCTCGCGCAGGATGTCGTGGGCGCCGCGCGGTTCCTGCCGGATCCGGTGCAGAGCGTCCCGGACCGCGGCACAGCGGGTCATCCAGGCGTGGTCGTCGAACCGTCCGCCGGGCAGCAGCACCCGGGGGAGGGTCGCGGCCGGCTCGGCCCCGGTGGTCGCCGCGAGCACCGCGGTGGCCGCCGCTTCCACGCCGACCCCGATCCCGGCGAGCAGCAGCGCGTCCCGGCCGGCGTCGGCCGCCTCGTCGGCGAGCTGCCAGCCCTGCCGCAGCGCGGCCTCGACCGCGTGGTCGGCGGCGACCGGGCCGTCCTCCATCGCGCCGGAGGAGCCCACGCGCAGCACCGCGATGTCCGCGCCGGCCTGACCGGCGAGCCGGCCGAGCAGGCCGATGCCGAGCTCGGTCTCGGCAACCCGGCGCTCGACGTCGAGCGGGTCGGCGCCGGCCGCGGCGCCGCCGCCGTGCCGGCCGGCGATCACCACGACCCGGACCGACGACCACGGCTGCGGGGCGGTGGTGTCCTGGGTGGCGGCGGCGAACTCGACGGCCTCGGCGACCATGCCGAGCCCGGCGCCGGGCAGGTCGATCATGCCGAGCCGCTCCCGGGCGTCCGGGCCGGCGTCGCTGCTCGGCAGCGGCAGGTCCATGCCCGGCTGGATCCTGGTGAGCCCGGACGCGACCAGCGGCAGGCTCATGGTGGCGCCGCTGAACGCGTCGCTCACCGGGAGCACCGGCTCGGTGGTGGCCAGCGGGGCCACGACGGTCGCCTCGACCGGCGTCTCGATGAACGCCGGGTCGGCGGCCGGCGTGACGAAGGTCGCCGGGACCGGCGGCGGGGGCGGCGCGGGCGTGGCCGAGACGAGCGGCACGGGCCGGGGAGCCGGCGAAGGCTCGGCCGCGGCCGGCCGCTTCAGCCAGCTCGGCTGACCGGCCACCACCAGCACCACGCCGTCACTGGCCGCGGCGAGCGCCTGGTTCGTGGTCCCCAGCGCGTCGGTGAACGCGCGACCGACCGGCGTGACCGGCACCAGCGACAGGCCGACCTCGGGGCTGACCAGCACCACGCGCGCGGCGCACGCGTGTACCGCGGCGGCCAGCGCGGTCACGTCGGCCACGTCGTCGTTGGGCTGCCGGGCCGGGTCGAGCACCGCGGCCACCCAGCCGCCCAGGTCGTCGACGAGCAGCGTGTCGCCGGGCTTCGCCTCGGTCAGCAGCTCGGCGAGCCGGGCCGGGTCGGCCCCGGTCTCCTCGGTCGACCAGGACTGCGGCCGGCGCCGCTGATGCTCCTCGATCCGGGCCCGCCACTCCGGGTCGTCCTCACCGCCGATCGCGGTCGCCACATACCGCACCGCCGGCGCGTCGGCCACCAGCGATTCGGCGAACGCGGATTTGCCGGAGCGGATCCCACCGAGCACCAGGACCGTGTTCCACCGATCATCGGACATGCCCCGTACCTTAAAGCCGGGTCGCACACGCGCACGCCGTAGGGTGGAAGGCCACCGACGTACGACGTGAGGGGGCGGCTCAATGCCGTGGAGTTGGCGGTACGAGGACGTCGACGGTAAATCGGTCGACGGTCCGGCCGAGACGTTCAGCAGTCAGGCCGACGCCGAGTCCTGGATCGGCCAGGAGTGGCGTCAGTTGCAGGCCTCCGGGGTCAGCACGGTCACGCTGGTCGAGGACGACCGGGTCGACTATCAGATGAGCCTGCAGCCGGCGGAGTGACGTGACCTACGAACCGGTCTACACCCGTACGCCGCGGAACGCGTTCGTCCCGAGCCCGGTCTTCGTCGGCATCGTCGCGATCTTCGCGGTGAGCGGCTACCTGCTCTGGACGAAGTTCGGAAACGTGGGCGTCGACGCGTTCCTGTTCGTCGTCTCGGGCTGGCTGATCTCACTCTGCCTGCACGAGTACGCGCACGCCGTCGCGGCCTTCTTCTCCGGCGACCTGACCGTGGCCGAGCGGGGATATCTGCGGCTCAACCCGTTGAAGTACACCAGCCCGCTGCTGTCCATCGTGCTGCCGGTGGTCGTGGTGATCCTCGGCGGCATCGGCCTGCCCGGTGGCGCGGTCTGGATCGATCACCGGTACATCAACAGCAGGCTCAAGGACTCGCTGATCAGCGTGGCGGGGCCGCTCACCAACGTCATCCTGGCGGTGGTGGCGGCCGCGCCGTTCCTCCTCGGCCTGGGTCCGGACATCTTCGAGGCCGGTAGCAGCGCGTTCGCGGTCTCCGGTCACGTCGATTTCTGGCAGGCACTCTCGGTGGTCGCGTACCTGCAGATCACCGCGAGCGTGCTGAACCTGCTGCCGATCCCGGGCCTGGACGGGGGCAGCATCCTGCGGCCCTGGCTCAGCCCGGCGTACCGGCGGGCCTGGGACACGTTCGCCCCGTTCGGCTTCATGCTGCTGTTCGTGGCGCTCTGGACGACCAGCCTCGGGGCGTACTTCTCCGACCTGGTCAGCTGGCTCGCCGAGTCGCTCGGGCTGAACACCGGCCTGATCGCGGCAGGGCTCGACCTGATGCGCTTCTGGAATTGAGCGCCCGCGCGCGTCGTTGACGAGAGCTTCGACGCCCTCGTCAACGACGCGCGTAATCGTTCTACGGCCGCTTCGTGGGGCTGGTCGTGAGCGCCGGGTCCCGGGTGACGATCGGGTCGACGATCTCGTCGATCGCCTTCAGCAGCCCGTCGTCCAGCTTCACCCCGGACGCCTTGACGTTGTCCCGGACCTGCTCGGGCCGGGACGCGCCGATGATCGCCGCGGAGACGTTCGGGTTGCTCAGCACCCACGCGATCGCCAGCTGGCCCATGGTCAGCCCGGCCTCGTCGGCGAGCGGCCGCAGCCGGGCGACCGTGTTCAGCACGTCGTCGGTCATCCAGCGGGCGATGAAGTTGGCGCCGGACTTCTCGTCGGTGGCCCGGGACCCGGCCGGCGGCTGCTCGCCCGCCTTGTACTTGCCGGTCAGCACGCCCTGCGCCATCGGCGACCAGACGATCTGACCCAGGCCCAGCTCCTGCGACGCCGGCACCACCTCGGCCTCGATCACCCGCCACAGCATCGAGTACTGCGGCTGGCTGGACACCAGGCGGATCTTCAGCTCGTCGGCCAGCGTCTTCGCCGCGCGGATCTGCGCGGCGTCCCACTCGGACACGCCGATGTAGTGCGCCTTGCCCGAGCGCACCACGTCGGCGAACGCCTCCATGGTCTCCTCGAGCGGGGTGAAGTGGTCGTACCGATGGGCCTGGTAGACGTCGACGTAGTCGGTGCCCAGCCGGCGCAGCGACCCGTCGATCGAGGTCATGATGTGCTTGCGGGACAGGCCGCTGTCGTTCGCGCCCGGCCCGGTCCGCCAGTAGACCTTGGTGAGCACTTCCAGGCCGTCGCGGCGCTCGTCCTTCAGCGCCCGGCCCAGCACCTCCTCGGCCCGGGTGCCGGCGTAGACGTCGGCGGTGTCGAACGTGGTGATCCCGGACTCGAGGGCGGCGCGCACGCAGGCGAGCGCCGCGTCCTCCTCGACCTGGGACCCATGGGTGATCCAGTTGCCGTAGGCGATCTCACTGACCAGCAGGCCGGAACGGCCGAGATGACGGAACTCCATGCCTCGAACCCTATCGAAACACTAGAGAACCGGTCGCACGTCCGGCAGCAGTCGCCGGACCTCGTCGATCGCCTCCGCGCGCTCCACGTACCGGGTCTCCACCAGCGGCCGGCCCTGCCGGTCCAGCGCGCCCCAGCGGCCCGCCTCGTCGGCGATCAGGAACGCCGACGGGTGGATCACCACGGCCTTGTGCGCCGGCGTGATCACCTGCTGCCCGGTCCGGTCGATCACGCCGAAGCCGGCGCCGCCGTCGACCACCGCGAAGCCCTCGTCGCTGAAGCCGTCGATCGGCCCGCCGGTGCTCAGCACCGTGGACACCTGCCGCCACTTGGGCTGCACCACGATCCGTCCGTGCCGGTCGATCGCACCCCAGCCGCTGCGCCGGAAGAAGGCCAGGCCCCGCCGGAACGGCCGGACGTCCTCGAACCCGCCCGGCACGATCAGCCGGTTCTCCCGGTCGATCGCGAACCAGCCGCCCTCGGCGTCCCGGGTCACCCAGGCCAGCCCCTCGGAGAACCGGTCGGCGGCCAGATAGCCCGAGTCGGCGCCGATCAGCACCTCGCCGCCCGGCCCGATCAGCTCCCACGCCGGTGACTCCGGGCGCCGCACCCACGCGACCCCCTCGGAGAACGGCTGCGCCTGGGCGTACCGCGGCTCGACGGCCGCCGCGTACCCCCACAGCCCGGCGCCCTCGTCCGGCAGCAACAACGGCGCGGCCGGCAGGCTCAGCAGCTCCTCGCGGCGACGCGGGTAGGGACCCCAGCCGTCGTCCCCGGACCGCCGGGAGATCACGTCCAGGGCCAGCTCGATCCGCTCCACCAGCTCCGGATCGCCACCCTGGCACAGGTCCAGGGCCTGCTCGAAGTGGTTCACCGCCTCCAGGAAACGGCCCTGCTCGTACGCGGACCGCCCGGCCAGCTCCCGGATCTCGGCCCGCAGCCGGGCCGGCAGCTCCGCCGAGTCGGCCCGCGCGTAGAGCCGGTCGGCCTCGTCGAACTCGCCCCGCCACTGCAGGACGTGCGCGAGCCGTGCCTGCGCCACCGACACGGACCGCGCCTCGCCGGACGCCTCGGCGTGCCGCAGCGCCTCCCGGCCGTCGGCCAGCGCGTCGTCCAGCTCCCCGAGCACCCGCGAGACGACCGCGCGCAGGCTCAGCAGCCCGGCCCGGACGTTGTCCCGCTCGGCGAACTCCAGCCGGTCGGTCAGCCGGTCCGCGACGTCCCAGAGCCGCTCCGGCTCGTCGACCTGCTCCCGCAGCGTCGCGGGATCGAACATCCAGGGGTAGGCCGCCAGGATCTGCTCCGGGTCGGCGCGGCGGCGGTCCGCGGGCGCGCTCTGGTCCCGTCGCTGCCGGATCGGCGCGACGACCTCCTGCGGGTCAAGGTCCGCGCTTTCCTCGCGCTTTCCCCCGGATTCGCCGGTACGGCCGTAAGTACGTCCCCCAGCAGCCCCTGCAGCCGCGCCGGAGTCCGCACCCCGCACCGAGGTCGCGTCGGCGGCGTCCGGAGCCGCGTCGGAGCTCTCAGCCGCCCCGGCGCCCGTCCCAGCAGCACTCCCGGAAACCGGGGTCTCCGCGATCCCAGCGTCCTCGCGGGCCGGAGTTTCCGTGATCCCGGCGATCTCAGGGGCCGGAGTTTCCGCGTGGGCGTCGGCAGCCGGAGTTTCCCCGCTCGTGCCGGTATCGACCGGCGCGGACCCGTTGTCCGTTCCGTCGGCGATCGGCGCATCAACGATGGTCTCGACGACGGCGGACGTCTCGGTCGCGGTGTCGTCGGTGAGCGCGATGGCCGGCCCGGTCCCGCTGTGGTGGTGCGCAGCGGTCGACCCCGCTAGGGACGTGTCGTGGACGTCCCCGGACGCCGGCCCCGCACCAGCACTCACCGACCCGGCCGAGACGCCGCCGTCTCGCTGTTCCGCCACCACGGCACCATCGGCAGCCCCGGCCCCGAAGCCGTCCGCGGCGAGCCGCGGCCACATCGGAGCCCTCGGCCCGGCCGGTTCCGCACCCTCGACCTCGACGGCCCGGCCACTGACCGGCCCTCCGCTGATCGGCGCAGCACTGACGGGTGCAGCACTGGCAGGCATGGTGTCGAGAGGCGTGGCACTGACCGGAGCGGCGCCCGCGGGCATGCCACTGACCGGCGCGGCACTGACCGGCATCGCGCTGATCGGTGCGGCGCTGGCAGGCGCGGCGGCGACGGGCGTGCCACTGACGGGCGCGGCGCTGATCGGCATGGCGCTGATCGGCGCGGCGCTCACGGGCGCGGCGGCGACTGGCATGCCACTGACGGGTGTAGCCGCGATTGGCATGCCACTGACCGGCGCGGCGCTGACCGGCATGGCGCTGACCGGTGCGGCGCTCACCGGCATGGCGCTGATCGGCGCGGCGCTGATCGGCGTAGCGCTGACGGGCATGGCGCTGACGGGCATGGCGCTGACCGGCTGGTTCGTAAGCTCTTCGGCAGCCACCGGCTGATCCGCGGCCTCGGCTGCAACCGGGGCAGCGCCGATCAGGTCGGATTCGTCCGTCGACGGCTCGGCGGCTGCGACGTGCGCGCCGGCCAGGTGCGCGGCGTGCGGCTGCTCATGCCGCCCCGGCCGTTCCTCGACCCCGGCCCGCTCGTGCCGCCCATACCCAGCCTGAGCAGCGGCGATCCACTCCGGAATCTCGTTCGTGTAGGTGTCCTCGGCCCGAGCGTGGCCGTGCTGCGCCACCTCGGAGCCACCGTCCTCCGCAGACGCCTCAGCCGACCCCGCAAGATCAACCGCTGCCTCGCCGGCCGACTCCACAGCCGAACGTTCCCCGGTGCCGGAGGTCGGAGCGTCCTCCAGCGTGAGGCGCGCCTGGGTGATCTCGACGTCGTTCACGTCAGCGGCGGCATGCGCCACCGGCTCAGTGACCAGGTGGGTCAACGTGATCTCGGGCTGGTCCACCGCGGCGCCACGATCCGCCGCGTCAAGGGTCAGACGCGCCTGAGTGATCTCGACATCGCCGGCCCCCGCCCCGAGATCGACAATCTCCTGGGCAGGCGTGGCCTGGGCAGGCGTGGCCTGGGCAGGCGTGGCCTGGGCAGGCGTGGCCTGGGCAGGCGTGGCCTGGGCAGGCGTGGCAGCGCTCTCGATCGGCGCAGCCAGCGCGGCATCGACGGCGATCTGGTGGACAGACTCGTCCGCGGTACCGGCCGCCTCGGCAGCAGCCGCCGCAGCCGCTGCGGCGAGAGCCGCGGCCTCCCCGGCGAACCACCCGGCGGGCTTCACCGGTTCCACCTCGACAACCGGCTCCGGCGCGAGTGGCGACGTATCCGGCACGGGCGTCTCCGCACCGAGCCCACTCATCGACAGCAGCCACCCCAGCCCGCGAGGCTCCTCGGGCTCCGGCATGGCAACCGGCTGCGGCGAAGCAGGCCCACCACGGCCCGCCACGAGCGGCACACCCGTCGGCGGCGTGCCCTCCGCGGCGAACGGCACACCGGTGGTCGGCGCGCTCGCCTCCACAGCCGGTATCCCGACGCCCTGCGCCCCCGCGACCGGCCCGCCCGAGCTCGGGCCACCTGTCGCCGACGCACCCGCAGCAGACCCGCCCGCGCTCGGCCCGCCCGCAGCAGGCCCGCCCGTAACGGGGCTGCCCGCGCTCGGCCTGCCCGCACTCGGGCCGCCCGGAACGGAGCCGCCCGGGGCCGGGGAGCCCGCAACGGGGCCACCCGGAGCCGAGATTCCGCCGCCCGGGGCGAAGTTTCCGCCGGTCCCTGGCGCGGACGGCACACCGGCCCCCGGCATGTTCGGTCCGGCCCGGCGCGGGTCGATCGCCTGCGTGTGATCCTGCGGCGGGACCTGCACCCCACCGTGCCGCGGCTGAGCCGGACCGGGCGAGCCCAGGTCCACCCGCCGCATGTCCACCGCCTGAGTGCGCTCCTCCGGCAGGTAGGGCCGATCCGTTCCCGGCCCGTGCGTACCGGCCGCCCCGAGATCCGCCCGACGCGGATCGAACGGCCGGGTCGGCTCGTCCCCACCGGCTGGCGGCTGGTCCACCGGCCGGGCCAGCCCGGACTGCACCTGATGCCCGGCCCGCCGCGGATCCAACGGCCGGGTCCGCTCCTCGTACTCGTCCGTGAAGTTCGCCCCGCCCTGCGGCCCCATCTGGCGGAACTCGTCGGCCCGCCGCTCAGACATCTGCCCGGCGATCCCGGACACCGGAGCGACGCCGGGCACCGGCCCAGCCATCCCGGACACGGGCGCGACACCAGGCGCCGCGAGACCGGACACCGGCGCGGAAATCCCAGAAACCGGAGCCGAAGCAATCCCGGAGACCGGCGCGGAAGCCATGCCGGAAACCGGAGCCGAGGCGATCCCGGAAACCGGAGCCGAGGCAATCCCGGAGACCGGGGCCGAAGCCATGCCGGAGACCGGAGCTGACGCCATGCCGGAGACCGGGGCGGAAGCCATGCCGGAGACCGGAGCTGACGCCATGCCGGAGACCGGAGCCGAAGCACCCTGACCAGGCACCAAAGGAGCCTGCCCGGGGTGACCCTGCCCAGGCCGGACCGGCCCACCCGGATACATCGCCGCGGGAGCAACCGTCGGCTGCGGCGGCGTCATCCGAGTCGGCTGAGCCGCCGGCCGCGCCGGCGCCGGACTGTTCCGATCCTGCGGAACCGGCCGAAGATCAAACGGCGAGTCAGGACTACGCCCCGCCCGATTCGGGAACGCCTCCGAGGGAGCCGGCCGCGCACTCCCATAGGTCGGCCCACCAGGCGAAACCGGCCGAGGCCCAGCCCCGGGCCCAAAGCCCGGCCGAACCTGTGGCCCCTGCTGCTGCGGCCCACCATGCTGAGGCGCACCCTGCTGCGGCCCCCCGTGCTGAGGAGCGCCCTGAGGCCCACCCTGCTGCGGCCCGCCGTGCTGGGGAGCGCCCTGAGGCCCGCCCTGCTGCGGCCCGCCACGCTGGGGAAGGGGCCCACCCTGCTGAGGCGGACGCTGCTGCTCATGCTGCGGCGAAAACCCACCGAACCGCTGCTGCTGCTGTCCCGCAGCCGGATTCTGCCCAGGCGGAACACCAGGCCCCTGCTGCCCAGGCGGAACACCGGGACCCTGCGGCCCACCAGGGCCTTGCGGTCCACCGGGAACCTGAGCCCCACCCCGAGCCCCAGGCTGCTGCCCAGGCCCAAAACCACGCTGCCCAGCCGGCGAAACCGGCCGAGGCCCGCCCCCGTCCCGATTCCAGGGCTGCTGAGGCTGCTGCGGCTGCTGCGGCGCCCGCCCACCCCAGGACCCCTGCTCCGGCCCCCGAGCCGGCGAAACCGGCGCCGCCCCGGACGTCCGCCCAGGGTTGACCGGCACGGACGGAGCCGCCCCACGCCCGTAAACCGGCGCCTGCCGCTGCTGCTCCCCGTACGGCCGATTCCACGAGGGGTCGTTCTGGGAGTCCCGCGGCTCGCGCTGCGGCCCCCCGTACCTCTGCGGATCTTCTGCCGGAACCCGGCCGAAACCTTGCGCCGCGCCGCCTTCCGGCACCGAGCTCACCGGCGCGGTCCCGGACGACTGCCCGCGGGACGCCTCGTAGACCGGGGTGTGCACGGCCTTCCGGCGCCCGGGGTCGCCGGGATAGCGCTGACCGGGCAGCGGCTCCCATTCCCAGGTGACCTCGTACACCCACGCCGGCTCGTCGTCCCAGCCTTCTCCGCCCGGGCGGGAGCTCCAACCGTTCATCGGGCGATCCGGCCCGGCGATTGGCAACGCTCCGTCACGGCGAACTCCAGGGTGTCAAAAAATGCAGCCGTGGCCGGCCGGGGACCCGGGTAGAGTCGCCCGGCTCCACTGCAGGTGGTGGAAATGCGGGTTTGTGGAAAGGAGACTAGCGGCGTGGCCGCGAAGGACGCCAGCGTGCTCACGATCTCTCCGAACGGTCCGTTACGAGGCTCGGTTACTACTTTCGGTGCACTGATCCGGTCGGGTTTCCGGCGGTACACCACCTATCGTCAGGCCACCATAGCCGGAACGTTCACCAACATAGTCTTCGGCTACCTGCGCTGCTACGTGCTGCTGGCGGTGGCTTCGAGCACACTCGGCGGCCGCCCCGCGGGGTACGACACGCAGCAGCTCGCCACGTACGTCTGGTTGGGGCAAGGTTTACTCAGCGTAGTCATGCTGTGGGGCTGGGCGGAGCTCGCCGAACGCATCCGCACTGGCGACGTCGCCGCCGATCTGTTACGTCCGGTGCCCCCGCTGACCGCCTACCTGGCCGCTGACCTGGGCCGGGCCGGCCACGCGATGCTGACCAGGTTCGTCGCGCCGGTGGTGGTCGGCGCCCTGTGCTTCCCCCTGCGGGTGCCGACGCGCTGGCAGACGGTCCCGTTGTTCCTGGTGTCGGTGCTGCTCGCGGTGGTGGTCAGTTTCGGCTGCCGGTTCCTGGTGAACGCGACCGCGTACTGGCTGCACGACGCCCGCGGCCCGATCCTGATGTGGGTGCTGGGCGCCGGGGTGCTGGGTGGCCTCTACTTCCCGTTGCGGCTCTTGCCGCACTGGGCGGCGCTCACGTTGTGGCTGGCCACGCCGTTGCCGAGCATTCTGCAGACGCCGCTGGACGTGGCCGCCGAGCGGGACGGCCCGGGCCTGCAGGTGGGTCTGGTCGTCCTCCAGGCGGGCTGGGCGGTCGTGCTTCTGACACTGGCCTGGCTGGTGCAGCGGCGGGCCGAGCGCCGCCTGGTGGTGCAGGGTGGGTGAGCTCCGGGCCTACGCGGCGCTGGCCGCCGCCCAGGCGCGATCGGTCTACTCCTATCGCACGTCGTTCCTGATCGAGTTGTTCGGCAATGTCGGCGCCACCGTCTTCGACGTGCTCACGCTGCTGGTGCTGTTCCGCGCCACCGACCGGATCGGCGGCTTCGACCTGCCCGAGGCGTTGCTGATGACCAGCATCACGACGTCCGGGTTCGCGCTCGCCGACTTCGCGGTCGGCAACGTCGATCACCTCAAGACGTATGTGCGGTCCGGCACCCTGGACGCGGTGCTGGTCCGCCCGCTCGGCACGTTGCCCCAGTTGCTGTTGATGGACCTGCCGATCCGCAAGCTGCTGCGGGTGGTGTTCGGCTTCGGCGTGCTGGTCGTGGCGCTCGGCATGAACGACATCCACTGGACACCGGCCCGAGTGTTGTTGGTCACCCTGTCGCCGCTGTGCTGTGCGGTGTTCATGGGCTCGATCTTCGTGATCAGTGCGAGTCTCGCGTTCTGGTGGGTCGAGTCCGGCGAGATCGGCAGCGCGTTCACCTATGGCGGGCGGGATTTCGCGTCGTACCCGATCACGGTCTACGGGCCGGCGTTCCGCGCGCTGTTCGCGTACGCCCTCGGGTTTGCCTTCATCGGTTATCAGCCGGCGCTGACCCTGCTGGGCCGCGCCGATCCGCTCGGCCTGCCGGCCTGGTCCGGTTTCGCCGCACCCCTGGTCGCGGCGGTCGCCGTGGGCGTCGCCGCGACCGTCTGGCACGTCGGAATCCGGCAGTACAGGAGCACAGGCTCATGATCAAAACCAAAGACCTGCAAAAATCCTTCGACGTACGGGTGAAGAGCGGCCGTTTCCGCCGGGAGAAACGCGTCGTCGAGGCGGTCGCCGGAGTCTCGCTGGAGATCGCCGCGGGGGAGATGGTCGGCTACATCGGCCCGAACGGCGCCGGCAAGTCGACCACCCTGAAGATGCTGACCGGCGTGCTCACCCCGTCCGGTGGCGAGGTCGAGGTGTGCGGCCTGCGTCCGGTCCCGCAGCGCACCAGGCTGGCGCTGAGCATCGGCGTGGTCTTCGGTCAGCGCTCGCAGCTCTGGTGGGATCTGCCGCTGCACGAGTCGTTCGCCCTGCTCCGGCACATCTACCGGGTCCCGGCCGCGGAGCACCGCGACCGGCTGCGCCGCTGCCGCGACCTGCTCGACCTGGACGACTTCCTGGACACCCCGGTCCGGCAGCTGTCGCTGGGGCAGCGGATGCGCGGCGAGCTGACCGCGGCGCTGCTGCACGGCCCGCGGGTGCTGTTCCTGGACGAGCCGACGATCGGCCTCGACGTGGTCAGCAAGCAGGCGGTCCGCTCGTTCCTGGCCGAGCTCGGCGCGACCGGCGCCGTCACGCTCGTGCTGACCACCCACGATCTGGCCGACATCGAGCGGCTCTGCGAGCGCCTGGTGGTGATCGACCACGGGCGGGTGGTGCACGACGGGACGATCGACGCGCTGCACCTCCGCTACGGCTCCCGGCGCAGCCTGGTCGCCGACCTGTCGGCGCCGCTCCCGGACGGGTTCGAGCTGGCCGGCGCGACCCTGGTCGGCGTCGAGGCGGACCGGCACCGGGTGACCTTCGCCCTGGACGGCCTGACCGCCGGGGCGGCCGTCGCCGAGCTGGTCGCGGCGGTCTCGATCCGTGACCTGTCGGTCGTCGAGCCGGACATCGAGGACGTGGTGGCCAAGCTCTACGCGGCTACCGATGCTCCATGACCAGGACCGCCCACGAGGGTTCGAGCGCCTCGTACCGGTGCGGCACGTCCCCGGGGAACGTCACGTAGTCGCCCGGCCCGACCTCCACCGGCTCCTCGGTCGGCCCGGTCCGGATCCGTCCGGAGCCGACCACGATGTGCTCCACGCTGCCCGGGATGTGCGCCTCGGCCTCCCGGGCCTCGCCCGGTTCGAGCTCCATCAGATACAGATCCCGCCGTACGTGCGGTGAACCGGTCGCCAGCAGGGTCGCCACGAAGTCGGCCCGGTCCGCCCGCAGCCGGGTCGCGCCCTCGCCGGCCCGGATCACCCGGACCCGGGTCGGCTCCGGCTCGACGAGCCGGCTGAACGGCACGCCCAGCGCCACCCCGAGCGCCCACAGCGTCTCGATGCTCGGGTTCCCGGCACCCGACTCCAGCTGCGACAACGTCGATTTGGCCAGCCCGGCGCGGCGGGCCAGCTCGGCCAGCGAGATGCCGGCGCGGTCCCGTTCGCGGCGCAGGGCGGCGGCGATCACGGCGAGCGGCGGCGCCGGTTGATCCATGGTCGTTCGCTCCATCGGTCGGTTTGTTCGGTTTGACGAACGCTTCGCCATCGTTCAGCATGACGAACTATGGGTACGGTATATCGAACGCCCCCGCCCGCGACGCGAACCCGCCCCCGCGACGTGGCCGCGCTGGCCGCCGCGACGCTGGCGACCGGCGCCTCGTTCGGGGCCATCGCCATCGCGTACGGACTGCCGCCCTGGGTCCCGTCCCTGATGTCGATCGTGGTCTTCGCCGGCGGCGCCCAGTTCCTCGCCGCCGGCCTGTTCGCCGCGGGCAACCCGTTCGCCGCGGTCCTGGCCGGTCTCCTGCTGAACGCCCGGCACCTCCCGTTCGGCCTGGCGGTCGCGGACACCCTGGGCCCGCGCCTGCGGGACCGCCTGATCGGCAGCCACCTGATGACCGACGAGGTGGTCGCGTTCACCCTGGCCGAGGAGACCCCGGCCGCCCGCCGCCGGGTCTACTGGCTGGTCGCGATCGCCCTGGTGATCTCCTGGAACGTGGGCACGGCGCTGGGCGTCCTGCTCGGCGGCGTGGTCGGCGACCCGAACACGTTCGGCCTGGACGCGGCGTTCCCGGCGGCCCTGATCGCCCTGATCCTGCCGTCGATGCGGGACCGCGACACCCGCCGCGTCGCGCTGGTCGGCGCCGCGGCCGCGGTGCTGCTGACCCCGGTCCTCCCGGCCGGCCTCCCGGTCCTGGCCGCGCTGCTGGGCCTGGTCGTCCTGATCCGCCCGCGGGCCCGCGCCGAGGAGCCGTCATGTTGATCGCCGCGATCGTCGCCCTGGGCGTCGGCACCTACGCCATGCGCCTGACCGGTGTCCTGCTCCGCGACCGGCTGGAGCTCTCGCCGACCGTCCAGCGCCTGCTCCCGATGGCCGCCGCCGCGCTGCTGGCCGCCCTGGCCGGGACCGCCGCGCTGATGGCCGGCACCGCGTTCGCCGGCGTCGCCCGGCCCGCCGGGGTGGCCGTCGGTGTCCTCCTGGCCTGGCGCAAGGCCCCGTTCGTCGTGGTCGTGGTGGCCGCCGCGGCCACCGCCGCGCTGCTGCGGCTGGCCGGCGTGCCGTAATTCGCTTCCGCCCCGGCGCCGGCCGCCGTTAGTCTGGCCGGCTGCCCATCGGAAGGTTGTCCATGACAACTGGCGAGATCCGCGTCCCCGACGTCTGGGACCTCACGTGGCCGGACCTCGATCCGGCCGGCCGCCCCGGCTTCGACCCCGCCGCCGTCCCCGCCCTGGTCCGCGCGCTGCCACCGGCCGCCGAGATCCCGTCGCCCGGCACCGAGTGGCAGCTGGTCAGCATCTGGTACACCCGGATGACCGCGGCCCTGATGGACCGCCTGGGCAGGTGGGCGGCCGGCTGGCGCTGCTCCGGCATCGCGATGGAGGAGGAGGGCAACGGGCCCGTCCCGATCTGGCGGGGGATCGACCCGGTTCTGTCAGCCACCCCGGACGAGACCCTGGATCGCCTGGCCGCGGCCGTGGTCACCTGGCACGAGCTGCTGGTCGAGCTGGCCACCGACGCCCGGGGCCGGTTCGCCACGTCGGCGCCGGCGACGACCGACAGCACCGGTGAGCCGCCGGCCTGGCGGGTGGTCACCGGGCGCGGCCGGATCCTCAAGTACACCGGGGACCGGCTCTACCGTCAGGTGCCGCATCCAGGCGGGCTGACCTGGGCAGACGTCGATCCGGCGAACCGGTCGTTCGACCCGGCGACGGTCCCCGCGACGGTGGCCGACCGGCTCGCCGAGTTCCCGCCGCCGCCGAAGGAGGCCGACTGGCGGCTGCGGGACCTGTGGCTGGAACGGATCAGCCGGGGGCTGGCCGACCGGTACGGCATCTGGGCGGTCGGCTGGCGCTGGTCGGTGGGGGAGGGCGACCTGGACGGCGGCCCGGTCGCCAACTGGTGCTGCTTCTCGCACTCGGTCACCACCGCCGAGGCGACCGCGGCCCTGATCGTCGCGTCCCTGGTCGAGTGGCACGACTGGCTGGTCGAGCTGGCCGGCCGCTTCGACCGGTTCCTCCCGTTGCCACCCGGCGACCTGGACGGCTGGGAGTACGCGGTCGCCCACCTGGTCACCGCGGTCGGCGACCGCACCCAGTACGACTCGGCCTGGTACAGCTGCGTCGGCACGGTGCTCGACTGGTTCCTGGAAGCGGCCGGCATCGGCGATCCGGCCCGGCGGGAAGAGCTGCGCGAGCACGCGGTCGGCGGCCGCTTCGAGAGCTGGCGGGAGCCGCGCCGGGCGGTCGTGGAGTCGGTCGCCGCGGACCTGTCCGCCCGGGTGGCCGATGAGCACGCCTGACCACCTGGCCGTCTGGCTGCGGGTCCGCGAGCGCGTGCCCTGGCGCGACGTCGTCCCGCGCCCGGCGACTCCGGTGCGGGCCGTCCGCGACGGCTTCCTGGCCTTCGCCGAGTCGACCGCGGCGCGCGGCCCGGCCCGGTTGACCCGCCTGCTGGCCGCGCACCGCGAGGTGCTGGCGGCCGCCGCGACCGGCGCGGAGCTCACCGCGGGGCGGTTGTCCGGCTGGAACGGGATCCTCCGGGGCATCCCGGCGCCCGGGTTCCGCCCGGCGGCGGCCTACGCCAAGGGCGGCCGGGAACGCTACGGTCTGGAGCCCGGCACCGAGGACCGCTTCGCGGCCTGTCTCGCCGAGGCCGCCGACCGGGAGATCCCGGTGACGGCGCGGGCGGCCCGCGCCTACCTGGACGTCAACTTCTTCCATCCGTACGACGACGGCAACGCCCGCCTGGCCGCGCTGACCCTGCGGTTCGTGCTGCTGCGCGGGGAGGTCGAGCTCGACGAGGTCGCGCCGATCGTCACCACGATCCGGCGCGCCGACGACGAGCACGGCGCCGCGGACCTGGCCCGCCTGGTGCACGGGATGGCCGCGGCCACCCGGCGCCGGTGGGACCGGTCAGATCTTCGCGCCGAGGTCGACCTTCGGCTTCGGGACCCGCATCCGGCGGAAGGTCAGCGCGCGCATCACGCCGTACAGGTAGAGCCCGCCCATCCGCTGGTCCGAGCTCGGGAAGCGGGTCTTCACGGTCTTCTTGATCCGCTGGGTGATGAAGATGCTGTCGACGATCACGGCGAGGGCGAGCAGCGCCCACAGCAGGTTGCTGGCCAACCGGACCGCATCGCTCCGCACCAGCGAGCCGACCATCACGATCACCGCGCCGGCGATGAAGAACGAGCCGACCGTGCGCCGCGAGTCGACGATGTCGCGGACCAGTGAGCGCTCCGGGCCGCGGTCGCGGGCCAGCAGGTACCGCTCGTCGCCGTTGCGCATGCCCGCGGAGGCCTCGGCGCGCTCGGTCCGCTGCCGCTCGCGCATCTGCTTCATGGCTTCTTTGCGGTCGGCCGGCGCCGCCTCGACCCGGCGGCCCTGCGGGGCGCGCTTCGGCGTGACCACGCCGAGCTCTTTCTTGCTGGGCGTGTAGTTCTTGCGGCGGTTGTCGGCCGACGCCTCGTCAGTTACCGAGGCGGTGGCGTCTTCGACGAGGTCGGCAGCCTTACGGCGAAACAGCGGGGACACGTCACGAGCGTAGCCAAACGGCGCGGTGTGAGACACACCGCGCCGTTGATCGAGACGAAATCGCAGCTCAGGGACGCTCGACGTGCGCGCCCAGGGCGGCCAGCTTCTGCTCGAAGTCCTCGTAGCCCCGCTTGATCAGGTTCACGCCGTAGACCCGCGAGGTGCCCTCGGCGGCCAGCGCCGCGATCAGGTGCGCGAAGCCGGCCCGCAGGTCCGGGATGACCAGGTCGGCCGCGTGCAGCTTGGACGGGCCGGCGATCACCGCGGAGTGCATGAAGTTGCGGCGGCCGAAGCGGCACGGGGTGCCGCCGAGGCAGTCCCGGTACACCTGGATCGTCGCGCCCATCGAGTTGAGCGCCTCGGTGTAGCCGAGCCGCTGCTCGTACACCGTCTCGTGCACGATCGAGATGCCGCGGGCCTGGGTCAGGGCGACCACCAGGGGCTGCTGCCAGTCGGTCATGAAACCGGGGTGCACGTCCGTCTCCAGGGCGACGGCCTTGAGCTCGGTGCCCGGGTGCCAGAACTTGATGCCACCCTCGGCGCCGGCCACGCCCGGCCGGGCCACCCGGTCGTCGGTGATCTTCAGCTCGCCACCGATGTTCCGGTAGACGTTCAGGAACGTCATCATGTCGGCCTGCCGGGCGCCGATCACCTCGATCTCGCCACGGGTGGCGAGCGCGGCGGCGGCCCAGCTGGCGGCCTCGATCCGGTCCGGGATCGGCTTGTGCTCGTAGCCGTAGAGCTTCGGCACGCCCTGGATCTCGATCATCCGGTCGGTGTGCACCGTGATGATCGCGCCCATCTTCTGCAGGATGCAGATCAGGTCGATGATCTCCGGCTCGATCGCGGCGTTGCGCAGCTCGGTGACGCCCTCCGCGCGGACCGCGGTGAGCAGCACCTGCTCGGTCGCGCCGACGCTCGGGTACGGCAGCTCCAGCTTGGCGCCGTGCAGCCCGTTCGGGGCGCTCAGGTGCATGCCCTCGGGCGTCTTGTCGACGACCGCGCCGAACTCGCGCAGCGCCCGGATGTGGAAGTCGATCGGACGCGGGCCGATGTGGCAGCCGCCCAGGTCCGGGATGAACGCGTGCCCGAGCCGGTGCAGCAGCGGGCCGCAGAGCAGGATCGGGATCCGGCTCGAGCCGGCGTGCACGTTGATCTCGTCGGTGCTGGCGCTCTCCACGTTCGTGGGGTCCATCACCAGCTCGCCGTCCTCGGCGCCGTCACTCACCTTGACGCCGTGCAGGCCGAGCAGGCCGCGGACGACCTCGACGTCGCGGATCCGCGGCACGTCGTAGAGGCGGCTCGGCGTCTCGCCCAGCAGGGCGGCGACCATTGCCTTGGAGACCAGGTTCTTGGCGCCACGGACCCGGATCTGTCCCTGCAGCGGCGTACCGCCGTGCACGATCAGGACATCGTCGGTCAACGTAACCTCCAGCCGGTGGGCGTGTGTGCACGCCCGGTGATCGAGGGGGCATTACTCGGGTGGGGGTACCCGATCCTGCAACCGGGGAAGCATAGCGCTGAGTGACAAGTACGCCAGTCGAAGCGCGGCGCGGAACGAAAGTAGCCGGGTAATCACCCTCCGAGGTGAAATCTCCCGACTACTGAGCGTTACGGCAACGCGAGCATCTGATCGAGCGCGACCCGGGCCTCGCGGGCGGTTTTCTCGTCCACCGTGATCACGTTCGGCACTCGGCCGGCGACCAGTTCCTCCAGCGTCCAGACCAGGTGGGGGAGGTCGATCCGGTTCATCGTCGAGCAGTAGCAGACCGTCCGGTCGAGGAACATGATCTGCTTGTCCGGGTGGGCCAGGGCCATCCGGCGCACCAGGTTCAGCTCGGTGCCGACGGCCCAGGCCGAGCCGGCCGGCGCGGCGTCGAGCGCCTTGATGATGTACTCGGTCGAGCCCACGTAGTCGGCGGCCCGGACCACGTCGTGCTTGCACTCCGGGTGGACCAGCACGTTCACGCCCGGGACCCGCTCGCGCACGTCGCGCACGCTGTCGATGGTGAACCGGCCGTGCACCGAGCAGTGCCCGCGCCACAGGATCATCTTGGCGCCGCGCAGCTGCTCGTCGGTCAGGCCACCGTGCGGCTTGTGCGGGTCGTAGAGGACGCAGTCGTCCAGGTCGAAGCCCATCTCCAGCACCGCGGTGTTGCGGCCCAGGTGCTGGTCGGGCAGGAAGAAGACCTTGGAGCCCTGCTCGAACGACCAGTCCAGCGCGCGCTTGGCGTTCGACGAGGTGCAGACCACGCCGTCGTTGCGGCCGACGAAGCCCTTGATGTCGGCCGACGAGTTCATGTAGGTCACCGGGACGATGTCGCCCGCGATGCCCAGGTCCTGGAAGTGCTCCCAGGCGGTCTCCACCTGGCCGAGCACCGCCATGTCGGCCATCGAGCAGCCGGCCGCCAGGTCGGGCAGGAGCACCCGCTGCTCGGGCTTGGTCAGGATGTCCGCGCTCTCGGCCATGAAGTGCACGCCGCAGAAGACGATGAACTCCGCGTCCGGCCGGGCCGCCGCCTGCTGGGCCAGCCTGAACGAGTCGCCGGTGACATCGGCGAACTGGATCACCTCGTCGCGCTGGTAGTGGTGCCCGAGCACGAACACCCGGTCGCCGAGCGCGGCCTTCGCCGCCGTCGCGCGGGCGACCAGGTCGGGGTCGCTGGGGGCGGGCAGATCACCGGGGCAGTCGACGCCCCGCTCGCTCGCCGGGTCGGTGCCTTTGCCGAGAAGCAGCAGCGCGACAGGGGTGTTTCCAGGTTCGGTCCAGGTCGCCGTCACGAGATTCATCGTTGCACAGGGGCGGATAAGGCGGCTGTGGGCTGCCACACTCCTGGGGTGCGCGTACTGATCTGTCCGGACAAGTTCGCCGGCACCCTTTCCGCCCCCGAAGTCGCCCAGGCCGTCGCCGACGGGTGGTCCGTCCCCTCCGACGAGCTGGTGCTGCGCCCGATCGCCGACGGCGGCCCGGGCTTCGTCGAGGTCCTCGCGACCGCGCTGCCCGGCCGCCGGATCCCGGTCACCACCGTCGATCCACTGGGGCGGCCGGCCCGCGGCGAGATCCTGCACGCCGGCGGGATCGCCTATGTCGAGAGCGCCCAGGCCTGCGGCCTGCACCTGCTGACGACCGAAGAACGAAACCCCAACACCACCACGTCGTACGGCCTGGGCCTGCTGCTCGCCGCGGCGGTCGAGACCGGCGCCACCCAGGTGGTCGTCGGGCTGGGCGGCTCGGCGGTCAACGACGCCGGCGCCGGCATGCTCGCCGCGCTCGGCGCCGCCCCGATCGACGCCGCGGGGTACGCGCTGCCCTACGGCGGCGCCCCGCTGATCGCCGCCGCGGCGCTCGGTGGCGTCCCGCAGCTGCGCCAGGTCGCCCTGGTCGCGGCGACCGACGTGGACAATCCGCTGACCGGCCTGCACGGCGCCAGTAACGTCTTCGGCCCGCAGAAGGGCGCGACCCGGGAGGACGTGCTGCGGCTCGACGCTGCCCTGGAGCACTTCTCCGCCGTACTGGAGAAGGCATTTGATCTTGAAGGTCTGGCCGCTCGGCCCGGAGCCGGCGCGGCCGGTGGGCTCGGCGCCGCGCTGATCGCCCTCGGCGCCCGGGTCACCTCCGGGATCGGCCTGGTCAGCAACCTGATCGGGCTGGACCGGGAGCTGGACGCGGCGGACCTGGTGATCACCGGCGAGGGCAGCTTCGACCACCAGTCGCTGCGCGGCAAGGTGGTGGCCGGGATCGCGGCCGGCGCGCGCGACCGCGGCCTGCCGTGCGTGGTGCTGGCCGGGCGCAACGAGACCGGGCACCGGGAGGCCTCGGCGGCCGGCGTGACCGAGACGCACACCCTGGTCGAACATTTCGGTTCCACCGAGCAGGCGATGACCGAACCGGCTCGCGGCCTGCGGGAACTGGCCGAACGTCTGTCCCGGCAATGGAGTAGGTGATCTGCAACCCGCCGAGATTGGGAATCTCTCGGAATGGGGTTAGCGTTGCCTGGTACGGCACATGACCGCACCTGGCAGGGAGATACCTACGTGACCACTGAAGCGCACACCGAGTCGACCGAGGCGACTGCCCCGACCGGCATCAACCTCACCGACGTCGCCGCGGTGAAGGTCAAGGCCCTGATCGAGCAGGAAGGGCGCGACGACCTGCGCCTGCGTATCGCCGTACAGCCCGGTGGCTGCTCCGGCCTGCGCTACCAGCTCTTCTTCGACGAGCGTTCGCTCGACGGCGACGTCGTGAGCGACTTCGACGGCGTCGAGGTCGTGGTGGACCGGATGTCCTCGCCCTACCTGGCCGGCGCCACCATCGACTTCGCCGACCGGATCGACGCGCAGGGCTTCACGATCGACAACCCGAACGCGCAGAACTCCTGCGCCTGTGGTGACTCGTTCCACTGAGTCAGCGATTTCCGGATAGGCCGTCCCGTTCACGGGGCGGCCTGTTCCATGTAACCGCCCGGTAGGCTCTAGCCGTAACGACCCCTGATCCCCGACACCTGAGGGCCGCCATGAAGATCGCCGTCACCGGCTCGATCGCCACCGATCACCTGATGCACTTCCCGGGCCGGTTCGCTGACCAGCTCATCGCCGACCAGTTGCACAAGGTGTCGCTGTCGTTCCTCGTCGACGACCTGGTCGTGCGCCGTGGCGGCATCGCCCCCAACATCGCGTTCGGGATGGGCAAGCTGGGCCTGCGGCCGATCCTGGTGGGCGCGGTCGGCGCCGACTTCGCGGACTACCGGTCCTGGCTCGAGCGGCACGGGGTGGACTGTGACTCGGTGCACGTCAGCGAGGTGGCGCACACCGCCCGGTTCGTCTGCACCACCGACGACGACCTGAACCAGATCGCCTCGTTCTACGCCGGCGCGATGTCCGAGGCCCGCAACATCGAGCTGGCCCCGGTCTTCGACCGCGCGGGCGGCCTCGACCTGGTGCTGATCAGCGCCAACGACCCGGCCGCGATGCTGCGCCACTCGGCGGAGTGCCGGGCCCGCGGCTACAAGTTCGCCGCCGACCCCTCGCAGCAGCTGGCCCGGGTCGACGGGTCGGACGTGCTGGGCCTGATCCGCGGCGCCGAGTTCCTGCTCTGCAACGAGTACGAGCGCTCCCTGCTCGAGTCCAAGTCCGGCCTCAGCTCCGACCAGGTGCTGGACGAGGTCAAGATCCGGGTCACCACGCTCGGCAAGGACGGCGTGGAGATCACCGGCAAGGGGATCGAGCGGATCCACGTCCCGGTCGTCCCGGACGTGCTCGGCGAGGACCCGACCGGCGTCGGCGACGGCTTCCGGGCCGGCTTCTTCTCCGGCCTCTCCTGGGGTCTGGGCCTGGAGCGGGCCGCCCAGGTCGGCTCGCTGGTCGCCGCCCTGGTGCTGGAGACCGTCGGCACCCAGGAGTACGACATCAAGCCCACCGACTTCATCAAGCGGTTCACCGCGGCGTACGGCGACGAGGCCGCTGCCGAGATCACCCCGCACCTGCCGGCCTGAGGGTAGAAACTCCGAACATGGTTCTAGCGGTTTTCGCCGGCCTCCCCGGGGTCGGCAAGAGCACCCTGGCCGGCGCCGTCGCGACACAGTTGCCGGCCGCGGTGCTCGCCGTCGACGTCGTCGACTTCACCCTGCAGCGCTACGCCGTCCACGAGACCCGGCCCGGGTACGCCGCGTACGGCGTGGTCGCCGCCCTGGCCGAGGAGCAGCTCAAGATCGGCCACCACGTGATCATCGACGCGGTGAACCCGGTCAAGGCCGCCCGTGACCTCTGGGTCGACCTGGCCGAGCGGATGGCGGTGCCGCTGCGCGTGGTCGAGGTCGTCTGCGGCGACGACACCGAGCACCGGCGCCGGGTCGAGGCGCGCTTCGAGTCCCGTGACCACGACGGCGTGCCGGACTGGGTGCGGGTCCTGGAGCGCCAGTCCGAGTACGAGCCGTACCTGGGCCCGCGCCTGGTCGTCGACACGTTCCTGGCCAAGGACCCGGTCCCGCAGGTGGTCGGTTATTTGAGCTAGCTGATCCTGCGCACGTCGAACGAGTGGCCGTGGCCGCCGACGAACTCCTGGCCCTTCATCCGGCACCAGGCGGGGATGTCGTTGGCCGCGGCCGGATCGTCCGCCAGCACCCGGACGATCTCGCCGACCGCCACCCCCGGCATCGCCCGGGCCAGCTTGATGATCGGCAGCGGGCACTTCTGCCCCAGGCAGTCCAGCGTGATCACATCCCGGCCTCGTTCCGGATCTCCGCGACCAGCCCGGGCAGCACCGCCAGGAAGCGCTCGACGTCCGCCCCGGTGACCCCGCGGTGCAGCGACACCCGCACGTTGCCGTGGCTGAGCACGCCCATCGCCTCCAGCACGTGACTCGGGCGCAGCGTCGACGACGTGCACGAGGAGCCGGACGAGACCGCGAACCCGTGCCGGTCCAGCGCGTGCAGCAGCGCCTCCCCGTCCACGTAGAGACAGCTGAACGTGACCAGGTGGGGGAGCCGGTCGACCGGGTCGCCGACGATCTCCACGTCCGGCACGGTGGCCGCGACGCGCTCCCGGATGCGGTCGACGAGCGCGCTGAGGCGGACCCCCTCGGCCTCGGCCTCGGCGGTGACCGCCCGCAGGCTCGCCGCGGCGGCCACGATCGCCGGCAGATCCGCCGAGCCGCCCGGCCGGGGGCGATAAAGATCATCCTGCGGGGACGGTGAGATCCATCGCACCCCTTTGCGGACCACCAGGACCCCGACGCCGGGCGGCCCGCCCCACTTGTGCGCGCTCGCGCTCAGCAGCGACCAGCCCGGCGGCACCGGGACCCGGCCGGCCGACTGGGCGGCGTCCACGAACAGCGGCACCCCGTACTCCGCGCAGTAGTCCGCCGCGGCGGCGACCGGCTGGATCGTGCCCACCTCGTGACTGGCGCTGATCAGGCTGGCCAGGGCCACCCCGGGCGCGGCGACGGCGGCCGACCAGGCGGCCAGGTCGAGCCGGCCCAGACGGTCCACACCCACCTCACGGGCCTCAGCCGTACCGGCGGCGTGCAGCACTCCAGAGTGCTCGATCGCCGAGTGGACCAGGACCCGGCCGGCCCGTTTGCGCCCGGCCAGCCCGCCGAGCACCGCGGCCTGCGCCGCGGCGGTGCCGGACGGCCAGAAGGAGAGCTCGTCGGTCCGTACCCCGAAGATCTCCGCCACCGCCGCGGCGGCCGCCTCCTGCAGCTGCTGGGCCCGCCGGCCCGCCGCGTAGAGCCGGGCCGGATCGGCCCAGCCGTCGGCGAGCGCGGCCAGCAGCGCCTCCCGGGCCACCGGGTGCGGCGGGGCGGCGCTGGCCGCGTCCAGGTAGACGGCCGGATCGCCTGTGTAATCCACAGAGGGAACGGTATCGTCCGGTTGACTGATGTTTCTTCGAAGGGCTTGGCGTGCGCCCCCGGTGGCGGGCCACCCGTTCCTGGTCGAGTAGTGTGCGACCGTCGGTGAGCCTTGCCGCCTGGTGTCTGGTTTCGGCCACGCGGCGGCGCTGCTAAGGAGGCAGAAGCAGGTGGGCGCAAGGAGTTCGGCCACACGGCCGCGGGCGATTGGCCGGGCGGCCGGGCTGGGTCTCGGCGGTGTGCTGCTGCTGGCACTGCTCGCCGGTTGCTCGGTTGAGGACGTCGGGAGCAAGTTCGGCCACTTCGGATGGCCGGGCCCGGGTGTGAGCCTTCAGGCGCACAAGATGTACGACCTGTGGATCGCCTCGGTGATCGCCGCACTGGTCGTCGGCATCGGTGTCTGGGGTCTGATCTTCTGGTGCGTGATCCGGTATCGCAAGCGCGGCGAAGAGCTGCCCGTGCAGACCCGGTTCAACATGCCCATGGAGGTCCTGTACACGGTCACGCCGGTACTGATCGTCGCGGTTCTCTTCTATTACACGGCGATCGTGCAGACCGACGTGGACAAGCTGTCGAAGAACCCGGACCAGATCGTCGAGATCAAGGCCTTCAAGTGGAACTGGCAGTTCAACTACCGGGACGGCATCGGTAAGGACGCGAACACGGTCGCTTCCACGATCGGCTCGTCCGACGTCATCCCGATCCTGGTGGTGCCGACCCACGAGAAGATCCGGTTCGAGGAGACCAGCGCCGACGTCATCCATTCGTTCTGGGTGCCGGAGCTGCTGTTCAAGCGGGACGTCATGCCGGGCAATGTGCGCAACGTCTTCGAGGTGACCCTCGACAAGGAGGGCCGCTACGTCGGCCGGTGCGCGGAGCTGTGCGGGACGTACCACGCGTTCATGAACTTCGAGATGGTCGCGACCACGAAGGACAACTTCGACAAGTTCCTCGCGGCGAAGAAGGCCGGCAAGTCGACGCAGGACGCGCTGACCCTGATCGGCGAGAACCCGTACGCGACGAAGACCCAGCCGTTCGACACCCGCCGGGGTACGCACAGCTGGAACCAGGGCGGCTCGAACGTCGCCGCGGGGAAGTAGGGACCTGAGATGCGTACCGAATACAAGATCTTCCTGGGCGTCTCGGCGTTCCTCTTCGGCGCGGCGGCCGTCTACGGCCTCTACACCCACGGCCAGCAGCACCAGACCGAGTGGGTCGGCACGATCGCGCTGATCCTCTCCGGCCTGCTCTGCGGGATGTGCGGCGGGTTCTTCGCGTTCGTCGCCCGTCGCATCGACCTCCGCCCGGAGGACCGTGAGGACGGCGAGATCGCCGAGGGCGCCGGCGAGCTGGGCTTCTTCAGCCCCGGTTCGTACTGGCCGTTCGGCATCGCGCTCTCCGCCGCGATCGCCGGCCTGGGCCTGGTCTTCTGGATGTGGTGGCTGATCGGCCTCGGCCTGCTCGCGGTGATCTTCACGTCCTGCGCGATGCTCTTCGAGTACTACTCGGGGACTCGCCAGCCGGCGGAGCACTGACCAGCGGTTTCGCACTCAGAAGCCCGCATCTCCGCCAGGAGGTGCGGGCTTCCGCGTTTCCGCCGCCGTCGTCGTTCGAGACCCATCAAGATCAAATTCTTCATTGCCTATGCTGCGGCCGATAACTGATCGTCGCTCCCGCGGGGACCCTTCCGGTCTTTGCTGGCCGCTGGCGCGTCCAAAGCGCAAAGCCCTCCAGGGCGACGTCCGCGGGTGGTTGCGGTTTCAAAGAACCCACGCGGGCCGCTCGCCGAGTCAAGCCCCAGCCGCGCCTGCCGCCCCGCCTGCCGCGCCTCCCGCCTCGGCTGCCGCGCCTGCCGCCCCGCCTGCCGCGCCTCCCGCCTCGGCTGCCGCGCCTGCCGCCCCGCCTGCCGCGCCTCCCGCCTCGGCTGCCGCGCCTGCCGCCCCGCCTGCCGCGCCTCCCGCCTCGCCTCCTGCGCCTCCCGCCTCGCCTCCTGCGCCTCCCGCCTCGGCTGCCGCGCCTCCCGCCTCGGCTGCCGCCTCCCGCCCCCGGTTACTCCCCAGGCGCGGCCTCCGACGCCCGGAACAGCCCCTCGCCGGCGACCGCGACCGTTGCTGGGCGCGGGGCCGCGTGAGCAGGGCAGCGCAGGTCGCATGGGCTCGGCTCGGCAGCGTGGGTCGCATGGGCCCGGCCCGGGCAGCGCGGGTCGCGGTTTCGGCTGGGTGTCAGGGGTGCTTCGGGTGGTCCGAGGCACCGCTGAGGGGCAGCCGAAGACACGTGGGTGCGGGCCGGGGCGCCCGGGAGGCCTGGGTGCGTGCCAGGGAGCCCGGGGCGTGGGTGCGGGCCGGGGCTCCCGGGTGCCTGGGCGCGGGCCAGGGCGCCCGGGACCTGGGTGCGGGCCGGGGCCGGGAGTCAGGCGGCGGCGGTGCGCTGCTGAGGGGCGATGCGGCGGGGCCCCTTGGGCTCCATCCACAGGTGCACGACGATCGGGGCCACGACCTCGGCGGCGCCGCAGCGGGTACACACCAGCTCGGGGCAGTCGTCGTCGTGTCCGTCCTCGCAGGGCGGCGTCTCGAAGAGCATGTCGCCGTCGCAGATGACGCAACGCAGTTCGCGCTCGTGCACGGGCTTCTCCTTCGTTCGGAAGGTGGGATTACCCGAATGTCCTTCAGACGCTGTCACGTCCACCGCGCGATGCCGAGCATCGCCGACGGCGTGTTGCGGTCTTTTTCAGGATTTTTCAGCACGTAGTGCCCACGAGATCCCCCAACCCAGTCCCGGATGTATATACCCGCCCCGAAACCACCCACCGCCCGGTCCCCGGCACACACGGCTGTTCTCGGGGCTCGGGGCAGCCGTCAGCGCCGGTCGAGGCCGACGGGCGGCGGCGTTTATCGGGGCGGGGCCGGGGTCGTACCGAAGAATGGGGTTATTCGGCGGTTTTGGCGGCCTGGGCCGCCGCGACCCAGCGCTCCAGCAGCTTCGTCGTGGCCCCCGAGTCGACGGCCTCCGCGGCGCGGGCGATGCCGGTCCGCAGGGTCTCGCGGAAGTCGCCGGGGAAGCCGCCCCGGGCCGCGAACGCCGCCGCCGCGTTGAGCAGCACCGCGTCCCGGACCGGACCGGGCTCACCGGCGAAGACCCGGCGGGCCACGTCGGCGTTGAAGGCGACGTCCCCACCGCGCAGGTCGGCCGGCGCGCTGCGCGGGAGACCCACCTCGACCGCGTCGATGAGCAACTCCTCGACCTTGCCGTCGCGGGCCAGCCAGACCCGGGTGGGCGCCGCGGTGGTGAACTCGTCGAGGCCGTCCTCACCGCGCATGACCAGCGCGGAGTCGCCACGCCGGGCGAAGACCGCGGCCATCACCGGAGCCATCCGCGGGTCGAAGCAGCCGACCGCGGCCGCGGTCGGCCGGGCCGGGTTGGTGAGCGGGCCGAGCACGTTGAAGAACGTGGGGATGCCCAGCTCCCGACGGGTGACCGCGGCGTGCCGCATGCCCGGGTGGTAGCGGGCCGCGAAGCAGAAGCCGATGCCGGCCTCGCGGACCGTCGCGGCCACCCCGGCCGGACCCAGGTCCAGCGGGATCCCGAAGTGCTCGAGCAGGTCGGCGGTGCCCGTGGTGGACGACGCCGACCGGTTGCCGTGCTTGACCACGGTCACCCCGGCGGAGGCCGTGACGATCGCCGCCATGGTGGAGATGTTCACCGTGTTGGCCCGGTCGCCGCCGGTGCCGACCACGTCGACCGCGGTGGTCCGGACCTCCTCCGGCAGCTCCACCAGGGTGGCGTTGGCGAGCATCGCCTCGACCAGCCCGGCCAGCTCGGCCGGCGTCTCGCCCTTGGCGCGCAGCGCCACCGCGAACCCGGCGATCTGGGCCGGCGTGGTGTTGCCCGCCATGATCTCGCCCATCGCCCAGGCCGTGTCCGCGGTCGCGAGCTCCTCGCCGCGCAGCAGGGACATCGTCAGGTTCGGCCAGGTGCGTGCACCCATGGCGGGGGCCTCCGTCGGGGGGTGTGGGAGCAGTCGTCAGGTGCGGGGCAGGGCGCCCAGCGGCACCGCGCCGTCGCGGCGGGCGCGGAGCAGTCCGGCGACCGTCTGACCGGTGGTGACCGGGTCGAGCGGGGCCAGCAGGGTCGCGTCGACCTGCGAATACGCCGCGAGCCAGCGATCGGCGGCCCGGGCGATCACGACGCAGGTGGGCGGCGGATCCTGGTACTCGTCCTTGGTCTGCCGGGCGATGCCGAGCCCGCCGGCGGGGGTCGCCTCACCGTCGAGCACCATCAGGTCGATCTCGTAGTCGTCGAGCAGTCGCCGGCACTCCTCCCAGGAGGAGGCGTCGGTGAACTCGACGGACAGGTCGATCGCCGGACGCGTGCCGATGGCGAGCCGGATCCGGTCGCGCACCGCGGCGTCGTCGCTGTATAGCAGAACCGTGAACTGAGTAGTGGTGGTGTCGCTCAACTTTGTGCCCCACTTCACCTCGAAGGTCCCGCCGATCGTACCGAATCTGTTATCCGGCGTCGGGGTCCGGTCGGGTGGGGTTCGCCGAGCTTGTGATCTTGGCCGCCGAAGGACCCGTCGAAGCGCCTGCCGAAGGACCCGCCGCAGCACCCGCCGCGGAACCGGCCTCCGCTGCCGCCGCCGCGGCTTCCTCCAGCTCGGCGCGGTCGAGGGCCCGGTCGATCCGGCGAGCCTCCCGTTCCGACTGGCGGATCCACTGCATCACCAGGATGCCGAGCATCGTGACGCTGACGACCTCCCCGCCGGCCCAGAGGATGCCGCCCGCGGTGATCTGGTCGCTGTGCGGATCCAGCCAGCTCAGGTGCAGGTTCGGGTACCAGTCGCCGCCGAGCAGCTCCGGCATCTGCATGATCGTCAGCCCGAGCACGGTGTGGAACGGCACCGACAGGACCATCAGCAGCGCGCGCCCCGGGTACGGCCAGCGGTTCTGCAGCGGGTCCAGGCCCAGCAGCGGCCAGAAGAAGAGACATCCGGTGACCATGAAGTGGAGGTGCACGAACTCGTGCAGCCAGGCGTGCTCGAGGGTCTGCCGGTACAGCCCGGTGAAGTAGAGGATGAACGGGTTCGCGATGAACAGTCCGAACGCGACCAGCGGGAACGTCAGCACCTTCACGTACCGGCTGTGCACCACCGCGAGCAGCGCCCGGCGCGGCCGGCCGTGCATGACCCGCAGGGCCAGCGTGGTCGGCGCGCCCAGCGCCAGGAAGATCGGGCCGATCATGGTCAGCACCATGTGCTGGACCATGTGCACCGAGATCAGGGTGGTGTCGTACGCCTCGATCCCGGTCACCGAGACCAGCGCGATCGAGCCGAGTCCACCGCCGACGAACGCCACGATCCGCCCGGCCGGCCAGTGGTCGCCCCGCTGTCGCAGGCGCTGCACCCCGTACAGGTAGAGCGCCGCCGAGACCAGCAGGCCCACCGCGACCAGGCTCACCAGATGGAAGTGGCTGAAGATGGCCGACGCGCTGAACGGCGGAAGTTCAGTATCCCCGCCGGCGTCCGCAAGCGAGGCCATTTCGACTGACTGCACCACTCGAAGCTAGACCTACCCCCTGCTCACCGAATATTCCGGGCTGCCCACAGTGCCGGTTTAGGGACCCCGCCTGACCTTGGGCCCACCGCGGGGGAATAATGAGCCCGTGACAGCGGCAGCCATCGACAAGAGCCGGATCCATTCGCTGACCAGACCCAACATGGTCAGCGTCGGGACCATCGTGTGGCTCTCCAGCGAGCTCATGTTCTTCGCAGCCTTGTTCGCCATGTACTTCTCCATTCGTGCAGCGGCGCCAGGCATGTGGGCGGAGCACACCAAAGAGCTCAACGTCCCCTACGCCACGACGTTCACCGTGATCCTGGTCCTGTCGTCGATCACCTGTCAGTTGGGCGTCTTCGCGGCGGAGAAGGGGGACGTGTTCGCGCTGAGGCGCTGGTTCACGGTCACCTTCGTGATGGGCCTGATCTTCGTGTTGGGGCAGGCGAACGAGTACCGCAATCTGGTCCACGAGGGCGTCAAGCTCAACGGTGACGGGTATGGCTCGATGTTCTACCTGACCACCGGGTTCCACGGTCTGCACGTGACCGGCGGCCTCATCGCCTTCATCGTCTACATGATCCGTACGACCATGGGGCGCTTCACTCCGGCGCAGGCCACCTCCGCGATCGTCGTGTCCTACTACTGGCACTTCGTCGACGTGGTCTGGATCGCGCTGTACGCCATGATCTATTGGCTCAAGTAAGCGCCCGCCGCAATCCGCTGAGCTTCAGGTTCAAACCAGAGGGACATAAGCCCATGACTTCTGACACCCCCGCCAGCAGGCGTGCCCGGGTGTTCTCCCGGCGCCGCGGCGCGCCCAGCCGGGCACGCCGGCGGATCGGCGCGGCGGTGCGAATGCTCGCGGCGCTGGCGCTGGCCGGCGGCATCTACACCGCCTTCGCACCCGGCGCGTTCGCCGAGGACAACACCCCGCTCTCCACCGCCGCGCAGCAGGGCAAGCAGCTCTTCGATCAGAGCTGCATCACCTGCCACGGGCGGGACGGGCAGGGTGTGCAGGACCGTGGTCCCAGCCTGATCGGCGTCGGTTCCGCCTCGGTCGAGTTCCAGGTCGGCACCGGCCGGATGCCGATGACCCGCCAGGAAGCTCAGGCCGAGCAGAAGAAGCCGCAGTTCACTCCGGATGAGACCAAGCAGATCGCGCAGTACATCCAGGAGATCGGCGGCGGTCCGGAGGTTCCGGCCGGCGACCTGTCGGAGAACCTGAAGACGAACCCCGAGGCCCTGGCCCGCGGCGGCGAGCTCTTCCGGGTCAACTGCACCTCGTGCCACAGCTTCACCGGTGCCGGCGGCGCGTTGTCGTCCGGGAAGTTCGCTCCGGCCCTGCACGACGCCACGGCCGAGCAGATCTACGCGGCGATGCTGACCGGTCCGCAGAACATGCCGGTCTTCGGTGACAACCAGCTCTCGCCGGACGAGAAGCGCGAGATCATCACCTACATCACGCAGCAGCTTCAGGAGAACAAGGACCCGGGCGGCATCTTCAACCTGGGTGGGTACGGTCCGGCGACCGAGGGCCTGGCGATCTTCCTGGTCGGCATCACCATCCTGGTCTTCACGTCGCTCTGGATTGCGGGGAAGTCATGACGACGATGCACCACGGCGAGACCGGCTCCCCGGTCGACGTGCACGATCCGAAGCTGACGCGCTTCGACATCGTGAAGGAGGGCCTGCGGCGCGACGACATCGAGATCGTCACGTACGAGTCGCAGTTCCAGGGCGCGAACTCGAAGGCCGAGAAGCGGGTCGTCCGCAACATCAGCCTGCTGTTCCTGATCTCGGGCCTGTTCGGGCTGGCCTTCGTGGTCTTCTACATCGTCTGGCCCTGGAAGTTCGCGATGGGCGAGACGCGGAGTGACTACTACACCCCGATCCTCGGCATCAGCCTGGGCATCTCGCTGTTCTCGCTCGGCATCGCGATCCTCGCCTGGGCGAAGAAGCTGCTGCCGCACGAGCTCTCC
This sequence comes from Actinoplanes sp. L3-i22, assembly GCF_019704555.1. NCBI lineage: Bacteria > Bacillati > Actinomycetota > Actinomycetes > Micromonosporales > Micromonosporaceae > Actinoplanes > Actinoplanes sp. L3-i22. Next base: position 1,725,049 of record NZ_AP024745.1, read on the forward strand.
ATCCAGCAGCGGCACGGCGACCCGTCCAGCGACGAGGAACGGCTGATCACCGGCCAGACCATGATGTACGTCGCGGACGAGCTCGGGGTGCAGCGTCGCCCGCTGCTCAAGGGCGCGATCGGCCTCGGCCTGGCCCCGCTGGGCCTGGCCGCGGCGGCCCCGCTGGTCGGCGGCCTGATCCAGAACCCGCACCGGGACGCCCAGCCGATGATGTACCACACCGGCTACGACCCGGTGGCGAACGGCGACAAGCTGGTCCGGCTGTCCCGCGAGGACGGCACGCCGATCCGCCCCGAGGACGTCAGCGCCGGCGGTCAGATGACCGTCTACCCGGGCATCCCGGGCGGCGCGACCAACAAGTACGCCGACTCGCCGACCCTGCTGATCCACCTGCGGGCCGACGACGCGGCGACGGCGCTGGCCGCTGCCGAGTCGGACAAGAACGGGCGCAACAAGGGTTCGATGTGGGGCAACTACGTCGCCTACTCGAAGATCTGCACCCACGCCGGCTGCCCGGCCAGCCTGTACGAGCAGCAGACCAACCGGCTGCTCTGCCCGTGCCACCAGTCGCAGTTCCTGATCACCAACAACGCGCAGCCGATCTTCGGCCCGGCCACCCGGCGTCTGCCGATGTTGCCGCTGTCGGTGGACGACGAAGGTTTCTTTGTGGCAACGTCTGACTTCAAGGACACTGTCGGACCCGACTTCTGGGAGCGGCCGTGAAACGCCGAAAGCTTGATCCAGCCGAGGCTGTAACCAACTTCGCCAAGGGCGCCGACGACCGGTTCCAGGCCGCCACGCCGCTCCGGGGGCTGCTCAACAAGGTCTTCCCGGACCACTGGTCGTTCCTGCTGGGCGAGATCGCGCTGTTCTCGTTCATCGTGCTGCTGCTCAGTGGTGTGTTCCTGACCCTCTTCTTCGATCCGTCGATGCAGGAGGTCGTGTACGACGGGTCGTACCTGGGTCTGCGCGGCACCGAGATGTCGGCCGCCTACGCGTCGTCGCTGCACCTCTCGTTCGAGGTGCGCGGTGGTCTGTTCATGCGGCAGATGCACCACTGGGCGGCGCTGCTGTTCATGGCGTCGATCGTGGTGCACATGGCCCGGGTGTTCTTCACCGGCGCGTTCCGCAAGCCGCGTGAGATCAACTGGGTGATCGGCGTCCTGCTGTTCCTGCTCGGGTTCTTCGCCGGCTTCACCGGTTACTCGCTGCCGGACGACGGCCTGTCCGGCACCGGTCTCCGCATCGCCTCCGCGATCATGCTGTCGCTGCCGGTCATCGGCACCTGGCTGTCCGCCGCGATCTTCGGCGGGGAGTACCCCGGCGAGCTGATCATCGGCCGCTTCTACATCGCGCACGTGCTGCTCATCCCGGGCATCCTGCTCGCGCTGATCAGCGTCCACCTGGGCATCGTGTTCAAGCAGAAGCACACCCAGTGGCCCGGCCCGATGCGGACCAACGAGAACGTGGTCGGCGAGCGGATGTTCCCGCGGTACGCGATGAAGCAGGGCGGCTTCTTCATGGCGGTCTTCGGCGTCGTCGCGCTGATGGCGGGCCTGTTCCAGATCAACCCGATCTGGCTGTTCGGGCCGTACCGTGCCGCCGAGGTCTCCTCGGCGTCCCAGCCCGACTGGTACGTCATGTTCATGGACGGCCTGGTCCGGCTCATGCCGAACTGGCAGATCTACTTCGGTCCGTACAGCCTGCCGCCGCTGTTCTGGCCGGCCGTGGTCGGCCTCGGCGCGCTGTTCACGCTGCCGATGGCGTACCCGTGGCTGGAGGCGCGCAAGCTCAAGGACACGCGTTCGCACCACCTGCTGCAGCGTCCCCGGGACAACCCGGAGCGCGTCGGCATCGGCATGATGGCCCTGTCGTTCTTCCTCGTCGCGACCCTCTCCGGGGGCAACGACGTGATCGCCGACAAGTTCCACATCAGCCTGAACGCGATGACCTGGGCCGGGCGTATCGGTCTGCTGATCCTGCCGCCGCTGGCGTACTTCGTCTCGGTCCGGATCTGCCTCGGTCTGCAGCAGCACGACCGCCAGGTGCTGGCCCACGGCGTGGAGACCGGCATCATCAAGCGGCTGCCGAACGGCGCGTTCGTCGAGATCCACCAGCCGCTCGGCCCGGTCGACGACCACGGCCACCCGATCCCGCTGGAGTACGCCGGCTGGGTCGTGCCGAAGAAGATGAACAAGCTCGGTGCCCTGGCGCCGGCCGTGAAGGGCTTCTTCTATCCGGTCGAGAAGCCGGCCGAGGCTCCGGTCTCGCCGGCCCCGGTCACCGGCAGCAAGCGCGAAGAGATCACCTCGAAGCGCTGAGCTCCACTCGACACCGGCCCGTCAGCTTCCGCTGGCGGGCCGGTTCGTTTGCCGGGGCCGATCCCGGCCCGGATAGCAGCGGGCCGGTTCGTTTGCCGGAGGTGATCCCGGGGCGGATAGCATGGGCTGGTCATTCGGCCTCATGGGTGAGGCCTCATGGGTGAGGAGACCTCAGGTGAACACCGCGATCGTCCACATCGACTGCGCCACCGACTCGATTCCCGAGGTCGCCGAGGCGTTGGCCGCCCTCGACGGGGTCAGCGAGGTGTATTCGGTGGCCGGCAACGTCGACCTGATCGCGATCGTCCGCGTTCCCCGGTTCGACGACATCGCCGAGGTCATCGCCGGCCGCATCTCCAAGACGCCCGGCGTGCTCAACACCGAGTCGCACATCGCGTTCCGCGCCTACTCCAAGCACGACCTGGACGACGCGTTCGCGATCGGCCTCCCCGACGCCGACTGACAACGAGCAAACCCGCAAACCCCTGATTTGGTACGCCGTGGGCACGGTAACCGGCCCGCGGATCTTGAGCGCGCCGACTAGCGTGACCGGGTGACCGATATCGATCCCCCACTGCGCTGGGTGCTGCTGGACTGGAACACCGGCGACGAGGAGCGGATCGTCGGCTCCTGTGCCGAGATCGACGGGCTCTTCGTGGACCCGCCCGAGGTCCCGCTGGAACGGATCGTGTTGCGCGACTGCGTGCCGGCCGAGGGGCTGCGGGCGGCGCTGGCCGGGCTCGGCACCGAACGCGCCCACCTCGGCACGATCCTGATCGAGGCGGACGACGACCCGGACATCGACTACGTCGACAACCTCTACGACGTCACCGTGCTGGCCGCCGAGGGCGCCGATGTGGTGCTCCAGGGCCGGATCCAGGAGGAGCGCGCCTACTGGCCCGCGGAGGAACCGCCCGACGACGAGGGCTTCCGGTTGAGCGACGCCGGTGAACGGGCGCTGGGCACCGCCCGTACCGTCGAAGGTCTTTATCGCGAGCGGCCGGAACTGTTGCCGCCCGCCGCGACCCTGGTCGGGTTGCTCCCGGAGCCCTGGTTCCGGGCCGCGCTCGCCGACGGCGGCGACGTGGAGGTGCGGGCGAGTGTGCGGGCGCGCGGCGCGGGCGGCACCGACCTCTCGACGCTCACCCACGGTCTCCGCGGCCGGGTGGTCGCGGTGCGGGACTCCGCGGCCGGCCCCGGGCTGCTCGACGTGGAGCTGGACGACGGGCTGTGGGACCCGATCCCGGCGTCCGCGAAACCACTGTGGGACGCCTGGCTGGTGGCACCGCCCGCCGAGCCGGACACGTGGACCGGGCTGAGCCCGTGGATGCGGCACGAATGGCTGCGGCTGGCGCTGGCCCACGCCCACCTGCGCGGCCCGGACCGGCCGGCCGGCGGGACGTACCACCTGGACGGCCGGTACGTGACCGACATGAACGCCTTCTTCTGCGCGATCGGTGAGGCGGTGAACGGGCCCGGCGGCTACTTCGGCTGGGTCTGGGACGCGCTGCGCGACTGCCTGGGTGGTGGCTGGGGCGCGGAGACGCCGTTCCGGCTGGTGTGGAGCCACGTCGAGGTGGCCCGCGAGCACCTCGGCGACGAGACGGTCGACGAGCTGGTGGCGGAGATGGCCAGACACCAGGTCGAGGTCACACGCTGACGGTGAGGCCGCTCGGGGCGCGGATCGCGTCGGTGAGGGACTCGCCGGCCTCGACCGTCGCGCCCGGCCACACCACGCAGCGGGTGACGGTGCCGGCGACCCGGGCGCCGGCGCCGACCACCGAGTCCACCGCGCGGCCGGTGACCTCGGCGGACGGGTCGAGCAGGTTCGCGCCGGCGGCGTGCAGGTTCGCCTCCAGGTAGAGCTGCGGGGTGCCGGTGTCCAGGTAGAGGCCCTCGTAGCCGATCAGTTCGAGCGCGTTCGCGGCCTCGGCGGGGCGCCACACCGTACGTACCAAATCCTGGTTTTGATCTTCGAGGTCTTTGACGAAGTGCCAGGGGAGCAGCGAGAAGCCGGCGAAGCGGTGGCCGCTGAAGCCGCCGGACTCGCCGGGGCGGCACGGCTTGGTCAGCAGCCGGACCGTGTCGCCGGACCAGCCGGCCAGCAGCGCCTCGATGTCCTTGCCGGGCTCGCGGAACGGATCGGTCAGGTAGGCGTCGGCGTTGCCGACCAGCACGCCGCGGCCGTCGATCCAGCCCTTCAGCCGGGCGACGCCGCCGGACGTGCCGAGCGGGCCGTCCAGCTCGACCGAGAGGTGCGCGCGGCCGGTGGCGTGCGTGACGACCTGGTCGGCCAGGTACGCGGCGTTCACGCCGACCTGATCGGGACCGGTCAGGCCGAGGCCGGCCAGGCGGCGCAGGGCGTGGTCGAGCAGCGGCAGGTTGCCGACCGGGCAGAGCGCTTTCGGCACCGACGCGGTGAGCGGGCGCAGCCGCTGCCCCTCGCCGGCGGCCAGCACGACGCCGCAGATCGCGGCGACCGGAGCCGTCACTGGGGGACCTCGCGCGACGGCGCGACGCTGGCCGAGGGCACGGACGGCGGGAGCTGGCCGGCCCGCGGGCCGATCCCGTACGTCCCGAGCAGGCGCTCGGTGGGCCAGGTCAGCTTCGGCAGGTCGTCGACCGGGAACCAGCGGGCCTCCAGGACCTCGCCACCGTCCACCACCAGCGGCGTGCTGGACGCCGGCACCCAGCCGAACCAGACCGTGTCGACGATCCCGCCGTTCGGATGCACGATCGCGTTCGGATTGCCGGGGCGCAGGTCGCCCGGTTCGATCCGGACGCCGGACTCCTCGTGCAGCTCCCGGGCGGCGCCGACGGAGGGCAGCTCACCCCGCTTGAGCAGGCCGGCCGGCAGGCCCCAGCCCCGGCCCGGCGGCTGGCGCAGCAGCAGGATCCGGCCCGGCTCGGACGACTCCGAGTCGCGGACCACCGCGACCGCACCGACCAGGAACTTCGGCGAGACCGCCCGGGCGATGTGGCGGCGCACCGGCAGCGGCAGCCCGTAGAAAACTTGGTACGCGAGGCCGCGCAACTGCCGAGAGATGTTCACGCGGGTAAGGCTAGCCCGGGATTCTGAACAACTCAGTCCGGGTGGTCGACCATCGCGATGAGCTGCTCGACCACGTTGTCCGGCTCGACGGTGCGCTCGCAGACCGCGACCAGCAGCGTCTCCAGGTCGGGGTAGCCCATGTCCTCCGCCAGGCGGCGCAGCGGCACCTCGCTGGCCAGGCCGCGGTCGTGCTTGCGGAGGGTCAGGCCGATCGTCGCGCGGCCCAGGCGCACCTTGTCGGCGATGCTGATGCCGGGCTCGTTCCGCTCGTCGAAGTAGCGGTTGATCTGCATCTGCGCCTGGCTCGACTTGACGAAGCCGAGCCACTCCCGGCGCGGGCCGCGCGGTGCGCTGGTCTCCGCCTCGACCTGGCCGTCGTTCTCCGAGAAGATCTCGACGACGTCGCCGTCACGCAGCGGGGAGCTGAGGGGGGCGAGACGCCCGTTGATGGTCGAGGCGAGACACTGGTCGCCCTTCGAGGGGCCCAGTTCGTATGCCAGGTCGACCGGGGTGGAGCCGCTGGGCAGTTCGTACGCGTTGCCGTGGGCGAAGACCGTGATCTGGCCCTCGGAGAGGTCACATCGGAGCGAGTCGAGGAACTGGGCCGCGTCGGTGGTGTCCTGTTGCCAGTCGAGCACCCGTTTCAGCCAGGTCAGCTGGTCGGCGCCGGACGGCTCGTCGGACACCTTCGGATATCGGTAACTGGTGGCGACGCCGTACTCCGAGTACCGGTGCATGGTCTGGGTGCGGATCAGCACCTCGACCAGGCGGCCCTCCGGGCCCACCACGGTGGTGTGCAGCGAGCGGTACAGATTGTTCTTCGGTGAGGCGATGAAATCCTTGAACCGGCCGGCGACCGGGCGCCAGCGGCCGTGGATCGCGCCGAGCGCGGCGTAACAGTCGGTCTCCGGCCCGTCCACCACGACCGCGATCCGGGGCAGGTCGAGCGGCACGGTGTGGCCGCCGGCGACGGTGTCCTTCCAGATCGAGTAGTAGTGCCGGGGACGCGCGGTGACCTCGGCGTCGACCCGGGAGCGGCGCAGCGCGACGCGCGCCTTGGTGGAGACGTCGGCCAGGTATTCGTCCCAGCCGGGGCGGTTCTTCACGTGCTCGTCGATCCGGGCGAACGAGTCCGGCTCGAGGTGGAACAGGACCACGTCGTCGAGGTCGCGCTTGAGCGCCTGGATGCCGAGCCGGTCGCAGAGCGGAACCAGCACGTCCAGCGTCGCGTTCGCGATCCGGGCGCGGGAGGCGGGGGAGCGGGCGTCCAGCGTGCGCATGTTGTGCAGCCGGTCGGCCAGCTTGATCACCAGCACCCGGACGTCCTTGCCGGCGGCGACGATCATCTTGCGGATCGTCTCGCCCTCGGCGGCCTTGCCGTAGAACGCCTTGTCGAACTTGGTCACGCCGTCGACCAGGTGGGTCACCTCGGCGCCGAAGTCGCCCTCGAGCGCCTCCAGCGTGTAGCTGGTGTCCTCCACCGTGTCGTGCAGCAGCGAGGCGACCAGGGTCGTGGTGTCCATGCCCAGCTCGGCGCAGATCTGCGCGACGGCGAGCGGATGCGTGATGTACGGATCACCCGACTTGCGGAACTGGCCGCGGTGCATGCTCTCGGCGATCGCGTAGCTGCGGCGGAGCAGGGCCACATCGGCCGACGGGTGGATGTTGCGATGGGTCTTGGCCAGGGTCGTGACCGGATCGTCGTCGTTGCCCGGGAAGCTCAACAGCGAACGGAGTCGCTGGGTGAAGCTGAGCGGGCTCGGGGACGTGGCGGCCGGCAAGGCACGACCGAGAGCGGCGCCGTGGCCGGCGTCGACGTCCACCCGGACACCCCCTCACCGATCGTCCACACTTCTCTACGAAGCATGGCACGTGGACTCGGGATGGCTGAATCACCACAAGTCCGCGCGTGCCTTACAGCCTAAGCGAGCGGGCGTCATCCGAACGGTCAGTTACCGATAGGCGAACGGTCGAGTCTTGGGCTGATGCGGCCGATTCAGCCCTGCTTAGCAGCGCGGCGAAACGCGCCGCGCCACGAGCCGGTGACACCCAGTCGCCGGAGGTTTCCACCAAGCGGGTGTCCACCCGCTCCAGCCACGCCAGGATCCGCTCGGTCTCCTCGGGCGTCGCCGACGCCACCGGGCCCGGTCCGGGAAGGACCGTCTCGGCGGTCAGGCGCGCCGCGTCCAGGGTGGGCCGCGGGTGCGCGCGCGGCGGCGAGGTGGCCGCGGCGGCCAGCCGGCCGTGCCGGACCACCACGATCTCCCAGCCGCCCTTGTCGTCCCGCCGGGCGGCGACGATCTCCGGCAGGCGGGTCAGCGCGTTCAGCCGCTGCATCCGGATCAGCGCGCGGAGCAGGGCGATCAGGCGGGACCGGACGGTGGCGGCCTCCTCGTACCGCTGCTTGTCGCTCAGCGTGTCGATCCGGGCCAGGATCGCCTCGATCACCGGGCCCGGGTCGCCCGAGGTGGCGGTCCGGAACGGGAGGGCGGCGCGCAGGTCGTACTCCGCCGGGGAGATCTCGTGCTCGCACGGCGCGGGGCAGCGGCCCAGCTCGGCCAGCGCGCACGCCGGGGTGCGGGTGCGCAGCGAGAGCTTGTGGTTGCACTGTCGCAACGGCACCGCGTCGTAGACCCCGGCGGCGGCCAGCTCGGCGGTGCGCCGCGAGGTGAACGGGCCCAGATAGGTCGCACCGTCCTCGGCGAACCGCCGGACCACCGACAACCTCGGGAAGGCCTCCGCGGTGAGCTTCAGCCAGACCATCCGCTCGGGATATTTGGACCGCCGATTGTACGGCGGTGCATGCGCGGCGATCAGGCGCAACTCCCGGACCTCGGCCTCCAGCGAGTGGGCGCACTCCACCGCCTCCACCCGCACCGCCGCGGTCAGCATCTCGGAGGAGATCCGCGAGCGCTTCTCGGCGGCGGTGAAATAGCTCTTCACCCGGGTCGAGATGTCGTTGGACTTGCCGACGTAGAGCGGCCGGTCGTCGGCGGCCCGGAAGATGTAGACCCCGGGCACCCGCGGCAGGTTGTCGGCCAGGTGCCGCCGGCTGCGCTGGGCCGGGGTGATCGTCTTGGCGAACTCGATCGCGTCGCCCAGCGTGTGCACCCGGAAGCTGCCCAGCCGCTCGATCAGCCCGTGCAGCACGTCGACGGTCGCCTTCGCGTCGTCCAGGGCGCGGTGGTTCGGCTCGACCGTGGAACGGAAGAACTGGGCCAGCGTGCCGAGCTTGCGGTTGGGCACCTCGTCACGGGTCAGCGCGCGCCGGGCCAGGGCCGCGGTGTCCAGCACCCGGGGCGACGGCCACGGATAGCCGTGCGCGGCGCAGGCCGCCTTGAGGAAACCGACGTCGTACGGCGCGTTGTGGGCGACCAGGACCGCGCCGCGCAGGAACTCCAGCAGGCCCGGCAGCACCGCCTCGATCGCCGGCGCCGGGCGCAGCATCGCCTCGGTGATGCCGGTCAGGACGGTGATGAACGGCGGCAGCGGCACCCCCGGGTTGACCAGGGTGCCGAACTCGCCGAGGAGTTCACCCGAACGCACCTTGACCGCGCCGATCTCGGTGATCCCGCCACCGTCCGGAGCGCCGCCGGTGGTCTCCAGGTCGAGCACGACGAACGTGGTGTCCGCCAGGGACAGCGCGGCCGGATCGACCGAACCGTCGGCGGACAGCAGCGTGTCCAGAGTGCCCTGCACATAAGCCGGTTGTGCCACGGCGGGCAACACTAGAGCGGGGGTACGACATAAACCGAGCCGCCCGGGAAAAGATCACTTGCCTCAGCAAGCGTTTTACCGGGCCACGGTGTGAGAATGGGTGGATGTCCGCGCCGCTGGAGCCCGATGACCGCCCCGTAGAGGAGGCGGCGGTCGAGGCTGCGGATGTCACCCTTTCGGCTTCCCCCGAGCCGGTCCTCCCGGAACCCGTCCGTCAGCGGATCATGGTGCTGGCCGCCGCGGCGCTGCCCGGCCTGCCCGGCGACGAGATCCCGGTCGTGCTGCGCCGGGTGGCCCGCTTCGCGCCGAACCGCCGGGCCCGCCTCGGCGGCCGGGAGATCGCCGCCCAGCTCACCGCCGACCCGCTGTTCCGGCAGCGGATCGGCGCCCGGATCGTGACCGAGGCCGGTGACCTCGGCGCCGCCGTGACCAGCGGCGTCGCCCCGGCCGCCGCCGACCCGGTGGAGGTCGCCGCGCTGGCCTACCTGGCCCGGCCGGAGGGCTGGCGCGAGCTGATCGACGCGGCCGGCGACGTGGTCCGGGCCGACGCGGACAGCGCCGCCCTGGCCGACCGGATCCGGACTGCCGAGCAGCGCGCCACCCGCGCCGACCACGACCGGACTGTGGCCCGGGTCGAGGCCGACAAGCTCCGCGACGAGCTGGCCCGGGTCCGCGAGGAGCTCGGCCAGCTGCGCGAGGAGGCCCGCACCACGGCGAAGGCGCTGCGCGAGGCGCAGGCCGCGCAGAAACGCGCGGCCGACCTGCTGGCCACCGAGAAGGGGCGCGCGTCGCGCATCGCGCAGGAACACGAGGCGGAGGTACGCCGGATGAAGTCCCGCCTCACCGACGCCGAGACCGCCGCGGCCACCGGCAAGCAGGCCGCCAAGGACTCCCGCGCGGTCGACGACGCCCGGCTCTGGCTGCTGCTCGAGACGATCGGGCAGGCCGCCACCGGGCTGCGCCGCGAGCTCGCCCTGGAGCCGAGCGACAAGCTGCCCGCCGACTTCGTCGCCGACGCCGCGGCCGACCGCCCCGGCGCGCCCGAGCGGTCCCGCGCCCGCGCCCAGGACACCGACGACCCCGGCCGCCTCGACCAGCTGCTCGCCCTGCCCCGCGCGCACCTGGTCGTCGACGGGTACAACGTGACCAAGCGCGGCTTCGCCGACATGTCCCTGGAGCAGCAGCGCAAGCGCCTGATCACCGGGCTGGGCGGGATCGCCGCGCAGACCGGGGACGAGGTCACCGTGGTCTTCGACGGGGCCGAGCGGGTGCACGGGCTGCCGCCGGCGCCGCGCGGGGTGCGGGTGCTCTTCTCCCGCAAGGGGATGACCGCCGACGAGCTGATCCGGCAGCTGGTCCGGGCCGAGCCGCCGGGGCGCCCGCTGGTCGTGGTCTCGTCGGACCGCGAGGTGGCGGACGGGGTGCGCCGGCACGGCGCCTACCCGATGGGCGCCGACTCGCTCCTGCGCCGCCTCGCCCGCTCCTGACCCGCCCCGCCCCGCGCCGCGCCGCCCCGCGCGGCCCCGCCTCTCCTCGCGCGGGCCCGCCTCGCGCGGCCCCGCCCCGCCCCGCGCTGCGCCGCCTCGCGCTGCGCCGCCTCGCGCGGCCCCGCCCCGCGCTGCGCCGCCCCGCGCGCATCTGCTGGGGCACGCGCGCGGAAACTGTCGTACCCCTCGCATAGCGTGACGGTTACCTGAGGTGACCGGCTCGTTGCACGGGGCGGCCCTCCTGGTTGAGGAGGGGTAATGATCATCGATTGTGGTCGTTGCGTCGAGCGGACCGACGAGTGCACCGGGTGCCTGGTCAGCCTGCTCGCCGACACGCCGGACGGGATCGCCGACCTGACTCCCGGCGAGCTGCGGGCGATCGAGACGTTCGAGCTGGCCGGTTTCGAGGTGGAGCTGCTGGAGACGCCGGAGCCACCGGTGATCGTCCCGATGCGCCGCCACGTGGCGTGATCATGAGGAGCCCCTAGGATCTTCTGTCATGACTCCCCGGTTGTGGGCCCTCGTCACGTTCGGGGTGCTCCTAGTGGCGCTGGTGGTCTTCGCCGCGCTCACCGTCCCGTGGCATCGCGCGCCCGCGCCCCGTGCCGATCAGGTGGCCGCGCTCGGCCAGTTCCCGTCCGAGCAGGTGGCCCGGGCCCGGCAGTTCCGCGCCGAGCTGCGCCCCGGCACGTACGCAAGCATGATCTTGGGGTTGATCGTGGCCCTGGTCCTCGGCCTGACGCCGGTCGGCGCGCGGCTGGTCGAGCTGGCCGGCCGGCCGTTCGGTGACCACTGGCTGGCCCGCGCGGTGCTCGGCGGCCTGCTCGTGGTGCTGGTCGGCGAGGTGCTCACGCTGCCGTTCGCGGCCTGGCGGCACACCGTCGTGGTGCGCTACGGGATCTCCACCCAGTCCTGGGGCGGGTGGGGCGCCGACCTGCTGAAGTCGCTGGTCGTCTCGGTGGTCCTGGGTGGCCTCGCGCTGGCCGGCTTCTTCGCCGTCACGCACTTCGCGCCGCGCTGGTGGTGGGCGTTCGGCGCGGCCGGCGCCGCCGGGCTGGTGCTGCTGCTCTCGTTCGTGCTCCCGGTGGTGGTCGAGCCGATCTTCAACAAGTTCACCCCGATGGCCGACGGCCCGCTGCGCACCGAGCTGATCGCGCTGGCCGACCGCGACGGCGTGCCGGTCAAGGACGTGCTGGTCGCCGACGCGTCCCGGCGCACCCGGGCGGTCAACGCGTACGTGTCCGGCCTGGGCCCGACCCGGCGGATCGTGGTCTACGACACCCTGCTCACCGAGGCCACGCCGGACGAGGTGGTCTCGGTCGCCGCGCACGAGCTGGGCCACGCCAAGGACGGCGACGTGCTGACCGGCACGATCCTCGGCGCGCTCGGCGCGGCGCTCGCGGTCGTCGCGATCTACCTGCTCGGCGCGTGGTCCGGGCTGCTCCGGCTGGCCGGGGTGACGTCGATCGGCGAGCCCCGGGCGATCGGCCTGCTCCTCGCCGTGGCCGCGCTCGCCGGGCTGGCCGCCGGGCCGGGGCAGGCGTTCGTCTCCCGGCACATCGAGGCCCGCGCCGACCGGCACGCCCTCGACCTGACCGGCGACCCGCAGACCTTCGAGGCGATGCAGCGCCGCCTCGGCACGGTCAACCTGTCCGATCCTGATCCGCCGACCTGGGAGTTCCTGATGTTCGCCTCGCACCCGTCCACCGTGCAGCGGATGGCCGCCGCCCGGGCGTACGCACGGGGCGAGCGCTGATGGCCCGCACCCTGCTGGTCACCAACGACTTCCCGCCCCGGCCCGGCGGCATCCAGCAGTTCGTGCACAACCTGGCGGTGCGCCAGCCGGCCGGCTCGGTGGTGGTCTACTCGTCGACCTGGAAGGGCGCGGCCGCGTTCGACGCCGAGCAGCCGTTCGAGGTGGTCCGGGAGGACACCGGGATGCTGCTGCCGACGCCCGGGGTGGCCCGGCGGGCCGCGGAGCTCGCCCGGTCGCACGGCTGCGACAGCGTCCTGTTCGGCGCGGCCGCCCCGCTCGGGCTGCTCGCCCACGGCCTGCGGCGCCAGGCCGGGATCACCCGCGCGGTCGGGATCACCCACGGGCACGAGATCGGCTGGGCGGCGCTGCCCGGCGCCCGGGGCCTGCTGCGGCGGATCGCCCGGGGCAACGACGTGATCACGTACCTGGGGGAGTTCCAGCGCACCCGCCTCGACAAGGCCCTGCACGGGCTGACCGAGCTGCGGCGGCTCGCCCCCGGGGTCGACGTGGACACGTTCCACCCCGGGGTGGACGGCTCCGCGGTCCGGGTCCGGCACGGGCTGGCCGGTCGGCCGGTCGTCGTGTGCGTGTCCCGGCTGGTCCCGCGCAAGGGGCAGGACATGCTGATCCGCGCGCTGCCGGAGATCCGCCGCCGGGTTCCGGGCGCAGCGTTGCTGCTGGTCAGCGGTGGGCCGTACCGGAAGACCCTGGCGCGGCTGGCCCGCGAGCAGGACGTCGAGGCGGACGTCGTGTTCACCGGGTCGGTGCCGTGGGCGGAGCTGCCGGAGCACTACGCGGCCGGGGACGTCTACGCGATGCCGTGCCGGACCCGGGCCGGGGGGCTGGACGTCGAGGGCCTTGGGATCGTCTACCTGGAGGCGTCGGCGACCGGGCTGCCGGTCGTCGGCGGCGATTCCGGCGGTGCGCCGGACGCGGTCCGGGAGGGGGAGACGGGGTACGTCGTGGGCGGGGCGGACGTTTCCGCGATCACTGACCGGATCGTGGGGTTGCTGTCCGATCCTGATCAGGCTCGAGCGATGGGTAAGGCGGGGCGGGCCTGGGTGGAGCGGGAGTGGCGCTGGGAGACTCAGGCGGCCCGCCTCACCGCACTCCTCACCCCGCCAGCCTGACCCGCCCTGCCCTGCCCCGCGCCCGCCCGCCACGCTCGGCGCCGCGCACCCCACACCCCGCACCCCGCGCTCGGCGCCGCCCGTCGTGGCCGTCGCGCGGGCCGGTGGTGCGGCTGGTCAGCGGCTCCAGCCGGCCGGGTTGCTCGAGCTCTCCCGGCTGATCCCCGAGCTGGTCTCCGGCCAGGTGCCGAAGCGCTTCTCGTGGAGGTTGGCGAAGAAGTAGCACATCGCCTCGCAGTCGGCATCCGTCACCGCAATCCCCGGATCGCCGGAGACCGCCTCGTAATAGGCCCGGCCGAGCGCGACGATCTGCCCCCGCGCGTAGAGGAACCCGTCGTCGGACCCGTCGGTCACCTCGTGGATGTCCTCCCGGTCGATGTCGTAGAGCTTGCGCTCCAGAACCCGGTCCAGGTCGGTCAGCTCCTGCGCGGAGAGATCCGCGCTGACCAGGGCGAGCTGCTCCAGAAAGCGGTCCAGCCAGGCGTCGATGGCGTAGCGGTCGGCGCCGGGCGGCGGGGCGAGCAACTCCTGGCGCAGACGGTTCGGCTCGTCGCCGAGCGCGGCCCAGGCTGACTCGACGAGGCCCCAGAAGCGCGCCTCGTCGGCCGCGGCCGGAAGGATCGTGGTCATGGCGGCACGCTAACAGCGGGGTACGACATGAATGAGCGGGAAACGTCGTGGACAGCGGTCACCCGGGCGGCGTAGGAACGGAAGGACCCCCGGACCGGAGGCCGCTGATGCCGGACGCCAGCCCCGCCCGCCCCGCCGACGCCGACGACAATCATGACGATCTGGACACAGCGACCGCCCTGGACAGCGGGGACGACGGTGAGCTGGACCTGCCCTACTGGCTGACCAGCACCCAGGAGGCGGCGAACACCGGCTTCCTGCGGATGCTCCGGCGCCTGCCGAGCCTGCTCGGAGCCGCCTGGCTGCTCGCCTGGCGGGCCAACCCACGACTCGCCGCGGCCGTGCTCACCCTGCAGGTGGCGGGCGGTGCGGTCAGCGCCGTCGGGCTGATCAGCGTGGTCGGCGTGTTCGACGGGCTGCTGCGGGCCGGCCCGACGCCGGAGCGCGTACGTGCCGCCGTACCGTCGCTGATTCTTTTGATTGTCGCCCTTGCCGTTAAAGGGCTGCTGGCGAGCGCGGCGACGGCGGCGCACGGCCGTCTGTCGCCGACCGTCTACGAGGCCGCCGAGAACCGTCTCCTCGACCTCACCACCCGCGTCGACCTGGCCACCTTCGACGATCCGGAGTGGCGGGACGCGATGGAGCGGGCCCGCGACCGCGGCATCCACGCGGCCCAGTCGGTGGTCGACTTCGGCATCCAGGTGCTCACCAACCTGATCGGGCTGATCGCCGCGGCCGGGGTGCTCACGGTGCTGCACCCGGTGCTGTTGCCGCTGCTGGTCCTGGCGGTGGTGCCGACCGGCTGGGCGGCGGTGCGGGCGGCCCGGTCCGGCTATCGCAGCCGGCTGGAGTTCATCGCCGTCTGGCGACGGCATCGGATGCTGGCCGAGCTTCTCGCCGCCCGCGAGCCCGCGGGAGAATTAAGAGCTTTCACGGTACGGCGTTTTCTGCTCACCGAGGCGTCCCGGTTGCTCCGGCTCGCCACCGTGGCGGAGATCGGCGTGGCGACCCGGGCGGTCCGGACGAACCTGGCCGGGCAGGCGCTGAGCGGGCTGCTCACCGGCCTGGCCTACGTGACGTTGTGCTGGCTGCTCTGGACCGGCCGGATGGCGCTCGCGGCCGGCGGCGCGGCCGCCTACGCGATCAACATCGGTATCGGGCAGCTGCGTGAGCTGGCCTTCTCCGCGAACCGGGTGTACGAGTACGGCCTGTACTTCGCCGACTTCCAGGGCTTCTGCGAGCTCTCCGAGGCGCGCGCCGAGCCGGCCCCGGAGGAGACCGCCCCAGCGTCGTTCACCGAGATCCGGGTCGACGGGGTGACGTTCCGCTACCCGGACGCCGAACGCCCGGCCGTCGACGGGGTCAGCCTCACCCTGCGCCGCGGCGAGATCATCGCGCTGGTCGGCGAGAACGGCTCGGGCAAGTCCACGCTCGCCGCGGTCCTCGCCGGGCTGTACCGGCCGGAGCAGGGCACGATCACCTGGGACGGGGTGGACGTGAGCGGCTTCCGGCCGGAGACCGTCCGGGAACGGGTCGCGGTGGTGATGCAGGAGCCCACCCGGTGGCCGCTCTCGGCCCGCGCCAACATCGCGATCGGCCGCCACGACCGGCCCGCCTCGCTGGCCCAGGTGCAGGCGTCGGCGCGGGCCGGGGACGCGCACGACTTCGTGATGGAACTGCCACGGACGTACGAGACGCTGCTGTCCCGCCACTTCACCGACGGCGCCGACCTCTCCGGCGGGCAGTGGCAGCGCCTCGCGGTGAGCCGCGCCTTCCACCGCGACGCGCCGCTGCTGATCTGCGACGAGCCGACCGCGAACCTGGACGCCCGGGCGGAGCACGAGGTCTACCGGCGGCTGCGGGATCTGGCGGCGGGGCGCACGGTGGTGCTGATCACGCACCGGATGGCCAGTGTGCGCGAGGCCGACCGGATCTATGTGCTCGATCACGGGTCGGTGGTGGAGGAAGGGGATCACGAGGAGTTGATGGGGGTGGGCGGGTTGTACGCGCAGTTGTTCACACTGCAGGCCAGTGCCTATCAATCGGCCTGATCGGGTGTCATGGTTGTCCCATGGATCCGGTGGGGATAGTGGCGGTCGGTGTGGTCGTGGTGGCGGGTGCGGGACTGGGCCTCTGGCGGCGTCGCACGGACGGCCGCCTGCGCCCGGCCGGGGCGGCGGGTCAGACCAGCCAGTGCAGTTCCGTCGGTGCGGTGCGGCGCGGCAGCTCCGCCGGCGTGGTGGTGCAGGGCACGGTGCCGGTGGGGCCGGGGTCGGAGCAGACTGGCGTCGTGAGTGATGTGGTGGAGAGCGAGCGCCTTGATCCGGTGCTGTTGGAGCGGCTCGGGGTCGAGCCGGGTCGGGTCACGATGTTGCAGTTCTCGTCGGCGTTCTGTGCGCCCTGCCGGGCGGTGCGCCGGGTCAGCGCCGAGGTTGCCGTGCTGCTCCCGGAGGTCCGGCACGTCGAGGTCGACGCGGAGAGCCATCTGGACGAGGTGCGGGCGCTGAACATCTGGCGTACCCCGACGTTGCTGATCCTGGACGCCGGCGGGCGGGTGACCCGGCGCGCCACCGGTGTCCCGACCAAGCCGCACCTGATCGCCGCCCTCGCCGAACTCCTGCCCGCCTGACTCGCTTGCCGGGTTGACGGTCTGCCTGACCTGCGCGTCGGCCTGTTTGACTCGCGCACCCGCTTGGGCTGACTGCTTGATCCGCGCCCCCGCTTGGCTGGTTGCTTGACCCGCGCATCGGCTTGACCCGCGCATCCGCTTGACCCGCGCATCGGCTTGACCCGCGCATCCGCTTGACCTGCGCGCCCGCCCGCCTGGCTCGCGCATCTGCCTGCTGACCTGTCCGCCTGGCCCATGTGTCTGCCTGATCCGGCCGCGCTCTTGCCTGCCGATTGGCCCGGCCTACGCGCCTGACCTACCGCTCGGCGCTGACAGCCTGCGCATACACGAAATTTTGTCGCCGTGGAGGTTATCCACACCAGCGGTCTGTCCACAGGCGGCGGGCATGATCTTGGCGATCGGGGCCATGATTTGCTGCGTGGAGGTGGCCCCCCTGGAGGGCGGGTTTTTGTGGTTGGCCAAGAACCTAGGCGACCGAGATCAACTGGTTGCGGTTTGTGGTGGTTGGGCAGGCTTGCCACGCGGCGTGGCGGTTGGTTGCGGCGGTTGACGCCGGTTGCGGTGGCGAATGGCTGAGGTTGTCGAAAATTCGCGGGGTGGGTCAATGTCGCGGCATTTTCCGGCGGTGTCGATTGGTTCCATAAACGGAGCTCCTGAATTCGCGATATTTGGTAGAGGATGGCATGATCGACTACTGACATGCGGTCGCTGATGCGCGGGATAATTGTCGTATGAGGCAGCTATCATTGTTCAGTCGGAGCGAGATCAGTGGGATGCGGGACCGGACTGCTTCCCGCAATTATTCGGCGGCTCGTGATGAGTTTCGTCGTGAGCACGAAAGGCATCGGGAGTGGGGTCTGAAGCGTCGGCACGCCGAGCGCTTACGCCAGATTCGTGAGCGGGCCGCCGCCAGCCCAGCTCCGGACGCCCGCCCGGCCGGGGGCACCGGCTTGGTCGAGAATGTCGGCTCGGGGCATGCCGCGAGTCTTGTCGAGGATGCTGGCTCTCGGCAGGCAGCGAGTCTTGTCGAGGACGCTGGCTCCGGGGAGACCGCGAGTCCCGCCGAGGGCATCAACTCCGGGCGGAACACCAGCCCTGGGCAGGACATTGATGCCGAGCAGAACATCGATCCTGCGCGGAGTGCCGGTCCCGCGCAGGACATCGCTCCTGCGCAGAGCACCGGGCCCGTGCAGAACATCGCTCCTGCGCGGAATGCCGGGCCTGTGCAGAATGCCGGTTCTGTTGAGGGCGCCAACTCGGCAGCGCAGCGCTCCCGGGCGGGGTGCGAGTCCGGGCGGGTCACGAGTTCCGGCCATGCGCCAACCCGGGACCGGATGCCCGAACGGGACAGGGGCTCCAAGCCGGATGTGGCTGTTTCGGATGTGGCTGTTCCGGTCGCGGGTGTTGGCCGATCGGTGTGGGTATTCGCCCGTCGATCTTGGCGCGAATGGGTTGGACGAAATTTATCCCGTAGGGCCGGATGGGGCGACTCAAATTCTATTGAGCCCGACTGGGGATAATGGCTTCGCGGAGGGCGGTTGAATTCTGGAAACGGCTGACCTGAAAGAGCGAAATGCCATCGATTTCGTCCCGGTTCCGGCTCTGCTGACTGTCCGCGGGGCCTCGATGGACCACCGCGGCCCGGCCCGAGTGGGCCCGGCCCGAGTGGGCCCGGCCCGAGTGGGCCCGGCCCGAGTGGGCCAGGCCCGAGTGGGCCAGGCCCAGGGTCGGCCAGGCCCGAGTCGCCCGGCCCGGCCTGAGTGGGGTGGGGCGGGGCTCTGCGACTGGCATCGCCGCGGGCCCCGCCCCCGTCCGGCTCAGGCCGGGGTGGGCTCCTCGACCCGGGCTGCCGAGGGCTCGGCTGCCGAGGGCTCGGGTGTGGCCCGGGTCAGGTTTCGGGAACTGGGGATCAGCAGCTGGGAGGCGGCCGAGAGGAACAGGACAGCGGCGCAGGCCGTCAGGACCTGGTTCATGCCGAAGCGGGCCGAGAGCGGGCCGGCCAGCGCGTTCCCGAGGGGCATGGCCAGGAACGATGTCAGGTAGTCCCAGGACGAGACGCGCCCGAGGACGGCCTGCGGCACCCGGTCCTGGATCGCGGTCTCCCAGGCGACGGCGAAGAACATCAGGCCGCCGTAGCCGATGATCGCGCCGGCCAGGACCGCCGTGAGCATGCCGGGCCAGACGTAGGACAGCG
Organism: Actinoplanes sp. L3-i22; assembly: GCF_019704555.1. Classification (NCBI taxonomy): domain Bacteria; kingdom Bacillati; phylum Actinomycetota; class Actinomycetes; order Micromonosporales; family Micromonosporaceae; genus Actinoplanes; species Actinoplanes sp. L3-i22. The sequence continues at coordinate 1,743,965 of NZ_AP024745.1, forward strand.
CCCAGAACGGCATCAGCAGCAGCGTCAGCCAGCCGGCCCGGAGCAGGCGGCGAGGCCGGAAGCGCAGGGCCAGCGCCGAGCCGGCCAGGCCGCCCAGGCCCTCGGCGGCCGAGATCCAGCCGACCGCGTGGGCGCCGCCGAGCCGCTCCACCGCGATGAACTGCACGAGCACCAGGATCATGCCGTTGGCGATGTGGTAGATCGTCGCGCCGAACAGGCCGCCGAGCAGCCAATTCCGGCTACGGATCTCCTGCCATCCGGTGGCCAGCTCGTGGAGCATCGGGGAGCGGGGGCCACGTTCCGCCCGTACCCGGAGAAAGGCGGCAGCGACCCCGGACAGGAGAAAGCTGACCGCGTCGACGGCGAAGCCGGCCGGAGCGCCGAAGGCGGCGACGGTGAGGCCGCCGAGCGCCGGGCCGGCGATGCCGCTGGCGGTCTGCAGGATGCTCAGGGTCGCGTTCGCCCGCTGGAGCTGCGCCGCCGGGACGAGCAGGGGCTTGAGCGCGCTCATCGCCGGGGTGAAGAACGCGCCGGCCCCGGCCGAGACGACGGTGAGCGCGCAGAGCAGCGGCAGGTGGTAGCCGCCGCCGGCGAACATCACCGCGATGCCGGCCGTGGCGACCAGCCGGACCAGGTCGGAGACGACCATGACGTGCCGCGGCTGGAGCCGGTCGGCCCAGACGCCGCCGAACAGCGTGCCGGCCAGCATGGTGAGGATCGAGGATGCCATGACCAGGCCCAGGTCGTTCGGCCCGCCGCCGTGTGTGTACACCGCGACGGTGAGCGCGACGGTTTGGAAGCCGCCGCCCAGCCAGGACAGGGTCTGGCCGGTGGCGAGGAGGCGGAAGTCGCGTGTCATGCCGTTAAAGTAGTTCAGCGTCTAACTATCAGGCAACTAATAATCAGAAACGTGGCAGAATCCAGGGATGGAAGACGGTGTGGATCAGCACGTGGCCCGGTGGGCGTCGTTCTGGAAGGATGAGCCGAAGTTCGCGCCCGAGGTCGAGGGCGCCCTGGTGCGGATGAAGCACATCCTGCGCTGGGTCGAGCGGTCCGACGCGGCGGCGTTCGCGCGCAACGACGAGGACTTCACGCTGCAGGACTACAAGACCCTGCACGTGCTGATGATCCAGCCGTGGCCGACCGAGGCGACCCCGGCGCAGCTGGCCGAGGCGGCGAACGTGACCCGCGCGGCGATGACCAGCCGGCTCGACCGGCTGGAGTCGGCCGGCCTGGTGACCCGGACGATCGACGCCCAGGACCGGCGGCGGGTGCTGATCCGGCCCACGCCGGCCGGGCGGGACAAATGGAGCGGATACATCTTCCAGGGCATGGCGCGCGATCAGGAGGCGCTGAAGGTCCTGTCGCTGGACGAGTTGGAGCAGCTCAACGGGCTCCTGCGCAAAGTCCTACATTCCCTGGGGGAATAATGGGTCCATGGAACTCGATCCGCGCGGCCAGCGCTTCGCCGCGGCCGTAACCAGCGTTGTCATCGCGCTCGTGCTGATCGCCGGCTCCGGCTGGCTGGCCCTGGCGCAGGCGGCGGTCTTCGCGATCACCGCGTACCGTCCGAAATTGGGGCCTTACGGCCTTGTTTATCGACTTTTGTGGAAGCCGAGCGGAAGAACCGAGCCGGCTGCCCCCGTGCGCTTCGCGCAGCTGGTCGGCTTCGTGTTCCTGAGCACCTCCGCGGGGGGATACCTGGCGGGCGCGGAGACGCTCGGCTTGATCGCCGCGGCGTTCGGGCTGCTCGCGGCGTTCCTCAATGCGGCTTTCGGGTTGTGCCTGGGCTGCGAGGCCTATCTGGGGATTCGTAGGCTGACAGGCAGAAACGCCGAAAGTGTCGGGAATGTCTAGAACTTCGGAGCGTCCGGAGCTTCCAGCAGTCCCAGCCGAAGCGCGGTCATGAGCGCCTGCGCCCGGTTCGCCGCACCCAGCTTCTCGTACAGCTTCGAGATGTGGGTCTTCGCCGTCGACTCGGAGACGAACAGCTGCTTGGCGATGCCGGCGACGCTCATGCCGTCGGCGAGCAGCCGCAGCACCTGACCCTCACGCGGGGACAGTTGCGGGCCGGACGGGGCGAGCCGGCGCTTCATCGCCTCGGCGAGGTCGGCGGCGGTGAACGCGCTGGGCGCCGACGCGGCGTGCCGGGCGGCCGCCACGACCTCGTCCGCGGGTGCCGTCTTCGGTACGAACGCGCTGGCCCCGGCCTCGAGAGCACCGAAGAGCTGGTCGTCGCCGGCATACATGGTCAGGACCACGATGCCCATGTTCGAGTTGTTCTTCCGGAGGGCACGGGTGGCCTCCAGGCCGCTGCCGTCGGGCAGCCGCAGATCCATGATCACGACATCCGGCTGGAGCGCGCCCGCCTGGCGGACCGCCTCCGCGGCCGTCGCAGCCTCGCCGACGACCTCGAACTGACGGTCGCGCTCGAATGCGTGTCGCAGCCCCTTACGGATCAAGTCGTGATCGTCGACAAGGAGGACCTTGGTGCGCGTCGTCGGCGCAGGACTGGTCGACATGCTCGGGTTACTCCCCTTCTGGAGCGGAAACGCTATCCCGCACGCTATCGCGCCGAGGCGGGGTTCCGAGCACTACGGCGACGGTTGTCCCGCTGGGGTGTCTTGGGGTGATCTTGAGACGCCCCCGGATGCGTTCGGCCCGCTCGGCCATGATGGTCAGACCGTACCGGCCATCCGGTCGATTGTCGGCAAAACCCTTGCCATCATCAGAAACTTCGATTTCGGCGTACGGCGGATCCACCGTGCACGTCACCCACAGGTTGGACGCGCCGGCGTGCTTGCGGGCGTTGGTGATCGCCTCCTGGGCGATCCGCAGCAACTCGGCCTCGGTCGCGGCCGGCAGCCGCGCCGTCGACTCGTCGAACGTGAAGTGCACGCGCAGCCCGGCGCTGGTGCCCAGGGTCCGCGCGTACTCCGCGATCGCCGCGGCCAGCCCGCCGTTGCGGTCCACCTCCGAGCGCAGCTCGAACAGGCTCAGCCGCAGCTCGGTGATCACCCGGGTCACCTCGCCGCGCAGCGCGCGCAGCTCCTCGGCGGTCTCCTCGGCGCCCTCCGGCAGCGTCGCCTGGGCGTTGTCGATGCCGTAGCCGACCATCACCAGCTCCTGGGCGACCCCGTCGTGGATCTCCCGGGCCAGGCGCTGCCGCTCCTCGTTGGTGGCCAGCGAGCGGACGTCGTCGAAGAGCAGCGCCGCCTCCAGCCGCAGCGCGGCCGGGTCGGTCACCTCGGTCACGCCCAGCACCACCGCGGACGGGTAGGCGCCCGAGGCGTCCGTCTCCAGGATCACCAGGCCGATCGTGCGCACCCCGGCGACCAGAGGTATCACCAGCGAGGACACCTCGCCGCCGCGGTGCGTACGGGCCTGCGACCGGCTCGCCACGTGCGGCTGCTGGGTGGCCCAGGCGTCGGCGATCGCCGAGTCCGCGTCCAGCGTCGTCTCCCAGTCGACCCGCTCGGCGCCGGTCTGGGCGAGCACGACCAGCCGGCCGCCGCCGCTCGCCGACAGCACCGCGGCGCGATGCCCGGGCGCGACCGCGCGCAGCTCCTCCAGCAGGTGCTCGGAGATGCCGCCCGGGTCCAGGGTCGCCCCCGGCAGCGAGCGGGCCACGCTGCGCAGCTGGGTGAGCAGGCGGGTGGCCTCCGCGTACGGCTGCGGGGTCGGCTCGGCCGGCTGCAGGAACTGCCGCATCGCCTCGGCCGCGAACGTCACGATCGCGCCCAGCACCAGCCACTGCCCGCCGGCCGCCAGGTAGCCCGGATTGGCCAGCACGGCCCGCGGGTCGGTCAGCGCGCCGCCGACCACCAGCGCGACCGCGGCCACCCCGAGCAGCGCGGCGCCCTCGGTCGGCTTGCGCCGCAGCGCGGCGGTGAGCAGCGGCACCGCCAGGTACGGCAGGATCGCCTCGGCGCGGAAGCCGGCGGCCGCGCCCTCGGCCGCGGACGCGATCGAGCCGGCCGCCAGACCGGTCACGATCACCTCGGCGAACCGGCCGGCCGGGGCCAGCACGGGGTGCCGGCGGGCGATGAAGGCGGGCAGCGCGGCGACCGCGAGCAGGGCGATCCAGCCCAGCTGGCGGGCGTCCCCGGTGGCGATCACGGTGAGCACGGCGACCAGCGCGAGCATGATCACGCGCGCCGCGGCTTCGAGCGGGCGGATGCGCGTGGATCCGCTGGTTAGGGCTGGCACGTCACGGATGGTAGCGGGGATGGCGGGAAACGGCCCGTCGGCGACGGGGCGGTCGTGAGCTTTGTCGTACGCAGCGGGTAGCCTCCGGTGCATGGCGGACACCTCGACCCAGTCGATCCAGGTCGCTGCCCCCCTGGCTCGGGTGGCCGCGGTCATCTGTGATTTCCCGAGCTATCCGGAGTGGGCCGAGGCGATCAAACAGGCCACGGTCGTCGAGGAGTATGAGGACGGCTACGCCGCCCAGGTCGCCTTCCGGATCGACGCCGCGGTGATGGCCGACGAGTACACGTTGGAGTATGCGTACGCCGACGACCTCTCCCGGATCGAGTGGCACCTGGTCGCGCCGTCCAAGACGCAGAAGTCCCAGGAGGGCTCCTACGACCTGGTGGAGAACGCGGACGGCAGCACGACCGTGACGTACACGCTGGCCGTGGACCTGGCGATCGGGATGCTCGGGATGTTCCGCCGCAAAGCCGAGAAAATGATCATGGATACGGCGCTGAAAGAGCTCAAGCGCCGCGTCGAGAGCCTGCCCGCGAGCTGACCGCGCCGCGCGGAAGGACGATCCGTTCGCCGTTGCCGGCCTCGCACGCGCAGGATGGAGCCGTTGTCGGCCCGGTGCGCGCAGGATTGAGCTGTTGTCGGTCCGGTGCGCGCAGGATTGAGCTGTTGTCGGTCCTGCGCGGGCAGGATTGAGCTGTTCGCGCGACGTTGAGGGGAGCGGTCATGGCCGGATCAGCACGCGAGGAAGCCGAGCGCCTGGTGGCGTCGATCCTCGCCAGGGCCGCTTCGGCCGGCGTGGGTGCCGCGGCGCGCGGTTTCCGCGACGCCGCAACTTCCTCCGGTACGGATCGGTCCACCTCCCGTGCCGCCGGCTCCTCGCCCGCGTCGACCGCCGCGACCGTGGTCGGGGACGCCGTCGACGGCTTCTTCGGCCTGCTCAACGACGTCGCCAAGGGCCAGCCGGGCGGCTCGCGCACGGCGCCCCGGGGCTGGGCGACCGGCAGCCCGGAGTGCTGTGTCTGCCCGGTCTGCCGAGCCATCGCGGCGACCCGCGACCCCAGCCCGGAGACCGTCTTCAAGGTCGCGACCGGGGCCGGCGACATCGCCACCGGCGCGGCCAGCGTGCTGCGCGGCCTGTCGACGCTGGCCGGCTCGGTGCTGAGCAACCCGCGCCCGGCCCGGAAATCACCCGGCGGGGGAGCGGCCCGGCACGCGCCGAGCCCCGACCAGGCCTGGTCCACGGCCACCCGGTCGACCCGTCCCGCACCACGCCCGGCCGAGCCCACGCCGGCCACCCCCGCGCCTGCCACCCCCGCGTCGGCCATGCCCGGCTCGACCACCCCGGCCCAGGCCACCCCCGGCGCGGCGGGCTCGGCCGGCCCCGGCAGCCCCGCCTCGGAGACCGACCCGTGGGCGGCCGCGACGGCGGAGAGCGCCCGCGAGGCGGACGCGGCCCGAGCCCGCGCCCGAGCCGCCGAGCGAGCCGTGGCCCGCGCGGTGGCCGACGCCCGCCGCACCACCGGCCGCATCCCGGCCCCGGGCGAGGCTGACCCGGCGGAGCGGAAGCCCGGCACGGGCGAGGCCGAGACGGCGGCGCCGAAACTCGGCACGGGCGAGGCTGAGACGGCGGAGCGGAAGCCCGGCACGGGCGAGGCCGAGACGGCGAAGCGGAAGCCCGGCACGGGCGGGACCGGCACGGCGAAGCGGAATTCCGCCACGGGCGGGGCTGACGCCGTACCGAAGCAGGGTGAAGCGCAAGCCACGGCGGACCCGGCGGCGGACCGGCCGAAGGCCGCTGGTGGGCGGCGGAAGACCGGCGGGGACGTCTGGTCCGTGGTCACCGCGGAGGCCGCCGCAGACGCCGTGGACCGGCGACGTAGCGTGGATCATGAGCGGGGCGCCGAGGTGCCCGAGGATGGTGGCGCAGGCCCGGGCGACGACGCCCGCGACGGCGACGCGGTGTGAAGAGGGGACGGGCAGCGTGACGCTGACCATCGGAATCGACGTCGGCGGCACCAAGGTGGCCGGCGGTGTGGTCGACGAGCACGGCAATGTGCTGGCGTCGACCCGCCGGCCGACGCCGGCGGAGGACCCGGCCGGGACCCGGGACACGATCGCCGAGGTGGCCGCCGAGCTGGCGGCGCAGTACCCGGACGCCACCGCGGTCGGGATCGGTGCCGCCGCCTGGATCGACGCCGCCGGTTCGACCGTGCTGTTCGCGCCGAACCTGGCCTGGCGCGACGAGCCGCTGCGGGACTACGTCTCGAAGGCGGTCGGCCTGCCGACCGTGCTGGAGAACGACGCGAACGTCGCCGCCTGGGCCGAGTTCCGGTACGGCGTCGCCAAGCACGCCACCGACTCGATGGTGATGATCACCGTGGGCACCGGCATCGGCGGCGGCATCGTGCTGAACGGCAAGCTCTGGCGCGGCGCCCACGGCATCGCCGGTGAGCTCGGGCACATCCAGTCGGTGCCGGACGGGCACCCGTGCGGCTGCGGCCGGCTGGGCTGCCTGGAGCAGTACGCGAGCGGCAACGCCCTGGTCCGGTTCGCCCGGGCCGGCGCGCGGCAGGAGCCGGAGCGCGCCGCGAAGCTGCTGGAGCTGGCCGGCGGCGACGCGCTGGCGATCAGCGGCCGGCAGATCACCGAGGCGGCCCGCGGCGGCGACGGTGTCGCGATGGACGCGTTCGCCCAGGTCGGTTACTGGCTCGGGGTGGCCCTGGCGGACCTCGCGCAGAGCCTCGACCCGGAGATCCTGGTGATCGGCGGCGGCGTGGTCGACGCCGGCCCGCTGCTGATGGGCCCGGCCGAGCGGACCTACCGGGACCAACTCGCCCAGCGTGACCGGTTCCCGGTCGCCGAGGTCCACGCGGCCCAGATGGGCAACGTCGCGGGCGTGGTCGGCGCGGCCGACCTGGCACGGCGGTAACGGTGATGTCCGGGGTTCCGCTCCGCGTGCTCAGCTGGAACGTGCACGGCTTGAAGGACGACCGCGCCGAGCTGGTCGGCCTGGTCCGTGAGCTGGCCCCGGACGTCCTGATCATGCAGGAGGCGCCGCGCCGGTTCCGCTGGCGGCACAAGAGCGCCGCGCTGGCCAACGAGTGCGGCCTGGTGGTGGCCGCCGGCGGGCTGCCCGCGCTGGGCAACCTGCTGCTGGTCAACCTGCGGGTGGCGGTCGGCGACACGTGGAACGTGCGCTATCCGCTGACCCCGGGCCGGCATCTGCGCGGCGCGTTCTTCGCCCAGGGCCGGGTGCGCGGCGCGTCGTTCACCGTCTCCGGCTCGCACCTGGCCACCGATCCGGCCGAGCGGCCGACCCAGGCCGCGCACTGGAAGGCCGAGCTGATCCGGGTCGACGGCCCGGTGATCGTGGCCGCCGACCTGAACGAGGGGCCGGGCGGCGGCGCCTGGCGCACCGTCGAGGACGGGCTGACCACCACGAAGGACGACGAGCCGACGTTCCCGGCGGCGGCGCCCAGCCGGCGCATCGACGGCGTTTTCGTCAGCCCGGACATCACCATCGAGCGGTACGAGATCATCGCGACGGATCGGGCACGAGCCGCGAGTGATCATTTACCGGTCCTCGTGGACCTTTCACTCCCTTCCGGCTGAGCCCCGCGTCTGGCAGGATCGCCGGGTGCACGACTCCCCGGACCCGGGCGAGCGCCGCGACGCCGTGTGCGTCGTGGGCGCCGGCGCCAGCGGCCTGACCGCCGTCAAGAACCTGCTCGAGCTGGGCTTCCAGGTCGACTGCTACGAGCGGGAGACCGCCGTCGGCGGCGCCTGGAACTGGCGGCACGACCGCAGCCCGGTCTATGCCGGCACCCACCTGATCTCGTCGCGGCCGCTCACCGAGTTCCCCGACTTCCCGATGCCGGACACCTGGCCGGACTATCCGCACCACAGCCAGGTGCTGACCTACCTGGAGCGCTACGCGTCGCACTTCCGGCTGGGCGAGCACATCTGGTTCGGCACCGAGGTGGTCTCCGCGGTGCCGACCGACGACGGCGGGTGGGAGGTGACCACCCGGTCGACCGGTGGCGGCGCGTCCCGCACGTCGCGGTACGCCGCGCTGATCGTCGCGAACGGGCACAACTGGGACCCGCGCAAGCCGGCCATCCCGGGGGAGTTCCGTGGGCGGGTGATGCACTCGTCGGCGTACAAGGACCCGGCCGTGCTCCGTGGCCGCAAGGTCCTCGTGGTCGGCGGCGGCAACACCGGCTGCGACATCGCCGTCGAGGCGGCCCAGCAGGCGTCCCAGGTCTGGCACTCGACCCGGCGCGGCTATTGGTACGCCCCGAAGTACATCCTCGGCCGCCCCGCCGACCAGGTGAACGACGCGCTGCTCAAGTGGCGGCTGCCGCTGCGCCTGCGCCAGTGGCTGTACCGCCGCACGGTCCGGCTCACCACCGGGGATCTGACCCGGTTCGGGCTGCCGGCGCCGGATCACCAGCCGTACGAGAGCCACCCGATCGTCAACAGCCAGCTGCCGTACTACCTGGGCCACGGCCGGATCACCCCGGTGCCGGACGTGACCGCGTTCGACGGCGCCGCGGTCGAGCTCTCCGACGGCCGGCGGGTCGAGCCCGACCTGGTGATCACCGCGACCGGCTACCGCCCGCGCTTCGAGTTCCTGGCGCCCGAGCTGCTCGACGCCGACGAGTCCGGCCGCCCCGACCTGCACCTGCACACGTTCGCCCGGAAGCACCCGACGCTCGCGGTGATCGGCCTGGTCCAGCCGGACGCCGGGGTGTTCCCGCTGGCCCACTGGCAGAGCGTGGCGACCGCCCGCTGGCTGCGGCTGCGCCTGTCCGACCCGGCGAAGGCCGCCGCGGTCCAGCAGAAGGAGTCGGCCAAGCCGCTCGCGTCGTGGTCGAAGCGCCGGGTGGTCAAGACCGAGCGGCACTGGTTCGAGGTCGACCACCTCGACTACCTGCGCTCCCTCGAGAGCCTTCTCAACGAGATGGAGTCGGCGTCGTGACCGGTTTCGACCTGCTCCGTTTCGACGACTGGACCAAGCCGGTGCCACCCGCCGAGCGCGACGTCGCCGCCCTGCTCCCGGACGACGACGAGGGCCGCCCGCCGGTCCTGTTCGTCCCCGGTCTCGGCCACGCCGCCTGGGCGTTCGCCGAGCACTGGCTCCCGCACACGGCCGGTCGCGGTTTCCCGGCGCACGCGCTCAGCCCGCGCCCCGGCGGCGACCTGCGCGCCCAGGTGCACGACGTGGTCCAGACCGCGGCGTCCCTGCCGCGCCAGGCGGTGCTGATCGGCCACGGCGTCGGCGCCCAGGTGGTGGCGCGGGCGCTCGGCCGTTACCCGGCCCGCGCGGCGGTGCTGGTCGCCCCGGTGCTGGACGGCCGGTCCGCGCTCGGCTCGGCGCTGCTGGCCAACCCGGCCGGCACGATCCCGGCGCTCTTCGGCGGGCGCCTCCGCATCTCCGCGCGGCAGCTGTTCAATTCCGGACTCCCGGCCGAGCAGACCGCGGAATATCTGAGCCGCCTCGACCCGAAGCCGCGCGCCGAACTGCTCCGCCGCGCGGTGCCGCCCCGCCCGGTCGGCGACCCGCCGGTCCTGGTCGTCGGCAGCCCGGACGACCGCGTGGTGGCCCGCAAGGCCCTCGACCGCGCGGCCGCCGCCTACGCCGGCGCGCCGCTGATGTTCCCCGGCATGGGCCACGACCTGATGCTCGAGGAGAGCTGGGCGGAGCCCATCGACGCGATCCTGGACTGGCTCACCAAACAGGTCAAATAACTTATTTCTTGCCTCGGCTGCGGCCAATAACTGATCGTCGCTCCCGCGGGGACCCTTCCGGGCTTCGCAGGGCGCTGGCGCGCCCTGAACGCGAAGCCCTCCAGGGCGACGTCCGCGGTTGGTTGCGCAAAACCCCAAACCCCGCGCAAGCGTCGCGCGGGGCCGGCCAGGCGGCGCGGCTCACGCCCCGGCTGGTCCTGAGGGCTGTCTCCGGCCCGGTGAAGCAGCCCTCAGCGCCAGCCGAGGCCGGGCGACGCGGCCGCAGCCCGGTGGTCGGCGGACGTCGCGGCTCGTACCGGCGGCGGCTGGCGCTCGGCGGACGTCGCGGCTGGTGGCGGCGGGGCGGCTGGCGCTCGGCGGACGTCGCGGCTGGTGGCGGCTGGTGGGCGGGGCGGCTGGTGCCCGGGGTCAGGCGCGGCCGATGAAGCGGCGCGCCAACCGGCCCGTGTGATCCAACTCGGTCAGATACGCCCGGGCCCAGGCCAGGATGTCGTGCTCCGCGAGGTGCCGCCGCATCGCCGTCATCCGGGCCGCGAGATCCTCCGGAGAGGCCTCCAACGCCCGCATCAGAGTCTGTTTCAGATCATCCACGTCGTGCGGGTTGACCAGGAACGCCCCGGACAGCTCGTCGGCCGCCCCGGCGAACTCGCTGAGGACCAGCGCCCCCGCCCCGTCCTCACGCGCCGCCACGAACTCCTTGGCGACCAGGTTCATCCCGTCCCGCAGCGGCGTCACCACCATCACGTCCGCGGTCTGGTAGAGCGCGGCCAGCTCCGACCGGCTGAACGGCTGGTTCAGGTAGTGGATGGCCGGCTCACCGACCCGCCCGTACTCCCCGTTGATCCGGCCGACCTCGCCCTCGATCCGGTCCCGCAGGTCCCGGTAGCTCTCGACCCGTTCCCGGCTGGGCACCGCCACCTGGACCAGCACGGTGTCCCGGACCTTCACGTGCCCGTCGCGCAGCAGCTCCCGGTACGCCGTCAACCGGTGCTCGATCCCCTTGGTGTAGTCCAGCCGGTCCACGCTGACCAGCACCCGCTTCGACTCGCCCAGGTCGTGATGCAGCTGCTTGACCTGGGCGACCACGTCCGGCCGGGTGGCCAGGGTGCGCATCTCGGCGACGTCGATGGAGACCGGGAACGCCCCGGTCCGCACGGTCCGGCCGTCGATCGTGATCGCGTCGTCGGTGGCGTCCGCGCCGAGCAGCTTCTGGGCGAGCTGGGCGAGGTTGTGCGCGGCCTGTTCGCGCTGGAAGCCGACCAGGTCGGCGCCGAGCATCCCGCGCAGCAGCTCGATCCGGCGGGGGAGCTGCATGAACAGCTCGGGCGGCGGGAACGGCACGTGCATGAAGAACCCGATCAGCAGGTCCGGCCGCAGCTCCCGGAGCATCCGCGGGACCAGCTGCAGGTGATAGTCCTGCACCCAGACGGCGGCGTGCTTGCCGGCCACCTCGGCGGCCGCCTCGGCGAAGCGCTGGTTGACCGACCGGTACGTCTCCCACCACTCCCGCTGGAACACCGGCTGCTGCACCGCGTCGTGGTAGAGCGGCCACAGTGTCGAGTTCGCGAAGCCCTCGTAGTACCCCGCCTGCTCGGCGGCGGAGAGCGTGACCGGCCGCAGGCGCACGCTGCCGATGTCGGTCACCCGGGCGAGGCCGGTCTCCCCGTCCCAGCCGACCCAGGTGGCCGGGGTCTGCTGGAGGATCGCGTGCAGCGCCCCGCTGAGCCCGCCGGGGCTCCGGCGCCATTCGCAGGCGCCGTCCCGGGCGGCGCTGTCATCGAGGGGAAGTCGGTTGGCGACGACGACGAGCGAACTCTGACGCATCACCGTAGGTTACCGTGAAGCCACTCACGTGTGTCGATGCGCCGGGTGAGACAAAGAGAACCTGACCGATTCGGACCAGGTCCTCAGACCACCGCCCCGTCGTCGAACTCGTCGTCGTCATCGCCGGTCCGCAACCGCCACACCAGGGTGACCGCCCCGCCGACGATCGCCGCGAAGCCGAACACCATCACGAAGAAGCTGTCGATCGGGATCAGCGTCGGGAACAGGAACAGCACGAAGCCGAGGATCACGCCGAGGGTGCCGGCCACCGCGTACTTCGAGATGTGCGGCAGGGGTGGGGGCGGGGGCGGCACGTACCGCTCGTCCTCCTCGGCCACGTCCGGGAAGCCGAACGGGTCGAGGACCGGGTAGAACACCGGCTCCGGCGGGGGATCGGTGCGCCGCCGGTTGACCGGGCGCCCGTCCTCGCCGACCGGGCGGCCCTTGGTGTCCGAGGTGGTGCCCTCGGACTCCGGCCAGGGCGCGGCCTCGGTGTCGACGGTGGTGTGGAACCCGGCGATGATTTTGTCCCACTCGGCGTCCACCTCGGCCTGTGGCCGGGGCTCCGGCACCGGCTCGGCGGGTGGGGTCGGCGGCGCGCCGCCGGTCACCTGCTGCAGGTGCTCCTTGGCGGTCGCCAGGTGGGTGCGATCGACGTAGAGCCGGTCGATCGGCCGCGCCGGAAGAGTCGTGGCCCGCAGGATCGGGTTCAGATCCGCGGTGGGTTGCAGGTAGGCCGCTATCCCCCCGGCCGCCAGCACGTCGAGCATGTGTTCACCGACGCGAGGGTCCACGTCGCCCGCGACCGCATAGTCTGTCGCGTCGAGTCCGTTGTCCCGCCGCCCGCGACGGGCGCCGCCCGCTGTCACCGATGCACACCCTCCCCGCCGAACCGTGCCTTGAATGGTGACACGGCAGGCGCCTGTTACGGGAGTGCGTTGTGCGTGCCGCCCCCGCTTCGTACCCTTCTTGCGCCCCGGGACGCCGGCGGCATCCGCTGAAAGGACGGCAGTGTTCTACTGGCTGCTCAAGTTGGTGGTCCTCGGACCCGTGCTGAGACTTGTCTTCCGCCCCAAGGTCGAAGGCCTGGAGAATGTTCCCGATTCCGGGCCGGTGATCCTGGCCTGCAACCATCTCTCGTTCTCGGACTCGATCTTCACCCCATTGGTGATGAAGCGGAAAGTGACCTTCGTCGCCAAAGCTGAATACTTCACCGGCCGGGGGATCAAGGGGTGGCTCTCGCGGATGTTCTTCGTCGGCGCGGGGACCATCCCGGTGGACCGTTCGGGTGGGGAAGCCGCCCAGGCGGCGCTGGACACCCTCCTGCGGGTGCTCGGGGAGGGGAACATCGCCGGCATCTATCCGGAGGGCACCCGTTCGCCTGACGGCCGGCTCTACCGCGGCAAGACCGGGGTGGCCCGGCTGGCCCTGGAGAGCGGCGCCGTGGTCGTGCCGGTGGCCCTGCTGAACACCGACGAGATCCAGCCCACCGGCACGCTGATCCCGGCGGTCAAGCGGGTCCGGATGCGGATCGGCAAGCCGCTCGACTTCTCCCGCTACGCGGCCACGCGCGGGGACCGGTTCGTCGAGCGGGCGATCACCGACGAGATCATGTTCGAGCTGATGGCGCTCTCCGGCCGCGAATACGTCGACGTCTACGCGGCCAAGCTCAAAGAGCCTCAACCCGCTTGACGGTACGGCCGTAGGAACGCTCCTACGGCCGTACCCCAAGCAGGTTTTGATCGTGAATCAGTTCATCCCGGCACGGCGTTTGAGCGCCTGCACGTCGGTGACCACGATGCGGCGGCCCTCGGTGCGCAGCCAGCCGCGGTTGGCGAACGAGCCGATCGCCTGGTTGACGCTCTGCCGTGAGCCGCCGGCCATCTCGGCGAGCTGACTCTGGTTCAGCTCGATCGTGATCATCGGCGCCTGGCTCTCGCCGGAGAGGCGGACCAGTGTCTTGGCCACCCGGCCCGGCAGGTCGAGGAAGACGTGGTCGGCGTTCTGTTCGGTGAGGCGGCGGATCAGCCCCCCGACCGACCGCATCACCGCGTCCAGGATCCGCGGGTTGGAGTGCACCAGGTCCATGAAGGCGGCCCGGGACAGCGACAGTGCCTGCGAGTCCTCGATCGCCTCGGCGGAGGCGCTGCGGGTCGACGCGTCGAGCAGCGACACCTCGCCCAGCACGTCCGGTGGTCGGACCACGGTGAGCACGGCGCGCTCACCGGTCGGCGCGGTGCGGAAGACCGCGACCGCGCCCCGTTTCATGATGATCAGAGAGTCCCCTGGGTCATGTTCGACGAAGAGGATCTGTCCCTTCCGATAGTGACGCGGAACCGCCGTGGCGATGACCCGCTGTCGCACATCCGGCTCCAGCCCGGCGAACATCTCCACGCCGGTTAGCGCGTCGCCGGAATCCGGCAGGCGATGGTCCACGACGTTATCCCTCCCCCGATTGGGGACCGCGTCGACCCGGCCGGCGCCGGCCCCACGACGCGAACGATCACTCTTAGCACACAGCGCGCTCCGAACGCCATTTCTACACCGGACATCGAAGCTCGCCACGTACGATCATGTCCCTTCGGTTGCTTTCTGTAAACACCCCATCGCCTTCTGTGATTGTCGCCCTGACTGTCCGTCGGATTTGAGTGGTGTGCCGAGATAATCCCGCGGTGCCGGAAGATGAGATTGTGCGAACCGTGCTTCGGGATCAGTGGCACCTCGCCCCGTCGGAGATCACCGCGCTGCCGGCGGCGGTGATGTCCCGGGGCTGGGAGATCACCGCGGGCAGCGATCGTTACGTGGCCCGGATGGTGGAGAGTGCCGCGCGGCTGCCGGTCGAGGCCGGGCTGGCCGCCGCGGAGCACCTGCGGGGCGTCCGGATCGAGGCCGGCCAGCCGGTGCGGACCCTGGCCGGCGCGCTCACCGCCGAGACCCCGCACGGGGCGCTCGCGGTGCTGCGCCGTCCGCCAGGGCGTCACCTGGACGGTGCGGACCCGATCGACCAGCAGTGGTGGGGGGAGCGCCTCGGGGCCGTGCACCGGGCTCTGGAGGGCTTCCGGCACCCGGGTCTGCGCCCGTGGCAGCCGGTCGACCCGGAGGCGCCGTACCTGGACGCCGAACCGTGGCTCCGGGACGCGGTCGCCGGGGCGGTCGCCGCGGCGGTCCGGCTCACCGTCACCGACCGGCTGACGTACGGCGTCCTGCACGGCGACCCGTCCCCGGACGCGTTCGTGCTGGACGCCGCGACCGGGCGGGCCGGCCTGATGCACTGCGGCGCCTGCGGGACCGGGCCGCTGGTCTACGACGTGGCCGCGGCGGTGCTCTACGCCGGCGGCCCGGACCTGGCCGCCGAGTTCCTGGACGGCTACCGCGCGGCCGGCCCGGTCGCGGGCGACGAACTGGACGTCGCGCTGCCGGTCCTGCTGCGGCTGCGCTGGGCGGTGCTGGCCGACCGGTCGGCGCGCTGGGGCTGCGAGGAGGGCCTGTCGCTGGCGCGGGAGGCCCTGGAGTCCATGCCCGGATGACGATGGGCAAGGATGTACCCCGATGGTCTACCGCTATTTCTACGACTGTGAGTTCATCGAGGACGGCCGCCTGGTCGACCTGGTCTCGATCGGTGTCGTCGACGAGTTCGGCCGCGAGTTCTACGCGGTCAGCACGGAGTTCGACGACAGCCGCGCCGTGCCCTGGGTCCGCCGGAACGTGCTGGACAAACTCCCGTCCCCGGCCGACAAGGCCTGGCGCAGCCGCGAGCGGATCCGCGACGACCTGTACGAATTCCTGATCGAGCCGCTCCGGGGCCGGGGTGAGCAGATGGAGCTCTGGGCCTGGTACGCGGCGTACGACCACGTCGCCCTGGCTCAGCTGTGGGGCGCGATGCCGGCCCTGCCGCGGGAGATCCCGCGGTTCACCAAGGACCTGCGCCAGCGCTGGGACGACCTCGGGAAACCGGCCCTGCCGGAGATGGCCGGCCGGCACGACGCGCTGGTCGACGCCCGGCACAACCTGGCCCGCTGGGAAGTGATGCAGCAGGCGCCGAAGCCCTGACCCGGCGGCTTTCCAGCGCTGCTTTTTCCGGAGCGCTGCCGGGCCTCGGTTTCTAGTTCTTGTGGCGCTGCCGGGCCTCGATCGGGGGAACGCAGTCGTCCACGATCGCTTCGACGTCGGCCTGGGTGATCGCCGGGCCGAGATCGCCGTTCGCCGGATCGGCCCGCAGCCCGTCGATGATCAACCCCAGGAACCGGCGGAAGATCGCCGGCCGGTCGGGCGGGGTGTGCCGGGCCAGGTCGGTGACGGTCGCCATGATGATCGGCAGATCGTTGATCCCGACGTCGGACCGGAGTGACCCCTCCGCGTGGGCGCGGTCGAACAGGTCCTGGATCAGCGGCACCAGATGCTCGCCGACCTTGGCGAAGTGGTGCTTGTCGATGCCGATGCAGAGCGCCGCGTCGCGCAGCCCACGGTCGACCGCGTGCATCTCGATCGAGCGGCGCAGCATCATGGTCAGCCCGTCCCAGCCGGTCGGGAGGGCCAGCGCGTCCTCGGCGAGCGAGACCAGATCCTCCAGCCGGTCCGCGAAGAGCGCCTCGACCAGCGCCTCCTTGGTGGGGAACCGCCGGTAGACGGTGCCGACCCCGACGCCGGCGTGATGCGCGACATCGTCCAGCGTCGCGGCGAACCCGCGGCTCGCGAACACGTCGTGCGCGGCGAGCAGGATGCGCTCCCGGTTGCGCTGAGCATCGCGCCGCAGTGGGCGGGCCGTCTCGGTCATGTGTCCAAGCCTACAACTAAGTGGAGGTTATTCCTCAACTTCTGCTGCTAGCCTGCCGAAGTGGAGGACGAACCTCAACTTCTCGAAAGGCCACGATGAGCACCCTTACTGATCGACCCGATGCAGCTGGACGTGAGGCGCCCGTCGCCACCACGCCCGACGCCGGCCGCTGGTGGGCGCTGGTGGTGCTCGCCCTGGCGCAGCTGATGGTGGTACTGGACGCCACCATCGTGAACATCGCCCTGCCGCGAGCCCAGCTCGACCTCGGGTTCTCCGACTCGGCCCGCCAGTGGGTGGTGACCGGTTACGCGCTGGCCTTCGGCAGCCTGCTGCTGCTCGGCGGGCGGCTCTCCGACCTGTTCGGCCGCAAGCGGATGTTCATCATCGG
Source organism: Actinoplanes sp. L3-i22 (assembly GCF_019704555.1). Taxonomy (NCBI): domain Bacteria; kingdom Bacillati; phylum Actinomycetota; class Actinomycetes; order Micromonosporales; family Micromonosporaceae; genus Actinoplanes; species Actinoplanes sp. L3-i22. The sequence continues at coordinate 1,760,914 of NZ_AP024745.1, forward strand.
CCTGATCGGCTTCGCCCTGGCCTCCGCGCTCGGCGGCGCCGCCACCGGCACCGAGATGCTGATCATCGCCCGTGGCCTGCAGGGCGCGTTCGGCGCGGCGCTGGCCCCGGCCGCGCTGTCGCTGCTCTCCACCACGTTCACCGAGGCCACCGAGCGTGGCAAGGCGTTCGGCATCTTCGGCGCCATCTCCGGCGCCGGCGGCGGCATCGGCCTGCTGCTCGGCGGCGTGCTCACCGAGTATGTGTCCTGGCGCTGGTGCCTCTACGTCAACCTGGTGATCGCCGCGATCGCCGTGGTCGGCGCGCTGCTGAAGCTGAAGGACGAGCCGGTCGACAAGGCCGGCCGGATCGACGTGCCGGGCGCGATCGCCGCGATCATGGGTCTGGTCGCCCTGGTCTACGGCCTGGGCCACAAGGAGGGCCACGCCTGGACCGACTTCTGGACCCTCGGCCCGATCCTGTTCGGCCTGGCCGTGCTGGTCGCGTTCGTGCTGATCGAGCGCCGCTCGCCGCACCCGCTGCTGCCGCTGCGCGTCGTGCTCGACCGTAACCGTGGTGGCTCGTACGCCTCGATCGCGATCGCCGGCGCCGGCATGTTCGGCCTGTTCCTCTTCCTCACCTACTACCTGGTCCAGGTGCTGGGCTTCACCGCGGTGCAGACCGGCCTGGGCTTCCTGCCGATGCTCGGCTCGGTCATGCTGACCGCCACCACGGCCGGCTCGATCCTGACGCCGAAGATCGGCCCGCGCCCGCTGGTCCCGCTGGGCGCGCTGATTGCCGCCGGCGGCATGCTCTTCCTGACCCGGCTGGAGCTCGACTCGACGTACGCCAGTGGGGTCCTGCCCGGCCTGATCATCGTCGGCCTGGGTCTCGGCCTGGTCTTCGCGCCGACCCAGAACGCCGCCACCGCGGGCGTCGAGCACCACGACGCGGGTGTCGCCTCCGCGATGATCAACACGGTTCAGCAGATCGGCGGCTCGATCGGCACCGCGTTGCTCAGCTCGTTCGCCGCTTCCGCGGCCAGTGACTACCTGGTCGGCAAGAACGCCGGCGACAAGCTGGTGCAGGCGCAGGCCGCGCTGGAGAGCTACCACACCGTGTTCTGGTGGTCGACCGGCTTCTTCGTGCTGGCCGCGGTCGTGGCGGCGGTCCTGTTCCGCACCGGCCCGCTGGACGTGGACCCGGACGCGCAGCCGGCGATGGCCCACTGATCCCGGCTGGTCCTCGGGGGTGCCCCATCGGCGGGGGTCACACCTCCTGAGGGCCGGCCGAACCGTGAGCCCGGTCGCGCGACATGCGCGGCCGGGCTTCGGCGTTCCAGCGGGGCTTTGGTGTCCGGCAATGCGAAGCAAAAACCCGGCCGCGCGAAGGTCGCGCGGCCGGGTTTCAACGTTCTTGCTGCTCAATGGGCCTGCCGGTTATCCACACCGCGAGGTTGTCCACAGGGTGTTCGCGTGATCTTGCGGAATCGCGGGACAATGTCGGCGAGGCGGTCAGCCCCCGTGGTGGGTGGGGACTCTCTATCGGGTCAGCCCGTGGCCGTAGGGGAACAGCGGGTCCGTGGTGTCGTTCGGGACGTCCTCGCGGGACGCCTCGACCGCGGCCATCGATGAAGGTAGCTCGAACGGGAGGGTCCCGGTCCACGGCGCGCGGCCGAACAGCACGTCCAGCAGTGCCTCGTCGCTCACCCCGAACGTGCCGGTCAGCGCGGCCGCTGTCCCCGCGAGCGGGGTGAGCACCGCTGGCCGGTCCAGCCAGACGTCGACCACGGTCGGCAGGGCGCCGGCCAGTTCGAGGACCGGGTCGAGTTCCTCCTTCGTCCATTCCAGCCGACCGGCGTGGAAGAAGGCCTCGAATCCGCCGCCGCGCGGCTCGTAGGGCGCCGCCCGCCGGACGATCGCCACGTCGGCTTGCGCCGGGTCCTCGGTCACCTTCGCGTAGCCGGCCGCCACCACCGGGTCGACCCCGTCCAGGTAGACGGTGATCCCCTCGGTCAGCGGCAGCACCGGGGCCGGCGCGGCCGCCGGGGTCGGGGCGGCCGCCGGGGTCGGGGCGGCCGCCGGGCGGTCGGTCAGGACCACCACCGAGCGGCGCTGTCCCTCCAGGCCGGCGGCCCGGAAGGCGGCCTGGCCGGCGATCTTCTCGGCGGCGGCCGGGTCGACGAAGCGGCGGTCGTCGAACAGGCCCAGGCGGAACTTGTCGCGCAGGATGCGGCGGGCCGAGACGTCCAGCCGGGCCTCGGTCAGCTCGCCCCGCTCGACGAGTTCGATGATCAGTTCCGGGCACTGCTCGCCGCCGAGTTGGTCGGCGCCGGCGTCCAGGATCTTGCGGACCCGGGCGTGCCGGTCGAGGTGTTCGACGCCCCAGGCGCGGGCCGGCATCGGCGTGCCCATGATCTCGGCGTCGGTGACCAGGCCCCAGTCGGTGCAGACCACGCCGTCGAAGCCGTAGCGCTGCCGGAGCAGGCCCTCGATCACGTCCCGGTTGAAGCCGAACCCGACCTCCTCGTACGTGGTGTCCACCGGCATCCCGTAGTACGGCATGATCTGCGCCGCCCCGGCCGCGAACGCCGCCTCGAACGGCTTCAGGTGGTAGTCCCACATGCCGCCCGGGTAGACCTGCTCCCGGCCGTAGGCGAAGTGCGCGTCCTCGCCACCCTTCTGCGGGCCGGCGCCGGGGAAGTGCTTGACCATCGCGACGACGCTGTCCGGGCCGAGCGAAGGACCTTGAAACCCTTGGACGTACGCCGTGATCAGCGACGACACCACGTCGGCGTCGGAGCCGAGCGTGCCGCTGGTGCGCGCCCAGCGCGGCTCGGTGGCCAGGTCGGCCATCGGGTGCAGGGCGACGCGGATGCCGGCCGCCAGGTACTCCTGCCGGGCGATGTCGGCGAACCGCCGTACCAAATCGGGGTTTTTGGTGGCCCCCAGGCCGATCGGCTCGGGCCAGGCCGAGAAGCCGCCGGAGGCGGCCGAGGCCGCGGGGTTGTCGATCACGCCGTGCCGGGGGTCGGTGGAGACGGTGACCGGGATGCCGAGCCGGGTGTCCGCGGCGATCTGCTGCACCCGGTTGTGCCACTCGGCGATCTTCCGCGGCGTGACCGGGCCGAAGGTCAGGATGTTGAAGTGGTTCAGCTGACCGGTTCGGATCAGCTCCTCGGTGGCCGGGATCATCGGGTCGCCGGCGGCGAGCGTGCCGTCCGGGTTGACCGCGGCCATCGTGTGGAACATCAGTCCGGCCTTCTCGGCCAGGGTCATCCGGCCGAGCAGATCGGTGACCCGCTCCTCGATGGGGAGCTCCGGGTTCTGGTAGTCGTGCATGTCCAACCCCTTCAACAGATTCAGCGAGCGCCGCGGATCATGCGGACCAGCACCGAGCCGGCCACCGCGACGACCGCGCCGAGCAGGAACAGCAGGCGGTAGTTCGAGCCGCCGGCCCCGACCGCGAGGATCGGCGCGGCCAGGATCGGCACCAGCGACTGCGGCAGCGCGTTCGCGATGTTCAGCACGCCCATGTCCTTGGCGGCGTCGTCCGGGTTCGGCAGCACGTCGGTGGCGAGCGCCAGGTCGACCGCGAGGTAGACGCCCTCGCCGAGGCCGAACAGCGCGGAGGCGATCAGGAAGACGGTGAGGTTGCCCGCGAAGGCGATCAGCGCGAGCGAGGCCGCGATCACGATGCCGGCGCCGAGCACGAACGGCTTGCGCTGCCCGGTCCGGTCGGAGAGCGTGCCGCCGAACGACGAGCCGGCGATCAGCCCGACGGTGCTGATCAGGGTGGCGACCAGGATGCCGCCGGCCACGTTGTCGGTGGTGTAGCCGAACCGGTCGATCAGCAGGTAGGCCTGGTAGGTGGTGACGCAGGCCAGGCCGGTCCAGATCAGGAACCGGCTGAGGATGTTCCAGGCGAAGTCCGGGTACCGGCCCGGGTGGATGTAGAAGGTGCCGAGGAACTCCTTGAACCCGTACGGCGCGAAGTGGCCCTTCTCCGCCGGGCGGTCCTTGAGGACGACCACGAGCAGCCCGATCGTGGCGACGCCGATCGCCGCCGGGACCATGAACATCAGCACGGTGTTGGCGAGGGCGGCGGCGAGCGCGCTGCCGGCCAGGATCGCGACCGAGGTCATCAGGCCGAGGATGCCGCTGACCTTGCCGCGCTGCTGGGGCGGGATCTGGTCGGGCAGCAGCGCGGTCAGCGTGGCCAGGGTGGCGTTGATGCCGAGCTGGGCGAGGGCCCAGCCGGCGGTCAGCGTCGGGATGTTGTCGCCGAGCGCGACGATCAGCAGGCCGATCGAGCCGAGCAGCATGCCGCCGAGCAGCCAGGGGCGGCGGCGGCCGAACCGGGAGGTGGTCCGGTCGGACATCGCGCCGAAGAACGGGTTGCCGATCAGCGCGAGGACCGCGCCGACCGAGAGCACGGTGCCGAGGGCGGCGGACTTGTCGTCCGGGGCGATCTGCGCGACCCGGATCGACATCGTGACGATGACCGGGGTGAGGATCGTGAGGTAGGCGCCGAGCATGGCGAGCGCCATCGCGACGATCAGCTTGGTGGGGGCGTTCGGCCGCTCGGACAGCACGGGCGTCGTCGTCGGCCGGGATTCGACAGTGGTCATCGCACACCTCGGAACACGGGTTATCGGGAGAGGCGGGGACCGGGCCGGCTTCCGGTTTGTTAACGCCTTGTTTTCGTAAGGTATCGATTGGAACAGCACCGAACCAGAGGCTGTGAGGCCTGGTCACGGCCGTGAATTGCCTGTGTCGCCGTTAAATATGTACGGTTTGCGGCTTTCCGATCGTGATCACGGTCACCGTGCGGCGTGGATTACGTCCAGGTACGGCAAAACCCCGGCGTAGGCTCGAACGGTGACCGGCCGTCGCGTTCACCTCGTCCGCCGTGACCTGATCTTCGCGGCGGTCCGCGAGGCGGGCCGGATCAGCCGCGCGGACCTCGCCAAGCGCACCGGCATGGCCCGGATGACGATCACCGGACTGGTCGCCGAGCTGATCGAGGCCGGCCTGCTCGCCGAGACCGACGCGGCCGCCGACGGCAGCCGTCCCGGCCGCCCGGCCCGGCTGCTGACGCTGGGGGAGCGGGCCGGGGTGGTGGTGGGTGCGGTCGTCGGCGGCGACGGCATCCGGATCGCGGTCGCCGATCTGTCCGGCCGGATCCTCGACGAGCGGCTGCACCCCGGCGGCGACCCGGCCGGGCTGGCCGATCTGCTCGGCGCGTGCACGAGCCAGCGCGTCTGGTCGACGGTCGTCGGACTCTCCGCGCCGCTGCTCAACGGCGTCGTGCAGCCCGGCACCGTGCTGCCCGGCTGGGCCGGTCACGACCCGGCCCGCGAGCTGACCGCCCGCCTCGGCCACCGGGTCACCGTCCGCAACGGCGCCGACCTGTGCGTGCTCGGCGAGGTCGCGCACGGCGTCGCGGCCGGCCGGCGGGACGTCTGCTACCTGCGCGTCTCCACCGGCATCGGCTGCGGGCTGATGCTCGGCGGGCACGTGCACCCGGGCGCGTCCGGGGTGGCCGGCGAGCTCGGGCACGTGCAGGTCGACGAGACCGGGGCGCTCTGCCGTTGCGGCAACCGCGGCTGCCTGGAGACGATCGCCGCGCCGCGGGAGATCCTGGCGACGCTGGCGGCGACGTACGGCGAGCCGGTCACCGCGGCCCGCGCGGTCGAGCTGTCGCACCACGACGCCACCGTCGAGCGGGTCCTGGCGGACGCCGGGCGGATGGTCGGGCGGGTGCTGGCCGACCTGGCCAACACGGTGAACCCGGAGCTGGTGGTGCTGGACGGGCCGCTGATCGAGGCGGACGGGCCGGTGCTGGCCGGGGTGCGGGAGGCGATGCGGCGGTACGCCCAGCCGGAGGTCGCGGAGAGCACCGAGATCCGGATCACCGGGCTGGACGGCCGGGCCGGGCTGCTGGGCGCGGTGACGCTGGCGCTGCGCACCACGCCTGCCTCACGCGGCGACCGCACATTGCAGGAAATATCCATAAAAGTCGGGCAGCACGAACGGATCGTTCGCCGCGAAGTGATCACCGATCTTCTACGGGCCCGTGGTGCGACCACTCGCAGCGACCTCGTCCGCCTCACCAAACTGCCCCGCGCCGCGATCTCCGAAGCTCTCGCGGAGATGCGGCACGACCGGGTGATCGAGTCCTGCCCGCCCCCGGTCCGCTCCGGCCGCCCGTCCCCCGCGTTCCGCCTGGCCGCCCCGCCCGGCGTCGTGCTCGGCATGGCGATGGACCTGGACGGACTGCGCGCGATCCTGACCGACCGGGCCGGCAACCGGCTCGCCGAGGGGTTCCGCCCGCTCGCCGCGGGAGTCGACGGGCGGGTGCTGATCCGGGCCGCCGCGGAGTACGCGGCGGAGTTGCTCGCCGGCCACGACCCGCGGGCCGCCGTCGCGCTCAGCGTGCCCTCGCCGGTGCATCCGGTTACCGGTGAGTTCGGCGTACGCAGTGTTCTTCCGATGTTCTCCGGCTTCGCCCCCGCCGAGATGATCTCCGGGATGCTCGGCTGTCCGGTCGTGGTCGGCAACAACGCCCAGCTCGCGGCGCTTGCCGAGGCCCGGCGAGGGGCCGCCCGGGGCGCCCGGGACGTGCTCTACCTGAAGGCCGCGCAGTACGTCGGCGCCGGCATCGTGGCGGCCGGCCGGTCGTACGGCGGCGCGATCGGCTACGCCGGCGAGATCGGTCACCTGACCGTCCGGGACATGGGCCCGCTCTGCGTCTGCGGCCGGCGCGGCTGCCTCGGGGCGTTCCTGATGCCGTCGTACTTCGGCGCGCTGCTCGACAAGCCGACCGAGGACCGGCTGCTCGAGCTGGCCGGCGGCGGCCACGGCCCGGCCCGGCGGGCGCTGCTGGACGCGGGTCGCCTGATCGGGCGAACCGTCGCGGTCGTCTGTGACCTGCTGAACCCGGCCGTGGTGGTGGTCGGCGGACGGTTCACCGAGCCCGGGCCGTACGTCGTCGACGGCATCCGGGAGGCGTTGCAGCGGCACTGCGCGCCGAGCGCCGCCGCGAGCCTGACCGTGGTCCCGGCCGCACTCGGCGCGGAGGCCGAAGCGCTCGGGGCGGTCGAGTCGTTGCTGTGAGGGAAGCGGGTGCGGGAAGCGGGCAAAGGGCCGCGTTCAGCCGTGCCCGGGGCGGAGACTAGAGTTCGGCTTGCGGCTCGCCCCGGGCCGGCAACGCTGCCGACGAAGACGCTCCCGGGGGCTCTGACGAGCTATCTGCATCTCGCTACCCGTTCAGGGGAAGGACGAGGAGAAACAATGCGTATCGGCGTGCTCACCGGTGGCGGCGACTGCCCCGGTCTCAACGCGGTCATCCGTGCCGTGGTCCGCAAGGGCGTGACCGCTTACGGCCACGAGTTCGTCGGCTTCCGCGACGGCTGGAAGGGCCCGCTGGAGGGTCTGACGAAGCCGCTCGGCATCGCGGAGGTCCGCGGCATCCTCCCGCGCGGCGGCACGATCCTGGGCTCCTCCCGCACCAACCCCTTCAAGATCGAGGGCGGCGTCGAGCGGATCAAGGCCAACCTGGCCGAGCAGGGCGTCGACGCGCTGGTCGCGATCGGCGGCGAGGACACCCTCGGCGTCGCGACCAAGCTGAACGACCTCGGCGTCAACGTCGTCGGCGTGCCGAAGACGATCGACAACGACCTCAACGCGACCGACTTCACCTTCGGTTTCGACACCGCGGTGAACATCGCGATGGAGGCCATCGACCGGCTGCACACCACCGCCGAGTCGCACCACCGCACCCTGGTCGTCGAGGTCATGGGCCGGCACGCGGGCTGGATCGCGCTGCACGCCGGTCTCGCCGGTGGCGCCAACGTCATCCTCCTGCCGGAGCGCAAGTTCGACGTCGAGCAGGTCGCGACGTACGTGACCAAGCGCTTCCAGGTGGAGTACGCGCCGATCGTCGTCGTCGCCGAGGGCGCGCAGCCGCTCGACGGCCAGATGGTCACGCACAACCAGGAGCTGGACAGCTTCGGTCACGTCCGCCTCGGCGGCATCGGCCAGTGGCTGGCCCAGCAGCTGGAGGAGAAGACCGGCAAGGAGGCCCGCACGGTCGTCCTCGGTCACATCCAGCGCGGTGGCACGCCGACCGCGTTCGACCGGGTCCTGTCGACCCGCTTCGGCCTGCAGGCGATCGACGCCGTGCACGAGGGCGACTTCGGCAAGATGATGGCGCTGCGCGGCACCGACATCGTCCGGGTTCCGCTGATCGAGGGCACCGGCGAGCTGAAGACCGTTCCGCTGTCGCGTTACGAAGAGGCCGAGGTCTTCTTCGGTAACTGATCGTGTTGTGATGAAGGCCGGCGTCCTCGACGCCGGCCTTCATTCATGAACGGAGAACGCGTTGCCCAAGCACACCGTCGCGATGCTCGGCACCGGCAAGATGGGCGAGCTGGTCGTCGCCGGCCTGATCCGGTCCGGCCGACCGGCCGACCGGGTGCTGGTCACCGTCCGCCGTCCGGCCCGCGGCGCGGAGCTGACCGGGAAGTACGGCGTCACCGTGGTCGGCACCGCCGAGGCGGTCGAGCGCGCCGACATCCTGGCGGTCGGCGTCAAGCCGCAGGACGCGGGCAAGCTGCTCGACGAGATCGGCCCGGCGCTGCCCGCCGGCAAGCTGGTCGTCTCGCTCTGCGCCGGCCTGCCCACCGGCTTCTTCGCCGCCCGGCTGCCGGAGGGCACCCCGGTCATCCGGGTGATGACCAACACCCCGGCGATGGTCGGCGAGGCGATGACCGCGATCTCCGCCGGCGCGCACGCCACCGAGGAGCACCTGGCGATCGCCGACGAGATGTTCGCGCCGCTCGGCGCGACCGTCCGCGTCCCGGAGTCGCAGCAGGACGCGGTCACCGCGCTCTCCGGTTCCGGCCCGGCCTACTTCTACCTGATGGCCGAGGCGATGATCGAGGCCGGCGTGCTGCTCGGCCTGCCCCGCACGGTCGCCCACCAGCTGATCGTCCAGACCGCCGTGGGCTCCGCGACGATGCTCCGCGACTCCGGCGAGCACCCGGTCCAGCTCCGCGAGGCGGTCACCTCTCCGGCCGGCACCACCATCGCCGCCCTCCGCGAGCTGGAGAACCACGGCGTTCGCGCGGCCCTGCTCACCGCCCTGGAGGCGGCGCGCGACCGGGCCCGCGAGATCGCCGCCCAAGCCCTTTAAAACCTTTCCGCGGTACGGCCGAGCCACCCCACAACCGCAGCCCGGAGCCCCTGGTCCAATTCCGCGACGCCGCGGCCGGTCCAGGCCCCGGCCCGCGGCTTGCGCGTCAGTCTGTGGCCCGCGACCCGATCCCGCCGCCAGGCCCGGCCGCGCCTCCCGGCCCGGCTGGTCCTCAGTGCTGCTTCAAGACCGCTGAAGCAACCCTGACCACCAGCCGGCCGGGCGCGAGTCGCGGCCGGCGCCCGCCCCGGGATCGGTCGCGGGCCACCGACTGACGCGCAAGTCGCGGGCGGGGCCGGGGCCGGGATCGCGTCGCGCCGGGCGGGGCGGGCGGGTGCTCACGTCGTACCAAATCGGGGTCTGAAGGTTTTTCAGTACCAGATGGCGATGCGGGAGCCGTTCTCCTCCTCGGGGGGTGAGGGGAAGGACAGCGCCGTGTCGGTGGCGACGCGGTGGGCGGTCCAGGCGACCGCGGCGGCGTCCAGGATGTCGTCGGGTGGGGCCTGGCCGGCCGGGCCGAGCTGGTCGGGGAGGGTGATGCCGTTGCGGGCGAGGAGCTCGCGGCGGCGGGACTGACCGCTCCAGGTCTTCTTGGCGAACGGCAGCGGCTCGCCGGCCATGGTGCGGAAACTGACCTCCGGATGGGCCTCGAAGAGCAGCCGGGGGTGGCGTTCCCAGAGGGCGTTCGCCTCGAGCAGCTTGGGCCGCAGCGCCCAGGACTGGCGGCTCAGGCCGGCGCCGGTGAGCTCGCGGCAGAGCCGGTTGGCGGCGGCGAAGTCCGGCTCCATCCAGACCGCGCGCGGTGGCACCCGGAAGACGCTGCCGCGACGCGGGCCGAGCTGGTCGGCGGCGAGCGTGTCGGCGGCCCGCCAGCGGTCCGGCAGCATGCCCAGGGGGATGTCGACGCCGATCACCGCGGCGCCGGAGCTGCCCGCGACGATCTCGTAGAGGGTGGAGGCGAGGACCGCCCGCCCGAAGGCGCCGTCGCGGAGCTCGACCCCGACCCAGCCGAGCGCGTAAGCGTCGACCCCGATCACATGGATGCTCATCGGCCGCTCAGCGGGGCAGCAGCTTCTCGACGGTCGCGACCAGCTCGGGATCGTCCGGCTCGACCCGCGGGCTGAACCGGGCGGCCACCGTGCCGTCGGGCGCGACCACGAACTTCTCGAAGTTCCACTGGATGTCCGGCCCTCCGCCGATAAGCTCGCCGTAGAGCGGATGCCGGTCGGCGCCGTTCACCTCGGTCTTCGCGGTCATCGGGAAGGTCACGCCGTAATTGGCCCGGCAGAACTCGTCGATCTCGGTCGCGGTGCCGGGCTCCTGGTTGCCGAACTGGTCGCAGGGCACGCCGAGCACCACCAGACCCCGGTCGCGGTAGGTGTCGTAGAGGGGCTGCAACTTGTCGTACTGCGGGGTCAGACCGCAGCGCGAGGCCACATTGACCACGAGCAGAACCGAACCGCGGTAGCGGTCCAAATCGGTCGTGCCGCCGGTAAGGGCGTCAATGTCGACGTCGTAGATGGTCATGGCGAAAGCCTACGCGGTGTAGTGGCTTGAACGCACGCCGTGTTCAGCTCGCGGATGCCGTTAAAGAAACCTTAAAGGTCTTGACCTCACTTGACTGGTGTTAATCAATGTGACTACGGTCTCCTCATCCTCTCTCTGGAAAGTTTCCTAAATATTAAAGGAGACCCCGTGGGCAAAACCCTCCGCCGGGCGCTGCTCGTCAGTGCGGTGGTGATCGGCGCTTCGGCCTCGGTCCCCCTCGTGCAGGCGAACGCCGCGACCGCGTGTGCCACCGCCTGGTCTGCCACCGCTACATATGTGAAGGACAACGTCTCTTCGCAGAGCGGCCACAACTACACCGCCAAGTGGTGGACCCAGAACGAGTCGCCGGCCACGCACAGCGGCCAGTGGGACGTCTGGATCGACAACGGCGCGTGTGGTGGCACGACCACCCCGACCACCGCCCCGACCACCACCCCGCCCACGACCACCCCGACCACCGCGCCGACGACGACGCCGCCCACCACGACGCCGACGACCGCCCCGACCACCGCGCCGCCCGGAACCAGCGGCAAGAACGTGGTCGGCTACTTCGCCGAGTGGGGCATCTACGGCCGGAACTACCACGTCAAGAACCTGGTGACGTCGGGCTCCGCCGCGAAGCTGACGCACATCCTGTACGCGTTCGGCAACACCACCGGCGGCCAGTGCTCGATCGGTGACTCGTACGCCGACTACGACCGCGCGTACTCCGCGGCCGAGAGCGTCGACGGCGTCGCCGACACCTGGGACGCGGGCGCTCTGCGCGGCTCGTTCAACCAGCTGCGCAAGCTGAAGAAGCAGTACCCGAACCTCAAGGTGATCTGGTCGTTCGGCGGCTGGACCTGGTCCGGTGGCTTCACCCAGGCCGCCGCGAACCCGACGGCGTTCGCCGACTCCTGCTACAACCTGGTCAAGGACTCCCGCTGGTCGGACGTCTTCGACGGTATCGACGTCGACTGGGAGTACCCGAACGCCTGTGGCCTGAGCTGCGACGCGTCCGGCCCGGACTCGTACAACAAGGTGATCACCGCGCTGCGCAACAAGTTCGGCTCGAGCTTCCTGGTCACCTCGGCGATCTCCGCCGACGGCTCCAACGGTGGCAAGCTGGACGTGGCCGACTACGCCTCCGGCATCTCGAAGCTGAACCTGGTCTTCCCGATGACCTACGACTACTTCGGCGCGTTCGCGGCGCAGGGCCCGACCGCCCCGCACTCGCCGCTGACGTCGTACACCGGGATCCCGACGGCCGGGTTCTACTCGGACGCCGCGATCCAGAAGCTGAAGAGCAAGGGCGTTCCGGCCAGCAAGATCCTGCTCGGCATCGGCTTCTACGGCCGCGGCTGGACCGGGGTCACCCAGGCCGCTCCGGGTGGCAGCGCGACCGGCGCCGCGCCCGGCACCTACGAGGCCGGCATCGAGGACTACAAGGTCCTCAAGACCAGCTGCCCGTCGACCGGCACGGTCGCCGGCACCGCCTACGCCAAGTGCGGCAGCAACTGGTGGAGCTACGACACCCCGGCGACGATCGCGGGCAAGATGACGTACGCCAAGAACCAGGGTCTCGGCGGCGCGTTCTTCTGGGAGTTCTCCGGCGACACCAGCAACGGTGAGCTGATCACCGCGATCAAGGGCAACCTCTGATCCGCAAGCGGTAAATGCGGGGCACCGGGTCCAGACCCGGTGCCCCGTTTTCGTAGGCTCTACCCATGCGCCGTGAATGGCATCAGCTGAGCCATCCGGGAGTCGCGACCTCCCGCCCGTCCACCGATTCCGCCGAGGACGAGGCCCTGGGCCTCGACCGATGGCGTGCACTGCCCCGGGTGCAGATGCCGCCCTGGCCGGACATGGACGAGGTCGCCTCGGTCTGTGGGGTTCTCGGCAACGTCCCGTCCATCGTCGCGCCGTACGAGGTCGACCAGTTGCGGGCCCGGCTCGCCGAGGTCTGCGAGGGCAAGGCCTTCCTGCTCCAGGGCGGCGACTGCGCGGAGACCTTCGCCGACAACACCGAGAGCCACCTGCTGGCCAACGCGCGGACGCTGCTGCAGATGGCGGTGGTGCTGACGTACGGCGCGTCGATGCCGGTGGTGAAGGTGGCCCGGGTCGCCGGGCAGTACACCAAGCCGCGGTCGTCGCTGACCGACTCGCTGGGGCTGCCGGCGTACCGGGGCGACATGATCAACGCGCTGGACCCGGACGAGAAGGCGCGGATCGCCGACCCGCAGCGGATGATCCGGGCGTACGCGAACTCCGCCGCCGCGATGAACATGCTCCGCGCCTACCTGGCCGGTGGCCTGGCCGACCTGCACGGCCTGCACGACTGGAACAAGGACTTCGTCCGGGCCTCGCCGGCCGGCGAGCGCTACGAGGCGATCGCCCGCGAGATCGACCGGGCGCTGGACTTCATCCGCGCCTGCGGCATGACCGACAACGAGGCCCTGCGTACGGTCAGCCTCTACTGCTCCCACGAGGCGCTGGCCCTGGAGTACGACCGGGCCCTGACCCGGGTCTCCGGCGGCAAGGCGTACGGGCTCTCCGGCCACTTCCTGTGGATCGGTGAGCGCACCCGGCAGCTGGACCACGCGCACATCGACTTCATCAGCCGGATCTCCAACCCGATCGGCGTCAAGATCGGCCCCGGCACCAGCCCGGAGACCGCGATCGAGCTGTGCGAGAAGCTGAACCCGGAGAACATCCCGGGCCGGCTCACGCTGATCAGCCGGATGGGCAACGGCAAGGTGCGCGACGCCCTCCCGCCGATCGTGGAGAAGGTGCACGCCACCGGCGCCAAGGTGGTCTGGCAGTGCGACCCGATGCACGGCAACACCCACGAGTCGTCGAACGGGTACAAGACCCGGCACTTCGACCGGATCGTCGACGAGGTGCTCGGCTACTTCGAGGTGCACCGCGGCCTCGGCACCCACCCGGGCGGCATCCACATCGAACTGACCGGTGAGGACGTCACCGAGTGCCTCGGCGGCGCGCAGGGCATCGAGGACCTGGACCTGCCGGACCGGTACGAGACCGCCTGCGACCCGCGGCTGAACACCCAGCAGAGCCTGGAGCTGGCCTTCCTGGTGGCGGAGATGCTCCGTGGTTGATCTGCGCTCGGACACCGTCACCCGCCCCACCGACGGGATGCGCGAGGCGATGGCGACCGCCGTGGTCGGCGACGACGTGTTCGGGGACGACCCGAGCGTCAACGCGCTGGAGCAGCACGTCGCGACGATGTTCGGGCACGAGGCGGCGCTGTTCGCCCCGTCCGGGACGATGGCCAACCAGATCGCGCTGCAGCTGGTCGCCCCGCCCGGCGGGGAGCTTCTCGCCGGGGCGGACGCGCACGTGGTGACGTACGAGCTGGGCGCCGCCGCGGTCTACGGCGGCATCTCCACCCGGACCTGGGCGTCGACCGGTGCCGCGCTGAACGTGGACCGGATCGCCGCGATGATCCGCCCGGCCGGCTTCCCGTCGGTGCCGACCGCCGCGATCGCCGTCGAGCAGACCCACAACCTGGGCGGTGGCGGGGTGATCCCGCTCGCGACCCTGCGCGACCTGCGCGCGGTCGCCGACGCGCACCGGGTCGCGCTGCACTGCGACGGTGCCCGGATCTGGCACGCGCACGTCGCCGACGGGGTGCCGCTGGCCAGCTACGGCGCGCTCTTCGACACCCTCTCGGTGTGCCTCTCCAAGGGCCTCGGCGCCCCGGTCGGCTCGCTCGTGGTGGGCAGCCGGGAGCGGATCGCCCGGGCGCGGGTGATCCGCAAGCGGATGGGTGGCGGCATGCGGCAGGCCGGCATCCTCGCCGCGGCCGGCCGGTACGCGCTGGACCACCACGTGGATCGGCTCGCCGAGGACCACGCGCGGGCCCGCCGGCTCGCCGAGGGCCTGGCCCCGCTCGGGGTGGTGGACCCGGACCGGGTGCGGACCAACCTGGTCCCGCTGGACCTGACCAAGGCCCCGATGGACGCGCCGGAACTGGCCGCCGAGGCGGCGCGGCGGGGCGTGCTGATCGCGGCGATGCTCCCGAAGCTGGCCCGCCTGGTGGTCCACCTGGACGTCGACGACGAGGGCATCGACGAGGCGATCTCGGTGCTGAGCGTGCTGCTGGCGTAGGAAGCAATCGACTGGCAACCCAGATCGGCGCCGGATATTCGCAGGTCCGGCCGGGTGGGCCCGATACGTGGTTTCGTTATGACGAAGACACCTCGGGCCCGCCGGGCCACCGCAATCACCGCCGCCGTGGTCGCCGTTGCCGGCACCGTCGCGGTCGCCATCGCTGAACCGTCCGCCGCGTTCTCCGCGCCGGGCCTGGTCCGGGTTGCTGACGTGGGCCCGGTAATCTCCAGCATCACGCCGCTGATGGGCGTCGCCGCCGGCGGCACCTCGGTGACCATCTGGGGCTCCGGCTTCAAGGGTCTCACCTCCGACGACGTCCCCACCGTGATGTTCGGTGACCAGCCGTCCACCGACGTCTGGCCGGTCTCGGACACCAAGCTGATCGCCGTCGCCCCGCCCGGGAGCATCGGCAACGCCCTGATCAAGGTCACCACCCCCGCCGGGACCAGCAAGAACACCGCGTCGATCTTCGGCTACCGGCTGAAGCTGGGCGTCGACTTCGACAGCGCGCCGGCGAAGGCCACCGGCGGCAACGAGGTGGTCGCCGCGGTCGCCGACGGGACCGTCGGCGCCACGTCGTCCCAGTTCGCGGCGCTGCGGATCACCGCGAAGGTGGGCGGTATCCCGGTCACCAAGGTCTCCTGGGTGGACGAGAGCCACGTGAAGATCGTGCTGCCGGCGGTCACCAAGGCGGCGCCCACGAAGATCCAGCTGGTCCAGGACGGCTACTCCGGCCCGGAGTCCACGTCGGTGGTCAACTACTACCCGGTGATCAGCTCGGTGACGCCCGGCTCGGTCGGCGTGGCCGGCGGCGACACCGTCAAGATCACCGGGACCGGGTTCGGCGGGGTGGACCCGAACGACACCGGCGCGGTGACCTTCGGGGGCGTCAACGCGTCGTACTTCCAGGTGGTCTCCGCCGTTCAGATCGACGCCGTGGTGCCGTCCGGTGACGTCGGCAACGCCGTCGTGAAGGTGACCACCACGGGCGGCGTCAGCCCGGACGGGGTCAAGGTCGCGTACCGCAACCCGCTCACCTTCGACAGTGGGCAGTACCTGCGGGCCAACGGCGGCGTGCACCTGCTGACGGTCACCGGCGGCACGCTCGGCGCCAACCTCGCCGAGTTCACCGCCGCGACGATCACCGCCCGGATCGGCAACACCAAGCTGCCCGTCGCCTACGTCGACCCGACCCACCTGAAGGTCACGACGCCGGCCATGAACGCCGAGACCGCCGACCTGACCCTGTGGCAGGACGTGGTGTCCGGCCCGGCCACCACGATGCCGGTCGCGCCGGTGGTGACCAGCCTGTCCAAGGTCGACGACACGATCGCCGGCGGCGCCATGGTCAAGGTCAAGGTGGCCGGTGCCGGGGTCGCGAAGTCGGCGAACTTCATGTTCGGCGACAACCCGGCGGTCTGCCCGGCCAGCGGCGCCGGCTCCGGACTGGTGTTCACCTGCACCGTCCCGGCCGCCGACGAGGCCGGCCCGGTCTGGGTCACCTTCACCGCGGGCACCGGCACCACCAGTAAGTTCACGGCTCCGGCCGCCTTCAGCTACACCGACATCGACTGATCGGGCGGGCAGCATGACGTACTCGAAGAAGTCCCGCGCGGCGGCGGGCGTCGCGGCCGCGGCCGCGGTCCTGGTGACCGGCGCCGCGAGCCAGGCCGGCGCGTTCGCGTCGGTCCGCGCCGCGGGCACCGCCGACCCGGTCGAACTGAGCGTCGACTTCCCCGACCGGACGCCGGCCCGCGCGGCCGGCGGCACGGTCATCCCGGTGACCGTCAGCGGCGGCACCGTCGGTGCGACCGCGGCGCAGTTCAGCGCGCTGCGGATCACCGCCCGGGTCGGCGGCCTGTCCGCCCCGGTCGCCTGGGTGGACGAGACCCACCTCAAGATCACCACGCCGGCCACCACCAAGGCCACCGCGGCCCCGATCCAGCTGAGCCGCAAAGGCACGGCCGGGCCGGAGTCCGCGGCGAGCGTGGCGTACTACCCGGGCCTGGTGGCGGTGAACCCGGCCAAGCTCAGCTCGCTGGGCGGCACCACGGTCACGATCAGCGGCACCGGCTTCCTCGCCGTGGACCCGGACGCGCCGGACGCGGTCACCTTCGGCGACGCGGCCGCGACCGCGGTCACCGTCATCTCCGCCACCAAGCTCACCGCGGTCGCCCCGGCCGGGACGAACGGCCTGGCCAACGTGCGGGTCAAGACCGACGGCGGGACCAGCGAGGTGAACTCGGCCAGCCGGGTCAACTACCGGGCCGCGCTCAGCATCGACACCGCCGCCGGGCCGACCGCGAAGGCCAGCGGGGGCTCGATGCTCGTCACGATCAGCGGCGGCACGGTCGGCGCGAGCGCCAAGGAGTTCTCCGCCGAGCGGATCACGGTGGCCGCGGACCGGAAGAGCCTGCCGGTCACCTGGGTCGACGAGACCCACCTGAAGGTCATCATGCCGCCGGTCGCGGCCGACACGTCACACCTCACCGTCACCCACGACAACATCGCCGGCGAGCCCGCCGAGGTGAACATCGCCCCGGTGGTGACCAGCCTCTCGGCGAAGTCCGACACGATCGCCGGTGGCACCAGGATCGTCGTCCGGGTGGCCGGCGCGAACGCCGCCGAGTCGACCGGCTTCCGGTTCGGCGACAACGACGCGCAGTGTGCCAAGCAGGGCTCCGGGGCGACCCTGGCCTTCCTGTGCACGGTCCCGGCGGCGACCGCGGGCGGCCCGGTCGCGGTGACCTTCGCCTCCGGCTCCGGCAAGGCCAGCCACTTCACCGCGGCGGCGATCTTCAGCTACACCGACAACTGAGCTGAGTCCGATGGCCGCGCTCCGCTCGGCGGCATAGCGCCCCTGCAGGCCGATGGCGAGGGCACCCTCGCCATCGGCCTGCTATGCGTGCTGGGTCGCCGTCAGAGCGGACGCCGCTTGCGCGAAGCCGCGGATCAGCGGGTGGGCGAGACCGCCGTCGCCGGCCAGTTCCGGTTGGAAGAGGGTGGCCAGGTAGAACGGGTGGGCGGGGAGCTCGGCCACCCGTACCTCGCCGGTCTGGTCGTGGCCGGTGAAGCGCATCCCGTGCGCCGCCAGCAGGTCCAGGTACGCGGGGGACAGCCCGTACGAGCAGTGGTACCGCTCGACCGTCCGGGACGAGCCGAGCAGCCGCTCCACCAGGGAGCCGGAGACCAGGTCCACGGCCGCCTCGTGGCCGGCCAGCGAGCAGGACAGTGCCACGATCAGGTCGTCCCCGGCCGGCGGCGCGCCGTTCTCCGCGTGCTTCGCCGAGGTGAGCCCGCAGACGTCCCGGGCGAAGTCCAGCATCGCGTGCTGGAACCCGCCGCAGGTGCCGAGGAACGGGATCCGCCCGGTGCGGGCGGTCCGCGCCGCGGTGACGGCGCCGGCCTCGCTGCGGTACGGACTCCCCGGCACCAGCCAGATCCCGGCGAACCCGCGCAGCACCTCGGGGTCCTCCGCGTCCGGCGTCGGCACCCAGTAGACGTCCAGGTCGAGCCCCTCGCTCTCGCGCAGGGCGTCGACGATCACGGGAATGCGGCTGTGCGCGCGAACGGTCGGGGAGCGGTCACCGACCAGGGCGATCGAAATCATGCTCCCATCGTCGGCCGCGATCGAGATCAGGTCCAACGATCGTTCCTGCATCGTGCATTAGGGTCGCTGATGTGGATCCGCATCTGCTGCGCACCTTCGTCGCGGTCGCCGAGACCGGTTCGTTCTCCGCCGCCGCCGAGCGGCTGAACTTCACCCAGTCCGCGGTCTCCCAGCAGATCGCCGCGCTGGAGGCGGACCTGGGCACGCCGTTGCTGACCCGGCGGCCGGTCGCGGTGACGGCGGCGGGCGAGCGGCTCCGGCGCCACGCCACGATCCTGCTGGTCCGTCTCGAGGCCGCCCGCGCCGACGTCACCCGCACGTCCGCCCCGCCGGGCCGGCTGACCCTGGGCCTGACCCCGCTGGCCTGGTCCGCCCCGGTCGCCGCGGCCCTGACCCGGATCCGTGCCGAGTCCGCCCGGCTCGCCACCCGCCTGCTCGTCGCGGACCTGGACCGGGTGGTGGCGGCGACCGCCACCGGCGCGATGGACCTGGGCCTGGTCGACGGCTTCACCGCGCCCAGTGACCCGCTGCGCCTGCCCGAGCCGGGCGACCCGGGCGCGCTCGGGGTGACCGAGTGCCCGGCCGTCGTCGCCGTGCCGGCCGGGCATCCGCTGTCCCGGCGCACCTCGGTGGACCTGGCCGACCTGGCCGACGCGTACTGGATCGACGCCCCCGCGGTCGCCCCGTTCCGCCGGCTGCCGGTCGACGGCCTGCGGGCCGGGCTGCACTACGACGGCGCCGAGGTGACCGTGCTGACCGGGCTGATCGCGGCCGGCCACGGCCTGGCGGTGCTGCCCGAGCGGCTGCTCGCCGGCCGCTCCGACCTGGTCGCGGTGCCGATCGGCACCCCGCGCCTGGTGCACCGGGTCGAGCTGCTGCGCGCCCCGGGCACCGACCCGGCGGAGCCGGCCAGTCGCCTGACCGCGCTACTCAAGGCCTGATTTTGCTGATCGCGCTGATCTCGGCGGCCGGCAGCGCCGCCTGGTAGGCGCGGACGTCCGCGATCGACCCGGCGAACCGGTCGGTCCACGCCCCGTTGTACCAGGACCGGGCGATCTGGGCCGGCCCGGTCGCGTTCCACGGATCGGTGTGCTCGGCGGTGTCCTCGGACTTCCCGTTGACGAAGAGGGTGATCTCGTCCTGGCTCGCGTCGTACCGGGCGGCCAGGTGCGTCCAGGTCCGCAGCTTCGGCGTGCTGGTCGACGACGGGCCGTCCACCACCGGCTTCGCGACGTCCGACTCCGGCATGATCAGCCGCCACGAGTCGGTCAGCTTCTCGTACTTGAGGATGAACCCGCTGCTCACGTCGCCGGGCTGGGACAGCACGCCGTGCGGCGCGCTCTTGTCGGTCAGGTACACCCAGGCCGTCACGGTGAAGCTGCGGTCGGTGCGGACCGCCGGCGCGTCGGTCGCGGCGTAGCTGTCGGCGGTCGCGGCGGTCAGGCTCAGTGCCTTCGGGCCGGTGGCGCGCCAGCCGGCGGCCGAGCTCAGCGTCGCGGTGTTGCCGTTGCCGGACGCGTCGCAGGCGACCGGGCCGGCGCCCTCGTCCAGCGGCCACCACGCGGCCGGGGCGTGATCGCCGCCGGCGACCAGGTCGGTGGTGGCGGGCGGGCAGGCCGGGGCCGCCGCCGCGCCACCGGTTCCGGCGGCGACCGGAACGGTGGCGGCCGGGGTCGCGGCCGGGGGCGGCGCGTCGGTGCCGTCGGCGCGGATCCGGAGCACGCCTACGGCGGCTCCGACGACCAGGATCAGGGCCAGGGCGGCGATTCCGGCGAGGCGGCGGCGCTTTTTTCCGCCGTACGGCGATGAAGGTCCCGGCAAAGATGTCGGGCGCAGCGCGGCCGGAGCGGTGAGGCGGGTGTACGTCGCGTCGGACAGCACCGGGTACGTGCCGGACGGCGCCTGCAGCACCGGGAACGGGCCGGACGGGACGGCGAGTGCGGGGGAGAGCAGGCGGGCGGCGACGTCCCGGAGACGGTAGGCGAACTCGGCCGCCGAGCTCGTCGTCAGGCCGTCGCCGAGCAGCCGGAGCAGCCCGGGCACCCCGGCCAGGTCGGGGGAGAGCTCGGCCGGCGTGATCACTCCCGGACGTCCGGTCAGTGCGTGGCCCAGCAGCCCGGCCAGCGCGGCGACGTCGTCGCGCGGCGGACGCCGGCCGGCCAGGAAGGCGAAGCCGGTCAGCAGCGGCCGTCCGTCGGCGGCCAGCAGCACGTGCTCGGCGTCCAGCCGGCCGTGCGTCACCGGCGGGTGCATGGCGTGTGCCCAGGCCAGCGCGTCGGCGAGGACCGCGGTCAGGGCGAGTGCCCGGTCCACCGCGATCGGCCCGGACCGCAGGGCCGCGGCCAGCGTGTCGCCCTCGACCAGGTCGGTGACCAGCCAGGCGCGGCCGGTCGCGGTCACCCCGCCGGCCCGGACCGGGACGATGCCGGGGTGGCCGCCGAGCCGGACCGCTGATCCGTATCGGTCGGCGAAGTCCTGTTCCTGGGTGCGGCCGGCCACGTAGCCGTGCAACAGCTGGAGCACCACCCACTCCTGGGAGTGCTCCTCCCAGGCCTGGTAGACGTCGGCCTCGGCGCCGGAGCCGATCCGTCGCATCCGGGTGTAGCCGCCCGGGGTGTCGATCCCCGGTCCGCGCGCGTCGTCCACCGGTCCGGCCTCCCCTCGGCTGATCTTGCTTGGTGCCGCCCCCGAGGAAACGCGAAAGGGGCCGGTCCGGCAAACCGCCGGACGGCCCCAACAAACTCACCAAACGGACAAGACCTATGTGTCCCGCAGGCCCTTGAGCAGGGCGATGTCGGCCGCGTGACCCTCGTGCTCGACCGACGGGGTCTCCACGATGATCGGCACGCCGGTGGTCGCCGGGTGGCTGAACAGCTCGGCGAACGGGGCCGTGCCGATCGTGCCCTTGCCGATCGTCTCGTGCCGGTCGCGGGTCGAGCCGCAGGCGTCCTTCGAGTCGTTCGCGTGGATCAGCTGCAGCCGGCCCGGGCCGGCCGCGGTGACCAGCGCGTCCAGCGTCGCGGTCATCCCGCCCGGGGTGGCCAGGTCGTGCCCGGCCGCCCAGGCGTGGCAGGTGTCGAAGCAGACGCCCAGCCAGGGGTGCCCGTCGACGGCCGCCAGGTACGCCGCCAGATCCTGCACCTTCGAGGCCAGGCTGCGGCCGCCGCCGGCGCTCGGCTCGACCAGCAGCTTCGGCAGGCCCTCCGCCGCGGCCGTCTCGAGCAGCGGCAGCAGCTGCTCGTGCAGCTGGTGCATGGCCTTCTCGGCGTGCGCCTCGTCGACCGAGCTGCCGGCGTGGTAGACCACGGCCGTCGCGCCGATCGCCTTACCGCGCCGCAGCGCGTGCTCCAGCGTGGCGATCGAGCGCTCCACGGTCAGCTCGGTCGGCGAACCGAGGTTCACCAGCAGCGAGGCGTGGATGTACGCGGGCAGCGCCCGTTCGCCGATCCCGTCCCGGAACAGCACGTCCTGCTTCGGGTCGCCGGGCGGCAGCGCCCAGCCACGGGAGTTGGAGACGTACACCTGCAGGGTCTCCGAGCCGGCCGCGTCGGCGTACGGGAGGGCGGCCTTGGCCAACCCGCCCGACGTCTTCGTGTGCGACCCGATCCGGCGGTCTAGTAGCACGTGATCTGCACTCCGCTGCCGGGGTTGACCGGCGTGTTGGGGCCGGGGTTCTGCCCGTGGACCGCGGAGTTCGGGTTCAGCGGGTTCAGGTTGTTGACCTGCACCTGCAGGCCCAGCCCCTTCAGCGTGTTCTCCGCCTGGCCGCACGGCTGGTTGTTCAGGTCGGGCATGGTGACCTGCGGCGGGCCCTTGCTCACGTCGAGGGTGATCTCGGCGTTCTTCTCCACGCCGGTGCCCGCCTTCGGCGTCTGCGCGAGGACCTGGTCGGCCGGCTGGTCGCTGTCCTTGGTCCGCTCCAGCGCGGTCAGGCCGAGCGCCTGCAGCTTGCCCCGGGCCTCGTTGATGTTCAGCCCGACCAGGTTCGGCACGGTGATCGGGGCGCGGCCCTTGCTCAGCGTCACGGTGACCGTGTCGCCGGGCTTCATCTCGGTCCCGACCTTCGGGGTGGTGGAGATGACCACGCCCTCCGGCACGGTGTCGCTGTAGGCGCCCTTGCCCTCTTTGTACTTCAGGCTGAGCTCTTCGATCGCGGCCTTCGCGGCGGCCGCCTCCTGGCCGGCCACGTCGGGCACCGGGTGCACCTCGGGGCCGAGCGACAGGATCAGGGTGAGCGTCTCGCCCTTCACCACCCGCTCGTCGGCCGCCGGGTTCTGGCTGACCACCGAGTCCTTCGGGACCTGCGGGCTGTACTGCCCGGGCTCGGCGTAGACGATGCCGAAGCCGCCCTTCTGCGCGGCCGCCTCGGCCTCCGCCTTGGGTAGGTTCACCAGGTTCGGCGCGTCGGTGTAGCGGCCCAGCGTGACCCACCAGGTGCTGCCGAGCACGACCAGGGCGATCACCGCGATCAGCGAGGCCAGGGTGACCCGGCGCCGATCGGCGAAGAAGCCCTCGCGGCCGCGCGGGTCGGCCGCGCCGCGCCCGTACGCCGTGGTGCGGGGCGCGCCGCTCTGTGCGGGCAGCCGCGCCCAGGACGGCGGACGCTGGGCGCCCGGCTGCTGGTAACCACCCGGGGACGGCGGGAGCATGGCGGTCGCGTCGGCGGTCGGCACGACCGGCACGATCGTCGTCGCGTCGGCGGCCGGCGGGCGGCCGGGGACCTGCGGCATCATCGCGGTCTGCAGGTTGATCGCGCCCAGGCCGTCGCGGACCGCCTGGACCTCGGTCAACAGCCGGCCGGCGTCGGTCGGCCGCTCGGACGGGTTGCGCCGGGTGGCCCGGGCGACCAGCTCGTCGAGCGGGCGCGGCAGGCCGGGCACGGTCTTCGACGGGGCCGGGACGTCGTGGTCGACGTGCTGCCAGGCCACCTCGACCGGGTCGGCGCCGTCGTACGGCACCTGGCCGGTGAGCATCTCGTAGAGCACGATGCCGGCCGAGTACACGTCGGTGCGCGCGTCCGCCTGGCCGGCCTGGACCAGCTCCGGCGCCACGTAGGCCACGGTCGCCATCAGCTGGCCGGACTCGTCCACGGTGCTCGCCTCGATGGCCCGCGCCAGACCGAAGTCGGCGACCTTGACCACCGCGTCCACCAGGTCCGCGGCACCGCCGCTGGGCGCCTCGGCGACCAGCACGTTCTCCGGCTTGACGTCGCGGTGGACCAGGCCGGCGCGGTGCGCGGCGGCGATCGCGGCGAGCATCTGCTCCATGATCGCGAGCGCCTCGACCGGGTTCAGCCGGCGTCGCTGGGCCAGCAGGTCGCGCAGGGTGCGGCCCTGCACGAACTCCATCACCAGATACGGCAGACCCTGGTGGCGGCCCTGGTCGTAAACGGCCACGACGTTCGGGTGGGTGAGCCGGGCGATCGTCTTCGCCTCGTCGGTGAACCGGTCGACGAAGTGCACGTTCGTGGCCTGGGACGGGTGGATGATCTTCAACGCCACGGGGCGGCCGAGTCGCTCGTCGGTGGCGCGGTACACGGTCGCCATGCCACCACGGGCGACGCGACCGGTGATCCGGTAGCGCCCGTCAATCGTTGTGCCGATCAACGTATCGGCGACTGTGGTGTCCATCGGCGTGAAGTGTATGTGTCTTTCCCGTGAGGGTGCCCCAGGATGTCACAGCTGAGTCCAAACGGGTACCTGGACCACTGTGACCTGCACCGATTGACAGCTGCCCGGTACCGCATTCCGGTTTTATCCGGTTTTCTGCCAGTGCCGGCGGCCGTGCGGGCGCTTACCGACGGTGTCCTCACCGCTCGCGCCGGCGCTGGGATCCGTCGATGCGCTGGGCCCGGCGGACGCTCCGGCCGAGGTGGATCCGCCCGGCTCAGGGCCGGTGCTGTCGCTGGTGGCCGGCACGGTGGGGGTCGGCACCGGCGGAGTGACACAGTCACACTCCGGAGTGGTGGCGGGTGGGCGGTGCGGGGTCGCCCGGCCCGTCCCGCCGCCGGAGATGCCCACCTTTGCCGGTTCGGGCGCGGGCGCGTCCGTGGTGGTCGGACGCGGACGTGCGGCCCCCGGCCCGGTGCCCGTGCGGATCTTGTCGTCGGCCGGGCGCGCCGGTCGGCCGGCGGTGGTGGGGTCGTCGGCGGTCGCCGGGTCGCCGGGGGGTGCCGGGGCGGCGGCCGTGGTCGTGGCGGGCCGGTCGTCGGCCGCCGCGAGACCCCGGGTGACCAGCAGATACGAGCCGATCGCGCCGGTCAGGGCGAGCAGGCACAACGCCGTTACCGCCACAAATCGCCGAGGTGGCCGGGCGTCCGTCTCCGGCGGGACGGTGCGCCACTCCATCTGCGCGCCGGGGAACGTGCTCAGCCCGGTGGAGGTGACGTCCGGCCCGTCCGGGCGGTCGGCGGGGCGACCGCGCAGGTCGTAACGGAACGAGCGCCAGGCCCCGGCCAACTCGCCGCGCATCCTCAGCCACAGGCTCATCAACTGTTCTCCGATCTGGTCTGGCACGCTGTACGCGTGAGTGAACCCGTCATCACCGAACCGGCCGGTTGGATTAATTTGCCGGACGTTTCCGAGAAGCTCGGCGTGTCGATCAGCAAGGTCCACCAGATGCTCAAGGACGGCGACCTGCTCGCCGTCCGCCGTGACGGCGTGCGTCTGGTACCGGCCGAGCTGGTGGTCAACGCCACCGTCCTGAAGCACCTGCCCGGTGTGCTGAACTTGCTCCGTGACTCCGGGTACAACGACGAAGAGGCCCTCCGGTGGCTGTACGCGCCGGATCCGAGCATCGGCGGCAATGCCGCGATCGCGCTCGGCGGGGATCTGGCCCGGGAGGTCAAGCGCCGTGCGCAGGCGCTCGGTTTCTGACCGGAAAAATCATTAGATGCGGCATTTGACGTACGTGTCGGTGCTCGCCGGCTGCCTGGCCGGCGCGCTCTGGCTGGAGCCGTTCCTGCGGGTCAACGTGCTCCGCCGGGGGCGTCGGCTGCTGCTGGCCGTGCTCCCGGTGGCGGCCGTCTTCGTGCTGTGGGACCTGGCCGCGATCGCCGCCGGGCACTGGCACTTCGACCCGGGTCAGATGACCGGGATCTTCCTGGGCGGCGGGCTGCCGCTCGACGAGGTGCTGTTCTTCCTCGTCGTGCCGGTGTGCGCGATCCTCGGGTTCGAGGCGGTCCGGGCGGTGCTGCGGCGCCCGGTGGGGGACGAGTGAGTTACACCACGGCTGCCGCGCTCGGGGTGGTGGCCGCGGTCGCGCTCGACCTCTTCGGGCTGCGGACCCGGCTGGTGACCCAGGTGACGTTCTGGGCGGCGTACCCCATTATTTTTGTCTTTCAGTTGATCTCGAACGGCATTCTGACCGGCCGGGACATCGTGATGTACGACCCGGCCGCGATCATCGGCTGGCGCCTGGTCCATGCACCGGTCGAGGACCTGCTCTTCGGGTTCGCGCTGGTGCTGAGCACGCTCTCACTGTGGGTGACGCTGGGTCGCCGAGGCGTTCAGCGTCACCCGTCCGCGGGCGAGGGCCGGAGCCTGCTGGACCGGATCAGACGGTCCGGCGGGTAGCCGCGTCGGCGAGCCGGCGCAGCACGTCACGCGCCTCCTCGTCGATCGGCGCCGCGGCCAGGGCGGCCAGCGAGCCGGCCATCAGCTCGTCGATCCGGGCCTCGGTCGCGGCCAGGGCACCGCTGTCCCGGATCACCGTGCGTAGTCGCTGCACCCCGGCGTCGTCCAGCCCCGGGTCGCCCAGCGCGGCGTCCAGCTCGGCCCGGCCGGCCTCGTCCAGCGCCCCGAACGCGGACGCCACCAGGTAGGTCCGCTTGCCCTCGCGCAGGTCGTCGCCGGCCGGCTTGCCGGTCTGCGCCGGGTCGCCGAACACCCCGAGCACGTCGTCGCGGAACTGGAACGCCTCACCGAGCGGCAGGCCGAACGCCGAATACGCCGCGTGCACGTCCGGACCGGCCCCGGCCAGCGCCGCGCCGAGCAGCAGCGGACGCTCCACGGTGTACTTCGCCGCCTTGAACCGGGCGACCTTGCCGGCCCGCTCCAGCGAGGTGTCGCCGGTCGCCTGGGTCAGCACGTCCAGGTACTGCCCGACGGTCACCTCGGTGCGCATCGTGTCGAAGACCGGGCGGGCCCGTTCCAGGTCGGCCGGCGGCATCCCGGACCGGTGCAGCAGCTCGTCCGACCAGACCAGGGCCAGGTCGCCGAGCAGCACCGCGGCGCAGTCGCCGAAGCCGGCCGAGCCGCCCCGCCAGCCCTCGCCGGCGTGCAGCTTCTCGAACCGGCGGTGCACCGACGGCACCCCGCGCCGGGTGTCCGAGCGGTCCATCAGGTCGTCGTGGATCAGCGCGCTGGCCTGCACCAGCTCCAGCGCCGCGACGGCCGCGACCGCCTCGTCCGAGTCGGTGCCGCCGGCCCCGCGGAACCCCCAGTACGCGAACGCCGGCCGCAGTCGCTTGCCGCCGCCCAGCACGAACTCGGTCACCGTGGCGGCCACCTCGGCCAGCGCCGGGTCGATGTCCAGCAGCCGGTCACGCTGCCCGGCCAGGAAAACGGTCAGCGCCTTGTCGACACGCGGCCGCAGTCCGGCCAGTTCGAGCGGGGAGTTCGTCACACCGCGACGCTACTTGTTCGGGCAGTTTCGCCGGTAAACCGGCCCGGTAGAGTTCCCGGTGTGTCTCTCGGTCTCCCGTCCAAGCTGCCCGGCACCCCGGCGATCGGCGAGCTGATCCGCGGGTCGGCGCCGACGTTCTCGTTCGAGTTCTTCCCGCCGAAGACGCCGGACGGGGAGCGGCTGCTCTGGCAGGCGATCCGCGAGCTGGAGTCGCTGCGGCCGAGCTTCGTCTCGATCACCTACGGCGCCGGCGGCACCACCCGGGAGACGACCGTCGCGGTCACCGAGCGGGTCGCCACCGAGACCACGCTGCTGGCGATGGCCCACCTCACCGCGGTCGACCACTCGGTCGCCGACCTGCGCAACGTGATCGGCCGGCTGGCCGGCGCCGGGATCCGCAACGTGCTCGCGCTGCGCGGCGACCCGCCGGGCGACCCGATGGGTGCGTGGGTGCGGCACCCCGAGGGGGTGGACTACGCGGCGGACCTGGTCCGGCTGATCCGGGAGTCCGGTGACTTCAGCGTCGGGGTGGCGGCCTTTCCGTACAAACATCCCCGCTCGGCCGACGTGGCCGGCGACACCCGCAACTTCGTCCGCAAGTGCCGGGCCGGGGCGGACTACGCGATCACCCAGATGTTCTTCGACGCCGACGACTACCTGCGGCTGCGCGACCGGGTGGCGGCGGCCGGCTGCGACACCCCGATCGTGGCCGGGGTGATGCCGGTGACCCGGATGGCGACCATCGAACGGTCCACGCAGCTCTCCGGGGCGCCGTTCCCGCCCGCGCTGCTGCGCGAGTTCGAGCGGGTCGCCGGGGACGACGCGGCGGTGCGCGAGCTCGGCATCGAGAAGTGCGCCGAGATGTGCGCGCGGCTGCTCGACGAGGGCGTGCCGGGCGTGCACTTCATCACCATGAACCGGTCGACCGCCACCCGCGAGGTCTGGCAGCGACTCGCCCCGGCGGACGTCGCCGCGGCCGCGTAACGCGCCGATGACCTGGGACGAGTACGCGGTCGCCTGGTCCGGGCTGCACGGCGGCTTCGACCCGCGGAAGGGGTCGCGGGTCGTCCGGGGGTGGGTGCGCACGGCGTACAAAATCGGATTTTGGTTGAGCGGTAAGCGGGTGTCGCCGATGACGGTGACCACCTGCGGTCTGCTGATCTGCCTCGGCGTGCCGGCCGCGGTCCCGGTCAGCCTGCTGCTGGCCGCCGTGCTGGTGCTGGTGGCGGCGCTCGCGGACGGCCTGGACGGCGCGGTCGCCGTGGTGTCCGGCCGGGTGACCAGAATCGGTTTCGTGTACGACTCGGTCGCCGACCGCCTCGGCGAGGCCGCCTGGCTCGGCGCGTTCTGGCTGGCCGGCGCCCCGGGCTGGCTGGTGACCCTGGCCGGGGCGGCGAGCTGGCTGCACGAGTACGTCCGGGCCCGGGCGGTCGCGGCCGGGATGTCCGAGATCGGGGTGGTCACCGTCGGCGAGCGGCCCACCCGCGCCCTGGTCGCCGGTCTGGGCCTGGCCGCGCTCGCCGCGGTCGATCTGCCCTGGGCGCCGCCGGCGCTCTGGGCCGGCCTGCAGATCGCCGCGCTGGTGCAATTGTCGGTGGTCGTCCACCGAGCTCTGCGTTGACCTTTAATCAGTTGTCCGGCTTCGATGCCGCGCCTATTTTCTTTCTCAGCAGTAACGCCCTCTGAACTGCTGATTCTTGGGGAAAATAGAGTTGACGGAGGTGAAACGGAATGAGCGCGGTGCTGGTTTTGAACGCCGACTGCGGGCCGCTGCACCGGGTCAGCCTCCGGCACGCGATCCGGATGCTGTTCCGTCAGGTGGCGGTGGTGCACGAGGCGCAGCCGGACGCGACCATGGGCATCTACCAGGTGCCGACCGTGGTGCGGCTGGTCAGCTACGTGGTGACCCGCTGGCGGCACGGGCGCGGTCCGGGCTGGACCCGGGCCGGGGTGCTCGCCCGGGACAAGCGCGTCTGTGGCTACTGCGGCGAGCCGGCCACCACCATCGACCACGTCCTGCCCCGCTCGCGCGGCGGCGGGAACGAGTGGCTGAACACCGTGGCGGCCTGTGGTCGCTGCAACAACCGGAAGGGCGATCGGACGCCCGCGGAGGCCCGGATGCCGTTGCGCGTGACGCCGTACGCGCCGGCCTGGGTGACCTTCGCCTGATAGCCGGCGGCCGGCGGGTGCACACGGGGACTCGCCGGCCGCCCTTTGCACGCCGCGTGCGGCCGCTTGGCCGCCGTTGCCTCGCCGGATCGTCCGGTAGCGGATTATCCGGAGCTAACCTGGTGACATGGCCGCTCCGGAACGAACCGTGCTCGATGTCAGCCGTCTGCTCAACGAGGCCGGCCACACGCTGACGAACCGGCTGGCCGGGGCCCTCGCCGAGGTCGATCTCACGCCCCGGACGCAGTGCGTGCTGGTGCACGCGCTGGAGGAGGAGCGGACCCAGATCCAGCTGGCCGCGCTCGCCGGGCTGGACAAGACGACCATGGTCAGCACCGTCGACGACCTGGAGCGCCGGGGTCTCGCCGAGCGCCGTCCGTCGGCCGCCGACCGGCGGGCGCGGATCATCGCGGTCACCGAGAAGGGGCGCCTCGCCGCCGAGGAGGGGCAGCGGATCGTGGACCGGGTGCACGACGAGGCCCTGTCCGCGTTCCCGGCCGAGGCGCGGGCGACGTTCCTGACCCTGCTCGAGGCGATGGCGGCCGACCAGGTCTCCGGTCCGGTGCGCCGGGCCCGGGGAATGTAGGGCACCAGATCATCCCGACCTAGATAGTTCCGAAGCGGATTATCTGTTACGGTCGGGTCATGAGTCCTTCTCGTGGGGCAACACTGTTCGTGCTGTGCACCGTCGCGCTGATGATCGTGCTGGACAGCACCATCGTGGCCGTGGCGATCCCGGCCATCCAGCGGGATCTCGGCTTCACCCCGGCCGGCGTCGCCTGGGTGGTGAACGGCTACCTGGTCGCGTTCGCCGGGCTGCTCCTGCTCGCCGGCCGGCTCGGGGATCTGCTCGGCGCCCGCCGGGTCTTCCTCGCCGGACTGCTCGTCTTCACCACCGCCAGCCTGCTCTGCGGTCTCGCGCCGAACGCCGGCCTGCTGGTCGCCGGCCGGTTCGTGCAGGGCGCGGGCGGCGCGCTGGCTTCCGCGGTGGTGCTCGGCATGATCGTCCGGCTCTATCCGGAGCCGGGTCCGCAGGCCCGGGCCATGGGCATCTTCAGCTTCACCCAGGCCGGCGGCGCCGCGATCGGCTTCGTGGTCGGCGGCGTGCTCACCGGCCTGGCCGGCTGGCCGGCGATCTTCCTGATCAACGTCCCGATCGGGCTGGCCGCCTGGTTCCTCGGCCGCCGGCTGTTGCCCACGGCCGTCCCGGCCGCCGGCGGTCGCATCGATCTGCTCGGCGCGTTGCTGATCACCGCGGGTCTCTCGCTGGGCGTCTACGCCATCGTCGCGGTCGGCGAGCCGGCTCCGGCGGCCCCGGCCTGGTTGCTCGCCGCCGCCGCGGTCCTGCTGGTCATCGCTTTCGTGGTACGGCAGGGCCGGGCCCCCGTGCCGCTCGTGCCGCTCCGCCTGCTGCGCCGCCGGTGGCTGCTCGCCGCGAACGCCGCGGTGATCCTGATCCTGGCCGCCGGGATGGGCTTCCAGTTCGTGAACACGCTGTTCCTGCAGCGGGTGATGGGCTTCGACACGTTCCGTACCGGGCTCGGTTTCCTGCCCACCCCGATCGTGATCGGCCTGGTGTCGCTCTTCGCGGCGGCCCGGCTGACCGCCCGCTTCGGCGCGTGGCGGGTACTGCTGGCCGGCCTGGCGCTGCTCAGCGGTGGCCTGGCGCTGCTGGTCCGGGTGCCGGTGCAGCCGTCCTACCCGGTCGACGTGCTGCCCGCGCTGATCGTGATGGGCCTGGGTATCGGGGTGACCGTCCCGGCGGTGATGATGCTGGCGATGGCCGGGGCGTCCGATGCGGACACCGGTCTGGTCTCCGGGTTGAACAACACCGCCCAGCAGGCGGGCGCGGCCCTCGGCCTGGCCGTCCTCGCCGCGGTCGCGGCCGGGCGGTCGTCCGAGCGGCTCGCCGCGGGGGTTCCGGAGGTGGCCGCGCTGCGTGACGGGTACAGCCTCGCCTTCCTCACCGCGGCCGCCTTCGCCGCCGCGGCCCTGCTGATCGTCCTCGCCGCCCTGCGCCACCCGCCGACCCCGGCCGCTCCGGATCGCCCGGCTTCGGCCGACCCGGATCGTTCCGTCGGGGTGGCCTGCGCTGTGGACGGCTGACCGGTCCGGCGCCCTTATCCGGCTATTTCCGTCAGGTGGGCCGCCGGCTCGGGGGCTGGGCGCCGGGTGCTGGGGCGGCGGCCGCGGGAGCGGTCCCGCTCCAGCCACCATTCGGCGATCAGCAGCGGGACGGTCCAGCCCAGCCAGGCCGCCGCCGCGGAGGCCACCCAGCTCAGCAGCCCCACGTCGCCGTGGAACGTGGTGTCCAGCTGCGGGGACAGGGTGATCACGAAGACCGCGGCCCAGACGCGGTTGGTGATGATCGAGGCGGTCAGCGCGAAGCTGCGGATCATCCAGCGCCGGTGCTCGCCGAAGCGCCGGGCCCGCGCGGCCCGCCAGCCGGTGATCGTCACGGTCAGCCACAGCACGGCGAGGAGCACGTCGCTGGCCCGGGTCGCCGGACCGTACGGCGTGAACGCCCCGATCGTCAGCGCGCACAGCCCGGCCGGCAGCACGCCGCCGAACACGTAGGCCCGGCCGATCCGCCGGTGCGCGACCGGGTGCCGCCGCCGGAACCACGGCCAGATCTGGAGCACCGCGGTGACCAGCGCCACGCTGCCGAACAGCACGTGCGGCACGAGCAGCCAGAAGTGCGCGACGCCGAGCGACGCCGGCTGCGGCACGCGGGACCGCGCCGGGTCGAAGCTGAGGTACGGCGGGATCGAGAACGCCACGAAGATCACCACGATCGCCGCGAACGGGACGATCCACGGGCGGCGCCACCATCGGGTCATTGCCGGTTCTCCCATCTGCGTATGGCCTACGCAGTTAAGCGTATGACGTACGCAGTAATTGGCCAAGCCCCTACGATGTGCCAATGGCGAGCGAGTTACCCCGTACGTTGAAGGTCCTCTGGGGTGTCGCGGAGCGACCCGCCCGCGGCCCGCAGCCGACGCTGAGCCTGGACCGCATCGTCGCCGCCGCGATCGAGATCGCGGACCGCGACGGCCTCGCCGCGCTCTCCATGGCCCGCCTCGCGGAACGGCTCGGCTGCGCCCCGATGTCGCTCTACCGGCACGTGGCCAACAAGGACGAGCTGCTGGTCTTCATGCAGAACGCGGCGCCCGGCGAGCCCCCGGAGCTGCCGGCCGGCTGGCGCGACGGCCTGGCGACCTGGGCGCGGGCGCTGCGCGGCGTGCTCTACGCGCACCCGTGGATGCTGCAGGCCACGGCCGGGCGGCCGCCGCTGGAGCCGGGGCAGATCGCCTGGTTCGACCGCGGGCTGGCCGCGTTCCGGGACACCCCGCTCAGCCATCCGGAGCGCGGTGACCTGATGCTCGCCGCGCTCTACCTGGCCCGCGGCGAGGCGCACATCAACGCGGTGCTGCTCAGTGGCGTCCCGGACGTGACCGCGGACTACGGCGAGCTGCTGGCCCGGTTCGTCACCGCGGAGCGCTTCCCGGCGCTGGCCGAGGCGGTCGCGGCCGGCGCGTTCCGCGGCGACCGGCCGGACAACTCCTTCGAGATCGGCCTGGCCCGGCTGCTCGACGGCATCGAGCTGCTGATCACCGCGAAGGGCGGCTGAGGGCTGCTGATGGCTCGGACTGTCGGCAGTGGACGCCCGGTGGTCGAGGGTGCGACCAACGGCAGGTGAAGCCCTGCCGAACAGTCGACTTTCGGTAGTCGCATGATTGCATCCCGTCACTCGACTGAGCGATAGTGATCATGCAGCTCCGAGAGCCCTTGGAGGGGTGATGTCGGCGACGGCTGCCAGCTCACGGCTCGTCGCGGGCGAGCCACCGATCAACTTCGCGGCCCACCAGTTCCGTGCCGGCAACATCGCCGGCGCGCGTGACGACTTCGAGCAGATGCTCGCCGTCCTGATCACGGCGATCCACCCGGCGGCCCGGGCGATCGCCGCCAACCCCGGCGACTGGGGCATCGACGTCCTGCTCGGCGAGCTCTCCGGCCTGGTCATGATCTGGCAGGCCAAGTACTTCTGGCCGATGGTGGCCGGGTCGGCGCGGGCGCAGATCCGGGAGTCCTTCGACTCCGCGCTGGCCGCGGCGGCGCGCAACGGCTACCAGGTGAGCCGCTGGGTGCTGTGCGTGCCGTCCAGCCTGGACCCGGAGACCGCGCGCTGGTGGGACCGCTGGCGGGCGCGCCGGCAGCGGGAGACCGGGGTGGTGATCGAGCTGTGGCACGAGACGGTGCTGCGGGAGATGCTGGTGCGGCCGGACGCGCGGCACGTGCGGCGGCACTACTACGACCCGTACTTCCCGGCGGAGCCACCAGCGCCGCGGCGGCCGCTGCGGGAGCTGGACCGGGCCGCCGCCGCGGACTTCGAGCGCGCGCTGTTCGTCCGCCAGCTGCGCGCGGCCGGGCACGTCGAGGTGGAGGCGGCCAAGCACGAGTACTTCAACGCCGACCTGCTCACCCGGGAGATCCGGGACAAGGGCGTGCCGGCCGAGCTCGACGCGCTGGGCGAGGCGGACAGCGTCGCGTACGGCATCTGGGAGGCCCGGTTCAACGCCGCGAGCCAGGCCCACCCCGCCGATCCGGTGCTGCCCGGCCTGCACGCCGCGGTGATGCGGGAGATCCGCGAGTCCGGCGCGTTCCCGGCCGGCCTGAACGCCGGCCGGGTGCACCGCTGCGGCCTGATGCACCACGTCGTGCAGGGCCGACGGGCCGGCTGGGTCCGGCACTGGCGAGAGATCGCGTCGGCATGACGCCCGACGACGTGGCGGCGTTCCGCTGCGCGCGGCTGCTGGTGCTGCTGCACCTGCTGGAGCCGCTCGACCCGGAGGGCACCGACGCGGAACGGATCGGCCTGTACGACTTCTTCGCCGCCCACCCGCTGCTGCTGTTCCGGGCGGGCGACCCCGAACGGCTGAACCTGCGACTGTCCGGATTCGACGATCGGGCCCTGGCCTACGCCAGCCCCGCCCAGCGGTTCGTCACCGCCCAGCAACGACTTCCCGGCGACCTGCTGCTGCTGGTCCGCTCGGGGCTGGCCGAGCAGCGGGCCGACGGGCGGATCAGGTTCCGGCTGACCGGCGCGGGCCGGGCCGCCCGGCGGCAGGTGAATGCGGCATATGCCGTTTCGTACCGGACGGCTGCCCGGGCCGTCGTGCGACGACTGCGCCCCCTCAGCGGACGTAGGCTGCGGTGGGTCGCGCGTTTATGCCTGGTGGAGGCCACGCGATGAGAAACGGGATACGCATCCGACGGCTGCGGCTGCACGCCGGCGGCCGCACCTACGACGTCGACTTCCGCACCGGGAGCGACCTGACCAGGCCGCTTTCGATCATCGCGGGCGCGTTCGGCACCGGGAAGACGACGATCCTCGAGTTCGTCGACTACTGCCTCGGAGCGTCCGACCATCCCCGGCATCCGGAGATCACGCCGAAGATCCGGGCGGCGACCCTCGAGGCCGAGCTCTCCGGGACGCCGTACCTGATCCAGCGGATCGTCGGCGAGCCGTCAACGTTCGCCTACGTCCTGCCCGGCCGCCTCGACCACATCGGTCCGGCGGCCGTCCCGGAGCGCCGCCCGCTGCGCCCGGCCGGCGCGCCGAACAGCCTGTCCAGCTTCCTGCTCGCGCACTGCAAGCTGGAGGGCGTGCGGCTGCGGGCCGGCGACACCGACCCGCTCAGCTTCCGCGACCTGATGTGGCTGTGCTTCCTGCCCAACGACCGGCTCGACGACCGCAACCTGCTCTTCGAGAACGTGCCGATGAAGAACTTCAAGCTCCGCCAGGTGTTCGACGTGGTCTTCGACGTGCACGACGACCAGGCGATCGAGGTCGGCCGGCGGATCCGGACGCTGGAGGCGGAGATCGACGCGGCGTCCGCCGCGCACCGGACGGCCGGTTCGGTGATCGCCGAGCTGGCCCCGGGCACCCGCGCCGAGCTGGAAGAGCAGGCCCGCGACGCGAAGGCCGAGATGGCCGGCTGCACCGCCGCCCTGGCCGAGCTGGACGCCCGCGTCCGGGCCGACACCGGGTTCGCCGAGGACCTGCGCGAGCGGCACCGCGCGGCGGCCGGCTCGGCCCGTGCGGCCGCCGGGGCGCTGCGTGACCGGGAGACCCAGGCGCAGCGGATGGCCGGGCTCCGGGTCACCTACGCCGACGAGGTCAGCAAGCTCGTCATGCTCGCCGAGGCCGGCAGTCTGTTCCCGCCGATGCGGCTCGACCTCTGCCCGTCCTGCCTCAACCAGGTCGCGGCCGGCGACGCGCGCTGCGCCACCTGCGACACGCCGCTCGACCCGGCGCCGGCCGGACCGCCGGACGTGCAGGCCGAGCTGCGGTCGGCGCGGGCCCGGCTGGCCGAGCTCACCGAGTACCTGGACACGCTGGAGCGGGAGATCCCCGGGCTGCGGGCGGCAGCGGTCCGGACGACCGAGGCCGAGGCGCGGGCGGCGGCGGAACTGGACGCGGTGACGGCCGGGGCGGTCACGCCGTACCTGGCGCAGCGGGACGCGGTGACCCGCCGCCGGGAGGAGGCGAGCTGCGCGCTGCAGCAGGCGGTGGCCGCGCTGCGGCTGGTGCAGAGCCTGGAGCGCCGGGCGGCGGCGGTCGCCGACCTGTCCGCGCAGCTCACCACGCTGCGGACGGAGACGCCGCTGGGGGGCGGGCACGGCGAGCGGGCCGCGGTGGTGGCGCGGGTCAGCCGGCGGTTCCGCGACATTCTGCGCGAGTGGCATTTCCCGCGGGCCGGGGAGGCGTTCGTGGCGGAGGACCTGACCCCGTTCGTACGGGGAAAGCCCTATGCCTCGGCGTCGCCCGGCGGCCGTACGCTGATCGCCCTCGCCTGGCAGCTCGCGATCTTCGAGATCGCCTGGGAGACCCGGTCCTCGCACCCCGGATTCCTGCTGGTCGACAGCCCGCAGAAGAATCTCGGCCAGACCTCCGGGCCGGAGGCCGGCGACGGTCCCGGCATCGACCGGGTCTACCGCCACCTCGAGGACTGGCTGGCCGGCCCGGGCGCCGGGGCGCAGATCGTGGTCGCCGACAACACGCCGCCGCCGACCGCGGCCGCCGACGTGATCGTCCGCTTCTCCCGCCGCGCCGACCGGCCGCCCTACGCGCTGATCGACGACCAGTTCGACTGACCTTGGCATCGGCCCGGCCGCAGCTCGTATTTTGGAGAGGTGACCCGGGATGAGGCGTGGAGTCCCTTGACCGACGACCTCGCCACGCTGGCGGAGACGCCCGACGAGGCGGCGGCGGTCGATGACCTGCTGGTCCGGATCACGGTAGCGGCCGCCGACACGATCGCCGGGGTGGACTACGCGTCGATCACCGCGTGGCGGGGCGCCGGCTACACGACGGTCGCGGCCAGCAGCGCGCTGAGCCGGGCGGTGGACGACGCCCAGCACGCCGAACGCGCCGGCCCGTGCGTCGAGGCGGCCCGCACGGCGGTGCCGGTCGGCGTGCCGGACATCGCGGCGACGATGTCGTGGCCGGGCTTCCACCGGCAGGCCACCCGGCTCGGGCTGAGCATGTCGCTCTCGGTGCCGCTGTTCACCGCCGGTGGCACGGCGGCCGGGGTGCTCAACCTCTATGCCCGCCGGCCCTCGGCGCTGACCGCGCTGACCGCGGCCGTGCGGGACGTCTACGCCGAGGAGCGGTTCGTCCCGACCCAGGAGTTCGACGCCGGCTCGGAGCGGTTCCTGACCGGGCTCGGGCTGGCGTTGCGGACCCGCGCCACGATCCAGCGGGCCGTCGGTGCGGTGATGGCCCACGATGGATGTGACGCCGCCCAGGCCGGCCGGATCCTGCTCGCCCGAGCCGCGGCCCCGGGCGAGTCGTTGTTCACGGTGGCGAGGCGAGTGATCGGGGAGACGGTGCCGGAGTCCGGCGACGAACTGCGGGTGAGCACGGCCCGGGGCGCCGACGGCGTCACCCGGATCGTGGTGAGCGGCGACCTGGCGATGCCGGTCGACGCCGAGGTGGTCGCCCGGCTGACGGCGCCGCCGGACGGGCCGGCGGCGAGGCTGGAGCTGGACCTGTCCGGCTTGACCTTCTGTGACCTGTGGGGCCTGCGGATCCTCGGCGAGCTGCGGGACCGGACGGTGGCGGCGGGCGGTCAGGTCCGCGTGGTGGCCGCCTCCGTGTCGATGCGCACCCTGCTGGAGCTGACCGGGACGGCGTCCTATCTCGGTTACGCCTCCGGCGCCGACCCGGTGGAGTGACCGGGCAGCGGCTGACGCAGCAGCACCCGGATGCCCTGCGGGGTGCTGACGATCCGCATGCCGGGGTTGATCCGGCGGATCAGCCAGAGGCCCGCGTGGTCGGTGCTCGCCGGCCACGGCGTGTCCACCCGGATCGCGAAGCCCTCCGGCAGGCCCGGCCCGTCGTCACTGATCTCGCACCACAGCTCGCCCTCGTGCTGCCACAGCCAGAGCCGCCCGCCGCCGGCGTGTTCCCCGGCGTTGGTGGCGGCCTCGTGGATGGCGAGCAGGAAGCTGTCGGCGGCCGAGCCGGACAGCCCGGCGGCGGCTATTCGCTGCCGGACCAGCGCCCGCAGGCTGCCCAGGGTCCCCACGCTGACGCGGTGGGCCAGCAGCACCGGCCCGGCGCCGTTGGGCCGCCCGGCGATCGGCACGCCGGCGATCACCTCCCGGGCGGTCTCGCTCAGGCTCTGCCCGGTCCGCTCGGCGTGCCGGTGCAGCTCGGCGAGGGCGGTGTCGACGTCGAGGCCGAGCAGCTCGGCCAGGATCCCCCGGGCCCGCTCGACCGCGACCCGGGCGGTGAGCAGCCGCTGGGCCTGGGCGGCGAGGACGGCGTGGTACTCCGTGTCGTGCCGGAGCAGCAGCCCGGCGGTGGCCAGGTTGGCCAGCGCCTGGGCCAGCCGGAGCTCGTCGTCGCTGAACGGCCCGGCCTGCTGGCGGAGCAGGCTCAGCACCCCGACGACGTCGCCGCGCACCCGCATCGGCAGCGCCGTCATCGAGCGGAAGCCCAGCTCGGCGGCGAGCCGGGCGAACGCCGGCCAGCGGTTGTCGGCGCGGCCCAGGTCCGGGTCCGACATCGGCTGCCCGGTGACGTAGCACCAGGTGCTCGGCGCGGCGGGGGCCTCGAACAGCATGACCCGGGGGGTGTACTCGGGTGAGGCGGCCAGCAGGCGCAGCGTGCCCCGGTCGTCGGCGACGAGCACCCCGGCCGCCTGGGCGTTCAGTACGTGCACGCACCGATCGGTGATCCGGTGCAGCATCCTCTCCGTGTCGCTGTCGGTCACCAGCGTGTCGGACAACTCCACCAGGGTGTCCACCATCGCCGGTTCGTGGGCTGCGCTCACCGGTTCCTCACCTGTCCTCACCGTCGTCCAGGTCGTTGAAGCGAATCCGGCGCGTGACCACGTCGCCGGCCAGGTCCTCGAGATCACGTCCGGTGGCGAACGCGTGGGCCCGCAGGCGGGCCAGCGCGTCCTCGACCGGGAGCCCGAGTTGCACGCTGATCATGCCGGTGGCCTGATGCACCTCGGCCCGTCGGAGGAGATTGCCACCGGGCGTGTCGCCGCGCACGGACGTCTCACCGTCCGGATGCTCCGCGGTCTGGGCCAGCAGGAGCTCGGTCAGCGCGTCCGCGAAGATCAGCGCGTCGGCGAGGGTCGCGTCGGTCAGGTCGCCGGCGGTCTCACGGTACAGATCCAGCGCGCCCACCCCGGTCGCGCCGACGCGCAGCGGCACCGCGAACACCGCACGGGCGCCGGCCGACACCGCGGCCGGGGCGAACGCCGGCCACCGGCTCTGCCATCCGGCCTCGAGCAGGTCCCCGGCGAGGATCGGGACGGCCCCGGTGTACGCGTCCCGGCACGGCCCCTCGCCGAGGAGGAACTGCAGCTGTTCCACCCGGGCGCTGATCGCGTCGCTGGCGTACCAGACCAGCTGGGTCTCCGGGGTCATCACGGTCACACCGAGACCGCGGACGCCGGTCAGGCCGGGCAGACCGGCCCGGCAGAGGGCGTCGATGTCGGAGCCGCGGGCGGCGATCAGATGCTCCATCTCGGACCGTCGACCGGGGTCATCCACACCGATCACGGCCGGCCCCTGGGCGGCGTCGACGGCGAGCTGTCGTCATAGCGGGAACCTCCGGCACTGCCTCTGGAACGATCGTCCGGTCGTCCCGCCAGACGTACCTCACCCGAAAAGGCAGACTCATCGCCACCATACCGCGCGGGAACGGCGGCGCTGTCGGTGATCCGATTGACATCACCTGCGCCGGTTACCAGCCTGAGCCGAATGGCACATCGCCCGGTCGTCACGCTCCAGCCGTTGTCAATGTTCTGTTGACAATTGGTAGAGTGGCCGGATGGCCGACCTGAGCGAGCTGCGGGAGATCCGGGAGCGGCGTGCCCGCCTCGACGCCGAGGAACTGGCGCTGATCGACCGGGCCCGGCGCGACGGCGCCACCTGGCCGGCCATCGCCGCCGCGCTGGGCCTGGCCAGCCGCCAGGCGGCCGAACAACGCCGGCATCGCCTGGCTCAGGCCGCCGGCCGCGACTCCCGGCCCCGACGCGAGGCAATTGACGAGGGGTACGGCGCCGGCCCCGCCCACCTGCGCGAGGCCGTCATCGACCTGCACCACCGGATCGGCGCCGACCGCCGCTGGGACGGCCGTCTCCCGCGCGCCGCCCTGGTCCGCGAGACGCTCGCCGCCGCCGTGGACGCCCCGCCCGGCGCCCTCTTCGACCTGGTCACCGAGGCGCTCGCGGACCTCGGCCCGAGCCACTTCCCGGCCCCCCTGCGAGCCGCCGTCGACCGCCTCCGCGCGAGTCTCGAGGCCGCAAGCCCGGATTGACAGCGTCTCAGTCAACGCAGCAGGATATGAGTCCAGCCAACTCAATCCTGGGGTGACGCATGCGCCGGAACGCCGTGCTGTTCGTGCTGATCTCGCTCTGCTCCGGTTTCGGCAGTTTCGCGATGAGCCTCGCCGCCGGCCTCTGGATCCTCGACCTCACCGGCTC
Organism: Actinoplanes sp. L3-i22; assembly: GCF_019704555.1. NCBI lineage: Bacteria > Bacillati > Actinomycetota > Actinomycetes > Micromonosporales > Micromonosporaceae > Actinoplanes > Actinoplanes sp. L3-i22. The sequence continues at coordinate 1,801,167 of NZ_AP024745.1, forward strand.
CGCGGGCCTGGCCGCCCTGGCCGGCCTCGGCACGTACGCCCCGGTCCTGGCCGCGCCCTGGCTCGGCGCCCTGGTCGACCGCCTCCCGCGCCGGCCCCTGCTGATCACCGTCGACCTGGTGATCAGCGCCGCCATCCTGGCCCTGCTCGCCGCCCCGTCGGCGATCTGGATCTACCCCGTGCTGCTGGTGCGCGGCCTCAGCTACGTCCTGCTCGACGCCGGTGAGACCGCCCTGCTGCCGGCCGCCCTCCCGCCGGAGCTGCTCGGCTCGGTGAACGGCTGGCGCTCCAGCGCGCAGGAGGGCGCCAAACTGCTCGCGCCGCTGGCCGGCGCGGCCCTCTACGCCTGGCGCGGGCCGCATGCGGTGGTCCTGCTCTGCGCGCTTCTCCCGCTCCTGACCGCCGCGCTGTACGCCCTGGTCCGCCCGCTCCCGGGGCGGGCGGGTCGGGAGGGGGTGGACCAGGGCGTACAGCGCGTCGCGGAGCCGGTGACCCTGGGCTGGAGCAGCGTCCGGCCCGGGCTGGTCGCGCTGTGGCGGGAGCCGCTCCGGACCCCGGTCCTGGTCGCGGCGGTGGCGATCGCGGTCTCCGGGATGACCAACGCCGCGGTGCTGCTGCACCTGGTCGGCGGGCTGCACCGGGCCGCCACCGACCTGGGCATCCTGTCCAGCGCCCAGGGCGCCGGCTCGATCGCCGGTGGGCTGCTGGCCGGTCGCCTGCTCACCGGCCGGCCGGCGGCCCGGGTCGCCGCGGCCGGGGCGGGGCTCTTCGGTGCGGCCTGTGTGGCCTGGTCGCTGCCCTGGTGGCCGGCGATGATCGCGGGGAGCGTGCTGGCCGGGGTGGGTCTGCCGTGGACGCTGATCGCCGGGATCACCGCGATCCAGACGGGCACCCCGGAAGAGCTGCTGGGGCGGGTCGGCGCCACCGGCACGATGGTCATGTTCGGCCCGATCAACCTGGCCATTCCGCTCGGGGCGGCGCTGTCCGGGCTCGGTGCCCGCCCGCCGCTCCTGCTCGGCGCCGCCGGGGTGCTCACCGTGGCGCTGCTGGCCGGCCGCCGTCGCTACCGGGCGATCAGTTTCAGGTAGTCGAGGACGTCCTGGGGGTTCTCGGTCGCACAGCCCACGTAGTTGTCCGGGCGGATCAGGAGCAGGGCTTTGTCCCGTACGTCGAAAGCATTTTGCGCGGCCGCGGCCTGGAGGTGATGGACCGGCAGGTGGTCCCACGAGCCGAGGTTTTCCCACGAGCCGAAGGCGAGCAGTGTCGGGTGCGGGCCGCGCAGCAGGTCGAAGACCCGGCGGCCGTCGCCGAGCGGCGCGTCCGGGGCGCGGTCGCCGGCCCGCACCGCACCCGGCGTCGCGCGATGTTCCGCGGCGAGCGGGCCGCCCCGGTAGTTCAGGCTGAGCTGACGCAGCACCGGGTCGTCGCGGCGCATCGCGTCGGCCTGGTTGCCGACGTGCCGGCGGTGCAGGTCGGTGCTGATGCCGAGCACGTCCGCGGCGACCGGCAGACGCTCCGCCTGGTAGGTGTCCAGCAGCGCGTCGTCGCCGGTCGCGAGCTTCCAGCCCAGGTTGTACCCGTCCTGGATACCGGTGTTGAGGCCCTGGCCGCCGGCCGGCGAGTGCACGTGCGCGGCGTCGCCAGCCAGGAACACGTCGCCGACCCGGAAGCGGGCCGCCATCCGGATGTTCGCCCGGAACCGCGACGTCCACCGCACCTCGGTGATCGTGATCGCCGGGTCGACCGACGCGGCCAGCTCCGGGACCGGGGTGTCCGTGGGCGGCGCGGTGAGCTGCCACCAGTCGCCGTCGCCGGGCAGCGGGCACAGGCCGAGCCGGAACCCGGGGTCGCCCGGCCAGACGTGCCAGTGCGAGCGATCCAAACCGGTCAACTGGACGTCGGCGATCAGCAGCCGCTCGTCCTCGTGGGTCGAGCCGAGGAACTCCACCCCGAGCGCCCGCCGGACCGTGCTGCGCCCGCCGTCCGCCCCGACCAGGTAACGCGCGGTGACGATCTCGCCGGTGTCGAGCGTGACCCGCACGCCGGTGTCCTGCTGCTCGACCGTCTCGACGCCGACCCCGAACTCGACCGGCACCCCGTCGGCGAGCAGCTCGGAGGTTCGCCACTGGGGGACCATCAGCAGGTTCGGCCACGGCACCGCGGGGGTGGGCTCGTGCAGCTCGTCCATCCGCCACTCGACGGTCGCCCCGTCCGGCCGGTGCACCCGCAACGCCGGGTAGTCACCGCCGGACTCCTGGAACCGGTCGAGCAGCCCCAGGTCGTCCAGCACCTCCAGGGTGCGCGGCTGGAGGCCCTTGCCGCGGGAGCCCTCGAACGGGCGCGGCGACTTCTCCACGATGCGGAACGGCACGCCGTATCGCTGCAGCTGGCGGGCCACGATGAGGCCGGTCGGGCCGGCTCCGGCGATTAGAGTGAACTTTGATTCAGTGAACATAGATTCACCGTAGGGCGCTGATACGCTCCGGTCAAGGCGTCGGGATTTCGGATGGTGGTGACGGGGTGCTCCGCAAGGAACAGGCGGCGCAGACCGAGGCGGAGCTCAAGGCGGCCGCGGTCCGGGTCTTCGAGCGCGCCGGCTATCTGAACACCAAGATCACGGACATCACCGCCGAGGCGGGGCGGGCCACCGGCTCGTTCTACAAGCACTTCGCCGGCAAAGAGGCGCTGCTCGCGGCGCTGCTGGAAGACCTGCTGGCCGAGGGCGACGCGAGCGCCGAGATGGCCGGCCACGGCACCGACTTCCGCGATCGGGACGCGGTCCGCTGGCACGTCGCGGCGTTCTGGCAGACGTACCGGCGGCATCGGGTGGTCATGCTCGCGCTGCAGCAGGCGGCGCTGGTGTCCGAGACGTTCGCCCAGCGCAGCCGTGATCTGATGGCGCCCGACCTGGGCCACATCGCCGACCATCTGGCGGCGCTGTCCCTGCCCGGCGACCCGGTCGTCTGCGCGTCCCTGTTCGGCACGACGATCAGCGCCTTCGCTGCGACCTGGCTCTCGGCCAACCGTCCTGAGCTGGGCCGCGAGCTCTCCGACGATGAGGCCATCGACACCCTCACCGACTTCCTGCATGCCGGATTGGGCGGCCTCAATTCCTTTTCCCGTACGTCGTGAGAGCGCGCCCGTCCGCACGTCCCGCGATCTCCGCTTGCCTTGCGGCCGCGGCGCGGCTCGCTCCGTGCGTCCTGCGACCTTTCGCGCGCCCTGCGGCCTTTGCTCGCCCTGCGGCCTTTGCGCGCCCTGCGGCCTTTGCTCGCCCTGCGGCCTTTGCTCGCCCTGCGGCCTTTGCTCGCCCTGCGGCCTTTGCTCGCCCTGCGGCCTTCGCTCGCCCTGCGGCCTTCGCGCGTCCTGCGATCTTCGCGCGTCACGCGGCCTTCGCTCGCCTTGCGGCCGCGGCGCGGCTCGCTCCGCGCGGCTGGTGCTGACGGTCGTTGCGGGGCCTGCGGGCAGCCGTGAGCGCCGGCCGGAGTCGCGCGGGCCGGCTGTCGCGGGCGGTCAGCTCAGGCCGGTGAAGATCACGGCGAGGATGCGTTCGCGGAGCGGGGCGTTCCAGCCGCCGTGCAGGGCGCCCTGGGTGACGCTGATCAGCAGGGCCATCACCTCGGGAAGCTGAATCTCCGGGCGGACCGCTCCGGCGGACTGCGCCTCGGCCAGCAGGGTGCCGACGGCCTGCTCCAGGTGGCCGATCACGTCCGGGAGCTGGAGGTCGACGCCGGCCCGGGCGAGCAGCTCGACGACCGCGCGTTTGCCGGCCGCCTGCGCGACCAGCTGGGTGAAGAACGCGAACAGGGCGTCCGGGCCGCTCAGCTCGCCGGCCTCGGTGACCAGGCGGGCGAGGAGGCGCTTCATGATCGCGGAGAGCAGGGCGTCCTTGGTCGGGAAGTGCCGGAAGACGGTGCCGATCGCGACGCCGGCTCGGCGGGCCACCTGCTCGGTCGACGCGCTCGCCCCGAACTCGGCGAAGACCGCCTCGGCCGCGTCCAGAATCTTCGCCCGGTTCCGCTGGGCGTCCACCCGCAGTGGCGGCCCGTCCTCGGCGAGCAGCGGCCAGAGCCCATGCGTCGGCGGGGTGTTCTCGCCGCGCCCTCGCGGCGGTGTGTCGCCCTCGCCGCGCCCACGCGGCGGTGTGTCGCCCTCGCCTCGCCCACGCGGCGGTGTGTCGCCCTCGCCTCGCCCACGCGGTGGCGTGTCGCCCTCGCCGCGCCCACGCGGTGGCGTGTCGCCCTCGCCGCGTCCGCGCGGCGGTGTGCCGCCCTCGGGGCGGCCTGGTGGCGGCGGGGTGCCCTCGGGGCGTGCGCGGGTCGGCTCGGCGTCCTGAGCGACTCCGTGAGCCGATGTGGCGCCTGGTGTGAGTCCGCGGGCCGGGGAGGTGGTCTCGGGAGATCTTGGGGTGGGGTCTGGCAAGTTGAGTCTCCACTCATTATTGTTGGGCGGGAAGCTGAGTTGGGACTCATCTTATCGGAGGTGTGCGGTGACGCCGCAGGAGATCTTTGCGCGGATGCGGGAGCGGTGGCTGGCGGGGGAGCCGACCTATGACGGCGCGATGCTGGCCGGTGACGTCGTGGTGGAGACGCCGTTCGCGGCGCCGGGGCGGCCCACCCGCACCGAGGGGCGGGAGCGGGTGATCGAGCAAGCGCGGGCCGGGCGGGCCGGCTTCCCGGTGCGGTTCGACGAGTGCCGGGGCGTCGTCATCCACGAGACCACCGACCCGGACGTGATCGTCGTGGAATATGAGCTGGTCGGCACGCACGAGGTGACCGGGGCGCAGGCGTCGGCGCCCTTCATCGGCGTGCTGCGCACGCGGGACGGGCTGCTCGCCGGCTGGCGGGAGTATCAGCACACGATGGCGATCGCGGCCGCCTTGTCCACATGAGAGTTCTGTCTTGGTCGGCAGTGCGAGTTGTCCCTGCGTTCCCGAACAGCTCTGAGTGCCGGCTGGGTCGGGAGGCGCGGGGCCGGCTGGGCCGGGAGGCGCGGGGGCGGCTGGGCCGGGAGGCGCGGGGGCGGCTGGGCCGGGAGGCGCGGCTGGGTCGGGACCGCAGGGGCGGCTCGCGGGGTCCTTTGAAACCGCGACCACCCGCGGACGTCGCCCTGGAGGGCCTCGCGTTTTTGGGCGCCCCGCGCCCTGCGGGGCCCGGAAGGGTCCCCGCGGGAGCGACGATCAGTTATTGGCCGCAGCCGAGGCAAGAAAGGGCTTGATCTTGATCTTCATGAAAGCCCCGAAACCGGGCGTCCGGCACGCCGTTGTGCCGGACACCTGGAGATTTGTCCGGTGGCGGAACACCTGTCGTGTTCCGCCACCGGAGCCACCGGCAGCTCCGGAGACGGCAACCTCCGGGCTCGCCCAGGCCCCGAGAGCGGCCTGGAACAGCGGCGGGATGAGGTCAGCTCTTCGCGATCGCCTTGCGGTAATCGCTGTTGAGGCGGCCGATCAGGCTCAGCGGGATGCCCTTCGGGCAGACCTCCGCGCACTCGCCCATGTTGGTGCAACCGCCGAAGCCGGCGTCGTCCTGCGCCTGGAGCATGTCGATCGCGCGGCTGTCCCGCTCGGGCTGGCCCTGGGGCATCAGGCCGAGGTGGGTGATCTTCGCGGCGGTGAACAGCATCGACGAGCCGTTCGGGCAGGCGGCCACGCAGGCGCCGCAGCCGATGCAGGTGGCCGCCTCGAACGCGGCGTCCGCGTCCTTCTTCGGCACCGGAGCGGCGTGGGCGTCCGGCGCGGTGCCGGTCGGGGCGCTGATGTAACCGCCCGCCTGGATGATCTTGTCGAAGGCGGTCCGGTCGACGATCAGGTCCTTGATCACCGGGAAGGCGGCGGCGCGCCACGGCTCGACGTCGATCACGTCGCCGTCGTTGAACTTGCGCATGTGCAGCTGGCAGGTGGTGGTGGCCTTCTCCGGGCCGTGCGCCACACCGTTGATCACCATGCTGCACGCGCCGCAGATGCCCTCGCGGCAGTCGTGGTCGAACGCGATCGGGTCGTCGCCGTCGAGGATCAGCTTCTCGTTCAGGACGTCGATCATCTCGAGGAACGACGCGTCCGGGGAGATGTCCTTCACGTCGTAGGCGACCATGCGGCCCCGGTCGTCGGGACCGGACTGACGCCACACCCGTACCTTGATGTCCATTACTTGTAGCTCCGCGTGCTCGGGTGGACGTATTCGAAAACGAGCTCTTCCTTGTGCAGGGTGGGCTTGCCGTCGGCGCCGAAGTACTCCCACGCCGCGGCGTAGCCGAACTCGTCGTCGTGGCGCAGCGCCTCGCCGTCCGGGGTCTGCGACTCGGCCCGGAAGTGACCGCCGCACGACTCCCGCCGGTGCAGCGCGTCGATGCACATCAGCTCGCCGAGCTCGATGAAGTCGGCGACCCGGCCGGCCTTCTCCAGGTTCTGGTTGAGCTCCTCGCCCTTACCGGGCACCTTGACCCGGGTCCAGAACTCCTCCTTGAGCGCCCGGATCAGGCCGATCGCCTTGGTCAGGCCCTCCTCGGAGCGCTCCATGCCGCAGTACTCCCACATGATGTGGCCGAGCTCGCGGTGGAAGGAGCCGACCGTCCGGTCGCCGTCGATCGACAGGAACTTGGCGATCCGGTCCTCGACCTCCTTGCGGGCGTCGACGACGGCCGCGTCGGTGGTGGAGACCTTCGGGAACGGGCCGGCCGCCAGGTAGTTGTTGATCGTGTTCGGCAGCACGAAGTAGCCGTCCGCCAGGCCCTGCATCAGCGCGGACGCGCCGAGCCGGTTGGCGCCGTGGTCGGAGAAGTTCGCCTCGCCGACCACGAACAGGCCGGGCACGGTGGACTGCAGGTCGTAGTCGACCCAGAGCCCGCCCATCGTGTAGTGCACGGCGGGGTAGATGCGCATCGGCGTCTGGTACGGGTCGTCGCCGGTGATCCGCTCGTACATCTCGAAGAGGTTGCCGTACTTAGCCTCGACCGCGGGCTGCCCCAGCCGCTTGATCGCGTCGGCGAAGTCCAGGTAGACGCCGAGCCCGCCGGGGCCGACACCGCGGCCCTCGTCGCAGACGTTCTTGGCGGCCCGGGACGCGATGTCCCGCGGCACCAGGTTGCCGAACGACGGGTAGATGCGCTCCAGGTAGTAGTCGCGCTCGTCCTCGGGGATGTCGGCGGCGCGGCGGGTGTCCTTCTGCGCCTTCGGCACCCAGACCCGGCCGTCGTTACGCAGCGACTCGGACATCAGGGTCAGCTTCGACTGGTGCGAGCCGGACTCCGGGATGCAGGTCGGGTGGATCTGCGTGTAGCAGGGGTTCGCGAACAGCGCGCCCTTGCGGTGCGCCCGCCACGACGCCGTGACGTTGCAGCCCTTGGCGTTGGTGGACAGGAAGAACACGTTGCCGTAGCCGCCGGAGGCGAGCACCACGGCGTCGGCCAGCTCGGTGGTGATCTCGCCGGTGACCATGTCCCGGACCACGATGCCGCGGGCCTTGCCCTCGACCAGGATCACCTCGAGCATCTCGTGCCGGGCGTTCATCTCGACGTTGCCGAGCCCGATCTGCCGCTCCAGGGCCTGGTACGCGCCGAGCAGCAGCTGCTGACCGGTCTGGCCCCGGGCGTAGAACGTGCGGGACACCTGGGTGCCGCCGAACGAGCGGTTGTCGAGCAGGCCGCCGTACTCGCGGGCGAACGGGACGCCCTGCGCCACGGCCTGGTCGATGATGTTCACCGACTCCTGGGCCAGCCGGTACACGTTGGACTCGCGGGCACGGAAGTCGCCGCCCTTGACCGTGTCGTAGAACAGCCGGTAGACGGAGTCACCGTCGTTGCGGTAGTTCTTCGCGGCGTTGATGCCACCCTGCGCGGCGATCGAGTGCGCGCGGCGCGGGCTGTCCTGGTAGCAGTACGACTTGACGTGGTAACCCTGCTCGGCCAGCGTCGCCGCCGCGGAGCCGCCGGCCAGGCCGGTGCCCACCACGATGATCGTCAGCTTCCGGCGGTTCGCCGGGTTGACCAGCTTGGCGGAGAACTTGCGGCGCTCCCAGCGGGTCTCGATCGGGCCGTCCGGGGCGGCCTTGTCGACGACCGGGTCGCCCTCTTTCCAGAAATCCGTCTCAGTCATCTCAGTCCACCAATCCGGTCAGCACCGCGAACGGCACCGAGAGGTACCCGACTACCAGGACCGCGGAGAGCACCAGCGCGATCGCCTTGGCGCGGCGCTGACCCTTCTCGGTCTGCTGGCCCAGCGTCCGGGCCGCGCTGAAGATCCCGTGCCACAGGTGGAACCCGACGGCGATGATCGCCAGGGCGTAGAAGAGCGTCACGTACCAGCGGTCGGGCGCGAAGTCCGCGACGACGTTGGCGTACGGGTGCTCGTGGTCTCCGACCGGGTTCACCGTGCCGGTGGTGAGGTCGAGGATGTGGAAGATGATGAACAGGAAGACGATCACGCCGCCCCAGCGCATGGTCCGGGCGGCGTAGCTGCCCTGGACCTTGGGCCGGTGCGCGTACTTGACCGGCCGGGCCTTCTTGGCCCGGATGGTCAGCACCACGGCCGTGTAGATGTGCGCGAGCACGGCGAGGGTCAGAACGCCTCGCTGGATCCACAGGTACCACATGTGCGGCAGCAGCGGCGTGCCGAGATCCCGCAGCCAGTGCGCATAGTGATCGAAGTCGGGGCCGCCCAAGAAGATCTTGAGGTTGCCGATCATGTGAACGTAAAGGAAGAGCACCAGCAGGATGCCGCTGACGGCCATGGTGATCTTCAAGATGATCGACGAGGGCCGGACCACCTTGCGCGGAGTGGGCGTTGCCGTCGCCCCTGCCGCGTTCTTGGTTTTAGGAACTGAAGTGTCTACCGCCACAACCTGGACGGTAAGAAGTCCTGAGCTATTCGTCTAATGCATGATCGGGCCGGTTGCCATAGAGATAGGCTATTACGGTGCAGCTGCAACAACTCCGGTACTTCTTAGCAGTGGTGGAGACGCGACATTTCACCCAAGCAGCGGACATTATGGGCATCTCGCAACCTACGTTGAGTAAGCAGATTCACACCCTGGAGTCCTCACTCGGGGCCCCGCTGTTCGAGCGGATGCGGGGCGCGGTCAACCTCACCGTGGCCGGCGAGACCCTCCTGCCGATGGCCCAGCGGATCGTCGCCGACGCCGACGCGGCCCGCGACGCGGTGCAGGACATCGTCGGCCTTCGGCGCGGTGAGGTGCGCCTGGGCGCCACCCCCAGCCTCTGTTCGTCCCTGGTCCCGGCCGTGCTGCGGACGTTCCGGGCCGACCATCCCGAGGTCAAGCTGCACATCAGCGAGGGCAGTTCGCAGGACCTGATCGCCGGCCTGCTCGCGCACTCCCTCGACCTGGCGCTGATCGTCCAGTCCGAGCAGGGCGTGGACCCCAGCCTGACCACCACCGAGCTGGTGCGGGAGAGCCTGGTGGTGGCGTCGGTGGCGGACGGGCCGCCGCTCACCGTCGCCCGGCAGCTGGAGCTCGGCGAGCTGCGGCACACCCCGATGGTGATGTTCCGGGAGGGGTACGACATCCGCGACGTCACCCTGCACGCCTGCGAGCGGGCCGGCTTCACCCCCAAGCTCGCGGTCGAGGGCGGCGAGATGGACGCGGTGCTCGCCTTCGTCGAGGCCGGGCTCGGGGTCGCGCTGGTGCCGAGCATGGTGCTGGCCAACCGGCCGCTGCTGCGGGCCACGCCGCTGGCCCCGCCCGGGATGCGCCGGACGATCGCGATGGCCCAGCGCCGGGCGGCGGTGCTGTCGCACGCGGCGGCCGCGCTGCGTGAGGTGGTGCTGGAGCACATCACCTCCGGCCGGCTCCCGTTCGGAGTACGCGCTCTCTGAGCCTCCGTCCACTTAGGGTAGTCAACTGCCCACCACTTGTTTACAGTCCAGGGTGTGTGGATTGGCGAGTTCCACGACCCGCGACTCGTCGAGGTCTACGACGCCGAGTGTCCCTGGGGCTGGGACGACGACTTCTTCATGGCCGTGCTCGCCGAGCGCTCCGCTCATCGGGTGATCGACCTGGGCTGTGGCACCGGCCGGCTGGCCATCGCGATGGCCGGGGCGGGACACGAGGTCACCGCCGTCGACCCGGCGCCCGCCGCGCTGGCCGCCGCCCGGCGCAAGCCCGGCGGCGCGGGCGTGCGATGGCTGCAGGGCTCGGCCGGGCAGTTGCCCGCGCGCTCCTTCGACGCCGCGTTCATGACCAGTCACGTCGCCCAGTCCTTCGTGGACGACGAGGAGTGGGACGGGGTGCTGCGCGGGCTCCGGCGGGCGCTGCTCCCGGAGGGGCGCCTCGTCTTCGACAGCGGTGACCCGGCCCGCGAGCCGTGGGAGCTGTGGAACCCGGAGGACTCCTGGCGCACCGTGGTGCTCGGCGACGGCCAGGTGGTGGAGGCGTGGAGCGAGTCGGAAGAGGTCGCTCCGAACGTCTGGCACGTCACTGAGCGCTACCGGTTCGACGACGGACGGGATCTGGCGAACTCGGCGACCCTGCGGTTCCGGACCGAGCCGGAACTGCGTGACTCGCTGCGCGAGGCCGGGTTCCGGGTGGACCGGATCTACGGCGGCTGGGGCCGTGAGCCGGTCGGTCTCAGCGGAGACGGCGAGTTCATCGTGATCGCGATCGCCACTCCTCGATTGATGTCTTAGTGATTGCGGATGTGCCGAGATGTTGTGCGGAACCTTAGGAGCCATTGCGTGACATAAATCCGGGACTACTATCCGCAACCATCGGTGTCGGCCTTTACTGACAGTTGTCGATCTTCACGCGATGTCGAGGTGGCATGCCAGAGAACGAGTGGTCCGACCCACGACTGCCGGAGCCGGTCGAGTGGGGCCAGCCGCATCACGACCCGCCGCCCGGGCGGGCTCGTGCGCTGCTGGCCGCCGCGGTCGTCGTCCTGGTGCTCCTCGCCGCGGGCGGCATCGCCTGGCGACTGATGAGCAACCGCGGTGGTGCCCCGGTCGCCCAGCCCAGCGCGCCCGCGCCGACCTCGGCACTGACCGCGCCGCCCTGCCCCGCGCCGAAACTGCGGGTCGCCGCCGCGCCCGAGATCGCCCCGGTGATCCAGCACGCCGCCACCGGTCTCGCCCAGAGCGGGCAGCGCTGCTCGGAAGTCCTGGTGCAGGCCCTCGAGCCCGGCGCCGCGCTCGCCGCCAAACCGCAGGCCGACGTCTGGATCCCGTCCAGCAGCGCCTGGCTGGCCGCCGCCAGGTCACGCGGCGCCGGCTACACCGTCAGCGGGCCGCCGCTCGCCTGGTCACCGCTGGTCATCGCCGGACCCGAGGCGATCGGCAGCCTCTTCGCCCCGAACGGCGCGACCTCCTGGACCGCGATGGTGCAGGGCGCCATCCAGAAGCGGCTGCCCGCGGTCCGGATGCCCGACCCGACCCTGGCCACCACCGGACTGCTCAGCGTCTTCGCCATCCACCAGGCCACCGCCAGGGCCAACGCGGATGCCGGCATCGCCCAGCTGCAGGCGCTCACCCTGCGCAGCCGGCTGGAGAGCGCCTCGGCCGACCCGGCCGGGCTGCTCAAGCAGATGGCCGGGGAGGTCGACTCGACCGCGGCCACCTACGACGTGGGCGTCTTCCCGACCACCGAACAGCAGCTCGCGGCGTATCAGAAGGAGACGCACGACGTACGGCTGACCGGCGCGCCGCCGGCCGACGGGCAGGTGGACGCGGACTATCCGTACGCCGTCCACAAAGGTGCCCAGGCCGACCTGGTCAAACGGCTGCGTGAGGCGATCACCGCCGACGATCTGACCGCGGCCGGGTTCCGGTCCGCGGCCACCAAGGGGGCGCTGCCGCTGCCCGCCGACCCGGCCGCGCTGTTCGGGGCGGCGCAGCAGTGGGCCGGCTACAAGTCGGTGGCGTTCCAGGTGCTGCTGCTGATCGACGCGTCCGGCTCGATGAACGAGAAGATCACCGACCGGGCCGGGCGGACCGTCACCAAGGCGTCGCTGCTCCGCGAGTCCGGGGCCAGCGCCGCGCAGTTGTTCGGCGATGACACCAGCATCGGCATGTGGTTCTTCGGGACGCCAGCCGCGAACAGCCCGGCGCACACCGAGGAGGTCCCGTTCGGGCCGATCATCGCGGGCAGCGACGGGAAGACCCGGCGGGACCAGCTCGCCGCGAAGATCGGCGGGTACCGGCCGGTGGCGAACGCGGGGACGCCGCTCTACCAGACCGTGCTGGACGGGGTCGCCGAGATGCGCGGCCTGTCCCGGCCGAACACGGCGACCGTGGTGGTGGTGCTCACCGACGGGTCGGACGGCGGGACGCGGTTCAAGATGACCAACGCGGACTTCCTGAAGAAGCTGACCGCCGCCGCTGATCCGGCCCGGCCGGTGCCGGTGATCGCGGTGGGCTACGGCCCGGACGCGAACATGCCGGCCCTGCAGGGCATGGCCAAGGCGACCGGCGGCCAAACGATCGCCGCCCGCAACCCCGCCGACCTGGCCGCCGGGATCGCCCAGGCATTCCTGGCGGCGCATGCCAAGTCTTGATCGCTGGGTCTGATGGCCGCGCTCCGCTCGGCGGCATTTCGCCCCGTTGGGTCGTTGCGCTCGTGGCAACGACGGGCGAAATGCGTGGTGGTTGCGCTCTCGGCGACGACGGGCGAAATGCGTGGTGGTTGCGGTCAAGGCACCGCGGGGCCGATCTGGGCGGCGGCGATCTGGGCGGAGAGGGTGACCATGGGGAGCCCGCCGCCCGGGTGCGCCGAGCCGCCGACCAGGAACAATCCGTCGACCGGGCCACGGTTGGCCGGGCGGATCAGGCCGCCGGCGGTCCCGTAGATCGCCCCGCCCGGCGCCCCGGTCGCGTCGGCCAGATCGGCCGGCGTCCGGATCTCCGCGAAGACCAGACGATTTCGTACGTCCGGTCCGCGCGCGGCGAGCACCTCCAGAACCCGGTCCCGGTACGCCTCGGCCAGCCCCGCCCGCCGCCAGTCCACCTGGGCCTCCCCGGTGCCCTGCGGCGCCGCGTTGACCAGCACGAACCACGCCTCGTGCCCGGCCGGCCGAACCGCCGGATCCGGCGCCCGGGTGACGAACACCGTCGGATCGCCGGCTGGGCGCGCCCGCCGCCCGGGCCCGCCGAACACCGCGTCGAACTCGGCGTCGTAGTCCCGCGGGAAGAACACGTTGTGATGGGCCAGCTCGCGCGTCTCCCCGCGCACGCCGAGCAGCAGCACGAACCCGGCCAGGCTGCGATCCGCCAGCCCGGCCAGGGCTCTCGGGGTGGGCAGCAGGTCGCGGTAGAGCGTGGCGGCGTCCACGTTGGAGACGACCACGTCGGCGCGGACCTCACGCCCGTCGGCCAGCCGGACGCCGGACACCTTCCGGCCTGCGCGGACCTCGTGCCCGTCGGTCGGCCGGACGCCGGGCACCTTCCGGTCGGCGACGATCGCGGCGACCGGGGAGTCGAGCTCGATCCGGACGCCCAGCTCCGCACACCGGGCCCGCAGCGCCTCGGCCAGCGTGCTCAGACCACCCGGCAGATACCAACCCCCGAAGGCCAATTCGGCGTACGGAATGGCGGCCAGTGCCGCCGGCGCCCGGCGGGGATCGGCGCCGGCGTAGGTGGCATAGCGGTCCAGCAGCATCCGCAACCGCCGGTCCCGCAGGTAACGACGGCCCAGCGCGCGCAGCGACCGGCCCGGGGCGATCGCGGCCAGGTCCCGGACCCGCCAGGAGAGCCGGGCCAGGGTGGCGGCGGTGACCGGGCGCTGCAGCACCGACTCCCACGAGGCGTGCCAGACGCGCTCGGCGCGACGCCAGAAGCGGGCCCAGTCGTGCGCCGCCTCCGGCCCGAGGGCGGTGGCGATCCGCTCCAGGAAGACGTCGTGGTCGGCGGACGAGTCGAGGACCGTCCCGTCCGGGAAGAAATGCCGGACGACCGGATCCAGCGGCTCGGGGCGCAGCGCCAGGCCCAGGCCGGTGAAGACGTCCGGCAGGGTGAGCAGGCTCGGGCCGGTGTCGAAACGGAAACCGTCCCGCTCGAAGGAGGCCAGCTTGCCGCCGACGGCGCCGGATCGCTCGTGGACGGTGACCCGGTGGCCGGCCCCGGCCAGCCGGACGGCCGCGGCCAGGCCGCCGACGCCGGCGCCGATCACCACGATCTCACTCATGCTTCCCACCCCTGCCACTTGCCTGTTTGCCTGCTTGCTTCAGCCCGCTCGCCCGTCCCGCGATGATGCGTGATTCTCGGCGGCTCCGTCGGATGGAATGCCGTTCCTGTGGATAACCGTGAGGGGGCGGCCGCGCCAGGAGAGGCGACCGGTCCGCCGCCTGTGGACAGACAAAACGATCAAGTATCCGAAGAGGAGGATGGAGACCGGATGGGCCAGGGCGTCCGGGAGGGCACGGCTGCCGGTGGCGCGGGCGGTGATCACCCGGCCGGTGACGCCGAGGAGGTAGGCGAGCAGCGCCGGGAGCACGGCGAGCGGGGTGAGCAGCGGCGGGACGACGTACAGGAGAAGGAGAAGGACCACGACGGCGGCCGCGCCCGCGGTGGAGCCGAAGCTCGACCAGAGCGATTTGGCGTAGCCGTCGGTGAGGTCGCGCCAGGAGTCGTACATGCGGCAGGTGGCCAGGTGGGAGCCGTCCGCGAGGGCGATCCGGCCGCCGGTGCGCTTGACCGCGCGGGCCAGGGCGATGTCCTCGAGGATCTCGTCGCGGACCGCGGCGTGGCCACCGGCTCGCTGGTAGCCGGCGCGGTCCAGGACCAGCCACTGGCCGCCGGCGGCGGCCAGCGACGGGCGCGGGGAGCGTTCCATCGCGCGCAACGGGAGGAAGGTGAGCCAGGACCATTGCAGGAGCGGTTGGACGAGGCGGCCGGTGCCGACGATCTCGGGGTACGGGCTGAGCAGGGTCACGCCGGTCCGGCGGAGCAGGTCGGCCGCGCCGGCGACGGCGTCCGGCGCCAGGACCACGTCCGCGTCGACGAACATCAGCACGTCCGGCCGCGAGCCCGCGCGATCCGGTAATGAGCCTGCGCGATCCGGTATCGAGGCTGCGGGATTTGGCATCGAGGCGCCGCGATCCGGCGAAATGTCCGGGATGGACGATTCGGTGGCGGCCTGGACCAGCTGGTGGCAGGCGTGCGGCTTGCCCAGCCAGCCGGGTGGGGGTGGGGCGCCGGTGTGCAGGTGGAGGCGTTGTCCGAGGGCCGGACCGGCGATCGACCGGACCACGTCGGCGGTGCCGTCGGTGGAGCCGTCGTCGAGGACGTGGATGGTCAGGTTCGGGGCGCCCTGCTGGGCGAGCAGGGATTGCAGGCACGGGGTGACGCGGCCGGCCTCGTTGCGCAGGGGGAGGAGGACGGCGATGTGCTCGGTGGTGGTCGCGTTCCGGGGCGGGCGGCGCAGCAGGAGCGCGTTGACCGCGGTGTGGCCGGTGAGCAGCACCAGCGGCACCAGCAGGAGCCAGAGCGCGGTCATCCGAGACCGTGCCGGGCGGCCTGGCGAGGGTTGGTCGTCGGCGGGCCGGGGGTGGTGAGCGGGCGAGGGTTGGTCATCGGCCGACCGGGGGCGGGGTTCGGAGGCGGGGGATGAGGGGGAGGACGGCGGTGCCCATGAGCAGGGCGCCCCAGGCGGCCGAGGCCGGCAGGGACAGGAAGACCGCGTGGGCGAGCACCGACGAGGCGTAGGTCCAGAGCCAGAGCGCGAGCGCCGGCGCGTCGGACGGTGCCGGGAGCGTGGCGGCTTGACCGGCGGCCGTCGACAGGGCCGCCATCAGCAGCAGGGCGAAGCCCAGCCAGCCCAGGTAGTTGCCGATCGGGACGCCGGGGACGCCGGGGAGCGCGGGGACCGGGTCGGCCCACCGCCAGTAGTGCTCGGCGACCATCTGCGGGTCGAGGAAGAGGTCCCAGGTGGCCAGTCCGGCGCCGGCGAGGGCGATGCGGGCGAGCCGGCCGCGGGCCACGCGCAGTGCGGCGAGCCAGGCCGGCCAGGCCATCCAGGTCCAGGCCAGCGGGATGATCAACGGGACGTCGAGCAGGCGGGGGCCGAGGCGGCCGGAGTACTCGTAGGTGCCGAACGGGAAGCCGGTGGCGACCCCGATCGCCTCGACCGCGAAGCCGCCGAGCGTCGCGGTCAGCAGCAGCGCGCCGACCGCGCGCGGGCCGCGGGCCAGCAGGGCGTGGGTCAGCGAGAACGCGACGCCGAGCAGCACGGTGGCCACGGTCAGGTGGGCGCGGGTGTCACCCTCGGTCAGCGGATAGCAGATCTGCGCGAGCACGAGCACCCCGAGCAGCCCCCAGGGCAACCAGCGGGCGGCCGCGGTCAGAGGCGAGGCGGGCCCGGTCGAGCGCTGGGCAGGATCGGTCAGCCGCCGGGTGGGGGTGAGCCCGCGGGTGAGGAGAAACGGCCGGGGGGTGGGGAGGAACGGCCGGCGGGTGGGCACGGACGGGCGCCGGGTGGGCATCGGTCAGGTGCCGGCTATGCCGGGGGCGTCCTCGACCGGGCGCTCGGCCAGCGGCAGCTCCCGGCCCAGGACGGCGAACGCCCGCTCGTCGCCCGGGAAGTAGAAGTGCCGCAGGACGTCGACGAAACCGTACCGCCGGTACAGCCGCCAGGCGCGGGACGCCTGCTCGTCGGCCTCCGGCGTGGAGAGCAGGACGGTGCGGCCCTTGGCCATCGCGAGCAGGGCGCGCAGCTGGCGGGCGCCCACCCCGTGCCCCTGGGCGGTCGGCCGGACGTGCAGCTCGACGACCTCGAAGCAGTCGCCCAGCCACTGCCGCCGGGAGTCCTCGTCGACGGCGAACTTGACCTGGTCGTGCCACCACTGGCCGGGCGCGGAGGTGTATCCGTACCCGAAGCCCATCAGCCGGCCCTCGGTGGTCAGCGTGGCCACCGCGCGGAACCCGGGCCGGCGCACGTGCGAGCCGATGTACCCCCGGCGGGTCTGCAGCAGCTCCTGGCGATAGCCCATCGCCTCGCCGTAGACACCGACCACGTCGTCGAGCCGCCGGAGCAGGTCGTCCGGCTGCCACGCTACGAGCCTCATCGCTCCGTCCGCTCCCGTCCCTGCGCCCAGCCCAGCACGGACCGGTCACCACTGATCCCGTGCACCGCGAACCGGGCGAAAAGCTCCTCGGCGTACCAGCGGTCGGCCGGGGTCCGGGCGATCGCCGCGCGATGCTCCGGCTGACGGTACGCGAACGCGGTGAGATCCGCCGCGCCGCGCCACACGCTGACCGTGCCCTGCCAGCCGATCGGCGCCTCGCCGACACCGAATCGGGCGAGCAGCCCGGGCGCCTCGGCGACCTCCCGGGCCACGGCCGGGATCGCCCGCCAGAACCGCAGCGCCCGGGTCGGCCGCAGCCGGGCCCGGGTCAGCGCCAGCACCATGCCGTCGTGGCGGCGACCGGTGGGCCGGAACGGACTCCGGCCGGACCACGTGCCGCGACTGATCAGCGGTTCCAACTCGATCCGGGCGTGACTTTCGGCGATCCGGTCCCAGGCGGGGAACCGTACCGGGAAATCGCTCACCGTGAGCGCCGCCCACCGGGAGAGATCGGCGTCGCCCGGCCCGAAGGTCGTTCCGGTCCCGGTGCCGAGGAATTTGCCGAACCGGACGCCGCGCAGGTGATGGCGGGCGAAGGCCATGCGCAGCATGGCCGGGCCGAGGGCGCGTCGCGGCACCCGCCAGACGTGCAGGGTGACGTCGTCGCGCATTCCGGTCAGGTTAGCCCCGTCGCGGTCCGGCTCGACTCCCACAGGGCGGCGGCCAGCTCCGGGTCGCGGGCGTGCGCGGCGGGGCGGGCCACTTTCCGGCCGTCGTAGTAGGCGCCGTTGGTCAGCTCCGAGGTGGTGCAGAGCCAGGCCAGCAGCGCGCCGGCGGCCTCCGGGGTGACCAGGCCGGGCGCGTACCGGTAGAAGAACCGGGTCAGCCTGCCGGAGCCGAAGTTGGTGCGGACCACGCCGGGGTGGAAGGAGACGCTCAGCACATCCGGCCAGCGGCGGGCGGCCTCCGCCGCGAAGAGGATGTTGGCCGACTTGCTGGCCCCGTAGGAACGCCATTGACTGTACGACTTGTACTCGTCCGCGAAGTTCGTCCCAGGCCGGCCCTGCATGTGCGCGCGGGACGCCGTGTTCACCACGCGACCGCCGGCCAGCCGCTCCCGCAGCAGGTTGGTCAGCAGGAACGGGCCCAGGTGGTTGCACTGCATGGTGGCTTCGAAGCCGTCCACGGTCTCCCGCGGGCGGGCGATGATGCCACCGGCGTTGTTGGCCAGGACGTGGATCTCCGGGAGTTCGTCGAGCAGGTTCGCGGCCAGTTGCCGTACGTCGGCGAGGTTTTCGAAATCGGCCCGGAAGTGCAGCGGAGCGCGACCGTTCCCGGCCGCCTCGACCCGGGCGGCGGCCGCCGCCAGGCGGTCCGGATCGCGGCCGACGAGCACGATCTCGTCGCCGGCCGCCGCCAGTTGCTCGGCGGCGGCCAGGCCGATGCCCGAACTGCCGCCGGTGATCACGATCGTCTGCGGCATGAACGCCTCCTGGGGCCCGAACTGTCGTACGCCTAGTGCATCCTGACATCTGCACGTGGCGGAGGAGAGGGTCAATGAGCACCGAGATAAACGTTCCGGCGGTGGTGGAGCCGGTGCGCGAGCGCGTGTCCCAGCGCCCCCTGTCCCGATGGCTGCTGGCCAATCGGGTGCATCCGGTCGGCCCGGAGTCCGAGCACACCGAGCACGAGCAGGCCTGGTGGAAGGTGATGTGCCTGACCGGGGTGGACTACTTCTCCACACTGTCCTACCTGCCGGCGATCGCGGCCCTCGCGGCCGGCGCGCTCTCCCCGCTGGCCACGCTGCTGATCGTGGCGCTGACCCTGCTCGGGATGCTGCCGATGTACCGGCGGGTGGCCAAGGAGAGCCCGCACGGCCAGGGCTCGGTGGCGATGCTGGAGAAACTGCTGCCGTTCTGGCGCGGCAAGATCTTCGTGCTGGTGCTGCTCGGGTTCGTCTGCACCTCGTGGATCATCACGATCACGCTGTCCGCGGCCGACGCCACCGTGCACATGTCGGAAAATCCGTATCTGCCCGGGTTCATGCACGGCCACGAGGTGCTGATCACCGTCGTGCTGCTGCTGGTCCTCGGCTTCGTCTTCCTGCTCGGCTTCAGCGAGGCGGTCGGCGTCGCGATCCCGCTGGTCGCGATCTTCCTGCTGCTCAACGCCGTGGTCACGATCGTCGGCCTGGTCGACGTGTTCGGCACCCCGGGCGCGTTCTCGGCGTGGACCGACCGTTTGACCGAGCACGGCAGCGGGTTCATGGACATCGTCGGCCCGTCCGTGCTCGCCTTCCCCGCGCTGGTGCTGGGGCTCTCCGGCTTCGAGACCGGGGTCAGCATGATGCCGCTGATCAAGGCCGAGGACATGGCGTCCCGGGTGCGCAACACCCGCAAGCTGCTCACCACCGCCGCGGCGATCATGAGCGTCTACCTGATCGCGACCAGCTTCGTGACCACGGTCCTGATCCCGCCGGCCGAGTTCGAGGCCGGCGGCGCGGCGAACGGGCGGGCGCTGGCCTACCTGGCGCACGAGAAGCTCGGCGAGGTCTTCGGCACCGTCTACGACATCAGCAGCATCCTGATCCTCTGGTTCGCCGGGGCGTCCGCGATGGCCGGCCTGATCAACATCGTGCCCCGCTACCTGCCCGGTTACGGCATGGCGCCGGAGTGGGGCCGCGCCGTCCGCCCGGTGGTGCTGGTCTACACGGTGATCAGCGTCGGCATCACGATCGCCTTCGGCGCCGACGTGAACGCGCAGGCCGGGGCGTACGCGACAGGCATCCTGGCGATGATGGTCTCCGGCGCGGTCGCGGTGACCATCTCGGCGTGGCGGGCCCGGCAGCGCGGCGCCGGCCTCGGCTTCACCGCGCTCACCCTGGTGCTGCTCTACGCCCTCGGCGACAACATCGTCGAGAAACCGGACGGCATCGCGATCTCCGCGGTCTTCATCGCCGGGATCATCCTGGTCTCGCTGATCTCCCGGATCACCCGGACCACCGAGCTGCGCGCCGACCGGATCGAGTTCGACGAGACGGCCCGGCGCTTCATCGCCGACTCGATCGTGCACGACGGCGAGCTGAACGTCATCGCCAACCAGCGGCAGTCCGGCGAGCCGGCGGAGTACGAGGCCAAGGAGGGCGAGCAGCGCGGCATGAACCCGGTGCCCGGCCGCGCCGACATCCTCTTCCTGGAGATCGACGTCGTCGACCCGTCCGAGTTCAGCGACGTCCTCAAGGTGCGCGGGATCGAGGTCGGCCGGCATCGCGTCCTGCGCGCGGAGAGCCCGGCCGCGCCGAACGCGATCGCGGCGATCCTGCTCGCCCTGCGGGACGCGACCGGCGTGCGGCCGCACTGCTACTTCGAGTGGGCGGAGGGGAGCCCGCTCGGGCATCTGTTCCGCTACCTGCTGTTCGGTCGCGGCGACACGGCGCCGGTGGTCCGCGAGATCCTCCGGCAGACCGAGCCCGACAGCGAGAGGCGCCCGGGCGTCCACGTCGGTTGAAAAACAATTATTTGGTACGTCGTGAGCCCGGTCCCGTGCGGTCGGGCGCCGGCTCCCGCAGAGCCGGCGCCAGTGCCGGCGTGACCGCGACCGAGGCGGCCGCCAGCAGCGTGATCGCGCTCGCCGGCGAGGTCAGCTCGGCGAGCGCGCCGGCCAGCGCCGCGCACACCGCCTGCATGGTCAGCATCCCGGAGCCGTGCAGGCCGAGCGCCTGGCCACGGCCCGGCTCGCCGACGATCCGATCACCGCGGAGCGGGTCGAGGCGGCGCTGCGGCCGCACTGGATCGCGGACTTCGTCGCGCCCCCGCCGGCCGCCGTGGAGCAGCCGTTCGACGCCGAGGTGGCGGTTGTCCGGGACACCCCGCCCGCGGACGCCCGGCGGAACCTCGCGGACGGACTGGACGGGCGGCTGCCCGGGGCGCTCGACCGGGACGACCTCGGCGCGCGGATCGCGGAGTTGCTGACCTGGATCTGGCGTACCGCGATCGAGCCGGACTGGCCGCGGCGCCGGCGCCTGCTGGAGGCGGACGTGCTGGCCCGGACCCGGCAGCTCAGCCTGGGCGGATGGCAGGCGGCACTGGACCGGATGCGCGGCGGGATGCGGTGGCTCGGCGGGGGACGCCTGCAGATCAACGCCTACGACTGTCCGCCGCGGGACATCTCCGGGGCTCAGTTGCTTTTCGTGCCGAACACGCTGGGGCGGGGCTGGTGACCCGGCGGCGGGCCGGGCGGAGTGTGCTCTACATGCGGACGGCCGCGGGGGAGGCGGTTGTCGGGGCGTCCGGGCCTTCCGGCGGGATGTTCTGAGCGGCTGTTCGGGTGATTTGTGGCCTTCGCGGACCCTGCCCCGACCGGGCGGCCGGAGTTCGATCATCTGTTCGAAAAAGTGGCGCCTGGCTGCCGTGGAGGTTGCCTTTTTGTCGTAGGCGGGTGTTAGTCTCTGCAGTAGTTAGAACGGATGTTCGAAAGGGCGTTCGATCCGACCCCGGGAGCGTGTTTCGCGGCGTGTCTTCCGGGCGCGGCACCGCGAAGTGCCGCATGCGTGGTCCGGGCATTCGCGGGTTCGGGCCTCGTGACAAGGCAGGCCGTCGCTCGCTGCCCCCGACCCCCGGTGGCGGGCGACGGACCCGCCGGTAGCCGGCCGGCCGGGTGTGGTGTGGGGAAGCTTCACATCCGGCCGGTCTGCTCGCCGGGGCTCCCACTGCCCGTGGAGCCCCGGCACCCCGGCCTCACGGTCGCTCCCCCGGAGCGGCTCAGGTTTGGCCCGTTGCGCCTTCCTCCGCAGCGGTCCGGTTCGGCCAGTACGTCCGGATGCGGAACAGGCGAGGAGAAACGACCATGGCGATCACCGCGGCCCCCGGCCTCACGCCGGTCCCCGGGCAGGATTCCGCGCCCGGCGCGACCGCCCGGGCCGACGCGCCCACGGTCCCGGCGCACATGCTGCCGCACCGCAGCCCCACTCAGCTGCTGGCGATGGCCCGGCAGGGCCTGTCCGAGGCGGCGCACACGACTCCCGACGGCTTGCGATACGCGGCGGCGCACCTGGCCGCTCTGCGCGCGGCCGCGGCTCTGCTCGCCGCCCGGGCTCGCCCGGCCGCACCCGGGCGGCGTACCAGGGCGACCAGTGTCTGGTCGCTGCTGGTGCTGGTCGCGCCGGAGTTCGGCGACTGGGCGGGCTATTTCGCCCTCGGCGCCGGCAAACGCGCGGCGGCCGAGGCCGGCATCCCGCATGTGGTGAGCGCCCGGGAGGCGGATGACCTGCTGCGGGCGGCGGAGCAGTTCGTGACGGTGGCGGAGTCGTCGCTCGGGGTTTCCTATCAGCCGCCGTTGGCGGCCTGACCGCTCGGATCATCGCTCGTGGACCCGCCGGCTCGATTCGTCGCCCTGACCCGCCAGCTTGATCGGTTGGCTCGACCTCCCAGTTTGATCCGCCTACCTGAGTTGTTGGCCCGAGTTGTCGCTTTGAGCGGACGACCGGACGACCGACGGCTCGACGGCCAGACCGACCTCCCGACGTCCGGCTGCCCGACCCGGCCGCCCCACGTCCGGCCGCTCGGATGCCCGACGTCCCGGCCGGCCGGTCGGTTGGTCGGCCGGCGAGGCCGGGGGCGCTCCGCGCGGTTGGCCCGGCTGATCTGAGCGGTTGGCCTGGGCTGGCGTGGGCGGCCTGGACCGGTCGGGCCTGGGGCGGTTGGCCTGGGGCGGTTGGCCCGGGTCGGTTGGCCTGCCGGGTTGAGCGGCTGGGGTGAGCGGTTGGTTTGGACCGTGGGCTTGGTTCGTCGGCTTGAGCTGTCGGCGGGCGGTGCCGCGGGCCGGTAGCGCCTGGCCAGACACTGCCGGCCCGCCGCATCGTTCGTCGATCTTTCCGCGCTGAGCTGTGGCTTGGGCTTCGTGCGCCGCCCGCGAGGCTGTCGCTCGCTTGATCCCGTGCGGGTCGCCCGGGGGATGCCGTGGGGATGTCGCCCGGTGGGTGCGTGGGGTGTCGGCCGCTTGATTCGGCGGGAGTTGTCGGCTGGCGGGTTCCGCGAGGGGTCGTCGGTCGGGTGGGTTTCGTGGGGGTTCGGTTGGTGGGTTGCTGGGGGCCGTGCTTCGGAGAGGGGCGGATTCGGGGCTGGGGTGGGGTGTCGCCGCGGTTTGAGGAATACACGGGGAACAGAGCGGGGCACGATGGCTGGGCGCATGATCAGCGGGACGGCGGCCCTTGCCGGGCTGGTACGGCCCGCGAGCGAGACGGATCGGCCGGGTGCGCACCGGATGCTTCCGGTCGTGGCTGAGCTGGGCAATCTGTTGCCCGGCGGGGGGCTGCGACGAGGTAGCACGGTGGCGGTGGCCGGTGGCCGGGCCGCGTCCGCCGGTGGTGGGACCTCGCTGATGCTGGCTCTGCTCGCGGCCGCGTCCCGGGCCGGTTCCTGGTGTGCGGTCGTCGGACTGCCGACGCTCGGGGCGCTCGCCGCGGCCGAGACCGGTATCGCGCTGGAGCGGCTGGCGCTGGTTCCCGATCCGGGGCCGGACTGGCCGACCGTGGTGGCCGCGCTGATCGACGGGGTGGACGTGGTGGTCACGGCGGTGCCGGGGGCGGTCTCCGGGCCGGTCGTGAGCCGGCTCGCGGCCCGGGCCCGGCAGCGGGGCAGCGTGCTGATGCCGTTCGGCGCCTGGGCCGGTGCGGACGTGAATCTGCAGGTCAGCAACGGTCAATGGGAAGGGCTCGGGGACGGGTGGGGCCGTCTGCGCCGTCGTGAGGTCACGGTTACCGCCAACGGGCGGGGGGCGGCCGCGCGCTCCCGGGAGATCACGCTCTGGATGCCGGGCCTGACCGCTCGCCCGAACACCGTGGCGAGCCGCGGCGCCGGGCCGGACTTGCGTCCCGGCACTCCCGCGATCCCGCCGCCCGCGGAGGGGCGGCCGCTCCGCTCCGTGCCCGAGTCGGTCGAGGCCGCCGTGTTGCGTCCGGCGGAGGGTCGGCCGCTTCGCTCCGTGCCCGAGTCGGCCGAGGCCGCCGTGTTGCGTCCGGCGGAGGGTCGGCCGCTTCGCTCTGTCCCTGAGTCGGTCGAGGCCGCTGCTTCGGGTTCGGCGGAGGGTCGGCCGCTTCGCTCGGTGCCGGCGGTGCCGGCGGTTCCGGCGGTTCCGGCGGTTCCGGATGGCTGGTCGTCCTGTTCGGCCGGAGGGTCGGGGCGGGCCGGGGTGGCGCCGGGTGGGGCTGACAACTCTTGGGCCGGGGAGAGCGGGCGGCGGCAAGGAAGTGGGCGGAGGCGGCGTGGAGCGGGCTCGGCCGTGCTTCTGCGGGATCGGCTCGGGGTGGGTTTGGCCGTGGATCAGCAGGGTGTGAGCGCGGGCCGGGACGGTGCGGGTTCGGCTGGGGATCTCGGTGGGGCGGCCTCGGGTGCGGCGAGGGGTGGGGCGGGCTCGGGGGCGGATCGGGACGGGGCGGGCCGGGAATCTGTGGGCCGAGGTGCTGCGGGGCTGGGTGCTGCGGGGCTGGGTGCTGCGGGGCTGGGGGATGGCGGGGGGCCGCTGGGGGCGTCGGTGGGGGAGTGATGGGGGTGGCGGTGCGGACGTTGCTGGTCTGGTGTCCGGACTGGCCGGTGGTGGCGGCGGAGATCGTGCTCGGGGTGCCGGCGGCGGAGCCGATCGCGGTGTTCTCCGGTAACCGGGTGCTGGCCTGCTCCGAGGCGGCGCGGCGGGAGACCGTGCGGCGGGGGCTGCGGCGGCGGGACGCGCAGGGGCGGTGTCCGCAACTGATCGTGGTGGAGCATGACCCGGGGCGGGACGCGCGGGCGTTCGAGCCGGTGGTGGCGGCGATCGAGGAGGTCGCGGCCGGGGTCGAGGTGGTCCGGCCGGGGGCGTGCGCGCTCGCGGCGCGTGGGCCGTCGCGGTACTACCGGGGGGAGGAAGCCGCGGCCGAGCGGATCGTCGAGCACATCGCGCAGACCTGTGCGGTGGAGAGCCAGATCGGGATCGCCGACGGGGTGTTCGCGGCCGGGATCGCGGCCCGGGACGGGAAGATCGTCGAGCCCGGGCGGACCGCGGACTTCCTGGCCGGGTTCCCGGTCGAGGCGCTGGAGCGGCCGGAGCTCGCCGACCTGCTGCGCCGGCTCGGGGCGAAGACGCTGGGCGAGTTCGCGGCGCTGCCGGCCGGGGACGTGCTGACCCGGTTCGGGTTCGACGGGGCACTGGCGCACCGGCTGGCCGGCGGCGGCGATCACCGGCCGCTCGCGGTCCGGCAGCCGCCGGCGGACCTGGCGGTCACCGAGACGTACGACGAGCCGCTGGACCGGGTGGACACCGCCGCCTTCGCCGGGCGGGTGCTGGCCGAGCGCCTGCACGAACGGCTCGCCGGATACGGGCTGGCCTGCACCCGGCTCGGGGTCGAGGCGGTCACCGCGGACGGCCAGGAACTGCACCGGGTCTGGCGGCACGACGGCCTGCTCACCGCGGCCGCGATCGCCGAGCGGGTGCGCTGGCAGCTCGACGGGTGGCTGACCGGCGCCCGCCGGAACGCGCCGGCCCGGCCGACCGCGGGACTGGTCCGGCTGAGCCTGATCCCGGACGGGATCCTCGTGCACGCCGGCCTGCAGCCCGGCCTGTGGGGCGACGCCGGCGCCGAACGGGACCGGGCGCACCGGGCGTTCAGCCGGGTGCAGGGCCTGCTCGGGCCGGAGTCGGTGGTGACGCCGGTGATCGGGGGCGGGCGGTCCGGGGACGATCAGGTCCGGCTGGTGCCGTGGGGTGACGAGCGGTCGCCGAGCCGGCCGGCCGCGCCGCACGAGGAGCCGATCCCGGGGCTGCGCACGGTGCCGGTGCTGGACCGGTCGATCGCGCCGGATCTGCCCCGCCGGCCGGTCGAGCTGCGAAGTCTCCCGGCCCCGATCCCGCCGGCGGAAGGCGACGGGTCACCGGCGGAAGGCGACGGGTCACCGGCGGAAGGCGACGGGGCGCCGACGGAGAGCGGCGGGGCGCGGGCGGGAGACCGCGGGGCGCGGGCGGAGGGCGGCGGGGCGCGGGCGGGAGGCGGCGGGGCGCCGGCGGAGGGCGGCGGGGCGACGGAGGAGCGGGCCTCGCACCTGCGGCTGATCGCGGAGCCGGGCGCCGTGGCCGACGTGACGATCGGGAACGGGGCTACGGCCGTACCTCCGAAGCGGTTGGGGGTTAAAAAGCAACCACCCTGGCCTGGTCGTCTGGCCCGGCCGTCACCCGCGGTGGTGCTGGGGGAGCCGATCGCGGCGGTGGTGCATGACGAGACCGGGATGCCGGTGGGGGTTTCCGCGCGGCTCGAGTTGACCGGGGTGCCCACCACGCTGACCGTCGATCGGGCGGCGCCGCTGGCGATCCGGGGGTGGGCCGGGCCGTGGCCGATCGACGAGCGGTGGTGGGCGGGGGAGGAGGCCCGGCGGCGGGCGCGGTTCCAGATGATGCTGGCCGACGGCCGGGCGGTGCTGATCTCGCTGGCGGCGGGGCAGTGGACGGTGGAGGCGATCTATGACTGACGGCCGGGTGGCGCGATGAGTTTTCACAATCCCGAGCGGTCCTGGGCTGAGATGGAACGCATCCTGTCCGGAAAAACGGATAAATCCGATCCGGCGGCAGGCGGCAAGGGCGCGGCCCGCGGCGGCGGTCCGGCGAGCGGTGGGGGTGCGGCAGGCAGCGGCGGTCCGGCGAGCGGTGGGGGTGCGGCAGGCGGTGGGGATGCGGCAGGCGGTGGGGATGCGGCGAGCGGTGGAGGCTGGCGAAGCGGCGGGACCGCGACGACCGGGGGGAACGGGGGACCGGGGTTCGGCGGCCGCGGGCTCTGGGCGGATCCGGGCCCGGCCCCGGTCGTCGACCCGATCGCGATCGACGGCGACGGCGGGGACTCCCCGGCCTGGACCCGCAAGCGGGAGCCCTACCGAGCCACCCCCGGCCTGGTCCGAGCCGAGTCCACGGTCGACTACGCCGAATTGCACTGTCACACCAACTTCAGCTTCCTGGACGGCGCCAGCCACCCTGAGGAACTGGCCGAGGAGGCCGCCCGGCTGGGCCTGACCGGCCTGGCCGTCACCGACCACGACGGCTTCTACGGCGTGGTCCGCTTCTCGCAGGCGGCCCGTGAGCTGCGGCTCCCGACGATTTTCGGCGCCGAGTTGTCGCTCGGCCTGACCCGTCCGCAGAACGGCGAACCGGACCCGGAGGGCACCCACCTGCTCGCCTTGGCGCACGGGCACGAGGGCTACGCCCGGCTGGCCCGGGTGATCTCGCAGGCCCAGATGCGCGGCGGGGAGAAGGGCAAGCCGGAGTACGGGAGTCTGGAACAGATCGCCGAGATCCTGAAGGACCACGTCCTGGTGCTGACCGGCTGCCGCAAGGGCCCGGTCCGGTCCGCCCTGGCCACCGCGGGGATGGACGCCGCGGGCTGGGAGCTGGACCGGCTGGTCGACCTGTTCGGGGCGCCGAACGTGGCGGTCGAGCTGACCGATCACGGTCATCCGTACGACGCCGACTACAACGACGCGCTCTTCGAGTTGGCCCACCACCGCCGGCTGGAGGTGGTGGCGACCGGGAACGTGCACTACGCCACCCCGTCGCGCCGGCGCCTGGCCACCGCGCTCGCCGCCGTCCGGGCCCGCCGCGGCCTGGACGAGATGGACGGCTGGCTGCCCGCGGCCGGCACCGCCCACCTGCGCAGCGGCGCCGAGATGGCGCGCCGGTTCGGCGGCTATCCGGGGGCGGTGGCGAACGCCGCCATGTACGGCGACGGCCTCGCCTTCAACCTGGACCTGGTGGCGCCCCGGCTGCCGGACTACGACGTGCCGGCCGGGCACACCGAGATGAGCTGGCTGCGCGAGCTGACCATGCGCGGGGCCCGGGACCGGTACGGCTCGCCGGAGGCGCACCCGAGGGCCTACGCGCAGTTGGAGAAGGAGCTCCGGATGATCGAGGAGCTCGGCTTCCCCGGGTACTTCCTGGTGGTCTACGACATCGTGGACTTCTGCCGGCGGGAGAAGATCTACTGCCAGGGGCGGGGCTCGGCGGCGAACTCGGCGGTCTGCTTCGCCCTGTGGATCACCAACGTCGACGCGGTCGAGTACAACCTGCTCTTCGAGCGGTTCCTGGCCCCGGAGCGGGACGGCCCGCCGGACATCGACGTGGACATCGAGTCCGACCGGCGCGAGGAGGTCATCCAGCACGTCTACACGAAGTACGGGCGGGAGCACACCGCGCAGGTCGCCAACGTGATCTCCTATCGCCCCCGCTCGGCGGTGCGGGACATGGCCCGGGCGTTCGGCTTCTCGGCCGGCCAGCAGGACGCGTGGAGCAAGCAGATCGACCGCTGGGGCGACATCGCGGACGCCGACACCGATCTGCCGGCGGTCGTGAAGGATTTCGCCAACGCGGTCCAGAGCTTCCCGCGCCACCTGGGCATCCACTCCGGCGGCATGGTGATCTGCGACCGGCCGATCATCGAGGTCTGCCCGGTCGAGTGGGGACGGATGCCGGGCCGCACCGTGCTGCAGTGGGACAAGGACGACTGCGCGGCCGTCGACCTGGTCAAGTTCGACCTGCTCGGGCTGGGCATGCTGTCGGCGCTGCACTACGCGTACGACATGATCGACAGTGAGCTGGACATCGGCACGATGCGGCTCGACGACCCCGAGGTCTACGCGATGCTCTGCCGGGCCGACTCGGTCGGGGTGTTCCAGGTGGAGAGCCGGGCGCAGATGGCGACGCTGCCGCGGCTCAAACCGGACAAGTTCTACGACCTGGTGATCGAGGTGGCGCTGATCCGGCCCGGGCCGATCCAGGGCGGGTCGGTCCACCCGTACATCCGGCGGAAAAATGGCCTGGAGCCGCCGCACGTGCCGCACCCCCGCATGGAGAACGCGTTGCGGAAGACCCTGGGCGTGCCGCTCTTCCAGGAGCAGCTGATGCAACTGGCCATCGACGTGGCCGGTTTTGATCCGTCCGAGGCCGATCAGTTGCGGCGCGCGATGGGCTCGAAGCGGTCCGCCGAGAAGATGGCGAAGATCAAGATTCGGCTGTACGAGGGAATGGCCGCCAACCAGATCACCGGGGAGCTCGCCGACGACCTGTTCCACAAGCTCTCCGCGTTCGCCAGCTACGGCTTCCCGGAGAGCCACGCGATGAGCTTCGCGTACCTCGTCTACGCGAGCGCCTGGCTCAAGCGGTACCACCCGGCGGCGTTCTGCGCGGCGTTGCTGAACGCGCAGCCGATGGGCTTCTACTCGCCGCAGACCCTGGTCGACGACGCCCGCCGGCACGGGGTGGAGGTGCGCCGGCCGGACATCAACCGCAGCGACGCGGCGGCCGTGCTGGAGACCACCCCGGAGAGCCGGCGCGCGGCCGAGCCCGGCGAGCCGCCGCACGCGTGGGGGCTCGGGGGACCGGCCGTGCGGCAGGGGCTGAAGGCCGTGCGGACGATCGGGCCGGAGCTCGCCGAGCTGATCGAGGAGGAACGTCGCGAGCACGGGCCGTACCGGTCGATGACCGATCTTGCCCGGCGGACCGGATGCTCGACCGCGCACCTGGAGGCGCTCGCCACCGCGGACGCCTTCGCGAGCTTCGGCCTGTCCCGGCGCGAGGCGCTGTGGGCCGCCGGAGCGGCCGCCCAGGACAAGCCGGACCGGCTGCCCGGGACGGTGACCGGCACCGAGGCGCCGATGCTGCCCGGGATGAGCGAGGTCGACGTGCTGATCGCGGACGTCTGGGCGACCGGGCTGTCGCCGGAGACCCATCCGGCGCGGTTCCTCCGGTCCACGCTCGACGCGGCCGGGGCGCTGCCGATCGCCGCGCTGCCCGCGGTCGACGCCGGGAACCGGGTGCTGGTCGGCGGGATCGTGACCCACCGGCAGCGGCCGGCGACGGCGGGCGGGGTCACCTTCGTGAACCTGGAGGACGAGACCGGGATGCTGAACGTGACCTGCTCGCCGGGGCTGTGGCTGCGGTACCGGCGGGTGGCGCGGAGCAGCTCGGCGCTGCTGGTGCGCGGGAAGCTGGAGAAGGCCGAGGGGGTGCTGAACCTGGTGGCGGATCGGCTGGAGACGCTCACTCCGCCGGTCACCCCGGCGTCCCGGGACTTCCGCTGAGCACGGCGGGTGGGCTTGTCGCCGTACGGGAAGAAGGGGTTTGATTTTTGGGTATTTGCCGGAAATTGGGGGATTAGTGGCATAGGGTGCGACTCCAGGAGTCATCGGGGAGGGCACCATGTTGTTCCGGATCTGTACCAGCCTCGCCGCCGCCGCAGCGGTCCTCGCCGTCGCCTCGCCCGCCGTCGCCGGGCCCACGCCCGGACCGGCGGCCGGCTCGCGGCTGACCCTGACCCGGGTGGCCGACGCCGGCGGAGGCGCCGCCGCGGTCAAACTGACCTGCGACCCGGACGGCGGCGGCCACCCCGACCCGGTGCGGGCCTGCGCGCAGCTGACCCGCGTCGGCGCGAACCCGGCCCGGCTCAAGGCCGCCGACCGCTACTGCTTCCTGCTCTACAAGCCGGTGACCGCGCGGCTCAGCGGAGTCTGGCGGGGACGCACGGTGAAGTGGGCGCACACCTACGGCAACAGTTGCGAGATGAACCGCGCCACAGGTGTCCTGTTCGATTTTTAGCCTTGTCCCGGCCGCTACGCTGCTCGGGTGGACACCGCAATGGCACGTACCGGCCGGCCGCACGTCACCGCCCGCACCGCGGCGGTCTGGGCCGTCCTGCGCCGTGAGCTGGACCGGCACGCCGGCCGTGAGCTGACCGTCCTCGACGTCGGCGGCGGCACCGGTGGGTTCGCCGTGCCGCTGGCCGAGGCCGGGCACACCGTCACCGTGATCGACGCCAGCCCGGACGCGCTGGCCGCGCTGACCCGGCGCGCCGCCGACGCCGGGGTCGCCGCCCGGGTGCACGCCGTGCAGGGTGACGGCGACGCGCTGGCCGGGCTGGTCGAGCCGGGCAGCGCCGACCTGATCCTCTGCCACGCCGTGCTCGAGGTGGTCGACGACCCGACCCGGGTGGTCGCCGCGATCGCCACCGCGCTGCGCCCCGGGGGCGCGCTCAGCCTGCTGGTCGCCGGCCGCGCCGCCGCGATCCTCGGCCGGGCGATCAACGGCCACCTGCGGGCGGCGTCCGCGCTGGTCACGGACGCGGAGGGCCGCTCCGGGCCGCGGGACACGCTGCGCCGGCGATATGACGCGGAGACCGCCGCCGAGCTGTTGCGGTCCGCCGGGCTCGAGGTCGAGCAGACCCATGGGGTACGGGTGGTGGCCGACCTCCTCCCGGCCACGGTGATCGAGGAGGACCCGCAGGCGGTGCTGGAGCTGGAGCTGGCGCTGAGCGCGCAGCCGCCGTTCCGCGACATCGCCTCCCAGCTGCACCTGTTCGCCCGCCGGCCATGACGTCGGCGCCCTTTCCCGAGGACGGCCTGCACCCGGACGCGCTCCGGGTGATCCGGCCGGCCTACGGCACCGGCAGCCTGGCCGACCTGCTGCCCAGCGTGAGCGCCGTGCTCGGGGTTCCGGGCGCGGCCGACGTGCTCGGGCTGACCGCCCGGCTGGACGGGGTGGACCGGGTCGCCGTCCTGCTGGTCGACGGGCTGGGGGCGTACCAATTGCCGCTGGCCGCCCCGCATGCCCCGGTCCTGGCCGACCTGGCCGCCGGGGGCCGCGGGCACGCCGGCACGCTGACCTCCGGATTCCCGTCCACGACCCCGGTCAGCCTGGTCACGCTCGGCGCCGGGGTGCCGCCGGGCGCGCACGGCGTGCTCGGGTTCACCGTCCGGCGTCCGGACGGGCGCCCGCTCACCCACATCCTCTGGGGCGACGACCCGGATCCGCGCGAGTGGCAGCCGGTGCCGACCCGGCTGGAGCTCGCGGCCGCGGCCGGGGTGCGGGTCACCGTGGTCAGCAAGCCGCAGTTCGAGGGCAGTGGGCTCTCGCTCGCCGCGAACCGGGGCGGGGCGTACCGGGGCGCCGCGGACGGCATGGCGGTCGCCGACGGGATCCTGGCCGCGCTGCGTGAGGCGGACGGGCCGGCGCTGGTCTACGGCTACCACCCGGATCTCGATCACTTCGGGCACGAGGACGGGGTCGGCTCGGAGACCTGGCGGGAAGCCGCCCGCGGGGTGGACAAGCTGCTCGACCGGCTGGTGCACGGGCTGCCCCCGCGGTCCGCGCTGCTGGTGGTCGCGGATCACGGCCAGCTGAACGTGCCGCTCGAGGGCCGGCGGGACATGGCCGAGATCCCGGCGCTGCGCGAGGGCGTGGTGGCGGTGGCCGGCGAGCCGCGGGTGCGGTACCTGTACGCGGCGGACGGCGCGCTCGACGACGTGCTGGCCACCTGGCGCGGGATCTTCGGGGACGACGCCTGGGTGACCACCCGGGACGAGGCGATCGACGACGGCTGGTTCGGGCCGGTGCCGGCCGGGCACGCCGATCGGATCGGGGACGTGGTGGTGTTCTGCCGGGGCCGGGCGATCGCGGCGGCCTCCGGATGGGAGCCGCCGAAGGCGGGACAGCTCGTGGCGTACCACGGATCGGCCACCGCGGTCGAGATGACCGTGCCGTTGTTGATCGCCAGGTGAACTACGGGCATCTGTATCACTCGATGTCGCTGGCGTTTCACCTGCCGTAACTGGCCTGGTGAGACGGGCTTTTCGGACAGATCGATCTTCTGGGCCAGGAAAATCACCCGCACTCGGCCGTCGTCCCGCTTTCCGACCCGCCAACCCCCTCGTAGACTTGCGTGGTAAGGCAGCCGACGGCTGCCCCGGCCCCACGTGGGCCGGACATGCGCCCGGGGAGGAAAGCCGTGCCGCTCTCGGAGCACGAGCAGCGGCTGTTCGATCAGATCGAGCGGTCGCTTGCCGAGGACCCCAAATTCGCCTCGGCTGTGCGGGCCAACGACCCGCGTTTCCACGCACGGCGCCGGCTCATCATCGCCGCGTTCGTGATCGTGCTAGGTCTCGGTCTCGTCGTTTACGGGGCCGCCTCCGGCACGGTGTTGCTCGGGGTCGCCGGTTTCGTCGTGATGCTCGCGTCGGCGGCCTTCGCGATGCAGTCGCGTAAACGTGGCCAGGCCCCCGACCTCAAGTCCGTCGGCGGGACAGCCTCCCGGCGGACCCGCCAGGGTCGCCGTGGGAACGGTGGCCTGCTGGACCGACTTGAAGACCGTTGGAAGCAGCGGCCGGAGGGGCATCGCTGAGGGCGGCCCTCTAGCCGGCATTGACGAGCGGCGGCCATCCGGCCGCCGTCGTCATTCTTGCTGTTCTCCCACCTCTCACGCTTACCCATTTCGCGGTACGGCCTCAGCCCCGCCCCGCGCCTGCCTGCCCACGCGCCCGGTCCCTGCCCGCGCCGGGCCCCGCGCCGCACCCACCGCGCGCCCGGCCCCGCCCGCGCCTGCCTGCGCCGGGCCTCGCGCCTGCCTGCGCCGGGCCTCGCGCCTGCCTGCGCCGGGCCTCGCGCCGCCTCGCGCCTCGCGCCGCCTCGCGCCTCGCGCCGCCTCGCGCCTCGCGCCGCCTCGCGCCGCACCCACCGCGCGCCCGGCCCCGCCTTCGCACCCGCCCGGCCTCGCCTCGCGCCCACTCCCACCAGCCGAGTTCGCGCCCTGCTCGCGCTGACCTGGATGTGCGGAAGGGGCGCCGCCCTGGTGGACGGCGCCCCTTCCGGGGTGTTTCAGCGGATCCGGGTCAGCGGATCCGGGTTGGTGGGGCTGGGTCAGCGGGCCCGGGTTGGTGGGGCCTGGTCAGCGGGCCTGGGTTGGTGGAGCTGGGTCAGCGGGCCTGGTCAGCGGGCCCGGGTTGGTGGGGCTGGGTCAGCGGGCCCGGTTGAGCAGGCGGCGTGGGTTGAAGCGGGTCATGAACTCGCCGAGACGGCCGGAGAGCTCCACCGTGCGAGTCCCCGCCTCGGCCAGCCCCAGCCGCCAGCTGAGCAGGATCGACGGCGGGAACAGCGTGGCCCGCAGCCGGACCCGGGCGGTAGCCGAGTGGGCCATCCCGGAGCGAACCCGGCGCAGCGCCGACGTCAGCTCCGCACCCTGCATCGGCTGCCGCGCGTAGCGGGCCCGCTCCTCGGCCGTACCGAGCAGTTCCGCCGCGGCGGCCGGCTCGGCGGACAGGACCGATTCGCGGATCAGCCGTTGGGCGGTGAGGCGCGGGGTCTCGGTCGGATCAACCGTGATCTGGAAGTCGACCATGGTGTCGACCAGCTCGTCCCAGGCCGCGTGGGCGTCCTCCCGGGCCTGTGCGGCCTCGGTGGTGACCACGATCCCGGTGACCGCGCCGGCCGGCCCCGGTACGGACGGATCCACCACCGCGGGCGGCGGCCCGACCGTCGCCGCGTGGCGCTGGCGTCGCAGCAGGACCCGGCGTAGTGCCGGGACCAGCAGCAACGCGATCAGGGTGGCGATCACCCCGAAGATCAGCAGACCGGTCCAGTTGTTCTCGTCGGAGCTGAACCCGCCGGTCGCGGCCGCGCCGCCGCCGTCGTTCGCCTGGTCGGGGCGGTCGTTCGCCCCGGCTGCCTGGGACGCGCTGGAGCCGGGCACCGGGGCCGCCGTCGTCGAGGCGGTCGGTGCGGCGGTCTTGTCGACGTCGGGCGCCCAGTCGGAGCGGGCCGAGCCGGTCACCCCGGTCGACGGCGTCGCGTCGAACGGGACCCACCCGAAGCCCTGCAGGTAGACCTCGGTCCAGGCGTGCGCGTTGCGGTTGGTGATGACGTACGTGTTCCCGTCCTGCACGCTGCCCCGGGTGAACCCGAACGCGACCCGGGCCGGGATCCCGGCGGCGCGGACCATCCAGGCCATCGCCGCGGCGTACTGCTGGCAGTAGCCGACCTTGTTGACCAGGAACGACTCGATCTCGGAGAGGTTCCCGGTGGACTGGGTCTGCAGGCTGTAGGAGAACCCGTTCGACTTGGCGAACGAGCTGTAGATCGCCCGTACCTTGTCGTAGTCGGTGGCTTTGCCCTTGGTCAGCCGGGCGACCTCTTTGTTGACGTACGCGTTCACCGGCACGACCGTGTACGCCCGCCGGATCGGGTCGTCGCGTTGCAGCGTCGGCGCGGTCCGCAGCTCGGCCGGCGTGTAGTCCGGGCGCAGGTAGTCGATCGAGTACTTCTGCTTGCTGGTGGTGTTCCGGCCGGAGTAGAGCACCTGCTGGTTCCCGTCGTACGCCCAGCTGCCGGTGAGGTTGCTGATCCCGACCGGGTACGAGTAGAGCGGCGCCATGCTCTGCCGCAACTGGTCACTGATCTCGATGTCGGCGTGGTACCGCTGGAACGTCGTCTGGTTGGTCGCGGCCTCCCGCTGCGGGTCCGGCAGGCTGCCCTTGTTGAGCGTGGTCCCGTTCGGCGGCTGGTTCCCGAAGCCCTCGGCGGTGAGCTGGTCGGCGACGCCGAACCGGAGGTAGAACGGCTCCTTCTCGGTCGTCGTCACCTTGAGCAGGTTGACCGTGGTGTTCTGGGTGAGCTGGCCGCTGAGCGAGGCGAACAGGTCGATCTTCCCGTTGCCGCCCTTGCCGAGCCCGCCGGCGGCGCCGGGGCCGCTCTGGGTGAGCTGGGACAGCAGGCCGCCGGTGACGGTCGGCACGATCAGCGGCAGCAGCACCGCCACCAGCACGCCGACCAGGCCGAGCCGCCGGCCGGCCGAGGCCAGCGGGGACGGCTCCCAGACGTCCACGTCCCGTCCGTCGCCGGTGAACCGGCGGCCGAACCGGCGCACCCGGTCCACGTTGTCGGCGACCAGCAGCCAGAGGTAGCCGCAGGCGCCCACGATGAACGGGGTGACCGGCACGCTGTCCAGCAGGACCGCGACCGGGATGGAGTAGATCGCCAGCATCGGCAGACCGGCCAGGGCCGGCCGCCGGAACACCGCGGTGAGCAGGTCGACCACGATCGCGACCACGCCGATCCCGAGGGCCGCGACGAACAGCAGGCCGTCCCGGTCCGGCACCGGCACCGCGTACGACCGGGTGTCCTGCCCGGCCTGCTGGATCAGCTCACCGAAGTGCGCGATCGTGGCCGGCGTCGGCACCAGCAGCTCGTGCCCGCTCGGGAAGATCCAGGTGAGCGTGACGACCAGGGCCACCACCATGCCCAGCGCCTGCGCCCAGGTGGGGAAGCGCAGGGTCCGGGTGAGCACCGCCGCCCCGGCGATCATCACCACGGTGAGGATCACCTGGAGCAGCCAGGTCCACTTGTCGAAGATCGTCGAGAGCGGCGCGGCGGAGAGCACCGTGGCGCCGGCCGCGACCAGCCCGAGTCGGCGGCGGCCGGTCATCGGTTCACCCCGCTGACCGTCTCGGCCATCGCCGCGCGATAGGCGAAGCCCTGCGAGCCGCGGCCCACCGTGGGCCAGAGCGCCGGCAGCGTGTCGCCGTGCCCGACCCGCACCGACCGCCAGCCGCTGCGCACCAGCGCCAGCGACGCGGCCGCGTGCTCCCGGTCCGACTCCTGCCGGTCGCCGTCGGTCATCGAGATCCAGGTGGAGCTGTCGATCGCGAACCCGATGCAGGTCGCGCCGTTGCCCCGGAGCTGGCTGAGCAGGTGCGCCTCGGTCGTGGTGAGCGTGCCGAACAGGCCGATCACCAGGCCGCCGTCGGAGCGCCGCCGGACCTGTTCGACGAGCAGGGCCAGGTCACTGTTGGACAGCGTCTTCACGTCCGCCAGGGCGTCCAGGATCAGGCCCTCGCCGCCGCTCTCGTGCCCGTCGATGTCGTCCCCGGTCCCGGTCACCAGGCGCACCTTGTAACCGGCCTCGCGCAGGTGGGCCGAGATGCTGGCGGCCGCCGCGACCGCCCACTCGAAGCTGGCCGTCGGGCCCTCGCCGCGGTGCGCGTGCGCCCGGGTGTCCAGGACCACCGTGGCCCGGCTCTCCCAGGGCTGCTCCTCGCGCCGGACCATCAGCTCGCCGGTCCGGGCGGTGGAGCGCCAGTGCACCCGCCGCAGGTCGTCGCCGCGCCGGTACTCCCGGGTGGCGGCGTCGTCCTCGCCGTGCACCGCGATCGACCGGGCCCGGCTCTCGCCGGAGCCCGCGTACTCCCCGGCCAGCCGCACCCGGGGGAGCGGCGTGACCTGCGGGATCACGGTGAGCCGGTCGACGCTGGGGAACGAGCGGGTCAGCTCGCACAGCCCGAACGGGTCGGTCAGCCGGATCACCAGCGGACCGATCGGGTACCGGCCGCGCACGTCGGCGCGCACCGTGTACGCCACCGAGCTGGCCTGCTGCGCGCCGAGGCGTTCCAGCACCACGCGCGGGCGGCTGCCCAGCGCGTACGGCAGGCGGTCCTCCAGCAGCATGGTGCCGGTGGGCAGCCGGGACAGGTTCTGCAGGCGCAGGATCACCCGCGCGCTGGAGCCGACCGGGGCCCGGCCCGGTTCCAGCGAGCGGGTGCAGGCCAGCTTGTAGCGGCTGCGCCCGACGTACGCCGCGGCCAGCAGCGGCAGCGCGGCCAGCAGCACCGCGACCCGGAGCAGGTCGCGCTCGCCGAGGATGAGCGCCGAGATACCGGCGGCGATCGCGGCCGCCAGGAACGAGCGGCCGCGCGTGGTGAGACCCCGCAGCGCCTCCCGCATGCTCACCGCCCCCGGGACTCGTACTGCGTGCCGCCGCCGGCCCGGGTGTCGTAGGGGTTCCGGTTCGCGTGCGGGATCGGCAGCCGGTGCACGATCTCCGAGACGATCGTGTCGGTGGTCCGCCGGTTGAGCTGCGCGTCCGGCGTCAGGATGATCCGGTGGGCGAGGACCGGGACGGCCAGCGCCTGCAGATCGTCCGGCAGCACGTAGTCGCGGCCCTCCAGCGCGGCCACCGCCTTCGCGGTGCGGATCAGCTGGAGCGTGCACCGCGGGGACGCGCCGAGACGGATCTCCGGAGCCTCCCGGGTCGCGGTGACCAGGGCGATCGCGTACTGCTGGACGGCGTCGGCGGCGTGCACCGCGCGGGCCGTCTCGATCAGCCGGCGGATCGTCGCGGCGTCGGCCACGGCGCGCAGGTCGTTCAGCGGGTCGTGGTCGCTCTGGCCGCTCAGCATCGCGAGCTCGGCCCGTGGGTCCGGGTACCCCATCGCGATCCGGGCGGTGAACCGGTCGCGCTGCGCCTCCGGCAGCGGATAGGTCCCCTCCATCTCGATCGGGTTCTGGGTGGCCACCACCATGAACGGGGCCTGCAGCTCGTAGGTCGTGCCGTCGACGGTGACCTGTCGTTCCTCCATGCACTCCAGGAGGGCGGACTGGGTCTTCGGCGACGCCCGGTTGATCTCGTCGCCGACCACCAGGTTGGCGAAGACGGCGCCCGGCTTGAACTCGAAGTCGCGGGTCTCCTGGTTGTAAACGCTCACCCCGGTGACATCACTGGGCAACAGATCGGGGGTGAACTGGATCCGGCGGACCGAACAGTCGATGGAGCGGGCGAGAGCCTTGGCGAGCTTCGTCTTGCCCACGCCCGGCACGTCCTCGATCAGCAGGTGGCCCTCGGCCAGCAGCACCGCGAGGGCCAGTCGCACCGTCGCGCTCTTGCCCTCGATGACCTGCTCGATGTTGGCCGTGATGGCTTGTGCGGCGGCGCGGAACTCGGCGCTGGTCAGCGGTCCTGTCGGCTCGCCCCAGGTCGGCGTTGTCACGGGCTTTCCTCCAAGTGATACGTACCCCGAGCAGTGGATCACCCAGTGTCAGGGCACCCCAAGGTTGCGGGCGCCCAGCGGTCCGTGGGCCTCCGGCGCTCGCCGCCCGTTCCTGACAGGTTATCCCCGCCCGCACACCCCTCCGAAAGGCCGGAACGACCGGGGTTTTCTGGAAAACGGGACGAACATGGTCCATCTACCGACAGTGATCGGATTCCGGAACCGAACATCCCCGGCGGCATACCGGTCGCCGTGCGTGACGGCGGGCGGGTATCATGGCGCGCATGGCTCGGCGTGTTCTGCTCCTTAGCCGGCCGTGCTGATCACACATCGGTGACAGCACGGCGCCCCCTCCTGCGTGAGGGGCTTTTTTATGCCCGGAGCGCGCGAACCCCAGCCCTTCTGACGTAGACGAGATGGTGTTGAGAATGAGCGAGACCGAGAACCCGTTCCGCTACACCGCCGCGCTGGCCGGCGAGATCGAGCTGCGCTGGCAGCGGTACTGGGCGGAGAACGGGACGTTCCACGCGCCCAATCCGGTCGGCGAGCTGGCCGATCCGGATCACCCGCGGGCCGGCGCGCCGAAGCTGCACGTCCAGGACATGTTCCCGTACCCGTCCGGCTCGGGCCTGCACGTCGGCCACCCGCTGGGCTACATCGGCACCGACTCGTACACCCGCTACAAGCGGATGACCGGTTACAACGTGCTGCACCCGATGGGCTTCGACGCGTTCGGCCTGCCGGCCGAGCAGTACGCGGTGCAGACCGGCACCCACCCCGCGGTGACCACCGCGGCCAACGTCGAGCGGTACCGGCAGCAGCTGCGCCGCCTGGGCCTGGCCTACGACGAGCGGCGCTCGTTCTCCACCACCGACCCGGAGTACTACCGCTGGACCCAGTGGATCTTCCTGCAGGTCTTCAACTCCTGGTTCGACCCCGAGCTGAACAAGGCGCGCCCGATCACCGAGCTGATCGCCGCCTACGAGGCCGGCGAGCGCGGTGCCGAGTGGGCGACCCTGTCCCCGGTCGAGCGGCGCAAGGTGATCGACGGTCACCGGCTGGCGTACATGTCCGAGGCGCCGGTCAACTGGTGCCCCGGCCTGGGCACCGTGCTGTCGAACGAGGAGGTCACCCCGGACGGGCGCAGTGACCGCGGCAACTACCCGGTCTTCAAGCGCAGCCTGAAGCAGTGGATGATGCGGATCACCGCGTACGGGGACCGCCTGATCGAGGACCTGGACACGCTGGAGTGGCCGGAGCCGGTCAAGCACATGCAGCGCAACTGGATCGGCCGGTCCCAGGGCGCGCATGTTGATTTTTCCGTTGATTCCGACAAAATCACCGTCTTCACCACGCGTCCCGACACCCTGTTCGGCGCCACGTACATGGTGCTGGCGCCGGAGCACGAGCTGGTCGAGAAGATCGTGCCCGCGGCCTGGCCGGCCGGCACCCACGAGGCCTGGAAGGTGGCCGCGACCCCGGCCGAGGCGGTCGCCGCCTACCAGGCCAGGGCCGCCGCCAAGACCGAGGAGGAGCGGACCGCCGACGGCAAGGTGAAGACCGGCGTCTTCACCGGCGCCTACGCGGTCAACCCGGTCAACGGCGAGAGCATCCCGGTCTTCGTCGCCGACTACGTGCTGGCCGGCTACGGCACCGGCGCGATCATGGCGGTGCCGGCCCACGACGAGCGGGACTTCGAGTTCGCCACCGTCTTCGAGCTGCCCATCGTCCGTACCGTCGCAGGCCCTGAAGGGTTTGAAGGTGCTTGGACGGGCGACGGCGTCGCCGTCAACTCCGGATTCCTGGACGGGCTGAACAAGGCCGAGGCCAAGGCCGCGATGATCGTCTGGCTGGAGGAGCAGGGCAAGGGCGCCGGCGCCACCACCTACCGGCTGCGGGACTGGCTGTTCAGCCGGCAGCGGTACTGGGGCGAGCCGTTCCCGATCGTCTACGACGAGACCGGCCTGCCGATCGCGCTGCCCGACTCGATGCTGCCGGTGGTGCTGCCGGAGACCGACGACTTCTCGCCGCGCACCTTCGACCCGGACGACGCGGACACCGAGCCGGAGACCCCGCTGTCCCGCAAGAAGGACTGGGTGCAGGTCGAGCTGGACCTGGGGGACGGCCCGAAGACCTACACCCGCGAGACCAACACCATGCCGCAGTGGGCCGGCTCCTGCTGGTACGAGCTGCGCTACCTGGACCCGCACAACGACGAGGTGCTGGTCGACCCGGTCAACGAGGCCTACTGGATGGGCCCGGAGGCACCCGGCGCGTCCGGCGGCGTCGACCTGTACGTCGGCGGCGTCGAGCACGCCGTGCTGCACCTGCTGTACGCCCGCTTCTGGCACAAGGTCCTGTTCGACCTGGGCCACGTCTCCAGCTTCGAGCCGTTCCACAAGCTGTTCAACCAGGGCTACATCCAGGCGTACGCGTTCCGCGACGCCCGCGGCGTGATCGTCCCGGCCGAGGAGGTCGTCGAGCGCGACGGCAAGTGGTACTACGGCGACCAGCAGGTCAACCGGGAGTACGGCAAGATGGGCAAGTCGCTGAAGAACGTGGTCACCCCGGACGAGATGTGCGAGCAGTACGGCGCCGACACGTTCCGGGTCTACGAGATGGCGATGGGCCCGCTGGACGTCTCCCGCCCCTGGGAGACCCGCGCCGTGATCGGCTCGCAGCGCTTTCTGCAGCGTGCCTGGCGCCTGGTCGTCGACGAGGAGACCGGCGCGACCCGGGTCACCGACGAGCCGCTGGACCCGAAGTCCCGCAAGGTCCTGCACAAGGTCATCGCCGGCGTCCGCGAGGACATGGACGAGCTGCGGTTCAACACCGCGATCGCCAAGCTGATCGAGCTGACCAACACGCTGACCCCGCTGCCCACGGTGTCCCGCGAGGCGGTCGAGCCGCTGGTCCTGATGATGTCCCCGTTCGCGCCGCACCTGGCCGAGGAGCTGTGGGGCAAGCTGGGCCACCAGGGCACGCTGGCCTACGCGGACTTCCCGGTCGCCGACCCGGCCCAGCTGGTGGCCGACTCGATCACCTACCCGGTCCAGGTCAACGGCAAGGTCCGCGGCCGGGTCGAGGTCTCCCCGGAGACTCCGGAGGAGGAGGTCCGGGCGCAGGCCCTGGCCGCCGTCGCCGAGGCGCTGGGCGACAAGACCCCGAAGAAGGTCATCGTGGTCAAGGGCCGCCTGGTCAGCGTCGTCGTCTGAGTCGCTTCAAGATCAAGATCAAACCCCTGCTTGGGTACGTCGTCAAGCGCTCCGTCCGCCCGGTGCCACCGGATGGGCGGGGCGCTTGGTCGTTCCCGGACCGATCGGCCGGCCGGCGGCCGGACCGGCCTGGTGGAAAGTGCCGGGCCTCGGCTGGTGCTCAGGGTCGCATCGCGGGTCCGGAAGCGGCCCTCAGCGCCAGCCGGGGGCCTGGGCCGCGGCACGGCCTGGAGTCCGGCGCGGCTCGCGGACGGTGCGCGGCGGGACACGGTGGGGCGCGGGCGGGGCTTCGGTCGTACCGAGGGAAAGAAGTGAGCGGGAGTGGCGGCGCCTGAGTGAGCCCGGGAGGGGATCAGGCGGGCGCGGCGGCGCGGCGGGAGGTCTGGCGCCAGCGCAGCACGATCGCGGTGGAGAGGATGAAGCTGATGATCGCCGGGGCGATCGTGATCGGGCTCATCCTGCCGGGGGCGACCACCGCGGCGCCGATCACGGCGTAGGTGACCGTGGACGGGATGGCGGCGATCGTGGTGCCGAGCAGGTAGCGCTTGCGGCAGACGCTGGTGGTGCCGTAGGCGTAGCCGACCAGGCCGAACGGGGCCAGCGGAAGGAACCGGACCAGGAGCACCGCGGCCAGGCCGCGACGGTTCAGCCAGCCGTCCAGGCGGGCCAGCCGGCCGCCGGCCTTGGCCTGCAGCACGCCGCGGCCGGCCCAGCGGCCCAGATAGTAGGTGGCGGTGGCGGCGATCAGGGCGGCGGCCATCGCGGCGATCGCGCCGGTCGCGGCACCCAGCAGGGCGCCGCAGGCGACGGTCACCGCGGTGCGCGGGACCAGGACCGACAGCAGCAGGCCGCCGAGGACGGCGACCGCGACCGCGGCACCCGGGCCGAGCGCGACGACCGCGTCGCCGATCTCCCGCATCGGGAGCAGGGCGGCCGCCGCGGCGAGACCGCCGATCGCGACGGTGAGCAGGCCGAACCGGACGAACCGGTGCTTGCGGCCCACCGGCGTCCGCTCCGCCGCGGCCCGGTCGACGACCACGACGGCGGTTGAGGCTGAGGGGACCGGGTCGAGGACCGCGGTCGCGGTGGGCTGGCTGATCGGCGCAGCCTGAGAGTCCCCGGGAAGGGCGCCCGTGGAGTGATCAGGTTTGTCGGTCATGCAGGCCTACCGCCCCAACTGTCGTCGGTTCAGGACAAGGTCGTGCTGCTGTGTTCCGCGCTCGTCTTCGTCGTCATGTGGTCCTCACGCCGGGAGGGCGGCGGCGAGCCGCTCACCCCGGAGACGCTCGGACCAGGTGTCGTCAAGGGGCGCAAGCCTATCCGCGCCGGTGGACCAACGCAGTAGCAGATCGGCTAGCGCTGGGTTGCGAGACAGCGCCGGACCGTGACTGTAGGTCCCGATGATCTTCCCGGCCCAGGCTCCCTCGGTCTGGCCGTCGTTGCCGATGCCACCGGTCACCCGGGCCAGCGGCGCGGCGTGCGCGCCCAGGTGGGTGCGGCCGCCATGGTTCTCGAAACCGGTCAGCGGGGGGAGCCCGAGCCGCGGATCGATGTCGCCGCGGAGCTCGCCGACCGCGCGGGTCTCACCGCGGTCGGAGTTGATGTCGAGCAGACCGAGCCCGGCACATTTGGTCCCCTTGGCGAAGAACGAGTGACCGAACAGCTGGTAACCCGCGCAGATGGCCAGAACCGAAGCACCCTGGGCGACGGCCCGGTGCAGACCGCCGTCGGTGATCAGCCGCTGGGCGGCGAGCGCCTGCGGGCCGTCCTCACCGCCGCCGATCAGGTAGATGTCGGCGGTGGTCGGCATCTGCATGTCCGAGCGGACCTCGTAGGTCTCCACCGGGATGCCGCGCGCGGCCGCCCGGTGCGCCAGGATCAGCATGTTGCCCCGGTCGCCGTAGGTCGACAGCAGATCGGGGTAGATCCACACGATCCGCAGCGTGCTGTCGTTCATCTCTGGACCTCTGTCCTACGGTGCGGGAACGGCTCAGTTGACACGGTCGAGCCCGGCTCGGATGTCCTGGAACGCCGTGTAGTTGGCGATCACCTCGAGACGGCCCGGCGGCACCTGCGCCAGCGCCTCGTCGAAGGTGTGTACGTGCTGGAACGGGACCTGGTTCACCTGGAGGCGGACGGCCAGGTCGTACGCCCGGTCACCGGTGATCAGCACCGGCCGGTCACGCAGCGGGGCGAAGTCGACGTCCCACAGCCAGGAGGTGTCCAGACCGTCGGGGTCCCGCGCGTTGATCGAGAGCAGGGTCGGCGCCTGGTCGGCCATGTCGAACGCCTCGAGCCAGCTCGCCGGGTTCTTCGCCAGGAGCAGGCGGATGTTGCGGCCGTCCCGGTCGACCTGCGCGTACCGCCCGGCGATCGAGGTGACCCGGGAGAGGCGGGGCAGCGCCTCGATCGGGCGAACCCCGAACTCGCCGGCGACCGCGAGCGCGGTGGCCGCGTTACCCAGGTTGACCTTGCCGGGGAGCTGCAGCTTGACCAGGTGCCAGTCGCCGCGCGGGTCGATGACGCCGTCCTCCTCGACCACCCACTGCGGGGCCGGGCGGCGGAGCGGGCAGCCGGTGCACCACCAGTCGCCGTTGGCCCGCTCGATCGGGTGCCCGCTCTCCGGGCAGACGAACGAGTCGTCGTGCCAGCGCTGGCCGGCACTGAACCAGGTGCTCTGCGGGCTGGAGCTGGCCGCCCAGACGACCATCGGGTCGTCCGCGTTCGCCACCACCTTGATCTCGGGGTGGCCGGCGAGCGCGGTCTTCCACAGCTGCGCCATCATCGCCACCTCCTTCGCCCGGTCCAGCTGGTCCCGGGAGAGGTTGAGC
This sequence comes from Actinoplanes sp. L3-i22, assembly GCF_019704555.1. Classification (NCBI taxonomy): domain Bacteria; kingdom Bacillati; phylum Actinomycetota; class Actinomycetes; order Micromonosporales; family Micromonosporaceae; genus Actinoplanes; species Actinoplanes sp. L3-i22. Next base: position 1,845,806 of record NZ_AP024745.1, read on the forward strand.
AGCGCGACCACCTTGGGCCGGGTGGCCTGGATCACCTGGGGCAGGTAGTGCTCGTCGGTCTCCAGCACCGCGAACGGGGTGTGCCCCTCCTTCGCCAGCGCCGAGGTGTGCCCGGTGGGCATGTTCGCGCCGTACCCGTTGGTGGCGACCCGGCCGAGCACGCCGAGCGCGGCCGCGGTGAGCCGGGTCGTGGTGGTCTTGCCGTTGGTGCCGGACACGAGCGCCACGGCACGGCCGGACGCCAGGTGGGCCAGGAGGTCCGGATCGATCTTGAGACCGATCCAGCCGCCGATCACCGACCCGTCGCCGCGTCCCGCGGCCCTGGAGAGCGCGGCCGCCGTCTTCGACGCGGTGGTCGCGACAATGGCCCGTAGAGGCATCTTCCCGTCCGTCACGCCAGCGAGGGTACCGGACCCGAGGGTTACGTCGAGTTGCCGGAAGGCCTGGATCACCGGACCAGGCCGGGTAGTCCGAACGGGTTACCACGTTTGCGCCGATGGTTGACGTTCCGCGATCACGAACGGGTTACCACCTGAGTTTTTGTGTGTTCTGGTTCACTGGGGGTGATCGACAGTGCGTGTGCGGTCGACTACGAAGCGCGATGACATTTGTCTCGCGGAGGTAACAAACTGGACAGGGGCCAGTGTGCCAACTACGCACAGTGACGAGACGGCGTCTAACGTTCATGGGCGAAGTCGGGTACCAAAGATTCACCGGCGGCATCCGCTCGCCGGTTCGCGCTCAACCGGTTCACGCCGAGCCCTGCCCCGGACCGGTGGACGCGACCACCTGCACGAACAGAAACGCTGACTAAGGCATCAGGGGGCAGGGACGGGGGAACCAATACCCGGTCCGCGCCGCGCCGTCCCACCCGACGACGCGGAGGCAGGACCTTGGGGTGAAGCCACCACACGGTGGCCGGGCAAGCCTTCCCGCCCGAACCCGACAGCTAACCTCGCAGGCGTGCCGGAGGGAAAACCTGACCGTGCACGAACACCGTTCGGGCCGCCACCGCGCGAGCCGCAGCCGTCGCATGTCCGGTGCCACCACCGCGGCACTTTCTCTGGGGTTCTGCCTCTGCGCCGGCCAGCTGATGGCTTCGTCACCCGCGTCCGCGGCGACGACACCCACCGCGCAAACCGCGACCACCGCCGCCGAGTCGGCTGCGGTGAAGCCCACGTTGACCTACCGGGTCAACACCCTGAACCTCGCCTGGGGTTCGACTCTCAAGGTCACCGCCAAGGTCATCGACCCACGTACCGGGAAGATCGCCAAGGGCACCGTTCGCCTGCAGGGGTACCGCAACGGCAAGTGGGCGAACCTGGACACCGACACGTCCAAGACCGGGACGGTCACGCTCACGTCCAAGCCGAAGTCGGCGATCTACATCCGGACCGTCTTCACCGGGTCCGGGTACACGCAGTTCACGAGCATCCGCAAGAAGGTGTCGATCAAGGCCAGCGGCGCGAAGGTGCTGGCCGAGGCGAAGTCGCACACCGGCGCGCTGTACAAGTTCGCCGCCGCCGGGCCCAAGCGCTTCGACTGCTCCGGGTTCACCAAGTACGTCTACAAGAAGGCGGCCGGCAAGTCGCTGCCGCACAAGGCGAACAGCCAGCAGAAGTACGGCAAGGCGGTCAGCAAGTCGAGCAAGAAGGTCGGCGACCTGATCATCTTCCGGTCGGGGTCGTACGGGTACCACGCGGGCATCTACGCCGGTGGTGGGTACATGTACGACTCGCCGCACACCGGCGCCCGGGTCGGCAAGCACAAGATCTACGGCAGCAACTACGTCGTACGTCGTCTGGTCGCCGCCTGATCGGGGTCGATCCGCTCGGCGCGCCTGCCGGGCGGCGGTTCGCCGCCGTGACGGCTGACGCCGGGCAGTGATCCGCCGGGTGGTTGACGGCGGGCGGGGCCTGGCTGCTGGAGGTCTCGCCGGACGTATTCGGCGGACAGCACCAAGTAAATAAGGGACAACGCCAGTGGGGCGCGACCCGAACCCGGGGTCGCGCCCCACTGGCGTTCCCACCCGCCCGGCCGGGCGGGTGGGGCTGCCTCGCGCCGCCGAAAGCAGCCCTGATCGCCGGCCGCCGGTCTCGGCCGGCGTTGAGGGCTGCCTCGCGGCGCGGGAATGGGCCTGAGCGCCAGCAGGTCTTTGCCGCAGCCGGCGGCCTCGATCACGCTGCCGGCGGTGCGGGCGGTCACCGCCAGGAGCCGCCGCAGAGCCGGCGGCGCCGCCGCGGTCGAGCCGAGGGCGGCGGCGCGGCTGGGGGGTGTTTGTGGAGGGATTGCGCGCTCCACAGTCGCCGCTCGTGGGCTCCACTTTCCTCCCTCGCGGCGCTCCACTTTCCTCCCCACCCGCGGGTGAATCCCTCCACCAGGGGGTTTTCGGCCGGTTTGCGCGGGACTTATCGAACCTCGTGCGCCGGATGTCGGAAACCGGACCTCGTGGATCATGCTCGCGCCCTCCACTTCGAGCCACCCCCTGTGAACTGGGATTACGTCCGCGAAAACAGCTCGCGAGCACTCGCTTTCGGGTTGCAGGTGGAGGGAAGTGGAGTAGAGTGGGGCCCAGTGGCAGGACCGAGGAACCGAACCATGGGACTCGACCCGCGGAGCCTGCCGGCCCGAGTTGACAGGCGGTCCGCCCCCTCCGCGAAGGGGTAAACCGCCACGGCAAGGGGGTGGGGGCCGGATGTTCCTCGGCACGCATACCCCCCGGCTGGACGAAAAGGGCCGGCTGATCCTCCCGGCGAAGTTCCGCGACGAGCTGGCGGGAGGTGTCGTGATCACCAAAGGACAGGAACGCTGTCTGTACGTGTTCCCGATGCCGGAGTTCCAGCGCATCGCGGGCCAGCTGCGCGAGGCGCCGGTGACCAACAAGCCGGCGCGGGCGTACAGCCGGGTCTTCTTCGCCAGCGCGCACGACGAGGTTCCCGACAAACAGGGCCGGGTCACCATCCCCGCACATCTGCGGGAGTACGCGAGTCTCGGCCGGGATCTCGTGGTGATCGGGGCCAGCACCAGGGTCGAGATCTGGGACAAGCAGTCCTGGGACGACTACCTCTCGGCGAGCGAGCAGGAGTTCGCCGACATCGAGGAGGGGGTGCTGCCCGGCGGACTGTAGGGCGTGGCACTCGGTGGGCCGCTGGGAGTGCGGCCCGGACGCCACTGCTGCCGTACTGCGAGATCTCCAGCCGCTCCCGCTCCTGGCGCCTCTTCCCCGGCGCCAGGCGCGTGTCCGGGTCCGGGTTCACCGGGGCACGGACAGAGCGGATGGGGATCTGGCGGTACGGACGGGCGGCCGGGCCGGAACGGGCAGCGATATTGGTAACAACCGAGTGTGAAACGCGAACGGGTGGGTCAATGGGGGTCGACATGGGGGAGCCGCGCGGCACGCACGTTCCGGTGCTGCTGGAACGGTGCCTCGATCTGCTCGGCCCGGCTCTGGCCCGGCCCGGCGCGGTGCACGTCGACTTCACGCTGGGTCTCGGTGGGCACGCCGAGGCGGTGCTGGAGCGGTTCCCGGAGGCGGTCCTGATCGGACTGGACCGGGACACCGAGGCGCTGGCCCATTCGCGGCACCGGCTCGCCCGCTTCGAGGAGCGGATCCATCTGGTGCACGCCGTCTACCACGAGCTGCCCCGGGTGCTCGACGAGCTGCGGATCCCGGCGATCGACAGCGGGCTGTTCGACCTGGGCGTCTCCTCGTTGCAGCTGGACGAGGCGGACCGCGGGTTCGCCTACGCCCAGGACGCCCCGCTGGACATGCGGATGGACCAGTCCCGCGGGATCACCGCGGAAGAGGTCGTCAACACGTACGAGCCGGGTGCGCTGGTCCGCATCCTCCGGCAGTACGGCGAGGAGAAGTTCGCCCCGCGGGTGGTCTCGTCGATCGTGCGGGAGCGGGCGAAGGCCCGGATCGTCTCGACGGCCCGGCTGGCGGAGCTGATCAAGGACGCCATCCCGGCCGCCGCGCGGCGAACGGGTGGAAATCCCGCGAAAAGGTCGTTCCAGGCACTACGCATTGAGGTCAACGCCGAGCTTGACGTGCTCGAATCCGCTATTCCGGCGGCTTTGGACGCGTTGTCGCCCGCCGGGCGACTTGTGGTGATGAGTTATCAATCTCTGGAGGACAGGATCGTCAAGCGCGCGCTCACCGCGAGGGCGCGCAGCACCGGGCCGATCGACCTGCCGGTCGAACTGCCCGGGACGGGTCCGACGCTGCGGCTGCTGACCAGGGGGTCAGAACTGCCCAGCGAGGCGGAGGTGGCGGAGAACCCGCGGGCGGCTTCGGTGAAGCTGCGCGCGGTGGAACGGATCGACGAGCTTCAGAGCAGGGCGAACCAGCAGCCCGGGACCGGCCGCGAGCGGCCCCGGACGGCTGGCAGAGGTGGGGGACAGGGGCGGCGACGCCCGGGGCCGAGCCATGAGGGGGAGGGGGAAGCATGAGCGAGCGAACGAACGCGCCGCGGTCGGGGGGCCGTGCGGCGCAACCGCGGTCCACGGCCGGCGAGCGTGGACGCGGGGCGGCCCGCGAGGCCGCGACCGGCGGGATCGACGCGCGGGGGGCGCGTAGGTCCGGCCGGACCGGTGCCGGCCCACGGGGCGCCGACACGCGCCGGTCCGGGATGCGGAGCGACGAGGGGCGCGGGGGCGCCGGGCTGCGCGTCGAGGGGGACATCCAGGTGCAGATCGAGGGCACCGCGGCGAAGCGGCTGGACACCGGCGAGGCAGCCGTTCCGGTCCTGCCCCGCCTGCGGGTCGCGCCGCCGATGCCGATCCGGGCGCCGCGGCCGATGTTCGCGGCCGGCCTGATCGCCCTGGTGCTGCTCGGCGTGGTCGGCATTCAGCTGATCAACACCAAGGCCATGGAGCAGACGTTCCGGCTCGAGGCGCTGCGCAAGAACCAGGCCACCCTGGACGAGCAGCAGCAGGAGCTGCAGCAGCAGCTGAACCAGGTGTCCAGCCCGGGCAACCTGGCGGCCGCCGCGCGCCGGCTGGGCCTGGTGCAGGCGAACCCGCCGGCGATGATCCGGCTGCCGGACGGCAAGATCATCCGGACGCCGTCGCCGGGCAAGGGCCAGACCTCGGTCACCGCCCAGGAGTCGCTGACGACGGGCGCCGCGAACGCACCCGCCACGCCGGCGACCCAGGGCGCGACCGGCCAGAACGCGACCGGCCAGAACGCGACCGGCCAGAACGCGACCGGCCAGAACGCGACCGGTCAGAGCACCACGGGTCAGAACACCGGCCAGACCGCCGACGGCCAGAACGGCGCCGACCAGAACGCTGTGGGAACGGGGCAGTAAGCCGTGTCGCCGCGAGCCGACGACGAGACGCCGCGCCGGGGCACTCCGCCCCGGCGCGGCGCGTCCCGTGCCGTCCCCGCCGAGGGACAAGACGAGCCCGAGCGCCCCGAGCGGCGCGGTTTCTCCGGCATCGGTGAGGCGCGGGCGTACACGCCGCGCGGCCGCACGGTGGCCGAGCGCGGACGCACCCCGCGGACCGGGCGCACCGCGGACCCGTTCCGGCCGGCGTTGCAGGTGGTCGAGGGCGGCGAGGGCGGGACCCGGGCCCGGCAGCGCGGCGCACGCCCGGCCGAGCCCCGCGAGACCGGCCGCGAGCGGACCGAGAAGCGCACGCCGGAGAAGCGGACGCCGGAGAAGCGGGAGCCGCGCGAGGCGCGGGAGAACAAACGCGAGACCACCCGGGAGACCGCCGCGCCGGCGAAACGGCCGCGGCCGGCCGAGGCGCGCGACGATTTCCGGGTACGGCGTGATCCCCCGCCCGCCCGGGCCGCCGCTTCCCGCCGTACCCCCAAGCCGGAACCCGGACCACGGCGGACGGTGACCGAACGCAGCCGCCGCGGCCCGGTCCGGGCGCCGGCCCGCCGGCCCCGGCCGGTGCCGGCCGAACCGCCGAAGCTGGCCAACAGCACGCGCCGCCTGCGGCTCGGCACGGTGCTCGCGCTGTCGCTGTTCGTCATGATCGGCGTGCGGCTGGTGGTGCTGCAGGTGGCGACGTCGCCGACCGAGGTGCAGAGCCTGGTCAAACTGCGCGAGAAGCGGCTCAGCACGGTCGAGCTGCCGGCGCCGCGGGGCAGCATCATGGACCGCAACGGGGCGATCCTGGCGAACAGCGTCGAGGCGCGGTACATCTACGCCGACCCGGAGAACGAGAAGCTGCAGCGCGACGTCCCGGGCACGGCCGGGAAACTGGCCCCGCTGCTCGGCGTCGCGCCGTCCACGCTGATCGCGCTGATGCAGCGCAAGCAGGTGATGGGGACCTGGCTGAAGTTCCGCTACCTGAAGCGGGGCGTGGACATCTCGATCGCCGGCGAGATCGAGGCGATGAAGCTGCCGGGCATCTACACGCACATCGACGAGCGGCGGGACGTGCCCGGCAAGGACCTCGCGGCGAACCTGATCGGGTTCACCGGGGACAACCAGCACGGCCTGGAGGGCCTCGAGGCGCGCTACGACGACCTGCTGCACGGCACCGACGGCAAGCGGGTCTTCGAGACCGGTGCGGGCAATCTGAACGTGCCCATCACCGGCGGCTACGAGCAGGAGACCGCGGCCAAGCCGGGCAGCTCGCTGAAGCTGACCATCGACCGCTGGGTGCAGTACAACACGCAGCGGATCCTGGACGCCGAGGCGGAGAAGAACCACGCCACGGTGGCCGGCGCGGTGGTGATGGACATCAAGACCGGCGAGATCGTGTCCCAGGCCAGTTACCCGTCCTACAACGCGGCCAAGCCGCAGGACTACGACCCGGCGGACCGGATCGACGTGCCGACCGCGGTGGTCACCGACCCGGGCTCCAGCCACAAGCCGTTCGTGATCGGGGCGGCCCTGCAGGAGGGGCTGATCACGCCGGACTCGACGATCGAGGTGGCGCCGGCGATCCGGAAGGGCGACACCTCGTTCAAGGACAGTCACCAGCAGGCCAAGGGCACCCAGCTCTCGATCGCCGGGATCCTGGCCTACTCGTCCAACGTGGGGACCATCCGGATCGGCGACCAGCTGGGCAAGGACAAGATCTACGAGTACCAGCAGAAGTTCGGGCTGGGCACGGCGACCGGCGAGGGCATGCCCGGCGAGGCGAGCGGGCTGCTGCTGAAGCCGGACGAGTGGAGCGGCTCGGCGTACGGCTCGGTCCCGATCGGCCTGAGCGTCTCGGCGACCCTGGTGCAGATGGCGGCCGGCTACGGCGCGATCGCCAACGACGGCGTCTACATCCAGCCGCACCTGATCAAGTCGACGATCTCCGGCGCCGACGGGACGGAGACGCCCGGGCCCGCCCCGGAGACGCACCGGGTGCTGGACGCCAAGATCGCCGCCCAGCTGCGGACGCTGATGGAGGCGGTGACCGAGGACGACGGCACCGGCGTCAAGGCGCAGGTCCCCAGTTACCGGGTGGCCGGCAAGACCGGCACCGGCGGGATGGTCGTCGACGGGCAGTACACCAGCCACAACGCGAGCTCGTTCGTGGGCATGGCGCCGGCCGAGAACCCGCGCTACGTCGTCGCGGTCGCGATGGACGTGGCGAAGGGCACCGGCGGCGAGGTGGCCGCCCCGGCCTTCTCCCAGATCATGTCCTACACCCTGCTTCATAACTTTGTGCCACCGTCCACCACGAAGCCGCCGACCTTCAAGATCCATGGATGAGATCAGGGCGCATGGCGTTGACGGGAACGCGCGGAGTACCGGGTAGGGTCTGACGCCGTGTCCGGCATTCCCCGACCCGAGACCGTCGCACCGTTGCCGTTGAGCCAGCTCGCGCAGCTGCTCGAGGCCACGCTGCACGGTGGTGACATCGCTGTCACCGGGGTCACTCACAGTAGTGGCGCAGTGCGCCCTGGCGATCTTTACGCGGCGCTGCCCGGCGCGAACCGGCATGGTGCCGAGTTCGTCGCCGACGCGGCCCGGCTCGGCGCGGTGGCGGTGCTGACCAACCCGGACGGGCGCGACCTCGCGCTCGCCGCCGGGTTGCCGGTGCTGGTCGCCGAGGATCCGAGAGCGGTGCTCGGCGCGGCCGCCGCGGCGATCTACGGCGAGCCGTCCCGGCGGCTCACCATGATCGGCATCACCGGGACGGCCGGGAAGACCTCGACGTCGTACCTGGTGGAGGCCGGGCTGCGGGCGGCCGGGAAGGTCACCGGCCTGGTCGGCACGGTGGAGACCCGGCTCGGCGACTTCGTGGTCAAGAGCGTGCGGACCACCCCCGAGGCGCCCGACCTGCAGGCGATCCTGGCGGCCGGGGTGGAGCGTGGCGTGTCCGCCGTGGTGATGGAGGTGTCCAGCCACGCCCTGGTGATGGGGCGGGCCGACGGGATCCGCTTCGCGGCCTCCGGCTACACCAACTTCGGCCAGGACCACCTGGACTTCCATCCGACGTCGGAGGAGTACTTCGCGGCGAAGGCCCGGCTGTTCGACGGCCGGTCGGCGATCGGCGTCCTGAACTACGACGATCCCGCCGTCATGTCGCTCTCGTCACCTGAAACGGTGACTTATTCGGCGACCGGCGACTCGGCGGCGACCTGGTGGGCCGCCGACGTGCGGCCGTCCGCCTTCGGCCAGCTGTTCACCGCGCACGGGCCCGGCGGCCGCACCGTCGCGACCGGCGTGGCGCTGCCCGGCCTGCACAACGTGGCGAACGCGCTGCTCGCGCTGGCGCTGCTGGCCGCGGTCGGGATCGACCCGGAGGTCGCGGGCCGCGGGATCCTGGAGTGCCGGGGCGTGCCCGGCCGGCTGGAGCAGGTCGAGGCGGACAGCGAGGTGCTCGGCGTCGTCGACTACGCGCACAAGCCGAACGCGATCGTCGCCGCCCTGGCCGCGCTGCGCGAGCTGGCCACCGCCCGCGGCGGGCAGCTGATCTGCGTGCTCGGCGCCGGCGGCGACCGGGACCGGGGCAAGCGCCCGCTGATGGGCGAGGCCGCGGCGCACGGCGCCGACCTGGTGATCATCACGGACGACAACCCCAGGACCGAAGACCCTTCTTCGGTACGGGAGGCCGTGCGCCGTGGCGCCGAGGAGGCGCACACCGCCACCAAGGTGGTCGAGGTGGCCGGCCGCCGTGCGGCGATCGACGAGGCGGTCCGGCTGGCCGCGGCCGGCGACGTGATCGCCGTCCTGGGCAAGGGCAACGAACAGGGTCAGGAGGTGAACGGCCAGGTGCTGCCGTTCGACGACCGGATCGAGCTGGCCGCGGCACTGGGCGGTCGCTCATGATCCCGCTCTCCCTCGGCGAGATCGCCACGATCACCGGCGGTCGCCTGGTCAACAGCGACGGCGCGGAGACGGTCACCGGCGGGGTCGAGTACGACTCCCGCAAGGTCGGCCCGGGCGGCCTGTTCGTGGCGTTCGCCGGCGAGAAGGCGGACGGGCACGACTTCGGCCCGAAGGTGGTCGCGGCCGGCGCGGCCGGGGTCCTCGGCACCCGCGACGCCGGGGTGCCCGGTGTGGTGGTCGAGGACCAGCTGGACGCGCTGGCGAAATTGGCCCACGAGGTGGTCGGGCGGCTGCCCGAGCTGACCGTCGTCGGGCTGACCGGCTCGTCCGGCAAGACCACCACCAAGGACTACCTCGGGCAGCTGCTGTCCCGGCTCGGGCCGACCGTGGCGCCGGCCGGGTCGCTCAACAACGAGCTGGGCTTTCCGTACACGGTGCTGCAGGCCGACGAGAAGACCCGCTTCCTGGTGCTGGAGATGGGCGCCCGCGGGGTGGGGCACATCCGGTACCTGACCGACATCGTCCGGCCGTCGATCGGCGTGGTCCTGAACGTGGGGGCGGCGCACCTCGGCGAGTTCGGGTCGGTCGAGGGCACGGCGCTGGCCAAGGGGGAACTGGTCGAGGCGCTGCCGGCGGACGGCGTGGCGGTGCTGAACGCGGACGACGCGCTGGTGTCGGCGATGGCGTCGCGCACCGGGGCGCGGGTGCTGCTGGTCGGCGAGGCCGAGGGCGCGGACCTGCGGGCCACCGAGGTCGCGGTGGACTCGGCGGGGCGGGCTTCGTACGTACTGAAGCATGGTTTTGATCGGGGAGAGGTCCGGCTCGGGGTGGCCGGACGGCACCAGGTGGCGAACTCGCTGGCCGCCGCGGCGGTCGCGCTGACCGCGGGGATGGCCTTCGCGGAGCTGCTCGTCGCGCTCGGCGAGGTGGGCATCGTCTCCGGCCGGCGGATGGACGTGTTCGAGGGTCGCAACGGCGCGACCGTCGTCGACGACTCCTACAACGCGAACCCGTCGTCGACCGCGGCGGCGCTGCACGCGCTCGCCGCGATGGGGACCGGCAAGCGCACCACCGCCGTGCTCGGCTACATGGCCGAGCTCGGTGACCACGAGGTGCCCGGGCACGCCGAGGTGGGCCGCCTGGCCGCCGAGCTCGGTGTGGACCGGCTGATCGTGGTGGCGGAGAACGCCCGCCCGATCCTGGACGGGGCCGCGGAGGTGGGCGGATGGCGGGGCGCCGCGCACCTCGCCGCCGACCAGGCCGCCGCGATCGAGTTACTCCGGAACGACCTGCGCGCCGACGACGTCGTGCTGGTCAAGGGTTCCCGGTACCGCACATGGGACGTCGCCGACTGGCTCCGGCGTTCCGAGGAGGTTCAGCCCACGTGAGGGCAGTCATCGTCGCGGCCGCGGTCGCCTTTCTCATCTCGCTGTTCGGCACCCCGGTCGCGATCAGGGTCTTCTCGGCGCTCAAGGCCGGACAGCCGATCCGTACCCTCGGCCCCGCCTCGCACCAGGGCAAGCGGGGCACCCCGACGATGGGCGGCGTGGCCTTCATCCTGGCGACGGTCTTCGCCTACGTCGCCGGCCACCTCGCCCTGACCACGCTGCCGGACCGGCAGATCGCCCAGGAGCGGCCGACCATGACCGCCCTGGTCCTGCTCGGGCTGCTGGTGTTCTGCGGCGCGGTCGGCTTCATGGACGACTTCCTGAAGATCCGCAAGCGCAACTCGGACGGTCTCAGCGCCAAGGGCAAGCTGCTCGGCCAGCTGATCGTCGGCACCGCCTTCGGTATCGCGGCGCTCTACTTCCCGAGCACCAACGGCCAGACCGTGGCCAGCGAGAAGATCTCCTTCATCCGGGACGTGAGCTGGCTGGACGTCGGCAAGGTCGGCGCGGTGATGGTCTTCGTCTTCGTGATCATGGCGATGTCCAACGGCGTGAACCTGACCGACGGCCTGGACGGCCTGGCCACCGGCTCGTCGATCCTGGTCCTCGGGGCGTACTCGCTGATCGGCTTCTGGCAGTACCGGCACTGGTGTGGTGACGACAACTACCGGAGCACCAGCGCGCTCACCGAGGCGCACTGCTACCAGGTGCGAGATCCACTGGAGATCGCGCTGATCGCGGCGGCCGCGGCGGCCGCCCTGGTCGGCTTCCTGTGGTGGAACACCAACCCGGCCCGGATCTTCATGGGCGACACCGGGGCGCTCGGCCTCGGCGGCCTGATCGGCGGCCTGGCGGTGGCCACCCGGACCACGCTGCTCTCGGTGATCATCGGCGGGTTGTTCGTGATCATCACGATGTCCGTGGTCATCCAGATCATCTCGTTCAAGACGACCGGTAAACGGGTGTTCCGGATGTCGCCGCTGCAGCACCACTTCGAGCTGGCGGGCTGGTCCGAGGTGAACATCGTGGTCCGGTTCTGGATCATCGCGGGCATCTGCGCGTCGATCGGCCTGGGCCTGTTCTACAGCGACCATCTGGCGGTCATGGGTTAGCGAGGTTCGGCGTGACCGGGGGGCTGTGGCGATCGCGCCGCGGCCCCCCGGCGTTTCCCGGGGTGTTGGCCAATGCCGCCGTTTTCCCCCGAAAGGGTCTGATTTCTTCCTAGGCTGATGAGCGCCAACCATCGCCCAGAGGACGGATCCATCGATGATTTCTCGTGTCCTGCTCGCCTCGGCGGGTGCCATGGCAACCGTACTGGCCGGCGCCACCGCGGCGGTCGCCGGCGACCGGGCCACCCCACCGCCGGGCACCGCCGACGCCTTCGCCGCGGCGACCGCGGTGGTCGCGACGATGCGGGTGTGCGTGGTGCGGAAGACCGGCGCCATGCGCTGGGTCTCCGCCGACACGACGAGCTGCCGGAGTGGCGAGACCATGCGGTCCTGGAACCAGATCGGCCTGCGCGGTGTCCCGGGCCTCCCCGGCGCCCCTGGCGCGCCCGGCGAGCCTGGCCCGGCCGGCTCGGTGGGCCCGTCGGGGCCGCCCGGTGCGTCCGGTCCGCAGGGCGCTACCGGCCCGGCCGGCGCTACCGGCGCGACCGGTCCCACGGGTGCTGCTGGTGCCACCGGCCCTGCTGGTGCCACGGGCCCTGCTGGTGCCCCCGGAATGATGGGTATGCCCGGGATCAGTCTCCCCGGTATCCCCGGTCCTGCCGGTCCCACGGGCCCCGCTGGTCCCGCCGGATCGATGAGCGTCGTCTCGGAACCTACGGTTCTGAACTCCGGCTCCACTACCTACGAGGTGACCTGTAGCTCGGGTCAGGCCATCGGCGTCAGCCTCGTCGTAGCCGCGGCGGATGCCGGCAAGTTGATCGGCAGCTACCGGCATGCCTCGATTCTCACCAAATGGGAGCTCATCTTCTCGCCCGCCCTGTCGGTGAACGCCTCGGCATATACCTTGTGCGCCGCCTGACCGTGGTCGTGGCGCACGCGACAAACCCTCCTGCGACACGCCATCGACGGTGCACGTCGATGGCGTGATCGCCGGACGATGATGGGGGCATGGCGGACGACCGTTCCCCGAAGGCCCGCCCGTCACTGAGCCGGCAGTTCCTGCCCGCCGTGCACGGGCTGCTGGCCCGCCCCCTCTCGTCCTACTACCTGCTGATCGCCTGCGCCGGCCTGCTCCTGCTGATCGGGCTGACCATGGTCTTCTCGGCGACCAGCGTGAAGGCGTACGCCGCCAACGGGAACGCGTTCTCGGCGATCTCCAGCCAGGCGGTGTACGCCCTGCTCGGCCTGGTCGCCTTCTGGATCTGCCAGCGGCTGCCCGCGATCACCCTGCGCACCCTGGGCAAGTACGTGCTCGGCGCGTCGATCCTCCTGCTCACCTTCCAGAACCTGGTCGTGATGATCAAGGACATCGGCGCGCAGGAGAGCGAACCGGTCGGCCCGATCTCGGTCAGCCTGCTCTCGCTCTCCTTCGGCGGGGTCAGCCTGCAGCCCTCCGAGCTGGCCAAGCTCGGCATGGTGCTGTGGGGCGCCGACGTGATCGCCCGCAAGGGCCCGGCCCTGGGGCACTGGAAAGAGCTGGCGATGCCGCTCTTCCCGGTGATCGGCCTGCTCTTCATCCTGGTCGGCTACAACGACGTCGGCACCATGCTGGTCCTGCTGGCGCTGATCGTCGGCCTGCTCTGGGCGGCCGGCGTGCGGATGCGGGTGTTCGGCGCGCTCGGCGTGCTCGGCCTGACCGGGATCGGCCTGCTGATCGCGGCGGCGTCCCGGGGCGCCGGCTCCGGCTCGGCGGACGCGACGAACTACCGCGTGCAGCGGCTGACCGCGTTCCTCACTCCGCTCGACAAGTGCAACGCCGACGTCTGCTACCAGCTGATCCAGGGTCGCTCGGCGATCTTCGAGGGCGGCTGGTTCGGCGTCGGCCTGGGCAAGGGCGCGCTGAAGTGGGGCTGGGTCCCGGAGGCGGAGAACGACTTCATCTACGCGATCGTCGCCGAGGAGCTCGGCGTGGTCGGCTGCGCGGTGGTGCTGGCGCTCTTCTCGGTGCTGGCGTTCACCGGGTTCCGGATCGCCCGCCGCTCGGCCGACCCGTTCCGCCGGCTCGCGGCCACCGCGATCACCACCTGGCTGGTCGCCCAGGCCGTGATCAACATGGGCGGGGTGGTCGGCCTGCTGCCCATCACCGGGCTTCCGCTACCGTTCATCTCCGCAGGTGGCAGTGCCTTGATCGTGGCCATGGCGGCGATCGGGATCCTGGCCTCGTTCGCCCGTGCGGAGCCGGACGCGGCCCGGGCCCTGAACGCCCGTCCGACCTCTCGATGGGTACGACTAGTCTGGGCCCCGCTGCCGCCGGTTCCCCCGCCCCGGCGGCCGGGACAAGCGCGTGAGACGCCCGTGGGCACGGGGGGCGAGAGGAGAAGGTGATGGTGCAGCTGCGGTCGGTGGTGCTCGCCGGAGGAGGCACCGGTGGACACATCTATCCGCTGCTCGCTTTCGCCGACGCCTTGCGCCGGCACTTCCCGCACATCCGGATCACCACGCTCGGCAGCCCCAAGGGGATGGAGAACCAGCTCATCCCGGCGGCCGGCTACGACCTGCGGGTGATCCCGGCCTTCCAGCTGCCCCGGTCGCTGAATCTGGACCTGCTGCGCACCCCGGACCGGATGATCAAGTCGGCCGCCGCGGCCGGCGACATCATCGACGAGGTGGGTGCCGAGGTGGTCGTCGGGTTCGGCGGCTACGTCTCCACCCCGGCCTACGTGGCCGCCTGGCGCCGCGAGCTGCCGATCGTGATCCACGAGGTGAACGTGCCCCCGGGCGTCGCGAACCGGATGGGCATGAAGTTCACCAAGCGGGTCGCCGTCGGCTTCCCGCACCAGCTGGAGCAGGCCGAGTCGCTGCGCAACGCGCGCCTGGTCGGCGTCCCGCTGCGGACCGGGATCACCCAGATGGACCGGCCGGCGCTGCGCCCGCAGGCGCTCTACCACTTCGGACTGCGCCCGGACCTGCCGGTGCTGTTCGTCTCCGGCGGCTCCTCCGGCGCGCGGACGATCAACCTGGCGGTGGCCGCGGCGGCCAAGCGGCTGGCCCACGCCGGCATCCAGGTGCTGCACGTGCAGGGCGGGCGGAACGACCCGTTCGAGGTGCCGACCGACCTGCCGGTGCCCTATGTCGTCGTGCCCTACCTCTCCGAGATGCAACTCGGATACGCTGCCGCCGACCTGATGCTCTGCCGCGGCGGGGCGATCACGGTGGCCGAGACGACCGCGCTCGGCCTGCCGGCGATCTACGTGCCGTACCCGTTCAGCAATCAGGAGCAGCGGCGCAACGCGCTCCCGGTGGTCGAGGCGGGTGGCGGCATGCTGGTCGACAACAGTGAGCTGACCCCGGAGTGGATCGAGCGGAACATCGTCCCGCTGGCGCGTGACCGGCAGCGGCTGGCCGCGATGGGCCACGCCGCCGCCGGGTACGGCCGTCGCGACGGTGACGAGCAGTTGCTGCGCTTCGTTCTGGAGGCGGTGGACCGATGAGGCCCGTTGAGCCTGTGACTGAAGGAGAGACCTGGTGAACACGGCGGAGCTGACGCCGGCCGGTGAGACGACCGCCGAGGACCTGGGCAGCGTCCATCTGATCGGGATCGGCGGGGTCGGCATGGCCGGCCTGGCCCGTCTCCTGCTGACCCGGGGCATCCCGGTCTCCGGCAGCGAGCTGCGCGAATGGCCCGCCCTGGCGGGGATGCGCGCGCTCGGCGGGACGGTGCACATGGCCCACGAGGCGTCGAACCTGGACGGTGTCGACACGGTCGTCTACTCCACCGCGATCCCGAAGGATCACGTGGAGATGGTCGAGGCGCGCCGGCGCGGGCTGCGGGTGCTGCACCGCTCCGAGGCGCTCGCGGCGGCGATGACGGACCGGCAGACCATCGCGGTGGCCGGCACCCACGGCAAGACCACCACCACCTCGATCATGACGGTGATCCTGCAGCACGCCGGGCAGGATCCGTCGTTCGTGATCGGCGGCGAGATGTCGTCGGCCGGGTCCAACGGCCACCACGGCAGCGGGCCGCACTTCGTGGCCGAGGCCGACGAGCACGACCGCTCGTTCCTGATCTACCGCCCGCACGTGGCGATCATCACGAACATCGAGGGCGATCACCTCAACAACTGGGGTGACCTGGAGACGCTCAAGGCGGGCTTCCTGGAGTTCGGCGAGCTGGCCGACGGCTTCGTGGTGACCTGCGCCGACGGTCCCGGCACCGAGGAGCTGATCGCCGGGCTCCGGGCCAAGGGCAAGACCGTCTACACGTACGGCGAAGCCGAGGACGCCGACCTGCGGATCAGCGACGTGGTGTCGACCGTGAGCGGGGTGCGCTACCACGCCGAGCTGCACGGCGAGTCGCTGGGCGAGCTCAAGCTGGCGATGCCCGGCAAGCTGATGGGCCTGAACAGCGCGGCGACCGTGCTCACCGCGCTCAAGCTGGGCCTGCCGCTGGACAAGATCGCCGAGGCGCTGGCGTCGTTCCCGGGCGTCCGCCGCCGGTTCGAGCGCAAGGGCATCGCGGCCGGCGTGCGGGTCTACGACGAGTACGCGTACCACCCGACCTCGGTGCTGGCCGCGCTGCGCACGCTGCGCGAGGTGGCCGGCGACGGGCGTCTGCTGGTGGTCTTCCAGCCGTACCGGGTGTACCGCACCCGCGATCTGCAGGCCGAGCTGGCCGAGGGCCTGGCGGTCGCCGACCAGGTGATCGTGATGGAGGTGTTCGGCCCGGGGGAGACCCGGGGGCCGGGCGAGGGCGGGCTCGCCCTGACCGCCGCGATCGACCTGCCGGCCGAGAGCCGGGTGTTCGTCCCGGACTGGGAGGACGTACCGGCCGAGGTGGTCCGCCGCAGCCGTCCCGGCGACGTGGTGGTGACCATGGGCGCGCCGCCGATCTCGCTGATGGGTGACGAGCTGCTGGCCGCGCTGGCCGAGGCGGACCTCCAGCCGGGTCTCGCGGGCTGACCGTGGCGGGCGGGGGCACGCGCAACTGGCGCCTGGTGCGGGCGGACACCGACGCGGTGCCGCCGTCCGCGCGCCGGTTCATGGCCCGCGCCCGGCAGCGGAAGTTCCGGGCCGCCCTGCCCTGGCTGGTCGGCGCCGGCGCGCTGTTGGTCGCCGGCGGCGTGGCCTGGGTGGTCTACGGCACCTCGCTGCTCGGCGTGCGGACCGTCGACGTGGTCGGCGCCCAGACGCTGGACCCGCAGGAGGTGCGCGCGGCGGCCGCGGTGCCGGACCGGCGCCCGCTCGCCCGGGTCGACCTGGATCAGGTCAGTGCCCGGGTGCGCGGCCTGGCCCCGGTCGGCAAGGTGACGGTGACCCGCAGCTGGCCGTCCACGCTGCGGATCGAGGTGGTCGAGCGGGTCGCGGTGGCCGCGGTCCCGACCGGTGCGCAGTTCACCCTGATCGACGGCGGGGGCGTGCCGTTCCGGGTGGTCGCCGCGGCGCCGGCCGGCCTGCCGCTGGCCAAGCTCGCGACCCCGGGGCCGGCCGACTCGAGCACCGGCTCGGCGCTGACCGTGCTGGCGGCGCTCAGCGCCGATCTGCGCGAGCAACTGGTCGCCATCTCGGTGACCTCGCCGGCCGGCATCCGCCTGGAGCTGCGCGACGGCCGGGTGGTGATCTGGGGGGACGACACCCAGAGCGAGCGCAAGAGCGAGGTGGCCACGGCGCTGGTGAAGCGCGCGGGCAAGGAGTTCGACGTCAGCGTCCCGAAAATCGTGACTATTCGCTAACCGGGGTGCTAACCAGACAAAGGCGTACGAACGGAATATAAGCGTCGAGGTTACGGGTCAGTCGGATACTCACCTGGTAAGCGGACGCGACACGCCGTCCGGGTTCTTTGGTCCCGGCGCGATGTCCGCATACGTTGCGTCGAGAGGTTCTTATGGTTGACATAACTATAAACCTCTAGTAGAGGGTGAGGGTTTCCTCGCCCTCCCTTGTACGGCAGTGGATGTCGAAGTGCGGATCCCTCGTCGGAGCCGCAGGGGCCCTCGACATCCGCCAACCCCGGAAGGGAAGGCTGAGCCCGATGACACCTCCGCACAACTACCTTGCGGTCATCAAGGTCGTAGGCATCGGCGGCGGCGGCGTGAACGCCGTGAACCGCATGATCGAGGTTGGGCTCAAGGGCGTCGAGTTCATCGCGATCAACACCGATGCCCAGGCCCTGCTGATGAGCGACGCCGACGTCAAGCTGGACGTCGGCCGGGAACTGACCCGCGGCCTCGGCGCCGGCGCGCAGCCCGAGGTCGGCAAGAGCGCCGCCGAGGACCACCGGGACGAGATCGAGGAGGTCCTCAAGGGGGCCGACATGGTCTTCGTGACGTGTGGCGAGGGCGGCGGCACCGGTACCGGTGGCGCCCCCGTGGTGGCCAACATCGCCCGCAAGCTGGGCGCGCTGACCATCGGCGTGGTGACCCGGCCGTTCTCGTTCGAGGGCAAGCGGCGTCAGGTGCAGGCCGAGGCCGGCATCGACGAGCTGCGCAATCAGTGCGACACGCTGATCGTGATCCCGAACGACCGGCTCCTGGCGCTCGGCGACCGCGGCATCAGCATGATGGACGCGTTCCGCCAGGCCGACCAGGTGCTGCTCTCCGGTGTTCAGGGCATCACCGATCTGATCACCACGCCGGGTCTGATCAACCTGGACTTCGCCGACGTCAAGAGCGTGATGAGCAACGCGGGCAGCGCGCTCATGGGCATCGGCAGCGCGCGCGGCGACAACCGCGCGGTCGAGGCGGCCGAGCGGGCGATCTCCAGCCCGCTGCTGGAGCAGAGCATGGACGGCGCGCGCGGCGTGCTGCTCTCCATCGCCGGTGGCTCCGATCTCGGTCTGTTCGAGATCAACGACGCGGCGCAGCTGGTCACCGACGCGGCCCACCCGGACGCGAACATCATCTTCGGCGCGGTCATCGACGACGCGCTCGGCGACGAGGTGCGGGTGACCGTGATCGCGGCCGGATTCGACGGGGGCTCGCCCTCGTACAAGCCGGCCGAGGCGCCCGTGCGCAAGCAGCACAACCCGCCGGCGGTCAGCTCGTCGGCCTCGCTGCCGGCGATCGCGCCGGTCCCGCCGTCCACGCCGGCACCGCGCAAGCACGTGCTCTTCGACGATGTGGACGTGCCGGATTTCCTGAAGAACGGTTCCTGACCGTACTGATGGCCGATGGGAATGATCGCGGGGCGGTGGGTGGGAACTGAAGATTGGCGGCGGGCCCAGCTCGCCGCCAATCTCGAGCACGTGCATGAGCGGATCGCGGCGGCCTGTCAGGCGGCCGGTCGTCCGGCCGGGTCGGTGACCCTGACCGCGGTGACCAAGACGTACCCGGCGAGCGATGTGCTGCTGCTCGCCGGGCTCGGCGTCACCGACGTCGGGGAGAACAAGGACCAGGAAGCGTCCGGCAAGGCCGCCGAGGTGTCGGCCGCCGGTGTGCGCCTGCGCTGGCACTTCGTCGGCCAGGTGCAGCGCAACAAGGCAAAATCCATTTCGGCGTACGCCGATGTGGTCGAGTCCGTGGACTCGCTCCGCCTGGTCGCGGCGCTGGACCGGGCCGCCGCCGCGGTGCGCGGCGAGCCGCTCGAGGTGCTGATCCAGGTGAGTCTGGACGGTGATCCGGCCCGTGGGGGCGTGGCCGGTGACGATCTCTGGCGGGTATCCGACGCGGTGGCCTCTTCGGACGGTCTGCGGCTGGGCGGCCTGATGGCCGTCGCCCCGCTCGGCCAGGAACCCGGGCAGGCCTTCGCGCGACTGGCCGAATTGGCTGGTCAGCTCGTCGCGACGCATCCCGGCGCGACGACCGTCTCGGCGGGCATGAGCGGGGACCTGGAAGAGGCCGTCCGGCACGGGGCGACACACGTACGGATCGGTACATCTTTACTCGGGATGCGAAACTCGCTGCGGTAGCCTTGCGGCGGGCAGCAAACTACACAGGTGTTGTTTTACGCGACGCGTCCTCACGGGGCGGCGGTGGCGTCCGACGACGCAGCGTCGCAGCGGGTCACGGGTCCGAATCGGACTCGATGTCCGGCTCGCCAGGGGGGACGCGGCACGCCAAGAGGGGGCGCGGGCCGCAAGAGCGGACGGAGGTGGGGGCATGAGTACTTTCCGTAAGGCGGCCGTCTGGCTGGGACTCGCCGAGGAGGAGGACGACCGCGACTACGAGGAGCGTGGGTACGCGGAGCGGTCCTCCTACCGGTCGTCGTCCCGGGGCGGCCGCGACCACGATCGTGACCACCGCTACTCCGCGAGCGACCGGTACGCCGACGGCGGCTTCGAGGACGACGAGGTCGAGGAGGAGCGCCCGGTGCCGCGGTCGCGCCCCGAGCGGGACCGGTCCGAGCGGTCCGGCCGGCTCAGTGAGCGCGCCTCCTCGGTCCGCGCCGAGCTGGACCGGGACGAGGACGACCGGATCGAGCGGGGCAGCAGTGTCCGCTCTATCACCCGCCCCTCGGTGGCGCCCGAGCAGTCCTCGGCGATGACCTACTCCACCCGGGAGAACCTGGCACTCGCCCCGCAGCCGGTGCACCAGCCGCAGGTGCAGCACCGGCCGATCGAGGACGAGCAGCGGTATCAGATCACCACGCTGCACCCCACGACGTACCGCGAGGCGCGGACGATCGGCGAGCACTTCCGGGACGGCGTGCCGGTCATCATCAACCTCACCGAGATGGATGAGTCCGATGCTCGCCGACTGGTCGACTTCGCCGCCGGGCTGGCGTTCGGCCTGCGGGGTACGATCGAGCGCGTGACCAACCGGGTTTTCCTGCTCTCACCGGCAAATGTCCAGGTCACCGCGGAGGACAAGGCCAAGATCGCTGAGGGCGGCTTCTTCACCCAGAGTTGACCCGAACGAGGGATCCGCCTGACGTGCTGTCGATCGTGTTCCAGATCCTCTATCTGTTGGTGTACTTCTTCTTCCTGCTGCTGCTGGGCAGGTTCGTGTTGGGAGCGGTGCTGCAGTACGGGCGTCGCTGGCAGCCCGGGCGGGGAGCCTCGGCCACACTCGAATTGGTGTGGAGCGTCACGGATCCACCTCTCAAGGCGTTGAGGCGTGTGATCCCACCGCTGCGCATTGGTAACGTGAGTTTGGACCTGGCTTCCATCGTGCTGCTGGTTATCCTGTTCGTGCTCATGCAGTTAGTGCTGGGTAATCTCATCTTGAGCTACAGCTAGACAGCAGCCCCAACCGCGGCCGCGACTGACCCGAGGAGTTTCGATGCCGCTGACCCCGGCCGACGTGCATAACGTCGCCTTCAAGAAGCCCCCGATCGGCAAGCGGGGGTACGACGAGGAGGAGGTCGACGCCTTCCTGGATGAGGTCGAGCGCGAACTCGCCCGTCTGATCGAAGAGAACAACGAGCTGCGCGCCCAGGTGGAGCGCGGCGGTCGGGGTGGCGCGCCAGCCGGTCCGAGTGCCGACCCCCGCCTCGCGGCCGAGCTCAACGACCTGAAGGGCCAGCTTGACCGCGTCCAGCGGGACAAGTCCGCGGCCGAGCAGGCCGCCCGGCAGATGCAGGCCGAGCTGGAGCAGGTGCGCGCGCAGGGCCCCGGCCCGGGCGCCGGCGGCCCGACCGGCGCCGACGGTGAGCAGCAGGCTCTCCGGGTGCTGATGATGGCCCAGCGCACCGCCGACGACCACGTGTCCGACGCCCGCCGCGAGGCCGACAAGCTGCTCTCCGACGCCCGTTCCAAGGCGGAGGAGGTCACCCGGGAGGCCCGGGCCAAGGCCGACGCCCTCGAGCGCGACGCGCGTCAGCGGCACCAGGAGGCCATGGGCGGCCTGGACGCCAAGCGGACCGCGCTGCAGAAGCACATCGAGGAGCTGAAGCAGTTCGAGCGGGAGTACCGCACGCGGCTGAAGGCCTACCTGGAGAGCCAGCTGCGCGACCTCGACGGCCGTGGCCAGGGTCTGGAGGCCGAGATGGCGCGGGCGGACGCGAGCCGTGCGGTCGGTGGCTCCGGCGGTCTCGCCGCGGCCGGCCTGGCCGGTTCCTACGGTGGCCGTACCAACGCCATCGAATCGGGTCGCTGACCACAGCCCCGCACCTCGACGAGGATGAGCCATGATTCCTGCTAGTCTCCCGCTCATCCTCGTCGCGGTGGTATGCATCGCGATCGGCCTGGTCCGCGGGTCGAGCAGTCTTCTCATCGTGTCGATCGTGGCCAGTCTGCTGGCCGCGGTCGCCCTCGTCATCGGCGGCCGGCAGAACGCGGCTCGCCAGGCGGCGGCCCCCGAGCCGGCCGACATGCCGGACCCGGCGGATGACTTCCCGCCGCCCCCCGGTCCCGCTCCGCGCCGCACCGCGGGGGCGCCCGACGCCCACGATTCTGCCCCGGCCGGCGCCGCGTCCGCAGCCGATTCCGGGTACCCCGGCGACTCCACCACCGCGACGGGACGGACCGACCCGATCGGCTCTCCCGCCGCTGATCACGTATACGTGGATCGGCCGTCGGCAGATCAAGGACCAGACCAGGATCTTCCCCGTACGGGGGAACGCGCGCCTGACGCGGGAACACATCTGCCGGACGAAAGCGTCGTATCGCCCGGCTCCCGGGCGGACTATCAGGCCGCCTCGTCGACGATCGGCGCGGCCCGCGGCGGCGCGGACGACGACCAGGCGTGGCGCCGGCCGACCGCCGAGCCGGGGGACGAGCAGGCCTGGGCCCGCCCGGTCCCGGAGCCGGCCGCCGAGCCGTTCGAGCCCGCCGCCGGCCACCCCGGGCCGTCCGCCGGTCCGGTCCTCCCCGGGCCGGGCTCGGGGGCCGACGCCGAGGGCGCGGATCCGGCGCTCGTGGACGAGTTCGCCGAGCCGGACGACGACGATCCGGACGACGAGCCGCTGCCGCAGTCGGTCCGGCCGACCGACGCGTTCCAGGTGGCCCGGCTCGACGTCGAGGTGCTGGTGGTGGACGGGCGGCCGAGGTACCACATGGCCGACTGCCCGCACCTGGTCGGCCGTCTGACCGAGCCGCTGCCCGCGGCCGAGGCGGTCGAGCTGGGCTTCAGCCCGTGCGGCCTGTGCCGCCCGGTCGACCGGCTGCTCGGCGCGAACGTCCGCCGCTGACGCACCGCGGCCGGCTCGGGCCGGGTGCTGGAAAGGACTACGGGCATGGCGGCGCGGGGAGTGCCGGCCGGGGTTTCGGTGGCGGTCCGGGTCCGGCCCGGGGCGGGGCGGAACCGGGTCGGTGGGACGTATGCCGGGCCGCACGGTCCGGCGCTGATCGTCGCGGTGGGGGCGCCCGCGGTGGACGGCCGGGCGACCGAGGCGGTGCGGCGGGCGCTGGCGGACGCGCTCGGGGTCCGGGCCGCCGACGTGGCGCTGCGGATCGGCGCCACCAGCCGGGACAAGGTCTTCACCGTCGACGCCCCGGCCGCGGAGCTGGAGCCCCGTCTGGCGCGGCTGCTCGCCGCCTGAGCCGCCGGTCGATGCCGGGCCGAGGGGCCGCCGCGGGGGCCGGGTCCGGCTGACAGCAGGTGATGGCGAAGTGGCCCAGAGTGTATCGTCGTGTATCCGGCGGGCCGGTGGCGTGTTCGTGCCGGTTTGTCGTGGGATGCGGGGCCGGGGTGGGCGCGGGCAGGACCGCCCGGCGCGCCGCGAGGAATGCAGGGAGCCGGCGGGACTGCCGTGGAGGGCACCGTCGCCGGTTCGAGGAACCGCTGATCGCCGCGCCGGGCGCGGCCGAGGGAGCGACGATGGCCAAGGCAACCGACATCCGGTCCGCGCAGAGTGGTGCGAACGGCGGCGCGGGACGCACCCGCTCCGCGGCGGAGACCGAGGAGATCCGGGTAGCTCTGGTGACGCGGCTGGGCGAGCTGCAGGCCGAGTACGATCAGGCGCTCAGTGAGATCACCGCGCTGTCGCGCGAGCGGCTCGCCGACTCGGCCGGGGACGACCAGGCCGACACCGGCACCAAGACGTTCGAGCGGGAGCAGGAGATCACCCTGGCGAACAACCTGCTCGAGCGGATCACACAGGTGGAACGCGCCATCGAGCGTCTCGGGCAGGGCAACTACGGTTGGTGCGAGAAGTGCGGTAACCAGATTCCGGTGGAACGACTGGCCGCCTTCCCGTCCGCGACTCTCTGTGTCTCGTGCAAGCAGTTGGAGGAAAGACGCTGAACGCCGAAAAGGCCCCCCGGTTCGCCCCGCGCGCCGTGGCCGTGCTGGGCGCGACCGCGCTCATCGCGCTGGCGATCGACCAGTGGGTGAAGCACCTCTCCACCGAGAATCTCGACCCGAACGAACCGGTCAAGATCTTCGGTGGCCTGATCTATCTCTCCCTGCTGCGCAACAGCGGGGCGGCGTTCAGCTTCGGCAGTGCGTACACCTGGATCTTCCCGCTGATCACGCTGGTGGTGATCGGCTGGATCGGCTGGATGGCGACGAAGCTGCGGTCGGCGCCGTGGGCGCTCGCGCTCGGGCTGGTGCTCGGCGGCGCGCTGGGCAATCTGACCGATCGGCTGTTCCGCGCGCCCGGCCCGTTCCAGGGGCACGTGGTCGACATGATCAGCGTGTTCGCGCCGTACGGCGAAAGGTTCGCGGTCTTCAACATCGCGGACAGCTGCCTCACCGTCGGGGTCTGCCTCGCGGTGCTGCTCGAGCTGACCGGGCGGCAGCGTGACGGCAGCCGCCTGAAGGGCAAGAGCGAAGCGAAGGCGGAATCGGACACTTCAACCGGAACGGAGGAGACGGCATGAGCGGCTCACGTTCCCTTCCGGTTCCGGATGGTCTTGACGGCATGCGGCTGGACCAGGCGGTCTCCCGGCTCTTCGGGCTCTCCCGGACGGCCGCGGCCTCGCTGGTCGAGGCCGGCGACGCGCTGGTCGACGGCATTCCCCGGCCGAAATCGGACAAGGTCGCCGCGGGCTCCTGGCTCGAGGTGACCCTGCCGCCGCCGATCACCGCGCCGGTGATGGTCGCCGCGCCGGTGCACGGGCTGACCGTGATCTACAGCGACGACGACATCGTGGTGGTGGACAAGCCGGTCGGCGTGGCCGCCCACCCGAGCCCGGGCTGGACCGGACCGACCGTGGTCAGCGGCCTGGCCGCGATGGGGCAGAACGTGGCCACCAGCGGCGCCGCCGAGCGCCAGGGCATCGTGCACCGGCTGGACGTCGGCACCACCGGGCTGATGGTGGTCGCCAAGTCCGAGGTGGCCTACAGCGTGCTGAAGCGGGCGTTCAAGGAGCGCGAGGTGGAGAAGCGCTACCACGCCGTGGTGCAGGGCCACCTCGATCCGCTGCGGGGCACGATCGACGCCCCGATCGACCGGCACCCGACGGCCGACTACAAGTTCGCGGTGATGTCCGACGGCAAGCCGAGCGTCACCCACTACGACACGCTGGAGGCGTTCCGCTCCGCCAGCCTGGTCGACGTACGGCTGGAGACCGGGCGCACCCATCAGATCCGGGTGCACTTCTCGGCGATGCGGCACCCGTGCGCCGGCGATCTCACGTACGGTGCGGATCCGACCCTGGCGGCCCGGCTGAAGCTGGACCGGCAGTGGCTGCACGCCAAGGAGCTGGCGTTCCTGCACCCTCGTACGCATGATGAGGTCCGGTTCGTCAGCGAGTACCCGGCTGACCTGAAGTACGCCCTCGACGTCCTGCAGGACGTCGGCTGACCTGCTGATTCGGGAGACACACGGTGGGACCCGCGCCTCGACTGCGAGCGGTCCTCGTCAGGTTCGGGGGCGGCTCGCTCCGGTTGCAGCTGATGACCGGAGCGGCACTGGCCGCTACCGCCACGCTGGTCCTCGCCGTGGCCTGGGCCGGGGGCCCGGGCGG
The DNA here is from genome assembly GCF_019704555.1 of Actinoplanes sp. L3-i22. Taxonomy (NCBI): domain Bacteria; kingdom Bacillati; phylum Actinomycetota; class Actinomycetes; order Micromonosporales; family Micromonosporaceae; genus Actinoplanes; species Actinoplanes sp. L3-i22. The sequence goes on from NZ_AP024745.1 coordinate 1,871,328, forward strand.
CCGGGGTGACGACGACCCGGGCGACGTGGTGCGGGTCGGCGTGGTCGAGGGCCAGACCGTCGGTGGCTACCTGAACTCGGCCCGGCGCGAGCTGAGCATGCTGACCGACCCGTCCGGCCCGGCCGCCGGGGACACCTGGGCGCTGGTCAGCCTGCGCGACTACACCGCGCCGGGGCAGCTGGCGGCGCTGCTGGCGGACGCGGCGGTGGCCCAGGTCTACGCCCGGGTGCCGCTGCCGGACGCGCGGACCCAGGTGTCGCTGATCCCGGTCTACACGATGCCCGCCGACGTGACCACCGGGATGCTCGACGCGGCGCTGGTCCGCGATCAGGAGCAGGCCGACTACTCGCGGCTGGAACGCTCGCTGCCCGGCGAGGGACAGCGCGAGCAGCGGCTGCGGCAGACCTACGCGACGGCTGCCCGGACGGCGGCGCGCGAGGCCGCGGCGTACCGGGAAGGGTGTTCCTGTGTGTTCGCGGCGGTGATCCGCGCCGCTCCGGCGACCCTGGACGGCATCGCGTCCCGCCCCGGGGTCCGCGCCGTCGATCCGGCCCCCGAGGTGCGCAGCCTGGACCGGACCGAGTTCCGCCCGCCGCTGCCGGAGGAGAGCGGCACGGTGTCCGCGGAACCGTCCGCGACGCCTGTGCCAACCGCGCCGCCGGACGTTGCCACGGCCCCCTCGGCCCGATTACCGTCGTCGATCGGGATCATTGTGACTTCTGCCTCACCCAGTGCCGGGGAACCTGCCTCGGCGCCTGCCGCCGGCTCGTCGGCGGAGCCGGTTGACGTACCCTCGGAGGCGGAGATGAGCACAGCTCACGCCAGTTCCGGCGCGCCTTCGCAAAGTTCCGGCGCTGAACCGGAGCGGTAGTTTTTCCGTCTGAAGAAACGTTCGGGTGGATGCACGTGCACGACCGGCGTGCCGCCATGTGATCAAGAACGACAGGGGGATGGGCACTCGGTCGGTGGCCCGAATAGGGTCTCGTCCGTAGCCTGTCTTGGCGAGACCCCCTCGCCGGAGCACGTCGTCGGGTAGGCGCAGAAAGGACACGCCGTGGACGGGACCGAGACCGGCTGGGGCCGGCCTGCGGAACCAGCCCCGCGCTGGCGAGCCCTGCTCGACCGGGCCCGGCATGGTCACCGGGCCGAGGAGCCCGCGGAGGAGCCGAAACCGGAGCCCGCCGCGGTTCCGCAGCAGTGGGACCAGCAGGCGCAGCCGACCCGTGGATCGGCCCGCCCGGTCAATCCGCTGGACAACCGGGGCTTCGAGGCGCCGCGCCGCGGCCCGGAGCCCGAGCCGCGCCAGCCGGCCGGCGACCCGGCCCAGCGGGCGATGCCGCAGCGGCCGATCAACCCGCTGGACCCGCGCTGGCAGGCCCGCCCCGAGCAGCCGCAGCAGACCAGCTTCTTCGACCCCGCGCCGCGCTCGCCGCAGCCGGCGGCGACCCCGCCGGCCGCCCCGCCGCAGCCGCCGTCGCGGGGCGCCTACCCGCCCGCGCCGGGCTATCCGCCGCCGGTGCCGCAGCCGCAGCCCAACGGGTACCCGCAGCCCAACGGTTACCCCCAGCCGAACGGCTACCCCCAGCCCAACGGCTACGCCCAGCCGCCGCAGGCGTACGCGCCGCCCGCGCCCCCGGTCGCCCCGCCGGTCGCGCCGCGGCCGGTGTCCCCGCCGCCGCCCGCGCCGATGGCCCCGCCGGTCCAGGCCGCCCCGCCCGCCGCGCCCCGGCTGGACCCGGCCTCCTCCGGCGCCCGGATCGAGTGGCGGCAGTCCCGCGCCGACGACGGGATGGAGCGGGCCGTCGGGGTGATGCGCCGCAAGCTCGGCCAGCCCCGGGTGCTGGCGTTCGCCAATCCCAAGGGCGGCGTGCACAAGACCACCGCGACCGTGCTGGCCGCGGCCACCATCGGCAGCGTCCGCGGGCGTGGCGTGCTCGCCTGGGACGACAACGAGCTGCGCGGCACGCTCGGCCTGCGGGCCGGCAGCGCCCGGCACGCCCGGACGATCAAGCACCTGCTCGCCGACCTGATGCGGATCGAGAACCTGCACGGCGACGCGCTGCTGCAGGAGCTCGACGCGTACCTGCGGCACGCCTCCGACGGGTCGTACGACGTGCTGGCCGGCGAGGAGAACCCGCGCTTCGCCCAGCGGCTGGACCAGGACACCGTGCGCCGGGTGATGGACCTGCTGCGGCGGACCCACGACGTGATCTGCGTCGACACCGGCAACAACGTGGAGAGCGTGAACTGGCAGACGGTGATGCGCACCGCCGACCAACTGGTGATCACCACGGTGCCCCGGGAGGACGCCGCCTTCACCGCGGACTGGATGCTCGACGTGCTCGAGGAGAGCGGGATGGGCGAGATGGTGGCCAACGCGGTGACGTTGATCTCCTGTCCGTCGCCGGGCGTGCTGCCGCTCCTGGAGGACTTCAAGAAGCACTTCGCGACCCGGACCCGCGCGGTCGCGGTGGTGCCGTACGACCCGGCCCTGGAGGTCGGCTCGTCGATCGAGTACGCGGACCTTCAACCGGAGACCCGGCAGGCTTGGCTGCGGGCCGCGTCGGTGATGCTCGAGCCGTTCGCGGAGTAAGCTGAGCGACCTCGCCAATAGAAGAGGGGGCCCGGGTGTCAGACTCCTTCGTGCACCTGCACGTTCACACCGAGTATTCAATGCTCGACGGAGCGGCCCGGATCAAGGAACTCATCGGGGAGGCGAAACGGCTCGGCATGCCGGCCGCCGCGATCACCGACCACGGCAACATGCACGGCGCGTACGAGATGTACAAGCAGTCCAAGGACGCCGGGATCACCCCGTTGATCGGGGTCGAGGCCTACGTCGCGCCGGACTCGCGGCTGAACAAGACCAGGGTCAAGTGGGGCCGTCCGGAGCAGAAGAGCGACGACGTCTCCGGTAACGGTGCGTATACGCACATGACCATGTGGGCCCGGAACGCGGTCGGCCTGAAGAACCTGTTCCGGCTCAACTCGCGGGCCTCCATCGAGGGCCAGCTCGGTAAGTACCCGCGGATGGACTTCGACATCATCGCGGAGCACGCCGAGGGCATCATGGGCACCACCGGCTGCCCGTCCGGCACCGTGCAGACCCGGCTGCGGCTGGGCCAGTTCGACGAGGCGCTGAAGTCCGCCGCGCGGTACCAGGAAGCGCTCGGGAAGGACCACTACTTCCTCGAGATCATGGACCACGGCCTGTCGATCGAGAAGCGGGTCCGCGACGGCCTGCTGGAGATCGGCAAGAAGCTCAACATCCCGCCGCTGGTCACCAACGACTCGCACTACACGTACGAGGAGCAGGCCGCCGCCCACGACGTGCTGCTGTGCGTGCAGACCGGCAGCAACGTCGCCGACCCGAACCGGTTCCGCTTCGACGGCAACGGCTACTTCGTGAAGTCGGCCGAGCAGATGCGCGCCGTCGACTCCTCCGAGGCCTGGCAGGAGGGGTGCCGCAACACCCTGCTGGTCGCCGAGAAGGTGGACATCGACGGGATGTTCACGTTCAAGAACCTGATGCCCCGGTTCCCGATCCCGGACGGCTTCTCCGAGGAGGAGTACTTCCGGCACGTGGCGTACGAGGGGCTGCGCAAGCGCTTCCCGGCCGGCATCCCGGACACCCACGTCACCCAGGCCGAGTACGAGCTCGGCGTGATCATCAGCATGGGCTTCCCGGCGTACTTCCTGGTCGTCGCGGACTTCATCCAGTGGGCGAAGGACAACGGCATCGCGGTCGGCCCGGGTCGTGGCTCCGCCGCCGGCTCGCTGATCGCGTACGCCATGGCCATCACCGACCTGGACCCGATCCAGCACGGGCTGATCTTCGAGCGGTTCCTCAACCCCGAGCGCGTCTCGATGCCGGATGTCGACATCGACTTCGACGAGCGCCGGCGCGCCGAGGTGATCCGGTACGTGACCGAGAAGTGGGGCGACGACAAGGTCGCCCAGATCGCCACGTTCGGCACGATCAAGGCGAAGGCCGCGATCAAGGACTCGGCCCGGGTGCTGGGGTACCCGTTCGCGGTCGGCGACCGGATCACCAAGGCCATGCCGCCGGACGTGATGGGCAAGGGCATCACCCTCGGCGGCATCTTCAACAAGGACGACAAGCGCTACAACGAGGCCGGCGAGGTCCGTTCGCTGTACGAGACCGACCCGGACGTGAAGAAGGTCATCGACACCGCGCGCGGCATCGAGGGCCTGATCCGGCAGACCGGTGTGCACGCGGCCGGCGTGATCATGAGCGCCGAGCCGATCATCGACCACATCCCGCTGATGCGCCGGGCCGCCGACGGCGTGATCATCACGCAGTTCGACTACCCGACCTGCGAGGGCCTGGGCCTGCTGAAGATGGACTTCCTGGGCCTGCGGAACCTGACGATCATCGACGACGCGAACAAGAACATCGAGCTCAACCACGGCGCGCCGCTGGACCTGCTGGCGCTGCCGCTGGACGACAAGCCGGCGTACGAGCTGCTCACCCGCGGCGACACGCTGGGCGTGTTCCAGCTCGACGGCGGGCCGATGCGGTCGCTGCTGCGGCTGATGAAGCCGGACAACTTTGAGGACATCTCGGCCGTCCTGGCGCTGTACCGGCCGGGCCCGATGGGCGTCGACTCGCACACCAACTACGCGCTCCGCAAGAACAAGCTCCAGGAGATCACCCCGATCCACCCGGAGCTGGAGGAGCCGCTGCGGGAGATCCTCGAGCCGACCTACGGCCTGATCGTCTACCAGGAGCAGGTGCAGCGCGCCGCGCAGATCCTCGCCGGGTACACGCTCGGCCAGGCCGACCTGCTCCGCCGGGCGATGGGTAAGAAGAAGAAGGAGATCCTCGACAAGGAGTTCATCCCGTTCCGCGACGGTTGCCGCGAGCACGGGTACTCCGACGAGGCGATCCAGGCGGTGTGGGACGTGCTGGTCCCGTTCGCCGGCTACGCGTTCAACAAGGCGCACTCCGCGGCGTACGGCCTGGTCTCCTACTGGACGGCGTACCTGAAGGCGCACTACCCCGCCGAGTACATGGCCGGCCTGCTCACCAGCGTCGGCGACGACAAGGACAAGATGGCCGTCTACCTGGCCGAGTGTCGTCGGATGGGCATCCAGGTGCTGCCGCCGGACGTGAACCAGTCGGCCGGGCCGTTCACCCCGATCGGCAAGGACATCCGGTTCGGCCTGGGCGCGGTCCGCAACGTCGGCGGCAACGTGGTGGAGGCGATCGCCCGCTGCCGCAAGGAGAAGAGTGAGTACACCGACTTCTACGACTTCCTGTCGAAGGTGGACGCGGTGGCCTGCAACAAGCGGACCATCGAATCGCTGATCAAGGCGGGCGCGTTCGACTCGATGAAGCACAGCCGCAAGGGGCTGCTCGCCGTGCACGCCGAGGCGATCGACGCGTACGCCGGGGTCAAGCGCAACGAGGCGGCCGGCCAGTTCGACCTGTTCGGCGCGTTCGGCGACGAGAACGGCGGCTCCTCGGCCACGGTGGCGATGCCGACCATCCCGGACAGCGAGTGGGACAAGCGCGACAAGCTCACCTTCGAGCGGGAGATGCTCGGGCTCTACGTCTCCGACCACCCGCTCGCCGGGCTGGAGCAGGTGCTGCAGAGCAACGCGGACGTCAGCATCGCCGCGCTCAACGAGGACGGCACGGTCCAGGACGGGCAGATCGTCACGATCGCCGGCATTCTGACCGGCGTCCAGCGCCGGATCACCAAGCAGGGCCGGGCCTGGGCGTCGGCCACCGTGGAGGACCTCGCCGGCGGCGTCGAGACGCTGTTCTTCCCGAACACCTACGAGGTGATCGGCCAGTACATCGCGGAGGACGCGATCGTCGTGGTCAAGGGCCGGGTCGACCGGCGTGACGACACCCCGCGGATCATGGCGATGGACATGTCCATCCCCGATGTCTCGCACAACCCGGACGGCAAGCCGGTGGTGCTGACCATGCCGATCACCAAGGTCACCCCGCCGCTGGTCGACGAGCTCAAGGACATTCTGGCCAGCCACCCGGGCGACACCGAGGTGCACGTCCACCTGCAGAACGGGAAGCGGACCACGGCCGTCCGGCTGGTCGCCGCCCGGGTGGCGGCGACGCCCGCGCTGCGGGCCGACCTGAAGATGATCCTGGGTCCCGCGGCCGTCGCCTGACGCGCGGGCCGGATCTGGAAGGATCAGAGGGTGCAACCTGAGGAGCCCTTGACACCGCAACCGGTCGGGCCGTCCTGGTGGCGGCCGCAACAGACCAGCCGCCGGCCGTGGCGGCGGACGCTCGCCGTCGCGTTCGGCAGCGCCGCGGTGGTCACCGTGCTCGGCGCCCCGCTCGGGCTGCTCTGGCACCAGGTGTCGCCGTCGGTGCCGGTGATCGACGCCGGCGCCAACGGCATCGTGGTCAACGACCCGTCGCCGGAGCAGTACATCGCCGCCGACGGCTGGCTCACCCTGCTCGGGATCGGCTTCGCGCTGATCGTGGCGATGGCCGCCTGGATCCTGCTGCGGCGGGACCGCGGGCCGGCCCTGCTGCTCGGCGTGGTCGCCGGCGCGGCGGCCGCGGTGCGCTGGATCGCGGTCCCGATCGGCGAGCTGCTCGGCAAGGACGCCTACGAGCACTGGCGGGCCACGGCCACCCAGGGCGCGACGTACCTGGCGCCGCCGGCCCTGCACTCGGTCGGGCCGACGCTGGTCCCGCCGTTCGTCGCGGCGATCGTGCTGACCCTGCTGGCCGGTTGGTCGAACGACCCGGATCTGGACCAGCCGGGCGCGCAGCCCGGTTACGGCCCGAACCACGGGGAGTACGACTCCTACGAGTCGCCGGTGGTCAGTTCGGGCTGGCCGGCCGGGCCAGATCCGACAGCGGCACCGGCACCGCCCGCACCCGGGCCAGCAGACCAGCCTCACGGTTGAGCAGCCGCAGCTCGGCGCGCAGCCGGGCGGCGGTGTCCGGCGCGGCCAGCAGCGCGTGCCGTTCCTCGACGGTGAGCTGGGCGGTCGCGGCGACCAGGTGGGAGAGCACGGTCGGGTCGTCCGGCAGCTGGTCGAGGATGTCCGCACTCGGCCGGAGCAGCTCCAGGTAGGCCTGGAACGCCGTCAGGACCCGTGGTCGCAGCAGCTCGGCCAGCTGGTCCGGGGTCTCGTCGGGCAGCCACTCGACCCGCGCGGTCAGGTAGGCCTCCGGGCCCTGGCTCACCTCGAGCACCCGGAAGCGGCGGCGCCCGACGGTCATGATGTCGAACCGGCCGTCCGGCAGCTCGGTGACGTGCCGCAGCTCGGCGGTGCAGCCCACCTCGAACAGCTCGGCGGCGCCGACCGGCGTGGGCGGCGGGGCCGGACCGTCCCCGGGCTCGGGCGCGACCTCGGTGCCGTGCCGGAAGGTGACCACGCCGAACTCAGCCGGTGGCTCCGCCGGTTGGGCCTGCAATTCCCGCACGAGGGCGCGATAACGCTCCTCGAAGATGTGCAGGGGCAGCACCAGACCGGGAAAGAGCACCGTGCTCAGCGGGAAGACCGGCAGCCGATCGCTCACGCGTTCAGCCTAGTCGTCCGCTGACCTTGGTCAACCCGGTCGGTAAACGGGTCGCGGCGAGTCGGTCGTGATCGATACCGTGCCGCGATGCCATCGAACTTCGACTGTCTGGGTCTCGGCGGGCTCGATCGGGCCGCCTTCAACCGTCTGCTCAGCCCGATCATGGCCGAGTCCGAGCTGCTCGGCGAGCGGGACGGGCGGACCGTGCGGCGCTGGACCGACCCGTCCGGCGTCCGGCTGATCCTCACCCTGCGCGGCGACGACCTGCAGGAGATGCTGCCGTCCTTCGCCGGCACGCCCGGCGCCCGGCTGCGCGCCGCCCGGCGGGTCAACGACGAGATGATCGTCGCCGACGTGGTCGACGAGGAGGGCGAGCAGGTCACCATGCTGGCCGCCGCGGCCGAGCAGCTGCATCTGCTCGACGGGCCGCTGGACGGCCTCGGCTCGGTGGTCGCGCTGGGCGGCGGGGTGACCGTGCACGCGGACGAGGCGGCCTACCACGCGTCGGACGCGAGCATCCTGGGCACGCCGGAGGAGGGGAAGGAGCCGGTCCGGATGGGCGCCGAGTCGTTCATCTCGTACGGCGTCTTCGACCAGGCCGACGGCGAGCCCTACGCCCAGCTGGCCGGCGTGGTGCTGGCCGCCGAGCGCCGCCGGGTCCGGATCTCCGGCGGCGAGTTCACCGTGGCCCGGGTGCGCACCGCCGGTTTCGAGTCGGACGTCTGCCTGCCGGGCGACCTGCCCACCCCGGCCCCGGGCGCGGTCCTCGGCGGCGTCGTGTACCTGGTCGCCGACCTGCCCTTCGAGGCCACGCCCGAGCCGCAGCGCCGTGCCTGGTGGCGCAGGTGACAGATCCCAACGCCTGGGCCGGGCCGGTCGCGGCGACGGTCCGGCCGGGGCTGCCGCCTAGACTGGTGCCGTGCTGAATCGGATCGACCTGCGCGGCTCCCGCCGGGACCCGCGCGGTCTGCTGCCCCGTGCCCAGCTCGACGTCTCCGTGGCCGTCGAGAGGATTCGTCCCGTTGTCGAGGCGGTCCATGAGCATGGGTTCAGCGCGATCCGGGAGGCGACCGAGCGCTTCGACGGCGTGACGCTGGAGCGGCTGCGCGTGCCGGCCGAGGCGATCGCCGCCGCGGCCGAGACCCTCGAGCCGGAGGTCCGCGCCGCCCTGCTCGAGTCGATCAAGCGGGCCCGCAAGGTGCACGCCGACCAGCGGCGGACCGACGTCACCACCCAGGTGGTCGACGGTGGCACGGTGACCGAGCGCTGGGTGCCGGTCAGCCGGGTCGGGCTCTACGTGCCCGGCGGCCTCGCCGTCTACCCGTCCACCGTGGTCATGAACGTGGTGCCGGCCCAGGAGGCCGGTGTCGAGGGCCTGGTCGTGGCGTCGCCGCCGCAGGTGTCCAACAACGGCCTGCCCGATTCGCGGGTGCTGGCCGCGTGCGCGCTGCTCGGCGTGACCGAGGTCTACGGCGTCGGCGGCGCGCAGGCGATCGCGATGCTGGGCTACGGCTCCCGCGGCGCAGCCGCGCAATCAGGCTCTGCCGGTGCGGTCGATTTCGAACATTGCGAGCCGGTCGACGTGATCACCGGACCGGGCAACATCTGGGTGACCGCGGCCAAGCGGCTGCTGCAGGGCCGGGTCGGGATCGACGCCGAGGCCGGGCCGACCGAGATCGCCGTCCTGGCCGACGAGACCGCCGACCCGCGGCACGTCGCCGCCGACCTGATCAGCCAGGCCGAGCACGACCCGCTCGCCGCGAGCGTGCTGGTCACCGACTCGACGGCGCTCGCCGACGCGGTCGAGGCCGAGCTGGCCATCCAGGTCACCACGACCAAGCACGACGAGCGGGTGCGCACCGCGCTGGGCGGGGAGCAGTCCGCGATCGTGCTGGTCGACGACCTGGAGCAGGGGCTCGCGGTGGTCGACGCGTACGCCGCCGAGCACCTGGAGATCCAGACGCGGGACGCGCGGGCGTGGGCCATGCGGGTCCGGAACGCCGGCGCGATCTTCGTGGGCGCCTGGTCGCCGGTGTCGCTGGGGGACTACGCGGCCGGGTCGAACCACGTGCTGCCGACCGCCGGCTGCGCCCGGCACTCGTCGGGGCTGTCGGTGCAGTCGTTCCTGAAGGGCATCCACGTCATCGAGTACGACGAGGCGGCGCTGCGCGACGTCGCCGGTCACGTGGTGACGCTGGCGAACGCGGAGGACCTCCCCGCGCACGGGGATGCCGTGAAGGTGAGGTTCGACCGGTGACGACGATCGACGAGTTGCCGATCCGGGACGATCTGCGGGGCAAGTCGCCGTACGGCGCGCCCCAGCTGGACGTGCCGGTGCGGTTGAACACGAACGAGAACTCGTACCCGGTGCCGGAGGACGTGGTCGACGCGATCGGCAAGGCCGTCCAGGCCGAGCTGCGCGATCTCAACCGCTACCCGGACCGGGACGTGATCGCCCTGCGTACCGAGCTGGCGGCCTATCTCGGCCACGGGCTGTCCACGGCGAACGTGTGGGCGGCGAACGGGTCGAACGAGGTGCAGCAGCAGCTGCTCCAGGCGTTCGGCGGGCCGGGGCGGAAGGCGTTGGGCTTCGGGCCGTCCTATTCGATGCATCCGCTGCTGGCGCAGGGGACGGGCACCGAGTGGATCGGTGCGCTGCGGGACCCCGATTTCGGACTGAATCCCGAAAGAGCCGTCGAGGAAATCCGCAAGCACGACCCTGACCTGGTCTTCGTCTGCTCGCCGAACAACCCGACCGGGACAGCCCTCGACCCCTCGGTGATCGACGCGGTGCTGGAAACCGCACGCGGCATGGTGATCGTCGACGAGGCGTACACCGAGTTCGCCCGCCCCGGCACGGTGAGTGCGCTGAGCCTGCTCCCCGGACACCCCCGCCTGGTGGTGAGCCGGACGATGAGCAAGGCGTTCGGCTTCGCCGGCGGCCGCCTGGGCTACCTGGCCGCCGACCCGGCCGTGGTCGACGCGGTCCAGCTGGTCCGGCTGCCCTATCACCTGTCCGCGATCAGCCAGGCCGCCGCGCGGGCGGCCGTGGTGCACCGCGAGTCGCTGCTCAAGACCGTCGAGGCGATCAAGGAGCAGCGCGACCGGATCGTGGCCACGTTGCGGGGTCGCGGAGTCCAGGTGGCCGACAGCGATGCGAACTTTGTCCTGTTCAAGACGCGGCCCGATCAGAAGGCCGCGTGGCAGGCCTTCCTCGATCGCGGTGTGCTGATCCGCGACGTGGGCCTGACCGGCTGGCTGCGCGTCACCGCCGGCACCGAATCCGAGACTTCCGCATTTCTGCACGCCGCCGAGGAGATTCTGTGAGCCGCACCGGGCGGATCGACCGCGTTACCAACGAGACCAAGGTGCTCGTCGAGATCGACCTCGACGGCACCGGCAAGGGCGACCTGAGCACCGGCGTCGGCTTCTACGACCACATGCTCAACCAGCTCGCCAAGCACGGCGGCTTCGACCTCACCGTGCGGACCGAGGGCGATCTGGAGATCGACTCGCACCACACCATCGAGGACACCGCGATCGCGCTCGGCGAGGCCTTCGCGCAGGCGCTCGGCGACAAGCGAGGCATTCGACGGTACGGCTCGGCCACCATCCCGATGGACGAGGTGCTGGTCCGGGCGGCCGTCGACCTGTCCGGCCGGTCCTACGTGGTGCACGACGAGCCGCTGCTCACGCCGTACATCGGGCCGGTCTACGCGACCAGCATGACCCGCCACATCTTCGAGGCGTTCGGCCACGCGGCCAGGGTGACCCTGCACGTGGACGTGCTGCGCGCCTGCCGTCCGGGCGGTCACCCGGACGCGCACCACGTCGTGGAGGCCCAGTTCAAGGCGTTCTCCCGGGCGCTGCGCGAGGCCGTCGAGATCGACCCGCGGAACGCCGGCGCGCTGCCGTCGACCAAGGGCGTGCTCTGAGATGACGAACGTGGTGATCCTCGACTACGGGTCGGGGAATCTGCGCTCGGCGGAGCGGGCCGTCGCCCGTACCGGCGTGGAGGTCGTCGTCACCAGCGACCTGGACGCCGCGGCCGCAGCCGATGGTCTCGTCGTGCCCGGCGTCGGGGCCTACGCGGCGTGCATGGCCGGGATCCACGAGCTGGGCGCCGGTCCGATGATCGCCGCCCGGGTCGCCGCGGGCCGTCCGGTGCTCGGCATCTGCGTCGGCATGCAGATCATGTTCGACTCCGGGGTGGAGCACGGGGTGGAGACCAAGGGCCTGGGGCTGCTGCCCGGCTCGGTCACCCGGCTGCACGCCGAGCGGATCCCGCACATGGGGTGGAACACCGTCACGGTGCCGGCCGGCTCGAAGCTGCTCGCCGGGCTCGCTGCCGACACCCGGTTCTACTTCGTCCATTCGTACGCCGCACGGGATCTTGATCTGTTGCGGGATGCCGCCGTGACGATCGCGGCCCACGACCAGCCGTTCGCGGCCGTGGTGGAGGCGGGCGCCCTCAGCGTCGCCCAGTTCCATCCGGAAAAATCGGCCGATGCCGGATTTGAGCTGCTGCGCACCTGGGTCACCACGCTGCGATGAGAGAGCTTGCGAACGAATCCATGGACTCAGTCTTCAGCTCAGCGCGGCGCCGGAGCGCAGCGGAGGTGACGCGCTGAGCAAGGAACGTGCGCGACGGCGGGCCGAGCGGCTCGTCGTCGAAGAGCGAGAGAAGGCCGTCCGGGCCCGGAAAGTGGCCCGGCGGCAGCGACGTCGTGCCCTGCTCAAGAAGCTCGAGCTGCCGAAGATCGGCAGCGACGGCCGCCTCTACCAGCGCAGCCGGCGCCAGCGGGCCGGCATCGCGATCGTGCTGCTGCTGGCGATCGCCGCGGTCTGGATGTTCATCCCGGAGACGGCGCTGCGGATCCTGCTCACCGTCCTGCTAGTCCTGGCCGCCCCCGCGCTCGTCGTCGTGGTGCTCGGCCGCCGTTCCTCCTAGGGAGAAAAGTGACTCTTCAACTGCTGCCCGCCGTCGACGTCGCGGACGGTCAGGCGGTCCGCCTGGTCCAGGGCGCCGCCGGCTCGGAGACCGCCTACGGCGACCCGCTCGACGCCGCGCTGGCCTGGCAGAACGACGGCGCCGAGTGGATCCACCTGGTCGACCTGGACGCCGCGTTCGGCCGCGGCTCGAACGCCGAGCTGCTCGCCGACGTGGTCCGCCGCCTGGACGTCAAGGTGGAGCTCTCCGGCGGCATCCGCGACGACGAGTCGCTGACCCGGGCACTGTCCACCGGCGCGCAGCGGGTCAACATCGGCACCGCCGCCCTGGAGGACCCGGAGTGGTGCGACCGGATCTGCGCGGAGTACGGCGACCGCGTCGCGATCGGCCTCGACGTCCGCGGCCGCACCCTGGCCGCCCGCGGCTGGACCAAGGACGGCGGCGACCTGTACGAGGTCCTCGCCCGCCTGGACAAGGCCGGCGCCACGCGGTACGTGGTCACCGACATCACCAAGGACGGCACCATGCGTGGCCCGAACCTGGAGCTGCTCCGCGAGGTGTGCGCCGCCACCGACCGGCCGGTGATCGCCAGCGGTGGCGTCTCCACCCTGGACGACCTGCGCGCCCTGGCCACCCTGGAGTCGATCGGGGTGGAGGGCGTGATCGCCGGCAAGGCGCTCTACGCCGGCGCGTTCACCGTCCGACAGGCTCTCGACGCCCTGCTCGAGACCCGGTAGTCCGACTACCCGGACGATGAAGTAATTGTCGCTGGTGCTTAACGGTTCCCGCCCGCCAGGCTGGGAGCCATGAAGCCGCGTGACATCGCCCTGGCCGTCGCGGTAGCGGCGGTCTGGGGCGTCAACTTCGTCGTCATCGAGACCGGGCTGGACCACTTCCCGCCGCTGCTCTTCTCCGCCCTGCGCTTCGGCCTGGCCGCGTTCCCCGCGGTGCTGTTCGTCGGCCGCCCGCAGGTCCCGTGGCGCTGGGTCGCCGCCGTCGCGCTGATCCTCGGCGTGGTCAAGTTCTCGCTGCTCTTCGCCGGGATGGCGGCCGGGATGCCGGCCGGGCTCAGCTCGCTGGTCCTGCAGAGCCAGGCGATCTTCACGATGCTCTTCGCCACGCTCTTCCTGCGCGAACGGCCCCGCCCGGTGCAGATCGCCGGGCTGGCCGTGGCCGGCGCCGGCGTCGCCCTGGTCGCCACCCGGATGGGCACCGGCCTGCCGGCCTTCCTGCTGGTGATCGGCGCGGCGGTGGCGTGGGGCCTGTCGAACGTGGCCACCCGCCGGGCGTCCCCGCCGGACACCCTGCGCTTCATGGTCTGGGTCAGCGCGCTCGCGACCGGCCCGCTGATCGTGCTGTCGCTGCTGATCGACGGCCCGTCCGCGGACCTGGCCGCGCTGCGCGGGATCGACACCGAGGCGATCCTGGCGCTGGCCTACATCGCGTTCCTCTCCACGCTCGGCGGGTTCGGCGCGTGGGGCTACCTGATCCGCAGGCACGGCGCGGCCACCGTCGCCCCGTTCTCGATGCTGGTCCCGTTCTTCGGCATCGCGTCGGCGGCGCTGATCCTCGGCGAGCCGGTGCACGCGATCGACGTCGCCGGCGGGGTGCTGGTCGTCACCGGCGTGCTCGTGGGACTGGTCTCTTTCCGGCCGGTCCCGGTCGTTAGGGTGAACGCATGACGGTCGCGGTGCGTGTGATCCCCTGTCTCGACGTGGACGCCGGTCGGGTGGTGAAGGGGGTCAACTTCGTCGACCTCCGGGATGCCGGCGACCCGGTCGAGCTGGCCGCCGCCTACGACGCGGCGGGCGCCGACGAGCTCACGTTCCTCGACGTGACCGCGTCGTCCGACGACCGCGGGACGATGCTGGACGTGGTCCGGCGTACCGCGGAATCGGTTTTCATCCCGCTCACCGTCGGCGGCGGGGTCCGCTCGGTGGCCAACGTGGACGTGCTGCTGCGGGCCGGCGCCGACAAGGTCGGGGTGAACACCGCGGCGATCAACCGGCCCGAGCTGATCAGCGAGATCGCCGAGCGGTTCGGCAACCAGGTGCTGGTGCTGTCGCTGGACGTGCGCCGCTCCGCGGACCAGCCGTCCGGGTGGGAGGTCACCACGCACGGCGGGCGGCGCAGCGCCGGGCTGGACGCGGTCGAGTGGGCCGCCCGGGTCGCCGAGCTGGGCGCCGGCGAGATCCTGCTGAACTCGATGGACGCCGACGGGACCAAGGCCGGCTTCGACCTGGAGCTGATCCGGGCGGTCCGGGCGGTCGTCGACATCCCGGTGATCGCCAGCGGCGGGGCCGGGGCGGTCGAGCACTTCCCGCCGGCCGTCGCGGCGGGGGCGGACGCGGTGCTGGCCGCGAGCGTGTTCCACTTCGGCGACCTGACGATCGGCGAGGTCAAGCAGACCCTGCGCGACGCCGGCAATCCGATCCGCTGATCAACGGCCGTCAGCCAGCCGCATGCTGTACTCCCGCACCGCCGCGTTGTACGTCGCGTCCTCCAGCGCCCAGTCCGTGTAACCGGGCTCGGCGGCCCGGTTGAGCTGCGCCTGCAGGGTCATCACCGCGGACGACAGCCCGCTGAACGGCCGGGTCCGCCAGAGCTGCTCCCCGGCCGGGGCGACCTCGATGATGTCGTCCTCGACGGTGATCAGGCCGGCGCCGGCCAGGCGGCGCACGGACTCCTCGAGCTCGGTGCGCGCGGGCACGCTGTGGTGCAGGAAATCGGCCGCGGCCAGCAGATCGGCGAGCGTCGCTCCGGACACCGGCAGGGCGGCGTGCAGCGCCCGGTCGCGTTCCAGGCGCTCAGCGATGACCGCGGAGACGAAGATCCACGCGTCGTTCCAGTTCCAGCCGCCGGCCCCCATGCCGCAATGATGCCGTGTGGTCGGCATGTCCGGAAGCGAATGTGTCCGGATGATCACCGGCTCATGGCGGGGGTCAAAACAGGACGTTCATCTTTAGACAAGTGCATAGGCCGCACATCGGGGTCGACCCGTCTCAGTGTGCGGGCACCGCACCGATGTGCGGCTGGCGCCCACGCTCGGGCACCGTCAGCTTCGGCAGGAACAGGTGCACCAGCGGGCCGATGGCCAGCGCGTACGCGATCGTCCCCACCCCCGCCGTCCCGCCCAGCAGCATGCCGGCGCCGAGCACGAGCAGCTCGATGCCGGTCCGGATGACCCGGATCGACAGCTTCGGGAACCGCGCGTGCACCCCGGTCATCAGCCCGTCCCGCGGGCCGGGGCCCATCCGGCTGCCGAGGTACAGCCCGGTCGCGAACCCGTTCAGCAGGATCCCGCCGACCAGATCGCCGACCTTGGCCGGGATCGTCGCGCCGGCCGGCAGCAGGGCCAGCGCCGCGTCCGCGGAGAAGCCGACGATCACCAGATTGGCCACCGTGCCGACGCCCGGGCGCTGCCGCAGCGGGATCCAGAGCAGCAGCACCGGCACGCCGACGAGCAGCACGATCCAGCCGAAGCTGATCCCGGTCGCCTCGGACAGTCCCTGATGGAAGACGTCCCACGGGTTCAGGCCGAGCCCGGATTCGATCATCAGGGCCATGCTGGCGCCGTAGAGGACCAGTCCGGCGAGAAGCTGTGTGACGCGTCGAACCAGGATCATGCTGCCACTCTCGATGCCAATTCCGCGATGTTAAAGTGCCAATCGTCGGGAGGTGGCTATGACCACGTCGGTTCGCGGGGACCAATTGGCCCGGTTGCTCGGTCGGTGGCACTCGTTGCCGGGCCGTCACCGGAGTCCGGACTATGCCGCGCTGGCCGCCGCCGTGCGCGGGCTGCTGGCCGACGGGCGACTGCCCCTCGGGGTGCGGCTGCCCGCCGAGCGGGAGCTCGCCGAGTCGCTCGGCGTGAGCCGGACGACGGTGTCCGCGGCGTACCGGGCGCTGCGCGAGAGCGGCCACCTGACCAGCCGCCGCGGCGCCGGCAGCTGGACCACGCTGCCGAACGGGCACCGGGTCGCCACCTCCGGCCTGTGGACCCCGGACGACGACCTCGACATGATCGACATGGGGGTGGCCGCGTCCGCCGCGCCGGTCGAGCTGGTCCCGGCCGCCCGCGCCGCCGCCGAGGAGCTGCCGCGGTATCTGGGCAGCGCCGGCTACCACCCGACCGGCCTGGCCGAGCTGCGCGCCGCGGTCGCCGAGATGTACACGAACCGGGGCGTGCCCACCTCCACCGAGCAGATCCTCATCACCAGCGGCACCCAGCAGGCGCTCGACCTGGTCCTGCGCCTGACCGTGCCGGCCGGCGCGCCGGTCCTGGTGGAGACGCCGACCTATCCGAACGCGCTGGCCGCACTCTCCGCCCGGCGCGCCCGGATCAGCACGCACGGCATGGACACCGCCACCGGCTGGGACGGCGAGCTGCTGCTCGGCGCGCTCCGGCAGACCCGGCCGCGGCTCGCCTACATGATCACCGAGTTCCAGAACCCGACCGGCCACCTGATGCCCGCCGACCTGCGCGAACGGATGGTCGCCACGGCCCACGCGGCCGGCACCGAACTCGTCGTCGACGAGTCCTTCGTGGACCTGCCACTCGACGATCCGGAGATGCCGCCGCCGGTCGCGGTCTTCGACCGGCACTCCCGGGTCCTGTCGATCGGGGGGATGAGCAAGCCGTACTGGGGTGGCCTCCGGATCGGCTGGGTGCGCGCGTCGGCCCCGCTCGTCCAGCGCCTCGCCGCGATCCGGGTCGGCGTCGACATGGCCAGCCCGGTCCTGGAACAACTCGTCGCCGTCCAACTGTTGCGCCTGGCGCCGTCGATCGTCGAGGCCCGCCGCGCCCAGCTCCGATTCCGCCGGGACGCGCTGGTCACGGCGTTGCGCGAACAGCTGCCGGAGTGGCGCTTCTTCGTCCCCGGCGGCGGCGTCACGCTCTGGGCCGAGCTCGACGGCCCGATCTCCAGCACCCTCTCCCGCGCCGCCGAGGACGTCGGCGTCCGCCTCGCCCCGGGCCCGCGCTTCGGCCTGGACGGCACGCTGGAACGCTTCCTGCGCCTGCCCTTCACCCTCCCCGCGGATGACCTGGTCGAAGCGGTCCGCCGGATCGCCTCGGTCCGCCACGACCTCGACCGCGGCGCCCGCCCCAGCTGGCGAACCCCCTCAGTGATCGCCTGACCAGCTCTTTCCCCAAAACCTTCAAGATCAAATTCTTCTTTGCCTCGGTCCGCCGGGGTACAGATCGTCGCTCCCGCGGGGACCCTTCCGGGCCTCGCAGGGCGCGGGGCGCCCAAAAACGCGAGGCCCTCCAGGGCGGCGTCCGAGGGTGGTTGCGGTTTCAAAGGACCCACGCGACGCCGCGCCCCACACCTCGCTCCGGCCGCACCTCCCGGCCCAGCCCGCCCGCGCCCGCGCTGCCCGCCCGAGCCGCCCGCTAGCGCCCGCCAGCGCCCGCCCGCGCCAGCGCCCGCCCGCGCCAGCGCCCGCCCGCGCCAGCGCCCGCCCGCGCCAGCGCCCGCCCGCGCCAGCGCCCGCCCGCGCCAGCGCCCGCCCGCGCCAGCGCCCGCCCGCGCCAGCGCCCGCCCGCGCCAGCGCCCGCCCGCGCCAGCGCCCGCCCGCGCCAGCGCCCGCCCGCGCCCGCGCCTGCTCCCGCGCCGCCCGAGCCGCGCCTCGCCCGGCCGCGCGCCGGCCGGCTCCGGCTGGTTCTTACGTTGTTATCGGGCTCTGGAACGACCTCGGGTGCCGGCCGGAGAGCGCGGTGCGGAGGGACGGCGGCTGGTCAGGCGGTTGGGCCCTGGTAGAGGCCGAAGCGGTTGCCGTCGGCGTCGAGCAGGGTCGCGATCAGGGGGCCGCCGACGTCGTGGATCGAGCGCTCCTCGGTGGCGCCGGCCGCGAGCAGCGACTCCACCTCGGCCGCGATGTCGTCGACGTGCCAGAAGACGACCGGGCCGGCGGCGACGTCACCGTGCGGGTCGAGACCCAGCTCCGGGCCGCCTTCGGGCCGGAAGCCCACGTAGTAGGGCGCGTCGGCATACGGCTCGACCCCGAGCAACCTGGTGTACAGGGCCTTGGCAGCGTCCAGGTCCTTGACCGGGACGGTGATCGTGCGGATCGGCATGTCTCCCCCTTCGTCACGTCGGACCCGTGCAACGTATGACGGACTCCGGCCGGGGCGGGCGACGATGAGCGAATCCGGCCGGTGCGCCCGGCTCTTCCGGGCCCGGGAACAACGGCGAAAGCCGGCCGGCCGCGATGCGGAAGCGCACCCGGTCGTCCGGGTGGTCGATGAGGGCCGGCCCGCGCCGCCGGCCGGACCCCGGCGGCGCTCGCGTGGGTCCTTTGAAACCGCGACCACCCACGGACATCGCCCTGGAGGGTCTCGCGTTCTGGGCGCGCCAGCGCCCTGCGAGGCCCGGAAGGGTCCCCGCGGGAGCGACGATCTGTACCCCGGCGGACCGAGGCAAAGAAAGGTTTCAAGCAGCAGAAAGGCCGCCTCCGAGAGCAGAGGCGGCCGTTCCGGAACGGGCTAGATCTGGGCGAGCGAGCCCTCGTACATCTTCTCGATCTGGCCGGCGAAGTTGGTCTCGACGCTGCGGCGCTTGATCTTCATCGACGGCGTGATCTCGCCGTTCTCGATGCTCAGGTCGCGGGGCAGGATGGTGAACTTCTTGACCGTCTCCCACCGGTTGAGCTTGCTGTTCAGCTCGGCCAGATAGCCCTCGACCAGCTTGTGCGTCTCCGGCGCGGCGACGATCTCCGCGTAGCTCTTGCCGGCGAGCGGCCCGTCGGCGGCCCAGCCGGCGATCGCGTCCTCGTCCAGGGTGATCAGCATGGTGACGAAGTTGCGGGACTGGCCGACGACGATCGCCTGCGACGTGTAGGGACAGACGGCCTTGAACGCGCCCTCGATCGCGCTCGGCGCGATGAACTTGCCGCCGGACGTCTTGACCAGGTCCTTCTTGCGGTCGGTGATGCGCAGGAAGCCGTCCGCGTCCAGCTCGCCGATGTCGCCGGTGCGCAGGAAGCCGTCCTCGGTGAACGCTTCCGCGGTCGCCTCGGGCAGGTTGTGGTAGCCGCGCATCACCGGCGCGCCGCGCAGCAGCACCTCGCCGTCGGTGTCGATGCGGACCTCGAGGTCGCCGAGCGCCTCACCGACCGAGCCGATCTTGAGGCGGCCGTGGCGGTTCACGAAGTTCGCCGCGGAGGCCTCGGTCATGCCGTAGCCCTCCAGGATCGGCAGGTTCGCCGCGGCGAAGAACTCGGAGATGTCCCGGCTGAGCGCGGCCGAGCCGCTGACCAGCACGCGCAGGTTGCCGCCGAGCCGGGACTGCAGCTTCGAGAAGACCAGTTTCTCGGCGACCGCGTACTGCGCCTTGAGGCCGGCCGGGACCGGCTTGCCGGCCTGCTCGAGGGCGACCTTCTTCTTACCGGTCGCGACGGCCCAGGTGAAGATCTTCGGCTTCAGGCCGGAACCGGAGAGGCCGCTGGTGACGGTCTTGTTGTAGACCTTCTCGAAGATCCGCGGCGGGGCGCACATCAGCGTCGGCCGGATCACGCCGAGCAGGTCGATCAGCTTGTCCACCCGGCCGTCGACGTAGGTCGGCACGCCCACGTGCACGATGCCGCAGAGCAGCGTCTTGCCGAACGCGTGCGACATCGGCAGCCACAGGTAGTGCAGGTCGGTGGGGGAGAACAGGCCGGTGCTCTCCTGGGCCACGCCCTCCCAGGTCCAGGCGCGGTGCAGCAGCTCGACGCCCTTGGGGCGGCCGGTGGTGCCGGAGGTGTAGATCAGCGTCGCGATGTGGTCCGGGGTCAGCTCGGCGACCACGTCGTCGATCAGGCCCGGGTCCCGCTTGAGGGCCGCGGCGCCCAGCTCCTCCAGATCGGCCAGGGTGATCTGCGGCGGGGTGGCGCCGGCGTCGGCCGCGCCGTCGATCAGCACGACCTTGGTCAGGCTGGTCGTCGCGCCGGCGATCTTCAGCGCCTGCTTCGGGTTCTCCGCGATCAGCACCTTCGACCCGGAGTCGGACACGATGAACGTGGTGTCCTCCGGCTCGGTGGTCGGGTAGACCGTGGTGGCGGCCGCGCCGGCGGCGTTGATGCCGAGGTCGGCGAGGACCCACTCCAGCCGGGTGCTGGACAGGATCGCGACCCGGTCCTCCAGCCCGACGCCGAGCTCGCGCAGCCCGGCGCCGATCGCCGTGGCCCGCTCACCCACCTGGCGCCAGGTCAGCCAGCTCATCCCGGAGTCGTCCGCGTTCGGCCCGGCGAACGCCCGCGCGTCGGGGGTCTTGGCCACGCGCTGGAACAGCATGTCCGGGATCGACCGGTAGGGAACCTCGAGAGCCATCAAGCGCCGCCTTCAAAACCTCAACGGGGGGACGTAACGTCGTTGTTACCGCAGGGTAATGGGATGGCGGTGACACGGCTAGAGCGCCCCGGAAACTGACGTCAATCCTAGTCGCTACGGTGAGCCCATGGCTTTCCTGGTGATCGGCGGGACGGGTGTCGACACCGTGGTCCCGGTGGCGGATCTGCCGGTGCTCGGCGCGGACTCGGCGCGGCCCCGCGGCCCGATCGAGGACCATGTCTCGCACACCGGCACCTGCGTGGCCCTCGGGCTGCGCGCCCTGGGCGAGTCCGTGCAGGTCATCGACACGATCGGCGACGACGGCCCGGGGCGCCGGGTGATCGCCGCGTTCCGCGAGTGGGACATTCCGCTGCGGGTCGTGCCGGCCGCCGGCGGGACCCGGCGGGCGGTCAACCTGATGAGTCCGGACGGCCGGCGGCTGTCGCTGTACGACGGGCGGGACGTGCCCGGCTACCGGTTGCCGGTGGCGTACTACGAGCCGCTGCCGGCCGGGATCCGGCACGTGCACGTGACGATCATGGACTGGGCCCGGCATCTGCTGCCGTCGCTGCGGGCGGCCGGGGTGACCATCTCCACCGACCTGCACGACTGGGACGGGGCGAACCCGCACCACCGGGACTTCGCGCTCGGCGCGGACGTGGTGTTCGTCAGCGGGGTGGCCCTGCGGGACGGCGCGGCCCGGCGGATCCTGGCCGACGGGGTGGCCTCGCACGTGGTGGTGACCCGGGCCGCCGCCGGGGCGGACCTGTTCACCCGGGCCGGGATGACGCACCGGGACGCGGCCGACCCGGGCGGGCCGATCGTGGACTCGAACGGGGCCGGGGACGCGTTCGCCGCCGCCTTCCTGACCGCGTGGACCGCGGGGAAGAGCGACGGCGAATGCCTGGCGGACGGGACGGTCGCGGGCGCCTACGCCTGCACCCGGACGGTCGGGGCGGATGCGTTCGTCACCGCGGAGGAGTTACGGACGAGAAGCGGACGGCTGTCAGAGCAGTGAGACGGCGGGGCTGCCGAGCAGCGACACCGCGGGATTGGTGAGCAGCGAGACGTCGCCGCCCGGGTTGAGCAGGGACACGCCCGGGTCCTTCGCGGCCGCCGGACCGGCCGCCACCCCGAGCGCACTTGCCACCACGAGCAGCACCACCGCTGCCCGGAACCCGCCACGTCGGATTCTCATGTCATCCCCCTCGAGTTTCTTACTGAGCTACTGATGCTCCGTTCCTGAGCGTAGGCGCGGAACTACGCTGCCGGGCATCCTGGTTTGTCTATACCGTCGAGGCGTGGATCTGGTGATCGAGACCGGTCCGGGCCCGGGCGGGACGACCGCCGCGGTGTACCGGGCGTTGCGCGCGGCGATCGCGGACGGCCGGCTGCCCGCCGGGCACCGGCTGCCGGCCAGCCGCGCGCTCGCCGCTGACCTGGGCGTCTCCCGGGGCAGCGTGGCCGGGGCGTACGAGCGGCTGGTCGCCGAGGGGCACCTGACCGCGCGGGTCGGGGCGGGAACGTTCGTCGCCGCGGCCCGCGCGCCCCGGAAGACCCCGCGCCCGGTGGCCGACCCGCTGCGGCCGAGCCCCGGCTGGGCGGTCGACCCGGTGCCGACGAGTGGGGACGGGCCGCCCCCGCGGTACGACTTCCGGGTCGGCATCCCGGACGCCGGGCTCTTCCCGTTCGACACCTGGCGGCGGATGGTCGCCGCCGAGCTGCGGCTGCGGGCCAACGGGCCGGGGACGTACGCCGATCCGTACGGTCACCCGGCGTTGCGGGCCGCGATCGCCCGCTATCTCGGGTACGCCCGCTCGCTCCGGGCGACCGCCGGCGAGGTGCTGGTCACCAACGGGGCGCAGCACGCGTTCGACCTGATCGGCCGGGTGCTGCTGCGGCCCGGGGACACGGTCGCGATGGAGGAGCCGGGATACCCGCCGGCCCGGGCGCTGTTCGCGTCGCTCGGCGCGCGGGTGGCCGGCGTCCCGGTCGACGGCGAGGGGCTGGTGGTGGACGCGCTGCCGGCGCACGCGCGGATCGTCTACGTCACGCCGTCGCACCAGTTCCCGCTCGGGCCGGTGCTCAGCCTGGACCGCCGCCGGCAGCTCCTGGACTGGGCGCGGCGCCGGCAGACCGCGATCGTGGAGGACGACTACGACAGCGAGTTCCGCTTCGGCAGCCGTCCGCTGGAGCCGTTGCGGGCGCTCGACCAGTGCGAACGGGTGCTCTACGTGGGGACGTTCTCGAAGAGCATGCTGCCCACGATCCGGACCGGGTTCATCCTCACCCCGCCCGGCCTGCGGCCCGCCCTGGCCACCGCCCGGCAGCTCACCGACGGCCACGGGCAGGTCGCCGTGCAGGCGGCGCTGGCCCGCTTCATCGAGGAGGGCGAGCTGGCCCGGCACGTGCGGCGCGCCCGGCGGGAGTACGCGGCCCGGCACGATCGGATCGTGGCGTTCCTGGGGCGGCTGCCGGGGTTGGACGTGGTGCCGTCGGCGGCCGGCCTGCACGTGACCGCGCTCGGCTCGCTCGTGACCGACATCTCCGAGAAATCGCGGCAACGCGGGCTAGCGATCGACGACCTGAGCGCCTACGACGGCGGGCGCAGCGGCCTGGTCCTCGGCTTCGGCGCGGTGAACCCGGAATTGATCGACGAAGGCCTGACGATTCTGTCCGAATTTATCGGTTAGCACCTGATAGGTCAGCGCGCCGGCCGCGAACCCCAGACTCAGCAGCGCCGGCCACCCGTTCAGCCACAGCAGGCCGCAGACCGCCACGAACGCGACCCCGGCCACCACCCGGGACCAGCCGCGGGGGAGCAGGCGCAGCGCCGCCGCCGTGCCGATCACGTAGACCAGCGTGAAGCAGCCGGTCACCAGCAGCGCCGACCGCGCCACCGGCAGCCGCAGCAGCGCGCACCCGAGGCTGACCACGAGGATGACGGTGAGGGAGCGGCGCCGGCCCCCGAACACCCGGGCCGGCAGCGCGCCGTCCCGGGCCAGCGCCACTCCGAGCCGGCCGGCCCCCGCGAAGTACGCGTTCACCGCGCCCAGCGTCAGCACCACGGCGACCACCGCGGTCACCGTCCGGACCGGCCCGCCGACGCCGATCGCCAGCAGATCCGCGAGCGGCGCCCGGCTGGTCGCCAGGCCGGGGCCGAGGGTCAGCACGCTGACCGCGGCCACCGCCAGGTAGAGCACGCCGACCACGGCGACCGCGAGCATCGTGGCCCGGGGCACGTCGCGGCGCGGGTTCCGGTACTCCGCGGACAGCGACGAGAGCGCCTCCCAGCCGGCGAAACCCCAGACCAGGATCGCCGCGGCGGCGCCCAGCCCGGCCCAGCCGTGCGGCGCGAACGGGGTCAGGTTCGCGAACCTCAGGTGCGGCAGCGCGGCCAGCACGGTCACCACCAGCAGCAGGGCCAGGGTGCCGGTGAGCACCAGCTGCACACGGCCGGAAATGCGAAGACCGAAGAGATTCATGACGTACGCCGTGAGCACCACCCCGAGGAACGTCAGCAGCTCGGTGGTCCGGCCGCCGCCGAGCGCGTCCGCCACGTACCCACCGGTGAACGACGTGGCGACCGGCGCGCCCAGTGGCACCGCGAAGAAGAAGCACCACCCCACGGCGGCGGACGCGCGTCGTCCGAAGGCCATGCCCGCGTACGTCGCCACCCCGCCCCCGTCCGGGAAGCGCGCGCCGAGCGCCGCGAACGTCCAGGCCAGCGGGGCGGAGAGGAGGATCAGGGCGAGCCACGCGAGCAGCGCGGCCGGTCCCGCGGCCGCGGCGGCCAGCGCCGGCATGGAGATGAGCCCGGTGCCCAGCACGGCGCCGATCGACAGCGCCGTGCCCTGAGCCACCGAGAGTCGGGCGGTCATGGGACGAACCTAGAGCCCGATTGGCCCGTACGCTCAGGCCAATCTTGTGGGTTTTGAATGAGCCAATCAGAACCCGAAACTGGCCCCGCGCAGTCGCTCGGCCACCGCCGGGTCGCCCTCGATCTGGACCCGGGCGATCCGCTGCCGCCCGGAGAAGAACAGCGCCAGCTCACCCGCGTCGCCGGTGATCCGCACCTGCGGGGCCGGGCCGGTGCGCACCGGCGGGAACCCGTCGGCGACCACCTCGGCAACCACGCCGGCCCGGCGCAGCGCCATCCGCGAGGTGAGCTTGCCGCTGCGCCAGAGCGCGGCCTGGTGCCCGGCGGGCAGCGGACGCGGCTCCCACGCCGGGGCGGCGCGGCGGACGTCCTCGTGGTGGATGAAGAACTCCAGGGTGTTGGCGAGACCATCGGTGAGCGGGTTGCTGACCGGGCTCCAGACCGGGGGCTGACGCACCTCGGCGATCAGGTCGGGGTACGGCAGCGCGGCCTTGGACAGGCGCACCCGCTCACCGTAGGAGTGGAGTGCCGGGACGAGCATCCCGACCGAGGCGTCCGGGCGACGGTCCCGGATCACCAGATGAGCGGCCAGATCCCGGGTGGTCCACCCGGTGCACAGCGTCGGCGCGTCCGGGCCCTCGCGCAGCAGCAGGTCGGCGAGCAGCCGGCGTTCCTGGCGGGCGTAGTCGTTCATCCACCGATCGTATGCAGGATCACGTGCTCCCCGGTAACCGGAACGAGGCAGGTCCGTGCTGAGCACGCGGCGTAGCCCAGCCTGACCTGATAGCGATCGCCGTCCCCGGAGAACGCGCCGACCCGGGTCTTCCCGCCCGGGGCCGCATGGAGTCCCTCGCATCGATGATCATGCGGCGGGGGAGGCCGGCTGGTCAGGCCACTTGTCGCTGCCCGAATTTCCGGGGGCGGGGATTCGTGGGTGTAATCGTCACCACAATGTAAACACTGGGGTGGCGGCCACTCGTTCGGCAGGATGGGATCGGTAAGGCCGGATTCGCCGGTCAATACTTACCAGTCAGGTAGGACATTGAGCAGCAGGGCCAGCCGCGACGTGCTGGGACGGGGTCTGCGGGTGCTCGGGCACGCGATCCGTACCGAACCGCGCCTCTTCACCATCGGGACCATCGGCAGCAGCCTGTTCGGGCTGCTCATCATCGCGAACTCGTACGTCGTCGGCTGGGTGATCGGCGACATCGTCGTCCCCGCCTTCGCCGCGCATCGCGCCCGCACCGGCGAGCTCGCCCTGGTCGCCGCGGTCTTCCTGGGGATCAGCGCGCTGCGCGTGGCAAGCATCTTCGGCCGCCGCCTCGGCGCCGGGTACATGCAGTTCCACCTCCAGGCGCGCTATCGCCGGGCGGTGACCGGGCGTTACCTGGCGCTGCCGCCGGCCTGGCACCAGCGGCACGCCACCGGCACGCTGCTCTCCAACGCGAACTCGGACGTCGAGGCGGCCTGGGGCCCGATCGCCCCGTTCCCGTTCGCGGTCGGCACGATCGTCATGCTGATCGGCGCGCTGATCTCGCTGTTCGTCACCGACTGGGTGCTCGCGCTGGTCGGCGCCACGCTGTTCCCCGGATTGTTCGGGCTCAACCTGGTCTACTCCCGGCGGATGTCGCCGCGGCAGATCCGGGTCCAGCAGAACCGGGCGAAGGTCAGCGCGGTCGCGCACGAGAGCTTCGACGGCGCGCTGGTGGTCAAGACGATGGGCCGGGAGGCCGACGAGTCGCGCCGGTTCGGCGTCTTCGTCGACGAGCTGCGCGACTCGCTGATCGCGGTGGGCCGGCTGCGCGGCCTGTTCGACCCGCTGATGGACAGCCTGCCCAGCCTCGGCACGCTCGCCGTGCTGCTGCTCGGCGCGTGGCGGATGCAGACCGGCGCGATCACGGTCACCGAGCTGGTCAGCGTCGCGTTCCTGTTCACCGTGCTGGCGTTCCCGGTGCGCGCGATCGGCTGGGTGGTCGCCGAGCTGCCGCGCAGCGTGGCCGGCTGGGACCGGGTGCAGGCGGTGCTCGGCGCCGAGGGCGATCTCGCCTACGGCGAGGGTTCGCTGCCCGGTCACGGCCCGGCCGAGTTGCGGTTCGAGCACGTCAACTTTCGGTACGGCGACGGCCCCGCGGTCCTGCACGACGTCAGTTTCACCGTGCCGGCCGGAAAGACCGTGGCGCTCGTCGGCGCGACCGGCTCGGGCAAGTCGACGATCGCCTCGCTCGCCGTGCGCCTGGTCGACCCGGAGTCCGGCGGCGTCGGCCTGGACGGGGTGAAGCTGCCGGATCTGGCGCTGTCCGCGCTGGCCGCCGCGACCGCGCTGGTGCCGCAGATCCCGTTCGTGTTCGACGACACGGTGCGCGGCAACATCGCGCTGGACCGGCCCGCGGTCGACGACGACGCGGTCCGGTCCGCGATCGGGCTGGCCCAGGCCGAGCGGTTCGTCGACCGGCTGCCGGCCGGGCTGGACACCGCGGTCGGCGAGCGTGGCACCTCGCTCTCCGGCGGGCAGCGGCAGCGGCTCACGCTGGCCCGCGCGCTGGCCGGCAAGCCCCGCCTGCTGGTGCTCGACGACGCCACCAGCGCGGTCGACCCGCGGGTGGAGGCGGACATCCTGAACGCGCTGCGCGGCGGGGACGCGGACGCGTCGATCCTGGTGGTGGCGTACCGGCGGGCCACCATCGCGCTCGCCGACGAGGTGGTCTTCCTCGATCGCGGCCGGGTGGTGGCGACCGGGACGCACGCCGAGCTGATGACGTTCCACGCGGGCTACCAGGCGCTGGTCACGGCGTACGAGAAGGAAGCAGAGAAGTGAGCACGGCTGAGGGAACGATGGCCACGGTCAAGCGGGGGCTGGCGCTGTCGCCGGAGCTGCGGACCGGGCTGGGCGGCACGATCGTCCTGGCCACGCTGCAGATGGCCGGCCGGGTCGCGGTGCCGATCGCCGTGCAGCAGGGCATCGACCACGGCATCCGCGCGGCCGGCGGCCCCGACCTGGGCGTGGTCGGCGAGATCGTGCTGTTCACGCTCTGCGCGCTGCTGATCTCCACGCTGTGCGGGTACCTGATGACCCGGCGGCTCTTCACGGTCAGCGAGACCGCGCTGGCCGCGCTGCGGTCCCGGGCGTTCCGGCACATCCACGACCTGTCGATGCTGCACCAGCAGTCCGAGCGGCGCGGCTCGATGGTCTCCCGGGTGACCAGCGACGTCGACCAGATCTCCCAGTTCCTGCAGTTCGGCGGGGTGCAGCTGTTGCTCGCCTCGGGCCAGCTGCTGGTCTCGGCCGCGGTGATGTTCGTCTACTCCTGGCAGCTGGCGCTGGTCGTGCTGGTCGCGTTCGGCCCGGCGGTCGGCGTGATCCGGCTGTTCCAGACCCGGCTGCGGGCCGTCTACCAGGCGTCCCGGGAGCGGACCGGGGTGATGCTCGGCGCCATCGCGGAGAGTGTGGTGGGCGCCACGGTGATCCGGGCCTACGGGGTCTCCGGCCGCACCCAGGCCCGGCTGGACACCTCGATCGAGGATCTCCGGCAGGCCCAGCAGAAGGCGCTGAAGACCAGCGTGACCAGCTTCTCCAGCGGCGAGATCGGGGCCGGGCTGGCGATGGCCGGGGTGGTCGTGGTCGGGGTGCTGCTCGGGGCGGACGGGGATCTGACCGTCGGGCAGCTGACCGCGTTCCTGTTCCTGGTGACGCTCTTCATCCAGCCGGTGCAGATCGCCACCGACATGCTGAACGAGGCGCAGAACGCGGTGGCCGGCTGGCGCCGGATCCTGGACGTGCTGGACGTCGAGCCGGACGTGGCCGACCCGGACGACCGGGGCGTGCCGCTGCCGGCCGGGCCGCTGTCGGTGCGCTTCGCCGACGTCTCGTTCCGGTATCCGGGCGGCCCGATCGTCCTGTCGGACGTCGATCTCGAGCTGGCGGCGCGGCGGAAGTATGCCGTGGTGGGGGAGACCGGCAGCGGGAAGACCACGTTCGCCAAGCTGCTCACCCGGCTGATGGATCCGGCCGCGGGCGAGGTGCTGCTCTCCGGGACGCCACTGACCTCGGTGCAGTTCTCGTCGCTGCGGTCGCGGGTGGTGATGGTCCCACAGGACGGGTTCCTCTTCGACGCCACCATCGCGGAGAACATCCGCTTCGCCGAGCCGGCGCTCACCGACGGGCAGCTGCTCGACGCGTTCACCGAGCTGGGGCTGGCCGACTGGCTGGGTGGTCTGCCGGCCGGGCTGGAGACCCCGGTGGGGGAGCGCGGGGAGGCGCTCAGCGTCGGGGAACGGCAGCTGGTGGCGCTGGTCCGGGCGTACGTGGCGGACCCCGACCTGCTGGTGCTGGACGAGGCGACCAGCGCGGTCGATCCGGCCACCGAGGTGCGCCTGCAGCACGCGCTGGACCTGGTCACCCGCGGCCGGACCACGGTGGCCATCGCCCATCGACTGTCCACCGCGGAGGCCGCGGACGAGGTGATCGTCGTGGACGCGGGCCGCGTCGTGCAACGCGGCCCGCACGCCCAGCTCGTCGCCGAGCCGGACTCCATCTACGCAAAGCTCTACGCCAGCTGGCTTGAACAGACACGCTGACCAGGTTTTACCTGGTGAGATGGTGTGTCGCTCGCCCCGGCCGCAACCGCGACCGGGGCGAGAAACCCGCCATCTCAGCGATGCATGAGCTTTATCGCGCGTAGTACTCGACGACGAGCTGCTCGTCGCAGAGCACCGGGACCTCGGTGCGCACCGGCACCCGGATCACGGTGGTGCGCAGCTCCTCCAGGACGGTCGACAGGTAGGGCGCGGTCGGCCCGTCGTTGTGCGCGCCGGTCGCCGCGATCTGGAACGGCGGCTTCTGCCGGCTCGTCTCCTTGACCTCGATGACCTGGCCCGGCTTGAGCTTGTAGCCCGGCCGGTCCACCTTCTTGCCGTCCACCGTGAAGTGACCGTGCACGACCAGCTGACGAGCCTGGTAGATGGTGCGGGTGAAGCCGGCCCGGAAGACGGTGGCGTCGAGACGGCGCTCCAGCAGGGTGACCATGGTCTCGCCGGTCTTGCCCTCGGCCTGGTGGGCGGCGTCGTACGCGGCCCGCATCTGGACTTCGCTGATGTTGTACTGGTGCCGCAGACGCTGCTTCTCCAGCAGCCGGACCTGGTAGTCCGAGCTCTTGCGCCGGCCGCGGCCGTGCACGCCCGGCGGGAACGGCCGCCGCTCGAAGTACTTCACACACTTGCGGGTGAGAGGGATGCCGAGCGCCCGGGAGAGCTTGGCTTTGGGTCGCGAGTTGTTCACGCCGGATCTCCTGTTACGGTTAGCCTTGCCTAACTTAGGTAAGCCTAACCGGTGCCCGGAGGTGCTCGACATGCAACCCAGTCCCGCCGAGATCGCGCGTACTCTCGCCGCCGGTCACCTGCCCGCCGTCGCCCACATCGCCTGCCACCCCGGACCGCTTCCGGTCCGGCACGTGACCGACGCCCAGGGGCGCCCGCTGCTGCTCGTGCCGACCGGGAGCACGCTGGTCACGGCGCTGCGGCCGCAGCCGGGGAACGATGACACCGCGCTGGTTCTCGACATCCGGGACGTCCCGCCGATGTCCACGTCGCCGGCGCTCGGCCGGGTCTGGGTCTCCGGCTGGGCCGCTCGCCTCACCGGCGACGAGGCCCGCGCCGC
The DNA here is from genome assembly GCF_019704555.1 of Actinoplanes sp. L3-i22. NCBI lineage: Bacteria > Bacillati > Actinomycetota > Actinomycetes > Micromonosporales > Micromonosporaceae > Actinoplanes > Actinoplanes sp. L3-i22. The sequence goes on from NZ_AP024745.1 coordinate 1,901,657, forward strand.
CGCGCTGGACTACGCCGACACCGACGCCTGCGGAGATCTGCTGGACGTCGGCGGGACCCAGGCGCTGTACCGGATGGACGTGGCCGAGGTGCGCTTCGAGCGCACCGAGAAACTGGTCGAGATCGACCCGGACGACTACGCCGAGGCGTCCCCGGACCCGCTGCGGGCCATCGAGTTCGACCTGATCGCGGACCTGGCCGATCACCACATGACCGAGATGGGCGACTACGTGCGCCGGCAGCTCGGCAAGGCCGCCCGGCCGGGCGACGAGCCCAAGGTGGTCCGCCTGGACCGCTACGGCTTCCTGGTCCGGATGGGCTCGCGCAGCGCCCGGCTGGCCTTCCCGCGCCCGGTGACGGACCGCCACGACCTGGCCCACCTGCTGCACCCGATCCTGTGCGGTCGTTGCTCGGCGTAGGGGGTTTTCCGCAACCACCCGCGGACGTCGCCCTTGCGGGCCTCGCGTTCTGGGCGCGCCAGCGCCCTGCGAGGGTCGGAAGGGTCCCCGCGGGAGCGGCGGTCAGTTATCGGCCGCAGCCGAGGCAATAAAAAAAGATTTTGAAAGGCTCGGGATCCTCTCTCCCTCCTTCTGCCGCCGTCGGGTGGGGGGATCCCGTTCGCCCCGTCCGAAGGTGCCGCGGAGGGCGGGGTAACGCAAAAGGCGGGCAGCCCCGTGCCGGGGGCTGCCCGCCTTTTCGCGTGCCGGCGGATTACAGCGAGAGGATGCGGTCCAGGAACTCGCGGTAGCCGCGCATCGCCATCCGCATGCTCTCGGTGTCCGTGGTGCCGGTGCCGCGCAGCGGGTCGAGATCGTCCCGCTCGGCCAGCAGCACCTCGGTCAGCTCGTTCACCGCGTCGGTGAGCAGGTCGTGCGCCCGGGTCAGCGCGTTCACCGGGTCGTCGACGAACTCCGCCTTCACCTCGTGCCAGGCGGCCCGGAAGTGCCGGGCGGCGTCCTCGTCCCAGATGTTGGGACGGATGATCGCGCCCTCCTCGCCGCCGAGGGACGACTCGGAACCGAGATCGTCGTCCTCGGCCGCCGCGCGACGGCCCGGCCGGCGAACCGGCTCGGCGTCCTCGAGGCTGGCCGAGCGGCGGGCCGCCGGGCGCTCGTCGTCGACCAGACCGCGCCGGAGACCGCCGACCGAGACGCCGGTCAGACCGGACTCCGGGTACGGCTGGAACTCGAGCGGCGGCGGCGTGACCGAACCGGCCTGCGGCGCGGCCGGGGTCACCGAGGCGACCCCGAAGGCCTCGCCGGAGCGGCCCAGGCTGTAGCCGGTGGTGGCCGGCGAGCCGAACGCGAACCCGGTCTCCGTGGACTGCGGCAGGTCGGACGGCGCGCGGGTGGCCGGGATCTGCGGCATCGGCGCCGGATGCGTCGGCGTCGGGTACACCAGCTCCGGCAGCTGCATGGTGGCCGAGCCGGTCACCGGCGCCGGCGGCGGACCCGGGGCGGTCGGCGGGGCCGGGCTGAACGGCTGGACCGGACCGGCCGGCTGGGCCTGGCCGAGCGGCGGGACCGGGCCGAGCGGCTGGGCCGGGGAGACCGGGGCCGCGGAGGCCGCCGGGTCGAGCGGCACCGGGGCCGGCTGCTCGCCGTTCGGCTCCGGCGTCAGCGTGCTCGCCGGGTGGTCCGGGGTGAAGTCGGTCGGCAGGTACGGCGCCGGGGCGTACCCCGGCGACACCGGCGCGCCCGACACCGGGCCGGCCGGCCCGCCCGAGGTCGGCGGCTGGACCGGGACCGACGCCCAGCCGGCGGCCGGGTGGACCTCGACCGGCTCGTCGAGCGGGCCGTCCGCCACGGGCGCCTCGTCCTGGCCCGGCATGTCGCCGGGCTGTGCGTACCCGGGGGCTCCTGCCCGTCCGTTCATGTGTTCACGTCCGTTCTCGTCGCGTGGTCCCGCCTCCTCGGCGGGGTCCTGGCCGGCCTCCGGCGACGTGTCGTCCGCCGGCTCGTCCTCCGGTGCGGCACCGGTGGACTCCTCGTCGGCCGGTGATTCGGCGACTTGAGCGTCGCCGGGCGTCTCCTCCGCGGCCGAAGCCTCCGCCTCGGAGGTGTGCCCGTTGACGCCGGCGTGCGCGTCCGGGGCCCGGCCACCGAAGAGGAAGCGCCCGGTGCCGCCGAGCCGGAATCCCCCGAAAGAGGTATCCCGTCCCGGTGTTTCGGCCTCGGGCTCCCGAGACTCTACGTCCTGGCCAGGCTCCGGCTCGTGGTCCGAAGGGACCGAGTGATCAGAATCGCCGTGCCGGGGGCGGGTCGGCGGGGTCCCGCCGCGGTCGCTCCGACCTGGGCCGGGGACCCGGCCGGCGGCCCGGTTCAGCCCGAACGGATCGCTGCCCGGCAGCTCGCCGGGGGTGCCGTGGAAGCCGTTGGCGTCGCCCGGGCCGTGCGGTCCGCGGGCCGAGGCGATCGGCGCGAACGGGGACCCCGGGTGCGGTCCGAACGGCCGGGAGGACCCGGTCATCAGGTCGATGGGCAGCGGCGGGAGGGTGAGCTCCGGCTCGATGGCCCGGCGGGAGCCCAGGGACACCATCTCCGGCTCCGGCACTGGCTCCGCTTCCCGCGTCTCCTCCGCCGGGGGCAGATAGGCGGAGGGCAGATAGCTCGACTCGGCCTCGGCATCGGGACGAACCTGCCAGAATCGGGCGAGTCCGGGTGCCGGCCGGGCATTGTCGGGGCTGGACGTCGGCTCCATCGGTAAACCACTCCCGTCGCAAGGCGCGCCCACCGGTGCTTGGAGCTGCGCAGACACACCCGGCGGCGGGCGCCGGGGCATCTAGGCGGTACGGCGCCCCGCCGACGGTACCGTCCCGATCGGTCCGGCACATCCCCTGTGACCGGATCGTGGGCCCTCCATGCCGCGTGCAAGATATCCGCCCGCGATGCGGGACAATCGTGCTCGTGTCAGATGCAGAGACTTCCCTGGACGCGGCGATCGCCGCACGGCTCAAGCGGACTCCGGACGGCCTGGTCGCCGCGATCGTGCAGGAGCACGGCACCGGCGACGTGCTGATGCTGGCCTGGATGGACGCGGAAGCCCTGCATCGGACGCTGACCACCGGCCGGGCCACCTACTGGTCCCGCAGTCGCGGGGAGTACTGGGTGAAGGGCGCCACCTCCGGTCACCACCAGAAGGTGCGGAAGGTGGCGCTGGACTGCGACGGGGACGCGCTGCTGCTGACCGTCGAGCAGACCGGGGCGGCCTGCCACACCGGCACCCACACCTGTTTCAGCGAGGAACTGGAGGTGGCTCAGTGACCAGCGGAGCGACACTTCCCGACGAAGACCGATTCGTCCGTACGCATCGTCGGGTCATCCCGGTCACCCGCAAGCTGCTGGCCGACGGGGAGACCCCGGTCGGCGTCTACACCAAGCTGGCCGGCGGCCCCGGCACCTTCCTGCTGGAGTCGGCCGAGCAGGGCATCGCGTGGTCCCGCTACTCGTTCATCGGCGTCCGCAGCGTGGCGACCCTGATCGAGCGGAACGGCGAGGCGGCCTGGCTGGGCACCCCGCCGGCCGGGGTGCCGCTCGACGGTGACCCGGTCGAGGTGCTGCGGCAGACCGTGGCGGCGCTCGCCGACGGCCCCGCGGCCGACGACCTGCCCCCGCTGACCGGCGGCATGGTCGGCTATCTCAGCTATGACCTGGTCCGGCGCTTCGAGCGGCTGCCCTCGACGGCCGAGATCGACGTGCCGCTGCCCGAGCTGGGCATGATGCTCGCCACCGACCTGGTGGTGCTCGACCATCACGACGGCTCGGCGCTGCTGGTCGCGAACGCGGTGCTGGCCGAGGACGCGGACGACGCGGCCCGCCGGGCGGCGTACCACCACGCGGTCGGCCGGCTGGACGCGATGACCACCGCGCTGTCCCGGCCCACCCCGCCGATGGTGTCCACGGTGCATCGGCGGCCGGCCGGCGAGCCGGTCAGCCGGACCGTCCCGGGCGACTACCAGAAGGCGGTGGAGCAGGCCAAGGAGGCGATCCGGGCCGGCGAGTGCTTCCAGATCGTGGTGGCCCAGCGGTTCGAGCGGCCCACCGACGCGAACGCGCTGGACATCTACCGGGTGCTGCGGGCCACCAACCCGAGTCCGTACATGTACCTGCTGCGCTTCGACGACTTCGACATCGTCGGCTCGTCGCCGGAGGCGCACCTCAAGGTCAGCGCGAACCGGACCGCGCTGCTGCACCCGATCGCCGGCACCCGCTGGCGGGGCGCCACCCCGGAGCAGGACGCCGCGCTCGCCGCCGAGCTGCTGGCCGACCCGAAGGAGCGCTCCGAGCACGTGATGCTGGTCGACCTGGGCCGCAACGACCTGGGCCGGGTCTGCGAGCCGGGCAGCGTCGAGGTGCCGGAGTTCGCCCGGATCGAGCGGTACAGCCACGTCATGCACATCGTGTCCACCGTGGTCGGCCGGCTGCGGGCGGACCGGACCGCGTTCGACGCGCTGGCCGCGACGTTCCCGGCCGGCACGCTCTCCGGCGCGCCCAAGGTCCGGGCCATGGAGATCATCGAGGAGCTGGAGCCGACCCGGCGCGGCCTGTACGGCGGCACGGTCGGCTACTTCGGCTTCGCCGGCGACATGGACATGGCGATCGCGATCCGGACCGCGCTGCTCAAGGACGGGGTGGCCTACGTCGGCGCGGGCGCCGGCATCGTCGCCGACTCCGACCCGGCCGCCGAGGAGCAGGAGACCCGGAACAAGGCGGCCGCCGTGCTGGCCGCGATCGCCGCCGCCGAGACGCTCCGAGCGGCCCGATGAGCCGTCGCTCGCACGCCGCCGCGGTCCTGGCCTGTCTGGCCGGGGCCGGCCTGACCCTGTTCGCTGTCACCCGTACGTGGTCGATGACGGTCGAGCACCGCACCGGGCTCTCGGATCTGACGACCGTCCGGACCGGCGCCGACGAGCAGCCGTGGCTGATCGGCCTGGCCGTGGTCGGGCTCGCCGGGGCCGGCGCGCTGCTCGCCACCAAGGGCCTGGCCCGGCGGGTGCTCGGCGGTGTGCTGCTGCTGGCCGGGCTGGGGGTGGCAGCCGGCGGGGTGCTGGCCCGGGCCGGGCTGGACGCCGGCGAGGCCGGGGCCGGGGCCGCGTTCTGGCCGGTGGCCTGCGTGCTGGGCGGGGTGGCGGTGGCGGCCGGCGGGTTCCTCGCCGCGCGCCACGGGCACCGGTGGGCGGCGATGTCGTCGCGGTACGAACGGACGCCGGCCACCGCGGCCGTCCGCCGGGAGAGCTCTGAGCTGGAACCGGCGGACAACCGTGCCGCCTGGGACGCCCTGGACAGGGGCGACGATCCGACCGTTTAGGGCCGGGCGTTTATTCGCGTCATCAGCAAACCCGGTTTTTTCCGCGGACCGGGTTTTTCAGCGGACCGGGCTTTCAGCGGACCGGGGCGGCGGCCGTGCGGGCGCGGTGCCGGGCCGCGGACCGGGTGCGCCGCGGGCGGGTGGCGACGATCGCGGCCACCGCGCGGCTGGTCTCGGCCCGGGCGGCGGCCCGCGCCCGGTCCGCCTCGATCGCCGACCAGGCGTTGTCGCTGGCGGTACGCATGTTGTCCGGGCCCACGACCGCCCGCTGCACGCCGGTCACGACCTCGGCGGCGATGGCGACGAGGGTCCGGGAGACCTCGGCGAAACCGGCTGTCTGAGGGGTCTGATCAGTGGCCATTGGTCGACTCCGCATCATCGTCCGGGTGGCGGCGCCGTCGGCGCCGTCGACTAGTCTGCCCGAGCCACACGATGCCGGAGCCGTATTTCCACACCGTGACGGCCCGGTCAACGCAAAGTACGGTCGGCCGTTCGGGGGAGGTGCCCCAGCACAGCGGCCTGAGGGCCGTTCGCTCGATGTGAGCGAAGTGACATGCGGGGCGGGCAGCCTGGCATTATGCCCCAGTCCAACTCGTGAGGCGCGCCATACCCCGGGAGCCCGGGGGCCTGCCTCGCCGCCTAGCATCGGGCCGAAGACACCCGGAGAGGGGAGTCATTACGTGACATCCGATCAGGCGGAAGCGGGCAGTGGCGGACCCGCGCGGCCGCAGAACGTACTCGAGGAGATCCTCGCCGGTGTGCGCGAGGACGTAGCGGCACGTCAGGCCGCGACTCCACTGGAGCAGGTACGCGAGCTCGCGGCGGCGGCGCCGCCGGCGATCGACGCGTACGCGGCGCTGCGCAAGCCCGGCGTGGCGGTGATCGCCGAGGTGAAGCGATCGTCGCCGTCCAAGGGCGCGCTCGCCGACATCCCCGACCCGGCCGAGCTGGCCGGGGAGTACGCGGCCGGCGGCGCCCGGTGCATCAGCGTGCTCACCGAGGGCCGGTGGTTCGGCGGGTCGCTGGACGACCTGGTGGCGGTGCGCGCCGCCGTGAAGGTGCCGGTGCTGCGCAAGGACTTCGTGATCTCCAGCTACCAGGTGCACGAGGCCCGGGCGCACGGCGCGGACCTGGTGCTGCTGATCGTCGCGGCGCTGGAGCAGAACGCGCTGGTCGGCCTGCTCGAGCGGATCGAGTCGCTGGGCATGACCGCCCTCGTCGAGGTGCACAACGAGGAGGAGGCGGACCGGGCGCTCGAGGCGAACGCGAAGGTCATCGGCGTGAACGCCCGTGACCTGCGGACCCTCGAGGTGGACCGGTCGGTCTTCGAGCGGATCGCCCCCGGCCTGCCGAACAACGTCGTGAAGATCGCCGAGTCCGGCGTCCGCGGCCCGCACGACCTGATCCGCTACGCGTCGGCGGGCGCCGACGCGGTGCTGGTCGGCGAGGGCCTGGTGACCCAGAAGTCGCCGCGCGACGCGGTGGCCGAGCTGGTCAACGCCGGGAACCACCCGGCGACGCCCAGGCCGGTGCGATGACGGCGCCGTCCCTTCCGGATCTGGCCGGCCACTTCGGTAGGTATGGTGGCCGGTTCGTTCCGGAGGCGCTGATCAAGGCTCTCGACGAGCTGGAGGCGGCGTACCGCTCGGCCAAGGTTGACCCGGAGTTCCAGGCGACCTTCAAGGACCTGCTGCTGAACTACGCGGGCACCCCGTCGCTGCTGTACCCGGCGAAGCGGCTGTCCGCGAAGCTCGGCGCGGAGATCCTGCTCAAGCGGGAGGACCTGAACCACACCGGCGCCCACAAGGTGCGCAACGTGCTGGGCCAGGCGCTGCTCGCCAAGCGGATGGGCAAGCCGCGGGTGATCGCCGAGACCGGCGCCGGCCAGCACGGCGTGGCCAGCGCGACCGCGGCCGCCCTGCTGGACCTCGAGTGCGTGGTCTACATGGGCGAGACGGACACCCAGCGGCAGGCGCTGAACGTGGCGCGGATGCGGATGCTCGGCGCCACCGTCGTCCCGGTCACCAACGGCTCGCGCACCCTGAAGGACGCGCTGAACGAGGCGCTGCGCGACTGGGTCTCGACCGTGGACTCCACGCACTACCTGCTCGGCACGGCGGCCGGCCCGCACCCGTTCCCGGAGATCGTCCGGGACTTCGTGAGCGGCATCGGCGTCGAGGCCCGGCAGCAGTGCCTGGATCAGATCGGCCGGCTGCCGGACGCGGTCGCGGCCTGTGTCGGCGGCGGCTCCAACGCGATCGGCATCTTCCACGAGTTCGTCCCGGACCCGTCGGTGCGGCTGTACGGCTTCGAGGCCGGCGGCGACGGCGTGGAGACCGGCCGGCACGCGGCGTCGATCACCGGCGGCTCGGTCGGCGTGCTGCACGGCAACCGGACCTATCTGTTGCAGGACGAGGACGGGCAGACCATCGAGTCGCACTCGATCTCGGCCGGCCTGGACTACCCGGGCGTCGGCCCGGAGCACGCCTGGCTGCACGACACCGGGCGGGCGACGTACGAGCCGGTCACCGACGCCGAGGCGATGGCGGCGTTCCAGCTGCTCTGCCGGACCGAGGGGATCATCCCGGCGATCGAGAGCTCGCACGCGCTGGCCGGGGTCGCGAAGATCGCCCCGCGGCTGCGCGAGGAGCTGGGCCGCACCCCGACCATCGTGGTGAACCTGTCCGGCCGCGGCGACAAGGACGTGCACACCGCGGGCGCCTACTTCGGCATCCTCGACCCGGTCGAGGCGGTCGTCCCCGGGGAGAACACGTGAGCATCGCGGACACTTTCGCGAAGGCGAAGGCCGAGAACCGCGCGGTGCTGGTCGGCTGCATGCCGGCCGGCTTCCCGACGGTCGACCACAGCATCGAGCAGATGATCGCGATGCACGAGGCCGGCTGCGACGTGATCGAGGTCGAGCTGCCGTACTCCGATCCGGTGATGGACGGCCCGGTGATCCAGAAGGCCAGCGACATCGCGCTGGCCAACGGCGTCCGGACCAGGGACACCCTGAAGATCATCGAGGCGGTGTCCGCGGCCGGCGCCACGGTCGTCCTGATGACCTACTGGAACCCCATCGAGAAGTACGGCGTGGACGCGTTCGCCCGCGACCTCGCCGCCGCCGGGGCCACCGGGCTGATCACGCCCGACCTGATCCCGGACGAGGCCGCCGAGTGGATCGCCGCCTCGGACAAACACCGGATCGACCGGACGTTCCTGGTCGCGCCGTCGTCGACCGACGAGCGGATCGCGATGACCGTGGCGAACTGCCGGGGCTTCGTCTACGCCACCGCGCTGATGGGCGTCACCGGCGCCCGTACCTCGGTCTCCTCGCAGGCTCCCGAGCTGGTCGACCGGATCCGCAAGGCCGACCCGGCGATGCCGGTCGGGGTCGGGCTGGGCGTCGGCAACGGGGACCAGGCCGCCGAGGTGGCCGCGTTCGCGGACGGCGTGATCGTCGGCAGCGCGCTGATCCGCTGCGTGCTGGAGGCGCCCGACCGGGCCGCCGGGCTGGGCAACCTGCGGGCGCTCAGTGCCGAGCTGGCCGAGGGCGTGCGCCGCCGCTGATGAGTATCAGCTGGTTGTTACGCACCCTCCCGGCGATGGCCGGCGAGCTGTCGCACTTCGACCTGGACCGCACCCCGGCCGAGCCGCGCGAGCTGTTCCTGCGCTGGTTCGGCGAGGCGGTCGCGGCCGGGGTACGCGAGCCGCACGCGATGAACCTCGCCACGGTCGACGAGGACGGGCTGCCGGACGTCCGGGTCCTGCTGCTGCGGGACGTGGACGAGCGGGGCTGGCAGTTCGCGACCGACCGCCGCAGCGCCAAGGGCCGGCAGCTCACCGCCCGGCCGGACGCGGCCCTCGGGTTCTACTGGCCGGAGCAGGGGCGGCAGGTCCGCGTACGCGGAAAGGTCTTCGATCTGGGTCTTGCGGCCTCGGCCGCGGATTTCCTGTCGCGCTCGCCGGTCTCCCGGACGGCGTCGCTGAGCAGCGTGCAGAGCGACACGATGGCCGAGGACTCGGACATCACCCTCGCGCTGCAGGAGGCCGAGCGGCTGCTGGCCGCCGACCCGGACTTCGTGCCGGAGAGCCACGCGGTCTACGCGGTGGTGCCGGTCAGCGTGGAGTTCTGGCAGGGCGATCCGGCCTCGCGACGGCATCCACGGCTGCGCTACCGCCGTTCGGCCGATTCCTGGGTGAAGGAACGGCTCTGGCCCTGAATCGGGACCTCCCTGGGCATTGCGTGCTGGCCCGGCGACGGTAGCGTGTGCACCCGTGAACTACGCCCTCATCCCCAGTCCCACCACGTCGGTGTGGCACCTGGGCCCGTTCCCGCTCCGGGCCTACGCGCTCTGCATCATCGCCGGCATGGTCGTCGCGACCCTCCTCATGGAGCAGCGGCTGCGTCACCGGGGCGTGGCGCCCTGGGCGTCGCTGGACATGGTGGTCTGGGCGGTGCCGTTCGGCATCGTCGGGGCGCGGCTCTACCACCTGATCACCTCGCCGCAGGACTACTTCGGCTCCGGGGGTGACCCGGTCCGCGCGCTGTACATCTGGGAGGGCGGCCTCGGGATCTGGGGCGCGGTCGCCGGTGGCGCGGTCGGCGCCTGGATCGCGGCCCGTCAGATGGGCATCCCGCTGAGCGTCTTCGCCGACTCGCTCGCGCCGGCGCTGCCGATCGCGCAGGGCATCGGCCGGTTCGGCAACTGGTTCAACAACGAGCTCTACGGCAAGGTCACCACGCTCCCGTGGGGCCTGCAGGTGCACGAGATGGACTCGGCCAACCCCGGCCACGCCACCATGATCGACGGTGAGCCGGTCACCCGCCCGGACCTCTACCACCCCACCTTCCTGTACGAGGCGATCTGGGATCTCGGCGTCGGCGGTCTGGTCTGGCTGCTCGACCGGAAGTTCAAGTTCGGCCGCGGGCGGGCGTTCGCGCTCTACGTGATGGCGTACACGGCCGGCCGGTGCTGGATCGAGGCGCTCCGCACCGACGAGGCCAACCACTTCTTCGGCATCCGGCTCAACGTGTTCGTCTCGATCGCGGTGTTCCTGGGTGCGGCGATCTACTTCATCGTGATGCGCGGGCCGCGGGCGTACCTGGTGCCCGTCGACGCCCCGGACGTCGCGGTGGAATCGGCCGGCGACGTCTCCGCGGTGGACGTGTCCGCGGAGGCCACCCCGGCCAAGAAGCCGGCGCCGGTGGCGTACCAGGTGGTCACCGAGGAACAGTTCCTGGCCTATCAGGCGACCGGCGTGCTGCCGTCGCCGGAACCGGTGCTGGTGACCAGCCCGGCCGGCCCGGCCGCCGACTCGGCCGACGCGGCTTCCCCCGGGTCCGCTTCCTCGGGGTCCGCCTCCGCGGACGGGGGCGACGGCGACGAGCCCGCCGACCGGCCCGCCGACGAGCGCTGACCCACCGGAAAGGCGAGCGGCACATGCGTACGGCCGTGGTGGTGGGCGCCGGAATGGCCGGTCTGGCCGCGGCCGGCGCGCTGTCCCGCACCGGATGGCGGGTCACGCTCCTGGAGCGTGCCGAACGGATCGCCGCCCCACCCACCGCCGTGGTCCTCTGGCCCAACGGCCGCCGCGCCCTGGACTCGCTCGACCCGGACGGCGGCTGGTCGGCGTGCGCGTCCCCGCTGCCCGACGGCGGGGTGCGCCGCCCGGACGGCCAGTGGCTGATCCCGCCGCGCCAGCGGGCCGGCGCGACCGGCCCGGTCCCGGCCGTCGCGCACCTGGAAGACCTCTACGACGCGCTGGTCGCGGGCCTCGGCGACACCGAGATCCGGACCGGCTTCGACGTGACCACGGTCCGCACCGGCCGCCGGGAACGCCCCGCGGTCGGCGACGGGCACACCCTGATCGAGGCGGACCTGCTGATCGCCGCGGACGGCATCGACAGCCGGGTCCGGGCGGCGGTGGCTCCGGAGGCCGCCGCGGTCGGCTCCGGCTTCGCGGCGTGGCAGGCGGTGATCCCGGCGTACCGGGTCCCGAAGCTCTCCGCGGGGCAGGCGCTCGGCGGCGAGACGCTCGGCGCCGGATACCGGTTCGTCGCCATCCCGCTCGGCGCGCACGCGGCCGGCAAGGGCGGCATCTACTGGGTGGCGACCGCGGCCGGCGCCCCGCGCCCGGAGCCGGCGGCCACCCAGCTGGCGTTGCTGCAGCGCTGGTTCGCCGGCTGGCACGAGCCGGTCGGTGAGCTGCTCTCGCTGACCCGGCCCGAGGAGCTGGTGCCGCAGGGCGTGCGGGAGTTGCGGCCGCTGCCGCGGACCTACGCGTTCCCGTCCGGCCCCGGCGGCGTGCTGCTGATCGGCGACGCCGCGCACGCCATGCCGCACCACCTCGGGCAGGGCGCGTGCCTGGCCTTCGAGGACGCGGCGACGCTGCAGTCGCTGGTCGGCGGGGCCGCGCCCGGCGCCGATCTGGCCCGGGCGCTGGAGCAGTACACCCGGTTGCGCCAGCCGCGGACCACCACGGTGGTGCGGCAGAACCGGCGGATGTCGGCGGTGGTCCAGGCTCGGGGGCGGCTCGCGCTCCGGGCCCGGGACGCGGCGCTGAACCACATGCGGCCGCGGCTCCTCGGCCGGACGCTGGACCCGGTGTCGGACTGGTCGCCGCCGGAATAGGCGGCGTCCGCGCTGCTCGCGGGCACGGCCTGGTCGCTGTCGGCTTGCCAGGCGGCGTCCGCGCTGCTCGCGGTTCCGGCCGCCGGTTCCGGCCCGGCCTGGTCGCCAACTGCTTGCGGGGTACGTCGTGACCGGCCGGCCGGGCTCGGCTGGTGGTCAGGGCTGTTCAGGGCGCTGTTTTCGACCCTCAGCGCCAGCCGGCGTGCCGGAGCCCGGGCGCCGGTGTGCGGTGCGGGATCCGGATCTTGGGACTGATGACGTTCTTCACCGGTGGTTCACATGTTGGAGACAGATCGGCCGAGCACGCCGGGACGCTCGGACGGAACGTGGATCCGAGCGCGTCGGTAACGAGCTATTGCGCGCGCGGTCCTTACGTCGTACCAAATGATGGGAAGTGTGAGGGAATCGCGCGGGGCCTCAGAGCGGCACGGCCGCCGGCTCCGCGATGCACGCCGTGCCCACCCGGCGGAAACCCACCTTGGTGTAGAGCCGCGCCACGTCGTCGTCGCCCGCGGACAGGAAGATCAACTCGACACCGCGGCTGATCAGGTTGCGGGCCAGGGTCGCGGTGAGCTGCGACGCGTAGCCGCGGCCGCGCGCCGACGGCAGCGTGGCCACCCCGGCGATCTCGGCCACGTCGCCGGCCCGCTGGCTGGTGCCGGTGGCCAGGATGCCCTCCTCCGGCGACTCGGCGACCGCGGTCTCGTAGTCCCCGCCGGCCAGCATCGCGCGGAGCCCGCCGACCGCCTCGTCGCTGAGTACGAGGTCCGCCGCGGCGTCCCGTTCGGACGGTCCGGCACCCGAGACGACCAGGGATTTCTCGGTCATCTCGACCGGTGATCGATGGGCCGGCGCGGCGAATCCGAGGCGGGCCACGGCCCGGGACGCGGCCAGGTCGGCGTGCAGGCCGGGGTCGGCCGGGTCGAGCACCCGGATCGCGGCGCCGGGCACCGGCAGGTCCGGCACCAGGGCCTGCGGGTCGAGGCCGAGCAGCGGCGCGAGCAGCACGTCGAGGCCGGCCGAGCGGGCCACCGCGAGCAGGTCCGGCGTGGTCTCGTGGACCCACTCGAACGTCTCCGGAAGACCCAGCTCACGCTGCCTGGCCCGGCAGGCGGTGAGGTCGGCCGCGGAGGGCGTGGGGGCGCCCCGCCGGGGGCGTGCGTAATAGGGCCAACCCTCGCCCTCGCGGACGAAGAGCACCAGGGAGCCGATCTCCTCGACCCGGGCCCAGGGCCGGGGCAAAGCGTCGTAGAACTGTTCGAGCCGGTCGAAGTGGTCGGAATCCGCTCGTGCCATCGCGCGAGACTACCGGTCCCCGGTGCGGCTGTGCTATTCAGTTCGTCCACACAAACCCTGATCCCGGGGCTAGGTGTGATCAATCCGCACCTGGCGGAGATCAGTGTCTCTTAACGTAGACTCAAGAGACTTTGCAGGGCCGACGTCGTCCCGACCTTGATCCGAAACACCAGAGACGACAGGAGGCCCGGTGGCATATCCGCATCCCCAGGGGTTGTACGACCCGGCGCATGAACGTGACGCCTGCGGCGTGGCCTTTGTTGCTGACATTCACGGCCGTCGTAGTCATGACGTGGTTGCGAAGGGTCTGTCGGCACTGATCCGCCTGGACCACCGGGGCGCGCGTGGCGCCGAGCAGAACACCGGCGACGGCGCCGGGATCATGATCCAGGTCCCGGACGAGTACTACCGCGCGATCACCGATTTCGACCTTCCCGAGCCCGGCGAGTACGCGACCGGTCTGGTCTTCCTGCCGACCGACCCGGCCGAGGCCGCCCGCGCCGTCAAGGTGATCGAGAAGTACGCGCTCGTCGAGGGCGGCGACCTGCTCGGCTGGCGCGAGGCCCCGGTGGACCCGGCCGGCCTGGGCGCGACCGCCGAGGACGCCCGCCCGGCGATCCGCCAGGTCTTCATCGCCGCGCACCGGCTCGTCGACTCGCCCGCCGGCCCGGCCGGCCAGCGCCTGTCCGGCCTCGAGCTGGACCGGGTGGCGTTCTGCATCCGCAAGCAGGCCGAGCGCGAGACCTCGCAGCGCGGCGTCCCGGCGTACTTCCCGTCGCTCTCCTCGCGCACGGTCACGTACAAGGGCATGCTGACCCCCGAGCAGCTCCCGGCGTTCTTCCCGGAGCTCGCCGACGAGCGGGTCACCTCCGCGATCGCGCTGGTGCACTCCCGGTTCTCGACGAACACGTTCCCGTCGTGGCCGCTGGCCCACCCGTACCGGCTGATCGCGCACAACGGCGAGATCAACACGATCCGCGGCAACAAGAACTGGATGGCCGCCCGCGAGGCGCTGCTGTCGACGCCGAACCTGCCGGGCAACATCAAGCGGCTGTTCCCGATCAACTCGCCGGAGGCGTCCGACTCGGCCAGCTTCGACGAGGTGCTGGAGCTGCTGCACCTGTCCGGCCGCAGCCTGCCGCACGCGGTGCTGATGATGATCCCGGAGGCGTGGGAGAACGACCCGGGCATGGACCCGGCGCGGCGTGCCTTCTACCGCTTCCACGCGAGCCTGATCGAGCCGTGGGACGGTCCGGCCGCGGTCGCGTTCACCGACGGCACGGTCATCGGCGCGGTGCTGGACCGCAACGGCCTGCGCCCGGGGCGCTGGTGGCACACCCGGGACGGCCTGGTCGTGCTCGGCTCCGAGGCCGGCGTGATCGACCTGGACCCGGCCGAGGTGGTCGCCAAGGGCCGCCTGCAGCCGGGCAAGATGTTCCTGGTCGACACCGCGGCCGGGCGGATCGCGCACGACGACGAGATCAAGGCCGACCTGGCCGCCGCCCAGCCGTACGCGGACTGGCTGCACGCCGGCCTGATCGAGCTCGCCGACCTGCCGCCGCGCGAGCACGTGATCTACACGCACGACTCGGTGCTGCGCCGTCAACAGGTCTTCGGCTACTCCGAGGAGGAGCTGAAGATTCTGGTCGCGCCGATGGCGCGGACCGGCGCGGAACCGCTCGGCTCGATGGGCACGGACACGCCGATCTCGCCGCTGTCGAGTCGCCCGCGGCTGCTCTTCGACTACTTCCACCAGCTGTTCGCGCAGGTCACCAACCCGCCGCTGGACGCCATCCGGGAGGAGCTGGTCACCAGCCTCGCGATGACGATCGGGCCGGAGGGCAACCTGCTCGACCCGGGGCCGGCGAGCTGTCGGCAGATCGCCATGCCGTACCCGATCATCGACAACGACGAGCTGGCCAAGCTGCTCTCCATCGACGACGACGGGGACCTGCCCGGGTTCAAGGCGGTCCGGGTCTCCGGGCTCTACCCGCTGCGGGACGGCGCGGCCGGCATCAAGGCCCGGCTCACCCAGATCTGCCGGCACGTGTCCGAGGCGATCGAGGACGGGGTGCGCATCCTGGTGCTCTCCGACCGGGACTCCAACGCGGACCTGGCGCCGATCCCGTCGCTGCTGCTCACCGCGGCCGTGCACCAGCACCTGGTGCGCGAGCAGACCCGGACCCAGGTGGCGCTGGTCGTCGAGTCCGGGGACTGTCGCGAGGTGCACCACGCGGCGGTGCTGATCGGCTTCGGGGCGGCGGCGGTCAACCCGTACCTGGCCTTCGAGTCGGTCGACGACCTGATCGCCACCGGCGCGCTGACCGGCATCGACCCGCGCAAGGCGGTGCGCAACTACGTCAAGGCGCTCGGCAAGGGCGTCCTGAAGATCATGTCCAAGATGGGCATCTCCACGGTGTCCTCGTACTGCGGCGCGCAGGTGTTCGAGGCCGTCGGCCTGGAGAACAAGCTGCTCCAGCGGTACTTCGCGGGCACCTCGGGCCGGATCGGCGGGATCGGCCTGGCCGGCATCCACGCCGAGGTCAAGGCGCGGCACGAGAAGGCGTACCCGGCGAACCCGGCCGAGCGGGCGCACCGCCGGCTCGAGGTCGGCGGCGAGTACCAGTGGCGCCGCGAGGGCGAGATCCACCTGTTCAACCCGGAGACCGTCTTCCTGCTGCAGCACGCGACGCGCAGCAAGCAGTACGACGTCTTCCGCAAGTACACCGACAAGGTCAACGAGCTGTCGGCCCAGGCCGGTCACCTGCGCGGCCTGTTCAAGATCTCGCCGGACCGGCCGCCGGTCGACATCGGCGAGGTCGAGCCGGCCACCGAGATCGTCAAGCGGTTCTCCACCGGCGCGATGAGCTACGGCTCGATCTCCGCGGAGTCCCACGAGACGCTCGCGATCGCGATGAACCGGCTCGGCGCGAAGTCGAACACCGGCGAGGGCGGCGAGGACGTCGAGCGCCTCTACGACCCGGAGCGCCGTTCCGCGATCAAGCAGATCGCCTCCGGCCGGTTCGGCGTGACCAGCGAATACCTGGTCAACGCGGACGACCTGCAGATCAAGATGGCGCAGGGCGCGAAGCCCGGCGAGGGTGGCCAGCTGCCCGGCAACAAGGTGTGGCCGTGGATCGCCAAGACCCGGCACGCCACCCCGGGCGTCGGCCTGATCTCGCCGCCGCCGCACCACGACATCTACTCGATCGAGGACCTGGCGCAGCTGGTCCACGACCTCAAGATGGTCAACCCGGCCTCCCGGGTGCACGTCAAGCTGGTCTCCGAGATCGGCGTGGGCACGGTGGCGGCGGGTGTCGCCAAGCTGAAGGCCGACGTCATCCTGATCTCCGGCCACGACGGCGGCACCGGGGCGTCCCCGCTGAACTCGCTCAAGCACGCCGGCACCCCGTGGGAGCTGGGCCTGGCCGAGGCACAGCAGACCCTGCTGCTGAACAAGCTGCGGGACCGGGTCACCGTGCAGGTCGACGGCCAGCTCAAGACCGGCCGGGACGTGGTCGTCGCGGCCCTGCTCGGCGCCGAGGAGTTCGGCTTCGCGACCGCGCCGCTGATCGTCTCCGGCTGCGTCATGATGCGCGTCTGCCACCTGGACACCTGCCCGGTCGGCATCGCCACGCAGAACCCGGTGCTGCGCGAGCGCTTCACCGGCAAGCCGGAGTTCGTCGAGAACTTCTTCATGTTCCTCGCCGAGGAGGTCCGCGAGCTCCTCGCCGAGCTGGGCTTCCGCACCGTCGAGGAGGCCATCGGCCACGCCGAGATCCTGGACGTGGCCGACGCGATCGACCACTGGAAGGCCGGCGGCCTCGACCTGTCGCCGATCCTCTACGTGCCCGAGCTGCCCGAGGGCGCGGCCCGCCGCGGCGTGGTGGCGCAGGACCACGGCCTGGAGAAGGCGCTGGACAACGAGCTGATCGCGCTCGCCCAGCCGGCCCTGATCAAGGGCAAGCCGGTCCGGCACGAGCTGAAGACCCGCAACGACCAGCGCAGCGTCGGCGCGATGCTGGGCGGCGAGGTCAGCCGTCGCTACGGCGGCAACGGCCTGCCCGACGACACCATCGAGTTCACCCTGCGGGGCACCGGGGGCCAGTCGTTCGGCGCGTTCCTGCCGCGCGGCGTCACCCTGCGGCTGATCGGCGACACCAACGACTACGTCGCCAAGGGCCTGTCCGGCGGCCGGGTGATCGTGCGTCCGGCCGAGGACGCGCCGTTCGTCGCCGAGCAGAACACCATCGCCGGCAACACCATCCTGTACGGGGCGACCGCCGGCGAGGTGTTCCTGCGGGGCCGGGTCGGCGAGCGGTTCGCGGTCCGTAACTCGGGGGCCGCCACGGTCGTCGAGGGCGTCGGGGACCACGGTTGTGAGTACATGACCGGCGGCACGGTGGTGGTGCTCGGCCCGACCGGGCGCAACTTCGCGGCCGGCATGAGCGGCGGCAAGGCGTTCGTGCTCGGGCTGAACCAGGACCTGGTGAACCCGGAACTGGTCGACCTGGCGCCGCTCACCGAGGAGGAGCGCGACCTGCTGCGCTCGCTGGTCGAGAAGCACCACGCGGAGACCGACTCGTCGGTCGCCGAGCGGCTGCTGAAGGACTGGCCGGCCGCGGCCGAGCGGTTCACCGCGGTGGTGCCGCGTGACTACAAGCGTGTGATGGAGCTGATCAGGACCGCCGAAGCCGCCGGTCGCAACGTGGACGAGGCGGTCATGGGGGTTACCAGTGCCTGATCCGAACGGTTTCCTCCGCTACGAGCGGCAGCTCCCCAAGCGGCGTCCGGTCCCGCTGCGGCTGATGGACTGGAAAGAGGTCTACCCGCCCGCGGGCGAGGAGCTGATCCGCGACCAGGCCACCCGCTGCATGGACTGCGGCATCCCGTTCTGCCACGAGGGCTGCCCGCTGGGCAACCGCATCCCGGACTGGAACGACCTGGTCCGGACCGGTGCGTGGGAGTCGGCGATCGAGTCGCTGCACGCCACGAACAACTTCCCGGAGTTCACCGGGCGGCTCTGCCCGGCGCCGTGCGAGGCGGCGTGCGTGCTCGGCATCGGGGACGACCCGGTGACCATCAAGCAGGTCGAGGTGGAGATCGCCAACCACGCGTTCGCGCGGGGCCTGGTCGCGCAGCCGGCGCCGGTGGCGTCCGGCAAGTCGGTCGCGGTGGTCGGCTCCGGGCCGGCCGGGCTGGCGGCCGCCCAGCAGCTGGCGCGAGCCGGGCACGCGGTCACCGTCTACGAGCGCGACGACCGGATCGGCGGGCTGCTGCGGTACGGCATCCCCGACTTCAAGATCGAGAAGCACGTCATCGACGAGCGGCTCGAGCAGATGTCCGCCGAGGGCGTGGTCTTCCAGGCCGGCGTCGAGGTGGGCGTCGACCTGACCGCCGACGACCTGCGGGAGCGCTACGACGCGGTGCTGCTGGCCGCCGGCGCGCTGGCCGGCCGGGACACCGCGGAGACCCCGGGCCGCCACCTCAAGGGCGTCCACCTGGCCATGGAGCACCTGGTGCCGGCCAACCGGATCGTCGCCGGCCTGCAGGACACCACGCCGATCGACGCCAAGGGCAAGCACGTGATCATCATCGGTGGCGGCGACACCGGGGCCGACTGCCTCGGCGTCGCGCACCGCCAGGGCGCCGCGTCGGTCACCCAGCTCGACCAGTACCCGCTGCCCCCGGAGTTCCGGACCGGCCTCAAGGATCCGTGGCCGACCTGGCCGGTGATCCTGCGCAACTACGCCGCGCACGAGGAGGGTGGCGACCGCGTCTTCGGCGTGGCCGTGCAGGAGTTCGTCGGCGACGACCAGGGCAACCTGGTCGCGATCCGGCTGGCCGACGTGTCGGTGCAGCGGATCGACGGTGTCCGGACGGTCGTGGTGGCCCCCGGCTCGGAGCGCGAGGTGCGCGCCGACCTGGTGCTGCTGGCGATCGGCTTCGACGGCACCGAGGACCAGCCGCTGCTGTCGCAGTTCGGCCTGACCCGCAACCGGCGGAACGTGCTGAACGCGGACAGTGACTGGCAGACCGAGGCCGAGGGCGTGTTCGTGGCCGGCGACATGCACAAGGGCGCGTCCCTGATCGTCTGGGCGATCGCCGAGGGACGCTCCGCGGCGGCCGCGATCCACGACTACCTGGGCGCCGCCGGGGACCTTCCGGCACCCGTCCGCTCCGACCAGCAGCCGCTGGCGGTCTGACCGCTCCACAGCCTCACCCACAACCCCTTTGCGCTGGTCGCAGAGGGGTTGTGGCATGTGGCGTCGGGCGCCCGGGCGGGACCGTTAAGCTGACCCGGCGGTCGCTGAAGCCCGCGGACGACGCAGCGAACCCGTGAGTTCCCGGGCTGACCTCGCCGTCGACACCCGCAATTCATGCCGAGGACGGGGGTCGGCCGCCGAGCCGCCCCAGGAGAAGGACTAGCCTGATGGCCGTGACACGCCGCGTAAAGATCGTCTGCACGATGGGCCCCGCCACCAAGTCGCCGGAGCGGATGCTCGGCCTGGTTGAAGCGGGCATGAACGTGGCCCGGATGAACTTCAGCCACGACACCCGGGAGAACCACCGGGAGATGTACGAGCTGGTCCGCGCCGCCGCGGAGCAGGCCGACCGCCCGGTCGCCATCCTCGCCGACCTCCAGGGTCCGAAGATCCGGCTCGGCAAGTTCGCCGACGGCCCGCACCGCTGGGAGACCGGCGACCGGGTCGTGATCACCAGCGACGACATCCTCGGCACCAAGGAGCGGGTCTCCTGCACCTACACGCCGCTGCCGCTGGAGGTCAAGGCCGGTGACCGGCTCCTGATCGACGACGGCAAGGTCGCCGTCGAGGTGACCGGCGTCGCCGACGGCAAGGACATCCAGTGCCTGGTCACCGAGGGTGGCCCGGTCAGCAACAACAAGGGTGTCTCGCTGCCGAACGTCGCGGTGAGCGTCCCCGCGATGAGCGACAAGGACGAGCAGGACCTGCGCTTCGCCCTGAAGCTGGGCGTCGACCTGGTCGCGCTCTCGTTCGTCCGCTCGCCGGAGGACATCAAGCTGGTCCACAAGGTGATGGACGAGGAGGGTCGTCGCGTCCCGGTCATCGCCAAGGTGGAGAAGCCCGAGGCGGTCGACCACCTCGAGGCGATCGTGCTGGCCTTCGACGGTGTCATGGTCGCCCGTGGTGACCTGGGCGTCGAGCTCCCGCTGGACCAGGTCCCGCTGGTGCAGAAGCGCGCCGTCCAGCTGTGCCGGGAGAACGCGAAGCCGGTCATCGTCGCCACCCAGATGCTCGACTCCATGATCGAGAACTCGCGCCCGACCCGCGCCGAGGCCTCCGACGTCGCCAACGCGGTGCTCGACGGCGCCGACGCGGTGATGCTCTCCGGCGAGACCTCGGTCGGTAAGTACCCGGTGCTCACGGTCAGCACGATGGCCAAGATCGTCACCACCACCGAGGGCGGCCAGCTCGGCGTCCCGCACCTGCAGCACGACCCGAAGACGCACGGTGGCGCGCTGACCATCGCCGCCGCGCAGATCGCCCGGAACATCGGCGCCAAGGCGCTGGTCGCGTTCTCGCAGACCGGTGACACCGTGCGCCGCCTGGCCCGGCTGCACGTCGACCTGCCGCTCTACGCGTTCACCCCGGTCGCCGAGGTGCGCAACACCCTGGCGCTGAGCTGGGGCGTGGAGACGTTCCTGACCGACTTCGTCGAGCACACCGACGACATGTTCCGTCAGGTCGACGCGAACGTGCTGGGCCTCGGCCTGGCCAAGCCCGGCGACTACGTGGTCGTCGTGGCCGGCTCCCCGCCGAACGCGCCCGGCTCCACCAACACCCTGCGCGTGCACCAGCTCGGCTCCCTCGTGGACCCGTCCGCCGTATGACGCAGCCCCTGTCGGGTCAGGCCGCCGTCGACCAGCTTCTGGAGATTCTCGACCTGAGGCAGGTCGACGAGGCCACCTTCACCGGGGACAGTCCGCAGACCGGTGCCCAGCGCGTGTTCGGCGGCCAGGTCGCCGGGCAGGCGCTGGTCGCCGCGGGCCGCACGGTGGATCCCGGCCGGAACGTGCACTCGCTGCACGGCTACTTCGTCCGGCCCGGTGACCCCACCGAGCCGATCACGTTCCACGTGGAGACGATCCGGGACGGAAGATCCTTTTCCGTACGCCGTTCCACCGCGAAGCAGCACGGCAAGACGATCTTCTTCATGTCGGCGTCGTTCCAGGTCCTCGAGGAGGGCCTGGATCACCACGAGCCGGCGCCGGACGGGATCCCCGCCCCGGAGGACGTCCCCACCATGCGCGACTGGGTGGAGAAGTACCCGAACCGGCGGAGCGTCTTCAACGCCAGTCCGCAGGCGGTCGACGTGCGCTACGTCGGCCAGCCCGGCTGGGTGCCGCCCGGGGACCGGGACGCCGACCCGCAGCAGCGGGTCTGGATGCGGGTGGACGGCAAGCTGCCGGACGACCCGCTGATCCACGCCTGCGCGCTGACCTACGCGTCCGACCTGTCGCTGCTGGACGCGGTGCTGTCCTACCACGGCGAGGTGTGGGGGCCCGGGGGTGTGGTCGGCGCGAGCCTGGACCACGCGCTCTGGTTCCACCGGACGTTCCGGGCCGACGAGTGGTTCCTCTACGACAGTGCCAGCCCGTCGGCGAGCCGGGCCCGCGGCCTGGCGAACGGCCGGATGTTCACCCGCGACGGCCGGCACATCGCCAGCGCCGTCCAGGAGGGCCTGCTCCGCCGCGTCGGCGCCTGACAAAAGGCGCCAGGCAAAAGGCGCTGGGCAAAAGGCGCTGGGCAAGGCGGGCGGAAAGCGCCGGAAACGCCTGTAGCTCCGCCGGCGGTGGATCCCGGCCTGGCGACCGGCCGGGTAACGGATCCACCACCGGCGGAGCCGGGGACAGGACTTACTCAGTGACCGCCGGCCGGAAGATCCGGCTTGGCGGCGTTTCCCGCCGGGGTGCCCTCGATGCCCGCCGGGCTGTCCGGCACCGGCGGCAGATCGTGCGCGTCCGGCACCGTCGGCCCACCCGGCCGCGGCCCGGTGATCCCGGCCTGCGCCAGCATCGCGTCCAGGTCCGCGGTGGTCCGCACGACCCGGTCGTGGTACGTCTCCCCGTGCACCGCGATCTCCGCCGCGGCCGCGGAGGTGGTGCCCGGGGAGGTCGAGCCGGCGGCGTCCCGGGCCCGGTGCCGGGCCGGCCGGCGCGCCTCGAAGTCGGTGTGCCCGGCGGAGTACCCGGTCAGCCCGGCGGCCCGCTCCGGCGGTAGTTCCAGCACGTCCCGGCCCTTCGCCGCGACCTCGCGCAACCGCAGCGCGGTGACCAGGTCGGCGACCGCCCGCAGCACGCCCAGCCCGCCGAGGACGACCACGACGCTCTCCGCGCCCCGGGTCAGCGGGCTCGCCGACACGAAGCCGAGCCCGGTCTCCAGCACGCCGACCGTGACGAGCAGGCTCCACACCCGGTCCGTGCCGCGGGTCATGGTGCCGACCGCCACGTCGACCGCGCCGCGGACCAGCAGGTACCACCCGGTCAGCGACGCCGTGGTGGTCCAGCCGGCGTCGTCGCTGAGCAGCATGGCCGCGCCGGTGGCGCCGAACAGGGCGGCCAGCGCGACGTTCAGCCACCAGGTCTTCGTCCCGGCCAGCGCGCGCAGGGCCTCGCAGACCGCGCCGAACAGCACGATCGGCCCGGCCACCCCGGCGATGCCGGCCGGCTCCAGCCGCAGCACGCTCCAGCCGATCACCAGCCAGGCGGCGGCCGCGAACATCAGGAATCCCCACATGCCTCCACGCAGTGGTGAAGATCCGGACCACAACATGAGGCCTCCCGCTGATGCTGTCCATGCCATGACAGCACCCGGGGAAGGTGGCGGCGGGGTGAACGCCGAGATTGCCCGGTGACCCCGGGCGATTATGAGACCCTTTTTCGGTACGGGGTAAACGTCGTACCGGAAATGTCGTAATGCTTTTTTCCGGCACCGCCGGAGGCGTGCCGCCCCGCCCCGCAGCGGCACCGCGCCCAGCAGCGCTGACGTGAGTGAATGTTTCCGCCGGATGTGTCCCGTGTCACCGCATGGTCAACGATGAATGGGAGTCTCGCCAGGTGGGGGCGCGAGATGGTATTTCTGGTGTCCCCGGTGGGATTCGAACCCACACTGAATGGATTTTGAGTCCATCGACTCTGCCGGTTGGTCTACGGGGACAGGTGGCAAGGCCACACCGCGGGAAAGCGGCGGTGCCAAGCTCAGCGAGAGACAGCCTACCTACTACGCTGGGGAGGGTGACACCCAGATACCGGGGTGTCGCGACAGAAGAGGTTGGGGGAAGAGGTTCCGTGGCCGACACGCAGGCTGGTGCCGAGCGCAGGCGGGTGCTCATCGCCGAGGACGAGGCCCTGATCCGGTTGGATCTCGCCGAGATGCTCGTCGAGGAGGGCTACGACGTCGTCGGTGAGGCCGGTGACGGCGAGACCGCCGTCCGCCTGGCCGAGGAGCTGAAGCCGGACCTGGTGATTCTGGACATCAAGATGCCGATCATGGATGGGCTGGCCGCCGCCGAGCGGATCGCCGGCGGGCGGATCGCCCCGGTCGTCATCCTCACGGCGTTCAGCCAGCGGGATCTGGTCGAGCGTGCCCGGGCAGCGGGCGCGATGGCCTACCTGGTGAAGCCGTTCCAGAAGTCCGACCTGGTCCCGGCGATCGAGATCGCGCTGTCCAGGTATTCGGAGATCGCCGCGCTGGAGTCCGAGGTGGCCGGGCTGACCGACCGCCTGGAGACGCGCAAGTCCGTCGAGCGGGCCAAGGGCGAGCTGATGACGAAGTACGCGATGACCGAGCCGCAGGCGTTCAAGTGGATCCAGCGCACCGCGATGGATCACCGGATGACCATGCGCGAGGTCGCGGACCGGATCCTGAAGGAAGCCGAGGGTGAAGCCACCCCCGCTGGATAGCCACCGTTCGACTATTGGCCCTTGACCAGAAGTTGAGGCTCAGTAACGGCTTTGTTACGGGCGACTGTGTCGCTCCTCTCTGAAGCTATGATCCCCGCCAGTCTTCGCGACATCGCTGGCGGGGATTTCTGCTGCTAAACACGAGGAGCATCGTTGCGTAGAGCCGTGATCATCTTCACGGCCGTTCTCGGATTTGTGTTGACGTCTCTGGGGTTGGGCGCCACGAGCGCTCTCGCCGCGGGTGAGTCTTTGCAAGGCACGTTGGTCAACGCCGGCCAGCCAGTGGCCGGCGTTGTGATCAACGTTTCCGACGAGAGCGGCAATTCGGCCGGTACGTCGACCTCCGCCGCGGACGGCAAGTGGTCCGTCGCGGTCAAGGGGCCGGGTACCTACAAGGTCGACCTGGACACCACGACGCTCCCTCAGGGCGTGACCGTCACCAACGGTCGCCCGAGCCTGACTCTGACAGTCTTCGAGGGTGCCGCCCGCAACGTGCTGTTCCCGCTGGGCGCGGCCACCGCGCCGGGGAGCAAGCCGGCCGACAGCGGGGGCTCGTCCACCGCTGACCGGGTGTTCGACCTCATCTACACCGGCATTCACTTCGGCCTGATCATCGCGCTGGCCGCGCTCGGCCTGTCGCTGATCTTCGGCACCATGGGCCTGACCAACTTCGCCCATGGCGAGTTGATCTCCTTCGGCGCGCTGGGCTGCTTCTTCCTCAACGTGAAGCTCGGCCTGCCGCTGATCCCGTCGGCGATCCTGGCGGTGGTGCTGGGTGGCGCGTTCGGCTACTTCCAGGACCGGGTGTTCTGGGGCTGGCTGCGGAACCGCCGGACCGGCCTGATCGGCATGATGATCATCTCGATCGGTATGGCCCTGGTGCTCCGCTACGTCTACCTGTACTTCTTCGGTGGCGACACTCGGCAGTACACCGAGTACGTGGCGCAGCCCGGCATGGACCTGGGCGTCATCTCGGTCGCCCCGAAGAACCTGCTCATGGACGGGGTCGCGATCGTCGTCCTGGTCGTGGTGTCACTGGCGCTGACCAAGACCCGGCTCGGCAAGGCCACCCGCGCGGTGTCGACGAACCCGTCGCTCGCGGCGGCCTCCGGCATCAGCGTCGACGCGATCATCCGGCTGGTCTGGACGATCGGCGGCGCGCTGGCCGCGCTCAGCGGTGTCATGCTCGCCCTGTTCCAGGGCGTGAACTACCAGATGGGCTTCCAGATCCTGCTGCTGGTGTTCGCCGCGGTCACCCTCGGTGGTCTCGGCACCGCGTTCGGCGCCCTGATCGGCAGCCTCGTCGTCGGCCTGGCGACGCAGCTGTCCACGCTGTGGATCCCGACCGAGCTCAAGAATGTCGGCGCCCTGGTGGTGCTGATCGTGATCATCCTGTTCCGGCCGCAGGGCATCCTGGGCCGCCGCGAGCGGATCGGCTGAGGGAGGCTCGATGAACTGGGACGTAATCTTCGGTGTTTCGCTGGAGTCGCTGCTCAACGCCACCATGATCGCGTACGCGCTGGCGGCGATCGGCCTGAACGTGCACTTCGGCTACACCGGCCTGCTGAACTTCGGCCAGTCGGCGTTCCTCGGCGTGGCCGCGTACGGCCTGGCCATGACCGTGTCCACCTTCAACCTGCCGTTCTGGCTCGGCATCGTGATCGGCCTGCTCGGCGCGGTCGTGCTGGCGCTGCTGCTGGGCATCCCGACGCTGCGGCTACGGGCCGACTACCTGGCCATCGTGACGATCGCGGCGGCCGAGATCGTCCGGCTGCTGTTCCGCTCGGTCACGCTGAGCGAGTGGACCGGTGGCTCCGACGGTCTCCAGCGGTTCTCGGACGACTTCTACGCGATGAACCCGTACAGCAAGGGTCTGGAGATCGGGGTTGTCAGTTTCGACAACCGTGAGCTGTGGGTGATGACGGTCGGCTGGCTGCTCATCGCGTTCTCGCTGCTGATCGTCTTCCTGGCGATGCGCAGCCCGTGGGGCCGGGTGATCAAGGCGATCCGGGAGGACGAGGACGCGGTCCGGAGCCTCGGCAAGAACGTCGTGTCGTACAAGATGCAGTCGCTGATCCTCGGTGGCGTGCTCGGCTCGCTGGGCGGCTTCGTCTTCGCCCTGAGCCGCGCGGCCGTGCAGCCGGACACCTACGGCACCGAGTTCACGTTCTACATGTACACGATCGTCATCCTGGGCGGCGCCGCCCGCGTGTTCGGCCCGGTCGTCGGCTCGATGATCTTCTGGGTCCTGCTCGCGTTCATCAACGCGCTGCTGCCGTCGCTGATCAGCGAGGGGTACATCCCCACCTGGATCATGACGCCCGTCCAGGCGGGTGCGGTCGGCTACATCCTGGTCGGTCTCGGCCTGGTCCTCTTGCTGATCTTCCGTCCGCAGGGCATCTTCGGTGACAAGAAGGAGGTCATGCTCGATGGCCGATGACATCACCGCCGTCCCGCCCGGTGTGGCCCGGGCGGCCGAGGCACTCAAGGACGTCCCGCACGAGCCCGGTGCGAAGAAGAAGGACCCGATCCTGGTCGCCGACTCGGTGGTGCGCCGGTTCGGCGGTCTCACCGCGGTCAACGTCGGCCACGTGGAGATCCAGCGCGGTGCGATCACCGCGCTGATCGGCCCGAACGGCGCCGGCAAGACCACCTTCTTCAACCTGCTGACCGGCTTCGACCGCCCGGACGAGGGCAAGTGGGAGTTCAACGGCAAGTCGCTGGCCGGCGTGCCCGCCCACAAGGTGGCCCGGCAGGGCATGGTCCGCACGTTCCAGCTCACCAAGGCGCTGTCCCGGCTCAAGGTGATCGACAACATGCGGCTCGGCGGCACCGGTCAGAAGGGCGAGAAGTTCTGGCAGGCGCTGGTTCCGGCGCTCTGGCGGGACCAGGAGAAGGAGATCACCGAGCGGGCCGACGAGCTGCTCGCCCGGTTCAAGCTCGACACCAAGCGCGAGGACTTCGCCGGCAGCCTCTCCGGCGGCCAGCGCAAGCTGCTCGAGATGGCCCGGGCCCTGATGGTCCAGCCGGACATGGTGATGCTGGACGAGCCGATGGCCGGCGTGAACCCGGCGCTGACCCAGTCGCTGCTCGGCCACGTCAAGAGCCTGCGCGAGGACGGGATGACCGTCCTGTTCGTCGAGCACGACATGGACATGGTCCGCGACATCAGCGACTGGGTGATCGTGATGGGCCAGGGCAGCGTGATCGCCGAGGGCACGCCGGACACCGTGATGGCCGACCCGCGGGTGATCGACGCGTACCTGGGCGCCCACCACGACGGCACCCAGCACGACCCCGAGGCCGTGGCCGAAGAGGTGCCCGGGGCGGCCGAGACCCCCGAGACCCCCCAGGCCTCCCAGGCTTCCGGCGAGGAGAAGGCGGCGACCACCGATGAGTGACGAGTCCAGCAACGAGGTCGGCGACCGCTCCGAGCACCTGGCGGCCGCCGAGGGCGCCCTGGTCCGGGCGGACGACCTGATCGCCGGCTACCTGCCCGGCGTCAACATCCTCAACAACTGCGACCTGTACGCCAAGGAGGGCGAGCTGGTCGGCATCATCGGCCCCAACGGCGCCGGTAAGTCGACCCTGCTCAAGGCCCTCTTCGGCCTGGTGAACATCCGTTCCGGCGACGTCGTGCTGCGCGGCGAGAAGATCACCAACCTGAAGGCGAACAAGCTGGTCGCCAAGGGGATCGGCTTCGTCCCGCAGACCAACAACGTCTTCGGCAACCTCACCATCGAGGAGAACCTCGAGATGGGGACGTTCCTGCGGCCGAAGCGCTTCAAGGAGCGCTTCGAGTTCGTCTCGGGGTTGTTCCCGGCGCTGGGCACCCGCCGCAAGCAGCGGGCCGGCTCGCTCTCCGGCGGTGAGCGCCAGATGGTGGCGATGGGCCGGGCCCTGATGATGGAGCCCAGCGTGCTGCTGCTCGACGAGCCGTCGGCGGGCCTCTCGCCGGCCATGCAGGACGAGGTCTTCTTCCGCACCAAGCAGATCAACGAGACCGGCGTCACGGTGATCATGGTCGAGCAGAACGCCCGCCGCTGCCTGCAGATCTGCGACCGCGGCTACGTGCTGGACCAGGGCCGCAACGCCTACACCGCGTCCGGCCGGGATCTGATGCACGACCCCAAGGTGATCGAGCTCTACCTGGGCACGCTCGCCCGCGCCTGACCCGTACCACCGCCGAGGCCCTGGACCGCTTGCCGGTCCAGGGCCTCTGCCATGTCAAAACCCATCCGACGGTACGGACGTGAGCCGCCCCGACCGCACCCGTCCCGGCCCCCTGGCGTGGCACGAGAGGTAGTCCGTGGTCCGGGCCGCCCGGCGACCGTCCGGGCGACGCTGTCGGCCCGCGAGGCACTCCCGGGCCGAGCTTGCGGCCGCGCCCCACCCTCCCGGCTGGCACACAGGGCTGTTTTCCGTCCTGCGGCGAGCCGTCAGCGCCGGCCGGGGGCGGGTGGCGCGGCCGGGAGCCCGCGCCGGGATCGGATCGCGGGCCACCCACCACGCCCGGATACTCGCCGGACGGCCCGGACCACGGACCACCTCGCGTCCGTGGACCAGGGACGGGGAGCGTGCTTTTGGGGGCCGGCCAGGCCGTACCGTCGCATCGGTTTTGGGGTGGAAAAGGGGCGAGGGCCCGGCCAGACGGCCGAGCCCTCGCGGGTGGTGCGGTGAATCAGGAGATCTTGCCGGACTGGTACGCGACGTTCTTGTACGTGTTGTCCGCGCCGTACTGGTAGATGCCGATGGTGGCCTCGGCCGGGTCACCGGCGTCGTTGAACTCGATCGGACCGCTCACGCCGTCGTAGTCGATGTCCTTGCCGGCGTCCAGCAGGGCCTTGCAGTCCTTGAACGTGGTGCACTTCTCGCCACCCTTGCTGACCGCGGCCAGCTGCTTCGAGTACTCACTCGGAGCGTCGCTCTTGGCGGCCGTGGCGGCCAGGGCGGTGAGGATGGTGGCGTCGTACGACTCCGCCGAGTACGAGAAGTCCTTCAGCGACGCGTCGACCGTCAGCAGCTGCTTCTTGAAGTCGTCGGTCGCCTTGGCGCCCGGCAGGGTGCCCTTCGCGCCCTCGAACGTGCCGGCCGGGAACTCCTTGCCGTAGTTCGACAGGTTGCCGTCGACGAAGTACCACTTCTTGGTCTTCGCGGTCAGGCCCGCCTCGACCAGCTTCGGGACGATCTTCTTGGTCTCGTCGAAGCCGATCATGACGATCGCGTCCGGGTTCGCGGCCTTGATCTTGCCGACCTCGGCGGAGAAGTCCGCCGCCTTCGGGTCGTAGACCTCTTCGGCGGCGACCTGGCCGCCACCGGACTCGATCGCGGCGCGGGCGCTCTTGGCGAGGCCGGTGCCGTACGTGTCCTGCATGACCAGCAGGCCGACCTTCGCGTTGCCGTCGGCGACGATGAGGTCACCGAGGACGCGGCCCTGCAGCTGGTCCGGCGGCGCGGTCCGGAAGTAGAGGCCCTTGTCGTTGTACGTCGTGAACTGGTCCGACGTGTTCGCCGGCGAGATCTGGACGACGCCCGCGCCGGTGATCTTGTCGATCACGGAGAGGGAGACCGACGAGGAGGCGGCGCCGATGATGACGTCGGCCTTCTCGGCGAGCAGCTTGTTCACGGACTGGCTGGCGATGTCGGTGGAGGTGTCACCGGAGTCGGTGTCGCTCTCCACGACGTCCTTGCCCAGCACGCCGCCGGCCGCGTTGATGTCCTTGACGGCGAGCTTGACGCCGGCGAACTCCGGCGGGCCGAGGAAGGCGAGAGAACCGGTCTGCGGCAGCAGGGTGCCGATCTTCAGCACGCCGTCGCCGGCGGCCGAGGTGGCGGCCGAAGAGGAACCGGTGGTCGGCTCGTCGCTGTTCTTAGAGCACGCGCCCAGTGCAAGGGAAGCGGCACCCAGCACGGCGACGCTGCGCCATGCGAAGTTGCGGCGGATCATCAATTCTCCTTTGTCCAGCTGCGGTGGGCGGGGTGACGCCCCAACGCCATGTTGCTGATGGAGGCAACTTAATGAGCCGGAGACCGCTGCACTAGGTGCAAAGTGCTGCTGCAACAGGACAGTTGCGTAGTCGTAACCTTACCTATCGGTCAGACCGATCCTGGCGGTCGCGTCACCGGGTGACCGGCCGTATCCCCTGGCCGTGCGGCCAGAATCGGTCGGGCCGACGGGGTGCCTCGGATGTGCGGCAGGATGACCAGGGCCGGATCCGAGCGGATCTCACACTTCCCAACCCCGGCTCGGCGCGGCAATGTATCCAGCCGTAACACCCCTGAACTTCACCTAGGAGTCACCATGTTCCG
Source organism: Actinoplanes sp. L3-i22 (assembly GCF_019704555.1). NCBI lineage: Bacteria > Bacillati > Actinomycetota > Actinomycetes > Micromonosporales > Micromonosporaceae > Actinoplanes > Actinoplanes sp. L3-i22. The sequence continues at coordinate 1,932,148 of NZ_AP024745.1, forward strand.
CAGCCACTCCGGCCGGGCGATCCTCGGTCTGGCTGCCGCGGCGGCGCTGACGCTGTCCGCGGCCGCGTGCGGTTCCGAGTCCGACGACACGTCCACCGGCTCCGCGCCGGTGGCCAGTGCCTCGGCGGACACCAGCCTCGCCGACAAGGTTCCGGCCGACATCAAGTCCGCCGGCAAACTGATCGTCGGCACCGACTCGACGTACGCCCCGAACGAGTACATCGACACCGACGGCAAGACCATCGTCGGCTTCGACGTCGACCTGTTCAACGCGGTCGGCCAGAAGCTGGGCCTGACCACCGAGTGGCAGACCGCCAAGTTCGACAGCATCATCCCGGGCGTCGGCAGCGGGAAGTACACCGTCGGCGTCTCGTCGTTCACGATCAACGCCGACCGGATGAAGGAGGTCAACATGATCTCCTACTTCTCGGCCGGCACCCAGTGGGCCGCGAAGACCGGCGCCACGCTCAGCCCGGACGACGCCTGCGGCAAGAAGATCGCGGTGCAGACCGCGACCGTGCAGGCCGACGACATCAAGGCCCGGTCGAAGAAGTGCACCGACGCCGGCAAGGCGGCGATCACCGTCGACCAGTACCAGGCCCAGTCGGACGCCACCAACGCCGTGGTGACCGGTAAGGACGAGGCGATGCTCGCCGACTCGCCGATCGTGGCGTACGCGGTGAAGCAGACCAGCGGCCAGCTCGCGCTGCTCGGCGACATCTACGACTCGGCGCCGTACGGCTACGCGGTCGGCAAGACCCAGACCGAGTTCGCGAACGTGCTCGCCGAGGCGGTCAAGGCGCTGATCGCGGACGGCACCTACAAGACGATCCTCGACAAGTGGGGCGTCACCGCCGGCGCGATCGACACCCCCGCGGTCAACCCCCCGGCATGACCGAGCCGACCGAGACCGGACGGGAGCGGCCGGCGGCGATCAAGGCCGTGCCCGTCCGGCACCCCGGCAGGTGGGTGGCGATCGCCGTGCTCGCGGTGCTCGTCGCGATGTTCCTGCACCTGATCTTCACGAACGCCGGCTTCCGCTGGTCGTTCATCTTCTCCTCGTACGCGCCGGGCAAGCGCGGCGTGATGTTCACCGAGCCGGTCCTGGAGGGCCTGCGCGGCACGCTGCTGCTGACGGTCTTCTCGATGCTGATCGGCGTCGGGCTGGGCATCGTCGTGGCGATCATGCGGCTCTCGCCGAACAAGGTGCTCTCCTGGGTCGCCTGGGTCTACACCTGGTTCTTCCGGGCCGTGCCGCGTCTGGTGCTCGCGGTGATCTTCGGCAACCTGAACATCCTGTGGACCCGGATCGGCTTCGGCCTGCCGTTCGACAAGCAGATCGGCCAGCTGTTCGGGATCGACAACTTCGACGGGCAGATCTTCAGCATCAAGTCGACCGACCTGCTCGCCGGGTTCGTGGCCGGCATGATCGCGCTGGGCCTGTCCGAGGCGGCCTACATGGCGGAGATCGTCCGGGCCGGCATCCAGTCGATCGACACCGGGCAGTCCGAGGCCGCGGTGGCCCTGGGCATGTCCCGCGGCCAGGTGCTGCGCCGGATCGTGCTGCCGCAGGCGATGCGGGTGATCGTGCCGCCGACCGGCAACGAGGTCATCGCGATGGTCAAGGACACCTCGCTGGTCGCCTACGTGCCGGTGACCGGGGAGCTGTTCTTCCAGCTCCAGCAGGTCGAGGCCCGGACGTTCATCGTGCTGCCCTGCCTGGTCGCCGCGCTGATCTGGTATCTGATCATCTGCAGCGTGCTGATGGGCGTCCAGTTCTTCGTGGAGCGGCACTTCAGCCGGGGCTACGGCGCGGCCGACAAGGCGCGGCTGCGGCTGCGGGACATCCAGGTCGAGCAGGGCGGGCGGGTCACCACATGACCGAGATGGTGCGGGCCGAGAACGTACACAAGTATTTCGGTTCTCTCGAGGTGCTCAAGGGTGTCGACCTGACCGTGCCGCAGGGCGGGGTGAGCTGCGTGCTCGGCCCGTCCGGCTCCGGCAAGTCGACGTTCCTGCGCTGCATCAACCACCTGGAGAAGCTCAACGCCGGCCGGATCCTGGTCGACGGCGAGCTGGTCGGGTACCGCGAGCGCGGCGACAAGCTGCACGAGCTGAGCGAGCGGGACGTCGCCAAGCAGCGGCAGGCGATCGGCATGGTCTTCCAGCGGTTCAACCTGTTCCCGCACATGACCGTGCTGGACAACGTCATGGAGGCGCCCTGCCGGGTCAAGCGGGAGAGCAGGGCGGAGGTACGGGATCGCGCCCTGGCCCTGCTCGACCGGGTCGGCCTGGCCGAGAAGGTCCGTGGCTACCCGGGCCAGCTCTCCGGCGGGCAGCAGCAGCGCGTGGCGATCGCCCGGGCGCTGGCGATGCGGCCCAAGGTGATGCTCTTCGACGAGCCGACCAGCGCGCTCGACCCGGAGCTGGTCGGCGAGGTGCTCGAGGTGATGAAGGGCCTGGCCCGGGACGGCATGACGATGATCGTGGTGACCCACGAGATCGGCTTCGCCCGGGAGGTGGCCGACGAGGTGGTCTTCATGGACGGCGGCGTCGTCGTCGAGAAGGGCCCGCCGGCCGAGGTGCTGGGAAATCCGCAGCAGGAACGCACCAAGGCATTCCTGAGCAAGGTGCTGTAAAGCGGGCGGGGCGGTCGGCAAAGTTGTCGTAGGTCCGGTCTAGAGTTCCTGGACGTGAGTGACGACGTGACGACCCCCCGCCTGCTGCTGTTGGACGGCCACTCGCTGGCGTACCGGGCGTATTTCGCGCTGCCGGTGGACAACTTCTCCACGGTCACCGGCCAGGCCACCAACGCGGTGTTCGGCTTCACCTCGATGCTCATCAACATGCTGCGCGACGAGAAGCCGACGCACATCGTGGTCTCGTTCGACCTCTCCCGCCGCTCCTTCCGGACGGAGAAGTACGCGGAGTACAAGGCCGGCCGCTCGGAGACCCCCGCGCCGTTCCAGGGTCAGGTCAGCCTGATCAAGGAGGTGCTGGAGGCGCTCCGCATCCCGGTGGTGGAGAAGGAGAACTACGAGGCCGACGACGTCATCGCCACCCTGGCCACACAGGGCCGTGCGGCCGGCATGGAGGTGGTCATCTCCTCCGGCGACCGGGACGCGTTCCAGCTCGCCGACGAGCACACCACGATCCTCTACCCGGTCCGCGGCGTCTCCGAGGTGTGGCGGATGACCCCCGAGGCGATCGAGGCGAAGTATTTCGTGCCCCCGTCGCGCTACCGGGACAAGGCCGCCCTGGTCGGCGAGACCAGCGACAACCTGACCGGGGTGCCCGGCGTCGGGGACAAGACCGCCGCCAAGTGGATCAATGAGTACGACGGGCTGGACGGCGTCATCGCCAGTGCCGACAAGATCAAGGGCAAGGCCGGCGAGAGCCTGCGCGCCCACCTCGCCGAGGTGATGCGCAACTACGACCTGAACAAGCTGGTCTGCGACCTGGAGCTGAGCCTCCGGCCGGAGGACGCGCGCTGGCCCGGGTGGGATCGCGAGGCGGTCCACCAGGTCTTCGACGCGCTGGAGTTCCGCGTCCTGCGCGAGCGGCTCTACTCCTACCTCGAGGCCGTCGAGCCGGAGGCCGAGTCCGGCTTCGACCTGGAGGGTCAGCTCCTGCGCCCCGGGCAGGTCGCCGCCTGGCTCACCGAGCACGCTGCCGCGGCCCCGGTCGGCGTCGCCGTCACCGGCAGCTTCGGCCGCGGCACCGGCCAGGTCACCGGCATCGCGGTGGCCACCGGCAGCGGCCCGGCCGCCTGGTTCGACCCGGCCGCGCTGGACGAGAGCGACGAGGGCGCGGTCGCCGCGTGGCTCGCCGACCCGGCGCGCCCCAAGGTGGTCCACGACGCCAAGCCGGCCCGGCTCGCCTTCCGCGCGCACGGCTGGCAGCTGGAGGGCGTCACCGTCGACACCGCGATGGCCGCCTACCTGGCCAAACCCGACCAGCGGGCGTATGACCTGACCGACCTGGCGCTGCGCTACCTCAAGCGCGAGCTCAAGGTCGACGCCCCGGCCGCCGACAACGGCCAGCTCGCCCTCTCCTTCGAGGTCGACGGCACGGACACCGCGGCGGAGGAGGGCGTGATGCTCCGCGCCCGGGCCACCCTCGACCTGGCCGACGTGCTCACCGCCGAGCTGTCCCGGGACGGCGGCGAGTCGCAGCGCCTGCTCGCCGAGGTGGAGCAGCCGCTCTCCGAGGTGCTCGCCGAGATGGAGAACCGGGGCATCGCCGCCGACACGGCGTACCTCTCCGAGCTGGAGTCGCACTTCGCCGCCGAGGTCAAGGCCGCCCAGCAGTCCGCGCACGAGGTGCACGGCCGCGAGTTCAACCTGGGCTCGCCCAAGCAGCTGCAGGAGATCCTCTTCGTCGAGCGCAACCTGCCGAAGACCAAGAAGATCAAGTCGGGGTACACCACCGACGCCGACGCGCTGCAGGACCTGTTCCTCAAGACCGAGGACCCGCTGCTGGCCCACCTGCTCCGCTTCCGGGACATGGCCAAGCTGAAGTCGACCGTCGACGGCCTGCTCAAGTCGGTCTCCGACGACGGGCGCATCCACACCACGTTCAACCAGACGGTCGCCGCGACCGGCCGGCTGTCGTCCACCGATCCGAACCTGCAGAACATCCCGATCCGTACTGAAGAGGGCCGGCGGATCCGCCGCGCGTTCATCGTCGGCAGCGGGTTCGACCAGCTGATGACCGCCGACTACAGCCAGATCGAGATGCGGATCATGGCCGACCTGTCGAAGGACGAGGCGCTGATCGCGGCGTTCAACTCCGGCGCCGACTTCCACGCCGCCACCGCGTCCTCGGTCTTCCACGTCGAGCTCGGCGCGGTCACCGCCGATCAGCGGCGAAAGATCAAAGCCATGAACTACGGACTTGCGTACGGATTGAGCTCCTACGGCCTGTCCAACCAGCTGACCATCGGCAACGACGAGGCCAAGGCCCTGATGGAGGAGTACTTCTCGCGCTTCGGCGGGGTCCGCGACTACCTGCAGTCGGTCGTCGTCCAGGCCGGCAAGGACGGGTACACCGCCACCATCCTCGGCCGCCGCCGCTACCTGCCCGACCTGAGCAGCGACAACCGGCAGCGCCGCGACATGGCGCAGCGGATGGCGCTGAACGCGCCGATCCAGGGCTCCGCCGCGGACATCATCAAGATCGCGATGCTGAACGTGGACAAGGCGCTGCGGGACTCGGGCCTCACCTCCCGGATGCTGCTGCAGGTCCACGACGAGCTGGTGTTCGAGGTCGCGCCGGGGGAGCGGGAAGCGCTCGAGGAGCTGGTCCGCCGCGAGATGGGCGGGGCGTACCCGCTGGCCGTCCCGCTGGAGGTCTCGGTCGGCACCGGTCAGGACTGGAACGGCGCCGACCACTGATCACCCGCCAGGGTGGGGGTTTTGGGCCCGTTCGGGGGCCGCGGGGCGTTTCGGGCACCCCGGGGCCACCCTGGTTTGCCCGGATCTGCCACGCTGGACCGATGTCGAGCCGATCGATATCGATGGAACCGACCGTGAGCGCGGCCGTGCCGCGCGTGACCGCCTCGGTGATCGGGATTCCACCCGACGGCGTGCGGTTCACCGAGGACGCCGGGCTCACCGCGGCGCCGCTGGAGGCGTCCCGCGCCACCGCCTTCGCCACGATGTTCAAGGCGCTGGGGGATCCGGTCCGGCTCCGGCTGCTCTCGATGATCGCGTCGGCGCCCGGCGGCGAGATCTGCGTCTGCGACCTGAGCAGCGCGTTCCACCTGACCGGGCCGACGATCTCGCACCACCTGCGGATCCTGCGCGAGGCCGGCCTGGTGGACAGCGATCGCCGCGGCACGTGGGTGTATTACCGCGCCGTGCCGGCGACGCTGATCCTGCTGGCCGGCCTGTTGCACGGGGGCCCGTCCCTCGACGGGTCCTGAGCGGTCAGGCCGGCAGGTCGCAGACGAAGATCGCGGTGCCCGGGAAGAGGCGGCCGCGCAGCGGGCTCCACTGGCCCCAGGTCTCCTCGTGGCCCGCCGGCCACTCCGGCTCCACCAGGTCGCGCACCACGAACCCGGCCGCCACCAGCTCCCGGATCCGGTCCCCGACCGTGCGATGCTGCTCCAGGTAGGTGAGCTGGCCCTGCTCGTCCCGCTCCACGTACGGCGACCGGTCGAAGTACGAGTTCCGGGCGAGCAGCCCGCTCTCGTCCGGCTCGTCCCAGAAGATCCAGCGCATCGGGTGGGTGACCGAGAACACCCAGCTGCCGCCGGGCCGCAGCACCCGGGCCACCTCGCGCATCGCGGCCGCCGAGTCGTCCACGAACGGGATCGCCCCGAACGCCGTACACACGATGTCGAAGGAATCCGCCCGGAACGGCAGCGCCATCGCGTCCGACTGCACCAGCGGCACGCTCACCCGGCTGCGCCTGGCCGCCGCGACCGCGTGCCGCAGCATGCCCGCGGACAGGTCCATCGCCACCGGCCGGGCGCCCTGCACGCGCAACCACCGGGCTCCGGCCGCGGCGCCGGCGCCGAGTTCCAGGATCTTTTTCCCGCGTACGTCGCCGAGCAGTCCCGCGTCGGCCTCCCGCACCCGCTCCGGGCACCAGACGAAGTCCACGTCCCCGAGGAACGCGCCGTGCTCGTCCTGGTAGTCGTCGGCGTCCAGATCCCACCAGATCCGGTTCGCGTCGCGGGTCTCGTCCTCGGTCACCCGGCGGCCCGAGCCCCCGTTCGCCCGGCCGTGCGGGGGAATTTCAGTCACTCGACCACGGTACGGCAGGCGCGGCGGGCGTCCTTATTCGGCATAAAACGGTCATGCTGGCGGGTTCTGCCCGAACAATGTGCCGCGGTCATCAGGAGGGCTTGCAACCTGTGGTAATGCGCACGGTAAGCTAGTCGATGCGCTCGCGGAACGTGTGCCTCGGCAGGGAGCAGGTTCCACGGTCGCCGGTCTCGGCATGATCGACTGGCAATGATCAACTCCTCCAGGGTTGGGTCGTCTCGTTCGTTCGTGCCGCTTCCGGCGGCAGTTCCGTCGAGCGCGGGAGACACCACGAATCCATCCGTTCGGAGCAACTGTCCACATGACGAGCAGCATCGAGGCCACCTCGAGCGCCAACCGTGTCACCGTCGACGACCTCGGCTCTGAGGAAGCTTTCCTCGCAGCCATCGACGAGACCATCAAGTACTTCAACGACGGCGACATTGTCGAAGGCACCGTCGTCAAGGTCGATCGGGACGAGGTCCTGCTCGACATCGGCTACAAGACCGAGGGCGTCATCCCCTCGCGCGAGTTGTCGATCAAGCACGACGTGGACCCCGCGGAAGTGGTGTCGGTCGGTGACCACATCGAAGCCCTCGTCCTCACCAAGGAGGACAAGGAAGGGCGTCTGATCCTCTCGAAGAAGCGCGCTCAGTACGAGCGGGCTTGGGGCACGATCGAGAAGATCAAGGAAGAGGACGGCGTCGTCCGCGGCTCCGTCATCGAGGTCGTCAAGGGTGGTCTCATCCTGGACATCGGCCTCCGTGGCTTCCTGCCGGCCTCCCTGGTCGAGATGCGTCGCGTCCGCGATCTGCAGCCGTACGTCGGCCGCGAGCTCGAGGCGAAGATCATCGAGCTGGACAAGAACCGCAACAACGTGGTTCTGTCCCGCCGCGCCTGGCTCGAGCAGACGCAGTCCGAGGTTCGCACCGAGTTCCTCAACAAGCTGCAGAAGGGCCAGGTCCGCAAGGGCGTCGTGTCCTCGATCGTCAACTTCGGCGCCTTCGTCGACCTTGGCGGCGTGGACGGCCTGGTGCACGTCTCCGAGCTCTCCTGGAAGCACATCGACCACCCCTCCGAGGTCGTCGAGGTCGGCCAGGAGGTCGAGGTCGAGGTTCTGGACGTCGACCTGGACCGCGAGCGCGTCTCGCTGTCGCTGAAGGCGACGCAGGAGGACCCGTGGCGTCAGTTCGCCCGGACCCACGCGATCAACCAGATCGTGCCGGGTAAGGTCACCAAGCTCGTTCCGTTCGGCGCGTTCGTCCGCGTCGATGACGGCATCGAGGGCCTGGTGCACATCTCCGAGCTGGCCGAGCGGCACGTCGAGCTGCCCGAGCAGGTCGTCCAGGTGGGTTCGGACGTCCTGGTCAAGGTCATCGACATCGACCTCGAGCGTCGCCGGATCTCGCTGTCGCTCAAGCAGGCCAACGAGGGCTTCGTCGAGGGCGAGGAGCACTTCGACCCGACCCTCTACGGCATGGCCGCGACGTACGACGCCGAGGGCAACTACATCTACCCCGAGGGCTTCGACCCCGAGACGGGTGAGTGGCTCGAGGGCTTCGACAAGCAGCGCGAGACGTGGGAGAAGCAGTACGCGGACGCCCGCGAGCGCTGGGAGGCCCACACCAAGCAGGTGCAGGCGTCCCGCGACGCCGACGCCGAGGCTGCGCTCAACCCGGCTCCGGTCGGTGGCGTGACCACGTCGTCGTCCACCTCTTCGTCGAGCTCGTCGGCCCCGACGCGCTCCGCCGAGGAGCCGGCCGGCACGCTGGCCACCGACGAGGCTCTCGCTGCCCTGCGCGAGAAGCTGGCCGGCGGCAAGAGCTGATCGGCCCGGCTGTTCCGGTAAGGAACCGGTTGCTCCGGTAGTGCACTGAGAAAGACCGTCTCGGCTTCGGCCGGGGCGGTCTTTCTCTGTTTCGGCTTTCTCTGTTCCGGGCCGGGGTGCTTCCGTGCTTCGGGGCGGTCTTTCCGTGTTCCGTGCCGGTTGTTCTGCGGGGTGGCCTCTCCGCGCTCCGGGCCGGTCGTTCGGTGTTCCGGGCGGTGCGGCCTTTGTGTTCCGGGCCGGGGCGACTAGCACATTCGCGGGCCTGGTTCTGGTTTTCCACAGCGCGGGGTTGTCCACAGGGCCGCCACGTGATCTTGCGAAAGTCCGGGAGAATGGAGCCTCGGGCGGTCAGCCCCCTGGTGGGTGGGGACTCGACGGTTGGCGGGGACTCGACTGGTGGGCTGCCTGGCGTTCGCCAAGTCGTGACGGGGCTCGGCGCGCCGGTTGAGCGCCGGGCCGGGATACTGATTTCATGCTGATGGTCGGTCTCACGGGTGGCATCGGTGCCGGCAAGAGCGCCGTCTCGGCACGGCTGGCCGAGCGCGGTGCCGTGGTCATCGATGCCGACAAGCTGGCCCGTGAGGTGGTCGAGCCGGGCACCGAGGGGCTCGCCGAGATCGTCGCCGCGTTCGGGTCCGGGGTGCTCACCGCGGCGGGCGAGCTGGACCGTCCGGCGTTGGGGGCGAAGGTCTTCGGCGACGAGGAGGCCCGGCGGACGCTGGAGCGGATCATCCACCCGCGGGTCCGGGCGCGCACCGCCGAGCTGGTCAAGGCCGCGCCGCCGGACGCGATCGTGGTCAACGACGTGCCGTTGCTGGTCGAGACGGGGCTGGCTCCGACGTACCATCTGGTCCTGGTCGTCTCGGCGGACCGTGACGTGCGGACGCAGCGGCTGATCCGCGACCGTGGCATGTCGGCGGCGGAGGCCGCCGCCCGGATCGGCGCGCAGGCCGACGACGCCACCCGGCAGGCCGCAGCCGACGTGGTCCTGCCCAACGAGGAGGATCTCGCCGCCCTGCACGCCCGGGTCGACGCGTTGTGGCGTGACCGGCTGGTCGACTTCGAGCGCAACCTCCGGTTCGGAGATGCCGCCCGCAAGGGCCCTGAGCTGCGCGTCGTCCCGGCCGACCCGGCCTGGCCGCAGGCCGCCGACCGGCTCGTCGCACGGATCCGGCACCACCTCGGCGAGGCCGTGGTGCATCACATCGGCTCGACCGCGGTGCCCGGCCTGCCGGCCAAGGACATCATCGACCTCATGCTTTCGGTACGAACGCTGGCCGCGGCCGACGCGCTCGCCGGCCGCCTGGCGGTGGCCGGTTTCCCGCGCCGCTCGGGGGAGTGGGTGGACAACGCCCGCGGGCTGCCCGGGGTGACCTGGCCGAAGCGGGTGCACGGCTCGGCCGACCCGGGGCGGCCGATGATCCTGCACGTCCGGGTGGTCGGCTCGCCCGGCTGGCGGTACGCGCTGCTCATGCGGGACCACCTGCGCGCGGTCCCGGAGGCGCGGGACGCCTACGCGGCGGCGAAGGCGGAGCTGGCGCTGCGGTTCGCGGACCGGGCCGGGTATGCGCGGGCCAAGGAGCCGTGGTTCGACGACGAGGCGCGGGCGGCGGACGACTGGGCGCTGGCGACGGGCTGGCAGCCGCCGCTCTCCTGACCCCGGGTCTCGATCTCGGGAGCCGGCTAGCGGCGCTCGCGGCGGTCGGTCGGCGTGTCGCGCGACCCCTCGCGGGTGCGCGCGCCGGAGCCGGGGCGCATCGACCGCGATGCGGCGCGGCTGGACCGATGGGTGGTCCCGACCGCGCGCGTCGACCGCCGCGAGCGGCCTACCCAGCCAGGGTAGGGGCGGGCGAAAGACCCGACAATGGCGTACGGCGCGGCCGAATGTGCACCATCGGCACGGCCGGGGCGACGGGAGTCCCCGGCGGGCGGCGGGCGCTGCCGGAACTTGTCATACCCCCGACGTACGGTGGTGGGCATGGCGCTCGACATCCCACGACTCGACGGCCGGTTCGAGGTCATCAGCGACTACAAACCGGCCGGTGACCAGCCCGCGGCAATCGACGAACTGGAGCGGCGGGTCCGCAACGGCGACCGGCACACCGTGCTGCTCGGCGCGACCGGCACCGGCAAGAGCGCGACCACCGCGTGGCTGATCGAGCGACTGCAGCGGCCGGCGCTGGTGCTCGCGCCGAACAAGACGCTCTGCGCCCAGCTCGCCAAGGAGTTCCGCGAGCTGATGCCGAACAACGCCGTCGAATACTTCGTCAGCTATTACGACTACTACCAGCCCGAGGCGTACATCGCGCAGACCGACACCTACATCGAGAAGGACTCGTCGGTCAACGAGGAGGTCGAGCGGCTCCGGCACTCGGCCACCATGTCGCTGCTGACCCGGCGCGACACGATCGTGGTCGCCACGGTCAGCGCGATCTACGGCCTCGGCACCCCGCAGGAGTACATCGAGCGCGCCGTCAAGGTCAAGGTCGGCGGCGAGGTCGATCGGGACAAGCTGCTGCGCCGGCTCGTCGACATTCAGTACGCGCGCAACGACGTCGCCTTCCAGCGCGGCACGTTCCGCGTCCGCGGTGACACGCTGGAGATCATCCCGGCGTATGAAGAGCTCGCCATCCGCGTCGAGCTCTTCGGCGACGAGGTGGAGAAGCTGTATTACCTGCACCCGCTCACCGGCGAGGTGGTCCGCGAGGTCGACGAGCTGATCATCTTCCCGGCGACGCACTACGTGGCCGGTCCGGAACGGATGGAGCGGGCGATCCGCGACATCGAGGCCGAGCTGGGCGAGCGGCTGGCCGAGCTGGAGCGCCAGGGCAAGCTGCTGGAGGCGCAGCGGCTGCGGATGCGGACCACCTACGACATCGAGATGATGCGCCAGGTCGGCTTCTGCAACGGCATCGAGAACTATTCGATGCACATGGACGGCCGCCAGCCCGGCGAGCCGGCGTACACCCTGCTCGACTACTTCCCGGACGACTTCGTCACCGTCATCGACGAGTCGCACGTCACGATCCCGCAGATCGGCGGGATGTATGAGGGCGACGCCTCGCGGAAACGGATCCTGATCGAGCACGGCTTCCGGCTGCCCAGCGCCGCCGACAACCGTCCGCTCCGGTGGGACGAGTTCCTCGAGCGGGTCGGCCAGATGGTCTTCCTCTCCGCGACCCCGGGCAACTGGGAGATGGAGCGGGCGCAGGGCGAGTTCGTCGAGCAGGTGATCCGGCCGACCGGCCTGGTCGACCCGCAGGTCGTGGTCAAGCCGACGAAGGGCCAGATCGACGACCTGATGCACGAGATCCAGCTCCGGACGGAGAAGGACGAGCGCGTCCTGGTCACCACGCTCACCAAGAAGATGTCCGAGGACCTCACCGACTATCTGCTGGAGAACGGGATCCGGGTGCGCTACCTGCACTCCGAGGTGGACACGCTGCGCCGGGTCGAGCTGCTCAAGGAGCTGCGCAAGGGCGACTACGACGTGCTGGTCGGGATCAACCTGCTGCGGGAGGGGCTCGACCTGCCCGAGGTGTCGCTGGTCGCGATCCTCGACGCGGACAAGGAAGGGTTCCTGCGCAGCGGGCGCTCGCTGATCCAGACCATCGGCCGGGCCGCCCGGAACGTGTCCGGCGAGGTCCACATGTATGCCGACAAGATCACGCCGTCGATGCGGGCCGCGATCGACGAGACCGACCGGCGGCGCGCCAAGCAGATCGCCCACAACGAGGCGAACGGGATCGTCCCGCAGGCGCTCCGCAAGAAGATCCACGACATCCTCGACGACATCTACCGGGAAGCCGAGGACACCGACGCGATCGTCGGCGGCGCCGGCCGCCAGATGTCCCGGGGCAAGGCGCCGGTGCCGGAGACCCGCTCGAAGGCCCGCGGCTCCACGGTCCCGGCCCGCGAGGGGATGGCCCGGGTCGAGCTGGCCCAGCTCATCCAGGACCTCAGCGACCAGATGCTGGGTGCGGCGCGCGAGCTGCAGTTCGAGCTGGCCGCCCGGATCCGCGACGAGATCGGCGAACTGAAGAAGGAACTCCGCGGAATGGACGCCGCCGGCGTGAAGTAACCGCGCCGCCACAGCGACCCGGCCGCCGCCCCCGCTTCACCGCGCCCAAACGGCGGCCCGCCTGGCCCGGCGCGGCCACGCGGCCGCCGCCCCCGCTACAGCGCGCCCAAACGGCGGCCGGCCTGGCCCGGCGCGGCCGCTGGCCGGGTCCGGGCGCGGTTGCCGGGCCGGAGGTGCGCTTGAGCACGGTCACACGGCGGCCGCCCCGCTTCATCGCGGCTCCGCGGGGGCCAGCCTGGTCCCGCGCGATTGTTGGGCCGGCGGTGTGCTTGAACGCGGCCACGCGTCGGCCGGTCTGGTCCGGCGCGGTTGCCGGGCGGCGATGCGCTTGAACGCGGCGGGCGGACCGCTTCGCCGCGATCACGCGGCGGTCGGCCTGGTCCGGCGTGGCCGCCTGGCCGAGGATCGCCCGAGCCGGCCCCGGCTCGTCAGCTGGGGGCCTGCCTGGCTGGTGGGTGGGCCGGTGGGCGCCTGGCCGGCTTGCGGACGGGGCCGGTAGGCGGCTGGCTGGGCTGGGCCGGCGAGTGCCTGGCTGGGCCGGTGGGCGGCTGGCTGGGCCGGTGGGTGCCGGGGTGGGGCGGGCGATCAGCCGGCGAAGAAGTCGTGGTCGGGGTTGGGGCGGGCGGAGGAGGCGGGGAGGTCGGCGAAGTACTCGGTCAGTGGGGGCTGGGCGAGCGTTGCCGCGATCAGGGCGCGCCACTGGGCGAAGCGTTCGGTGCGGCGGAAGTTCTGCTCGTGGGCCTCGACCGAGTCCCATTCGATCAGCAGGGCGAAGCGCGTGCCGGATTCGGTGCGGCGCTTGACCTGTAAGCCACGGCATCCCTCGGCGCCCGCGATCACCGGCCGGGCGAGCTGGTAGGCGGCGACGAAGTCGTCCTCCCGGCCGGGTAATACGTCGATTAGCGTGACTTCGAGGATCATGCCCGCAAGCGTCCCATACGCACCAGATGGCTAGCTTACTAGGATGCCTTAAGGGTCGTTCGGCTCAGCCGCGCGAGGTTGTCCTCTCTGGCCGATCTCACGGGGTTCTCCCAGCTCAAACACAACCCATCGCGGAACGATCATGTGGTGGCCGGCGACGCTGAAGAACGACATACGTGGATGGGGCGCCGGAGGCGCGCGGGCACAAAGGCGCGCCGACGAGAGGGCGCGGGCGCAAAGGCGCGGCGGCCAGACGGCGCGGGCGCAAAGGCGTGGCGACAAGGGGTGCGGGCGCGCCGACAAGAGGGCGCAGGGCGAGGCGATGGGGTGGCGCGGCAACGAGAGCGGCGTGGTGACGACGCCAGCGCGGCGCGGCGAGGCGGGGCGAAGTGGGTCGGGCGCAGGGGTGCGGTGATGAGGTGGCGGGGCGGGGAGTGATTACAGAGCGCTGACGTGCGCTACCGATCAGTGAGGTGATGGAGTGACCTGAGTGAAACGGGCGCTCCCCATCCGCGGTCCTTGCCACCTGAGAGTGAATCCCAGGTCACCACCGGCCCATGATGATCACGCCATGATGTGACCCCAGGCCCCAAAACCGCTGGTGGGGACCGCTCCGGCTCCCCGACCCAAGGTAAAAGCAGGGTTGCCCGAAAATTACGTACCGGTAATGCCTGCCCTGAGTGGTTTGAGTTGCGAACCCGGTTACTTCTCGCCGCCCGGTGTGTCGATCGGGGTCGGGATGCGCAACAATAGGCAACGTGGGAGGGGAGTATTCCCCCGCTCCGGTCTCGTCAACACGGAATGACTCGCTCGGGTGACCAGCGAGGAAACCCGGGGCCGGGGGTCGCGGAACGTCAGCGGCGGAAGAGACCTCCGACAGTCGCACGTTGCTGTTCTTTTCGCCGGATCTTGAAAAAGCTGGCAAAAGGACAGCGACGACTCGTGTCTGCCGGAGGTTCACGTTGAACGTTTCAGCCTGGGTTTGGCTCGCCACACTGGTGGCGTTGGTGGCCGTCCTCGCCGTCGATCTATTGATCATCGGGCGTCGGCCGCATGAGCCCTCCATGAAAGAGGCCAGCGGGTGGGTGGCGTTCTACGTCGCGCTCGCTCTGCTCTTCGGCGTCGGGGTCTGGGCCGTGGCCGGTGGCCAGTCCGCCGGCGAGTTCTACACCGGTTGGCTCACCGAGTATTCGCTGAGCGTCGACAACCTCTTCGTCTTCGTGATCATCATGGGCCGGTTCGCGGTGCCCCGCCGGTACCAGCAGAAGGTGTTGTTGATCGGCATCGTGCTCGCGCTGGTCATGCGGGGTGCGTTCATCGCCGCCGGCGCCGCGCTGATCGCGCAGTTCTCCTGGGTGTTCTACATCTTCGGGGCGTTCCTGGTCTACACGGCCATCACGCTCGTCAAGAACGGTGAGAACGACGAGGAGGACTTCAAGGAGAACCTGCTGATCCGCTGGGCGAAGCGGGCACTGCCGATGTCCTCGTCGTTCGGCGACGGGCAGTTCCGGGTGGTCACCGCGGCCGGCAAGCGGCTCTTCACGCCGATGCTGATCGTGATGATCGCGATCGGCACGACCGACCTGATCTTCGCGCTCGACTCGATCCCGGCGATCTTCGGCATCACCAAGGAGCCCTACCTGGTCTTCACCGCGAACGTGTTCGCGCTGATGGGCCTGCGTCAGCTGTACTTCCTGCTCGGCGGCCTGCTGGAGCGCCTGGTCTACCTGAACGTCGGCCTGGCCGTGGTGCTCGCGTTCATCGGCGTGAAGCTGTTCCTCGAGGCCCTGCACACGAACAGCCTGGACTTCATCAACGGCGGCCACGGCCTGCACTGGGCCCCGGAGATCCCGATCTGGCTCTCCCTGCTGGTCATTCTCGGCACCCTCGGCATCGCCACGGTCGCCAGCCTGGCCAAATCCTCCCGGGACCGGAAAAGGGAACTCGTAACCACAGGCCAGTAAAACCCGCAAAAACCGACTATTCGGTACGGCGTGAGCACCCGCACCACGAGCACTCCGGGCCCAGGCGACTCCCATCGCCTGGGCCCGTCCTCGTCGGCGCCCACGTCGAACCCGAGTCTCCGGAAGCCGGCCGAGCCGGGCGCGCGCGAGGACGACTACCGCCCGCGAGCGCCGTGCTCCGCCCGTACGGGAAAGCAGTCGGTCTGAAGCCGGACCAACGGCGAACCGTGAGCGAAGGGGCCGGACCGACAGCGAACCGTGAGCGAAAAAGCCGAGGGAAAGAGGAACGCCCCCGCCGAAAGGCGAGGGCGTTGCCGGATCTACCAGTTGCCGGCGGAGCGGCGTGTGACTACTGGTGCTTGCGGCGCGAGGCGGCGCGGCCGCGAGCGTTCTGGTCGAGCTCGACCTTGCGGATGCGGATCGCGGTCGGGGTGACCTCGACGCACTCGTCCTCGCGGCAGAACTCGAGGGACTGCTCCAGCGACAGCTTGCGCGGCGGGATCAGGCGCTCGGTGTTGTCCGCGGCGGCGGCCCGCATGTTCGTGAGCTTCTTCTCCTTGGTGATGTTGACGTCCATGTCGTCCTCGCGCGAGTTCTCGCCGACGATCATGCCCTCGTACACCTCGGTGGTCGGCTCGACGAAGAGCTGACCGCGCTCCTGCAGGTTGATCATCGCGAAGCCGGTGACCGGGCCGGACCGGTCGGCGACCAGCGAACCGTTCTGCCGGGTGCGCAGCTCGCCGAACCACGGCTCGTGGTCCTCGTAGAGGTGGTGCATGATGCCGGTGCCGCGGGTCTCGGTGAGGAACTCGGTGCGGAAGCCGATCAGGCCACGCGCCGGGACCAGCCACTCCATCCGGAGCCAGCCGGTGCCGTGGTTGGTCAGCTGCTCCATGCGGCCCTTGCGGGTGGCGAGCAGCTGGGTGATGGCGCCCATGTACTCGTCGGGGGCGTCGATGGTCAGACGCTCGACCGGCTCGTGCACCTTGCCGTCGACGAGCTTGGTGACCACCTGCGGCTTGCCGACGGTCAGCTCGTAGTTCTCCCGGCGCATCTGCTCGACCAGGATCGCGAGGGCCAGCTCACCACGGCCCTGCACCTCCCAGGCGTCCGGGCGCTCGGTGTTCAGGACGCGGAGCGAGACGTTACCGATCAGCTCCTTGTCCAGCCGGTCCTTGACCATCCGGGCGGTGACCTTGGCGCCCTTGACCTTGCCGACCAGCGGCGAGGTGTTGGTGCCGATGACCATCGAGATGGCCGGCTCGTCGACCGTGATCAGCGGCAGCGGGATCGGGTTCTCCGCGTCGGCGAGGGTCTCACCGATCATGATCTCGGCGATGCCGGCGACGGCCATGATGTCGCCCGGGCCGGCCTTCTCGGCCGACTTGCGCTCCAGGCCCTCGGTGATCAGCAGCTCGGAGATGCGCACGCTGGAGACCGTGCCGTCGGTCTTGCACCAGGCGACGGTCTGGCCCTTGCGGATCCAGCCCTCGCGGACCCGGCAGAGCGCCAGGCGGCCCAGGAACGGCGACGCGTCGAGGTTGACGACGTGCGCCTGCAGCGGGGCGCCCTCGGTGAAGGTCGGGGCCGGGATGGTGTTCAGGATCGTGCTGAACAGCGGCTCGAGGTCGTCGCTGTCGTCCGGGACGGCGCCGTCCTTCGGCTGGTTCAGGGTGGCGATGCCGTCGCGCGCGCACGCGTAGATGATCGGGAACTCGATCTGGTCCTCGTCCGCGTCCAGGTCGAAGAAGAGCGCGTACGTCTCGTCCACGACCTCCTTGATCCGGGCGTCCGGACGGTCCACCTTGTTGATCACCAGGATGATCGGCAGGCGGGCGTGCAGCGCCTTGCGGAGCACGAAGCGGGTCTGCGGCAGCGGGCCCTCGGACGCGTCGACGAGGAGCACGACGCCGTCGACCATGGTCAGGCCGCGCTCCACCTCGCCGCCGAAGTCGGCGTGGCCCGGAGTGTCGATGATGTTGATGACGACCGGGTCACTCTCGGCCGGCTTGTAGCTGATCGCGGTGTTCTTGGCGAGAATGGTGATGCCCTTTTCCCGCTCCAGGTCCATGGAGTCCATGGCGCGCTCGGCCATCTCTCCACGTGCGTGGGACTGACCGCCCTGTCGGAGCATGGCGTCGACCAGGGTGGTTTTGCCATGGTCGACGTGAGCGATGATGGCGACATTACGGAGGTCGGTGCGGGTCTGCATGCCTCTATTGTCCCCGGCTCAGGTTGCCGTTCGTGACACGGGGTCAAGTCCAGAACCTTGTAATCGTTTGGGCGATTTGCCGGACGGCGGAAGGTGATCTCCAGTTGTTAGTGTTCCCCTTCGATGTCTCTACGGGGAGGACTTCGTCGATGAAGGTTCGCTTGCTGGCCGCGGCCGCTGTGCTGATGGTGACCGCTGGGTGCGGTCTGCTCGGCGGTGGTGGCGACGACAAGGCGTCGGGCTCGGCCCCGGTGGCGGTCGAGTCGTCCGCGTCGGAGGAGCCGACCACCCTCGAGGAGACCGGGACGCCGGAGCCGGTGGAGACCACCTCGGCGCCGGCCCCGAAGCCGTCCAAGACCTCGAAGAAGCCGACGGCGAAGCCCACCCCGACCGAGGACCCGAACAACTTCGAGGTCTCGGCGTGCTCCACCACCAAGGGCAGCGCGATCGCCAAGACCAAGGTCAAGGCGGCGCTGAAGACGGCCGCCGGCAAGATCTACTGGACCAACGAGGCGCCGCAGCTGAAGCTGAACTATCCGCTGGTCAAGGCGATCGCGTGGCACGAGAGCGGCTGGCAGACCAACGTCTTCAACTGCGACGGCGGCCAGGGCCTGATGCAGCTCATGCCGGACACCGTCGACATGATCAACGGTCGGTTCGGGCTGAGCTACAACGTGACGAACTACACGCAGAACGCGACCGCCGGGGCCAACTACCTGGCCTGGCTGACCCGCTACATGTCGCAGAAGGCGTTCGGCGAGGACAAGGTGTTCGACCTGAGCGCGAGCAAGTGCAAGACGCACAGCTCGTGGTGCCTGCTCAACCTGGTGATCTCGGCCTACCAGTTCGGCCCCGGCGACGTGCTGGCGAACGCCAAGACGAAGAAGCTGCCGAACCCGGCGTACGTGGATTCGGTGCGCTCGCTGATGTCGTCCTGCTTCTGCGACAAATACTGATCCGGGGTGGTCCCAGGCCCGCCGGGACCGCGAGCTACACTGGTTGGCGGACCCGAGACCCCGCTTACCAGCCGTTTTGACCCTCTAGTCACAGCGGTTGTAAGGTCTCGGGGTTGTCGTGTGTCGTTGATGCTGGCGAGCTGCGTTGTCTCGGCCCGCAGCTCACCCTAAGGAGCCTTACCCGATGCCTCCCAAGAAGAAGACCCATGAGGTAACCCTCGCACTCGAGGCGGGTAACGCCGCGATGGTCGACCTCGGTAAGATGCTCGGCCCGACCGGCGCCAACATGCGCGCCGTCAAGGTGGAGTACGACGAGGCCACCTCGAAGAACCGGGGTGAGATCATCCCGGTCATCGTGTCGGTCTACGAGGACCGCAGCCACACGCTGGTCTACAAGACCCCGCCGACGAGCTTCCTCATCCGCAAGTCCCTGGGGATCCAGTCCGGCGCGTCGAACCCGCTTACCCAGCACGTGGGCACGCTCAGCGCGACCCAGGTCAAGGAGATCGCGGAGCGCAAGCTCCCCGACCTCAACGCGAACGACATGGACGCCGCCATCAAGATCGTGGCCGGCACCGCGCGTTCGATGGGCGTCAAGGTCGCTTCCTGACCCAGCGCTTCTGAAAACGGCCCCGAGCTCCGGCTCGGGGCCGTTTCCCGTTCCGGCCCCGCTTCCGGCCTTCTCTCGTTCCGGCCCCGCTTCCGGCCGTCTCTCGTTCCGGCCCCGCTTCCGGCCGCCTCGTGCCGGCCCGCTTCCGGCCGTTTCTGTTCCGGCCGCGCTTCCGGGGTCCGGCTGCTTCCGGGGTCCGGCTGCTTCGTGGTCCGGCGCGGGGTCGGTCCGGGTCGCTTCACCTAGAAGATCAACTTCTTCATTGCCTCGGCTGCGGCCAATAACTGATCGTCGCTCCCGCGGGGACCCTTCCGGGCCTCGCAGGGCGCGGGGCGCCCAGAACGCGAGGCCCTCCAGGGCGACGTCCGAGGGTGGGCACGGTTTAAAAGAACCCACGCGAGCCGGTTGCCGGCTCAAGCCCCAGCCGCGCCTCACGGTCCCGGCTGGCGCTGAGGGTTGTTCCCGGGCCCGGGAAGAGCCGTGAGTGCCAGCCGGGGACGCGAGTGGCGCTGGTGGCCAGGTTGGGGTGCGGCTTCGGGTCCGGCTGGGGCGGGGCAGCCGGGGGCGGGGTGGGGTGGGTCAGCGGGACTTCGGGGTGATTACCTCGTCGAGGAGGCCGTAGTCCAGGGCCTCGGCGGCAGTGAGGGAGCGGCCGGCGGACAGGTCGTCCTCGACGCGGCTGCGGGGCTTGCCGGTCACCTCGGCCAGGCGGACCACGACCTCCTCCAGCTCCCGCAGGTGCTGCCCGGCCGCGGCGGCCACCTCGTCGGCGGTGCCGGTCACCCCGGCGGCCCGGGGTTCGGTGAGTTTGAAGCGGGCGTGCCGGTAGGCGGCCCGCCGGTCGGCGGCGGCCAGCACGGCCAGGGCCGCACCCCCGGCCTCCGAGGTGACCAGGGCATGCACCGGCGACACCAGCGCGTCGATCACGTCGACGACGGCGAGGGCGGCGCTCAGGTCACCCCCGGGGCAGGCCACGTGCAGCTGGATCGGCGCCTGGCCGGCCGCGTCCAGGGTGAGCATCGCGGCCGAGACCCCGGTCGACGCCTCGCTGGTCAGGTGGCCGCGCAGCATGACGATCCGCTGGTCGAAGAGTCGCTCCTCGAGCCAGCCGGGAATGCCCGGGCCGCCGGGTGGCAGGTCGAACGGCTGGTGCGGCTGCTGCGGGGGAAATCCCCACCGAGACGGATCATGTCGGAAATTCACGGGCGCCTCCGCGGATCGCAGCGTCTCCGGCCAGCGTACGCGCGAAATCTGCCGATAACCGGGAGCCGTTAGGGTCCGGACATGTCCGGTCCTCGTCGCCGATCCGCCCTGTTGGCGCGCCTGGCCGACCGGCCGACCGGCAGCGTGCGGAGCGCGATCGTCGACGATCTGCGGGCGATCATCCTGTACGGCGAGGTCCCGCCCGGCTCGGCGATCCCGCTGGACGCGGTCGCGGCCGCCTTCGGGGTGAGCCGGATCCCGGTCCGGGAGGCGCTGATGACGCTGATCGGCGAGGGTCTCGTGGATCATCGGCCGAACGGCGGCTACCGGGTGGCGATGATGACCGCCGGTGAGTTCGGCGAGATCTACCTGGTCCGGGAGGCGCTCGAGGCGGCGGCACTGCGCGCGGCGGTGGCCCGGGCCACCGCGGAGGACGATCGGCAGGCGAGGTCCGCCCTCCGGGCCCTGGACGCGGCGATCGAGGCCGACGACGGGGGTACGGCGTATCACGTCGAGAGCCGCCGTTTCCATCTCGCGCTGATCAGCCCGTGCCGGATGCGCCGTCTGCTGCACATGCTGGAGGCGGCGTGGAACATGACCGAGCCGTTGCGCCCGATGTCGCATCTGACCGCTCCGGATCGCGAGTTGCTGCACTCGGACCACGCCGGGATGCTCGCCGCGTTCCTCCGCCGGGAGCCGGATGCGCTGGCGCAAGCGTGCGCCGGCCACCATCACCGTCTGCAAGGGTTCATCTCCGCATTGCCGCAGCACACCGGACTGTTCGCCGAGGGAGACTGATTTCACACTGTCCACAGTGTGGGATAGGGCCTGCCGGATCAGCGTTCGGAACGGCCGTGGGAGCGCTCCTGGCCTGCTGCGAAGGCCGGACACCGGGAGTTCAGCGCTCCGATTGACGATCGATTGACGTGCCCGGAGCGTCGCGTCGCTGACATTCGGAGACGATCTCTACCGGTAGCGTGCCGCCGTGCTGATCGCAGAACGTTACCGCCTGGTAGGGCCGTTGGGCCAGGGCGGCATGGGCCGCGTCTGGGCGGCCCGGGATGAACTTCTCGGCCGGGACGTGGCGATCAAGGAGCTCGTGCCGCCGGCCGGGCTGACCGAGGCCGAACTACGGTCGCTGCGCGAACGCTCGATCCGGGAGGCCCGCTCGATCGCCCGCGTCGAGCAGGCGAACGTGGTCCGGGTCTTCGACGTGGTGTTCGACTCCGGCGAGCCGTGGATCGTGATGGAGCTCGTGCCGTCCCGGTCGCTCTACGACGTGATCCAGGCCGACGGCCCGATGGCGCCGGAGCGGGTGGCCCGGATCGGGCTGGGCGTGCTCGCCGCGCTGCGGGCCGCGCACCGGGTCGGGCTGCTGCACCGGGACGTGAAGCCGGGCAACGTGCTGCTCGCGCACGACGGCCGGGTGGTGCTGACCGACTTCGGGCTGGCCAGCGCGGCCGGGGACTCCAGTATGACCAGCACCGGGGTGGTGCTCGGCTCGCCGTCCTACCTGGCCCCGGAGCGGGCGCTGGACCAGGACCTGACGGCGGCCGCGGACCTGTGGTCGCTGGGCGCGACGCTGTACGCGGCGGTCGAGGGCCGGCCGCCGTACGCGAAGTCGTCGCCGCTGGCGACGCTCGCGGCGCTGGCCACCGAGCTGCCGGCGCCGCCGGAACGGGCCGGGGTGCTGCGGCCGGCGCTGGTCGGGCTGCTGCAGCGGGATCCGGCGCAGCGGGCCGACGGCGAGACGGCCCATCGGCTGCTGCTGGACGCGGCGGCCGGCGGGCGACCGGGACAGTTCGCCCGGCAGTTCAGTGAGCGGACGTTCGCGGGTCCGACCGAGCGGATGCCGGCTATCGCCGTACCCCAAGCGGCAGTGACCAGGACCACGGCGAACCCGCCGCCGGAAAGCGAACCGGCGCGAAGCGAACCGGCCGGAAGCGAAGCGGCCGGAAGTGGGCAGGCGGGCGGGCAGGCGCCGGATCTGCCCGGGCCGACCGTGCGGCCGGAACCGGCGGAGAAGCCGGCGGCGCGGCCGCGCTGGCGCCGCCGCAGCCTGATCGCGGCCGTGATCGTGCTGGTCGCGACCGGCGCCGGGGTGGGCGTCCTGCTGGTGGACGGCGGCGGCGAGTCGAGCGCGCAGGAGCCCGGCGCGACCTGGATCGGCTCCGAGCCGGCCGTCGACGACCTGGCGGCGACGCCCACCGGAGCCGTCCCGTCCCGCGCCGGCGCCCCGTCCGGGAGGCCGGCCGCCAAGCCGACGCAGCCGGGCCGCTCGCCGGGCGGCACGGTGACCGTGACGGTGACCGCCCCGGGCGGCGCCGCGCCGACCGCGACCGGCACCACCGCCGCGTCCGCGCCGGGCCGCCGGATCCAGAGCCATGGCACCGGGACGTGTCTCTACGCCCCGGCGACCACGGGCAAGGTCCAGCTCTGGAGTTGTGCCGACACCGATCCGTTCCGGTTCGACTTCCCGTCGGACGGGACCATGCGGGTCCGCGGCAAATGCGCCCAGATCGACAGCACCGCCGACGGCACCCAGGTGCACCTGGCCACCTGTACCGGCGGGACCAAGCAGCAGTTCAACTACAACGCCGCGTCCGATCTGACCAGCGGCTGGGCCGACAAGTGCGTCGACGTGCCGGACAGCAGCGCGGCCAACGGCGTGGTCGCCCAGATCTGGGAGTGCACCGGCGCCGAGAACCAGAAGTGGACCTACTGAGTCACTTCAGGTAGGCCGCCAGCGGGATGTTCTGCGCCCGCAGGGCGGTGGCGATCAGGCCGGCGATCTGTTTGGCGCCGGCCGCCTCGAAGTGGGTGTGGTCGTTGCAGAAGAACGCGCCGACCGCGCCCGAGGTGTAGTCGCCGTTGTTCGGGCACAGCCCCAGCGAGTTGTAGAGGGCGACGCTCTTGGCGTGCAGGTCGATCACCGGCACGCCGTTGGCGGTGGCCGCGTCCTTCGTCTCGGTGACGAAGCCGCGGTTGCCGACCGCGACGCTGCCGCTGCAGGTGATCGCGGCGACCGGGGTGACCAGGATCGGATGCGCGCCGCGCGCCTTGGCCGCGGACGCCATCACGCCGAGCAGCTCCTTGAAGCGGGCCGAGCCGACGTGCCGCGGGCAGGCCGTGTCGCCGTCGTTGATCCCGAACTGGATGATCAGGTAGTCGCCGGACTTGATCCCGGTGCTGGCGTTCAGCATCGCGGTCCACCGGGAGCTGTACGCGGTCGAGCTGAGCGTGCACTCGCCGGCCGCGTTCTTGACGGTGGTGACGTTGCCCTCGTACAGCCAGGTCTGGACGCTGCGGCCGCCGACCGCGCTGTTCTTCACGGTGACGTCGCTGGTGAAGTACGGCGCGAACTGGCTGCCCCAGCCGATCGGGCAGGTGCTGGCGTTCATCATCGTCGAGTCGCCGGCCATCCACACGGTCACCGGCGTGGCCGCGAGGGTGGTCGTCGCCGGCGTGGTGGCCGGGCAGTCGGTGGTGGCGGCGAGCGCCGAGGTCCCGTTCAGCCGCTGGGCCAGGATCGGGCCGAGCTTGGCGGCGATCGCGGCGTGGCCCTTGTCGTTCGGGTGCACCGAGTCGCTCAGGCCGTCGGCCGGCAGCCAGCCGGTGGTGTCCACGTAGTACACGTTGGCGTCGCCGGCCGCGTTGCGGGCCTGCACCGCGGCCTGGGTCTCGGCCGCGTACCGGCCGATGAACGTGCGCATCGCGATCAGCGCCGCGTTCGGGAACTTGGCCCGGATCCGGGTGAGGAACGTGGTGTACTTCGCCTGGAAGTCCGCGCCGCTCACGCCGTGACTCTTGTCGTTGGTGCCCAGGTTGATCACCACCGCGCCGGCCGTGTAGCGGGCGAAGTTCCACTGGTCGGTGCCGGCCTGGCCGCCGCTGGACATCCAGTAGCGGGTCTCGTGCGCCCAGCAGCCGTCGGTGGTCTCGGCCAGGCACATGCCGCCGATCGCGATCTGGGTGTGGTCGACGCCGAGCTGCTCACCGGTCACGAAGCCGTAGTCGGTGACGGCGAGCTGGCTGCTGGTGGTGCCGGCGGTGATCGAGTCGCCGACGAACTCCACCAGCTTGGCCCGGGCCGGCGGTTTGACCGTGGTCGCGCCGGAGTCCAGGACCAGGCCCTGGAAGACCGCGTCGCCGGTGTACGAGCCGGCCACCTGCCGGTAGCTGACGATCAGCGTGTGGGTGCCGGCGGCCAGCGCGGTCGGCGTCAGGTTGACCGTGCCGGACACCTTGCTGAACGCGGTGAACGGCTTGCCGTCGATGCTGGCCCAGAGGTCGATCGTGTTGCGCTGCCTGAGTTTCACGGTTTTGCCGGTGAAGCCGGTCCGCAGGTACGCGCCCGCCCAGTACGGCACGTACGCGGCGCTGTTCGAGGTGTTCCAGCGGCCGACGAAGCTGATGTTGGGGTCGGTGGGCGAGCCGTCACCGGTGGCGGCCGTTGCGGGGGAGCCGACGGCCAGGCCGGCGACGAGCAGGAGCGCGGGCAGCACGAAGCGTGCCCAGGTTCTCGGGGACATGCCGTTCTTCCTTCTGCTGACTACGGGGGATGTACAGCAGCGGCGGGCACGGCTCCGAGGTTGAAAGCTTTCAGGGGATTTTCGACGACGAGGCCGCCCCGTTGCGGGCGTAACAATATCGACACATATCGATCAACACAAGATATACGGTTCCGCACATCCCCGTGAAACAGCGAATACCTAGCGTGACGCCATGGCCGACACCCTCCCGAGCACGCACCACGAGGACCTGGTCGAAGCCGCCGGCATGCCGGTCGGTAGCGGCGTCATCAAACCTTCCTACGACTTGCGTCTGACCAATCAGGACCTGGCCCCGCTGCGCAAACAGACATGGGGCTCGTACAACATCTTCGCGTTCTGGATGTCCGATGTGCACAGCGTCGGCGGGTACGTGACCGCCGGCAGCCTGTTCGCGCTCGGCCTGTCGAGCTGGCAGGTGCTGGTCTCGCTGGTGGTCGGCATCACGATCGTCTACTTCTTCTGCAACCTGGTCGCCAAGCCCAGCCAGATGACCGGCGTGCCCTACCCGGTGATCAACCGGGTGGCGTTCGGGGTGCTCGGGGCGAACGTGCCGGCCATCATCCGCGGCGCGATCGCGGTCGCCTGGTACGGCATCCAGACCTACCTCGCCTCGGCCGCGCTCGACGTGGTCGTCCTCAAGATCTGGCCGAGCCTGGCCCCCTGGGCGGACGTCGACCAGCACGGCTTCCTCGGGCTGCCGGTGCTCGGCTGGTGCACGTACGCGCTGCTCTGGGTGCTGCAGGCGGCGGTGTTCTGGACCGGCATGGAGACGATCCGTAGGTTCATCGACTTCTGCGGGCCGGCCGTCTACGTGGTGATGTTCGCGCTCACCGGCTACCTGATCCACAAGGCCGGCTGGGGCGCGATCGACCTGAACCTGGGCGACGTGAAGTACCACGGCTTCGACGCGCTGCCGATCATGCTGGGGGCGATCGCGCTGGTCGTCTCGTACTTCTCCGGCCCGATGCTGAACTTCGGCGACTTCTCCCGGTACGGCAAGTCGTTCACCGCCGTGAAGACCGGGAACTTCCTCGGGCTGCCGGTCAACTTCCTGATGTTCAGCATCCTGACCGTGGTCACCGCGAGCCTGACCCTGCCGGTCTTCGGCGAGCTGATCACCGACCCGGTCGAGACGGTGTCCCGGATCGACAGCACGTTCGCGATCGTCCTCGGCGCGCTGACCTTCACGATCGCCACCATCGGCATCAACATCGTCGCGAACTTCATCTCGCCGGCGTTCGACTTCTCCAACGTCAGCCCGCAGAAGATATCCTGGCGGGCCGGCGGCATGATCGCCGCGGTCGGCTCGGTGCTGATCACGCCGTGGAACCTGTACAACAACCCGGACGTCATCCACTACACGCTGGAGACGCTGGGCGCCTTCATCGGGCCGCTCTTCGGGGTGCTGATCGCCGACTACTACCTGATCCGCAAGCAGCAGGTGGACGTGGACGCGATGTTCACGATGGCGCCGGACGGCAAGTACCACTACAAGCGGGGCTACCACCCGCCGGCGATCATCGCGACCGCGGTCGGAGCGGTGGTCGCGATGGTGCCGGTGCTCTGGACCGGCGGGCCGCACATGCACACGATCGCGCAGTACAGCTGGTTCATCGGGTGCGGCCTGGGCTTCCTGGTCTACCTCGGCCTGGTGAGGAAGCCGGTGGACGCGACCCCGGCCGACGCGGATCCGGCGGCCGACGAGGCAGTCCCGGCCTGATGCGCATCCGGGTCATCAATCCCAACACCACGGCGTCGATGACCACGCTGATCGAGGCGAGCGCCCGGGCCGTCGCCGGCCCGGGCGTCGTCGTCGAGGGCGTCACCCCGGCGATGGGGCCGGCCTCGATCGAGAGCCACTACGACGAGGCGTTGTCGGTGCCCGGCCTGCTCGCCGCGATCGCCGCGGGGGAGCGGGACGGCGCCGACGGCTACGTGGTCGCGTGTTTCGGGGACCCCGGTCTGGACGCGGCCCGCGAGATCGCCGCCGGGCCGGTGGTCGGCATCGCCGAGGCCGCGATGCACGCGGCGACGCTGCTCGGTCGCGGTTTCAGCGTGGTGACAACCCTTGCCCGTACCCGGGGAAGGGCTCTTGACCTGGCCGTTCGTTATGCCCCGGCGGGCGCCTGCCGGGGCGTCTGGGCGTGTGACATCCCCGTCCTCGACCTGGACCGGGACCCGGCGGCGCTGGCCCGGGTGGTCGCGGTGGCCCGGCAGGCCCTGGCCCGGGACGGCTCGGACGTGATCGTGCTCGGCTGCGCCGGGATGGCCGCGTTCTGCGCCCAGGTCTCCGCGGAGCTGGGCGTCCCGGTGATCGACGGCGTCTCGGCGGCCACCCTGCTGGTCCAGTCCCTGATCACGCTGGGCCTGCGTACCTCGAAGCGGGACGAGTACGCCGCGCCGCTGCCGAAAACGTATATCGGTCCGTTGACGGAGTTCGGCATCATGCGGTCGTGCTGACCGACATCCCGGAGGCCCGGCTGCCCGCCGCGGCCGGAACCGTGCTCGACCTGGCGCCCGCCGGAGCGCCCGCCACCTGGCTCACCCTCGACGACACCGGCCGGATCGGCCGGTGGGAGCTCGGCACCGGCGCCTGGCGGGAGCTCGCCGCGACGAACCGGACCGAACAGCCCCGCCTGCACGCCGGTCCGGCCGGCACGTTCGCCGCGGTGGTCGAGGACTACGGCCGGTACGGGACGGTCGTCGACCTGCGCACCGGCCGGGTCACCATGGAGCTGGACGGCGAGGACTACTGCGCCGAGCACATGCCCTTCGGGTTCGTCCTCACCGAGCGGGCCGGCCGGACCCTGGCCGTGCACCGGACCGCCTGGAACCGGCTCGACGTCTCCGACGCCGCCACCGGCGAGCTGCTCACCCCGCGCGTCATCGGCCGGGAGGAGCACGACCTCGACTACTTCCACGGCGCGCTGTACCTGAGCCCGGACGGGTCCCGGCTGCTCGACGACGGCTGGGCCTGGCATCCGGTCGGGATCCCGGCGGTGTGGAGTCTCGCCGACTGGCTGGGCGGGAATCCGTACGAGTCCGAGGACGGGCCGAGCCGGCTCGACGTCTGCACCCGCACGTACTACTGGAACCACGCGATGACCTGGATCGGCGACGACCTGGTGGCGATCGAGGGGATCGGCGAGGACGACGACGCGATGACGCCGGGCGCGCGGATCTTCGACATCACCCGGCGGGCCGTGCCGGAAGGGTGGTCCGTGCCGGCCGCGGTCGAGATCGCCACGATTCCCGGGCCGTCCGGCCGGTACTTCAGCGACGGGCGGCGGTTGTTCAGCTCGGACGAGGCCGGCCTGCGCGCCTGGGACCCGCGGACCGGCGAGCTGCTCGGCGCCGAACCGGATTTCCGGCCGACCCACCACGACCCGGCGAACCGTATGCTGCTGCGCCTCGACGGCGATCGGGTGCACGGCGCCACTTATTTCTGACCGGCGTGCAACCCGGCGGGAACCGGAGTCGTCAGGGAGGTGTGACAGCGAAGGAGGACTCGTGAGAAGCGAGCGCGACGAGCAGTTCCACCGCTTCGTGGTGTCCCGGAGATCCGGTCTGGTGCGGACTGCCACCCTGCTGACGGCGGGCGACGCCCACCTGGCGGAGGACCTGGTCCAGTCGGTGCTGACCAAGCTCTACGTGGCCTGGCCGGCGTTCCAGCGGGCGGACAATCCGGACGGATATCTGCGCCGGGTGATGGTCAACGCGTTGACCGACGAGCGGCGACGCTGGTGGCGGCGGCGGGAGGAGCCGATGGCAGACGTGCCGGACCTTCCCGAGGCCGAGCCGGCGCGGCACGGCGAGCTGGCCGAGGGGCTGCGCGCGGCCCTGAAGCAGTTGCCCCCACGGATGCGGGCGGCCCTGGTCTTCCGCTACGTCTACGACCTCGACGTCGCTGACACCGCCGACGCCCTCGGGTGTTCCGAGGGCACGGTGAAGAGTCAGACCTCCCGGGCGCTCGACCGGCTCCGGGTGGTCATCGGCCAGAACCCCACGCTCGCCCACCGTTGAAGAGAGTCAGTCGATGACGAATTTGCGTGACCAGCTCGCCGACCTTGCCGGGTCGCCGGGCGAACCCACCACCACCCAGGCCGACGCGGACCTGGCCCGCGGCCGCTCCGCCCTGCGGCGCCGCCGGGTGCTCCAGGGCGCGACCGGCTCCGCGTTCGTGGCCGTGATCGCCGCCGTGGCGATCGGCGTCACCACCGTCGGCGGTCCCGGCGCAGGCAGCGGGAGCGCCCCGCTGGCCGGGGGCACCACCGCGGCCACCACCACCGCCACCGTGTCCTTCGAGCTCGTGGCCTACAAGGGCGAGCAGCCGGCCGGCTTCTCCGTGGACAAGGTCCCGGCCGGCTTCGAGGTGCAGGGCGTCGACGATTCCGTGCTGACCCTGGCACCGAAGGGCGCCAAGCCGCGGAACAGCGCCGAACCGCAGGGCGATGCCCCGGACACCGACCCGTACAGCTTCGTCGGCAAGGTCGCGGTGACGCTGCAGTCGCTCGACGAGAAGGGCACGCCGGCGGGCCAGAAGGTCAAGGTCGGCGACACGACCGGCACCCTGGTCAAGAAGGAGGGCGACAAGGACGGCCGCACGCTGTACCTGCCCCAGCCGAACGGCATCAACCTGCAGGTCCAGGTCTGGGACGGGATCGGCTGGACGGCGGACGAGATCACCGCGTTCGCCGCCGGGATCCACGTGAACGCGAACGCCAAGCCCGGCCGAGGTTGAGATGAGACCGGGTCCCGGGCACGCCAATTGCCCGGGACCCGGGGATCTACCAGCCGCGCTCGCGCCACTCGCCGAGGTGCGGGCGCTCGGCGCCGAGCGTGGAGTCCTTGCCGTGCCCCGGGTAGAACCAGGTGTCGTCCGGGAAACGGTCGAACAGCTTGCGCTCGACGTCGCCGATCAGCGACGCGAAGTTCGCCTTGTTCCCGCGGGTGTTGCCGACCCCGCCGGGGAACAGGCTGTCCCCGGTGAACAGGTGCGTGCGGCCGCCGCCGGGCTCCTGGTAGGCCAGGACCACCGAGCCGGGCGTGTGCCCCACGATGTGGATCACCTCCAGCGTGTGCCCGCCGACCTCGACCGTGTCGCCGTCGTGCAGCTTGCGGGTCACCACCGGCAGCGGCCCGGCGTCCGCCTCGTGGACCAGGGACCCGGCGCCGGTCGCCGCGATCACCTCGTCCAGCGCGAACCAGTGGTCCTGGTGCTGGTGGGTGGTCACCACGCTGGTCAGGCCGGTGTCGCCGATCAGCTCGAGCAGCACCGCGGCGTCGTTCGCGGCGTCGATCAGCAGCTGCTCGCGGCCGGCGCTCAGCAGGTAGGCGTTGTTGTCCATCGGGCCGACCGAGATCTTGTGCAGGGTCAGCCCGCCGCGCAGGTCACGGGTGCCGGGCGCGGAGCCGGTGTACTCCTGGGACATCTATTTCCACCTTGCCGGTCGGGGGAGCTCGCCGTCGGGCGAGACGGTCAGGTCGGCGCCGTCGGCGCGGCCGGCCAGCCACGCCGCGATCGAGCGGGTCGGCCCGCCGATCACCGGAGTCGTGTCCGAGGGGGTGCCGACGTGCAGCGGATGGTCGACGCCGGCCGGGTGCAGCACCATCGCCGGGGCCGACCCGGGCAGGTCGCCGGCGATCTCCCGGAGCAGCCGCAGCGCGAACGCGTCCGACCAGTCCGCCGGGGAGTAGCCGCGGCCCAGGTCGACGTGGTGCACCTCGACCTCGCGCAGCCGGGCCCACGGCACCGCGGCCGCGGACGGCACGATCGACGGGTAGCGGAACGTCCAGGCCTCGGCCGGCATCGCGGCGGCCGCGTCGGCGAACCGCTCGTGCGCGGCGCGGAGGTCGGCGATCTGCTCGTCGAGCGGCCGGCCGGCGCCGGCCTCGATCGCCGCGTTGCGTGCCTCGGGAGACGCGTAGGCCGGGGTCTCCACCCCGGTCCGCGCCCAGGTCAGCAGATTCGTGTACGCCTCGGCGTTGCGCGCGAGGTGGGTCAGGACATGCCCGACGGTCCAGCCGGGCAGGGCGGACGGCTCGCCGAGCACCGAGTCGTCGAGGCTCCCGGCGGTCCGCAGCAGCGTTTCGGTGGCCTGGTCCACGTCGGTCATCAGGGCCAGCGGATCGATCGTCACGCCGACGACACTAGCGTCCACGGGCCCGCGGAATTCACTTTCGCCGCGCTGGGCCGGACCGTACCGTCGGATCTCAGGACACGCCGTTGGAAGCGAACCCGCGGAGGAGGTGAAGCACGTGCTTGTCGTCGTCGCGTTCCTTCACCCGGGGGCCTCCGCCCCCTCTTCTCGACCGTAAAGGGTTCAAAATGTCGTTCGATCTGTCCCAGCTCGGCTGGGACGAGACCTTCGCATCCTCGTTCCGTCGCTATGACCGTTCCGACACCGTCCCCGGGCGGGTGCTGCGCGCCGACCGCGGCGTCAGCACCGTCCTCACCGCGAATGGCGTGACCCGCGCCGGCCTGGGCGGCGGCGCGCTGCTCGAAGCCGCCCGCGATCCGTCCCGGCTGCCGTGCGCCGGCGACTGGGTGGTGCTGCGCAACTGGCCGGACCGCCGGGTAACCCTGGAGCTGGTGCTGCCGCGGCGCACCACGCTGATCCGCCGCACCGCCGACAAGGACTCCTCCGGTCAGGTGCTGGCGGCGAACATGGACACCGTCGCGGTGGTCGAGCCGATCTTCCCGGAGCCGAGCGACGCCCGCGTCGAACGCCTGCTCGCCCTGGCCTGGGAGTCCGGCGCCGACCCGGTGGTGGTGCTCACCAAGAGCGACACCACCCGGGCGCCCGAGGCGGTGGCCCGGCAGTTGGCCGAGCTGGCGCCGGGCGTGCCGGTGTTCCCGGTCAGCGTGCAACGCGGCACCGGCCTGGACCGGCTCCGCGAGCTGGTCACGCCGGGCCGCACGCTGGCGCTGCTCGGCAGATCCGGCGCCGGCAAGTCGACGCTGGCCAACGCGCTGGCCGGGACGACCGTGATGCCGGTGCAGGCGATCCGGGACGCGGACGGCAAGGGCCGGCACACCACGGCGTACCGGAATCTGGTCACCGTTCCCGGCGGAGGGAGCGTGATCGACACCCCGGGCATCCGGGGTGTCGGTCTGTTGGACACCGGTTCCGGGCTGGACCGGGCGTTCGCCGACGTGCTCGAGATCGCCGGGCAGTGCCGGTTCGACGACTGCCGGCACGATGCCGAGCCGGGGTGCGCGGTGCAGGCCGCGCTCGCCGACGGGTCGCTGCCGCCGCGGCGGCTGGCGAGCTGGCGCAAGCTGCACCGGGAGGTCGCCGTGGAGAGCCGGCGGCGTTCGGTGCGCCTGGCGACGGCGCCGCGCCGCCGTCAGCATTGAGACGTTCAAGAACACAAGACCGCTTCTTGGGTACGGCGTGAGCCCTGTCACGTCGTACCCGGGCAAGGGTCGGCAAGGCCTTTGGTTTTGGGTGATTGTCGACGGGCTCTGGCAGAATCCGGCCGGTGCATGCGGCGGAAGAAATCGTGCAGGAGCGGGACGAGACGGTCGTCACCGAGAGCCGGAACGGGTTCACGGGCTGGCGGCGGTTCGATCTCTGGGTGCTGCTGAGCTTCCTGGCTCTGGCCGCGCTGGTGATGATCCAGCTGTGGATCGACCCGAACGGGCGGGTGCTGGCCGGCAACCGGGACGACCACGGCATCTTCCTGTTCATGCTGGCGCACGGGGAGCGCGTGGTCTTCGACGGCGCGCCGCTGTTCTTCGAGAGTCACCTGAACGCGCCGGTCGGCGTCAACATGATGGCGAACACCGCGATCCTGCTGCTCAGCCTGCCGATGGCCCCGGTCACGCACTTCCTCGGCGGCGGCGTCTCGGTGGTGTTCCTGATCACCTTCGGCCTGTTCGGCACCGCCGCGGCGTGGTACTGGCTGCTCGCCCGGCACCTGGTCCGCAGCCGTTGGGCGGCGGTGCTCGGGGCGGCCTGGTGCGGGTTCGCGCCGGCGATGATCTCGCACGCCAACGGCCATGTGAACTTCGTCAACCAGTACCTGGTGCCGTTCATCGTGTGGCAGGTGCTGCGGCTGCGCGAGCCGGGCCGGGTGGTCCGCGGCGGCCTGATCCTGGGCGCGCTGATCCTGCTGCAGATCTTCATCAACGAGGAGACGCTGCTCTTCATCGCGATCACCCTGCTGGTGTTCGTGGTGGCCTACGCGTTCCTGCGGCCCCGGGAGGTGCGCGCGGCGGCCGGGCGGTTCGTGGCCGGTCTCGCCGTCGCCGGGGGGCTGGCGCTCGCGGTCGCCGCCTACCCGCTGTGGATCCAGTTCTTCGGCACCGGGCACTACCACGGGCAGCCGTTCGAGCCGGACACGATCGTCACCGATCTGCTGTCGCTGCCGGCCTTCCCGCGGCAGGCGCTGGCCGGGATCGGCCCGGTGGCCAAGCGGCTGAGCCTGAGCCCGACCGAGGACAACACGTTCTGGGGTCCGTTCGGCGTGGTGATGATCGTGGTGGCGATCCGGATGCTGTGGCACTCGGCGGCCGCCCGGGCCGCGGCGATCGCCGGGTTCGTGCTGCTGATCTGCTCGATGGGCCCGGCCCTGCAGGTGGCCGGCTTCCGGACGTCCATCCCGCTGCCGTTCGCGCTGGTCAGCCACGTGCCGGTGATCGACCTGGTGAGCGTCAGCCGGTTCGCGATGGTGCCGGCCACGATCATCGGCGTGCTGCTGGCGCTGGCCGCCGACCGGATCGGGGAGTACCCGCCGGAGCGGCGCCGCCGGTTCTGGATCGGGATGGCGCTGGCGCTGGTCCCGCTGATCCCGAAGCCGCTGCCGGTGGTCCAGGGGGACCCGGTGCCGGCCTTCATCAGCGCCGGGATGTGGAAGCGGTACGTGCCCGAGGGCCGGACCCTGGTGTCGGTCCCGCTGCCCGAGGTGACCTACGGGCGGACCGGCCAGCGCTGGGCGACCCTGGAGAACCTGGACTACGCGACGCCGGGTGGCTACTTCATGGGCCCGGTGAACCCGCCGTCGGACGACACCGGGTCGTGGCGGGCGCCGGCCACGTTCACCAACGACCTGCTGGTCCGGGTCCAGTTGACCGGGATGCGGCCGTACCTGACCGCCGGCGATCGGGAGCGGATCACCGCGGACCTGACGCGCTGGCGGGCGGCGGTGGTGGTGCTGGTGCCGCAGGCGAAGAACGCGGCGGCGCTGCGGGCCACCCTGGTCGACGTGCTGGGCCGGCCCGAGCAGGTCGGCGGCGCCGAGATCTGGGTCGTGCGGTAACTCCCCCGGGGGAGTGACGTTCCAAGGTCCGTTCTGCGGGAATGCCCGCCATGTGGACGGCGCTGTACCTGGGCCGGGGGAAATTGTCGTACCCCGAAGCTAGAGTGGCGAGTCGTCTTTGGCACACCTGTACGGACTAGAGTGCTGACCGACTTTCATACACCTGTACGGAGAGGCTAGTAGTGGCCGACCGACTGACTATTCGTGGCGCCCGCGAGCACAACCTGCGCGACGTCAACCTCGACCTGCCCCGCGACGCCATGATCGTCTTCACCGGCCTGTCCGGTTCGGGCAAGTCCAGCCTCGCGTTCGACACGATCTTCGCCGAGGGCCAGCGGCGATACGTCGAGTCCCTGTCGTCGTACGCGCGACAGTTCCTCGGCCAGATGGACAAGCCGGACGTCGACTTCATCGAGGGCCTCTCCCCGGCCGTCTCGATCGACCAGAAGTCGACCTCCCGCAACCCGCGCTCGACCGTGGGCACGATCACCGAGGTCTACGACTACCTGCGGCTCCTGTTCGCGCGGACCGGCATCCCGCACTGCCCGGTCTGCGGCGAGCGGATCAGCAAGCAGACCCCGCAGCAGATCGTCGACCGGGTCCTGGCGATGCCCGAGGGCACCAAGTTCATGGTCCTCGCCCCGGTCGTCCGCGGCCGCAAGGGCGAATATGTGGACCTCTTCGCCGAGCTGCAGTCCAAGGGCTACGCCCGGGCCCGGGTCAACGGCGTGGTGCACGCGCTCACCGAGCCGCCCAAGCTGAAGAAGCAGGAGAAGCACACCATCGAGGTGGTGGTCGACCGGCTCAGCGTGAAGGCCGGCAGCAAGCAGCGGCTGACCGACTCGGTGGAGTCCGCGCTCGGCCTGGCCAACGGCGTGCTGCTGCTCGACTTCGTCGACCTGCCGGAGGACGATCCGGAGCGCGAGCGCCGCTTCTCCGAGCACCTGGCCTGTCCGAACGACCACCCGCTGGCGATCGAGGACCTGGAGCCCCGGGTCTTCTCCTTCAACGCGCCGTACGGCGCCTGCCCCGAGTGCACCGGCCTCGGGACGAAGAAGGAGGTCGACCCGGAGCTGATCATCCCGGACGAGGAGAAGAGCCTCGCCGAGGGCGCGATCCAGCCGTGGGCCGGCGGCACCACCCAGGAGTACTTCACCCGGCTGCTGGAGGCGCTGGCCCAGGCCGAGGGCTTCAAGCTGGACACGCCGTGGCGGGCGCTGCCGAGCCGGGCGCAGAAGACGATCCTGCACGGCTCCGAGGACCAGGTCCACGTGCGCTACCGGAACAAGTACGGGCGCGAGCGCTCCTACTACACCGGCTTCGAGGGCGTGGTGCAGTGGATCGAGCGGCGCCACAACGACACCGAGAGCGACTGGTCGCGCGACAAGTACGAGGGGTACATGCGCGACGTCCCCTGCTCGGTCTGCGGCGGCGCCCGGCTCAAGCCCGAGGTGCTCGCGGTGACGCTGGCCGGCAAGAGCATCGCCGAGATCTGCAACCTGTCCGTCGGTGACTGCGCCGAGCTGCTCTCCTCGATCGAGCTGGACGAGCGGCAGAAGCTGATCGCCGAGCGGGTGCTCAAGGAGATCAACGCCCGGCTGCGCTTCCTGGTCGACGTCGGCCTGGACTACCTGTCGCTGGACCGCGGCGCCGGCACCCTGTCCGGTGGTGAGGCCCAGCGCATCCGGCTGGCAACCCAGATCGGCTCCGGCCTGGCCGGCGTGCTCTACGTGCTGGACGAGCCGTCCATCGGCCTGCACCAGCGGGACAACCACCGGCTGATCGAGACCCTGAAGCGGCTGCGCGACCTGGGCAACACGCTGATCGTGGTGGAGCACGACGAGGACACCATCCGCACCGCGGACTGGATCGTCGACATCGGCCCCGGCGCGGGTGAGCACGGCGGCCACATCGTGCACAGCGGCACCGTCGAGGGGCTGCTGGCCAACGAGCAGTCGCCGACCGGGGCGTACCTCTCCGGCCGGAAGTCGATCCCGCTGCCGGCGACCCGGCGGCCGGCGACCGACGGGCGCGAGGTGGTCGTGCACGGCGCCCGCGAGCACAACCTGCGGAACCTGACCGTCCCGTTCCCGCTGGGCCAGTTCATCGCGGTCACCGGGGTCAGCGGCTCGGGCAAGTCGACGCTGGTCAACGACATCCTGCACACCGTGATGGCGAACCAGATCAACGGCGCCCGGCAGGTGCCCGGCCGGCACGTCAAGGTCACCGGCCTGGAGCACGTGGACAAGGTCGTCGGGGTGGACCAGTCGCCGATCGGTCGCACCCCGCGGTCGAACCCGGCCACCTACACCGGCGTCTTCGACCACGTCCGCAAGCTGTTCGCGGAGACCGCCGAGGCCAAGGTGCGGGGCTACGGCCCGGGCCGGTTCTCGTTCAACGTCAAGGGCGGCCGGTGCGAGAACTGCTCCGGCGACGGCACCATCAAGATCGAGATGAACTTCCTGCCGGACGTCTACGTCCCCTGCGAGGTCTGCAAGGGCGCGCGGTACAACCGGGAGACGCTCGAGGTGCACTACAAGGGCAAGACCATCTCCGAGATCCTGAACATGCCGATCGAGGAGGCGGCGACCTTCTTCGAGGCGCTGCCGGCCATCCACCGGCACCTGAAGACCCTGGTCGAGGTCGGTCTGGGATATGTGCGTCTCGGCCAGCCCGCGACCACCCTCTCCGGCGGCGAGGCGCAGCGCGTCAAGCTCGCCTCCGAGCTGCAGAAGCGGTCCACCGGCCGGACCGTCTACGTGCTCGACGAGCCGACCACCGGCCTGCACTTCGAGGACATCCGCAAGCTGCTGATCGTGCTCAACGGCCTGGTCGACAAGGGCAACACGGTGATCACGATCGAGCACAACCTGGACGTGATCAAGACCGCCGACCACCTGATCGACATGGGCCCGGAGGGCGGTCACAAGGGCGGTCTGGTGCTCGCCACCGGCACCCCGGAGGAGCTCGCCGAGGTGCGGGAGAGCCACACCGGGCAGTTCCTGCGGCACATGCTCGGCCTGACCGGCGACGGCAAGGGCTCGCCGGCGGCGGTCGCGCGCGCGGCGAAGGCCAACGGGGAGAAGCCGGCCGCCACGAAGCCGAGGGCCACCCGGTCGCGGGCAAAGGCGACGGTCTGAAAACCTACTTTTGTACGTCGTTCCGCGGCGGCTGTGGCTCCGGCCACAGCCGCCGCGGCGGTTTTAGAGAACTCTTAGATGACTCATAGCAACGGGCGCTACCAGGTCCCCTAGGGTCGACCGGGCGCCGCCGACGGGACATCCGTGGCGGCGTATGCGTACGAATGCGGAGAAACCCGTCGCGAGAAGCGGGGGTCGATTTCGTCGCACGCATGAACCGATCGCGGTGGCAGCCGCGTACTCAGGGGCGACTCCGCGTGACATCGGACGCGGACCATGTACTTGGAGGGCGTTACATGACTGACGTGCAGACGAGGGCCGACGTCGACACCCGGTGCGAGCAGACGGAAACGGGCAGCCGCTCCACCCGTCGCTGCGTCCTGCTGGGCGCCGGTGGCCTCGGCGCCGCGGCGGTCCTGACCGCCTGTGGCACCGCCGCCTCCACCACCAGCAACCCGAACGGCTCCGACTACGCCGCCGACCCGGCCCCGGCCGGCAGCAAGGGCGCGGCGGCCGGTGGCACCACCGGCGGCGGCACCACCGGCGGGAAGACCGGCGGCGGCGCGGCGGCGGGCGCCTCCCTGGCGCTGGTCGCGGACGTGCCCGCGGGCGGCGGCATCATCGCCGGTGACCTGGTCATCACCCAGCCCAAGCAGGGCACGTTCAAGGCGTTCACCAAGGTCTGCACCCACCAGGGCTGCGAGGTCAACGAGGTGAAGGACGGCACGATCAACTGCCCGTGCCACGGCGCGAAGTTCTCGATCGAGGACGGTTCGGTGAAGGGCGGTCCGGCGCCCAAGCCGCTCGCCGAGACGAAGGTCAAGGTGGACGGCGACAAGATCGTCGCGGCGTGATCGCCGGCCACTGAACGCGGGCCGGAGGTCCGGCGCCGTGGCGGCGGCACCGGACCTCCGGTCGGGCAATTCTGTCAGTCCCACGCACTACTGTTGTGGTTGTGCCAGACCCGTCCACTTATCGTCCGGCGCCCGGTACCATTCCCGACGCTCCGGGCGTCTACCGTTTCCGCGATCCGGCCGGCCGGGTGATCTATGTCGGCAAGGCGAAGAGCCTGCGCAGCCGGCTGAATTCCTACTTCGCCGACACCTGGTCGCTGCACCCGCGCACCCAGCAGATGGTCACCACGGCCGGCTCGGTCGACTGGGTGACGGTCGGCACCGAGGTCGAGGCGCTCCAGCTGGAGTTCTCCTGGATCAAGGAGTTCGACCCCCGCTTCAACGTGAAGTACCGCGACGACAAGTCGTACCCGTTCCTCGCCGTCACCCTGAACGAGGAGTTCCCCCGCCTGCAGGTGATGCGCGGCGCCAAGCGCAAGGGCGTGCGCTACTTCGGGCCGTACTCGCACGCCTGGGCCATCCGCGAGACGCTCGACCTGCTGCTGCGGGTCTTCCCGGCGCGTACCTGCTCGACCGGCGTCTTCAAGCGGTCCGGCCAGATCGGCCGCCCCTGCCTGCTGGGTTACATCGGCAAGTGCTCGGCGCCGTGCACCGGCCAGGTCAGCGCGGCCGAGCACCGGGCCATCGTCGACGACTTCTGTGACTTCATGGCCGGCAAGACCGACGCGTTCGTGCGCCGCCTGGAGCGCGACATGCTGCGGGCCTCCGAGGAGCTGGAGTTCGAGCGCGCGGCCCGGCTGCGCGACGACATCGCGGCGCTGCGCCGGGCGATGGAGAAGCAGACCGTCGTGCTCGGTGACGGCACCGACGCCGACGTGGTCGCCTTCGCCGAGGACCCGCTCGAGGCCGCCGTCCAGGTCTTCAACGTGCGCGACGGCCGGGTCCGCGGCCAGCGCGGCTGGGTGGTGGAGAAGGTGGAGGAGCTGTCCACCGGCGACCTGGTCCACCACTTCTGCACGCAGACCTACGGCGAGGCCCAGGGCGAGGCCGACGTGCCCCGCGAGCTGCTGGTCCCGGCCCTGCCGGACGACGCCGACGCGCTCGCCGACTGGCTCTCCGAGCGGCGCGGCAGCCGGGTCAGCCTGCGGGTCCCGCAGCGCGGCGACAAGAAATCCCTGATGGAGACGGTGGCTCGCAACGCCCTCCAGTCGCTGCAACGGCACAAGCTGAGCCGGGCCGGTGATCTGACCATCCGGAACAAGGCCCTGGAGGAGATCGCCGAGGCGCTCGGGCTGGAGTCGGCGCCGTTGCGCATCGAGTGTTACGACGTCTCGCACATCCAGGGCACCGACGTGGTCGCCTCGATGGTGGTGTTCGAGGACGGCCTGGCCCGCAAGGCGGAGTACCGTCGTTTCGCCGTACGGGGCAACGCGGACGGCACCGGGCTGGACGACCTCGCCGCGATGAGCGAGGTGATGCGGCGCCGCTTCGCGCGGTACAAGGCGCAGGTCGGCGCGGACGCCCCGCGGGACCTGCCGGAGCCGGCCGCTGACGAGACCGGGACGGCGACCGGGACGGCGACCGACGAGGTCGAGACCGCCGAGCTGCCCGGGATCGACCCGCTGACCGGCAAGCCGCGACGCTTCGCGTACCCGCCTCAGCTGATCGTCGTGGACGGCGGCGAGCCGCAGGTGAACGCGGTCGCCACGGTCCTCGCCGAGATGGGCGTCACCGACGTGGCGCTGTGCGGGCTGGCCAAGCGGCTGGAGGAGGTGTGGCTGCCCGGCGACGACTTCCCGGTCATCCTGCCGCGCACCTCGGAGGCCCTCTACCTGCTGCAACGCGTGCGGGACGAGGCGCACCGGTTCGCCATCACGTTCCACCGGGAGCGGCGCTCCAAGCGGATGACCGAGTCGGCGCTGGACACCGTGGCCGGCCTGGGCGAGACCCGGCGCAAGGCGCTGATGCGGCACTTCGGATCGGTGAAGCGGCTCTCCGCCGCCACTCCGGAGGAGATCATCGAGGTGCCGGGGATCGGCCGGCGGACCGCCGAGGCGGTGCTGGCCGCGCTGAATCCCACGACGACGCCCCCATCGGGGGAGGCGCGGAACACATCCGAGCCGCCGGCGGCTCCGTAATGGATGACATCGGGTCGATGGCGGTACCCAGGGCGGACACCGGACAACCTGTCCGGCGGCCGGACCGGTACCCATCGGCCTACCATGTTGTGTCCGTCCGCGTGGTGCGGACGAAGCGACGCGGGAGGCGTGCGTGACCGAAGCGATGCCCGAGTTCGGACCCGGCGACGTGGTCGACCCGGACGAGGCCGGCACCGACCTGGTGGTCGTCACCGGGCTGTCCGGCGGTGGCCGCAGCACGGTGGCCCGGGCCCTGGAGAACGTCGGTTTCTACGTTGTCGACAACCTGCCACAGGCGCTGATGCTGGAGATGGCCGAGCTGGCCTTCGCGGCCGGCGGCGCGGCCCGGCGTACCGCGATGGTGCTGGACGTGCGCAGCCGCGCGTTCTCCACCGATCTGGCCGGCGCGGTGCGCGCCCTCAAGGAGCGCGGCTTCTCGCCGCGCGTGGTCTTCGTGGACGCCGACGACGAGGTGCTGATCCGGCGCTTCGAGTCGGTGCGCCGCTCACACCCGCTGCAGGGTGACGGCCGGCTGGCGGACGGGATCGCCGCCGAGCGCAAGCTGCTCGAGGAGGCCCGCGAGCAGGCCGACGTGATCATCGACACCAGCCACCTCAACGTGAACCAGCTGCGCCGCCGGGTGGAGGAGCTGTTCGGCGGGGAGGACGCGCGCAAGCTGCGGATCACCGTGCTGTCCTTCGGCTTCAAGTACGGCCTGCCGCCGGACGCCGACTACGTGCTCGACGCCCGGTTCCTGCCGAACCCGTTCTGGGTGCCGGAGCTGCGCGAGCACACCGGCCTGGAGGAGGGCGTGAGCAGCTACGTGCTCGGCCAGGAGGGCGCGACCGATTTCGTGGCCACCTACGCCGGGCTGATCGCGGCCACCGCGCCCGGCTTCGAGCGCGAGGGCAAGCGCTATCTGACCGTGGCGATCGGGTGCACCGGTGGTAAACACCGGAGCGTGGCGATAACCGAGGAGTTGACTTCGCGGCTCAGCGCAATGCGCCTTTCGGCACACGCCTCGCACCGCGACCTGGGGCGCGAGTGACGGCCCGGCCGGTCCGGGTGGTGGCGTTCGGCGGTGGGCACGGCCTGGGCGCCTCGCTGCGGGCGCTGCGGCACACCGCGGCCGAGGTGGAGCTGGACATCACGGCGATCGTCACGGTCGGTGACGACGGCGGCTCCAGCGGCCGCCTGCGGGTCGAACGGGACGCGCTGCTGCCCCCGGGTGACCTGCGCCAGGCGCTCGCCGCCCTGGCCGATCAGGACCCGACCACCCAGCTGACCGCCCGGGTGATGCAGCACCGGTTCGTGGCCATGCACGAGCCGGGGGTGAGCCCGTTGCCCCCGGTGGTCCGCGGCCCCCGGCTGGAGCGCCGCGCCGACCGCAGCAAGGACAGCCTGGCCGGGCACACGGTCGGCAACCTGCTGCTGCTCGGGCTGATGGAGATGCTCGGCGACCCGGTGCGGGCGCTGGACCACGCGGCCGCGATGGTCGGCGCGCGGGGCCGGGTGCTGCCGATGGCGCTGCACGCGGTCGGCATCGAGGCGGACGTGTCGGTCGGCGACCCGGACCGCCCGGGCGAGGTGGTCACGGTCCGCGGCCAGCACTCGGTGGCGGTGGCCGGCGGCCGGGTGGAGGCGGTCCGGCTGGAGCCGGCCGACCCGCCGGCCTGTCCGCAGGCGGTCGAGGCGGTCCGTGGGGCGGACTGGCTGATCTTCGGGCCGGGCAGCTGGTACACCAGCGTGCTGCCGCACCTGCTGGTGCCGGGGCTGGCCCGGGCGATCGTGAGCAGCCCGGCGCGCCGGCTGATCACCCTGAACCTGGGCGCGGACAAGGAGACGCAGGGTCTCTCCGCCGCCGAGCACCTCGGCACCCTGCACCGCTACCTGCCCGACCTGCGGGTGGACACGGTGCTGGCCGACGTGAAATGGACGCCCGAGCCGGAACCGGTACGTGTCGCCGCGCACCAGATGGGCGCCGATCTGGTATTGGCACCCGTGGCCGTTGCGGACGGGAGCCCACGGCATGATCCTGAGGCACTGGGTGTTGCACTGGTGCCAGTATTGGGCTCCGCTCGTTAACTACTGGCGTAGGTGCGGCACACATTGTCCATGATCCGGCGCATGAGGTGACAACACGATGGCGATGACGGCAGCGGTCAAAGACGAGCTGAGCCGGGTCGACGTGCCCAAGCCCTGTTGCCGGCGGGCGGAGATGGCGTCCCTGCTCCGGTTCGCCGGTGGGTTGCACATCGTTTCCGGCCGGGTGGTCGTCGAGGCCGAACTGGACACCGGCGCGGTGGCGCGCCGGCTCCGCCGGGAGATCGCCGATGTCTACGGCTACCCCAGCGAGGTCCACGTGCTGGCCTCCGGCGGCCTGCGCAAGGGCAGCCACTACATCGTCCGGATCGTCAAGGACGGCGAGGCGCTGGCCCGGCAGACCGGCCTGCTCGACGTGCGTGGGCGGCCCGTTCGCGGGCTCCCGCCGCACGTCGTGTCGGCGAACGTCTGCTGCGCGGTGGCCGCGTGGCGGGGCGCGTTCATGGCACACGGTTCCCTCACCGAACCGGGGCGCTCCAGCGCTCTGGAGATCACCTGCCCGGGGCCGGAGGCGGCGCTCGCGCTGCGCGGCGCCGCCCGGCGGATCGGCATCACCGCCAAGGAACGCGAGGTCCGCGGGGTGGACCGGGTGGTGATCAAGGACGGGGACGCGATCGCCGCGCTGCTCACCCGGATCGGTGCGCACTCCAGCGTGCTGGCCTGGGAGGAGCGGCGGGTCCGCCGGGAGGTGCGGGCCACCGCGAACCGGCTGGCCAACTTCGACGACGCGAACCTGCGCCGCTCGGCCCGCGCGGCGGTGGCCGCGGCGGCCCGGGTCACCCGGGCGCTGGAGATCCTCTCCGAGGACGCGCCGAACCACCTGACCTCGGCCGGGCAGCTACGGCTGGAACACCGGCAGGCGTCGCTGGAGGAGCTGGGCGCGCTGGCCGACCCGCCGCTGACCAAGGACGCCATCGCCGGGCGGATCCGGCGGCTGCTGGCGCTCGCCGACAAGCGGGCCCGGGACCTCGGCATCCCGGACACCGAGGCGGCCGTGACCCCCGAGATGATGGCCTGTTAGGTCACCCGGACGGGGTGATCTCGGTCACGTGCGGGCGGCCCTGAGCCGGTCGTCCGGCCGTACCATCAATGCCTTTGGATCTTGTGGCCCGGAAACCTCGCGCGGGTCTTTCCGGGACTTCCGGCCCGGGATCTCCCGGGCGGATTTAGATAACGTTCAGGTCGCGCCCCGCTGCGCCCGGGGCGGGGAGGCTCGGCTAGGGTCACTGGTGACGGCGACGGTGCCGGCAGTTCGGCCGATTCCCCGCTGTGACGTCGCCAATGTGTCTCTGCTGCGGCGTTCATCGCTCCTTCGGGCGCGGCGGCCGGACGCCCCCTGTGCAGGCCCTTCATGCGGCCGGCACGAGATCCTCCGCCGGTCGCATAATCCGGCGGACCGAAACGAGGAGACCACCTGTGACCATCCGGGTTGGCATCAACGGCTTCGGCCGTATCGGTCGTAACTTCTTCCGGGCGGTTCTCGCCTCCGGAGCCGACATCGAGATCGTCGGTGTGAACGACCTGACCGACAACGCCACTCTTGCCCACCTGCTGAAGTACGACAGCATCCTGGGCCGCCTGCCGCACGAGGTGAAGGCCACCGCCGACGAGATCACCGTCGCGGGCAAGACCTTCAAGGCGTTCGCCGAGCGCGACCCGAACAACCTGCCCTGGGGCGACCTGGGTGCCGACGTCGTGATCGAGTCGACCGGCTTCTTCACCGACGCCACCAAGGCGAAGGCGCACATCGACAAGGGCGCCAAGAAGGTCATCATCTCGGCTCCGGCCAAGAACGAGGACATCACGATCGTGATGGGCGTGAACGACGGTCTGTACGACGCCGCCAA
Organism: Actinoplanes sp. L3-i22; assembly: GCF_019704555.1. Taxonomy (NCBI): domain Bacteria; kingdom Bacillati; phylum Actinomycetota; class Actinomycetes; order Micromonosporales; family Micromonosporaceae; genus Actinoplanes; species Actinoplanes sp. L3-i22. The sequence goes on from NZ_AP024745.1 coordinate 1,976,574, forward strand.
GCACACCATCATCTCGAACGCGTCCTGCACCACGAACTGCCTCGCCCCGATGGCGAAGGTCCTGAACGACACGATCGGGATCGAAAAGGGTCTGATGACCACGATCCACGCGTACACCCAGGACCAGAACCTGCAGGACGGCCCGCACAGCGACCTGCGCCGCGCCCGCGCCGCCGCGCTGAACATCGTGCCGACCTCGACCGGCGCCGCCAAGGCCGTCAGCCTGGTGCTGCCGGAGCTGAAGGGCAAGCTGGACGGCTTCGCGCTGCGCGTGCCGATCCCGACCGGCTCGGCCACCGACCTGACCTTCACCGCCGCCCGGGACACCACGGTCGACGAGGTCAACGGCGCGATCAAGGCCGCGGCCGAGGGCGCCCTCAAGGGCATCCTGGTCTACACCGAGGACCCGATCGTGTCCTCGGACATCGTCACCGACCCGGCCTCCTGCATCTTCGACGCCGGCCTGACCAAGGTCATCGGTGGCAACCAGGTCAAGGTCGTCGGCTGGTACGACAACGAGTGGGGCTACTCGAACCGCCTCGTCAACCTGGTTCAGCTCGTCGGAGCCTGATCTTGAAGACTCTCGACGACCTGCTCGGCGAGGGTGTCTCGGGTCGGCGCGTGTTCGTGCGCGCCGACCTGAACGTCCCGTTCGACAAGGCAAACCCGGGTGTGATCAGTGACGACGGCCGCGCCCGCGCGGTGCTGCCGACGCTGATCGCCCTGCGTGACGCGGGCGCCAAGGTCATCGTGGCGTCCCACCTCGGCCGCCCCAAGGGCGCGCCGGACCCCAAGTTCACGCTCGCGCCGGTCGCCACGCGACTGGGCGAGCTGCTGGGAACGCCGGTCGTTTTCGCGGAGGACACGGTCGGGGCTTCCGCCACCGCCGCGGTCGCCGCGCTGGCGGACGGCCAGGTCCTGCTCCTGGAGAACCTGCGGTTCAACGAGGGTGAGACCTCGAAGGACGATGCGGTTCGTGGGGCTTTCGCCGATGAATTGGCGAAATTTGCTGACTTCTACGTCGATGACGCTTTCGGTGCGGTGCACCGCAAGCACGCGTCGGTGTACGACGTCGCGGCCCGCCTGCCGCACTACGCGGGTGGCCTCGTCGTCAAGGAGGTCGAGGTCCTGCGCAAGGTCTCCGAGACCCCCGAGAAGCCGTACGTCGTGGTGCTCGGCGGCTCGAAGGTCTCCGACAAGCTCGCCGTGATCCAGGCGCTGCTGCCGAAGGTGGACAAGCTCCTCGTCGGTGGCGGGATGTGCTTCACGTTCCTCAAGGCGCAGGGGCACGAGGTGGGCAAGTCCCTCCTCGAGGCCGAGATGATCGACACCTGCAGGGACCTGCTGGAGCAGGCCGCGGGCCGGATCGTCCTGCCGGTCGACGTGGTCGCGGCGACCGAGTTCTCCGCGGACGCCGAGCACGACGTGGTGGACGCCGCGGCGATCCCCGCCGACCGGCTCGGTCTCGACATCGGCCCGAAGTCGACGGAGCTGTTCGCGTCGGCGATCGCCGGTGCGAAGACCGTCTTCTGGAACGGCCCGATGGGCGTCTTCGAGCTCGCCCCGTTCGCCGCGGGCACCCGTGGCGTCGCCGAGGCGATCACCAAGATCGACGGCTTCTCGGTCGTCGGTGGCGGCGACTCGGCGGCGGCGGTCCGCACGCTCGGCCTGGACGAGTCCGCGTTCGGCCACATCTCCACCGGTGGGGGCGCGTCCCTGGAGTACCTCGAGGGCAAGACGCTGCCGGGCGTCGCCGCGTTGGAGAAGTGATGGGTGACGTGACCCGCAAGCCGATCATCGCCGGTAACTGGAAGATGAACCTCAACCACTTCGAGGCGAATCTGCTCATCCAGAAGCTGGCCGCCAGCCTGACCCCGGCCCAGCTGGACGCGGTCGAGACCGTCGTCCTGCCGCCGTTCACCGACCTGCGTACCGTGCAGACCGCGATCGAGGGCGACAAGCTCGGGATCGCGTACGGCGCCCAGGACGTCTCGCAGCACGTGTCCGGCGCGTACACCGGTGAGATCGCCGGTTCGATGCTGGCCAAGCTGGGCTGCTCCTACGTGGTGATCGGGCACTCCGAGCGCCGCGAGTACCACGACGAGAGCGACCAGCTGGTCAACGCGAAGATCAAGGCGGCCTTCGCGGCCGGCCTGACCCCGATCTTCTGCGTCGGCGAGGGCCTGTCCGTCCGGGAGGAGGCCGGCCACGTCGCGCACTGCACGTCGCAGGTCGACGCCGGCCTGGACGGGCTCAAGGAAGACCAGATCAAGCAGATCGTGATCGCGTACGAGCCGGTCTGGGCGATCGGCACCGGCAAGACCGCGACGCCGGACGACGCTCAGGAGGTCTGCGGAGCGATCCGGGCCCGCCTGGTCGAGAAGTTCGGCAGCGAGGTCGCCGAGGCGGTCCGCATTCAGTACGGTGGATCGGTCAAGGCGAACAACATCGCACAGATCATGGCGCAGCCGGATGTCGACGGCGCTCTGGTCGGCGGTGCGGCTCTGGACGCCGAGGGCTTCGCGGCCATCGTGCGGTTCCCGGAGCACGTCGCTCGCTAATTGTTGTCTAGTGCGTGCCCGGCCGTGGTAAACGGCCGGGCACCCGCTATTGTGGGACCGCTGCTGTGCCCTTCGAGAGGAATGAACCCGACCATGCCGATCGCGTTCGCGTACACGTTGATCGTGTTGCTGATGATCACCAGCGTTATCCTGACCCTGCTGATCCTGCTGCACCGGGGTAAGGGTGGCGGCATGTCCAGCATGTTCGGCGGTGGCGTGACCTCGAGCCTGGCCGGTTCCTCGGTCGCGGAGAAGAACCTGGACCGGTACACGGTTCTCGTGGGTGTCATCTGGTTCGCCTGCGTCGTCGGGCTCGGCTTCTGGCTGAAGCTCGCGGTGGCTTCCTGACCCGCGGGTAGAGTCGTAGAATCGCCGCGCGGCCGGTTTTACCGGCCGCGCGGCTTTTGTTTCCGAACGCCGGTTTTCTTTGCTCTGCCGGAGCATCCACGCTCTTTGTTGAGCCCTCCCCATGTGACAGGAGTGACGTCCGTGTCCAGTGGCAGCGCTATCCGCGGTAGTCGCGTCGGCTCCAGCCCGATGCGACCCGACGAGCGCACCGAGCCCGCCCCCCGCCGCCAGGTGAACTACTTCTGTGCGGCCGGCCATGACAGCCGCATCTGGTTCTCCGCCGAGGCGCCGGCCCCCGACACCTGGGACTGTCCGCGGTGCGGGCAGCCCGCCGGGCTCGACCAGGAACGCCCGCCCGGGCGGCAGCGGAGCGAGCCGTACAAGTCGCACCTGGCCTACGTGAAGGAGCGGCGGTCCGAGGAGGACGGCGCGGCGATCCTCGCGGAGGCGCTGGCCAAGCTGCGCCAGCGTCGCGGCCGGGCCTGACACCCGTCGCTCAGCACGGTCCCGGCCGGCCGCCGGGGCTGTTTCCGAGGCCTTGAGCCCGCCGACACCCACCCGGGTCGAGGCGGGCCTTTCGCTTGCGCTCAAGGCAACTGCTTCCGGGGTACGGCGGGGCCGGGCTCCCGCCGTACCGAAGCCGGCCGTTGATCTTGATCTTGATCCTGGCCCGGGAAACCGGGTCAGAGCGGGCTGGTGTCCCGGCCCAGGAAGAGCGCGCCGGAGTCCTGAACCGGCAGGTCCCGGAAGCCGAGCCGCTGGTAGAACGCGTAGGCGCCGTGGTTCGACGGCGCCATGCCCAGGTGCACCCGGTGCACCCCGGCGGCCCGCAGCCCGGCCAGGAACGCGGCCATCAGCCCCCGGCCCTGCCCCCGCCCCTGCCACTCCGGCAGCAGGTCGATGTGCAGGTGCGCGGGGTGGCCGGCGAGCTCGGGGTGGATCATCCGCTCCGGGTGCCGGTGCAGGTCCAGCATCTCCTCGTCGCGCGGGTCGCCGTCGACCAGCCGCGCCGCGGTGACCGGCAGCCACTCGGCCCGGTAGCGCTCGACGAACTTCGCGGTGTCCGCGGCGCCGATCACGTAGCCGACCGCGCGCCCGGTCCCGTCGTCGAGCACGTGCGCGTGCTCCGGCTCCAGGATCACGTAGGGCGCCGCCCAGATGTCCCCGAGCAGGCGGTCGGAGCTGTACTTCCCCCGGGCGTCCTGGCCCGCGTCACCGGTGCGGACGCAGATGTCGTAGATGGCGTCGAGGTCGCTCGATCGGTAGGCGCGTATCGCAACTGGCACCTACCGAAGTCTACGGATGGCAGCATGGTCGGAATGAACTGGACTCTCGAGGTGGTCGTCGTCCCGGTCGCCGATATCGACCGGGCCAAGAAGTTCTACGCCGAGCAACTCGGCTTCCAGGTCGACCACGACACGTCCTTCGGCGAGGTGCGCATCGTGCAGCTGACCCCGCCGGGCAGCGGCTGCTCGATCGTGATCGGCCGGGGCGCGGTGCCGGACATGCCGCCCGGCTCGCTGAAGGGCCTGCAGCTGGTGGTCCGCGACATCCGGGCGGCGCACGCCGAGCTGGTGGCTCGCGGGGTCGACGTCAGCGAGGTGACCACGCTGGGGGAGAACCCGACGCCGACCCCGGATCCGCTGGACAACGTCGGGTTCGTCTTCTTCAGCGACCCGGACGGGAACGGCTGGGCGGTGCAGCAGATCTCGTCGCGCGCCTGACTTTCTAGCGCTTCGAGGCCGCCGCCTCATCAAGAAGGAACAGCGTCTTGCGTACGCCGTGAGCCTGTCCCGCCGGAAGGTCCCCGCCCCGCAGCACCGTGCCGATCGGCTCGGCCTTGTCCGGCCCGGCCGCCACCAGCCACACCTCGTCGGCGTTCCGGATCGTCGCCAGGGTCAGCGTGATCCGGGTCGGCGGCGGCTTCGGGCTGTCGTAGGTGGCCACCGCGACCCCGCTGCGCTCCAGCACCGGGTGCCCGGGGAAGAGCGACGCCACGTGCCCGTCCTCGCCCACGCCGAGCATCAGCACGTCGAAGCGGAGCCCGGCCGCGGTCAGCTCCGCGGAGTAGCGCGCGGCGGCCGCCTCCGCGTCGTCGCCGTCCGGCCCGTCGCTGGCCGGCATCGCGTGCACCCGGGCCGGGTCCAGCGGCAGCGCGTCCAGCACCGCCGCCCGGGCCTGGGTCTCGTTGCGGTCCGGGTCACCGGCCGGCAGGAAGCGCTCGTCGCCCCACCACAGGTCCACCCGGGACCAGTCGATCGCCGCCGCGGCCGGCAGCTCCCGCAGCTGACCCAGCACCTTGGCGGCCACCCGGCCACCGGTCAGCACCACGCTCGCCGTGCCGTGCACCGCCTGCGCGTCGATGATCCGGATGACGAGCCGTGCCGCCACCGTGGACGCCAGGATGTCGGCGTCCGGAACCACCACGACCACGGTCTCACTCAAGTTGGCTCTCCTTTGGTGACGAAAGGGCCGCCCGCCACCGGCGGACGGCCCCTCACTCGAAAAAACGATGCTCAGCCGGCCATCGCGTCGGTCGGGCTGGCCGCCCGGGCCGCCAGCGCCGGATCCTTCCAGACGTGCACGCGCATCGGCGGGCGGAGGTCCAGACCGGACAGGCCGGCCATCGCCCCGAGCGCCTCCGCGTAGATCTGGTCGGCGTCGAGCCGGCGCAGCTCCTCGGCGAGCTCGTCGCCGACCGGCCGCTTCGGCAGCGGCATGTACCGGTCCTCCTGACCGGTCCGGCTGAACAGCGCGGTGCCCTCCTCGCGGGTGACCCGCACGCAGTCGCCGTTCTCACACTGCAGCTCGACCGAGAGCAGCCGCGGGGACCGGTCGGTGTGCTGGAGCACCGGCTCGATGCCGAGCCGGGACTTCAGCCAGCCGAGCATCAGCCAGGCGGTCGGGTCCTTCTCCGGCGCCACGATCGTCGCGCCGGTCACCCGGGCGTCGGTGGTGTCGAAGGCGCCGGCCACCAGGGTCCGCCACAGCGTGATCCGGGTCCAGGTGAGGTCGGTGTCGCCGGGCGCGTAGTCGACCGCCCGCTGCCGCAGCGCGGCCACCGGGTCGGGCGCCTGCGCGCTGTCGGTGATCCGGCGGTCCGAGATGATGCCGAGGAAGTCGTTGGCGATCATGTTCGGCGGCTCCTCGTGCCACCAGGTGACCACCGGGACGTCCGGGGCGAGCAGCGGGATGACGACCGACTCGGCGTGCAGCGCCAGCCGGCCGTACATCCGCATCACGACCGCCTCGGCCGGGCCCAGCCGGCCGCCGACGACGATCTCCGCGTCCAGCCGGCTGCGGCCGTCCAGGTCGGAGCGGACCACGATGAGCACCCGGCACGGGTGGGCCGCCGCCGCGATCGTCGCGGCCGCCTCGGCCTCCCGGACCTTCTTCTCCTCGACCACGGCGATCAGGGTGAGCGCCAGGCCGGAGGCGACGCCCCCGGCGCTGCGGCGTTCCGCGGTGAGGGCCTTGACGACCTCGTTACCGGTGGTGTCCCACAGCCCGATCATGCTCGCCTCCAGGCGCGGCCTTCGTTTTCCAGCATTTCGTCGGACGCCCGCGGGCCCCACTCGCCGGACCGGTACGGCTCCGGTGTGGTGCCCGCCCAGGCCGCCTCCAGCGGGTCGATGACCCGCCAGGACTGCTCCACCTCGGCGGCGTCCGGGAACAGCGTCCGGTCGCCGATCAGCACGTCCAGCACCAGGCGTTCGTACGCCTCCGGGCTGGACTCGGTGAAGGCCTCGCCGTACTGGAAGTCCATCGCGATGTCGCGGACCTCCATGGCGGTGCCGGGCACCTTGGAGCCGAACTTGAGCACCACGCCCTCGTCCGGCTGCACGCGCAGGATCAGCTGGTTGTGGCCCAGCATCTCCACGTCGGCCGGATCGAACGGCAGGTGCGGCGCCTTCTTGAAGAGGATCGCGATCTCGGTGACCCGGCGCGGCATCCGCTTGCCGACCCGCACGTAGAACGGGACGCCCGCCCAGCGCCGGTTCTGGATGCCCAGGCGGACCGCGACGTACGTCTCGGTCTTGGAATCCGCCGGGATGTTCTTCTCCTCCAGGTAGCCCGGAGCGCGCTCGCCGGCCACCCAGCCCGGCAGGTACTGCCCGCGGACCGAGCCCTTGGTGATGTCGGCCGGCAGGCTGATCGCCTTGAGCACCTTCAGCTTCTCGGCCCGCACCTCCTGCGGGTCGAAGCTGGTGGGCTCCTCCATGCCGACCAGCGCGAGCAGCTGGAGCAGGTGGTTCTGCAGCACGTCGCGGGCGGCGCCGGACGCGTCGTAGAACGCGGCCCGGGTGCCGATGCCGACGTCCTCGGCCATGGTGATCTGCACCGAGTCGACGTACTTCGAGTTCCACACCGGCTCGAACAGGCTGTTCGCGAAGCGCAGGGCCAGGATGTTCTGGACCGTCTCCTTGCCCAGGTAGTGGTCGATCCGGTAGACGTCGGCCGGATGGAACACGTCGTCGACGAGCTGGTTCAGCGAGACCGCGGTGGCCAGGTCGTTGCCGAACGGCTTCTCCACCACCACCCGGCGCCAGCCGCCGAGCTTGTCGCTGTCCGCCAGGCCGGTGCGGTTGAGCTGGTTGAGCACCAGCGGGAACGCGGCCGGCGGGATCGAGAAGTAGAAGGCCGTATTGCCCTGGATGCCGTTGCGCTCGCGCAACTGGTCCAGGGTCTCGGAGAGTTTGTCGAAGTCGTCGTCGTTGTCGAACGAGCCGGGAACGAACTGGAACTGGCTCGAGAGCCGCTGCCAGACGTCTTCCCGCCAGGGCGTACGCGCGCCCTTCTTGGCGGCGGCGTAGGCCAGCGACTCGAAGTCGCCGTCGCCCCAGTCCGCCCGGGCGAAGCCCACCACGACGAAACCGGGAGGCAGCAGACCACGGTTGGCCAGGTCGTACACGGCCGGGATGAGCTTCTTACGGGACAGGTCACCGGTGACCCCGAAGATCACCAGAGCGCAGGGCTCCGGAATCCGCGGAAGACGTCGGTCCTGTGCGGTACGCAGCGGATTACCCACGTTGCCATCCTGCCAGTTTTTCGCGAACGGAGCGGCCTGTCGCGAAGTGTTCCGCGACAGGCCGCAAGGTATTCGTCAGGCGCCGGCGCCGGCCGCCTTCAGCGACTTGTCGACGTTGACGAGCAGGTCCTTCCAGGCCGACTCGAACTTGTCGACACCCTCGTCCTCGAGGACCTTCACGACGTCGTCGAAGTCGATGCCCACCGACGCCAGGTCGGCGAAGACCTGCTTGGCGTCGCCGTAGTTGCCGGTGACGGTGTCACCCTTGGTCTCGCCGTGGTCCGCGTACGCCACGATGACCGACTCCGGCATGGTGTTCACCGTGCCGGGCGCGATCAGCTCCTCGACGTAGATCGTGTCGCGGAAGTCCGGGCTCTTGGTGGACGTGGAGGCCCACAGCGGCCGCTGCGGGTTGGCTCCGGCGGAGGCCAGCGCCTTCCAGCGGTCGGTGCCGAAGACCTCCTCGTACGCCTCGTAGGCCAGCCGCGCGTTGGCGATCGCGGCCTTGCCCTTGAGGCCCTTGGCCTCGTCGCTGCCGATCTTGTCGAGGCGCTTGTCCACCTCGGAGTCGACCCGGGAGACGAAGAACGACGCCACCGAGCCGATCTTGGACAGGTCGTGGCCGTTCGCCTTCGCCTGCTCCAGACCGGTCAGGAACGCGTCCATGACCGCCCGGTAGCGCTCCAGCGAGAAGATCAGCGTGACGTTGACGCTGATGCCGGCCGCCAGCGTCGACGTGATCGCGGGCAGGCCGGCCAGCGTCGCCGGGATCTTGATGTACAGGTTCGGCCGGTCGACGAGCCACCACAGCGTCTTCGCCTCGGCGACGGTCGACGCGGTCTCGTGCGCCTTGCGCGGGTCCACCTCGATCGAGACCCGGCCGTCGACCCCGTTGGAGGCGTCGTACGCCGGGCGCAGCACGTCGGCGGCGGCGCGGACGTCGGCGCCGGTCATCAACCGGACCGCCTCCTCCACCGTCACGCCCTGGACGGCCAGGTCACGCAGCTGCGAGTCGTAGGCGTCCGCGTCGGACAGCGCCTTCTGGAAGATGCTCGGGTTCGTGGTGACCCCGACCATGTGCTGCTCGCGGCGCATCTTGTCGAGCGAGCCGCTGGTCAGGCGAACGCGGGAGAGGTCGTCGAGCCACACTGCCACGCCCTGGGCGGACAGCTCAGCCAGTCTGTCGGTCATTACCTTCAACTCCTGTCAGTTGCCGGTCTTGTGACCGGTGATCTCGCCGACCTTGGCCAGCGAGGCGTTGGCCTTCGCCACGACGTTGTCCGCGGTGAAACCGAACTGCTCGAAAAGGATCTTGGCGGGGGCGCTGGCGCCGTAGTGCTCGATGCTGACCGCCTCGCCGGCGTCGCCGAGGATGCGGTCCCAGCTCATCCGGATGCCGGCCTCGACGGTGACCCGGGCCTTCACCCCGTTCGGGATGACCTCCTGCTGGTACGCCACGTCCTGCTGGAAGAACCACTCCTGGCAGGGCATCGAGACGACCCGCGTCGGGGTGCCCTCGGCCTCCAGGCGCTCCTGCGCGGTCAGCGCGATCTGCACCTCGGAGCCGCTGGCGATCAGGATCACCTTCGGGGTGCCGGTGGACGCCTCGGACAGCACGTAGCCGCCCTTGAGGGTGCCCTCGGCGGACGCGAACTTCGTCCGGTCGACGGTCGGCAGGTTCTGCCGGGACAGCGCCAGCGCGGTCGGCCGGTCGGTGTGCTCCAGCGCGCCGCGCCAGGCCCACGCGGTCTCGTTGGCGTCGGCCGGGCGGACCACGTCGAGGCCGACGATCGCGCGCAGCGCGGTCAGCGTCTCGATCGGCTGGTGCGTCGGGCCGTCCTCGCCGAGGCCGATCGAGTCGTGCGTCCAGACGAAGGTGACCGGCAGCTTCATCAGCGCGGAGAGCCGGACGGCGCCCCGCATGTAGTCGCTGAAGACCAGGAACGTGCCGCCGTACGGCCGCGTGCCACCGTGCACCGCGATGCCGTTCAGGATCGAGCCCATGCCGTGCTCACGGATGCCGAAGTGCAGCGTGCGGCCGTACTCGTTACCCGGGAAGGCCTTGGTGGCGTACTCCGACGGGATGAAGGACGGCTCGCCCTCCATGGTCGTGTTGTTGCTCTCCGCCAGGTCGGCGGACCCGCCCCACAGCTCGGGCAGGATCGGCGCGAGCGCCTTCAGGATCTTGCCGGACGCGGCCCGGGTGGCCAGGCCCTTCTCGTCCGCGGGGAACTCCGGCAGCGCCTTGTGCCAGCCGTCCGGCAGGGTCCGGGTGGCGAGCCGGTCGAAGAGCGCCTTGCCCTCGGCGTTGCCGGCGGCCCAGGCGTCGAACGCCTTCTGCCACTCGGCGTGCTCGGCCTTGCCGCGCTCGACGGCCTGCTGCGCGTGCTTGACGACCTCGTCGTCGATGGCGAACGGCTCGTCGGCGAAGCCGAGCAGCTCCTTGGTGGCGGTGATCTCGGCGGCACCCAGCGCCGAGCCGTGGATCTTGCCGGTGTTCCGCTTCTTCGGCGCCGGCCAGCCGATGATCGTCTTGAGGACGATGAACGACGGCTTGTCGGTCACCTGCTTGGCGGCCTGGATCGCCGCCCAGAGCGCCTCGACGTCCTCCACGTACGGCTCGGAGGAGCGCCAGTCGACGGTCTGGACGTGCCAGCCGTACGCGGCGTACCGGGCGCCGACGTCCTCGGACTTGGCGATCCGGGTGTCGTCCTCGATGGAGATCTGGTTGTCGTCGTAGATCACCGTGAGGTTGCCGAGCTTCTGCACCGAGGCGAGCGCGCTCGACTCGTGGCTGACGCCCTCCTCGATGTCGCCGTCCGAGGCGATCGAGTAGACGTAGTGGTCGAACGGGGACTCGCCGGCGGCGGACGCCGGGTCGAACAGGCCACGCTCGCGGCGGGCCGACATGGCCATGCCGATCGCGTTGCCGATGCCCTGGCCCAGCGGGCCGGTGGTGATCTCCACACCGGGGGTGTGGCCGTACTCCGGGTGACCCGGGGTCAACGAGTCCCACTGGCGCAGCGACTGCAGGTCGGCCAGCGAGGTGCTGTAACCACTGAGGAAGAGCTGAATGTAGAGGGTGAGGCTGGAGTGACCGCAGGACAGCACGAACCGGTCGCGGCCCGCCCAGTGGGGGTCGGTCGGGTCGTGCCGCAGCACGCGGTTGAACAGCAGATAGGCGGCCGGTGCCAGGCTCATGGCCGTGCCGGGGTGGCCGTTGCCGGCCTTCTCGACGGCATCCATGGCCAGCACCCGAACCGTGTCGACCGCCTTGCGGTCGAGGTCGGACCAGTTGAGAGCAGGAATGTTGGCACCCACGTCTGTTGTGCTCCCTCGGGCAGGATTGTGGAACCCTTTTCGGCTTGACCCTATCCAGTAGGGCTAAACGTCTGCGCAGCGAACGCCGTAGGCACATACGCTGTGAGCGGACACACGGTTGAAGTGTGTGATGGTCTCCACCCGTGCCGGGTGCCCCGAGCAGCGGAGACGGTGGCGCGTAGGCTGTCCGGGCGGCTCGGCCGGGTCGATCATCGACCGGCAGGCGGCCGCGAGTTGGTCCAAATGCCGGAAGGTGGCTGTCCGTGAGCATGATCACCGAGCGTTCCGTCCAGCGACGGTCGCCCGGCGTGGCGGAGCCTGCGCCACGCGTCGAGACACGACGTGACCGGATGGCGGTGTTCCGCGCGTACGTCGCGCTGACCAAGCCGGCCATCGTCGAACTGCTGCTGGTCACCACGGTGCCGACGATGATGCTGGCCGCCGGCGGGTGGCCGGACCTGGTCACCTTCTTCGCGGTGCTGGTCGGGGGCGCACTGGCGGGTGGCGCGGCGAGCGCGCTCAACTGTTACATCGACCGCGACATCGACGTCCTGATGAAGCGGACCAAGCGGCGGCCGCTGCCGACCCACCAGATCACCCCGCGCGCGGTGCTGATCTTCGGGTTGACGCTGGCGGTGGTGTCGGTGGTGCTGATGGCGCTGCTGACCAACTGGCTGGCGACCGCGCTGACCGCGTTCTCGATCTTCTACTACGACGTGATCTACACGCTGTGGCTGAAGCGCCGCACCCCGGCGAACACGTTCTGGGGCGGCGTCTGCGGGGCCGCGCCGGTGGTCATCGGCTGGGCCGCGGTCACCGGTTCGATCTCCGCGATGGGCTGGGCCCTGTTCGCAGTTGTCTTCTTCTGGCAGATGCCGCATTTCTACGCACTCGCCATCAAGTACAAGGACGACTACGCCCGGGCCGGCATCCCGATGCTCCCGGTGGTGCGCTCGGTGGCCCGGGTGAACTTCGAGATCATCCTCTACACCGTCCTCACCGTGGCGTCGTCGCTCGCCGCCTGGCCGCTCGGCCGGGGCCTCGGGCTCGGCTGGATCTACGGCGGGGTGGCGATCGTGACCGGCGTCGCGTTCCTCGGTGAGTCGGTGCGGCTGGTCTACCAGACCCGCAACGGCGGCATGGTGAAGCCGATGCGCCTGTTCCAGCTCTCCATCACGTACCTGACGCTGCTCTTCATGGCGATCGCCGTCGATGCGCTGGTCTGAGATCGCCCTCGGTGATCTGGTTACGGGGAAGTCGCACACGATGCCCGGATTGTGACGCGTGTCAACTACTGTCCGTCACTCATTAGGCTGATCTTAGTTAACCGACATATCGGTCGCAATTCGGGCATAACAATGCGTCAAAAAGCTAAACCCGCAGGTAACGGGTGTCACAAAAGGCATCCGGAGTACCCCGCGGCGCGTCGCTGATTGCTTAGGCTGCGAGTCATGGCAGAAGGTTCCGTAACGACGCTGACATCTGAGATCAAGTCTTTCGCCGCCGGGCACGGCGGTGCGAAGGCGGTCATCGAGTACGTCGGCAAGCGCGGCGCCCGCATCGTTCTCGTCGGCGAGGACGGCGAGTGGTCCGACCAGTTCGCCCAGGACACCGGCGTCGCGCGGCAGGCGTGCGAGGGTGCGGGCGTGCAGATCGAGAACGAGTGGGAGCGCGAGCTCCTGGAGCAGATGCGGCCCAGCAACGACCTCTGGCGGTCGATGGCACGCCGGAGCATGGCGCGCTGATGCCCGCCGTCGACGCCCGGGTCGCCCTGGTCACCTGCGCCGCCTTCCCCGACCTGTGGGAGGACGACCACCCGCTGCGCGACGGTCTGCGCGAGCGCGGCGTGGTCGTGGACGTGGTGCGCTGGGACGACACGGACGCCGACTGGTCCGTCTACGACCTCACCGTGATCCGCTCGCCGTGGGACTACGTCGCCCGCCACGACCAGTTCGTGGCGTGGGCGCGCGGCGTCCCGCGGCTGGCCAATCCGGCCGACATCATCGCCTGGAACACCGACAAGCGGTACCTCGGCGAGCTCGCCGCCGCCGGCGTCCCGGTCATCCCGACCGGCTTCGTCGCCCCCGGTGAGACCTGGGACCCACCGGCCACCGGCGAGTGGGTGGTCAAGCCGACCGTCTCGGCCGGCAGCCAGGACACCGCCCGCTACCTCCTGCCCGCCCAGCAGGCAGCGGCCCGGGCACATGTCACCCGCCTCACCGGCGCCGGCCGCACCGCGATGATCCAGCCGTATCTCTCCGCGGTGGACACGCTCGGCGAGACCGCGCTGCTGTTCCTTCCGGACGCCGCCGGCGACCTGACGTTCAGCCACGCCGTCCGCAAGGGACCGATGCTCACCGAGCACGGCGAGCACGAGATCAACCCGGGCAGCGAGGACATCACCCCGCGCACCCCGTCGGAGGCCGAGCTCGAGGTCGCCCGCCGCGCCCTCGCCGCCGTCCCGGACGGCGCGAAGCGCCTGCTCTACGCCCGGATCGACGTCATCCAGGGCCCGGCCGGCACGCCGCTGATGCTCGAGTTCGAACTGACCGAGCCCTCCCTGTTCCTCAGCGAGTCCCCGGACGCCGCCGCCCGCCTCACCAGCGCCGTCCTCGCGAGACTCTGACCCCTTAAAGACCACAATCTTTCCGCGGTACGGCCGTTCGGCCCGCCAACCGCACCAGCCCGTCCACGACCCACGGTCCGCGACGCCCGCGCCCCACCGGGCCGCCACGGCGCCGCCGCCTGGTGCGCGGGTGCGCGAGGTGGTCTCGCTCCGGGCCGCCGCCGCGCCGCCGCGCCGCCGCGCCGCCGCCCGGTGCGCGGGTGCGCGAGGTGGTCTCGTCCCGGGCCGCCGCCGCGCCGCCGCCCGGTGCCGACCGCCGCGTCCCCTCAGCCGGTTCCGTGCCCGGCTGTGGTTCCGCCGGTGACCATCCTGGCAGGAATCGAGATGCCGCGTCGGTTGCCTGTGGACAGTGCGCCACTGTGGAAAACCGCCGCTGAGCGGCGGCGTGTGCTAGGGGATCAGGCGGCGGGGACCGGCTCCTGGGCCGGCGTCGGCGCTGCGGAGGTGGGCGCCTCCTGCGGGAGGGCCGCCCGCTCGCGCATCGACCACAGCACCCCGAGCGTCGCCGTCCAGACCAGGCCGGCGCCGAGCATGTGGGCGGCGACCAGCGCCACCGGCAGGTGCGTGAAGTACTGCACGAAGCCGATCAGCCCCTGTGCGAACTCCACCACGACCAGCGTCAGCGCCGCGCGGACGGCGGCCGCCGGGGCCGGGACCGCGCGGAGCGCGAACCACAGCGCCACCGAGAGGCCGATCAGCAGGAACACCAGGTCCGCGTGGACCTGGGAGATCGCCGCCGGGTCCAGCCCGTTGCGCTTGGCGCCGCGGTCGCCGGAGTGCGGGCCGCTGCCGGTCACGATCACGCCGACCGCGACGACGGCCAGGCTGGCCAGCGTGGTGAGCGCGCCGAGGACGCGCAGCGGGGCGGGGACCAGCGGGGCCGGGCGGGCGTCGCCCTCGTCGATCCGGCGCCAGAACGCGTACGCCACGGTGATCAGCGCGATCGAGAGCAGGAAGTGCAGCCCGACCACCCACGGGTTCAGGTGGGTCAGCACGGTGATCCCGCCGACCACGCCCTGCATCGGGATGCCGAACCCGACCGCGACCGACAGCCAGACCAGGGACCGGCGGCGCGGCCGGTGGCCGAGCGCGCCCAGGAAGCACGCGATGGCCAGGAAGACCAGCACGAACGTGAGCATCCGGTTGCCGAACTCGATGACGCCGTGCACGCCCATCGCGGACGTCGTCGTGTAGGACCCGTCCGTGCACTTGGGCCAGGTGGGGCAGCCGAGGCCGGAGTCGGTGAGCCGGACCGCCGCGCCGGTGACGATCAGCGCGACGTTGGCGACCAGGGACGCCAGGGCCAGCGGGCGCAACCAGGCGGCGAACGGGCGTAACAGCGGCGCGAAGGACTTCACCCGTGGCATCGTACGCGCCAATTTGATCTTGAATTTAAGGCCCGGTGTGGTGGATCACCGAAGGCCGGTTTGCAGCTCCCGGAGGAAATACGTAACGTTGGCGTAGTGAAATACCAGGTGCAGCTAGGCGACGGTGCCGCGGCGACTGCCGCGGCGTCGGACGGCCGCACCCGCGATCGGGTCGCCCAGCTCCTGCAGCGTGGCCCGGCCACCGCCGCGGAGATCGGCGGCCAGCTGGGCCTGAGCCCGGCCGCGATCCGCAAGCACCTGGACGCGATGCTCGCCGATCAGCTGGTCGAGACCCGCGAGGTGCGCCGCACCGGCCCGCGCGGCCGGGGCCGCCCGGCCAAGGCGTTCGTGCTCACCGCCGCCGCCCGTGAGGATCTCAACCCGCACCACTACGACAATATCGCCGCCGCGGCGCTGCGCTGGATCGCCCAGCACCACGGCCCGGAGGCGGTCTCCGCGTTCGCCGGATCCCAGATCCAGGCGCTGGAGGACCGCTGCCGCACGGCCCTGCAGGAGGCCGGCCCCGACCCGCTCGCGCGGGCGGAGGCGCTCGCCGACGCGCTGACCGCGGAGGGCTACGCTGCCAGCGCGACCACGATCGCGTCCGGCGGACAGTTGTGCCAGCACCACTGCCCGGTGGCCCACGTGGCTGCCGAGTTTCCTCAGCTGTGCGACGCCGAGACCGAAGTCATCTCCCGGCTCATCGGCACCCACGTGCAGCGCCTCGCCACCATCGCGCACGGCGACGGGGTGTGCACCACGCACATCCCCGCCCCCATCCAACCGCCCCGCCCGCCGCCCCTAAAACGGACTGCGACTGCCTTTATGCACACCGCCGCAAACACGGTTAGGACAGATACATGACTGACCAGATCGTCACTCAGGAAGAGCACCTGGCCGCACTCGGTAAGTACGAGTACGGCTGGGCCGACGCCGATGTCGCGGGTGCGACCGCGCAGCGTGGCCTCTCCGAGGCGGTGGTGCGCAACATCTCCGCGCTGAAGAGCGAGCCGCAGTGGATGCTCGACCTGCGTCTGAAGGGCCTGCGTCTGTTCGACCGCAAGCCGATGCCGTCGTGGGGCGCCGACCTCACCGGCATCGACTTCCAGAACATCAAGTACTTCGTGCGCTCCACCGAGAAGCAGGCCGCCACCTGGGACGACCTGCCCGCGGACATCAAGAACACGTACGACAAGCTGGGCATCCCGGAGGCCGAGAAGCAGCGCCTCGTCTCCGGCGTCGCCGCGCAGTACGAGTCCGAGGTCGTCTACCACGCGATCCGCGAGGACCTGGAGGCGCAGGGCGTCCTGTTCCTGGACACCGACACCGCCCTGCGCGAGCACGAGGAGCTCTTCCGGGAGTACTTCGGCACGGTGATCCCGGTCGGTGACAACAAGTTCGCCGCGCTGAACACCGCGACCTGGTCCGGCGGCTCGTTCATCTACGTGCCGAAGGGTGTGCACGTCGACATCCCGCTGCAGGCCTACTTCCGGATCAACACGGAGAACATGGGCCAGTTCGAGCGCACGCTGATCATCGCCGACGAGGGCAGCTACATCCACTACGTCGAGGGCTGCACGGCGCCGATCTACTCGTCCGACTCGCTGCACTCCGCGGTCGTCGAGATCGTCGTGAAGAAGAACGCCCGGGTCCGTTACACGACCATCCAGAACTGGTCGAACAACGTCTACAACCTGGTCACCAAGCGCGCCACCTGCGAAGAGGGCGCGACCATGGAGTGGGTCGACGGCAACATCGGCTCCAAGGTGACCATGAAGTACCCGGCGGTCTACATGACCGGCGCGCACGCCAAGGGCGAGGTGCTGTCGATCGCGATGGCCGGCGCGGGTCAGCACCAGGACTCCGGCGCCAAGATGGTGCACGCCGCGCCGCACACCTCCTCGACGATCATCTCCAAGTCGATCGCCCGTGGCGGTGGCCGTACGTCGTACCGCGGTCTCGTCCAGGTCCTCGAGGGCTCCGCGCACTCGAAGAGCACGGTCAAGTGCGACGCGCTGCTGGTCGACACGATCTCCCGCTCGGACACGTACCCGTACGTGGACATCCGCGAGGACGACGTGAACATGGGCCACGAGGCGACCGTCTCCAAGGTCAGCGAGGACCAGCTCTTCTACCTGATGAGCCGCGGTCTGACCGAGGACGAGGCGATGGCCATGATCGTGCGTGGCTTCATCGAGCCGATCGCCAAGGAGCTCCCGATGGAGTACGCGCTGGAGCTGAACCGGCTGATCGAGCTGCAGATGGAAGGGGCCGTGGGTTAAAACCCGGCCACCTATTCAAAGCGGACATAAGGAAGAAATGACAACCGAGGTCATCGCCCCGCCGAGCACCAAGTCGCAGGTGCTGCGCTCCTTCGACGTCACCGACTACCCGGCCCTCAACGGCCGGGAGGAGGAGTGGCGTTTCACCCCGCTCAAGCGGCTCCGTGACCTGGTCAAGGCCACGTCGTTGACCGGCGCCGCCCCGTCGGTGGAGCACGGCGACCTGCCCGCCGGCGTGACGGTGTTCAGCGCCGACGACGTGGACCCGGTGCTCACCCCGTTCGACCGGGTCAGCGCGCTGGCCTACGGCTCGGCCGCCGGCGTCACCGTGATCGAGGTGGCGGCCGAGGCCGAGCCGGCCGAGGCCGCCGTGATCCAGGTGGTCGGCAAGGGCGGCGACGCCGCGGCCGCGCGCACCGTGGTGCGGGTCGGCAACTTCGCCAAGGCCACGATCGTGCTGGAGCAGACCGGCACGGTCACCCTGGC
Source organism: Actinoplanes sp. L3-i22 (assembly GCF_019704555.1). NCBI lineage: Bacteria > Bacillati > Actinomycetota > Actinomycetes > Micromonosporales > Micromonosporaceae > Actinoplanes > Actinoplanes sp. L3-i22. The sequence continues at coordinate 1,994,594 of NZ_AP024745.1, forward strand.
CGACAACATCGAGGTCGTGATCGGCGACAGCGCCCAGCTCACCCTGGTCACGGTCGCCGACTGGGACCGCGACGCGGTGCAGGCCCAGCACGTCAAGTTCCGGGTCGGCAAGGACGCCCGGGTGCAGCACGTGCAGGTCACCCTCGGTGGCGACCTGGTCCGCCAGTTCACCAGCGTGGAATACGCCGGTCGCGGCGGCGACGCCGAGCTCTGGGGGCTGTACTTCGCCGACGCCGGCCAGCACCAGGAGCACCGTCAACTGGTCGACCACAGCGTGCCGGACTGCCGCAGCTACGTGGGTTACCGCGGGGCGCTGCAGGGCGCGTCCGCGCACACCGTCTGGGTCGGGGACGTGCTGATCCGGGCCGCTGCCACCGGCACGGACACCTATGAGATCAACCGGAACCTCGTCCTGACCGACGGGGCGCGGGCTGACTCCGTACCCAATCTGGAAATTGAAACCGGCGAAGTGGCCGGTGCGGGACACGCGAGCGCGACCGGTCGCTTCGATGACGAGCAGCTGTTCTACCTGATGGCGCGCGGCATCCCGGAGGGCGAGGCGCGCAAGCTGGTGGTCCGCGGCTTCTTCGCCGAGCTGATCAACAAGATCCCGGTCGAAGCGTTGCGCGAGCGCCTGGGCGACGCCATCGAGGCCCGTCTGGTGGAGGCCGGCGCTTAAATGGCTTTCGAGAACGTCGGCCCGGTGACCGACATCGCGAAAGGCACCGCCCTCCAGGTGGAGGTCGACGGTGTCGAGATCGCGGTGGTGCACGCCGACGACGACAACTTCTACGCGGTACGGGACGAGTGCAGCCACGCCTCGGTGGCGCTCTCCGAGGGTGAGATCGACGGGTGCACGCTGGAATGCTGGCTGCACGGATCCCGTTTCGATCTTCGTACCGGGGAGCCCTCCGGACCGCCCGCCATCGACCCGGTGGCGGTCTACCCCGTCGAGATCCGCGACGGAGACATCTACGTTTCGACGACACCGAGCAATGGAGTAGAGCCGTGAGCACCCTGGAGATCCGCGACCTGCAGGTTTCGGTGAAGCTGCCGGATGGCGAGCTGAAGCCGATCCTCGCCGGGGTCGACCTCACCATCAAGTCGGGCGAGACGCACGCCATCATGGGCCCGAACGGCTCCGGCAAGTCGACGCTGGCCTACTCCATCGCCGGCCACCCGAAGTACCAGATCACCGGCGGCTCGGTGACCCTGGACGGCCAGGACATCCTGGCCCTGACCGTGGACGAGCGGGCCCGGGCCGGCCTCTTCCTGGCGATGCAGTACCCGGTCGAGGTCCCCGGCGTCTCGGTGGCCAACTTCCTGCGGACCGCGAAGACCGCGATCGACGGCGAGGCGCCGAAGCTGCGCACCTGGGCCGGCGAGCTGCGCGGGGCCATGGAGAAGCTGCAGATGGACCCGGCGTTCGCCCAGCGCAACGTCAACGAGGGCTTCTCCGGCGGCGAGAAGAAGCGGCACGAGATCATGCAGCTCGAGCTGCTCAAGCCGAAGATGGCGATCCTCGACGAGACCGACTCCGGCCTCGACATCGACGCGCTGCGGATCGTCAGCGAGGGCGTCAACCGGGTCCGGGCGAACGGCGAGACCGGCTTCCTGCTGATCACCCACTACGTCCGGATCCTGCGCTACATCAAGCCGGACTTCGTGCACGTCTTCGTCGGCGGCAAGATCGTCGAGGAGGGCGGCTCCGAACTGGCCGACCGTCTCGAGGCCGAAGGCTACGAGAAGTTCCTCGCCAAGGCCTGAGGAGACCGAGCATGAGTTTCGACGTCGAGCGGGTGCGCAAGGACTTCCCGATCTTCGAGCGGGAGGTGAACGGCCACCCGCTGGTCTACCTGGACAGCGCCAACACCTCGCAGAAGCCGGTGCAGGTGCTCGACGTCATGCGCGCGCACCAGGAGAAGCACAACGGCAACGTGTCGCGCTCGGTGCACACCCTGGGCACCGAGTCGACCGAGATGTACGAGGGCGCGCGGGCGAAGATCGCGAGCTTCATCGGTGCGGGCAGCCCCGATGAAGTGATCTTCACCAAGAACTCCACCGAGGCGATCAACCTGGTCGCGCACTCCGCCGGGCAGTTCCTCAAGCTCGGCCCGGGCGACGAGATCGTGATCTCCGAGATGGAGCACCACTCGAACCTGGTGCCCTGGCAGCTGCTCTGCGAGCGGACCGGGGCCACGCTGCGCTGGTTCGGCATCACCGACGAGGGCCGGCTCGACGAGTCCCAGCTCGCCGAGCTGGTCAACGAGCGCACCAAACTGGTCTCGGTCGCGCACATGTCCAACGTGCTCGGCACGATCAACGACCCAGCCGCGCTGGTGGCCCGGGCCCGTCAGGTCGGCGCGCTGGTCATGCTGGACGCCTCCCAGTCGGTGCCGCACTTCCCGGTGGACGTGCGCGCGCTCGGTGTCGACTTCATCGCGTTCACCGGCCACAAGATGCTCGGCCCGACCGGCATCGGCGTGCTGTGGGGCCGGTTCGACCTGCTCGCGCAGATGCCGCCGTTCCTGGCCGGCGGCTCGATGATCGAGACGGTCACGATGGCGAAGACCACGTTCGCCGCGCCGCCCGCCCGCTTCGAGGCCGGCACCCCGCCGATCACCGAGGCGATCGGGCTCGGCGCGGCGGTGGACTACCTGACCGGCATCGGCATGGACGAGATCCACCGGCACGAGCAGGAGATCACCGCGTACGCGCTGGACCAGCTCGCGGCGGTCCCCGGCGTGCGCATCTACGGCCCGGCGTCCCCGGTCAACCGGGGTGGCACCGTGTCGTTCGGCGTCGAGGGGGTACACCCCCATGACGTCGGGCAGATCCTGGACGCGCTCGGCGTCGAGGTGCGGGTCGGCCACCACTGTGCCCGCCCGGTCTGCGTGCGGTTCGGGGTGCCGGCGATGACCCGGGCCTCGTTCTACCTCTACACGACCACGGCCGAGATCGACGCCCTGGCGCGCGGTCTCGACCAGGTCCGGAAGGTGTTCGGCTGATGCTCGACGGGCTGTACCAGGACATCATCCTGGACCACTACAAGCACCCGCACGGACGTGGGCTGCGCGACCCGTTCGACGGGGAGGCGCACCACGTCAACCCGACCTGCGGTGACGAGATCACCATGCGGGTCAATCAAGATCTTTCCGAGATTTCGTACGACGGTCTGGGCTGCTCGATCAGCCAGGCGTCCGCGTCCGTGCTGCACGAGCTGCTGCAGGGCCAGGATGTCCACGACGCGTCGCGGATCCACCACGCGTTCGTGGAGCTGATGCAGAGCCGTGGCACCGTCGAGCCGGACGAGGACGTGCTCGGCGACGGCATCGCCTTCGCCGGGGTGGCGAAGTTCCCGGCTCGGGTGAAGTGTGCGTTGCTGCCGTGGATGGCATTCAAGGACGCGGCGGCCCGGGCCGGCGTCGAGGTGGGCGCGAGCCCGGAGGTGAAGGCATGAGCAGCGAGACCGATACCGTGACCCACGACCACTCCCATGACCACCACGGCCACGACCATGACCACCACGGCCACGACCATGACCACCATGGCCACGACCACGGCCACCACGGTCACTCGGACGACGGTGACACCGCGCGGACGCTGGCGGCCGCCCCGGCCGGCGTGACGTCGGCCGCCGACGACGAGGTGCCGAACTGGCTGGCCGAGGAGCGGGCCGCGGCCGCCGACGCCGGCGAGGTCGTCGAGGTCCCGGCGGCCGGTGTCTCGGCCGTCCCGGCCGTCGCGGAGACCGCGCCGGAGAAGACCGGGCCGGTCAAGAAGGCCACCCAGGACGAGGTCGAAGAGGCCATGAAGGACGTCGTCGACCCCGAGCTCGGGATCAACGTCGTCGACCTCGGCCTCGTCTACGGCACCCACGTCGACGACGACAACGTGGTCACGCTGGACATGACGCTGACGTCGGCGGCCTGCCCGCTGACCGACGTGATCGAGGACCAGACCCGGCAGGCGCTGACCACCGGCCCCGGTGGCGGCCTGGTCCAGGACTTCCGGATCAACTGGGTGTGGCTGCCGCCGTGGGGCCCGGACAAGATCACTGATGACGGTCGCGAGCAGCTCAGGGCTCTCGGCTTCAACGTCTGACCTGCTGGGTCGGGTCGGAAACGTACGTCCAAAGGGCGGCGCGCGAGAAGCGTGCCGCCTTTTGTCATTTTCCGGTGGTAGAAACCGGACATGACTCCGACTGCGCCCTTCCCCGAGCTGGTCACCCTGGTCGAGGAGCGGTCCGCGACGCTGCGGGCCGCCGCCGCGAGCGCCCCCGACATGGGTGCCCGGGTGCCCGGCTGTCCCGACTGGTCACTGCGTGACCTGGTCGCCCACCTCGGCGAGGTGCAGCGCTTCTGGGCGCTGGTGGTGACCGAGGCCGACCCGACCGGCCCGCCGCCGCGGGACCGCAAGGGCAGCACGTTCCCACAGAGCGACCTGCTCGAATGGTTCGGCGAGTCGACCCGGATGCTCGGGGCCGCCCTGCGCGCGGCCGGCCCGGACACGCCGTGCTGGGCGTGGTGGCCGGCGGGGGCGGCGCCGTACACCGCGGGGGCGATCGCGCGGCATCAGGTGCAGGAGACGGCCGTGCACGCGTACGACGCGCTGGAAGCCCTCGGCAAGCCGGAACCGCTGCCAGCCGGGGTGGCCGTCGACGGTGTCGGCGAGTTCCTCAGCACCTGTCTCGGGGCCCTCGGGGCGTGGCCGCACCGGCCGGCGCGGGTGCAGTTCCAGGCGATCGAGGGGCCGTCCTGGACGGTCGACCTCTCGCCGTCCGGGGCGACCGTGGACCCGGCGGCCAGCGGCGAGCCGGTGACCCGGATCCAGGGGACGGCCAGTGACCTGGTGCTGTTCCTCTATCGCCGGATCGCGCTGGAGGACGTCCGCATCGACGGGGACCGGGAGGTGGCCACCCAGCTCCGCACCTGGTCCCAGATCAACTGACCCGCCCGCGCCCGCGCCCCGCGTTCGCCCGCGTTTGCCTCGGACCGCGCCCGCCCGCCGCCTGATCCCGCCCGTGCCCGGCCTCGATCCGCGGCCGGGCCGTGCGGAAACTCCGGCATCGCGCCTGGTCAGGACCAGGCGCGATGCAGGGCCACCGCGAGCCGCCGCAGCCACGGCAACTCGTGCCCCTCGGCGACCAGCTCCGGATACTCCAGGGCGAAGTTGTCCCACTGCACATCCGGCCAGCCCAGCACCGACTGCGCGCTGAACTCGTCGGCCTCGCCCCCCAGCTCCGGCCGCATCAGGTCCCGGACCAGCGCGAGGTCGACACCGGTGTGCTCGGCCAGCAGCACCGCGTCGTACAGGTCCTTGCCCTGCGGATAGCGGTCGGTCGCCAGCCACAGCAGTTTCCAGGCCAGCGACAGCCCGGCGGTCGCCGCCGGCACCGGGCGCTGCACACCGGGCACCCGAACCAGCTCCGGCGGGATCGGCAACTCCTCGCCGAAGACCAGGTCGACCTGCACGGACCCGTCCGGGATGCCGCGCTGCTGGAACGGGATCACCAGGCGGAGACCGTCGGCCCGCTCGTAGGTCCAGATCGCGGACCGCCCGACCCGGTCCGGTCGCAGCCCGGCACCGGGCCGCTGAGCCAGCTCGGCGACGACCCCCTCGATCAGCGCCTGCGCCTCCGCACCGCCGCTGGTGACGGTGGCCGGCGTGACCACGAAGTCCAGGTCACCCGGCTCCCGGGCGGCCGCGCCGACCCAGGCCGGCATGGCGGCGCTGCCGCGGAGCACCAGATACCGCCCCCAGAATCCGCCGGCCAGCACGGTGAGGACGTGTCGCAGCGCGGCCCGCCGGGCGGCCCGCCAGCGCTCGCCGACCTCCGGATCGTCGAAGACCGGCTCGCCGGCCCGGTAGGCGTCGGCATGCTGCTTCAGCGCCGGGTCGAAGACCAGCCGCTGCAGCACGCCCGTGCGCTGCGGCACCGCGTGATAGGTGGCCGGGAAGTCGCGCGAGTACTCCGGAGCGATCCGGTCCCGGCGGTCGTCCCGCGCGGCGGCGGAGCCCGGCAGCCAGCCGCTGTCCAGCCGCAGGTTGTCGTCGAGCACCACGTACTCCTGCTCGACCGAGACCACCTCGTGCCCGGCCGCCCGCAGCGCGCCGGCCAGCAGCTCGAGCCGCTCCGACGCGACCGCCCGCCCGACCCGGTGGCAGCGCTGGTTGACGAACCGGACCTCGGCGCCGTCGGCCGACCTCGCCCGCGCGTTCCGCGACAGGCGGGCGCCGTGCGACTCGGCCAGCTCGGTGATCGGCCCGAGCTCGGTCCCGGCCGGCAGGCGCAGCTTGAGATGATGCTCGAAATATCGATACGCCGGCTCGCCGTGGACGTCGGACTCCTGCTGGGGCACCCCGACGGCCCACGGCGTCGCCTCGATCTTGGCGCGGATCGGCTCCAGCCCGGCCGCCCGCAGCCGGTCGCACCAGTCCTGCACGGCGACGACCTGGGCCATGAACGTGCCGCTGCCGTGCAGGGTCAGCATCGGCTGCGACGCCGACTCGCCCCGGTCCAGCTCGATGTGCAGGAACTTCACCCCGTGCTCGGCCGCGAACCCGGCCAGCGCCCCGGCCTGCCCGGCCGGCACGGTCACATGCGTCTCGAAGTCCCCCGATATCTCTGTCACGGCCGGGAGCCTAAGCCGTCCCTCCGACAATTTCGGCAAGATATCGAGCGGCGCGCATAGGATCCGGAGGTGGACACCTTCATCGCCCCCGATGGTCTCCGACTCGCTCTGCACCGCTCCGGCTCCGGCGAGCCGCTGGTGTGTCTCCCCGGTGGTCCGATGCAGGCCGGGACGTATCTCGGGGACCTCGGCGGCCTCTCCGCGCATCGGCTGCTGTTGATCCCGGACCTGCGCGGCACCGGCGACTCGGGTGCGCCGGCGGATCCCGCGACGTACCGTTGCGACCGCCAGGTCCCGGACGTCGAGGCGTTGCGCGAGCGGGTCCGCCTGGAGCGCTTCGACCTGCTCGGGCACTCCGCCGGCGCCAGCCTCGCGCTGCTCTACGCGGTCGCGCACCCGACCCGCGTGCGCCGGCTCGTGCTGGTCAACCCGAGCCCGCGCGCGGTGAACCTGGAGATCTCCGACACCGACCGGCAGCGGATCGCCGAGGCGCGGCGCGGCGAACCCTGGTTCCCGGAGGCGTTCGCCGCCCTCGAACGCGTGCGGACCGGCCGGGCCACCCCGGCCGACGGCCGCGCCCTCGCACCGTTCATCTACGGCCGCTGGGACGCGGAGACCCAGGCCTATTCGGCCCGCGAGGCAGGGCAGAAGAACAAGGTCGCGGCCGCGACCTACAACGCCGCGGGGGCTTTCAACCCCGATTGGGTACGGGCGGAGCTCGCCCGTCTGCCCGCATCCGTGCTGGTGATCGCGGGCGAGGCGGACATGCAGTTGCCGCCGAAGCACGCCGCCGAGTACGCGGGCCTGTTCCCGCACGCGGAAGTGGCGATGGTGCCGGACGGCGGCCACTTCGCGTGGCTGGACGACGCGGACTGGTTCGTACAGAAAGTCATCGGGTTCTTAAAAAATCGATCAACAGTGAGTTGATCACGTCGGGTCGCTCCAGACTCGGCAGGTGACCGGCCCAGTCGAGCTCGACGTGCCGCGCGTCCGGCAGAGTCGCGGCCAGGTGCAGCGCGATGTCCCGGAAATCCGGAAGGTCGTGTTTCCCGGAGACCAGTAGCGTCCGCGCGACGATCGTGGCCAGATCCCACTCGACGTCGATCTGCTCCGGCTCCGGCAGATCCGGTGGCTGCAGCTCGAAGACCCGGCGCTGCATGACCCGCACCGCGGCCCGCTGCTCCGGCCCGGCCGCGGGCCCGAGCCACTGCTCGACGTTCACCTCCACCGCGCCGTCGAGATCCCCGGCACTCAGCAGCGCATCCTCCCGCTCGGCGAACGCCCGCCGCTCGGCGCTCTTCGGAAACCCGGGCAGCGCCGAACAGAGCAGCACCAGCCCGGCGACCCGCTCCGGCCAGCGCGCGGCGATCTCCAGCGCGATCTGCCCACCCCCGGAGGCCCCGACCACGGTCACCGGCCCCTCCGCGACCAGCTCGACAACATCCTCGGCGTCGTTCCAGGGCGTCCCCGGGAGCGGACTCTCCCCAAACCCCCGGAAGTCACACCGAGTCACCCGGAACCCAGCCGCGACAAGCGCAGAAACCTGCGAATCCCACATCCGTCGATCACAGACGGTCGAGTGCAACAACAGGACACCGGGCCCATCCCCGGCCACATCACACGCAATCCTCATCCGATCGACCCTAGTGACAGCCCCCCTCCACCCGCACCCGGGTTCCAGCCCACCCAGCCCCACCAACCACCCAGCCCCGCCAGCTACCCCGCGCCAACCGCCCCGCCCCGCGCCAACCGCCCCGCCCCGCGCCAACCGCCCCGCCCCGCGCCAACCGCCCCGCCCCGCGCCAACCGCCCCGCCCCGCGCCAACCGCCCCGCCCCGCGCCAACCGCCCCGCCCCGCGCCAACCGCCCCGCCCCGCGCCAACCGCCCCGCCCCGCGCTGCCGGCCCGCCCCGCGCCGCCCAGCCCTGCCGCCGTGCCCCGCGCCGCCTCGCGCCGTGCCCCGCGCCGCCTCGCGCCGTGCCCCGGCGCCGTGCCCCGGCGCCGTGCCCCGGCGCCGTGCCCCGCGCCGCCCCGCGCCCCGCCGCGCCGCCCAGCCCTGCCGGCCCGCCTCGCGCCGCCTCGCCCCGCCGCGCCAACCGCGCCGCGCCGTCAAACGGCCTCGACCCCCTCCGCCGCCGATGGCTGGTGTCCGTCTCCAGGGCGTGCGTCGGCTGCGGGTGATGGGTGGCTGAGGCCGGCTTTCCAGGCGGCGTAGCGGCTGGGTGCGGTGGGCGACGCCGGATTGCGGTTCCTGGATGGCTGAGGTTGCCCTGTCGGCCGTATTTTATTTCGGCAACAATTGAGGTTGCATTACCAAAGTCGGCAACATTCGCAGGATGTGCTGAAGAATGGCGGGACAAGCGCTTACACATGAGCCTCGGCGGCTGCCATGATTGTTCTATGACGCAGCTATCATTGTTTAGTAGGAGCCAAATCAGTGGCCTGCGGGACCGGACAGCATTCCGCAATTATTCGGCAAGCCGCGACGAATTCCGCCGCGAACACGAAAGGCACCGAGCCTGGGGCCTGAAGCGCCGCCACGCCGAACGCCTACGCCAGATCCGCGCCCGAACCACCGCACCGCCAACCGCACCGCCAACCGCACCACCCGCCTCGGGCACCGTCGCACCACCTGCGACCGACCCCGCCGCGGATACCGCCGCACGACCCACCGACGGCCCCACTCCGCCCGCCGCCGTGCCGCCAGCCCCACCCCGGACATCGCCGCCCGCTGCCGCGCCGCCCGCTGCCGCGCCGCCCGCTGCCGCGCCGCCCGCTGCCGCGCCGCCCGCTGCCGCGCCGCCCGCTGCCGCGCCGCCCGCTGCCGCGCCGCCCGCTGCCGCGCCGCCCGCTGCCGCGCCGCCCGCTGCCGCGCCGCCCGCTGCCGCGCCGCCCGCTGCCGCGCCGCCCGGGGCTGTGCCGCGCGGGGCCGGCCTTGCCCCGGACGCTGCCTCTGTGCAGGACGCCGGGCCCCCGCAGGCTTCAGCCCTCGCGCATGGTGCCGGGCCCGCGCATGGTGCCGGCTAGCAGTTGTCCCCAACGCGAGCCATCCGGGCGGAGCCCGCGCGGCCCTGCGGAGCCCGCGCGGCCCTGCGGAGCCCGCGCGGCCCTGCGGAGCCCGCGCGGCCCTGCGGAGCCCGCGCGGCCCTGCGGAGCCCGCGCGGCCCTGCGGAGCCCGCGCGGCCCTGCGGAGCCCGCGCGGCCCTGCGGAGCCCGCGCGGACGGGAGCCGCCCGAGCGGCTCCTATGCGGCTCGCGCGGACGGGAGTCGCCTGGCGGGGCCTGCGCGGCCCGCGTGGCCCCACGCGCACGGGAGCCGCCCGAGCAGCTCCCGTGCGGCCCCGTGCGGACGGGAGCCGCCAGGGCTGAGCCCGCGCGGCCGGCAACCGATCGGCCGCAGGCCGGCACGTCCGTTGAGGCGGTCACGTCCGCTGACGCGCGTCCGTCGCCGGCCGGAAGCAGCGCCCGCGGGCGTGCGCCGAAATCGCCCACTCGAATTCCGTCGAAAACAAATTCCACCTACCGTCCCCCGAGGGGAAATGATTCCTCCCGTCTAGTGAAAGCTGCTGACACCTCCACCCTGAATGGCGAAATTTATCGCCACGACCCGCTGACTATTGACCCGGCCCCCAGTGGCCCCTCCGCAGACCATTATGGCAAATTCGGGAAGACCGCAGGGCCGCCTGTGGATAACCCATCGCCGCGGAAACAATCAGAGATGAGTCGTCCACAGATGACCCGCGAACCGCGATCACGGAGCCGAAGTGACCGGCTCGCGCCTCACCGGGTTCTTAAAACCGCAACCACCCACGGACATCGCCCTGGAGGGCTTCGCGTCCTGGGCGCGCCAGCGCCCTGCGAAGCCCGCAAGGGTCCCCGCGGGAGCGACGATCAGTTATCGGCCGCAGCCGAGGCAATGAAGAACTTGAATTTGATCCTCACGCCCCGCACCTTCCCGGCGACACACCGTCACAGATAGGGTCCGATCATGGCGACAGTCGCAGAACTGATCCTGATCAGACACGGGCAGAGCCTCGCGAACGTCCTCTTTCCGGAGGCCGATGCGCAGGAGCTGCTGGAGGTCGCCCTGAGCGGCCGCGATGCGGATGTCCCGCTGACCGATCTCGGTCAGCAGCAGGCCCGAGCGGTAGGCGCCTGGCTGGCCGCCCTGCCGGGCGATCAGCGCCCGGAGACGATTGTCACTTCGCCATATCTGCGGGCAAAAGAAACCTGGCGGCTAGCCGCGGAAGCCTCGGGCCTGGCGACCCCGGAGCCCCGGACGGACGACCGGCTCGTCGACCGCCTGCTCGGTGAGCTGGAGATGATGACCCGCGCGGCGATCGCGGCGCGGTATCCGGAGGAGGCCGAGCGGCTGTCCGAGTCCGGCATGTGGGAGTACCGGCCGCCCGGCGGCGAGTCGTTCGCCGACATCCGGGTGCGGCTGACCGCCTTCCTCGACGACCTGCACCGCGAGCACGCCGACCGGCGTGTGGTCGTGGTCGCGCACGACGCCGTGGTGCTGATGACCCGTGCGGTGCTCGAGGATCTGGACTGGGCCGAGCTGGCCGCGCTCGAACAGGCCGAGGGGTCGGTGCGGAATGCGTCGATCAGCCGGTTCGTGAACGACGGAAACAGTCTCAAACTTGACCGATACAACGTGATCGACCACCTGCCACCGGCCTGAACCATCGAAACGACATCGACGAGTATCTTCCAAAGATTTCTTTGCATGGATAGGTTGGGTCGATGCCCGCACCCTCCGGCGCGCCCGGTCCGCACACGTTGCGTGGCCTGGCGCACCCGCTCCGCGTCCGGATCCTCGCCCTCCTCCGCGAGCACGGCGCCTCCACCGCCACCCGCGTCGCGGAGCGGCTCGGCGAGTCGTCCGGAGCGACCAGCTACCACCTGCGCCAGCTCGCCGCCTATGGCTTCGTCGAGGACGTGCCGGGGCGCGGCGCCGGCCGGGAACGCTGGTGGCGGACCGTCGCGCGGCGCAACGACACCGCCCACCACCTGCGGGCGGCCGCGGCCGACGGCTTCCACCGGCTGCACGAGTTCCTCGGCGGCGCCGACGACATGCCACCCGAGCTGCTGGCCGGGGTCGCGATCGACGACCTCACCCTGCGGCTGACCCCGGCCCAGGCGGTGGAGCTGGTGTCCCGGATCCGCGCGCTGCTCGGCGACCTGCCCACCGAGCCCGGCAGCGAGGAGTTCGTCGTGCAGTGGCAGGTGTTCCCGCGGCTCGCCCCGCGGAGGCAGGCGTCGAGGAGGAACCAGCGGTGAGGCGCGGACTGGCCGGACTCCTCACGGCCGAGGCGATCTCCCTGCTCGGCAGCCGGATCACCTTCGTGGCGCTGCCCTGGCTGGTGCTGACCACCACCGGGTCGGCGCTGATGGCCGGCGTCGCCGGGTTCGCCGAGATGCTGCCCTACGTGCTCGCCGGCCTGCTCGGCGGCCCGATCGTGGACCGGGTCGGCCCTCGCTCGACCGCGGTCGCCGCCGACGTGGCCAGTGTGCTCGCGGTCAGCGGCATCCCGATCCTCGCGGCGACCGAGAACGTGTCGTACCACACCCTGCTCGGCCTGATCGCCGTCGCCGGAGCGCTGCGCGGCTTCGGTGACACGGCGAAGCGCGCCCTGCTGCCCCGGGTGATCGCCGGAGCCGGCCTGAGCACCGAGCGCGGCACCACCCTCTACGACGGGATCAGCCGCGCCGCCACCCTGCTCGGCCTGCCGCTGGCCGGCCTGCTGGTCGCCGCGGTCGGCCCGGCCCGGGTGCTGCTGGTCGACGCGGCGACGTTCGGCGTCTGCGCCATCCTGATCTCGGTCTACGTGCGCACCGGAGCGACCGCCCCGGTCCCGGCCGGGGAGGACGAGGGCGGCTACGCGGCGGCGCTGCGCTGCGGGTTCCGCTACGTCCGCCAGGATCGTCTGATCATCGGCATCATGTCGCTGCTGTTCGCGACGAACCTCTTCGACCAGGCGTTCGCGACCGTCTTCGTCCCGGTCTGGGTCCGCGAAGGCCCGCACGGCCCCGCCGCGTTAGGTGTCCTGGGCAGCGCTTTCGGCGCCGGCGCGGTGGCCGGCAACATCCTGTGGACGATCGTCAGCCCCCGCCTGCCCCGCCGCGCCACGTTCGCGGTCTGCTTCCTGCTCGGCGGCCCGGCGCAGCTGTTCGCCCTGGCCCTGTCCGACACGTTGTGGCTGGTCCTGGTGGTGGCCGCGGTCGCCGGCGCGCTGATGTCCACGATCAACCCGATCCTGCTGGCCGCCGTCTACGAACGAGTCCCGTTCCGCGTCCAGGGCCGCGTCATGAGCGTCCTCATCGCCTTCTCCTGGGCGGGCATCCCGCTGGGCGGCATCCTGGGCGGCTGGGCCGCCGACGAGCTCGGGCTGCGCACGGGCGCATTGCTCGCCGGAATCGGCTATCTCGCGGTCACCCTCGGCCCATTCCTCTTCTCCGCGTGGCATTCCCTCGACGAACATCGCGTGATCACCACAAAGACGCTGGTCACCGCAAAATAATCAAAATCAAGGTCCAGAAATTCATTGCCTCGGCTGCGGCCAATAACTGATCGTCGCTCCCGCGGGGACCCTTCCGGTCTTTGCTGGCCGCTGGCGCGTCCAAAACGCAAAGCCCTACAGGGCGACGTCCGAGGGTGGTCCCGCTTCAAAAGAACCCCGCCACCCGCCGGCCACTCCCGGCCCAGCCGCGCCTCACCCCGGGCCGGCTCCCGGAGACCCGCAAACACGACGAGACATCCCTGAGGCCCAGCCGAACAACGCGAGCGTCGCATGATGCGAACGAGATCGCCGGGCCGACCAGGAGTTTCTCGCTCGTCTGAGCTGACGGTAATTCGGTGGCCGGGCTGCTGGAGCGGCCCGCATGATGACGGCGTGATCGAGCTGAAGGCCTACCCCGCTGTCCTGATCGCTGCGGCCGAACGGCCCGCGCGACAGCAGCCGGCCGTCCGGGAAACGGCGGTGCCGAAGCAGCTGTCATGAGCGCCCGGTTCTCGAGCCGGGTTGCGGTCATGAATGGCTGGTCGTTTGCCGGGGAGCGGTCATGAGTGGCTGGTCGTTTGCCGGGGGGCGGTCATGAGCGCCGCGTTTCTGGCCGGGGTGGTGGCCGGGTATGGCATCGCGGTGCCCGTCGGGGCGATCGGGGCCCTGATCGCGGGGCTCAGCGCCCGGACGTCGCTGCGGGTCGGGGCCGCCGCCGGGATGGGTGCGGCCACCGCGGACGGGATCTACGCCGGCATCGCGGTGGCCGGGGGAGCGGCGGTGGCGAGTGTGATCGCGCCGGTCGCCGAGCCGCTGCGCTGGTTCGGGGCGGTCGTGCTGCTCGGGTTCGCGGCGTGGACCGCGTGGGGCGCGATCCGTGGGCCGGGAAGTGGCGAGCGGGCGGACCGGCCGACCACGGCGTTCCGTGCGTATGCCGGGATCCTCGGACTGACCCTGCTCAACCCGGCCACCGTGATCTACTTCGCGGCGCTGGTCCTCGGCAGCGGTGGTGCGGGCGGCGGTGTCTGGTTCGTGCTGGGCGCGTTCCTGGCCTCGGCGAGCTGGCAGCTCCTGATCGCCGGCGGCGGTTCGCTGGTGGGCCGCCTGCTGACCGGTCCCCGGGGTCGCCTGCTCACGGCGTTCACGTCCAGCCTGGTGATCGCCGTCCTGGCGATCCGGCTGGTCACCGGCTCCTGACCGGCCCGGCTGGTCATCGGCTTCTGACCGGCCCGGCTGGTTACCGGCTTCTGACCGGCCCGGCTGGTTACCGGCTCCTGACCGGCCGGCTGATCACCGGCTCCTGACCGGCCCGGCTGGTCACCGGCTCGCGGCGATCCGGCTGGGCATCGGCTGCTGACCGATCCGGCACCCGGTTCGAGGCCCGGATCAAAGGGTTGCGCGCGAGGATTCGTACCTTATAGGTGTTTTGATGCTTCTCGGATTGACAGCGGGGACAGGACGGCGGCGTGGGCGGTCAGGTAGGAGCGGACCGCGGCCGGGTCGGTGCGGGCGTAGTGGCGCAGCGCCCAGCCGATCGCCTTGCGGACGAAGAAGTCCCGGTGGCCGGCCTGCCGGGTGCAGTAGGTGAACAGCCGGGTCGTGTCGGTCTCCGTGCCGTAGTGCAGCTGGTGCAGGATCGCCGTGCGGACCAGCCACAGGTTCGCCGAGCCTGACCAGTCGTCCATCCGGCTGGTCAGGGCCGGGTGGCGGCGGACCAGGCCGCCGACGAAGCGGGTGGCGAGCGGGTCGATCGTGTCCCACCAGGACTTCGTGGTGATCAGCTCGTCGGCGACGGCGAGGAAGCCCGGGCCCGGGACCTTGACGTGGGTGACCAGGTAGTCGCAGGCGAACTGCTGGTACTCCCGCTCGTCGCGGGCCCAGCAGGCGCGGGCGATCGTGGCGAGCTCGGCCTCGGTCGGCCGCGGCAGGCCGGTCAGGGTGGCCCGGGCCGCGGATCGCCGCGCGCCGGCGCTCAGGCCGAGGAACGGGAACTGGTCCCGCATGTACGCCTCCATCGCCGGAGCACGCACGTCGTCCCGCCCGGCCTCGAAGTCGTTGGTCAGCCGCCCCATCAACGTCGTCGCCAGCCCAGAAGAACCGGCAAATCGACCAAAATCACCCGGCTCGGCAAGTCGCGTGGGCCCGGCAGGCGCCGCGGGCTCAGCCCCATCGGAGTCGGCCAGGCCGGCCGAGGTGGCGGTGCTGGCCGGGCCGGCCGAGGTGGCGGTGCTGGCCGGGCCGGCCGAGGTGGCGGTGCTGGCCGGGCCGGCCGAGGTGGCGGTGCTGGCCGGGCCGGCCGAGGTGGCGGTGCTGGCCGGGCCGGCCGAGGTGGCGGTGCTGGCCGGGCCGGCCGAGGTGGCGGTGCTGGCCGGGCCGGCCGAGGTGGCGGTGCTGGCCGGGCCGGCCGAGGTGGCGGTGCTGGCCGGGCCGGCCGAGGTGGCGGTGCTGGCCGGGGCGGGTGAGGTGGCGGTGCTGGTCAGGGCGGCTGCGGTGGCGGTGCCGCCCAGGGCGGCCGAGGTGGCGGAGCTGGCCGGGCCGTCAGCGGCGGCCGGGCGGGCGGCATCGGCAGCGGCGCCGGAAGAGCCGGAAGAGGACGTCCTCATGCCGCGGATCCTGCCACCGTAGTCTGACAAGAATGGGTGAACGGCCGGCCGCCGGCGGCGGGAAATGGGTGGACGTCGCACCGGAGCGGCTCGAACGCTGGCTGGTGAACTTCGCGGGCCGGCACGGGCCGTACCGGGAAACGGGTTTGACCTTGATCGCCGAGGACGGCGCGGAAGCGACGCTGCAGGCACCCCCGGGCGCGGGCGAGCCGGCGACCGTGGACGAGCTGATCGCCGCGGCGCACGCGAAGCGCCGGATCGGTTTGCTGCTCGCGCGCAAAGGGGCGGTCGCGGCCGGCGTCGCCGACGGCACCGAGCTGGTCTCCTCCAAGGTGGACACTCACTATGTGCAAGGACGGACAGCCGCCGGTGGCTGGTCGCAGCAGCGCTTCGCGCGCCGCCGCGACAATCAGGCCAAGGCGGCCACCGCGGACGGCGCCGGCATCGCCGGACGCATTCTTCTTCCCGAGGTACGCACGTTGACCGCGCTCGTGACCGGTGGCGACCGCGCCGCCGTCGACGCGATCCTGGCCGACCGCGCCCTCGCGCCGCTCGCCGAACTGCGCGCCGGCCGCCTGCTGGACGTCCCGGAGCCACGCCACGTCGTCCTGGTCAGCGCGGTAGCGATGGCCCGCGCGGTCCCGATCCTGATCCGAGAGCCGTAAGAGAAGCGAGCCGTAAGAGAAGCGAGCCGTAGAAACAGAGATCCGGCCGCCGTCCCGCGCCAGGTGCGGGTCGGCGGCCGGAAGTCACCGCGGGTGCAACGAGTCAGTCACCCTCTTTGACAGCCCCCGGAGCAAAGGTGTCGCACTGCTTCGGATCGCCCGAGTTGTACCCGGTACTGAACCACTTCTGCCGATCCGCCGACGTCCCGTGCGTGAACTCGGCCGGGTTGATCGTGCCACCGCCACGTTGCTGCAGTGTGTCGTCACCGATCTGCCCGGCGGTCTGGATGCCCTCCTGGATGTCCGTCGCGGTCAGGCTCTTGAAGATCTTCTGGCCCTTGGCGTCGGTGGTGCTGGTCGCGCCCTTGGCCCAGGCCCCGGCATAGCAGTCGGCCTGCAGCTCCAGCTTGACCGACTCGAGGTTGGCCTGGTCCGGATTCGAGTTCTGCGCCTGGCGCATCTTCGCCTCGGTGCCGAGCAGGTCCTGCACGTGGTGGCCGTACTCGTGGGCCAGCACGTACGGCTGCGCGAACTCGCCCGGAGCGCCGAGCTCCTTCGCCAGCTGCTGGTAGAAGGTCAGGTCGATGTAGACCTTGTTGTCGGCGGGGCAGTAGAACGGGCCGACGCCGGAGTCGGCGGCGCCGCAGCCGGTGCTGACCCGATTCGAGAAGATCTTGGTGGTGGCCTTCTCGTACTGCTTGCCGAACGCCTTGGGCAGCTCGGTGGCCCAGTATGCCTGGATCGAGTTGACGTAGAGGACGTTGCGGCAGTCCATCTGCTTGGTGGCGTCCGACTGCTTGCACTCGGACTCGATGGCCGCGTTGTCGCTGCTCGACGAGCCGCTGCCACCGCCCAGGTTGTTGATGCCGAAGTACCCGCCGACCAGGGCGAGCAGCACCGTGACGATGATGCCGGTCAGGCCACCACCACCGATCGGCAGGCCGCCGATGCCGCCTCCGCCACCGCCCGATCCACGAGCGTCCTCGACCTGACTGGTGTCGATCTCGGCGTTCTCATTGAGTTCCATGCCGTCCTCACTTCGCCACGGTTGCCAGGCGTGTACCCGATGATCTTGCCCGCTAATCGAGTGGGAGGTCGCACCGCCCGCCGGGTAGTATGGCCGCGTGCTGCTCTGCGAAGGCTGACCTGCCCAGCGCCGACCGTCCATCGGGATGGCCGGCGTTTTACTGCGCCCTGAGTCAGCCCCATCATCGAGAGCGAGAATTTTCATGATCACCGCCACCGGGCTCGAGCTCCGCGCCGGCGCGCGCATTCTGATCTCCCCGACCACCCTGCGGGTCCAGCCCGGCGACCGGATCGGCCTGGTCGGCCGCAACGGCGCCGGCAAGACCACCACGCTGAAGGTGCTGGCCGGCGAGGGCATTCCGTACGCGGGCCAGGTCGAGCGGACCAGTGAGATCGGTTACCTCCCGCAGGACCCGCGCACCGGCGACCTGAACGTGACCGGCCGCGACCGGGTGCTCTCCGCCCGCGGGCTGGACACCATCCTCTCCGAGATGCAGAAGCTCGAGGTGCAGCTCGAGGAGAGCTCCGAGGACAAGCTGATCCGCCGCTACGGCCAGCTGGAGGACCAGTTCTCCGCGCTCGGTGGCTACGGCGCCGAGGCCGAGGCCGCCCGGATCTGTGCGAACCTGGGCCTGCCGGACCGCGCGCTCGCGCAGACCATCGGCACCCTCTCCGGCGGTCAGCGCCGCCGGATCGAGCTGGCCCGGATCCTGTTCGCCAACTCCGGGCAGAACGGCAAGGGCATCCTGCTGCTCGACGAGCCGACGAACCACCTGGACTCGGACTCGATCGCCTGGCTCCGCGGCTACATGGCGCAGCACAAGGGCGGCCTGATCGTGATCAGCCACGACGTCGAGCTGCTCGACGCCGCGGTCAACAAGGTCTGGTATCTGGACGCCAACCGCTCGGTCGTCGACATGTACAACATGGGCTGGAAGACGTACCTGGAGGCGCGCGAGACCGACGAGCGCCGTCGCCGCCGGGAGCGGGCCAACGCGGAGAAGAAGGCCGGCGCCCTGATGGCCCAGGCCGACAAGATGCGGGCCAAGGCGACCAAGACGGTGGCCGCGCAGAACATGGCGAAGCGGGCCGAGAAGCTGCTCGGCGGCCTGGACGAGGTCCGGACGTCGGACCGGGTGGCGAAGGTCCGCTTCCCGAACCCGGCCCCGTGCGGCAAGACCCCGCTGACCGGGCACGGCCTGTCGAAGTCGTACGGCTCGCTGGAGATCTTCGCCGATGTCGACGTGGCCGTGGACCGCGGCTCCCGGGTCGCGATCCTGGGTCTGAACGGCGCCGGCAAGACCACCCTGCTGCGGATCCTCGGCGGCATGCTCAAGTCCGACACCGGTGAGGTGCGCGCCGGGCACGGCCTGCGGCTGGGCTACTACGCCCAGGAGCACGAGACCCTGGACGTGGACCGGACGATCCTGGAGCACATGCGCAGCGCCGGCTCCGAGCAGACGGACACCGAGCTGCGGAAGATCCTGGGCGCGTTCCTCTTCTCCGGCGACGACGTGGACAAGCCGGCCGGGGTGCTCTCCGGTGGTGAGAAGACCCGGCTGGCGCTGGCCACCCTGGTCTGTTCCGGGGCGAACGTGCTGCTGCTGGACGAGCCGACGAACAACCTCGACCCGGTCAGCCGGGAGCAGGTGCTGGACGCGATCGCCAACTATCCGGGCGCGATCGTGCTGGTCACCCACGACGCCGGCTGTGTGCAGGCGCTCAAGCCGGACCGGGCGATCCTGCTGCCCGACGGCGACGAGGACGCGTGGAGCGACGACCTGCTGGAGCTCGTCGAGCTCGCCTGACCTCGTTGCGGACGGCTGCCGGTGATCCTTGGATCATCGGCATCGTCAGTTGTCAACTGGTGCCCACACAGACAGTGCGATGTTCGGGCGTTTGCGGGCACGTCGGACTTGCGCCCGTACGCGCCGCACGTCCCGCACAGCCCCGTCACAGTGCATGCACAGCGTGTCCGTACGGTGTCGCACAGTGCTGCCTCGATCGAGTGTTTCTGCAGGTGATCGATGGTCTTGGAGAGGCTGCCGAGTCTCCGGGGGCGCCCCGTAAATGTCGCCCGCGCCGCTGTCAGCAAACAGTCTGACATTGATGCCCGTGGTAACCGTCAAGTTCCTGACAGTAATAAATGGGCACGTTCCTCGGCACGAGATGCCTGGCGCATGATCGTTGGAGGCGGTGTAATAGGTGGGACCGTATCTGACCGCACTGTCTGCGACGTGAGGATTCAAGATGGCAGCCACTGGCACAGCTACCAGTACTGAGAAGGGTCGTCGAATCGTCGGTAGCGAGCGGCAGTCGCTCGCCAAGGACCTGGTGAAGCGTTACACCTCGGGGGAGAGCATCCGGGCCCTTGCCGCTTCCACCGGCCGCTCCTATGGATTCGTCCACCGCGTGCTCACCGAATCGGGCGTGCAGTTGCGCCAGCGTGGCGGCGCCCGCCGTCGCAAGAAGGCGTGACAGCCGACAACGCCCAGCCGGTAAACACGTCAACGGCCGATGAAGTAGGCGTTCGCTACGAACAGGCCGGGCCGGTCGCGACGGTCTCGTTGTGCCGGCCCGACGTTCTCAATGCACAGACTCCGGCCATGTGGGCGGAGCTCAGCAACATTTCCCGGAAATTGCCTGGCGACGTCCGCGTCGTCATTGTGCGAGCCGAAGGCCGTGCGTTTTCGGCAGGCCTGGATCTGTCTGTTGCCAAGGGTGACAGCGATTCCTCACTGGCTCGTCTGGCGCAGTTGTCAGCCGCTGACTGCGCCGATCGGATTGCGGGGTTCCAGACCGCGTTCACGTGGTTGCGCAGTCCGTCCATCGTGTCCATCGCGGCGGTGCAGGGACATGCCATTGGCGCCGGCTTCCAGTTGGCGTTGAACTGTGACATGCGAGTGCTCGCCGAGGACGCACGGTTCTCGATGGCCGAGGTGAAACTCGGTCTGGTGCCCGATCTGGGTGGGACGAAACGACTCGCCGAGCTGGTCGGGCCGTCCCGGGCACTGGAGATCTGCCTGACCGGTCGGCGGATCCCCGCCGACGAGGCGGACCGGATCGGCCTCGCCACCGCCGTGGTGCCGCGGACCGAGCTGGACTCCGCGGTCGCCGACCTGACAGCCGCCGTGCTGGCCGGGGACGCGGGCGCGGTCGCCGAGATCAAGGGCCTGCTGGCCGGGGCACCCGGCCGGTCGTACGCGGAGCAGGACCGCGCCGAGCGGGAAGCACAGACCCGCCGGCTAGCGGAGTTGCTGGGGCCCGGAGAGTGAGAACCGCCCAGGGCAGCGGGGCGGTTCCCACCGAGGAATAGTGCTGTCACCTCCCGGGTTGCTGACTCCCGGGAGGTGACGGGTAAATGAGCATGACGAGCTGGAACATGCTGCGCTCGATCCAGAGTGCCGACCGGGTCGCGAAGCACCAGGTCACACCGGGCATCACACGACGGATCGCGCGTTTCGCCCAGCCCTACCGCCGGGACATCGCGGTGTTCCTGCTCGCCGTGGTGTTCGACGCCGGCATCGGCGTGGCCACCCCGCTGCTCGCCGGTGACGTGATCAACACGATCACCAAGGGCGGGTCGGAGGCGGCCGCCACGGTGATCCGGATCGCGCTGTTCATCGCCGGGCTCGCGGTCGCCGACGCGCTGCTCTCGCTCGCCCAGCGGTGGTACTCGGCGCGCATCGGCGAGGGGATCATCCTCAGCCTGCGCACCCGGGTCTACGACCACGTCCAGCGGATGCCGCTGCAGTTCTTCACCCGCACCCAGACCGGTGCACTGGTCAGCCGGCTCAACAACGACGTGGTCGGCGCGCAGCGCGCGTTCACGTCGACGCTCTCCGGGGTGCTCAGCAACGCCATCCAGCTGATCCTCACCGCGGTGGTGATGTTCAGCCTGTCCTGGCCGATCACCGTGCTGTCGCTGGTGCTGCTGCCGCTCTTCATCATCCCGGCCCGGCGGGTCGGCAAGCGGCTCGCCGAGATCACCCGGGAGTCCTACGACCTCGACGCGAAGATGAACGCGACGATGACCGAGCGGTTCAACGTGTCCGGGGCGCTGCTGGTCAAGCTGTTCGGCCGCCCGGAGGCCGAGGCCGCTAAGTTCGGCGAGCGGGCCGAGCGGGTGCGCGACATCGGCGTACAGCAGGCGATGTTCTCCCGGACCTTCTTCGTCGCGATGTTGCTGGTCGCGTCGCTGGCGCAGGCGCTGACCTACGGCGTCGGCGGCTGGCTCGCGGTGCACGGCGAGGTCTCGGCCGGCACCGTGGTGACGCTCGCGCTGCTGCTCACCCGGCTCTACGGCCCGCTCACCGCGCTGAGCAACGTCCGGGTCGACGTGATGAGCGCGCTGGTCTCGTTCGACCGGGTCTTCGAGGTGCTCGACCTGGAGCCGGGGATCGCCGAGAAGCCGGACGCGACGCCGATCCCGGCGGGCTCCGGGCGGATCGAGTTCCGGGACGTGCGGTTCCGCTACCCGAGCGCGGCCGAGGTGTCCCTGGCGACGCTGGAGGACGTGACCGCCCTGGACCGGACGGAGAACGCGCCGGTCCTGCACGGCGTCGACTTCACCGTCGAGCCGGGGCAGCTGGTCGCGCTGGTCGGCCCGTCCGGCGCCGGCAAGTCGACCACGTCGATGCTGGTCTCCCGGGTCTACGACGTCTCCGGCGGCGCGGTGCTGGTCGGCGGCGTCGACGTGCGCGACGCGACCCTGGACTCGCTGCGGGACACCGTCGGCGTGGTCACCCAGGACTCCCATCTGTTCCACGAGACGATCAAAGAGAATTTGGCGTACGCCCGTCCCGGCGCCACCGAGGACGAGATGTGGGCCGCCCTGGACGGCGCGCAGGTCGGTGACCTGGTCCGGGACCTGCCGGAGGGGCTGGACACCGTGGTGGGGGAGCGCGGCTACCGGTTCTCCGGCGGCGAGAAGCAGCGGATCGCGATCGCCCGGCTCCTGCTCAAGCAGCCGTCGATCGTGATCCTCGACGAGGCCACCGCCCACCTGGACAGCGAGTCCGAGGCGGCCGTGCAGCGGGCCCTGTCCGCGGCGCTGAAGGGCCGGACCGCGCTGGTCATCGCGCACCGGCTCTCCACGATCCGGGAGGCCGACCTGATCGTCGTGCTCGAGCACGGCCGGGTCGTCGAGCGGGGCACGCACGAGGAACTGGTCGAGGCCGGCGGGCTGTACTCGGATCTGTACCGTACCCAGTTCGCCACCCCGGCGCTTACCGTGGAGCCGTGACGGGTCTCCTGGTCTTCGCGGTGGTGCTGGCGGTCCTGCTGTGGGCGTTCGCCCGCTTCGGGAGCTGGGTGAAACGCAAGGGCATCGGCGGCGGCATCATGGGGCCGATCGACGAGGTGTGGCGCCCCAGCGCGGACCGGTCGCGCCGGGAGACCGCCATCCACGAGCAGCGGGTGCTGCCGCCGCGGCCGGGCGACGACAGTCCTCAGTAGAACGCTGCTTCCCGCAGGGCGCCGAACTCGCGGATCAGGTCCGGGAGCTGGAAGTGCGCGTTCAGGCCGCTCGGGTTCGGCAGCACCCAGACCGGGACGCCGCCGACCGGGTCCGGCTGGCGGCCGATCTTCGCCTTGGGGCGCGCGAACGCGGTCCGATAGGCGGTGACGCCGAGCACGGCCAGGAACCGGGGCTGCTCACGGCGTACCAAATCGGCAAGAAGGTCTCCACCAGCGACCAGTTCCCGC
This sequence comes from Actinoplanes sp. L3-i22, assembly GCF_019704555.1. Taxonomy (NCBI): domain Bacteria; kingdom Bacillati; phylum Actinomycetota; class Actinomycetes; order Micromonosporales; family Micromonosporaceae; genus Actinoplanes; species Actinoplanes sp. L3-i22. Next base: position 2,017,731 of record NZ_AP024745.1, read on the forward strand.
GGGGCGAGCTCGTCGGCGCGGGCGGTAGCCCGCGCCACGACGTTGGTGATGCCGAGACCCAGCGCGGGCAGCAGATGCTGCTCCGAAGGATGCAGCAGGCGATCGGTGAAACCGGCGCCGTGCAGCGTCGGCCAGAACCGGTTGCCCGGGCGCGCGAAGTGATGACCGGTCGCCGCCGAGTAGAGGCTCGGGTTGATCCCGGAGAACAGCACCCGCAGGTCCGGCCCGACGAGATCCGGAATGGTCCGCCCACCGGCGGCCGCGACCTCGGCCGCCGAAGGCTTGACGAAATCGGTCACAGGGCGCGCAGGGAGCCGCCGTCGACCGGCACCACGCAGCCGGTGATGTAGCTCGCGGCCGGCGACAGCAGGAACGCCGCGACCCGGCCGAACTCGGACGGCTCGCCGATCCGCCGGACCGGGATCTTCTCCGACACCTCCGCCGCGGCGGTCGCCGGATCGCCGGTGAGCTGGAACAACTCCCGGTTCCGGTCGGTCATGAACCGGCCCGGCATGATCCCGAGCACCCGGATGCCGCGCGGACCGTACTCGTCGGCCATGTCCTTCGCGGCCATCGCCAGCCCCGGGCGCAACCCGTTGGACAGGCCCAGCCCGGTCAGCGGCGCCTTGACGGAAGTGGACAGCACCAGGCCGATCGCACCGCCCTCGGGCAGCGCCGACGCGAACGTCCGCACCGCGCGCACCGAGCCCAGGAACACCGTCTCGAACGCGGCCCGCCACTGGTCGTCGCTCATGCTCGCGGCCGTGCCCGGGGCCGGCCCGCCGACCGAGATCAGCGCCCCGTCCAGCCGCCCGAACCGCTCGGTCGCGGTGTCCACCAGCTCGCGCGGCGCGTCCGGATCGGTCAGGTCGGCGGTGACCCCGACGGCGTTCTCCGCACCGAGCTGGTCGATCGCGTCGGCGATCTTGTCCGCGTCGCGGGAGGAGATCACCACCCGGGCACCGTCGTCGATCAGCGCCTGCGCGGTGGCGAGACCCAGCCCCCGCGAGGCGCCGGTGAGGATGAAGACACGATCGGCCAGCCCGAGATCCATGCCGCCTATCCTCCCAGAGCGGCGGCGGTGGCCGCGTCGGCCGGGAGGAACGCCTCGATCGCCAGCTCGGCGAGGGTCACGTCGCGGGGCGTGCCGAGCACCGAGGTCATGGTGAAGAAGCTGAGACCGGCGTACCGGAACGGGATGACGACCCCGAGCGGCCCGCCGGCGATCTCGCCGCCCGGATATCCGCCCAGCTCGGCGCGGAGATCGCGGAGCACCGGATCGGCGGTCGCGGCGATCTGCCGGTCCAGCCGGTGCAGCAGGTGCGTGCGCCACTCGGCCAGGTTCCCGGTCCGCGGCGCCAGGCCGTCCGGGTGCAGGGCCAGCCGCAGCACGTTCACCGGCGGCTCCAGCAGCTCCGGCGCGCAGTCCTCGGTGAAACGCGTCACCGCCGGGTTCGCGTCGATCATCGTCCAATGCCGATCGACCAGGACCGCCGGATTCGGCCCGTGCCCGGCCAGCACCTGCCGCAGCCCGGTCAGGATCTCCGCCAGCGGCGGACCACCCAGGTCCGATTCGGAATAGGCCGGCGCGAAACCGCCGGCCAGCAGCAACTCGTTGCGACTGCGCAGGGGTACGTCCAGCTGCTCCGCCAACCGCAGGATCATCTCCCGGGTCGGCCGGGACCGGCCGGTCTCCACGAAGGACAGATGCCGCGCCGAGACACCGGCCCGGCCGGAGAGGTCGAGCTGGCTCAGTCGCCGTTCGTCCCGCCAGGTCCGCAACAACTGCCCCACGTCGCTCATGCCGTGAGCCTATTACCTCTCGGGTAATCGCCAGCATTACCTGGTAGCGGCAGGCTGAGGTCAGTTCCCATCGTGAGAGGACGAGATGATGAGTGACTTCGACGCCGTGATCGAGCGGTACCTGGCCGTCTGGAACGAGACCGATCCGGCCGCCCGCCGCGCCGCGATCGCCGGCCTGTTCGCCGACGACGTCCACTACGTCGACCCGGTCGCGGCGGTGCACGGGCACGCCGGGCTGGACGGGCTGATCGGGGCGGTCCACCAGCAGTTCCCCGGCCTGGTGTTCAGCGCCGGCGGGCCGGTGGACGCGCACCACGACCAGGCCCGGTTCACCTGGCACCTGGGCCGGCCGGGCGAGGAGCCGCTGGTGATCGGATTCGACGTGGCCGAGCGGGACACGTCCGGACGGATCGCCCGGGTGTACGGCTTCATCGACAAGGCCCCGTCGGGTATGTAGAGAGCATGACGGCTTTGGTGACCGGCGCGTCCCGGGGACTCGGCGCGGAGATCGCGCGACGGCTCGCCCGGGACGGCCACCCGGTCGCGGTGAACTACCTGCCCGACCGGGCGGACGCCGAGCGGGTCGCCGCCGGGATCGTCGCGGCCGGCGGCGTCGCGGCCGCCTTCCGGGCCGACGTGACCGATCCCGCGGCGGTGACCTCGCTGGTCGCGGCGGTCCAGCAGCGGTTCGGGCCGGTCGCGGTGCTGGTCGCCAACGCGACCGGGCCGCAGCCGGCGGTCCCCGCGCTGGAGCTGACCTGGCAGGACCATCTGAACCAGCTGGAGTTCTTCGTCAAGTCGCCGACCCTGCTGATGCGGGCCGTCGCGCCGGGGATGCGGGCGCTCGGCGGCGGGCGGATCATCCACATCGGCTCGGACCTGCCGGAACGCGCCGAGCCCGGGATGTCCGCCTACAGCGCGGCGAAAGCGGCCCAGGCCTCGCTGACCCGGACGCGGGCGCGGGAACTGGGGCCGGACGGCATCACGGTGAACATCGTGGCGCCCGGCTGGATCCCGGTGGAACGGCACGCCGCGGTGGACGTCGCGCACGTGGAGGCGTACCGGCGGGACGTTCCGCTGGGCCGGATGGGCACGCCGGCCGAGGTGGCGGACGTGGTCGCGTTCCTGGCCTCGGACCAGTCCCGCTTCGTCACCGGCGAGCGGATCACCGTCAACGGCGGCCACACCATCGGTTGAACGTCAGGCGCGGGTCGACATGATCGCGGACAGGCCCTGGATCACGTTGCCGACCACGTGGGTCGGGGCGAAGCGGTTGTCCATCCACTCGCGGCCGCGGTGCAGCCAGACGCTGGGCAGGCCGAGCGCCGCCGCGCCGCCGATGTCGGACTCGGGGCTGTCGCCGACGACCCAGGCGCCGGCCAGCCGCATCCGGACGCGCTGGGCGGCGAGGGCGAAGATCCGCGGGTTCGGCTTGCTCACCCCGGCCTGCTCCGAAATCACCCAGTCGGCGACATAGCGGTCCAGGCCGGTGCGCCGGATGCGGCCCTCGGACTGCTCGGCCGCGCCGTTGGTGACGACGACCGGGATCAGGCCCGCGTCGGCGGCGATCTCCAAGGCGCAGCCGACCATCGGATCGAGGCGCTCGAACGCGAGCGGTCCCTCGTGGAGCTCGTCGACGAGGTCGATCGCCGGCACTCGTAGCTGGTAGCGGTCCCGCAGCTGGTCGGCGAGGTCCCACCGGGAGGTCAGGCCGTCGGCGTCCACGGCGACCAGCCAGTCAAGATCATCTTGCGAGGCGCCGATCTCGTCGAGGAAGCCTTTCGCCCACAGCCGGAACGCACCGCTGCGGTCGAGCAGGGTGTCGTCCAGGGCGAGGAAGACTAGAGGCACTCGCGCACCTTACGTGAGGTGCGGCGGAAGCGAACAGTCCAGGACTGTAAACAAAGCGCGGAACCCTTGACGTAATTCGCATCATCCGATCGAGGCTTAAAAAGCCGTACGTACGGATTGCTAGTCTGCGGGGCCACATGACACGATCAACCGCATGCCCAGGGTAAGCCAGGACCAGCTCGACGCCCGCCGCCACGAGATTCTCACGGCGGCGCGGGGCTGTTTCGCGCGGTTCGGCTACGAGGGCGCCACGGTCCGCCTCCTGGAGGAGGCGACGGGCATGTCCCGCGGCGCTATTTTCCACCATTTTCGTGACAAGGAGTCGCTGTTCCTGGCGGTCGCCGAGGACGACGCGGTCACCATGGCCGAGACCGTCGCCCGCAACGGCCTGGTCCAGGTGATGCGCGACCTGCTCGACCGCGCCGGCACCAGCGACGGCGACACGGCCGGCTGGCTCGGCACCCAGCTCGAGGTGTCCCACCGGCTGCGCACCGACCCGGCCTTCGCGAAGCGGTGGGCCCAGCGCTCGGCCGCGATCGCCGACGCGACCCGGGAACGCCTCCAGCGCCAGCGCGAGGCCGGGGTGCTGCGCCAGGACGTGCCGGTCGACGTGCTGACCCAGTTCCTCGAACTGGCCTACGACGGCCTGGTCCTGCACCTGGCCACCGGCCGTCCGCCCGGCGACCTCGCCCGCGTCCTGGACCTGGTCGAGGACGCCGTCCGCCACCACTAGGCCGCCGCCCGCCTCCACTGGGCCGCCGCCCGCCACCACTAGGTCGCCGCCCGCCGGCCATCGGCGCGGGCGGATCACCCTGCCGCCAGACGGCGATCTCGCTGGTTGGTCGCGCTTCATTATCAAGATCAAATTCTTTATTGCCTCGGCTGCGGCCAATAACTGACCGTCGCTCCCGCGGGGACCCTTCCGGGCCTCGCAAGGGCGCGGGGCGCCCAGAACGCGAGGCCCTACAGGGCGATGTCCGCGGGTGGTAGCGGTTTCAAAGGACCCACGCGAGGCGGCGGCCGGGTCGAGGCCCAGCCGCGTGTCGCGGTGTCGGCGATAAATCGGTTGCGGTGGTGCTGCGGGGTGGGCGAGAGTCGGCGGCGCTGGGAACGTGCTGTTCGGCCGATCTGGGCCGGCGCGAGAGAGAAGGGGGTGGCCACGAGATGGCTGTCTTTGTGATGCCCGCTGTTACGGCTTCCCCGAAAACTTCTTTCTCCGAGGAGAATCTCCAGTGCGTGAGCACGATTCCGACGGGCCGGCGACGATGCGCCGCGGCCGTCGCAAGTTCGACGACGACGAGTCCGATTTCCTGAAGCGTGGCCGGCTGGAGCCGGCCCTCAAGGAGGACCCCGACCTGCCCGAGGAGGGCGATCGGTGGTCCAGCTGGGACGGTGCGCTGCACGGTCCCGACCCCAGACCTGACTGGGTCCGCGCCGAGCACGGCGCGGTGGACACCGAGCTCGGGATCCTGAAGACCGGCAAGGAAGCGGACGTCTTCCTGGTCCGGCGCTGGCTGCCGGCGACCGGGCAGGTCAGCATGATCGCCGCCAAGCGGTACCGGGACGGCGAGCACCGGATGTTCCACCGGGACGCCGGCTATCTCGAGGGCCGCCGGGTGCGCCGCTCCCGGGAGATGCGGGCGATGACGAACCGCACCTCGTTCGGCAAGGAGCTGATCGCCGGGCAGTGGGCGGCCGCCGAGTTCGACGCGCTCGGGCGGCTGTGGCAGATCGGCCAGGAGAGTGGGCTGGTCTGTGTGCCGTACCCGGTGCAGCTGATCGGCACCGAGGTGATGCTGGAGTTCATCGGCGACTGGGAGACCGGGGAGGCCGCGCCGCGGCTCGCCCAGATCCGGTCGGGCGCCGACGAGCTCGAGAGCCTGTGGGGGCAGATGACCGACGCGCTGTCGGTGCTGGCCCGGGCGCAGGTGGCGCACGGCGACCTGTCGCCCTACAACACGCTGGTGCACCAGGGGCGGCTGGTCCTGATCGACCTGCCGCAGATCGTGGACGTGGTCGCCAACCCGCGCGGCGCCGAGTTCATCGCCCGGGACGTGACAAACGTGGCGAACTGGTTCCGCGCCCGCGGTCTGCCGGTGGACGCCGAGCGGCTGATCGACCGGTTGCTGTTCGAGGCGGGACTGCGGTGAGGGGCCGCCCGCGGCCCGGCCCGCGTCCGATCCCGACCCTGGCCTCCCGGATCACCGGATGCCGCCGCCCACGCGACACCCGCCCAGCGGGCCGCTGAGTTGCCGCCGCCGGCACAGCGTCTGCTCGGCTGGGTGGGCGGCTTGCTCCGGCTCGCTCGGCAGCGCGAGGCGTTGTCGGTGCCGGCGTGGGCGCTGCCCGGCTGGGCGGTGAGTGGCCGGGGCCCGTGGGGCATCGGCTCAGCGGGCGGCTGAGCTGACGACGCCCGCTCGGCGGATCGCTGAGCGGGCGGTGACGTGGTGCGCGGCCGCCGGGCGAGGGCGGCCGCGACCGGGTCACTGCAGGTAGTTCTCGACCTCGCTGACGCTGTGGGCCTGCTCGGTGTCGGGGTTGTTGCCGAACTCACGGGCGGCCCGGCGGCGGCGGAGCAGGTCCCAGCACTGGTCGAGGGACTCCTCGACGTCCTTGAGGCGGGCGTGCTCCTCGGTGGAGGAGATCGAGCCCTGGCTCAGCTGCTGCCGCAGCTGGTGCTCCTCTTCGACCAGGCCGTGAATGCGGGTCAGCACACTGTTGTCATCCATCCCCGAAGCCTATTCACCTCGGCGGCGAACGCGGAGGACCCCCACACGTGTCCGATGTCGCACTGACCCGCTCCGGGCCGGCCGCGCGTGGCCGGTCGGCGCCCGATGAGGCGTGATCGGGCCCGGCCGCCGCCCGATGGCGCGTGACTGAGGCCGGCCGGCGAACGACGGTGCGTGGCTCCGAGGGGGCCGCGCATCACGGTGCGTGGCTCGGAGGGGGCGGGGCGTGACGGTGCGTGGCTCCGTTGAGGCGGGCGTGGCGATTCGGGGGATTTGGTGGGGGCGGGGTGGTTTGGGGCTGCCCGCGAACGGCGACCGTCTATGCGCGGATCGGCGACCCCCGCCGGGCGAGTCAGCGGAATTTGATCAGTGTCTCTAGATTCATCGACGTGGCTACGGGATGGATGCGGCGGCTGAGACAGGTGACCGGGGACGGTGCCGGCCCGGCTCAGCGGGCGCTGGCCTCGCTCGGTGCGGCGCGGCGGGCGCACGACGCGGGTGATCCGGCGACCGCGGTGCGGCTCAGCGGGGAGGCGGTGACCCGGTTGCGGGCGCTCGTCGGGTCCGGGGCGCGGGTGGCCGAGCCGTCGCTGTGCCGGGCCCTGCTCGATCAGTCCGGGTATCTCCAGGAGCGGTCGGCGTACGACGAGGCGGTGGCGGCTGCCGAGGAGGCGGTGACGCTGGCCCGGGCCGAGCCGGGGCGGGCGCCGATGCTGGTGGTCGCACTGACCGCGCTGGCCGTGCGGCTGGTGGGCGCCGGGCGGGTGGCGGACGGGGCGGAGGCGGCCCGGGAGGCGTTGACGATCGGGGACGTCCGGCCGGATCCGGAGCCGGCCCGGCTGGCGACCGGCCTGGCCGGGGCTCTCGGCCGGGCGGGATGGCACGACGAGGCGCTGGTGCAGAGCGAGCGGGCGGTCGGCATGTGGCGTGCGCTGGGCGGCGGGGCGGGGTATCCGCTCGGGCAGGCGTTCAGTGATCACGCCGGGCTGCTGTACTCGGCGGGGCGCTGGGCGGACGCGATCGAGTACAGCGCCGAGGCCGTGGCGTACTGGGGTGGCCGGCCCGCGGAGCAGCCGGATCGGCTGGCGCTCGCGCTGACCAACCACGCGATCATGCTGGGCCGGGTCGGCCGGGACGAGGAGGCGCTGGCCGCCGCGGCCGCCGCCGAGGCACTGCGCGGTTGACTTTGATCTTCGGGTTGAACCGCAACCACCCGCGGACGTCGCCCTGGAGGGCCTCGCGTTCTGGGCGCCCCGCGCCCTGCGAGGCCCGGAAGGGTCCCCGCGGGAGCGACGATCAGTTATCGGCCGCAGCCGAGGCAAAAAAGATCTTGAAGTTTGGTCTGGAAATGCGGAACGCCCCGCTTCCTTGGGGGAAGCGGGGCGCCGGTGCGGTGCAGCGTCAGTCGCGGAGCATCTTGCGGAGGACGAACTGCAGGATGCCGCCGTTGCGGTAGTAGTCCGCCTCGCCGGGGGTGTCGATGCGGACGACCGCGTCGAACTCCAGGCCGGTGTCGGTGGTGACCTTGACCGTGCGCGGGGTGGTGCCGTTGTTGAGCTCGGTGACGCCGGTGAACGAGAACGTCTCGGTGCCGGTCAGGCCGAGCGACTCGGCGGTCTGGCCCTGCGGGAACTGCAGCGGCAGAACGCCCATGCCGATCAGGTTGGAGCGGTGGATGCGCTCGTAGCTCTCCGCGATGACCGCGCGGACGCCGAGGAGCATGGTGCCCTTGGCGGCCCAGTCGCGGGAGGAGCCGGAGCCGTACTCCTTGCCGGCCAGGATGACCAGCGGGACGCCGGCTTCCTGGTAGGCGACCGACGCGTCGAAGATGGTGGTCTGCTCGCCGGTCAGGTGGTTGACCGTGAAGCCGCCCTCGACGTCGTTGAGGAGCTGGTTGCGCAGCCGGATGTTGGCGAACGTGCCCCGGATCATGACCTCGTGGTTGCCGCGGCGCGAGCCGTAGCTGTTGAACTCGGCGCGCGGGACGCCGTGCTCGGCGAGGTACTTACCGGCCGGGGAGTCGGCCTTGATCGAGCTGGCCGGGGAGATGTGGTCGGTGGTGACCGAGTCGCCCAGCTTGGCCAGCACGCGGGCGCCGGCGATGTCGTTCACCGGGCTCGGCTCGGCCTGCATGCCCTCGAAGTAAGGGGGCTTGCGGACGTAGGTGGAGTCGTCGGACCACTCGAACGTCTTGCCGGTCGGCGTCGGCAGCGACTGCCACTGCTCGTCGCCGGCGAAGACGTCCTGGTACGCCGTGGCGAAGCCCTCGGCGCCGATCGCCTGCGCGATGGTCTCGTCGATCTCCTGCGCGGACGGCCAGATCTCGTTCAGGTAGACCGGCTTGCCGTCCGACCCGGTGCCGAGCGGCTCGGTGGTGATGTCGATGTCCATCGAGCCGGCCAGCGCGTACGCCACGACCAGCGGCGGGGACGCCAGGTAGTTCATCTTGACGTCCGGGTTGATCCGGCCCTCGAAGTTCCGGTTGCCGGAGAGCACGCTGACCGCGGTCAGGTCGGCCTCGTTGATCGCGGCCGAGACCTCCTCGGGCAGCGGGCCGGAGTTGCCGATGCAGGTGGTGCAGCCGTAGCCGACCAGGTTGAAACCGATCTTGTCCAGGTACGGCGTCAGGCCGGACCGGTCGTAGTAGTCGGAGACGACCTTGGAGCCCGGCGCGAGGGTGGTCTTGACCCACGGCTTGCGGGTCAGGCCACGCTCGACGGCCTTCTTGGCGAGCAGCGCCGCGCCGATCATGACCTGCGGGTTCGAGGTGTTGGTGCAGGACGTGATGGCGGCGATGACGACCGCGCCGTGGTCCAGTTCGTACTCGACGCCGTCCTCGCCCTTGACCCGGGTGGGCTTGGACGTGCGGCCCGCGGCACCGGCCGCGGCGCTGAACACGAACGGCTTGTCGGCGTCGTCGTCGACCCCGTTGGCCGGCGAGTCGCTGGCCGGGAAGGACTCCTCGCTGGCCTCGTCGGCGTGGCCGTGCGGCGCGGCGTAGGTCGGCAGCGCCTCCCGCCACATCGACTTGGCAGCGTTCAGCGGGACGCGGTCCTGCGGGCGCTTCGGGCCGGCCAGCGACGGGACGATCGTGGCGAGGTCGAGCTCCAGCTTCTCGCTGAAGTCCGGCTCGGCGTTCGGGTCGAGCCACAGGCCCTGACGCTTCGCGTACGCCTCGACCAGCGCGATCTCGGCGTCACTGCGACCGGTCAGGCGAAGGTAGTCGATGGTCTGCGAGTCGATCGGGAAGATCGCGGCGGTCGACCCGTACTCCGGCGACATGTTGCCGATGGTGGCCCGGTTCGCCAGCGGCACGGCGCTCACGCCGGGGCCGTAGAACTCGACGAACTTGCTGACCACACCGTGCTTGCGCAGCATCTCGGTGATGGTCAGGACCAGGTCGGTGGCGGTGGTGCCGGCCGGCGCCTCGCCGGACAGCTTGAAGCCGACCACGCGCGGGATCAGCATGCTGACCGGCTGGCCGAGCATCGCGGCCTCGGCCTCGATGCCGCCGACGCCCCAGCCCAGCACGCCCAGGCCGTTGACCATGGTGGTGTGCGAGTCGGTGCCCACGACGGTGTCCGGGTAGGCCTGGCCGTTGCGCTCCATGATCGTGCGGGCCAGGAACTCGATGTTGACCTGGTGCACGATGCCGGTGCCCGGCGGGACGACCTTGAACTCGTTGAACGCGGTCTGGCCCCAGCGCAGGAACTGGTAGCGCTCCCGGTTGCGCTGGTACTCCAGCTCGACGTTGCGCTGGAACGCGTCCTCGCGGCCGAACAGGTCGGCGATCACCGAGTGGTCGATGACCAGCTCGGCCGGGGCCAGCGGGTTGACCTTGGTGGGGTCGCCGCCCAGGTCCTTCACGGCCTCGCGCATGGTGGCCAGGTCGACCACGCAGGGGACGCCGGTGAAGTCCTGCATCAGCACCCGTGCCGGGGTGAACTGAATCTCCACGCTGGGGTCAGCGTTCTGGTCCCAGTTGCCGAGTGCGCGGATGTGGTCGGCGGTGATGTTCGCGCCGTCCTCCGTACGCAGCAGGTTCTCCAGGAGGATCTTCAAGGAGTAGGGGAGCCGGTCGTGGCCCTCCACCTTGTCGATCGTGAAAATCTCGTAGCTCGCGTCTCCGACGCGCAGCTCGCTCTTCGCACCAAAGGTGTCGAGGCTGGCCACCGTCATCTCCTTCACACCCAGCGACTGGAAGTCAAGTCTTTCGCACCGAAAGGGCGACCTTCGGGTTAGGTTTGCCTAACTCTCGGCTGTGCCGTATCAGCTAAACCGTACGTCCGTCTTGCTAGCCATCGCAAGGCGGGGTGCACGTCCTGATCCTCGCAGCCGGGCCGGGTCCACCGGGCACGGGTTTGCGTTCGTCGATATCCGGGCACGTTCGCGCGCATGACGACCCAGGCGGATCTGGATCAGCTCACCGACTTCTTCGGCCGGTACGGGGCCGCGCTCACCACCGGCGACATCGCCGTCATCGCGGGCTGCCACGCGCTGCCCGGGATGGTGGTGGCCGACTCGTACAGCTTCACGTTCAGCTCACCGGCCGCGGTGGCGCTGTCGTTTCTGGGCGCCGCTCCCACGTATCGGGATCAGCGGATCGTCGCGGCCCACGCGCAACTGCACGACGTGCAGCGGGTCTCGACCGCCCTGTCACTGGTCGAGGTCGAGTGGGAATACCTGGACAGCGGTGGTGGAGCGGTGTCCGGCGAGCGCTACCGGTACCTGATCCGGACCGGCGCGGACGGGCCGCTGATCACCACGGTGATCGCTTCCCGCTGAAAACGTCGTATCCCGGTGCGACGATGTGGCGGTGTCGTGGCTGATCGTTCACTACCACCGTCCTGACGGCGACTACTCGGGCTGGTCGCTCCACGCGTGGGGGGATGTCGCCCCCGGCCAGGAAGTGACCTTCCCCGGTGGGCAGCCGTTCGCCGGGGAAGACGCGGACGGGCGTTTCGCCTGGGTGCGGCTCGCCCCCGGGGCCACCGAGGCGGGCTTCGTCGTGGTGCACTCCGCCGGCGCCAAAGACGTCGACCTCGACCGGGCCGTTGACGTCCGCACCCAGCGGGAGATCTGGCTGCGCTCCGGTGACCAGCGGATCCATTCCGCGCCCGGGACGCCGCCTGCGCCGCCTGCGGCGGACGAAGCCGTGATCCACTACCGGCGACCGGGCGGGGACTACTCCGGGTGGGGCCTGCACTGCTGGGAGGGCGTTCCGCTCTCGATCAAAACCTATTGGCGTACGCCGTTGGCACCCGCCGGCTTCGACGGGTTCGGCGCGGTGTTCCGGGTGCCGCTCAAGCCGGACGCCGTCGGCCTGCGGTACGTGCTGCACCACGGTGAGGAGAAGGACCTCCCCGACGACCAGCGCCTCGACCTGACCGTCACCCGGGAGGTCTGGCTGGTGGCCGGCGAGGTCGAGCCGATCCGCCCGGAGCTGGGCACCCTCGGCCCGGAGCTGGACCCGGCCCGCTCGCACGCCGTCTTCCTGGACCGGACGACCATCGCGCTGCCCGAGTGGCTCGCCGCCCGGGCCACCACGTTCGAGCTGCTCAGCGGCAAGACCGCGCTGCCGCTCACGCCCCGGCCGGGCGGGCTGTTCCAGGCGCAGAGCCGCCGCTTCCCGCACCTGCGGGCGTACCGGGCCTATGCCGTCCGCGACCTGGCCGACGTCGAGCTCGGCGAGCTGCTGCGCGACCGGCTGCTGATCGAGGGCCGGGTCACCGGCGGCGAGGTGACCGCCCGGACGTCGGTGCAGCTCGCCGGCGTCCTCGACGACCTGTACCTGGAGGCCGCCGACGCCGACCTGGGCCTGACCCTGGACGTGGACGTCCCGCGGCTCGCGGTCTGGGCGCCGACCGCCCGGGACGTGCGGCTCGAGCTCTACCGCGACCCGTCGGCGGAGCCGCGCCTGATCCCGATGGACCGGGACGACCTCAACGGCGTGTGGTCGGTTCCGGTCAAGCGCAAGTGGCTCGGGCGGTACTACCGGTACCGGGTGGAGGTCTGGCAGCCGGCCGCCCAGCGGATCGTGACGACCAGCGTGACGGATCCGTACTCGGTGTCGCTGGCCGCCGACTCCACCCACAGCCAGCTCGTCGACCTGTTCGGCGACCCGGAGCTGGCCCCGCCCGGCTGGGCCGGGCTGACCAAGCCGGACCCGGTCGCGCCGGCCCGGATGCAGATCGCCGAGGTCTCGGTCCGGGACTTCTCGATCTTCGACGGCTCGCTGCCGCCCGAGGAACGCGGCACGTTCCTCGGCTTCACCCGGCCCGGCTCGGACGGGATGCGGCACCTGCGCTCGCTCGCCGAGGCCGGGCTCACCCACCTGCACCTGCTGCCGGTCAACGACTTCGCGACCGTCCCGGACCACCGCGCCGACCAGGCCCGGCCCGCCTGCGACCTGGCCGCCTTCCCGCCGGACTCGCCCGAGCAGCAGCAGGCCGTGACGGCCGTCGCCGACCGGGACGGCTACAACTGGGGCTACGACCCGTGGCACTGGACGACGCCGGAGGGCAGCTACGCCACCGACCCGGGCGGGACCGCGCGGATCCGGCAGCTGCGCGCCGCGGTGGCCGCGCTCAACGGGGCCGGGCTGCGGGTGGTGCTGGACGTCGTCTACAACCACACGATGGGCGACGGGCTCGACCGGTTCAGCGTGCTCGACCGGATCGTCCCGGGCTATTACCACCGGCTGCTCGCCGACGGGAGCACCGCCGAGTCGACCTGCTGCCCGAACACGGCGCCGGAGCACATGATGATGGGCAAGCTCGTCATCGACTCGCTGGTGACGTGGGCCAAGGCGTACAAAATCGATGGTTTTCGGTTTGATCTGATGGGTCATCACCCGCGGTCGAACATCCTGGAGGCGCGGCTCGCCCTCGATCACCGCGTCGACCACGGGCGGGACATCTGCCTCTACGGCGAGGGCTGGAACTTCGGCGAGGTCGCCTACGACGCGCGGTTCGCCCAGGCCACCCAGGTGAACATGGCCGGCACCGGGATCGGCTCGTTCAACGACCGGATGCGCGACGCGGCCCGTGGCGGCGGCGCGTTCGGCGACGACCCGGGCGTGCCCGGCTTCGCCACCGGGCTCGGGTCGCGGACCCCCGGGTTCCTGCACGACCTGATCAAAGTCGGACTTGCGGGCGGGCTGGCGACGTATCGGTTCGTCAACCACGACGGGGTGGAGCGCAGCGGGGCGCAGGTCGACTACAACGGCTCGCCGTGCGGGTACGCCGCCTCGCCGGACGAGACGGTCAACTACGTCGACGCGCACGACAACGAGATCCTGTACGACGCGATGGCGTTCAAACTGCCGGTCACCACCCGTGCGGTCGACCGGGCCCGGATGCAGGTGCTCGCGCTGGCGCTGGTGGTGCTCGGGCAGGGGGCCGGGTTCGTGGCGCTCGGCAGTGAGCGGCTGCGGTCCAAGTCGCTCGACCGGAACTCGTTCAACTCGGGGGACTGGTTCAACCAGATCCGCTGGGACCCGGGGCAGGGCAACGGGTTCGGCGTCGGGCTGCCGCCGCACGCCGACAACGCCGACAAGTGGGACTTCGCCCGGCCGTTGCTGGCCGACCCGGCGTTCGTGCCCAGCGCCGAGGTGATCAACCTGGCCGCGTCCCGGTACCGGGAGCTGCTCCGGATCCGCCGCTCGTCCCCGGTCTTCGGGCTGCCCACCGCCGAGGAGGTGCAGCGGCGGGTGACGTTCCCGCTCGGCGGGCCCGGCGAGACCCCCGGCGTGATCGTGATGTGCCTGGACGGGACCGGCCTCGACGAGCGGTGGCGGCGGCTCGTCGTGGTCTTCAACGCCACCGACGAGCCGACCTGCCAGACCGTGCCGGACGAGGAGGGGCTGCGCCTGCACCCGGAGCTGACCGCCTCCGCCGACCCGCTGCTGCGTGGCGCCTCGGCCGTCGACAAGCTCGACGGCGCCGAACTGACCGTCCCCGCCCGGCAGGTCGCGGTGTTCGTGGCCGACCTCGCCGGATGATCGACGAAGCCCGCGAGCACATCGCGAACGTCGTCGCGCGCGGCCGGGTCGACTGCCTCACGATCGTCGACGACACCGTGGAGTACCTGCACGGCGAGGGCGACCCGGCGGAGATCCGGGCGCTCGCCTGGCAGCTGGCCGGGCCGGCGTTCGAGGCGCACCTGGCCGCCCAGGCGGGCTGGCCGGAGCGGACCGACAGCGATCGGGTCACCGCCGCGTTCCGGGCGCTCGACGCGGCCGGGATCGTCGCGCGGGAGGAGTTCGCCTGCTGCCGGAACTGCGGGGTCACCGAGATCCGGGACGAGGCTTCGACCGGGCGGGGGTACGCGTTCTATCACCTGCAGGACGCGGAGGGAGCGGCTCGGGGCGAGGGGCTGCACATCGCCTTCGGCCCGTTCGCCGGCAGCGCCTCCGCGAGCGAGGAGATCGGCGCGGAGGTCGCGGCCGCACTGCGGGCCGAGGGGCTCGACGTGTCGTGGGACGGTTCGGCGGGCCGGCGGATCAGCGTGCGGATGGCCTGGGCCCAGCGCCGGCACGGGCGGATGGCGGCGTACCTGACCGAGAGTCCGGCCGCGTCGCCGGTGATCGAGGTCGAGGTGATCCGCGGGCGTGCGGTCCCCGGCCTCGGCGGGCCGACGCCGGCGGTCCAGCTCGAACGGCTGGTGCTGCCCTGGCTGCCGGCCGGGGTGACGGTGCGGCTCACCTCGCCGGGCGAGGCGTCGGCCTCCCCGGGCGGGGTGTCGGCCTCGCCAGGCGGGGCGTCGGCCGAGGTGCATCGGGAGTTCGACCGGCTGGTCGGCGGGGACGGCCGCCGGGTGTCGAGATTCGCCGCGCTGCGGCTCCTGGACCCGTCGGCCGGGTCGGAGCCGGGCGACGCCGAGCCGGCGCTGCTGGACGTGACATTTCAGAGCATGCCGAGCGGACCGCGGGAGAGTCAGGCCCGGCCGCTGACCCTGCCGGAGACCCTCGACGTCCTGCGGAGGCTGCCGACCGGGACGAACTCCTGGCTGGCCGCGGGCAGCCGCTCCGACGAGCTGGTGCAGATGCGCTGGGAGGACGGGCAGCTCTGGCTGGAGACACCGGACGTCGCCATCTCGGCCTCGATCGGCAAATACGCGACCCTGGCCGAGGCCGAGCAGGTGCTGACGATTCTGGCCGAGCAGGATCGGGTGGCGATCCGCGAACTGCCCGACGTGATCACCAAGCCCTGGTGACCGCCGGGCTCGACGCGCTGCGCTAGATTGCGCCGCGTGGCACGCCGGTGGTCGGCGGGCCGTCGAAGCGGAGGTCGTGGTGCGGTTCGAGCGTGCCCTGTGCGCGTTGGCCCTCGTCGGAGCGGTTGCCGGGTGCAGCTCGTCGTCCGACGACGCGAAAATCACCGATCCGGGCGCGTCGGCCCCGGCGTCGGCCGGAGCCCCGGTCGTGGCCGGGTCCGCGCCGGCCTGGACCGAGCCGGCGTCCTACTCGTTCGTGCTGACCCGGGGCTGCGACGCGGCCAAGCCGGTCGGCAAGTACCAGGCGACCGTGCAGGGCGGCAAGATCGCCAACTACGGCCGGGTGGGTGGCTCCACCGCCGCGCCGGACCCGTCGGCGGACGTCGACCTGGGGCCGGTCACCGGGGACGAGGGCGAGGAGATCGAGGTTCCGACGCTGGCGGAACTCGTCGAGATGGCGCAGACGAGCGCCGAGGACGGCGGTCAGGTCTCCACCGAGTACGACTCGGGCGACGGCCACCCGGTCAAGGTCTCGATCAACGTGACCGGCGAGGCGGACGGCACCGAGTGCTGGATCGTCTCCGACTACAAGGCCGGCTGACCCCGGCCCGTCGGACGCCGGCCGGGCTCGATCAGGCCCGGCTACAGGGCGGGATGGTCGAGGAACGCAGCCAGGAAGAACTCGGCTCCCGCCCCGAACGCGCCGGCCAGCGCGAACCCGATCGCCGCGTCGACCGGCCCCGGCGCGTGCTCGGCGGCCCAGTCGACCCGCACCTCGCCGGTGTCCGCGATGGTGAAGTCACCGACCGGGAAGCCGTCCCGCAGCAGCCGGCTGCTCTCCGGCGTCCGTGGCCGGTACACGTACTGATGGCCCTCGTGCTCGGCCACCACCCGGTAGGAGAACCGCGACCACCGCCCGGCCCCCGGCCGCAGCGTGACCGGCAGGTCGTCGACCATCATCCGCAGGTGCAGCCGGTCCCGCGTGCCGATCGGGACGTGCGGCTGCAGCTTCGGATCATGGACCCGCTCCACGACCGCGGTGTGCCGCCCGGCCCCGGCCCGGACCTCGACGGCCACCACGCCGTCGCTCCGCCGGACGTCGACGATGAAGGCGCGGGCATCGGTCACGGCGGCTCCCCGTTACGCGAGGTCGGCAGGGTCCGCCAATCCTCGCATCACCCCGCAAACCCCGCACCCGGACACGAGCCACCCGCAACGCCACGCCGCGCTGTGGCACCGCCCGGTGCCGAGTGCCCACCGGCGCCCGGCACCGACACCCGGAACCGTCAGCCGGGCAGCCGGGGCCCGGCCTCCCGCTGAGCCGCCAGCCACGTCTCGACCTCACCCGACGTACGCGGAAGGCCGTCCGAGAGATTGCGGCAGCCATCGGCCGTGACCAGGACGTCGTCCTCGATCCGGATCCCCATGCCGCGCAGCTCCTCGGGCACCAGCTCGTCCTCCGGCTGGAAGTAGAGCCCCGGCTCCACCGTCAGCACGTAGCCCTCCCCGAGCGCCCCTTCCCGATAGGTCTCGTTCCGCGCGTGCGCGCAGTCGTGCACGTCGATCCCGAGCATGTGCCCGAAGCCGTGCAGCGTCCACCGCCGGTAGACCGTGCTGTCCTCGGCCATCGCCTCGTCCACGCTCACCGGCAGCAGGCCCAGGTCGTTCAGCCCCTCGGCGAGCACCCGCATGCACACCTGGTGCACGTCCTTGAAGAGCACGCCGGGCCGGATCGCGTCCATGCCGGCCTGCTGCGACGCGTACACGATTTCGTAGACCTGGCGCTGCAGCGGCGTGAACGTGCCGGAGACCGGGACCGTGCGGGTGATGTCGGCGGTGTAGAGGTTCGGCCCCTCCACACCCATGTCCATCAGCAGCAGCTCACCGGGCGTGGTGACGCCGGTGTTCCGCACCCAGTGCAGGATCGTGGCGTGCGCGCCGGCGCCGACGATCGAGGTGTAGCCCACGTCGTTGCCGTCGTGCCGCGCCCGCAGCCCGAAGACGCCCTCGAGCAGGCGCTCCTTGACCCCGCGGTCGGCCGGCAGGACCCGGGCCACGTCCTCGAAGCCGAGCACGGTGGCGTCGATCGCGCCCTGCAACTGGGCGATCTCCCACTCGTCCTTGACCAGCTTGAGCTCGGAGATCGTCCAGGCCAGCTCACGGTCCCGCGGGCGGGCCCGGTCCGGCTCGTAGGCCAGGATCGCCCGGTCGACGTTCGGGTCGAGGCCGCGCAGCACGCGGGTGCGGCCGGGCGCGGACAGGGCCAGGGCGGAGCCCAGGTGGCCCAGCGAGGCCGTCTCCAGGCCCAACTCGGTCGATTTCTCGCCGAGGGTGTGGGTGCGGCCGACCCAGAGCTCGCCGTTGCGGTCCCGGAAGAACCGGTCGGTCTCCTTGGAATTGCGCTCCCGGGTGAAGACCACCGCCTCGTGCCCGGACGCGGTCGGGTGCAGCACGAGCACACTGTCCGGATCGCGGTCGCCGGTCAGGTAGAAGAAGTCGCTGCCCGGCCGGAACGGATAGTCCGTGTCGTTGGCGCGGACCTTCTCGTTCCCGCTCGGGATGATCAACGTCTCACCGGGGAACGCCTCGGAGAGGGCCGCCCGGCGCTTCGCATAGTTCGGCACCTCGGGCACCGGCGCGACGGAGATCGGATCCTCCCGCCAGCCGGTGCGCATGAACTGCAGAAACGCTTCCGGGAAGGCGGGGTCGTGCGACTCCGTCTTCGGCGCGGGCTGCGCGCCGCCGTCCTTCTGCGCCATTGTGGGGTGCCTCCGTTCGCCAGCTGTAACCCGACGTTACCGCTTGCCCCCGACGAAAAGCAGGGCCGGTGGTTCGCCCCCACATTCAAGATCAAATTCAGGCCCAAACCCAAATTCTTCATTTCCCCGGTCCGCCGGGGTGCGGATCGTCGCTCCCGCGGGGACCCTTCCGGGCTTCGCAAGGGCGCGGGGCGCCCAAAACGCAAAGCCCTACAGGGCGACGTCCGTGGCTGGGCACGGTCTACCCCAACCCCAACCCCAACCCCACGTCGCAGTCCCAACCCCACGTCGCCGTCCCGGCCCCACGTCGCCGTCCCGGCCTCGCGCCGCCGTCCCGGCCTCGCGCCGCCGTCCCAACCCCACGCCGCCGTCCCGGCCTCGCGCCGCCGTCCCGGCCTCGCGCCGCCGTCCCGGCCTCGCGCCGCCGTCCCAACCCCACGCCGCCGTCCCGGCCTCGCGCCGCCGTCCCGGCCTCGCGCCGCCGTCCCGGCCTCGCGCCGCAGCCCCAACCTCGCGCCGCCGTCCCGGCCTCGCGCCGTGGCTCCAGCCGCGCCCAGCTCCGGCCGGTCTCATAGCAGGTGCGCGGCGGCCTGATGGGTTATCCACATCGATGCGTTGTCCACAGGCCGGAAACGTGATCATGGGCTGTTCCGGGACAATGGCGAGTGGTGGATCCCCCAGGGTTGGGTGGGCTGGGGGGTTGCGCTGTCACGGGTCGGGGCGAGATCTCGGGGCGGCCTCGTCGGCGCAGGTCAGTGGGCGTTGCCGTACCCGAAAGGCAGTTTGAGACAACCCACGCGAGCCCCGGCGGTCCCGGCGACGCCCGGCGTGGTTTTGGTCGTCTCCGCGTGCAGGACCAGGGACTTCGGCAGCTGGTCGTCGGGGAACATCCAGTGCTGCTCCCGGCTGACCGTCGCGGCCCCGCGGGCGTTCGTGGTGAAGTCGAGCCAGATCTCGTTCGCCGGGTTGGCGTAGCGGGGGTCCGCCGACGGCTTCTCCCTGGTCGCGGCCGGGTCGTGCTGGTGCTGGTAGTGCGGCCCGGCGCCCTTCGGGTCCTGAGCGCACTCGGCGACGTGCATGTGCGCCCCGTAGGCGCGGGCCGGCACCAGTCCGGTCACCTCGAGCCGCACCCACAGGTTGTGCCCGGTCGAGCTGAACTCGACCTGCGCGGTCGCCCCGAGCGGCACGATCTTCGGGTCATAGGTGATCGCCTGGGCGCCGGGCCGCCAGGTCTGAAAGACGGCCGGCCCGGGCGCCGGAGCACCCGCCCCAAGCCGGCCAGCACCAGAGCGCAGGCCAGCGCCGGAGCGCAGGCCAGCGCCGGAGCGCAGGCCAGCGCCGGAGTGCAGGGCAGCGCCGGAGTGCAGGGCAGCGCCGGAGTGCAGGGCAGCGCGAGGCGATGGGGCCGCGCCAGCTGGCTGAGCCGCGTCGGACGGCTGAGCGGCCCGCTGCGCGGGGCTGACGGGCGGGGCGGCGGCCGCGGGCTGGGCGGCCAGACAGGCCGCGGCGAGGGCCGCAGGCAGAGTGTGAAGCATTCGGCTGGCAAACATGCCTTAATTCTCTCAAAAGAGGATTTATCCGGTGAGGGAACCTCAGGCTGGATTTCCCCGCCCCGGAGCGCGAGGCTGAAACCCCACCCCGGCGAAGCGCGAACCCCCTGCGGCAAGCGCCCCGCCGACCGGACGAAAAACGGACGAAGGAGCGGCATGGGCTACGCGGTGGTGCTCGGCGAGGCGCTGATCGACCTGCTCGAAGCCGACCTCGGCGGTGAGCAGATCTACCGCCAGGCGATCGGTGGCGCGCCGCTCAACGTCGCGGTGGGCGTCGCCCGGCTGGGCGGCCGGGTGGAGTACGCCGGCACCCTGAGCACCGACGTCCTCGGTGACCGGATCGCCGCGTTCCTGCGCGAGGCCGGCGTCGGCGACAAGAGCGTCCGCCGGGTGCCCGTCCCGACCACCCTGGCGGTGACCACGTTCGAGGGCGCCGAGCCGGCGTTCACGTTCTACGGCGAGCCCCCGTCGTACGCCCTGCTCGCCCCGGACGACCTGGACCGCCCGTCGCTGTCCGGCGGCGACGTCCTCTACACCGGCTCGATCTGCCTGCTCCGCGAGCCGTTCCGGGCGACCGCCCGGGCGGCCTGGGCCGAGTTCGACGGTCTCCGCGTCTTCGACCCGAACGTCCGCCCGAAGCTGCTGCCCGACGCGGCCGCCCTGGACGCCCTGCGGGACCTGGTCGAGGAGTTCTTCGCCGCCGCCGATCTGGTGAAGCTCAGCTCCGCCGACGCCCAGCTGCTCTACGGCGACAGCGATCCGGCCGCGGCCGCCGACCGGATCCGCGCGCTCGGCGCGAAGGCGGTCGTGGTGACCTGCGGCGCCCAGGGCGCGCACGTGGCGGCGCAGGACGGCGCCGCCATGCTCCCGGCCCCGTCGGTCGCCGCGATCGACGCCACCGGCGCCGGCGACTCGGTGATGGGCGCCCTGGTCAGCCGGTTGCTGGCGGAGGGCCGTCCCGGCGGCCTGGCGGACTGGCAGCGGCACGTCCGGTTCGCGCTGGCGGTCGCCGGCCTGGTCTGCGAGCGTCAGGGCGGCGCCACGGCGATGCCGACCCCGGCCGAGGTGACCGCCCGCTGGGGCGAGATCTGAGCCCGGTCTCGTGGATCACGAGACCGGGCTCAACCGTCGAAGGCCCGGGCGATGAACTTCTGCCGATCGAGCAGCACCCGCTCGACCCGTACCTCGGCCACGACCCGCTCCCCGTCCCGCACGGTCACGTCGAAGTACAGCGTCCGCCCGTCCACCCGGACCAGCGTCGCCTGCGCCACCACGGTCCGCCCGAGCGGTGTCGGCGCCCGGTGCTCGACCTGGGCCCGGGTGCCCACGCTGGTGATCCCGCCGGGCATCTTCCGGGCGGTGGTGGCCACCGTGGCGGCCTCGGCGAGCGCGAGCACCCGCGGCGTGGCCAGCACCGGCACGTCACCGGAGCCGACGGACTGGGCGGTGTCGGCGTCGGTGACCGTCAATTCCACCCGGGCACCCATCCCGGGCGCGAACTCCGGCAGCTCCATGCGCACAGCTTAGGCCTGCGGGGGCCGCTGCCAGTACGTGTCGTCGGCGGCCCGACCGACCGGCGGCGGCACGAAATCCACCGGAGGCGCCGCAAAACCAGCCGCGAAACCGGCCGCGGAGCCAGGCGCGGATCCGGCCGGGGCAACCGGCGAGACGGGCGCCACCGGCAGCGCCCGCCGAGCCTCCCGGGCCCGCCGCGCCAGCTCGTCCGCCAGCGCCCACGCCTCGGCGAGCTCCCGGTCCCGGGCCGCCGCCGACCGGGTCCCGGCCGTGTCCGCGTAGACCGTCGCGAGCCCCAGCATCCGCTGCAGCGGCCCCTGCACCACCCGGACGCTCTGCAGCCGGGCGTACGGCACGATCGTCATCTCCCGGGACACCCGCCCCTGCCGGGTCACCAGCACGTCCTGATGCAGCCCGACCCCCATGAACCGCAGCCCGACCGGGTGCAGCCACCGCACCCGGGCCGGCGGCGGCGTGGTGGCGAGGGTCAGCAGGTCGACGCCGGGCAGCACGGTCCCGATCAGGAACCGGGCCGCGTGCTGGTCGCCGACCGGCAGGAGCCGGTCCGAGCCGGTGTCGTTGCCGCGGTCCGGCGAGTCGTAGCCGGCCACGTCGAGCTGCAGGTAGAGCCAGTTGCTGAGCCGCCACAGGAACGGCCAGGTGATCCGGACCGCCTGCACCCGGTTCAGCGGCAGCACCTGGCTGCGCGTCTCGGTCAGCCCGTAGTGCAGCAGCAGCCGCCCGCCCGGGTCCCGCGCCAGCCGGAAGTTCCAGTCCCGCAGCACCCGGCGGATCGGCTGGAGCAGCACGCCGGCCATCGCGGTGACGGTGCTGGCGATCCCGATGAAGGTCCACGAGCCCTCCATCACGAACTGGGTGACCACCCACGCGATACCGATCGGCAGCAGGAACGCCTGCGGGGTGAGCAGCTGGCTGATCAGCAGGTCCCGATTGCTGACCCGGAAGAGCGAGGTGGAGACCGCCCGGTTCACCGCCGGGTCCGCTTCGGCCGAGGCCGACGATTCGGGGGTACGGCCGGAGATCGCCAGCAGTCGTTCCCGGAGCGCCGACGCCTCGCGCACCGTCAGGTACGCCAGCGGCGCCTCGGTCTTGCTCCCGCCGACCACCTCGAGCCGCAGCTCGGCGAGCCCGGTGAGCTGGGCGAGCAGCGGCCGCCGGAGCTCCACGGACTGCAGCCGGTCGAGCGGGATGGCCCGGTTGCGCCGCCACAGCAGCCCGTCGGAGATCCGCAGCTCCCGCGCCACGACCTGGTAGCCGGTGTTCCACCAGCCGACCGCCGAGAAGATCACCGCGCCGATCGCGACGACGCCGACGACGGCCGCGAAGTGGACCAGGCCGAGCCGGTTCAGGGTCTGCCAGGAGAGCGCCACGATGATCACCGAGAGCGTCTTGGCCCCGTGCAGCAGCGGGCTGAGCGGGTGCAGCCGCTGCCGGCCGGCCCGCTCGGGTGCCCCGGTGGTGGTCACAGGCCTTCGGCCCGGTCCTCGCCGAGGGCGGTGAGCCGGTCCCGCAGGCGGGCGGCCTCCTCGGGCGGCAGGCCGGGCACCCGGGCGTCACTGGCCGCGGCGGCGGTGTGCAGCTGCACGGTGGCCAGCCCGAACGCGCGCTCGATCGGGCCGGCGGTGACGTCGACGTACTGCATCCGGGCGTACGGCACGATGGTCAGCCGCCGGACCAGCAGCCCGTGCCGCACCATCAGGTCGTTGTCGCGTTCGGCGTAGCCCCAGGCGCGCACGCCGCGGACCGCGACGGTCGCCCGCCAGACGCCGAACAGCAGCACCGCGGCGATCCCGGCGAGCCAGCCCCACTGGCGCAGGAAGATCCACGCGACGGCGAGACCGGTCACGAAGATCGCCTGCCCGGCGGCCAGCCCGATCAGTTCCACGGTGATCAACTTGGGTGAGACGGGACGCCATTGCACCGTGTCCGGCCACGGCTGCAGGGCATCGACGGCGATGGGCACGGAAGGGTCACTCACATCTAGAGCCTAGGAGACGGAGGCATCGTCCGACGACACGAAAGGCGTCACTTCCCGGAGGAACGAGCGCGCTTCCAGGAACGCACCCAGGGTCACTCGATGATCGTCGCAGGCCAGCCACGTCTTGCGGTAATCCGGCGTATGCAATTTGGGATTGTTCCAGAGCAATTGCCAGGCAGCGGGCGCACGGCAGCCTTTGGCGGAGCACTGCGGGGGAAGTTCCTCAACCATGTCGACCAACATAAGGGAAACGACTCGGGAGAAATAAAAGGAGTTATGCGCCGGGCGACCACGGGGGAAGTCGCCCGGCGACACCGCAAATGCTACACGGTTCAAAGACTTACGTATCCACCCGGTGAGCGTGCCCGTTCCGGCGGATCGCGCAGAAAGATCAACATGTTCGGCCGATAGTGCCCTGGGCTGCGGAGATCTTCGGCTGCCGGGATGATGATGACGGCCAGGTGACGGGAGTGGTTTCTATGCTCCTAGGAACCTCTCAGCCGTGTGTAGTTGTCTGTCGTGTAAGTCTTGAGCGTCGGCATCCGCGCCGGCGCATCTTGACCGTTGTGGAGGACCGGTGGCGCAGCCCAGCACGCCCGAGACCGAGACCAGCCCGGAGGCACCGGTGCCACCGGCGCACGACGCGTCACAGCTCGAGCGGGCGATGTTCGAGGTCAAGCGGGTCATCGTCGGCCAGGACCGGATGGTCGAGCGGATGTTCGTGGCGCTGCTCGCCCGCGGTCACTGCCTGCTCGAGGGGGTGCCCGGCGTGGCCAAGACCCTCGCCGTGGAGACCCTGGCCAAGGTGGTCGGCGGCACGTTCTCCCGGGTGCAGTTCACCCCGGATCTGGTCCCGGCGGACATCGTCGGCACCCGGATCTACCGGCAGAGCAACGAGAAGTTCGACGTCGAGCTCGGCCCGGTGTTCGTGAACTTCCTGCTCGCCGACGAGATCAACCGCGCGCCCGCCAAGGTGCAGTCGGCGCTGCTCGAGGTGATGGCCGAGCATCAGGTGTCGATCGGCGGCAAGACCTACGAGGTGCCCGACCCGTTCCTGGTGATGGCCACCCAGAACCCGATCGAGCAGGAGGGTGTCTACCCGCTGCCCGAGGCCCAGCGGGACCGCTTCCTCATGAAGATCGTCGTGGGCTACCCGACGGACGCCGAGGAACGCGAGATCGTCTACCGGATGGGCGTCAGCGCGCCGGAGCCCAAGCAGGTCTTCGCCCCGGAGGACCTGCTCGCCCTGCAGCGCCGGGCGGACCAGGTGTTCGTGCACAACGCCCTGGTCGACTACACCGTCCGGCTGGTGCTGGCCACCCGCGCCCCGGCCCAGCACGGCATGCCGGACGTCGCCCAGCTGATCCAGTACGGCGCCAGCCCCCGCGCCTCGCTCGGCATCGTCCGGGCCACCCGGGCCCTGGCCCTGCTCCGCGGCCGGGACTACGCGCTCCCGCAGGACCTGCTGGACGTCGCGCCGGACATCCTGCGCCACCGCCTGGTGCTCAGCTACGACGCGCTCGCCGACGACATCCCGGCCGACCAGATCGTCGCCCGGATCATGCAGGCCGTGCCGATGCCGTCGGTCGCCTCCCGGCAGGGCACCTCGCCGAACGGCGGGCCGCAGCCGCCGATGCCGAACGGCGTGCACCCGACCAGCGGCGTCCCGGCCGGCGCGCCGGCGTTCCCGCAGAGCGGACCCTGGCCGCACCCATGAGTCGACCCGTCGGCACCCCGCCGGCGCCGCTGGACGAGGCGGCGCGGGCCGAGGCCGTGCTCGCCCGCCTGCAGTTGCTGGTCACCCGGAAACTGGACGGCCTGCTCCAGGGCGACTACGTGGGCCTGTTGCCCGGCCCGGGCACCGAGGCCGGCGAGTCCCGGGAGTACCGTCCCGGCGACGACGTGCGCCGGATGGACTGGGCGGTCACCGCGCGCACCACGAAGCCGCACGTGCGGCGGACGGTCGCCGACCGGGAACTGGAGACGTGGATGGCGATCGACCTGTCGGCCAGTCTCGACTTCGGCACCGCCAAGTGGCTCAAGAAGGACCTGGTGATCGCCGCCGCGACCGCGGTGACCCACCTGACCGCGCGCGGCGGCAACCGGATCGGTGCGGTCGTCGGCACCGGCTCCGCCGTACCGGAAAGTGGGTCTTCCCGGTTTTTCAAGCGGCGGACGGCGGAGACCGGGGCGCCCGGCCCGTCGGTGGTGCGGATGCCGGCCCGGCCGGGCCGCAAGGAGGCGCAGGGCCTGCTGCGGGCGATCGCCCGGACCCGGGTGCGGCCCGGGCGCGCCGACCTGGGCGAGTTGATCGACCTGCTGAACCGGCCGCCCCGGCGGCGCGGCGTGGCGGTGGTCATCTCGGACTTCCTGGCCCCGGTGGAGAGCTGGTCGCGGCCGGTGCGCAAGCTCGGCGTGCGGCACGACGTGCTGGCCATCGAGGTGGTCGACCCGCGCGAGCTGGAGCTGCCCGACGTGGGCGTGCTCACCCTGAGCGACCCGGAGACCGGTGACCTGCACGAGGTGCAGACCGCCGATCCGGAGCTGCGGCAGCGGTACGCGGCCGCGGCCAACGAGCAGCGCGGCGCGATCGCCCGGGCCCTGCGCGCGGCCGGCGCCTCGCACCTGCGGCTGCGCACCGACACCGACTGGCTGCTGGACATGGTCCGTTTCGTGGCCGCCCAACGACACGCACGCACCCGGGGGACCACTCGATGATCCGCTTCCTGGCTCCGTGGTGGCTGCTCACGCTGCTGCCCGTTCTCGTCGTCGCCGGCGCCTACGTGTGGCGTCAGCTCCACAAGCGGTCGTACGCGATGCGCTTCACCAACGTCGACCTGCTGCGCACCCTGGCGCCGAAGGGGCTGGGCTGGCGCCGGCACGTCTCGGCCGGCGCGTTCCTGCTGATGCTGGCCGCGCTGGCGTTCTCCACCGCGCGCCCGTCGGTCGACGAGGAGCAGCCGCTGGAACGCGCCACCGTGATGCTCGCCATCGACGTGTCGCTGTCCATGCAGGCCGACGACGTCGCCCCGACCCGGATCGAGGCCGCGCAGGAGGCGGCGAAGGCGTTCGTCAACGAGCTGCCGCCGACCTACAACCTGGGCCTGGTGTCGTTCGCGAAGGCGGCGAACGTGCTGGTCGCGCCGACCAAGGACCGGTCCGAGGTGCTGGCCGGGATCGACAGCCTGACGCTGGCCGAGGCGACCGCGACCGGTGAGGCGGTGTTCACCTCGCTGGACGCGGTGCGCACGGTGCCGTCGGACGGGGCGGACGGCGCGCCGCCGGCCCGGATCGTGCTGCTCTCCGACGGCTACCGGACGTCCGGCCGGTCGATCGAGGACGCCGCCACCGCGGCTGCCGGGGCGAACGTGCCGGTCAGCACGATCGCGTTCGGCACCGACACCGGCGTGGTCGACATCCGGGGCCAGCTCCAGCGGGTGCCGGTGGACCGGCTCTCGCTGCAGGAGCTGGCGGAACGGACGAAGGGCTACTTCTACGAGGCCGCGTCGGTGAGCGAGCTCAAGAAGGTCTACGAGGACATGGGCAGCTCGATCGGGCACCGGACGGAGCCGCGCGAGGTCACCCAGTGGTACGCGGCGACCGCGCTGCTGCTGGCCCTGGTCGGCGCGGCCACGAGTCTGCTGTGGACGTCCCGCCTGCCCTGAAGTTTCACCAGGGCAGGGCGCGGCAGCCCGGAGCTCTTCGAAAGGCGAGAGCTCAGGGCGTGTTGTGCGAGGCGAGGACGAAGAGCAGGACGACCCATGCCGACAGGACGGTCAAACCGAGGGGAGCGATCAGGTTCTTCATGATGGTGCCACCTACTTCCGCTTCGTGACTGGCGGTTGATGCGCACAGCTCACGTCGCGGCCATGCCCGGACCCTGAGTGCCGCGGCGCACACGACACGACCGGCTTCCCCGCGAAACGCGAGGTCGAGCCGGTGGGAACGGGTGGGAGGTCTGGTCAGCGGTCAGAAACGCTGACGAGCGTCCCGGCCACGACTAGGAGGATCGCTATCTCGCACAGCGATCACCTCCGGAAAGTCGTCGGGCCAGGGAACCGCCGGGAACTGTACCCCTTAAAGACAACTTAAGAAACTCGGGATCTCCGCAGGTGGCACGGAACACCCGGACGGGTCATTCGCCCGCGGCGACCAGGCCGGTCTCGTAGGCGAACACGACGGCCTGAGCGCGGTCACGAAGCGCCAGTTTCGTCAGGATCCGCCCGACATGTGTCTTGACCGTCTGTTCCGCGACGATCAGGTCGGCGGCGATCTCCTGGTTCGACCGGCCGCGCGCGATCAGCCGCAGCACCTCGGTCTCGCGCGGGGTGAGCGCGTTCAGCGCGACCGGGCGGGCCCGGTTCCGCTGCGGGCGGGCGGCGAACTCGGCGATCAGCCGCCGGGTCACCGACGGCGCGAGCAGCGCCTCGCCGGCCGCCACCACGCGCACCGCCTGCACCAGGTCGGCGGCCGGCGCGTCCTTGAGCAGGAAGCCGCTGGCCCCGGCGCGGAGCGCTTCGTACACGTAGTCGTCCAGGTCGAACGTGGTGAGGATGAGGATCCGGGGCCCGCCGGAGGGGCCGCTCGTGAGCCGCCGGGTGGCCTCCAGCCCGTCCATCACCGGCATCCGGACATCCATCAGGATCACGTCCGGGTTCAGGTTGCGGGCGGCGGTGACCGCGGCCGCGCCGTCCGCCGCGTCGCCGACCACCAGCAGGTCGGGCTGCGCGGCCAGCAGCGCGCCGAAGCCCTGCCGGACCATCGCCTGATCGTCCGCGATCAGCACCCTGATCATCGCGCCTCCGGCTGCCGTGGGATCCGCGCGAGCACCTGGTAGCCGCCCGCGCCGTCCGGCCCGGCGGTCAGGTCGCCGCCGAGCAGGGCCACCCTCTCACGCATCCCGATCAATCCGTGACCCGGTTTGTGGGCGGGGTCCGGCGGGCTGGTCAGCTCGTTGCGGATGCTCAGCTCCAGGCGGTCGTCGTCGGCGCGAGCGGTCAGCGACACCGGGCCGCCCGGCGCGTGCCGGCCCGCGTTGGCCAGGGCTTCCTGCACGATTCGGTACGCCGTGAGCCCGGCCGTCCCGTCGATCCCGCCCAGCTCCGGCAGGTCGCCGGTGACCGGCAGCCCGGCCCGCCGGACGGTCGCCACCAGCTCGGCGATCTGTTCATACCCCGGCTGGGGCGCCCGTTCCACCGCCTGGTCCTCGGCCCGGAGCACGCCGAGCAGCCGGCGCATGTCGGTCAGCGCCTCGCGGGCCGCCGCGGCGATCGTGGCCAGCTCGTCCCTCGCCTCCGCGGGCAGCCCGGCCAGCCGGTACGGCGCGGTCTCGGCCTGCACCGCGATCATCGACATGTGGTGCGCGACCACGTCGTGCATCTCCCGGGCGATCCGGGTGCGCTCCTCCAGCACCGCCCGCTTGGCCCGTTCCAGCTCGTTGAGCTCCTCCTGCTCGGCGAGCAGGGCGCGGGTGCGGCGGCGCCGGGACCAGATGTCGCCGAGCGCCGCGATCGCGACGATCAGCACGGTCGCGCCGGCCACGTTGCCGCGCGGGGCGAAGGCGTAGAGCGGGATCAGGGTGAGCCCGGTGGCCCAGACCGTGACCATCGACTCGCTGACCGCGGCGAGCCGGCCGAGCACGTAGAGCGTGGTGAGGATCTGCACCGGATTCCACGGCCAGGGCTCGGCCGGGCGATGGAAGACCACGCCGGCGAAGAGCATCACCAGGACCAGCCGCCAGGCCAGCACCGGCCGGCGGTGCGCGACCAGCGGGGGCAGCACCGAACCGGCCGCGATCGCGGCCGCGAGATAGGGGTTGAGGCCGCGGTCCTCCAGCAGGTAGGCCCACGCGCCCATGCCGATCGAGACGGTCACGAGCAGCAGCAGCGGCGCGAAATAACGCCACACCCGTCGCCGGATCCGGGGCCGGGGCGTTTCCCTTTTGAACGCCAGGGAGGACAACGGCCCCATGACCGTGTGACGCGCCTCGGGGCGGATAGTCTCCATGCTCAGCAGGTTAGGACGGCATGCTGGTCTTGTCGTCGCCCTGCGGTACCCCCTACCAGGGTATGACCCGTACCTCTCGAAGGAGTGCGCTGTGCCTCGCACCGTGTTGGTGACCGGCGGAAACCGTGGCATCGGCCTGGCCATCGCCCAGGCGTTCGCCAAGCAGGGCGACCGGGTCGTCATCACCCACCGTGGGTCGGGCGCGCCGGAGGGCCTGTTCGGCGTGCAGTGCGACATCACCGACGCCGAGTCGGTCGACGCCGCGTTCAGCTTCGTGGAGACCGAGATCGGTCCGGTCGAGATCCTGGTCGCGAACGCCGGCATCACCGACGACACGTTGCTGCTGCGGATGTCCGAGGACCAGTTCGAGCGAGTCATCGACACCAACCTGACCGGCACGTTCCGGGTCGCGAAGCGGGCCAGCGCCAAGATGCTCCGGGCCAAGTGGGGCCGGATGATCTTCATTTCCTCGGTGGTCGGCCTGTACGGCGGCCCCGGCCAGGTGAACTACGCCGCGTCGAAGGCGGGCCTGGTCGGCATGGCCCGTAGCATCACGCGGGAACTGGGCACGCGGAACATCACGGCGAACGTGGTCGCGCCCGGTTTCATCCAGACCGAGATGACCGACGTCTTGCCGGACTCGCGCAAGGCCGAGATCATCAAGGCCGTCCCGGCCGGTCGTCTCGCCACAGCCGACGAGGTCGCCGCCGCGGTGACCTTCCTGGCGAGCGACAGCGCGGCGTACATCTCGGGCGCCGTGCTCCCCGTCGACGGAGGTCTGGGGATGGGGCACTGAGTTTTTCCGAGAATTCTTTTCAGGAGAGAATGTTGTCTGGACTGCTGGCCGGTAAACGGCTGCTCGTCACCGGCGTCATCACCGACGCCTCGATCGCCTTCTCGGTGGCGAAGCTCGCGCAGGAGAACGGCGCCACCGTCGTGCTCACCGGCTTCGGCCGGCTCTCGCTGGTGGAGCGGATCGCCAAGCGGCTCCCCGAGCCGGCGCCGGTCATCGAATTGGACGTGACCAACCAGGAGCAGCTGGATTCGCTGACCTCCCGGGTCCGTGAGCACGTCGACGGGTTGGACGGCGTTGTCCACTCGATCGGCTTCGCTCCGCAGAGTGCCCTGGGCGGCACGTTCCTGGAGACGCCGTGGGAGGACGTGGCGCAGGCACTGCACGTGTCGACGTTCTCCTACAAGTCGCTGGCGACCGCCTGCCTGCCGATGATGGACCGGGGCGGTTCGATCGTCGGCATGACCTTCGACGCGACCAAGGCGTACCCGCTGTACGACTGGATGGGCGTGGCCAAGGCCGGGCTCGAGTCGGCGTCCCGCTACCTCGCCATGTACCTGGGCAAGCACGGGATCCGCAGCAACATCGTGTCGGCCGGCCCGCTGCGCACGATGGCCGCGAAGTCGATCCCGGGCTTCAGCGACTTCGAGGACGCCTGGACCCAGCGGGCGCCGCTGGGCTGGGAGCTCACCAACCCCGAGCCGACCGCCCGGGCCGTGTGCGCCCTGCTCTCCGACTGGTTCCCGGCCACCACCGGCGAGATGGTCCACGTCGACGGGGGCTACCACGCCATCGCGGCGTGACGGCGTGACACCGCCGACAGGAGTCGGGTTCGCCCGCGTTTGGTGAGTTGCGCGGTGGCAGGATGGGCGCGTGGTGGCTTACGACGCGTTCGTCCTGCTCTCCTTCGGTGGGCCGGAGAAACCCGATGACGTGATGCCGTTCCTGCGCAACGTGGTGCGCGGGCGCGGCGTTCCGGACGAGCGCCTTGCCGAGGTGCGTGAGCACTACATGCACTTCGGCGGGGTGTCCCCGATCAACCAGCAGTGCCGCGACCTGCTCGACGCGGTCCAGGCCGAGTTCGCCGGGCACGGCATCGCCCTGCCGGCGTACTGGGGGAATCGCAACTGGCATCCGATGCTGGCGGACACCGTCGCGCGGATGCGTGACGACGGCGTCGAGCACGCGCTCGGCTTCGCCACCAGCGCCTACGGCGGATATTCGTCCTGTAAGCAGTACTGGGAGGACATCGCCGCGGCCCGCAAGCACGTCGGGCCGAAGGCGCCGCTGATCAGCAAGCTGCGGCAGTTCCACGACCACCCCGGGTTCGTCGAGCCGCACGCCGAGGCGGTCCGCGCCGCGCTGACCGGCCTGGACCCGGCCCGCCGCGCCACCACCCGGGTGGTCTACACCGCGCACTCCATCCCGGTGGGCATGGCCCGCAACGCCGGGCCGGACGGCGGCCGCTACACCGCCCAACTGGAGGAGACCGCCCGGCTGGTCCAGGCCCGGGCGGCGGCCGATCTGAGTCACGACCTGGTGTGGCAGAGCCGGTCCGGCCCGCCGCAGGTGCCCTGGCTGGAGCCGGACGTCAACGACCATCTGGCCGCGCTCGCCGACAAGGGCGTCACCGACGTGGTGGTCAGCCCGATCGGCTTCGTCTCCGATCATCTCGAGGTCATCTGGGACCTGGACAACGAGGCCAAGGAGACCGCGGCCCGGCTCGGCCTCGGCTATGCCCGTGCCGCCACCCCCGGTGTGCACCCGCGGTTCGTCGCGATGGTGCGCGAGCTCGTGCAGGAACGGCTGAGTGATCAACCGCACACGACGCTCGGTACGCTCCCGACCTGGGACGTCTGCCCGACGAACTGCTGCCCCCCTGCGAAGCGACCTGGAGCCACTTCATGAAGGAACGCAAAGCCATCGAGAGCTGGCTCACCGACATGGACGGCGTGCTCGTCCACGAGGGCGAGCCGGTGCCCGGCGCCCCCGAGTTCGTCAACCGGATGAAGGCGTCCGGCAAGCCGTTCCTGATCCTCACCAACAACTCCATCTACACCCCGCGTGACCTGCAGGCCCGGCTGACCCGGATGGGCTTCGAGGTGGACGAGCAGTCGATCTGGACGGCCGCGCTGGCGACCGCGCAGTTCCTCGCCGACCAGCGGCCGGGCGGTACCGCGTACGTGATCGGCGAGGCCGGTCTGACCACCGCGATGCACGCGTCGGGCTACGTGCTGACCGAGTTCGACCCGGACTACGTGGTGCTCGGCGAGACCCGCACCTACAGCTTCGAGGCGATCACCAAGGCGATCCGGCTGATCAACGGCGGCGCCCGGTTCATCTGCACCAACCCGGACGCGACCGGCCCGTCCAACGAGGGCCTGCTCCCGGCGGCCGGCTCGGTGGCCGCGATGATCTCCCGGGCGACCGGGGTGAAGCCGTACTTCGTCGGCAAGCCGAACCCGATGATGATGCGCTCGGCGCTGAACGCGATCGGCGCGCACAGCGAGTCCACCGCGATGATCGGCGACCGGATGGACACCGACGTCCTCTGCGGTCTCGAGGCCGGCCTGGAGACGATCCTGGTGCTGACCGGCATCAGCAGCCGGATGGAGTCGGAGACGTATCCGTACCGCCCGTCCCGCATCGTCAACTCGGTCGCCGACCTGATCGACGAGATCTGACCGTACTCAGCAAACCGGCCGGCCGCCCGATCAGAATTAGGTGATCGGACGACCGGCCGTCCTGATCGCCCTCGGACTGCTGATGGGTGGTCTGCTCAGTGGTGCCCTGGTCTGGCGGTCGACCGGCGCCGCGTTCACCGACACCACCGGCAACACCGGCAACCAGTGGCACTCCGGCCAGGTCAGCATCACGTCCGCGCCGGGTAGCGCGCTCTTCGCCCTCGGCGGCGCCAACCTGCGGCCCGGCGACACCGCCGACCAGTGCGTCACGGTGACCTACACCGGGAACGTGCTGGCGACGATCAAGCTCTACCAGAACGCGTACACCGCGAGCGGGCTCGCCCAGTACATCCAGATGACGGTGCTGCGCCGGGACGGGACCGGGGCCGCCGACTGCTCGGACTGGGCCGGGCTGGCCAACCAGTCCACCGTGACCACCAGCTCCGACCTGGTCTGGCTGAGCACCAACGCGAACACGTACGCGACCGGGCTGGGCGCGTGGACGGCGTCCACCACGACGACCAAGACGTACCGGTTCACCTACACGCTGAGCTCGTCGGCGCCGAACAGCGCGCAGAGCAGCACCACCGGCGCGTCGTACACCTGGGAGGCGCAGGCCTGATGCGGCGGGTGCTCGGCGGGTTGCTGGTGCTGCTGGTGCTGATCACCGGCAGCGCCCCGCCCGGTGTCGTGGCGGCCACCTGGACGGCGTCGACCGTCTGGTCCGGCAGCCCGACCAGCACCACCTTCCCGGACGGGCCGGTCGCGCTCTGGGGCTACACCTACGACGGCGTCTCCGGGCTCGGCGGCCTCGACCAGGGCTATCCGGCCCAGGTCGGCACGTCGAACTGGACCGCCGTCTCGTCCCGGGACGAGACCACCTGCGGCATCCTCACCGGCGCCGACCAGATCTACTGCTGGGGCGACAACACGTACGGCCAGTCGGGCACCACCCAGGCGCAGACGATCGTGGTGGTCCCGGCCCGCGAGCAGACCAACGCCGCCTGGTCCGCGCTCAGCGTCGGCGGCCGGTTCACCTGCGCGCTGGCCAAGCCCACCCCGACGCTGACCTGCTGGGGCGACAACACGGCCGGCGAGCTGGGCGTCGGTGACTACGCGGCGCACAGTCCGGCGGTGTCCCAGGGCGCCACGACGTGGAGCGCGGTGGCCGCCGGCGGCACCTTCGCCTGCGGCATCCAGCTGGCCACCGAGGCCCTGTACTGCTGGGGCGACAACACCAGCGGCCAGCTCGGCGCCGGCGTCACCGGCGGCACCCAGAACGCCCCGGCGCTGGTCAGCTCGGCGACCTGGACCGCGGTCACGGCCGGCACCGACTACGCCTGCGCGCTGCGCGCTGCGCAAGACCGTGGCGACCCTGTGGTGCTGGGGCAACAACGCGAGCGGGCAGCTGGGCGCCGGCGCGGCGGTCCAGAACACCCCGGTCCAGGTCGGCTCGGCGGCGTGGAGCACGGTCGCGGCCGGCGCCGGCTCCACCTGCGGGGTGCACCCCGACGGCACGCTCTGGTGCTGGGGCGGCAACGCGCTCGGCCAGCTCGGCGTCGGCGACACCACGAACCGGGCCGCGCCGGCCCAGGTCGGCACGGCGACCGGCTGGACCGCGGTCGCGCCCGGCCGCGACCAGACCTGCGGCCTGCGCGGCACCGGGGTGATCTGGTGCTGGGGGAGCGGCGCCGCCCAGCAACTCGGCAACGGCGACCCGGCGACCCGGACCGATCCCAAGGAGATCGTCGGGCAGACCGGGTGGGCGAAGCTGACCGGCGGCGGCCGGCACGCCTGCGCGATCAAGTCGACCGGCAAGCTGTACTGCTGGGGCGACGCGGACCACGGGGAGCTCGGCATCGAGCCGAAGAGCCGGACCGCGTACTTCGCCCCGCGCACCGGGGCCGGCCCGTTCACCACGCTGGTGCCCGGGTCGACGTTCTTCTGTGCGAGCAAGGCCGACAGCACCCTGTGGTGCCTCGGCCAGAACCTGCGCGGCCAGCTGTCCACCGGCGACTACGCGCACCGCTACGCCTTCACCCAGGCGGCCGGCCCACCGAGCGGGACCTGGGCGAACCTCTCGGCCGGCTGGGACCACATCTGCGGGGTCAGCACCACCCACAACGCGTACTGCTGGGGCCGCGACCCGAACGGCCGGGGCGGCACCGGCACGGTCCGGTCCAGCGCCACCGCGAACGTCACCGCGCCGGCCGCGGTGCTCGGCGGCGCGGTCTGGAGCCGGCTGGCCGCGTCGGCGTACAGCACCTGCGGGATCCGGACCGACACCACGCTCTGGTGCTGGGGTGGCGCGGGCAACGGCGCGCTCGGCGACGGCGTCGTCTACAGCAGCAGCGGCGCCCAGCCGACGCCGCAGCCGGTGACCGCGGCTGGGACCGGCACCTGGCGCGCGGTGGCCGGCGGCGACTACTTCCACTGCGGCCTGCAGACCGACGACAGCCTCTGGTGCTGGGGCAACAACGCGGCCGGGCAGCTCGGCGCGAACCTCGACCCGGCCGTCGCGGCGAACGTCTCCCGAACCACCCCGCAGGCGGTCGGCGCCGGGTACCAGTCGCTGTCGGCGGGCTACGAGCACGCGTGCGCGATCACACTCACCGGCGCGCTCTACTGCTGGGGCCAGAACACCAGCGGCGAGATCGGGCAGGGCGCGGTCACTCCGGCGTACTGGTACGTCCCGCAGCCGGTGACCGCGGGCGGCACGAACAACGACTGGGCCCAGGTGATCACCGGGCTGAGCTTCACCTGCGGCCGCAAGATCGACAACCGGGTGTTCTGCTGGGGCACCAACGGCAACAACGAGACCGGCAGCGCCGCCGCGAGCCCGGTGCTGACGCCGGCCCTGGTCAGCGGCATCCTGCCGAGCTCAATCGGCACCGCGCTGCACGCCTCCACGGTGTTCGCGCTGTTCTGAGCCGCGCCGGTGGCGGCCGACCGGCGGCCCCGCCCAGCCCCAGCCGGCCGGGACGAGCAGGCAGAGCGTCATCAGGGCCAGCCCGGTCAGGGCCACCTTCGGGTAGTCCCGCCGGAGCCACCACAGCATCGGCAACCCGGCGTACGGCACCCGCAGCCGTCCCATCCCGGTCACCGCGCCGACCGGCACCGGGGTGGAGTCCGCCACCCGGTTCGCGTCACCCTTGGTGATCAGCCGGCCGTCGTCGCCGATCCGCTGGACCCGGTGCAGCACCGCCCGCCCGGGCCGGCTCGGGTCCCGGAAGCGGATCACGTAGCCGGCGTGGATGTCCTTCCCCGGCACCGGCGCGGTGACCACCACGTCGCCCGCCCGGATCGCCGGCTGCATCGACCCGCTCACCACCACCGACGACGACCAGCCGAACAGCACCGGGACGAGGGTCCAGAGCAGCAGCCCGGCGGCGGCCGACAGCAGCCCGACCGCCAGGATCGAGAGCAGCGCCAGCGGGCCGGCGCGCCGCCCGCGGTGTGCAAAGTCGGTCACAACACGTGATCGTTCCTCAACTTCGGCCGTTCCGCTCCGATCTGAGCGGCCATGAGGGAGAAACGTGGTCCCGTGGCCGTCGCCGCCGGGCTGGCCGTGGGCCTGCTGATCAGTGGGTTCACGGTGTGGAACGCGTCCAGCGCGGCCTTCTCCGGCACCACCGACAACACCGCCAACCAGTGGGTCTCCGGCGCGGTGAACCTCGCCGACAACGACGGCGGCGCCACCGCCATGTTCGCGTCGGCGGCCAAGCAGGGCACCGCGGCGCTGAGTAAGTGCATCGAGGTCACCTATGTCGGTGACATCGCCACGCCGGCCGCGAACGTCCGCCTGTACGGCGACTCCACCAAGGTCGCCGCCGCGGACTTCTCCACCTACATCGGCCTGACCGTGGAGATCGGCTCGTTCAGCGTCGCGCCCGGCGTCGACCCGACCGCGTCCTGTGCGAACTTCGTCGCCGACGCCGTCGCCCCGCTGGTCAGCAGCACCCTCTACACGTTCGAGAACACCAAGACGTCGTACGCCAGTGGGGTCGACACCGGATGGCTGCCGGCCATCGGCGCCAAGAAGGCGTTCCGGTTCACCACCCAGATCCAGAACACCGCCGCCGCCGAGAACAACAGCATCACCGGCATCCCGTTCACCTGGGAGCTGCGCGGCTGAGATAACGTCGCTGGCGTGCCGGCGTGGGAAGAGTCTTATCTGGGTCAGTTGCGGGAGTCGGTCGGCCCGGGCCGGGTGCTGATGACCGTCGGCGCGCGCGCCGTGCTGCGCGACGACGACGGCCGGGTGCTGCTGATCCGGCGCAGCGACAACGGCCGGTGGGCGTTCCCGGCCGGGACCATGGAGCTCCAGCAGACGCTGCGGGACTGCGCGATCCGCGAGGTGCTGGAGGAGACCGGGCTCGCCGTGCACCGGGTCACCCCGTTCGCGCTCTACTCCGGCGAGCAGCTGGCGGTGAGCGCCTGGGGGCAGCCGTACCAGCACGTCACGCTCGCCTGCCGGGCCGACTCGTGGTCCGGTGAGCTGCTGCGGGAGACCGACGAGACGATCGACGCCGGGTTCTACCCGGTCGACGCGCTGCCGGACGGGGTCGGGCCGAGCACCCGGCGCACCCTGGACGACCTGGCGCGCTTCGAGTCCGGCGCCAGCTTCGTGCTCTCATGAGCGAGGTCGTTGCGGCTGCTTGGGTGTGTGTGCGGGATCGGTCAGTGCTGGTCGTCCGCGCGCACGACTCGGACGCCTTCTACCTGCCCGGCGGCAAGCCCGAGCCTGGGGAGACCCATGCCGAGGCCGCCGCCCGGGAGACGCTGGAGGAGGTGGGCATCGTCGTAAAAGCAGATCAACTGCAATTTTTCCGTACGATCGAAGCCCCCGCCCACAATCGACCACCCGGCACCCGGGTCCGGCTCGTGACCTTCCTCGGTGAGCCGTCCGAGCCGGACGCCACCCCGGCCGTGGCCAACGAGATCGCCGAACTGGGCTGGTTCACCTCCGCCGACGCGGCGCGCTGCGCCCCGGCGATCCGCCTGCTGCTGGACGAGCTGGTCAGGGCCGACCTGATCGACTGAGCTCGAACCACCGGGCCGCCACCTGGGTGTGCAGGCTGAAACCCAGCTCGGCCGGCCCGCGCAGGACCTCGACCCCGAGCGTCTCGTCGCCCTGCGGCGCCGGTGGCAGCCCGGAGGTGTCCGGGAGGCGCGGGAACAGTCCGAAGACGAGCAGCGTGCCGTCGGGGGCACTGAGGGCGTCGAAAAGACGTACGTCGGCGGGGTCGGCCTTCAGGCCGGTCTCTTCGCCCAGCTCCCGGGTCGCACCGGCCTGCCACGTCTCGCCGAACTCGATGAATCCGCCGGGCAGCGCCAGCCGGCCCTCGGCCGGTGGGATGCCCCGCCGCACCACCAGCAGACCGGAACCGATCGGCTGCAGCGCCACCGCGACCGGCGTCGGGTTCCGGTACGTCGTCTCCCCGCACGCCGTGCACCGCCGCGGCCAGGACTGGTTCGGCACGAACCGCGCCCCGCAGAACGTGCAGTGCGCGTGCCTGTCGGGCGTCATGCCGCCGCCTCCGCTGCGCCCCGGCGTCGGCATGACGTAGTGGCTGAGCCCGATGATTCGCTCGCCGGCTCGCTCATGCGTGCAACGGCGCGTTGCAGGCGGCGACCAGGGCCTGCCGGCACGCGGCGGTCAGCGGGCGCAGGGCCTCGTCCCGTTGCTGCGCCTCGTAGCCGTTGACGGCCCCGCCCGGCGCGTTCGTCCCGGCCAGCGCGAGCACCTGGTCGAGCACGCTGGCCCGGGCGAACAGCCGCCGCGACCGCGGGTCGAAGCCGACCGGCAGGGTGGCCGCGCTGTCCGGCCGGCGCAGCGCCTGCAGCGCCCCGGCCAGCTCGGGCTTCCACTGCGCCACGTCCAGTTTGGTGAGCCGGGTGGTGGCCTCGGCGAGTGCGGTGGTCAGCTCCGCCTCGGCCTCGGCGGCGCCCATCTGGAACACCGGCCGGTGTTCCGGCGCGGGCAGCACCTGCCAGACCACCGTCTCGAACTCCACTCCGGAGCCGGACGTGTGCCGGCGGACCTCGGGCACCACCCCGAACTCCGGTGTGATCACCGCCTCACCGGCCAGCAGCGCGGCGCCGGTCAGCGCGCCCGGGCCGGGCAGGCCGCGGGGGTCGCCGGGGACCGGGAGGACCAGCCGGATCTCGTCCGGATGCAGCTTCGCGAAGATCGGCAGGCCCTGACCGAGCGGGACATCGGTCCAGGTGCCCGGAGCATCGGCGACGAGGTGCTCCTCGTCGGCGGCGATCTCGTCGGCCAGGTCGTCGAACGGAATCAGTCCGGCGCGCCAGGCCCGCACCCAGGCCACGAATCGGGTGGACCGGCGGGCGGTGCGGGTGGCCGCATCTGCTGCGGGTGACATGCGAGCAAGGGTACGTGCCACCCGGGAACCTTGTCTCGACTCGGAGCGTCACCCCGGCGTGTCCGAAAGTACGGGCTACCGTGCGACTCATGTATGGGGAGGACGTGCTGTCCGGCAACTGGCGCCGGCGAAAAGTGATCCCGGCGGTGGACGCCGAGCCGGACCTGGTGGTCGAGGACGCCGACTCCGGGTTCTGCGGCGCGGTGGTGGGCTTCGAGCTCGGCGCCGTGGTGCTGGAGGACCGGTTCGGCAAGCGCCGCAACTTCCCGCTCGCCCCGGCCGCGTTCCTGCTCGACGGGCAGCCGGTGACGTTGCGCAGGCCGGCGCCGGGCGCCACGCCCGCGCAGCGCCGGGTGACCGCGTCCGGGTCGATCGCGGTGGCGAACGTGCCCGCCCAGGTGGCGAAGGCGAGCCGGATCTGGGTGGAGGGCATTCACGACGCCGCCCTGGTCGAGCGGATCTGGGGCGACGACCTGCGGATCGAGGGCGTGGTGGTGGAGCCGCTGGACGGCATCGACGACCTGGCCGGGGCGGTGCGTGGGTTCGATCCGGGCCCGCGGCGCCGGCTCGGCGTGCTCGTCGACCACCTGGTGCCGGGGTCGAAGGAGAGCCGGATCGTGGCCGCCGTCACCCACCCGGACGTGTTGATCACCGGCCATCCGTACGTGGACGTCTGGCAGGCGGTCAAGCCGCAGCGGGTCGGCCTGAGCAAGTGGCCGGTCATCCCGCCGGGCCGCCCGTGGAAGGAGGGCGTCTGCGCCGCGGTCGGCGTCCGCACCCCACAGGACATGTGGCGCAAGATCCTCGCCTCGGTCCACAGCTACAAGGACGTCGAGACCCCCCTCATCAACTCCATGGAGCGCCTGATCGACCACGTCACGGTCATCGAGGACTGAGGACGCGGCCGATCCGGGCCGCCGCTTCGGTGAGGCGGTCGGGAGAGTGCGCGGCGTAGCCGAGGACCAGGCCGGGTGGGCCCGGCCGCAGGCGGTGCCAGCTCAGTGGATGCACCAGCACGCCCTCAGCCCGCACCCGCTCGGCGATCGCGACGTCGTCCCCGGACGGCAGCTCGGCGAGCAGGTGCAGCCCGGCCGCCACCCCGCGCACCCGGGCCCGCGGCAGGTGCGCCCGCAGCCCGGCGAGCAGCGCGTCCCGGCGCGCCCGCTGCCGGGCCCGGACCGTGCGCAGGTGCCGCTCGTAGTCGCCGTTGGTCAGCAGCTCGGCCAGCACCAGCTGGGGGAGCGCCGAGGTGCCCAGGTCGCTGGCGTGCTTGGCGGCGAGCAGCTCGGCCTGCATCCCGCGCGGCGCGATCAGCCAGCCCAGCCGCATCCCCGGCGCCAGCGACTTGGAGATGCTGCCCAGGTAGGCGACCCGTTCCGGGGCGGAGCCCTGCAGCGCGGCGACCGGCGCGCGGTCGTAGCGGTGCTCGGCGTCGTAGTCGTCCTCGAGGATCAGCCGGTTCCCCTCCCGCGCCCAGGCGAGCAGCTCGCGCCGGCGGTCCGGGGCGAGCACCACGCCGGTCGGGAACTGGTGTGCCGGGGTGAGCAGCACGGTGTCCAGCCCGGTCGCCCGCAGCGGCCCGACGAGCAGGCCGTGCTCGTCGATCGGGACGGGCTCGGTCCGTACCCCCCAATGTCGTAATTGATCGCGAGTGCCGCGCGAACCGGGATCCTCGGCGGCCATCGCGGCTTCGCCGCGGCCTTTCAGAACCTGCGCCAGGAGCGCTTGACCTTG
Source organism: Actinoplanes sp. L3-i22 (assembly GCF_019704555.1). NCBI lineage: Bacteria > Bacillati > Actinomycetota > Actinomycetes > Micromonosporales > Micromonosporaceae > Actinoplanes > Actinoplanes sp. L3-i22. The sequence goes on from NZ_AP024745.1 coordinate 2,058,756, forward strand.
CGCTACACCGCCGCACACCAGCACGTCGTCCGCGTCGGCCCTAATTGCGCGGGTACGGGCGAGCCACGCCACGACCTCAGCGCGCAGTCGCGGCGTGCCGCCCGGGTCGCCGTAGCCGAGGTCGGCGGCGGTCACCCGGTCCAGCACCGCGCGTTCCGCCCGCAGCCAGGCGGCCCGCGGGAACGCGGCGAGATCCGGCACCCCGGGGGACAGGTTCAGGTCGATGCCGTCCGGCGTGGAGAGCGGCAGCCGCAGCTCGTGCAGCGTCCGCCGCCGGTCCGCGGCCGGGCGCGGCGCGATCGAGGCGGTCCGGGTCACCACGGTCCCCGAGCCGGTCCGCGCGTCCGCGAGCCCCTCGTCGACCAGCCGCTGATAGGCCTGCACCACCACGCCCCGGGAGACGCCCAGCTCGGCGGCGAGCAGCCGGGTCGCCGGCAGCCGGGCCCCGGGCGCCAGCCGCCCGGCCGCGATCGCGGTCCGCAGGCCGCCGGCGAGCCACCCGGTCAGCCCCTTGGCGGGCGCCTGCTCGGCCCGCAGCTGCAGAAAGTCGGAGCCGGAAATTGGTCCTCCTCATCGCGCCCGGATTGGTCCTCGAACCGGACCAAGTTCACCCCGAGGATAGCGGCATGAAGGCGTTACCCATCCTCGCCGGCGCGGCCGGCATGGTCTTCGTGGGCGGCAGCGTCGCGGTCTCCGGCCACCTCGCGGACGCGCCGAATCTCACCGTCCAATCGCTCCGGTACGCCGTGGCCTGTCTGCTCCTGATCACCTGGGCGCGCCGGCGGCGGACCCCGGTGCGCCGCCCCCGCGGCCCGGAGTGGCTCTGGCTGCTCGGCGTCACCCTGGCCGGGCTCCTGGTCTTCAACATCGCCCTGGTCCACGGTGCCCGGCACGCCGAGCCGGCCGTTCTCGGCGTCGCGGTGGCCTGCGTCCCGATCCTGCTCGCGGTCGGCGGCCCGGGGCTGTCCGGCCAGGCCCCGGGCCGCCGGGTGCTGCTCGCCGCGGCCGTGGTCACGCTCGGCGCGATCCTGGTCGAGGGTCTCGGCCGGGCCGACGCGGCCGGTGTCCTGTGGGCGGTCGTCACGTTCGTCTGCGAGGCGCTGTTCACCCTGCTCGCGGTCCCGGTGCTGGGCCGGCACGGGCCGCTCGGCGTCTCGGTCCACGCGACCTGGATGGCGGCCGTCCTGTTCGGCGTCCTCGGCCTGGCGATCGAGGGCCCGGCCGCGGCGCTGCGCCTGCACGCCGACGACGTGCTGGCCGGCGCGTACCTCGCGGTCGCGGTCACGGCCGTGGCGTTCCTGCTCTGGTACACGTGCGTGACCCGCCTCGGGCCCGGCCGGGCCGGGCTGCTGACCGGGGTGGCCCCGATCTCGGCCGCGCTCACCGGCATGGCGCTCGGCGGCCCGGCCCCGGACCCGCTGGTCTGGCTCGGCATCGCGGTCGTCGCCGCCGGCCTGGCACTGGGCCTGACCACCCGGACCCCTGCCCCGGAGCCCGTCCTGGCTCCGGTCTGACCTGCTCCGCGGGAGGGCCACGGGACCGGGCTCACGGCGTACCCAAGCAGGGTTTTCAAGATTTTTAAGCGAGATGCCGGGGGTCGCGGCTGTAGACGAAGGTGGCGATGTCGATGGTGGCCGGCTCGCCGTCGGCGGACCGTCGCACGGTGAGGACCTCGCCCTCGTTCTCGCCGGAGCGTCCGCGCCAGCGGTCCGGCGCCTCCCGGCGGAACTCGGTGCGGTGGTGCGGACCGGTCATCACCAGCGCGTCGCCGTCCGGGGCGACGTCGTACTCGCGGCCCATCCACCACCAGCGGCCGCAGATCTCGGCCGCCTCGCCCCGCGGCGGCGCGGGCGGCTGCCAGGCGGCCACCGGCGCCGCCGGCTCGCTGTCCAGCACCGTCGTCAGGGTCCGCAGGCTCAGGTGCTTGATGTTCTCCGGGCCGGCCAGGCCGTAGGCGTTCGCGAAGAGCACGACGCCCAACCGGCTGCGGCGGTGCACCGCGAAGTGCGCGACGTAGCCGGGCATCGATCCGCCGTGGCCGATGTAGACCCGCTCGCCGACCCGGAACAGCTGCGGGCCCAGGGCGTGCCCCTCGGTCCAGGACTCCAGGTCGGCGATGGTCACCGGGTTGCACATCTCGTCGACGGTCTCCCGGGCCAGCACGCCCGGCGCCGGATCGGCCAGGAAGCCGGCCCACTTGGCCATGTCGGTGACCGTCGACCAGAGCTGGCCGGCCGGGGCCATCGCCCCGGCGTCCGGGCGCGGCTCCTCGTGCGGCGCCCCGCCGAGCGCGTGCACGACGTAACCGCGGGCGTACGGCTCGATCGGCAGGTAGCTGGTCCGCTTCATGCCGAGCGGGTCGAGCACCCGCTTGGTGACCAGCTCGGCCCAGCTCTGCCCGGTGACCCGGCTGAGCACCGCGCCGAGCAGGCCGTAGGCGAGGTTCGAGTACCGGAAGCGGCGGAACGGGGGACCGGTCAGCTTCTCGTACGTCAGCCCGCCCAGCAGCTGATCCACGTCACCGCCGTCGCGGCGCTCCCACCACGCCCCGTCCGGCTCCCGCTGCAGCCCGGAGACGTGCCCGAGCAGCTGGCGCAGCGTCACCCCGCCGATCGGGGTGCCCGGCAGGTGCCGGTAGAGCAGGTCGTCGAGGGCGAAGAACCCCTCGTCGCGCAGCTGCATGACCAGCGTCGCGGTGATCGTCTTGGTGATCGAGCCGACCCGGTACTGCGTCTTCGGGTCCGGTCGCGGGCTCTCCCCGGCGCCCGCGAAGTGCAGCACCGCCCGGTCGCGCACCACGGCCAGGGCGAGCGACGGCACCCGGCCGTGCGCCTGTGCCCGGGCGGCGATCTCGTCGATCCGCCGGACGGTCTCCGGAAGCAGTGTCACGGTGGGGGCCCTCCTGGTGTGCGACTGATGGGTCTAACTGTCCGAGCGGCATTCGGCTACGCGAATCTCGACATCGCCGGGGATGCGTGGACGTGACACGATCGAAGATGTGGAAGCCGTACTCTGGATCGTTCTCGCTATCGCCCTGGTGATCGGCGAGGCGTTCACCGCGACCATACTGATCATCTTCTTCGCCGCGGGAGCGGGCGCGGCGGCGCTGGCCGCCGCCCTCGGGGCGAACCTTCTTGTGCAGGTGATCGTGTTCGCCCTGGTCTCCGGGCTGTCGGTGGCCGCGATCCGGCCGGTGGTGATGCGGCACGCCCGGTCCGCGCTGGAGAGCGGGGACACCCCGTTCGGCATCGAGGCGATGGAGGGCCAGCACGGCACCGTGCTGGAGGATGTCGACGCCGACCACGGCCAGATCAAGATCGACGGGGAGATCTGGCAGGCCCGCTCGTTCGACGGGCGGGAGTCGTTCCCGGCCGGTCAGCGGGTCCGGGTGGTCAAGGTTCGTGGCGCCACCGCCCTCGTCTGGCACGATGACCTGCCCGATCACTGAAGATCCACCAATCACATAAAAGAGAGGCGCGCCATGGGAGCAGTCGTCGCAGTCCTCGTCATAGTCATCGTGCTGTTCGCGGTGATCACCGTTGTCCGGTCCATCCGGATCGTCCCCCAGCAGCGGATGGACGTCGTCGAACGGCTCGGTAAGTACAAGCGGACCCTGAGCCCGGGCCTGAACCTGCTGGTCCCGTTCGTCGACGCGGTACGCAGCAAGGTCGACATGCGCGAGCAGGTGGTCTCCTTCCCGCCGCAGCCCGTGATCACCTCCGACAACCTGGTCGTCTCGATCGACACCGTGCTGTACTTCAAGGTCGTCGACCCGGTGCGGGCCACCTACGAGATCTCCAACTTCCTGCAGGCGATCGAGCAGCTCACCGTCACCACGCTGCGGAACGTCATCGGCTCGCTGGACCTGGAGCGCGCGCTGACCAGCCGTGACCAGATCAACAAGCACCTGTCCAGCGTGCTCGACGAGACCACCGGCCGCTGGGGCATCAAGGTCACCCGGGTGGAGATCAAGGCGATCGAGCCGCCGCCGAGCATCCGCGACTCGATGGAGAAGCAGATGCGCGCCGAGCGGGAGCGCCGCGCCACGATCCTCAACGCCGAGGGTCACAAGGCCGCCCAGATCCTCACCGCCGAGGGTGAGAAGCAGGCCGCGGTGCTGCGCGCCGACGGTGACCGGCAGTCCCGGATCCTGCAGGCCGAGGGTCAGGCCAAGGCGATCCGTACGGTGTTCGACGCGATCCACACGGCGAACCCGTCCCAGAAGGTGCTGGCCTACCAGTACCTGCAGGCCCTGCCGCAGATCGCGAACGGCACCGCGAACAAGGTGTGGATCGTCCCGACCGAGCTGACCAAGGCCCTGGAGGGCCTGGGTGGCGCGCTCGGCGGCCTGGCCAACATGGTCGGCGACGTGCCGCTGGCGAAGGTCGACCCGCAGGAGGCCGAGCGCGAGGCGGTCGCCGCCGCGGCGGCCGCGACGGCCGAGGCGGAGCGGGTGAACGCCGAGGTGCGGGCGGCCGAGGCGCAGGTCTCCGGCGACCCGGACAAGACCGCGGCGCTGCCGGTCGCGCCGCCGGTGCCGCCGGCGTCGGCGATCGGCGGGGCGGACTACAACGGGGCGAACCAGCCCGAGCGGGCCTGACGGCCCGACTTTTAACGGACGGCCTGCCCGATTCGGGACAGGCCGTCCGGCATTTCTAGATATTTCCTGAGATGCGGCTCACAGCTTCCTGCGAATTTGGCATGCTTCGACTCGGATTTCCGACTGGTTTCCCCCGGCCGCTCGGCGTGTTGACCCTGCGAGCGAGGCGGAGCCATGAGCATCAGCCATCGTCAGACCGCGAGCGGCCGGCCCTTGCGGGTCGCCCCGGCCTGGGTCGGCGCCGCGCCGGCCGGGTCCTCCGCGGACCACTACCTGCTGCCGGTGCGGGACGCCGTCTGGATCTGGTCGGTCCGGCGGTTCGCCCGGCTGGCCCTGTGGGCGCTCCCGGCCGCCGCGGTCCTCTACGGCTGGTTCACCCTGGGCGTGACCGTCCCGCCCGGCCCGCTCCCGGTCGGCCTGCTGGCCGGCTGGCTGGCCACCATCTCGCTGATCGCCCTGGCCGGGCTGCTCGCCGGATCGCGGACCCGGCGGATCGCGATGACCGGCCTGCTGATCGCCCTGGCCGGCGCCACCCTGCTGCTGCCGCTCGCCGCGCTGCCCGCGGCGACCGCCGCCGACGCGGTCGCGCTCACCCCGGCCCAGGTGCCCATGCTGATCGAGATGGCCTGCGCGATCGCCGGCGGCGGCGTACTGCTGCTCGGCTGGGCGGTGTTCCGCTCCAAGCTGGTCAACCCGGCCGACGGGGTGCTGCTGATGCTCGCCGCGGTGGCGCTGGGCGCCGGCTCCTACGCGCCCAAGCCGCTGCCGACCGTGGGCGCGCTTCTGCTGCTCGCCGCCGGGATGGGGCTCGCCTGGACGGGTGGCCGGTTGGTGCCGCGTACCTGAAGATGTCCCCATCTGCTTTCTTGGAAGGGGACAGCCATGGCACGAGTGATCGCGGACATCTCGATCTCCCTGGACGGCTTCGTCACCGGGCCGAACCCGGGCCCGGACAACGGACTCGGTGACGGCGGCGAGGCGCTGCACACCTGGGCGCTGCACCCCGACCCGGTCGACGCCGACGTGCTGGACTCGACGGTCGCCGCCACCGGCGCGGTGATCATGGGCCGCCGGTTGTTCGACATCATCGACGGCCCGGGCGGATGGAACGACGAGATGGGGTACGGGGCGGACCGCGCCGCCGAGCCACCCGTGCTCGTGGTCACCCGCAACCCGCCCGAGCAGGTGCGCCTCGCCGACCGGATGACGTTCGTGGTCGACGGCGTGGCGAGCGCGATCGCCCAGGGCGTCTCGATCGCCGGCGACCACGACGTGGTGATCATGGGCGGCGCCGAGGTGATCCGCGGGGCGCTGGCCACCGGTCTGGTCCACGAGCTGCGGATCCACCTGTCGCCGGTGCTGCTGGGCGCGGGCACCCCACTCTTCACCGGCGGCAAGCTCCGGCAGTTGCGCCAGGTCCACGCCCGCCCGTCCGGCCAGGCCACCCACCTGACCTACCTCGTGGATTGACCCGCCCGACCGGGTGAACGCCCTGGTCGCCGCCGTGGTGGGGGCGGCGGCTTCCGGGAGCATCGGGCCCATGCGCTCCCGCGGGCCGGTCCCACGCCGGCCGCCCCGCCCGCCCGATCCGCCGTTCACGAAGGTGCTCGCCGACCTCAGCGTCGGGCTCGGCGCCGTGACCGCGCTCATGTACTACTTCGGCTGGGTGATGACCCGCTCGATGGCCCGGGCGCTGGGTTTCGACGTCTCGGCGCTGCGCCTGGAAACGGCTGACTACCTGATGCGGAGTGTCAGCTTCTTCTTCGTGCCGGCGATGGTGCTGCTCCTCGCGGTGCTGCTGGTGCGGCAGGTGCACCGGCGGATCCTGGCGCCGTTCCTGGCCCGGCGCCGGCCGCCGGTCGTCCTGCGGATCGCGCGGCTGCTCTCCTGGTCATGGCTGCCCCTGGCGGTGCCGGCGGTCTACCTGTCGTCGGTCCGGTCGTGGAGCTACCCGCTGCCGGCCGGCCTCACCGCGGCGATCCTGCTGGCGGAGTACGGCCGCTGGATGGTGCGGTCCCGGACCGGCGAGGATCCGTGGACGCGCGGCACCCGGATCCTGGTCGGGGCGTTGCTGGCGATCGCGGTGTTCTGGTCGGCCGACCGGCTGTCCCGCGGCGCCGGGCGGATGTTCGGCGAGGATCTGGCCGAGCGTCCGGCGCAGCTTCCGGCCATCGTGCTGTACAGCGACAAGGATCTGTCGCTCGACGCGCCCGGGGTGGTGGTCACCCAGCTGCGGGGGCCTCGGGCCGAGTACCGGTACCGCTACGCCGGACTGTTCCTGTTGGAGCGGTCCGACAATTGGTACTTTTTACTATCGGATCGACCGAGTCGGGTCATAATCCTCAACGGAACCGCCGACGTACGCATGGAGTTCGTCGCGCCCCGCCGATCGGATGTGACGCCTTGATCAAGCTTGCACTTGCTCTCACGCTGTCGCTGGCGACGGCGCTGACCGTTGCCCGTCCCGGCGGGGACCACGCGTCGGCGGCCGGCGCGACGACGGCCAGGCCTACGTCGTTCAAGTCGAGGGTGATCGGATGGTTCAAGGAGAACACCCCCGGGGGCATGCCGACCGTCCCCCCGTCGACGACGCCGAGCCCTGGCGACACCAGTCCGGCGATCATGGCGACCCCCACTCCGGACAGCGCCAGGACGCCGACCGCGGGCTGGACGCCCGGGGTCGGCTCGCCGCGGGACCGGATCTTCGGATCCCTCCTGTTCCGGGACTGCGGCCAGGCGCTGCGGCAGACCCGGGCGGCGGACGGGGCGGCGCTGCCCGAGGCGCAGCGGGGGCTGTACGAAGGTACGGCGGCCGCCTGCCTGGCCGCCTTCGACGGGCGCCCGGACCTGTGGCCACTCGCCGGCCGCCGGCTCGATCAGGCCCAGGAGAGCGGCCTGGACTGCCCGGACAGCGTGGTGTTCCAGCTGCTCAGCGAGATCGTGACGGCGCACCGTGAGGAGCCCACCGCGGAGCTGGTCAGAGAGCGCGGGTATGAGGTGCCGTGCGCTCCGGTGTGGTCGCGCCGCGGGTGAGTTCGTAGAACGTGATGGCGGCGGCCGTGGCGACGTTCAGCGAGTCCACGCCGTTGTGCATCGGGATGGCTACCCGGACGTCGCTGGCCTTCATCGCCTCGGCGGTGAGGCCGGGGCCTTCGGCGCCGAGGAGGAGCGCCGGCCGTACCCGCTGATCTGGGGTCAGGTCTTTGAGGGCCACCGCGTCGGGCGCCGGCGTCATCGCCAGCAGGGTGAATCCGGCCGCGCGGATCGTGGCGAGCGGGTCCGGCCAGGTGTCCGTCTTCGTGTACGGGATCGCGAACACCTCACCCATGCTGACCCGCACCGCCCGGCGGTAGAGCGGGTCCGCGCAGTTCGGCGAGAGCACGATCGCGTCGATGCCGAGGGCGGCCGCGCTGCGGAACAGCGCCCCCAGGTTGGTGTGCGTGTTCAGGCCCTCCAGGACGGCCAGGTTCCGCGCGGTGGCGAGCAGGTCGCCGAGGGCCGGCAGCGGCCGGCGGTGGAACGAGGCGAGGATGCCCCGGTGCACGTGGAAGCCGGTGATCGACTCCAGGACCGGTGGGGCGGCGGTGTACAGCGGCGCGTCCCCGGGCAGGCCGGTGAGCTGATCGGCGCGCTTCTCGTCGACGAGCGCCGAGCGCATCCGGTACCCGGCGCGCAGCGCCCGCTCGATGACCAGCTCGCCCTCGGCGATGAACAGCCCGTTGGGCGGCTCCCAGCGGGTCCGCAGTTCGAGGTCGGTCAGGGCGCGGTAGTCACCGATGCGGGGGTCGTCCGGGCTGGTGATGGCGATGGCTGGCACACCGAGCATTCTGCCGACCCGGGTCCGGCGGGCCGTCCGGTGCCTCGGGAGGTCTGAACGGGCGGAACCGGCGACGGGCCGTACCGATGGTCGCCGTCGGGGTGTCGGCGGGCGGGACGTGCGGGAAGATGGGCGCAGGTGCTCCGCCACATGCGGCAGTACGGTTGTACTGTTCGGTCGTTCCGCGTCTCGGGGGGTGTCAGTTGTCGTCTGCTCCGGGATCAGACCCTCATCTGCTCGCCCTGCTGCGGGCCATCCGGCTGCGCAAGAGCGCCCCCGACGCGGCCGAGGCCGGCGCCGCGGACACGGCCGCCGCGCTGTCCGAGATCGCCGCGACGCGGCGGGACGAGAGCCGGCCGCCCAGCAAGCCCGCGATCATCAGCAACCCCGCGATCGTCAGCGTCCCCGTGGTGGCCGGCGAGGCACCGGTGGAGACGGAGGATGTCCCACCGGGCCGGGTCGGCGGCGTCGGCGCGTCCGGCCGCAGCGCCCCCGGTCCACAGAACTCGGCTGACGGGCCTCCGCGAAACCCGGCCGGCGATGGCCCGCAGCCGCCTCGGGGAGCCGGCTCCGAGCTGCTCTGGCGCGGTGGCCAGGGCGCCGCGCTGGGCCGTTCCGGGCTGGGCGGGCGTCGTCCCGGCGCCCCCGGGCAACCGGACCGGGCCGGGGCGAACGCGGCCTACGGCGTACCCCTCAATCGGGTCAATCCGATCACCGGGATCAACCCGTCCGGCCCGGTGACTCCGGTGCCGGCCGTCCCGGGCGTGGCCCCGGCCCGTCCGATCGGCCCTACCGGGACCGAGTTCCCCTCGGTCACCCCGGCGGAGTACGCCGCGCACTTCGCCCAGAAGACCACCCGGCGCGACCTGCCCGCCGACGGCATGGACCCGGGCGACACCATGGCGCTGCGCGACACCCAGCGCCTGCTCAGCACGAGTCTGACCTTCGCCGGCGGCGTCGACGAGGTGGCCGGCCGGCTCTGGCACGCGCTGCTGCAGGCCCAGCCGGACCTGCTGACCCTGCTGCCCGGCACCCCGGCCTCCCAGCGGGCGCAGCTCGCGCGCGGGCTCACCTGGCTGGTGCACCGGCTCGACGACCCGCCGGCCGTGGTCGCCGGCTGCGGGCAGCTCGGCGCCGCGCTGGCCGAGTGCGGCCTGCAGTGGAACCAGTTGCAGATGGTCGGCGCGGCCCTCGCCGAGGCGATGCGGGCCGGGATGGCGCCGGGCGTCTGGCGGCAGGACTTCGACCAGGCCTGGCGCTGGACGTGGCAGCACGTCCACGAGTGGCTGGTGCACGGCGGCACGCTGATCGCCTACCAGCCGACCGTCTGGGACGCCGAGGTGATCAGCCACGAGCTGCGCCGCCCCGACCTGGCGGTGGTGCGGCTGCGGCCGTTCCTGCCGCTGCCGTGGCGGCCCGGGCAGTTCGCCCGGGTCGAGGTCGACGCCGTCCCCGGCATCTGGCGGCCGTACTCGCTGGCCGGCGCCCCGCACCTGGACGGCGTGGCCGAGCTGCACATCCGGGCCAAGACCGAGACCGGGGTCAGCGGCACGCTGGTGCACGACACCCGGGTCGGCGACCGGGTCCGGATCAGCCGCGCCGAGGGCGAGATGGGCCTGCCGGCCGAGCCGGGTCGCGGCGTGCTGATGATCGCCGGGGACACCGGGGTCGCGCCGATGAAGTCGATGCTCGCCCACCTGGCCGTGGTGCGCGATCCGCGGCCGGCGGTGCTGTTCTGGGGCGTGCGGAACGCCGCCGAGCTCTACGACATCGAGGAGCTGACCGAGCTGGCCCGCCGGGCGCCGCGGGCGACCGTGGTGCCGGTGATCTCCGAGGGCGACCCCGGGCCGTACCCGTTCGGGCTGGTCACGGACGCGGTGGCAGCCTACGGGGAGTGGTCCCGGCACGAGGTCTACCTGGCCGGTCCGCCGCTCATGCTGGCGGCCACGGCGATCGCGCTGCGGCAGTTGGGTGTCGACCCGCGCCGCATCCACCACGACGCCCCGGAGTGATCTGCCGGCGCCTTCCGGTCCCTTCGGCGCAAGCTTCAGGCAACTGCTTTCGCCGTACGGCGTGAAGCCCGCCCCGCTCGTTCACCCAGCCGGCGCGGCCCGGCCGTTTGCCCCGGCCGGCGTGGTCCGGGCGTTTTGCCCACTTGTGCACCTCGGGCAGGGCAGACTCGGTTCGCGGGCGAGGTTGCCCAGGACCTGACGCAACCGGCGGTGTCCGCCGCGCGGCAGCCCGTCCCGCCCTGCCGTCGTGCCCGGCTCGGCGGCCCGATCGGCTTCGGGGGCCTGGATGGAGATCGACGACCACCTCCTCGGGGCGGCCGCCCCCGGACTGCGCACCGTGCTCGCCGACACCGCCCTGCCCTCGCTGCGGCTGACCGTCGGCGGCGCCTGCGCCCCGGACACCCCGGCCACCCGGCTCGGCGGCGTGCCGCTGCTCGCGCCGGACGCGGACTGGCCGCGATCGCCCTCGGGCGACGCCCAGTCCTTCCTGGGCCAGCTGAACTGCGACGACGTCAACGCCGGGCTCGGCGCCGCGATCCTCCCGCCGGGGACCGTCCTCGGGTTCTTCTACGACTGGATCGAGCAGCGCTGGGGCTTCGACCCCGCCGACGCCGGCTACTGGCACGTGACGGCCACCCCGCTGGCGGCGGCCGCCCCGGTCGCCGGCCAGGCCGAGGAGTCGTTCACCGCGCGCGCCGTCACCAGCGCGCTGGTGTGCACCGTCCCCGGGCTCGACGAGCCGCCGGTCGGCGCCGTCCGCACGGACCGGCACTGGTGGCGGCGCCGCGACCCGGTCGAGGACTTCTACGACGCGCTGGAGAACGACGAGGAGATCCCGGTGCACCGGGTCTTCGGCTGGCCCGACCTGGTCCAGGGTCCGATGCAGCTGGAGTGCCAGCTCGCCGCGAACGGCATCCACCACGGCAACCCGGCCGGGGTGGAGGGGGCCCGGGTCGAGGAGCTGACCCCGGGCGCCGGCGACTGGCTGCTGCTGTGGCAGATCGACACCGACGACACGATGGACTGGATCTGGGGCGACTCCGGCCGGTTGTACTACTGGATCCGCCGCCAGGACCTGGCCGCACGACGGTTCGACCAGGTCTGGCTCGTGCTGCAGTGCGCGTAGTGACCCGGGCCGGCGGGCTGCCGTCGTACCGAATCGGGTTTTTGCTGTTAAAGGGCTTCGGTCAGAATTTTCAGGTAGGCCGGCGGGATGTGGTGCTCGCCGCCGGGGGTGAACACGTTGCTGTGCGACGCGTCGTCCCACGCCGAGGCCGGCACCGCGGCCCGCAGCGCCACCAGCACCGGCGCGTCGTCGGTCAGCAGGGAGAGCGCCACCAGGCACTCCTCGGCCTCGCCGACGCACTCGAACGGCTTGTGCGCGTCCACCCCGAGCAGCTCCAGGAAACCGGGCGCCTGCGCCACGTCGGCGAACAGGTCGCGCCCGAAGATGTGCGCGAGCCGCTCCCGCGACATGTGCGGCGCCATCGCCAGGAACACGAACCGGCACTTCGGGCAGTCGCCGCACCACCGCGCGGTCGGGTCGTGCAGCTTGAAAGCCTTGTTACAGCTTGTAACAACATCATCGTACGCTGTGTAACCGGCGAACAGCTGCGCGATGTGCAGCTCGGAGAGCGTCCGCAGCAGCGAGAAGTACGGGTCGACGAGCCCGGTGTGCGCCCGCACCGCGTCCCGCAGCAGCCCCTCGGCGAGCACGCCCTTGGACCACTGGTGGTTGACCTCGTGACCGTTCCAGATCAGGTTCGGGTCGGAGGCGGAGCGCTCGTTCGACATCACCACCGGGCCGAGCCCGTGCCAGATCGCGGTGGCGATCGCGATCAGCGAGTTGATCGCGGTGACCGGGATGTGCCCGTTCAGCGCGCCGGCCTTGTTCAGCTCGAACAGGCGCGGGTCGAGCTTGCGGCGGGCGGCCAGCGCGGCGAGCCCGGACGCGGCGTTCACGTTCTCGATCACCGGGTTCGGGTTGACCGAGAACGGCACCGGGTCGAGCCCGGCGGCCCGCAGGATCTCCAGCGTGACGATCGAGTCCTTGCCGCCGCCGACCGCGGACAGCGGCCGCCCGGTCACCTCGACCGGGGTCGCCGCGGGCAGCGTGCCCGGCGTCTCCACGGTCAGCTCGAGCACGTGCGGAAGCTGGTTGCGGTACGCGTACTCGGCCAGGCCGTCGGTGTAGACCCGGGTGAACCAGGCGGTCACCTCGGGCGCGAACGGTCGCGGCGCGAGCACCCGCGGCGGCGCGCCGACCTTGTAGTAGCTCACCCCGGCGACCACGTGCAGCAGCTCCAGCACCCGGTGGAAGGCCGCCGGGACGGCGGGCGCCGCCGGCACCGGAAACGTGATCGTCTCGGTGAAACGCAGCGGCTCCGGCCCGTCGAGCACGTAGTCGAACGTGGCGACCCCGGTCGACGGGTCGAACGCGTACGAGGGGAAGCGCATGACGTCGAACTGCACCCGGGAACTCCTGTCTGAGGGCCGACCGGCAATATTAGTGCGGTCCCGCGAAAAAACGACTTGGGGAGACGACGTGCGCCTGGCAGACCTGCGCGGCCGATCGGTGGCGGTCTGGGGTACCGGCCGGGAGGGCCGGGCCGCGGTGCACGCGATCGCGCCGCACGAGCCGTCCCGCCTGCTCGTGGTGAACGACGGCGCCGGCTATCTCGACGACCCGTGGGACGACCCGCGCGCCCCGCTGGCCGGCGGCGAGCACGCCTTCGCGGCCCTGGCCAGCGCCGATGTCATCGTACGCTCGCCCGGCGTGCCGTCCACCCACCCGTTCATGGCGGACCTGCGCGGCCGGGGCATCCCGGTCACCGGCGGCAGCGCGCTCTGGATGGCCGACCACGCCGCGCAGACCGTCGGGGTCACCGGCAGCAAGGGCAAGAGCACCACGTCCAGCCTGCTCAGCCACCTGCTGGCGGCGGTCGGCCGGCCCAACGCGTACGGCGGGAACATCGGCGTCCCGCTGCTCGACCTCCCGCCCGCCGAGCTGTACGTGCTGGAGCTCTCCAGCTACCAGTGCGCGGACCTGACCGACTCGCCCCGGGTGGCCGTCGTCACGTCCCTGTTCCCGGAGCACCTGGACGCGCACGGCGGCGAGCGGGAGTACTACCGCGACAAGCTGAACATCCTCGCCCACGGTCCGGATCTGATCGTGGTCAACGGCGCCGACGAGCGGCTGCGCGACGAGATCCGCGGCGTGCTCGACCGCAACCACTTCCCGCCCGTTCCGGCCGCCGCCGAGGACTCCCGCTTCCGGGTCGAGGACGGCACCGTCTTCTGCAGCGACGACGCCCTCTTCGACCGGGCCGCGCTGCGGCTCCGGGGCCGGCACAACGAGCGCAACCTGTGCGTGGCGCTGGCCGTGCTGGACGGCATGGGCATCGACGTGGTCGGCTCGCGCACCGAGCTCGAGGCCGCGGTCCGCGCGTTCCAGGGCCTGCCGCACCGCCTGACCGAGATCGAGGACCCGTCCGGCGTCACGTTCGTCGACGACACCCTGTCCACCGCGCCGTACGCCACGATGCACGCCGTCGAGGCCTTCGAGGACCGCCCACTCACCGTGTTGGTCGGCGGCACCGACCGCGGCCTCGACTACGCTCCGTTGCGAGGATTCCTCGCCTCTCGCGAACTCACCGTGATCGGCATGCCGGACAGCGGGCCCCGGATCCTGGCCGAGTTGTCCGGCCTTCCCAAGATCACCACGCATCACTCCGCGGACCTGGCCGACGCTGTCCGGATCGCCCGCGAGGTGACCCCGCCCGGCGGGGTGGTCCTGCTCTCGCCGGCCGCGCCGAGCTACGGCCGCTTCCGCAACTTCGAGCACCGCTCCGAGGCCTTCCTGGCCGCCATCGCGGCGACCGCCCCCGAGGCCGCCGCGGAGTAACCCGCGGCCCCTGAGCCCGGCCGCCCTGCCCGCGGCCCCTGAGCCCGGCCGCTCTGCTCGCGGAGTAGCCCGCGGGCACTGAGCCCGGCCGCCCTTGCCCGCGGAGTGGCACGCGGCCCCTGAGTCCGCCGCAGACCGGCTCGCGGTCGGCCGCCCCACCGCGAGTAGCCCCACCCCGCCGGCCACCGCCACGGGCCGCCCCAGCCGCATCCCGCGCCGGCTCAACCTCGGCTCGCAGTGGCCGGCCGGCCGTCCGGGCTCCTCCGGCGTTCCGCGGCTCCTCCGTGACGTCTCCGGCGGTCGGGAGTCGGGGCTGGGCGGGATGTCGGGCCTGCGGCGAGAGATCTCTCGGAAACCTTTTTCGCGGGCGTGGCGGCGGTTTCTGGGAGCCGACCGGCCTGCCGGCGGCGGTGGGCCGGGGCTGGGCGAGCGGGTGACGGCCGGCGGCGCGGGTCGGTGAGCAGCGGCGACGGCGTCCAGATGGACGGAAGGTGAACGGCGGGCCGGTCGGCTCACGCCGTACCGGAAATAATTTTGATCTTGTTTCTGGAGTAACGGCGAGGTTTCGTGGAGTCACCGGAACCAACCGATCGGTCCACCGGCGGATAGCCGATCAGCCCAGCCGAGCCCGCCGAACCGGCGAGGACAAAACGGGCGCAAGCTGGACATGTGATGGCGGCCACGTCGTAAGGGTTATTTCCGGATCGATGACTGTCATCCGGTGCCTCCGAAACACGCGTTCATCGCCCCAGGTCAGGTAACGGTTTGAAAACTTCGCCCACAGTCTTGACACAGGGGGGCGGTTAGTAAGAACTTTTACCGCGACAGTAAACAGTCCTTCCTGAAAGGGTGTCCGATGGCTGAGCCGGAGATGGACGGCACCGCGTCGACCGCGGTCGCTGACTCGCCGGCCCGCGACCAGGCTGCGCCCACAGGGAGCGACCAGACGATGCGGGACCGGCTTGAGCAGGGCCTATGGGTCCGCGGTGAGTCCCGCAACCGGGCCGAGAACGGCCGCGCCGAGCGGGTTGAGCGGGACGCGGAGCGCACCGACCTGCCGGACCACACCCGTTCGGCGAATGAAAATAGCGACCAAGGGGTTCTTGTCCGGGTTCGCACGCAGCTGCCGGAGTTCACCGGAGCCCTGCAGCGCGTCGCCGAGCAGGTGCTGACCGACCCCGCGGGCGCCTCCCGGGCCACCATCGTCGAGCTCGCCGAGCGGTCCGGCACGTCGCCGGCGACCGTGACCCGGTTCTGCCGGGCGCTCGGCTTCGACGGCTACGCGGATCTGCGACTGGGCATCGCCGCCGAGACCGGGCGCGCCCGGTCGGCCGGCTGGACGGTCGACATCGGCCGGGAGATCCAGCCCAACGACCCCCTGGAGCGCGTGCTCGGCCAGATCATGGCCGCCGACACCAGGGCCATGCATGACACCGCCTCGCTACTCGATCTGGCGGAGGTGGCGCGGGCCGCGGTGGCGATCGCCGGCGCGGCGCGGGTGAACATCTTCGGGGCCAGCGGAAGCGCGCTGGTCGGCGAGGAGATGCAGTTCAGTTTGCACCGCATCGGCATCCCGGTGTGGGCCTGGACCGACGTGCACAACGGTCTGGCCAGCGCCGCGCTGTCCCGGCCCGGCGACGTCGCGCTCGGGATCTCGCACAGTGGCGAGACCGGCGAGACGATCGAGCTGCTCGCCGAGGCGAGCAGCCGGGGCGCCACCACCATCGCGCTGACCAGCTTCCCCCGTTCCCCGCTGGCCGAGCTCGCGGACATCGTCCTGCTCACCGCCACCCAGGCGACCACCTTCCGGCCGGATGCCCTGTCGGCGCGGCATCCGCAGCTGGTGGTCCTCGATCTTCTGTACGTAGCCGTCGCGCAGCGAACCCACGAACGCTCGCACGCCGCTTTCCAGCGGACCGCTCAGGCGGTTCACGGGCACAAAGCGGCGAAGGACGCCTGAAATGCACCACACCCACCCCTTTATGAATGATTTTCCTTCGGGAGGAAAAGTGAAGCGCAAGATCGCGGTCGCCGCGGCGCTCGCTGCGACGCTGCTCGGCACCGCCGCGTGTGGTTCCAAGAGCGACGACAACAGCGCCGCCTCGACCACCACCAAGATCGACGGCACCGGCAAGACCATCAAGGTCTGGCTGATGGTGGACGCCCAGACCTCCTGGAAGAACGTGGTCGACGACGCGACCAAGCGGTTCACCGCGGCGACCGGCGCGCAGGTGAACGTCGAGTACCAGCAGTGGGCCAACCACCTCACCAAGCTGGACGCGACGCTGGCCGGCTCGGACGTGCCGGACGTGGTCGAGCTCGGCAACACCGAGTTCTCGAAGTACGTCTTCAACGGCGGCTTCGCCGAGGTCAACAAGTCCGAGTTCGAGAACAACGACAGCTGGCTGTCGGGTCTGTCCGGCGCGTGCGAGCTGGACGGCAAGTACTACTGCGTGCCCTACTACGCCGGCGCCCGGGTGCTGATCTACCGGACCGACCTGTTCAAGGCCGCCGGGATCGCCGCCGCGCCGAAGACGTACGACGAGTTCCTCGCCGACGCCGACAAGCTGCAGGCGGGCAACAAGGACAGCAAGTTCGGCGCGGTCTACATGCCGGGCCAGTACTGGTACGCCGCGATGTCGTTCGTCAAGTCCACCGGCGGCGAGATCGCCAAGAAGGACGGCGACAAGTGGGCCGGCCAGCTCTCCCAGCCGGCCTCGCAGCAGGGCCTGCAGCGCTGGGTCGACATGGTCAAGAAGTACTCGAAGGCCGACGTCACCAAGAACGAGAACGACCAGGCCGGCATCTTCTCGCAGGGCCAGGCGGGCATGTTCTACGGCAACGCGTGGGAGCAGGGCGTGGCCGAGGAGGTCCACAAGGACCCGAACGACGCGACCTCCCCGCTGGTCCCGACCAAGGTGAAGGGCAAGCTGGCCGCCGCGCCGATGCCGGAGATCCCCTCCTTCCTCGGTGGCTCGAACCTGGGCGTGACCCAGAAGAGCGCCAACAAGGAGCTCTCCGCTCAGTGGATCAAGGCGTTCACCGACAGCACCTCGATGGCCGGCCTGGTCAAGGCGAACGCGCTGCCGAACGCCACCTCGCTGATGGACAAGGCCGCCGCCGACAACCCGACCATCGCCCCGGCCGCGCTCGCCGCGAAGCTGAGCTGGTTCCCGCCGAACGCCGAGAAGTGGGCCGACGTGGAGAAGGGCAACGTTCTGCAGACCATGCTGACCGACGTCCTGACCGGCAAGAAGAGTGTCGCCGACGCCACCAAGTGGGCCGACGACCAGATCAACGCCACGCTCAACGAGTCCTGACGACCTCGTGCCGCCCGCCCCGGCGGGTGGGCGGCACACCCCATCGCGGAAGAGGACTTGACTGATGTACGCCGTCGACTCCCCGACGAACCGGCCGCAGGTGGCGTCCGGCGGGGTGACCGAGCAGAAGCCGGCCACCCGCCGGCGGACGCGGCGCCGCCGCCACGACGCGCGGACGCCCTGGCTGCTCGTGGCGCCCACGCTGCTGGTGCTGGCGCTGATGCTGGGCTACCCGCTGTACCGCATGATCGTGCTCTCCTTCCAGAACATGCGGCTGCGGGAGCTGCTGACCGGCCTCACGCCGTCGTGGGTCGGCTTCGAGCAGTACCAGAAGGCGCTGACCGACTCGACGTTCTGGGGCGTCGTCGGGCGGACCGCGGCGTTCACCGTGGTCTCGGTGACCGTCTCGGTGCTGGCCGGCCTGGGCGTGGCGCTGCTGATGCGCCGCGTGCACCGCCGGGTCCGGCTGGCCATGATGATCGCGATGATGTTCGTCTGGGCGCTGCCGCAGCTGGTCGCGGCGCAGGCCTTCGTCTGGCTGACCGACTCCGACTTCGGCGTGCTGAACTACCTGATCGACAAGATCCCCGGGGTCGACTACGCGAACCACAGCTGGTTCGTGAGTCCCCTGCAGGGCTGGACGCTGATCACCGTGCTGGTGGTCTGGGCCGGCATCCCGTTCCTGGCGATCTCGCTGAGCGCGGGGCTGACCCAGGTGCCCAAGGAGCTGCTGGAGGCCGCCACGGTCGACGGGGCGACGGCCTGGCAGGCGCTGCGCAACATCACCCTGCCGATCCTCAAGCCGCTGCTGACCATCGTCACCACGCTGTCGGTGATCTGGAACTTCGGCCTGTTCACCCAGGTCTGGGTGTTCCGCTCCGGGCATCCGGAGCCGTACTTCCAGACGCTCGCGACGTTCTCGTACACCCAGGCGTTCGGCCAGTCCCGGTACAGCTACGGGTCGGCGATCGCGGTGATCACCGTGCTGCTGATGCTCGGCGTGATGGTGTTCTACATCCGTCAGATGTTCAAGATCGGGGAGGTGGACTGATGGCTGCCGCACGTCATGACGAAGGTGTGGTGACCGTCGGCCGCAGCCGGGTCGGCACGGTCTTCGCGAACACCGGCGGGGTGCTGTTCGCGCTGGTGATGATCTTCCCGGTGTACTGGGTGCTCAACACCGCGTTCAAGCCGCGCGAAGAGGTGATGAGCTACCAGCCGTTCTTCTTCCCGGCGCACCCGACGCTCGACAACTTCCGGTCCGCGATCAAGGCCGAGAACTTCCTGTCCGGCCTGCTGAACGGTCTGCTCATCACCGGGATGGCGGTGGTCGCGGCGCTGATCATCGGTTTCCTCGCGGCACTTGCCATCGCGCGTTTCAACTTCTACGGTCGCCGGGCGATGATCATGATCATCCTGTGCGTCCAGCTCGTTCCCCTGCTCGCCCTGCTCATCCCGCTCTTCCTGATGCTGCAGGGCTGGCACCTGACCAACAGTCTGGTCGGGGTGGCGCTGGTCTACCTGGTGCTGCTGCTGCCGTACACGGTCTGGACCCTGCGTGGTTTCATCGCCGGCATCCCGAAGGAGCTGGACGAGGCCGCGATGATCGACGGTTGTACCCGGGCCCAGGTGTTCTGGCGGATCATCCTGCCGCTCACCGGCCCCGGCCTGGTCGCCACCGCGGTCTACGGATTCATCCAGGCCTGGAACGAGTTCATCATCATCAACACGCTCAACAGCCCGGGCAAGCAGAACCTGATGGCCTGGCTGTTGCAGAACCAAACGGAACGCGGTACCGCCTGGGGCCCCCTCATGGCCGGTGCGATCATCACCTCCTTGCCTGTGGTGATCTTCTTCCTGTTGATCCAGCGGAACATCGCCACCGGGCTGACCGCCGGCGCAGTCAAGGGCTGAACCAACTTTCTGTTACACCTTGAAAGGACATCGATGTCTGAGATGACGACTTCCCGTCGTACTTTGCTCCGCCGTGCCGCCGCGGTCGGCCTGGTCGCCGCCCCCGGCGTGAGCTTCCTGAGCGCTTGTGCCGGCTCGGACGACACCCCCACCACCCCGCAGGCGACCGGCGCCAAGTCGTCGGACAACCCGCTGGGTATCGACCCCAAGGCCGGCGTCGAGATCGTGATCTTCGACGGTGGTCTGGGCACCAAGTACGCGACCGACGTCGACACCCCGCTCTTCAACAAGAAGTGGCCGGACGCCAAGATCACGTACTCGGCCACCCAGCAGGTCGCGACGACGATCAAGCCGCGGCTGAACGCCGGCTCGGCGCCCGACATGATCAACAACTCCGGGTCCGACATCATGGACTTCGGCGCCATCGTGAAGGCCGGCCAGGCGGCCGACCTGACCGACCTGTTCGCCGCCCCGTCGCTCGACATCACCGGCAAGACGGTCGCCGACACCCTGGTGCCGGGCGCCATCGAGCAGGGCACCTACGACGTCGAGGGCGGCCGCAAGCCGTTCGCGGTGAACTACTCCTTCACCGTCTTCGGCCTCTGGTACAACAAGAAGCTGTTCGACAAGAACAGCTGGACCGTCCCGGCCACCTGGGCCGATTTCACCGCGCTGCTCGACAAGATCAAGGCCGCCGGCATCACGCCGTTCGGCTACGCGGGCGCCAACGCGTCGTACTACATGGTCCGCGCGATCATGACCAGCGCCGCGAAGATCGGCACCGAGCAGGTGCTGAAGGACATCGACAACCTCAAGCCGGGCGCGTGGACCAACGACGCGATCCTGCAGGCCGCGAAGGCCTGGGGCGAGGTCGGCACCAAGTACATCGACAAGTCCTTCCTGGGCCTCAAGCACACCGAGGTGCAGCTGCAGCAGGACCAGGACAAGGTCGCGTTCTACCCGTGTGGTTCGTGGCTGGAGAACGAGCAGGCCGCCAGCACCCCGGCGACCTTCGAGTACGCCATGATGGCGTTCCCGAGCGTCACCACGGCGGACAAGCTCCCGGCGACCGCGATCAACGCCGCGGCCGGCGAGATCTACTTCGCGGCGGCCAAGAGCAAGAACCCGCAGGGTGGCAAGGAATACCTGCGGACCATGCTCTCCAAGGCGGCGGCGCTGGAGTTCACGAAGCTCACCAAGTCGCTTACGGTGGTTTCCGGAGCGGCCGACGGCCTCACCATCAGCCCCGGCCTGACCAGCGCCAACGACGCCCTGAGCAAGGCCGGCAAGGACGTCTTCATGGGTTACCTGTTCGACACCTGGTACAAGAAGCTGGACGACGCCTCCCGTGAGGCCGCCAACCAGCTCATGTTCAAGGGCGGCGACGCGCAGAAGTTCTGCGACACCATGGAGGCCGCTTCGCAGGCGGTCGCGAAGGACTCTTCGATCACCAAGTTCACCCGTTCCTGATCCGTCTTTTTCACACCCCTAGGTAGGCGCCATGCGGCACGGCAAGTATCCCTTCATCATCGGTTTCCTTGTCGTGCCGCTGGCGCTCTACTTGGTCTTCGTGGTCGGCGCCTATCTGCAGATGTTCCAGCTGTCCTTCACGGACTGGTCGGGCTTCGGCGGCTTCAAGTACGTGGGCTTCGACAACTTCGTGAAGCTGTGGGACGACCCGGTCTTCTGGATCGCGCTGCGGCACAACGTCTACATCCTGATCGCGATGCCGATCGTCACCATCGCGATCGCCCTGTTCTTCGCGTTCCTGCTGAACGTCGGCGGCAAGAGCAAGGGCGGCACCACCCAGGGCGTCCGGGGCTCCAAGGTCTACCGGATCGTCTTCTTCTTCCCGCAGCTGCTGGCGCTGGCCATCGTCGCGGTGATCTTCGGCCGGGTGTTCGGCTCGGACCGGGGCGGCATGCTCAACGGCCTGTTCCCCAGCTCGTGGTCGCCGTGGCTGTTCCTGGCCGACGAGCGGTTCGCGCTGGCCTGTATCGCGCTGGTGCTGATCTGGCAGCAGATCGGCTTCTACGTGGTGCTCTTCTCGGCCGGCATGGGCTCGATCGGGCAGGAGATCTACGAGGCCGCCGCGCTGGACGGCGCCACCAAGGTCACGCTGTTCTTCCGGATCACGCTGCCGCTGCTCTGGGACACCCTCCAGGTCGCCTGGGTCTACCTCGGCATCGCCGCGTTCGACCTGTTCGCCCTGGTCAACATCATGTCGGTGAACAAGGGCGGGCCGAACAACGCGACCCAGGTGCTGAGCTACCAGATCTACCTGAACGCCTTCCAGAACTCGCAGGCCGGTTACGCCTCCGCGATCGGCGTGGTGCTCTTCTTCCTGACCCTGACGTTCGCCGCACTGACCCTGCGGGTCACCCGTCGCGACACCGTGAACGCCTGAGCCGCGGAGATCACAATGACGAATCTCGTTACCGACCCGCCCGCGGTCGCCACCAAGCCCGCCCCGGCACCCGCCCGGGAGCGGCGGGGCAACCCGCTCAACGGCCTCGCGCACATCGCCCTGTTCGTCTGGGCGCTGGCCACCGCCGGCCCGCTGATCTGGGTGCTGCTCGCCTCGTTCAAGAGCAACACCGAGATCTTCCTGGGCAAGCCGTTCGCGCTGCCCGAGCACTTCTCGTTCAAGACGTACACCGATGCCTGGACCGAGGCGCACATCGGGCAGTACTTCATCAACAGCATCATCGTGGTCGCGATCAGCACGGCCGGCACCATGCTGCTGGGCTCGATGGCCGCGTACGTGCTGGCCCGCTACAAGTTCCCGGGCAACCGGGCGATCTACTACCTGTTCGTCTCCGGCCTGGCGTTCCCGACGTTCATGGCGCTCGCCCCGATCTTCGGCATCGTGAAGAGCATGGGCCTGCTGAACACGTTCACCGGCCTGATCCTGGTGTACATCGCGTACTCGCTGTCGTTCACGGTCTTCTTCCTGACCGCGTTCTTCCGCACCCTGCCGATGGAGATCGACGAGGCGGCGCTGGTGGACGGCGCCGGTCACCTGCGGCGGTTCTTCCAGATCATGATGCCGATGGCGAAGTCCGGCCTGATCAGCATCACGATCTTCAACATCGTCGGTCAGTGGAACCAGTACCTGCTGCCGGTCGTGATCATGCAGGGCGCCGGCTCCGACTCGAACTGGGTGCTCACCCAGGGCATCGCGAACATCAGCGTCCAGGCCGGCTACCACGCCGAGTGGTCGACGCTGTTCGCCGCGCTGACCCTCTCGATCATCCCGATGATCATCGTCTACGCGATCTTCCAGCGGCAGATCCAGGCGGGTCTCACCGCCGGCGCGGTCAAGTAGCCGAGCCAGGATGTCGTACCCGGCGAGCAGAATGACCATGTGCTCGTAGCGGTACTTCCCGACGGTCGGCTGCAGGATCTGCAGGCCGACGGCCGGCCGGTCGGGTCGCCCCACCCGGCGCCCGACCTGCCGGCGGCCATCGCCGCGCGCGAGGCCGCCGAGCAGCCGCGCTGGGTGTGGCCGGCCACCGCCGACGTCTACCCCGCGCTGCTGCGGGCCGGGGTCCGGGTCGCGCGCTGTCACGATCTCGAGCTGACCGAGGCGTTGCTGCTGGGGCAGGCCGGTCGCTGGGGTGAGCCACGGGGGCTCGCCGCGGCGGTGGCCCGGCTGCACGGCCGCCCGGTCCTGCCGGACCGGATCCGGCCCGAGGCCGAACCCCCGGGCTTCGCGCAGGGTTCGCTGTTCGACGCCATCTCCGCTCCGGTCCAGGTCACTGCGGAAGACCTGATTGCGCTGTACGGCGATCAGCAGCGCCGTCTCGCCGGAACCGACCACCCCGGCCGCTTCCGGACCCTGGTCGCCGCCGAGTCGGCCGGCGCCCTGATCGCCGCCGAGATGGGCCGCACCGGCCTGCCCTGGCGCGCCGACGTGCACGACCGGCTGCTGCGCGAGCTGCTCGGCCCGCCCCAGCCGGTCGGCCCGCCCCGCCGCCTGGCCGAGCTCACCGCCGAGATCAACGCGGCGTTCGGCACCCACGGGCTGCACCCCGACCTGCCGGCCGAGGTGATCCGCGCGTTCGCGCGAGCCGGCATCCAGATCCCGAACACCCGCCGCTGGGTGCTGCGTGAGGTCGACCACCCGGCGGTCCGCCCGCTGCTGGAGTTCAAGGAGCTCTACCGCCTCTGGACCGCCAACGGCTGGACCTGGCTGGACTCCTGGGTCCGCGACGGCCGCTTCCGCCCGGAATACACGCTGGGCAACGTGGTCTCCGGCCGCTGGGGCGCCCGCGGCGGCGGCGCCCTGCAGGTGCCCAAGGTGATCCGCCGCGCGGTGATCGCCGATCCCGGCTGGCGGTTCGTGGTCGCCGACGCGAGTCAGCTGGAGCCCCGGGTGCTGGCCGCGGTCTCCGGCGACCGCGGGCTGGCCCGGGCTGCCGCCGCGGGCGACCTCTACGCCGCGCTGGCGAAGGACTCGTTCGACGGTGACCGGGCCAAGGCCAAGGTCGCCCTGATCGGCGCGATGTACGGGCAGACCGGCGGCGACGCGATCCCGGCCCTGGCCGTGCTCCGCCGGAGCTACGCGACCGCCTTCGAGTACGTGGAGCAGGCCGCCCGGGTCGGGGAGAACGGCGGCCTGGTCCACTCCTGGCTGGGCCGCACCTGCCCGCCGGCCTCGGCGCCCCGCGACGCCGGCCTGGATCCCCCGGACGAGGCGGTGCCCCCACCCGGACGGGCGAGGGGACGATTCACCCGGAACTTCGTGATCCAGGCCACCGCCGCCGAGTGGGCGCTCGTGCTGCTCGCCACGCTGCGCACCGCGCTGGCCGGCACCCGGGCCGAGCTGGTCCTGTTCGTGCACGACGAGGTGGTCGTGCACTGCCCCGCTGACCAGGCCGAACAGGTCGCCGACACGGTCCGGGAGTGTGCCGCGACGGCCGGACGGATGCTTTTCGGCGCCACCGAGGTCAGGTTCCCGCTGGACGTCTCAGTGGTTGGTTCCTACGCCGACGCGAAATGAGGAAGTGGGTAAAGTTGGTGGTCCGGCCGAGAGGCGCTGCAGCGGGCCCACCCGTCACGCTCGACCGGTGAACTCCCGGAACAAGGGCGCCTCCGACTTCTCTCGGAGGTGTGTACCCGTGACTCAGACCGTCACCGAGCTGCGCGAACTGCTCGCTGAGCGGGTCCTGGTGCTGGACGGCGCCTGGGGCACGATGCTGCAGGGCGCCCGGCTGACCCCGGCCGACTACCGTGCCGACCTGATCCCGGCCGACCACGAGCAGGACGTCACCGGCGACCCCGACCTGCTCAACCTGACCCGGCCGGACGTGGTGCTCGACGTGCACCGGCAGTATCTGGCGGCCGGCGCCGACATCACCACCACGAACACGTTCACCGCGACCACCATCGCCCAGGCCGACTACGGGCTGGAGCACCTGGTGCACGACATGAACGTGCAGGGGGCCCGGCTGGCCCGGCAGGCCGCCGACGAGGCGGCGGCGCGGGACGGGCGGCCGCGGTTCGTCGCCGGCTGTGTGGGACCGCTGAACGTGACGCTCTCGTTGTCGCCCAAGGTCGACGACCCGGCCTATCGCGCGGTCACCTTCGATCAGGTGAAGACGTCGTACGCCGAACAGATCCTGGCGCTCGCCGAAGGCGGCGTCGATCTTCTGATGATCGAGACGATCTTCGACACGCTGAACGCCAAGGCGGCGGTCGCGGCGGCCCGTGAGGTCGCCCCGGAGCTGCCGCTCTGGATCTCGGTCACCATCGTCGACCTCTCCGGCCGGACCCTGTCCGGGCAGACCGTGGAGGCGTTCTGGCGCTCGGTCGAGCGGGCCGAGCCGCTGGTCGTCGGCCTGAACTGCGCGCTCGGCGCGGCCGAGGTGCGCCAGCACGTGGTCGAGCTGGCCCGGCTGTCGAACACTTTCGTCGCCTCGCACCCGAACGCCGGCCTGCCGAACGCGTTCGGCGGCTACGACCAGACCCCCGCCGAGACCGGCGTGCTGATCGGCGAGTTCGCCGAGTCCGGCCTGGTCAACATCGTCGGCGGCTGCTGCGGCACCACCCCGGCGCACATCGCCGAGATCGCCGCGGCGGTCTCCTCGTCGGCGCCCCGGGTGATCGCCCCGCCCGCGCCGGCCACCCGCTTCAGCGGCCTGGAGCCGTTCGAGATCGGCCCGGACACCGGGTTCGTGATGATCGGCGAGCGGACCAACGTGACCGGCTCGGCCAAGTTCCGCCGGCTGATCGAGGCCGACGACTACCAGGCCGCCGTCGACGTGGCGCTGGACCAGGTCCGCGGCGGCGCGAACCTGCTCGACGTGAACATGGACGCCGACCTGCTGGACAGCGAGCGGGCGATGACCACGTTCCTCAACCTGATCGCGACCGAGCCCGAGGTGGCCCGGATCCCGATCATGATCGACAGCTCGAAGTGGAACGTGCTCGAGGCCGGCCTCAAGTGCGTCCAGGGCAAGGGCGTGGTCAACTCGATCAGCCTGAAGGAGGGGCCCGAGCCGTTCCTGGCGCAGGCCCGGCGGATCCGGGACTTCGGCGCCGGCGTGGTGGTGATGGCCTTCGACGAGCAGGGCCAGGCGGACACCGCCGACCGCAAGGTGTCGATCTGCGGCCGCGCCTACGACCTGCTGGTCGAGGACGGCTTCGAGCCCACCGACATCATCTTCGACCCGAACGTGCTGGCCGTGGCGACCGGCATCGCCGAGCACAACGGGTACGCGAAGGCGTTCCTGGACGCGCTCCCGCGGATCAAGGCGCGCTGCCCGGGCGCCCGGACCAGCGGCGGCATCTCCAACCTGTCGTTCGCGTTCCGCGGCAACGACATCGTCCGCGAGGCCATGCACTCGGCGTTCCTGTTCTACGCGGTCCAGGCCGGGCTGGACATGGGCATCGTCAACGCCGGCCAGCTCGCGGTCTACCAGGACATCCCGGCCGACCTGCTGGAGCTGGTCGAGGACGTGCTCTTCGACCGCCGGGAGGACGCCACCGACCGCCTGGTCACCTTCGCCTCCACGGTCACCGGCAGCGGCGCCAAGCGGGAGATCGACCTCTCCTGGCGCGAGGCGGAGGTCGAGCAGCGGCTCAGCCACGCGCTGGTGCACGGCATCGTCGACTTCATCGAGGCGGACACCGAGGAGGCCCGGCTGAAGCTGCCCCGGGCGCTCGACGTGATCGAGGGCCCGCTGATGGACGGCATGAGCATCGTCGGCGACCTGTTCGGCTCCGGCAAGATGTTCCTGCCCCAGGTGGTCAAGAGCGCCCGGGTGATGAAGCGCTCGGTGGCCTACCTGCTGCCCTACATGGAGAAGGACAAGACCGAGGGCTCCCGCGGGCAGGGCAAGGTGGTGCTCGCCACGGTCAAGGGCGACGTCCACGACATCGGCAAGAACATCGTCGGCGTGGTGCTGGGCTGCAACAACTACGAGGTGATCGACCTCGGCGTGATGGTCCCGACCGCCAAGATCCTGGACGTCGCGATCGCCGAGGGGGCCGACGCGATCGGGCTGTCCGGCCTGATCACGCCGTCGCTGGACGAGATGGTCGCGGTCGGCGCGGAGATGCAGCGGCGCGGGCTCAAGCTGCCGCTGCTGATCGGCGGGGCGACCACGTCCAAGCAGCACACCGCGGTGCGGATCGCGCCGGCGTACGACGGCTCCACCGTGCACGTGCTGGACGCGTCCCGGGTCGTCGGCGTCGTCGCCGACCTGCTCGACACCGACCGCTCGGTCAAGCTCGACGAGGCGAACCGGGCCGACCAGGAGCGGCTGCGCGAGCAGCACGAGAAGCGGCACGCCGTGCCGCTGCTCACCGTCGCGCAGGCCCGGGCGAACCGGGAGCGGGTCGACTTCAGCGAGCTGCCCACGCCCGCCTTCACCGGGGTCCGCGAGGTGCAGCCGACCATCGCCGAGCTGCGCGAGATGATCGACTGGCAGTTCCTCTTCCTGGCCTGGGAGCTGAAGGGGAAGTACCCGGCGATCCTCAAGGAGCCGGTGGCCAGGGAGCTCTTCGACGACGCCAACGCGATGCTCGACCAGATCATCGCGGACGGTTCGTTCCAGGCCCGCGGCCTCTACGGGTTCTGGCCCGCGCACAGCGACGGGGACGACATCCGGCTGGCGAACGGGCGCGGCTTCCCGATGCTGCGCCAGCAGTCGGAGAAGCCGGCCGGCCGCGCCAACCGCTGCCTCGCCGACTACATCGCCCCGGCCGGCGACCACCTCGGCGGCTTCGCGGTCGCCATCCACGGCGCGGAGAAGCTGGCCAAGAAGTACGAGGCCGAACAGGACGACTACAAGGCGATCATGGTCAAGGCCCTGGCCGACCGGCTGGCCGAGGCGTTCGCGGAGTACCTGCACCTCAAGGCCCGCCGCGACTGGTTCGAGCCGGGCTCGCAGCCGAAGCTGGCCGACCTGCACGCCGAGCGCTTCCGGGGCATCCGGCCGGCGCTGGGCTACCCGGCGAGCCCGGACCACAGCGAGAAGAAGGACCTGTTCCAGCTGCTCGACACCGGCCGGATCGGGATGCAGCTGACCGAGTCGTTCGCGATGACCCCGGCCGCGGCGGTCAGCGGCCTGATCTTCGCCCACCCGGAGGCGAAGTATTTCACCGTCGGCCGGCTGGGTAAGGATCAAGTGGAGGACTACGCCGCCCGGCGTGGCATGCCGCTGGCCGAGGTGGAACGCTGGCTGCGGCCGAACCTGGCCTACTCGATCGACTGACGGGGGAGCGGCGATGGTGCCGATCGTGGTGATGGGTGTCGCGGGCTGCGGCAAGAGCACGATCGGCAGGGCCCTGGCGGAACGGCTCGGGGTGCCGTACGCGGAAGCCGATGATTTTCATCCACCGGCGAACGTGGCCAAGATGCACAGTGGGGTGCCGCTCACCGACGAGGACCGGGCGCCCTGGCTCGCGGCGATCGCCGGTCAGATCGCCGCGGCCGGGGCAGACGGGCTGGTGGTGAGCTGCTCGGCGCTCAAGCGGGGGTACCGGGACGTGCTGCGCGGCGGGAATCCCGAAGCGTTCTTCGCGCACCTCGTGCTGACGCCCGAGGTGGCCGAGGCGCGGGTCAGCAAGCGTGTCGGGCACTTCATGCCCGGGGTGCTCGTGCAGTCCCAGTTCGCGATCCTGGAGCCGCTGGCGGCGGAGGAGAACGGGGTGGGCGTGGACGCCACGTTGCCGGTGGAGACGATTGTGGAGAAGGTGCTGAGCCGGCTTTCCCGTACCCAATAATTGTTTTTGGGGTTGTGAAAAGCCGGCCCGTGCTACTTCGAGGCCCACACGTCCAGGTGGAGGCGCTCCAGCAGGATCGGCGCGAACAGACCGATCAGCGAGACGAACGAGATGATCGTGAAGGCGGTGGTCAGGATGACCGTCTCGGTCTTGCCGCCGACCTTCACCGCGAACTGGTTCGGGATGCCGATCATGCGCCACATCCGGCCGCGGCCGGTCGGGATCGGCCAGAAGATCGGCACGCCGTTCTTCGTGATCATGTCGCCGAGCAGGTGCACCACGCAGCCGGCGCCGACCGCGAAGCCGAGCAGCGGATAACCGCGGTCGCCGGGCAGGTTGGCCGCGGTGAACCAGGCGATGCCGGCCGAGGCGAGTGTCACGATCAGCCAGCCGGCCTTCTCCGCCCACTTCTCGAACAGGCCGCGCAGCGCCAGGCCGGCCATGAAGAAGATGATGCCGACCACCGCCCACTTGCCGTAGTGCGCGGCCAGCGCGGTGGTGCCCCAGCCGATCAGCGCGGCGAACGGCAGGGTGTGCGTGAACGTCCGGTGCCCGTGGTCCCGCTTCGGGTCCCGGCTCTGCCGGGTCGCCGTGTAGATGCCGAGCGAGATCTTCTCGATCACCTCGGCCACGAACAGCGAGATCACCCCGAACGTCCGGGCGACCGTGGCACCACCCTGGTTGGTGGTCACCTTCCCGGACAGATCAAAATCGGGCAGCAGCGCGCCACCGGCGGCCATCGCGGTGCCCACGCCGATCATCAGCGGCGTCTGGTGGTAGTCAGCGAACTGGTCGAGCGCCCAGCTGCCGGCCAGCCAGGCGGCCGCCCCCGACAGTGCGTGCGATGGACCCATCATGAGCGTCGTCCCTCCCCGAACAAACTGCGACACTGTCGCAGAGTGCGGGACGAAGATCAACGACTGCCGGGTCCACAGCGGAGTGGAGTCGGCCACCCGACAGTTTCCGGTCAGTGGCGCGGGTGCATCCGGTGGGTGTGGGCGAACTCGTAGCGGCCCTGCCGGGCATGCCGGAGCAAGCCCGTCATCAGGAAGAACAGCGGGAACAGCGGCCAGAAGAAGTGCGCTCCGGAGAGCACCCAGAGCGCGGTCAGCAGGCCCGCGACGATCATGATGAAACTGGCGTGCCGCTGCAGGGAACGGCGTGTCGCGGCTCGGCGGTGCGGCGTGCGGGCCAGGGCCTGGCGCCCGCCGAACGGCAGATCCCGGGTGAGCACGTCCAGCTCGTCGCGGTATTTCGCGGCATAGGTGGTGGTCAGGCGCTCCTCGCCCTCGTCCAGGCTGAGGCGGCCCTCGGTCATCGCGGCGCGCAGGATCTCGGCGATCTCCTCGCGCTCGGTGTCAGAGGTCCGCAGCCGGGCCGGCCCGGACCAGGTCGCTTCTTCGGGATGCACGATGTCCTCCTCGGTTTTCCTGATCCCCAGGGTCCGCGCGGGGCAGGGCCGCGGCGTCGGCCCGGCGACGCATTCGGGAGCGGTGCATTTCAAGATCAATTGCTGATTTTGTACGACCTGGGTCGTACGCGGGGAGGTGGGATACGCCCGTGGGCGTACGTGGGGATCCTGACCTGCGGCCGATGTCGTGGGGGCTGCGGTGACGTAGTTTCGGCTGCATGAGGGAGCGTGGCCGGGACGGGCGCCGGGGGCCGGAGGGTCGCCGGGGTGACGACGGCTGCTCGGTGCCCGACGCTTCTTCCTCGTCCTCTTCCCCCGCGGGTCCCGACCCCTCCCCTTCCGGGCCGGGGCCGGATGCGGAGCGGCCCGGGTCGCCCTGGCGGCGGCGGGTGCGGCAGGCGCACGGTGGGTGGCCGCACAGCGCGGTGATCGCGACGACGGTGATCCAGATGGTCAGCACCAACGTGCTGTCCGGTCACGGCCGGCTGCTCCAGCCGTGGACCAACTTCACCACCCTGCTGCTGCTGGCCGGTCCGGCCGCGCTCTTCCTGCGCCGCCGTGCGCCGCTCACCGCGTTCCTGGCCGCCTCGGCCGCGTCGATCTACCTGATCACCCACCTGTCGCTGCACGCCGGCTACGCCGTCCCCGCCGTCGTCGCGCTCTACTCCCTGGCCCGGACAGGCCGGCGCCAGGCCGCGCTGATCGGCGCCGCGACCGTCTGGGCGGTCTGGCTCGGGGTGGTCCTCGGGTTCGCCGGCCCGCTCGGGCTCGACGAGGCGGTCCGGCCGAAAACCGGGCAGGCCTGCCTGGTCGCCACCGTGCTGGGCGTGGTGATCCTGCTCGGCGGCGCCGCCCGCATCCGCGCGGAAAACTACGCCGAGCAGGCCAAGGTCCGCGCCGAGCAGGCCCGGGCGCGCGCCGAGCAGGAGCGCCGGCTCGCCTCCGAGGAGCGGCTGCGGATCGCCCAGGAGCTGCACGACGTGCTCGGCCACCACCTGTCGCTGATCAACGTGCAGGCCGGTGTCGGGCTGCACCTGATGGACCAGCGGCCCGAGCAGGCCCGGGAGGCCCTGACCGCGATCAAGAGCGCGAGCGCGGAGGCGCTGCGCGAGGTGCGCTCCGTCCTGGGCGTGCTGCGCACCGAGGGGGAGGCCGCGCCGCGCCAGCCCACGCTCGGCCTCAACGGCCTGAGCGAGCTGACCGCGTCGGCCGGCATCCCGGTCCGCCTGACGGTGACCGGCGAGCCACGGGAGCTGCCCGCCGAGGTCGACCGGGCCGCCTACCGGATCGTCCAGGAGGCGCTGACCAACGTGCGCCGCCACCACGCCGGGCCGCAGCCGGAGGCGGACGTCGCGGTGGGCTACCTTCCGGCCGCGCTGTACCTCTCGATCCGCAACGGCGGGCCGGCGACGGCGGAGCCGCCGGTCCCGGTTCCGGAGGCGGACAAGGGGAGCGGGATCGCGGGGATGCGGGCTCGGGCGGAGAGTCTGGGCGGCCGGTTGGAGGCGGGGTGCCCGCCGACGGGTGGCTTCCTGGTCACCGTCATCCTCCCCACGAAGCCACCACCCGACGCCACCTCTCCGGCCGATGCCCCCGCCGCTGCGTCGGCCTCCTCCGCCGCGTCGCCCCCGGCCGCCGCGTCGCCCCCCGATTCCGCGCCTGCGCCCGCATCGCCTGCTGCCGCCGTGGCGCCCTCTGAATCCGCGCCTGCCGCCGCGTCGGGCGTTGGCGTGGCTCCCGGCGGCTTGCCGTCTCGGGACTCGGATGACGACGCGGAGTGGAGGCCGGGCTTGAACGGTGCGGGTCGCCGCGAGCCGGGGGAGGGCGATCGGGTGCACGAGGTGCCGGTCGTGGGCGGCGATGTTCGTGGCGGGGCGGGAACCGACAGCGGAGCGGGCACGGGCGGCGGAGCGGGAACGGGCGGCGGGGTGGCTGTGGGTGAGGGCGATGGGGGTCGGCGGGGGCTGGGCCGGCGTGGTGGTGCGGAGGGTTCGGACGAGCGTGTGACATCTGAGGGGGAGAGATGATCTCGGTAGTGCTGGCGGACGATCAGGCGCTGGTCCGGGCCGGGTTCCGGGCTTTGCTCGACGCGGAGCCGGACATCCAGGTGGTCGGCGAGGCGGCCGACGGGGTGCAGGCGGTGAACCTGGTGCGGGCGACCCGGCCGGACGTGGTGCTGATGGACATCCGGATGCCCGGCGTCGACGGCCTGGAGGCGACCAAGCGGATCGCCGCGGACCCGGCCTGTGCGGACACCCGGGTGGTCATCCTGACGACGTTCGAGCTGGATGAGTATGTGTTCGAGGCGCTGCGGACCGGGGCCTCCGGGTTCCTGGTCAAGGACACCGAGCCGGTCGAGCTGATCCGTGGCGTCCGGGCGGTGGCCGGCGGTGACGCGCTGCTGTCGCCGAGCGTGACCCGGCGGGTGATCGGCGAGTTCGCGGGCTCCGGCGCGGCCCGCCGGCCCGAGCCCCCGCGCGAGCTGGACCAGCTCACCGACCGCGAA
The DNA here is from genome assembly GCF_019704555.1 of Actinoplanes sp. L3-i22. Classification (NCBI taxonomy): domain Bacteria; kingdom Bacillati; phylum Actinomycetota; class Actinomycetes; order Micromonosporales; family Micromonosporaceae; genus Actinoplanes; species Actinoplanes sp. L3-i22. The sequence goes on from NZ_AP024745.1 coordinate 2,091,474, forward strand.
CGCGAGGTGATGGCCCTGGTCGCCGAGGGCCTCTCCAACGACGAGATCGCCAGTCGCCTGGTGATCAGCCCGGCTACCGCGAAGACCCACGTCAGCCGCACCATGATCAAGCTTGGCGCGCGGGACCGGGCCCAGCTGGTCGTCTACGCCTACGAAGCCGGCCTGATCCGCCCCGGCTGGCTCGCCTGACCTCCACCGGCCGGTCTCGCCTACCCCGCTGAGTGCTGTGCCGGTGGGCTTGGGCGGCGGGGCTTGGCTGAGCGTTGTGTCGGCGGGCTGAAGTCGGCTGTGCGGGCCGCCTGGACCGGCTGGCTGGACCGGGCCGGGTGGCTGGGCTGGGCTGGGCTGGGCTGGGTGGCCGGGCTAGACCAGGTGGCTGGGCTGGGTGCCGGGCTGGGCTGGCCGGGTGGCTGGGCTGGGCTGGGCTGGGTGCCGGGCCGGGCCGGGTGGCTGGAGGCCGGGGCGTGGGGCGGGGCTGGCTGGGTGGTCAGAAGCCGCCTTCGCCGGGGGTGGCGAAATACGGTGGGGCGTCTTCCTCCAGGGCCAAGGTCAGCATGCGGTGGGTGAACTGGTTCAGTTCGGGGAGGGCGTCCAGCGGGAACCAGGCGACCTCCAGGGACTCGCTGTCGTTGACGCGGGCCTCGCCGCCCACCGCGCGGCAGCGGAAGAACATGTTGACCATCTGGCAGTGGTCGCCGTTGACGTAGGTGACCTCGTGGGCCACCACGCCGGCCAGCCGTTCGATCTTGACCTGGACGGCGGTCTCCTCCTCGACCTCGCGGAGCACCGCGTCGGCCGGCTGTTCGCCCGGGTCCATCAGGCCGGCGATCAGGTTCCATTCCGCGTTGTCGCTGCGCTGGTGGAGCAGGACCTCGCCGCGGTCGTTGAGCACGATCGCCGCGACGGTCGGGAACATGATCAGCTCTTGGCCGACCCGGGCTCGCAGGTTCCGGACGTAATCGGAGGCAGGCATGCCTCGAACCTATCCGCGAGCGGTTGCCACGGTGTGAACGTCCCGTGCGATCACCGAATCGGCGTCGCGGCGGAAATTCGAGACTCGATGGTCGGGTCAGTGGTGGGCGGTGGAGGAGGCCGGGACCTCGGGGGCGATTACCGCCTGGTTGCGGCCTGCCGATTTGGCGACATAAAGGGCCTCGTCGGCCGCCCGCAGAAGCTCGGCCGGGGAGGCGAGGGGGCCGGGGGCGGCGGCCGCGCCGACCGAGGCGGTGACCGTGATCAGGGTCTGGTCGGTGACCTCGATCGGGAGGTCGGCGACGGCCTTGCGGGTGCGTTCGGCGATGATCGGCAGCTCGCCGGCGGTGACGTGCGGGACCAGGGCGATGAACTCCTCCCCGCCGTACCGGGCGAACACCGTGCCCGCGCGCCCGCCGGTGTTGAGCCGCTGGGCGAGCTCGCGCAGGACCCGGTCGCCGCCCGGATGCCCGTACGTATCGTTGATCTTCTTGAAATGGTCGATGTCGATCATGAGGAGGCCGATGTCGTAACCGGCGCGGGCGGCCCGCCGGCACTCGGTGACGAGCGCCTCCTCGAAGTAGCGGCGGTTGCGCACCCCGGTCAGCCCGTCCGTGTCGGCGGCCTGCCGCTGCGCCGCGACCAGGCCCGCCATCCGGGCCAGGACCAGCAGGAACATCACCGCGCAGGCGGCGCTGGTGAGCGGCACGTTCAGGTCCCGCCCGGCCAGGTTCTCGCCGAGCTGCAGACCGGGCACCATCAGTACGGCGATGGTCAGCATGGTGAGCCGGGCCGGGGTCGCGGCCGGCGTGGTGGCCAGGCCGCGGGTGTCGAAGTCGCGCATCGTCGGGTGCAGCGCGCACGCGCCGATCAGGCCGAGCGAGACGACCCAGAGCCCGCCGGTGAACGGTTCGGTGGTGTTCTCCCCGCCGAGCAACCCCACCACGGCGTACACGGTGTCCGCCGCGAACATCAGCAACAGGAACCCGAAGAGCAGCCGCAGCGCCGGACTGCGCCCGCCCGAGCGCAGCACCAGCCGGATCGCCAGGATCAGCAGCATCAGGTCGAGGATCGGGTACGCCGCCTCGGTCAGTTTCGCCGACAGCGTGAGCGTCGAGTCGTGGGCCACCGGCTCGACGAAGAACTCCCAGCTGAGCAGCCCGGCGCTGATCGCCACGACCAGCGCGTCCAGCCCGGTGGCGAGGTCCCAGCCCGGGGTGCGCCGCCGGATGAAGGTCAGCACCGCCGCCCCGGTCAGCAGCGAGCTGGTCAGGTAGAACACGTCGCTCGGGGTCGGCTCGGTCATCGCCCCGGTGCTCCACACGTCGAAGCTGTAGAGGACGTCCGCGACGGCGTAGCAGGCCTGGGCGACGGCGAGGGCGATCCAGCCGGCCGGGCGGGCCGGCCGGTTCAGCAGGATCCCGATCACGATCATGACCGGGGTGGCGCAGGTGATCGTCAGGTACGGGATCTCGTAGCCGAGGAACGGCAGGCCACCGATCTGCCCCAGGCAGCGCAGCAGCGCGCAGACGGCGACGACGACGAGCCAGACTCGCCATGGCCGGATGCGTTCCATGGGACAAGCGTCGGGGCCTTCGGTTGCAGATCGGGTGCGTTGCCGGAGTGTCAGAGTTTTCGGGCCCGCAGATGCTCGGCCACCGACCAGGCCTGGAACGGGCAACCGGTGCCGGTGTGCGGGGCGTCGCCGTCGGCGGTCTCCGAGATCGAGCCGAGGCCGTACTCCTCCAGGTGCCCGGTGATGTCGCCGAGCACATCGGGCAGCTCGACGCCGAGCCGGTGCCAGGCTTCGACGTACGGGCCGGTGAGCCACGGCCAGACCGTGCCGGTGTGGTACGCCCGGTCCCGCTCGCCCGGCCCACCCGCGTGCCGCCCGTGATAGCCGTTCGTGCCCGGCGCCTGGCTGCGCAATCCGAGCGGGGTGAGCAGCGCCGCCCCGATCCGGGCCAGCACGGCCGGGTCCGGTCGCAGCGGCGCGTGCGGCAGCGACCAGGCCAGCAGCTGGTTCGGCCGTGTGGTGGGATCGCCGAGCACGTCCCGCAACTCCCCGGACGGGGTGGGGAAGGACCGCGCGAAGCTGTCCCGGGCCTTGGCGTGCAGGGCCGTGAACGCGTCACCGAGACCGGCCAGCGCGTTGACCCACAAAGCATTGATATCAACCGCTTTCCCGGTACGGGGTGTCACCGGCACCCCGTCCACCCGCGCGTCCATCCAGGTCAGCGCCGCCCCGGGAGCGCCCTGGACGAGCAGGCCGTCGACCGGGTCGGCCTTGATCCCGTAGCGGGTACCGGACAGGTGGTGATCGATCACCGCCACCAGCGCGGGCCGCAACGCGGCGGCGAGGTCGGTGTCGCCGGTGACCGTCACGTGCCGGTCCACCGCGTGCAGGAACCACAGCGTCCCGTCCGCGGTGTTGTACTCGACCGTCCCGGTGTCCGCGGTGTTCGCCAGCATCCCCTCGGAGAGCGTCGCGGCGTACGAGAGCAGCAGCTCCCGGCCGAGCGAGAAGCGCCCGGTGGCCAGGAACAGCCCCTCGTAGCTGATCATCGTGTCCCGCGACCAGGCGCCGAACCACGGGTACCCGGCGACCACGTCCGGCCCCTTGATCACGAACGCGTCGGCGGCCAGGACGAGCGCCGCGTCGGCGGGCGCGGCGGCGGCGACCACCTCGCGGTTGCGGCGCCGGGTGGCGTCCACGGCGGACCCGGCGACCGGGGGATCGTCGAGGTCACCGGCCCAGGCGAGGACCTCGACGGGACGCTCGAGGGCGGAGGTGAAGCTACCCACGTACCGCAAATTTTCTTGATCTTGAAGGCCGCGCGCCGCCTCCTCGCGGTAACGGACCCCCCGGAACCACTCGCCGGCCGCGGCGAAGCCCGGCCCGGCGATCCGGTAGGCGCCCTCGACGACGCAGCCGTCCGCGGTCGTGGCCACCGAGAGCGTGGGACCCTGCTCCGCGTGCGCGTCGCGCCACGCGCAGAGCGCCTCCAGCGTGAGCCGGACCGGCGCGCCGGCGATCTGCCGGTGCACGATCGAGACGGCCGGCCGCCCGTGGACCGTCGCGATCTCCCGCTCGATCACCACGTCGCCGATCCGCCACCGCCACCGCGGCACCCCGTCGATCAGCGCGAACGACGACAGCAACTCGTGCCCGCGCGGCTCGATCGCCCCGCCGGCCCACTCGTGACAGCCCAGCCGCACCCGCGCGCCGGAGGCCAGGGTCAGCACCGGATCGAGGGACGCGAGGCCCAGCATGCGGGACGCGGGTGTTGTTCCCGCCACTATCAGTAACCCGTGATACCGCCGCGTGCGCAGCCCCGTGACGGTGCCCATGGCATAGCCACCGACCCCGTCGGGTAAAAGCCACTCACGGGTCGATCCGCTGGTCAGATCGGTACATAGCTGTGGTCCGAAGACGATCGGCCGCACGGTGGACATGGAAGGGGACCTCCGACCATGGGGAAGAATCGGCGAGGCCGACACACTTGACACCAGACCGTGACAGTCTCAGTGTGATCGACTCCTGACCGTAATTTCGTGGGGATGGTGAGAACGGACGTGTCGGAGCGGGATCGGCTGGCCCAGGCCGACTCCGGCGAGCAGCCGTGGCGCGCCTGGGGTCCCTACCTCTCCGAGCGGGCGTGGGGCACGGTCCGCGAGGACTACAGCGAGCACGGGACGGCGTGGGACTACTTCCCGCACGATCACGCGCGATCCCGGGCGTACCGGTGGAACGACGACGGGATGGCCGGCGTCTGTGACGATCGGCAGACGTTCTGCTTCGCGCTCGCGCTCTGGAACGGCAAGGACCCGATCCTCAAGGAACGGATGTTCGGCCTCGGCGGCGACGGCGGCAACCACGGCGAGGACGCCAAGGACTACTGGTGGTACCAGGACTCGACGCCGACCCACTCGTGGATGAAGTGGCGTTACCACTACCCCCAGGCCGAGTTCCCGTACGACCAGCTGGTCCGGGTGAACGGGCAGCGCTCCCGGACCGAGAGCGAGTACGAGCTGGTCGACACCGGCATCTTCGACCAGGACCGGTTCTGGGCGGTGACCGTCGACTACGCCAAGTCCTCCCCGCGCGACATGTGCATCGCCGTCACCGTCTCCAACCGCGGCCCGGAGAAGGCCACCCTGCACGTGCTGCCGACGCTGTGGTTCCGCAACACGTGGTCCTGGGGGCTGCCGAACCGTCCACAGCCGTCGCTGACCGGGACCCCGGGCCGGATCGCCGGGCGGCACCGCTCGCTCGGCTACGTGACCCTGGACGCGGAGGGCACGCCACCGGCGCTGGTCTGTGACAACGAGACCAACTCCCAGCGTCTCTGGGGGCTGCCGGGCCGCAGCCCGTACCCCAAGGACGGGATCAATGATTTTCTGATCTCGGACATGCCGACGGTGAATCCGAACGGGACCGGCACCAAGGGATCGCTGCACTACGAGCTGACGCTGAAGCCGGGGGAGACCCGGACCATCCGGCTCCGCCTGGCGCAGACCGACGCGCCGTCGCCGCCGCTCGACCTGGGCCGGGACTGGACCGCGGTGATGCGCGACCGGCTCGCCGAGGCCGACGCGTTCTTCGCCGGGATCATCCCGGCCGCGGCCTCCGCCGACGAGGCCGCGGTGGCCCGGCAGGGCATCGCCGGTCTGATGTGGGGCAAGCAGTTCTACCACTTCGACGTGAAGCAGTGGCTGGTCGGCGACCCGGGCAACTCGCCACCGCCACCGGGCCGGCGCTACGGGCGCAACAACGGCTGGTGGCACATGAACAGCTTCGACGTGATCAGCATGCCGGACCCGTGGGAATACCCCTGGTACGCCGCGTGGGACCTGGCCTTCCACTGCGTGAGCATCAGCCGCGTCGACCCGGGCTTCGCCAAGTCCCAGCTCCTGCTGCTGCTCCGCGAGTGGTACATGCACCCCAACGGCCAGATCCCCGCGTACGAGTGGTCGTTCGCCGACGTGAATCCGCCGGTGCACGCGTGGGCCGCGCTGCGGGTCTTCGAGATCGACGGCGGCCGCGACTACGACTTCCTGTCCCGGGTGATGCACAAGCTGCTGCTCAACTTCACCTGGTGGGTCAACCGCAAGGACGTCGGCGGCAACAACGTCTTCGAGGGCGGCTTCCTCGGCCTGGACAACGTCGGCCCGTTCGACCGGTCGGCCGCGCTGCCGGTCGCCGGCGTGCTCGAACAGTCCGACGGCACGGGCTGGATGGCGATGTACGCCCTCAACCTGCTCGACATCTCGATCATCCTGGCCCTGCACGACCGGTCCTACGAGGACATGGCCACCAAGTTCCTCGAGCACTTCATGTACATCGCCGAGGCGGCGTACCGGCAGGGGCTCTGGGACGAGGAGGACAGCTTCTTCTACGACGTGCTGCGCCTGCCGGACGGGCACAAGGTGCCGCTCAAGGCGCGCTCGATCGTCGGCCTGCTGCCGCTCGCCGCGACCACCCGGCTCACCTCGGAGACCCTCAACCGGCTGCCCGAGGTGAACGCGCGCGTCCGGTGGATGCTGCACAGCCAGACCGACTACGGCGACGTGATCAGCGCGCGGCGGCTGGGCGGCGCGGACCGCCGCCGCCAGCGCCTGCTGAGCATGGTCGGCCAGGAACAACTGCTGCGGATCCTGGCGCGGTTGCTGGACCCCGAGGAATTCCTTTCGCCGTACGGGCTGCGCACGCTCTCCCGGGCCCACCTGGAGAAGCCGTTCACGGTGTCGCTGGGCGGCTCCGACTTCACCGTCGGCTACGAGCCGGCCGAGAGCACCAGCGGCCTGTTCGGCGGCAACTCGAACTGGCGCGGCCCGGTCTGGATGCCGGTCAACTACCTGCTGGTCGAGGCGTTGCGGGAGTTCGCCGAGTTCTACGGCGAGGACCTGCGGGTGGAGTACCCGACCGGCTCGCAGACCAAGGTCTCGCTCGCCGAGGTCGCCGACGACCTGGCGCGCCGGTTGATCGCGCTGTTCGTCCCGGACGCGGACGGGCATCGCCCGATCTACGGCGCCACCGAGCTGTTCCAGATCCACCCGGACTGGAAGGACCTGGTCGTCTTCCCGGAGTACTTCCACGGCGACAACGGGGCCGGCCTGGGCGCCTGGCACCAGACCGGCTGGAGCGCCCTGGTCGTCGACCTGATCCTCACCCTCCACGAGCCCCGCTGATCCCCGGAACAACGCGACGAGGGCACACCGATCGGTGTGCCCTCGATGCTCGGAACGGGTCAGTGGCCGCGGCTGACGATCTCCTCGGCGACGTGGCGGAGTTGTTCGTGGTCGGGGTGGAAGCCGGCCGCGATGTCCGGGTGCAGACCGGCCTTCGCCTGGTCCAGGAGCATCGTGGTGACCTGCTCGACGTTCTCGCCGGCGTACCGCTGCCGGATCTTGACCGTCGCGGCCTGCAGGGCCGAACTGAGCTGGTCCTCCAACGGGCCGCGCAGTTTTTCTTCCACCGGGGTGAGCGTCTGCGGATCTAGAGTGACGTGCGGCTCAGCCAAGATGTCCTCCGAAGGTCAACGACGCTGTGCGGGTACCCGTCGACCAACCCTCAGTAAACCCCGCCGGGTGTTCCCCGCGCTCAGTTTTCACCTCCACGGATGAACCGAACACCGTCTCCTCGATCAACCGCCGCCGCGACAACCGGGGAAGCCGGTTCAGCACCGGCCGCACCTGCGCCTGGCTGACCAGCCGATGCCGCCGCACGGTGGCCAGCACCATCGCCGCCTCGGCCCGGTCGCCGGCCCACTCCACCGCGTCGACCAGTGCCCGGGCCGCGGTGGTGCACGGCGGGGAGACCGTCGGGCAGATGTCCACACTGCTCAGTCGCCGGGTCCGGTGCACCCGAACCCCGTCCGGTGGATCCCGGTCCGGCCGGCTGCTGTGGACCAGCACGTGCACCGGCAGGACGCCGAGCACCAGACCGCCGGCCGGCCACCCGGCCCAGTCGAAGCGGCGCAACCCGAACACCCGCAGCGCGCTCGCCCCGGCCAGCAGGGCGGGCCGCCCGTTGCCGGCGGCGAGACTGGCCGCCCACCACATCTGGCGCTCGCCGGCCTCCTCGGGCCGGGCGCAGTAGAGACCGCGGTGAATGCGTTGCCACTCGCCGGCCCGGACCCGGTGCCGGACGGTCTTCTCGCTGAGGAACCGCCGCGCCTGCTGCCAGGTGATCAGGCCGGCCTGACGGATCAGGAGCGCGTTCATCGTCTGGGCGCTACGTCGATCGATCGGCATGCTTCCAGCATTCGCGCTCTGACCTGCGCTCTCCAGCCCCTGTGGACAACGCCGGCCGGGGACCGCGGCGTGGGCCCGGATCCGGGGGCGACAGCAGGACACAGAACGGGTCGGTGGCCCAAGGTGAGGCTCTCGATCCCCTTGGACCACCGACGCCCTATCGCTACCCGTTCGTGAGCGGGCTAACCACTTCCGCCAGCAAAGGTGGGAGAAGTTCCCGAAGAACGTCGATGCCGTCCCGGCTCAGCACCGACTCCGGATGGAACTGCACCCCGGCGAACGTGCGCCCGCGCAGCGCGTGCACCGCCCCGTCCGCCGGGTCCCGGGCGATCTCCACCGGCCCGTATCCGGACGTGATCGTCGTCCCGTCGGCGACCGCCGCGAAACTGGAGTAGAAGCCGACCCGCCGGACCGTCCCGAACAGGTCCACGTCCCGGGCCAGCCCCTGATAGGTCTGCGCCCGCCGGAACAGCGCCAGCCCCAGGTGCGCCGCGAGCAGCTGCTGGCCCAGGCAGACCGCGAACAGCGGCCGCCCGGACGCCAGCCGGGCCGCCACGATCGCCCGCATCGCCACCATCTTCGGCTCCCCGGGCAGCAGTGACGGGTCGCCCGGGCCGGGCCCGACCACCAGCAGGTCGGCGTCCGGCACCGGGGCGGACCACGGCACCACCGAGACGGTCAGCCCGAGCGCCTTCAGCTGGTGCGCGAGCATCGCGGTGAACGTGTCCTCGCCGTCCACGATCACCGCGGACCGGCCCAGGAGCGCCGGGACGGCGAGCGCCCCCGCCTCCCGGGAGTCCAGCCAGAACCGCGCCAGGTCGGTGTTCCGCCCGGCGAGCGCCGCCTGTTCGGCCGGGCCGGCCACGGGCGGGAGCGACGTCCGTACCGGAATGGTCGCCGCACCCAGAGCGGACAGCAGGCCGGCCGCCTTGGTGTGGGTCTCGGCCACCTCGCCCGCCGCCGTCGAGTGCCGGACCAGCGTCGCCCCGACCGGCACCCGCAGCGTGCCGTCCGGCGTGATCTCCGCGGTCCTGATCAGAATCGGCGCGTCCAGCGACTGCGTGCCGTCGTCGTCCACCGACAGCAGCGCCAGCACCCCGGCGTAGTACCGCCGCCCGCGCCGCTCGTGCCGCGCGATCACCCGGCACGCGTTCTCGATCGGGCTGCCGGTCACCGTCGGCGCGAACATGGTCTCCCGCAGCACCTCCCGGACGTCCAGCGAACCCCGTCCGGCCAGCAGATACTCGGTGTGCGTCAGGTGCGACATCTGCTTGAGGTACGGCCCGGCCACCTGCCCGCCGTGCTCGGCGACGGTCGCCATCATCTTCAGTTCCTCGTCGAGGACCATGTACAGCTCCTCGACCTCCTTCGGATCCCGCAGGAAGTCGATCAACTCGCCGGATCCGTGCCGGAACGTCCCGCTGATCGGATTCATCATCACGATGCCGTCGTTGACGCTGACGTGCCGTTCCGGCGTCGCCCCGACCAGCGTGCGCGTGCCGGTATGCACCAGGAACGTCCAGTACGTCCCCTGCTCCTGGGTCAGCAGCCGCCCGAACGCGGCCCGCGCGGCGTCCACCGGATCCCCGTCCACCGACGCCTCGAACACCCGATGGATCACGAAGTTCGCACCCTCGCCGTGCCCGATCTCGTCCCGCAGCACGTCCTCGACGATCGTGCCGTACTCGTCGTCGTCAAGATCGAACCGCCCGCCGGAGACCCGCAGCTCACCGGCGGGAAACTCACTCAGCGGCCGGGTCGTCCGCTCCCTGACCAGCAGGCACTCCAGCGGCGCCCCGTCGTCGACACAGTCGAAACCCCGTTCGGCGATCTGCCGATAGGGGACCACGGCCAGCACCGGTTGCCCGGGTTCGAGCGGAATGTTCGCGAGCGTATCCACGGTGATCACGTCACCGGTGAGCACCTCGACGTACTCGGCGCCGTCGCGGTGCAGAAGAGCGAAAGGCATGGTTCCTCGTTCCGGGCCAGGCGTCCGCCCACCGAGATCGACCATGCAGAAACGGCCGCCTCGACGAGGCGGCCGCGGTTGTTACGCGCGAAGTGGGGCCGCCGTCAGGCGTGCCACCACATGCTCAAGCGCGTGCTCATGCCCGGCAGCCTAGCCGCGCGCTCCGGCCCGGCGCCATCCCGCCGCGCGCGATTCCCACCATTCAAAACCATGCGACGGTACGGCCGTGAAACGCCCGCCCCCACGAGACACGCGGCGGCCCGGTCCGTCCCACCCCGGCCGCGCCTTGCGCGCCCGGCCTCCCGTCCCGCTCAGCGGTCCCCTCCCCGCAGCCCCCCGGCCCGAATTCAGGCGGCGAAGGCGAGCCGGACCGCGGACCGCGCCCACCGCATCCGGCCGATCGCACAGTCCGGATGCTCGCCGAACTCCTGAGCGACCAGCGCCGCACACCCACTCTCCCCGAGGCGGGTGACCGCCGCCGTGATCGCCTCCCGGATCACCTCCAGCGTCGGCTCCTGCGAACGCTGCACGTCCGAGACGAAGAGTGCTTCGGTACGGACATCGTCGACAATCGCGGTCATCGGTCCCTCCCCGGTCGGGTCAACGGCATGCTTGGTGGCGCGAAGATCAGCACACTCCTGCCGGGTGGCAGCCCAGGCGCACCCGGGTTGCAGCCGGGTTGCGAACGCCAATCCAAGGACCGCCCGCCATATCCTCTGATAACCCGATATGGTCATCATGACTGATACCGATCGAGGGGAGCTGCCGTGACCACGGTCCTGGTGGCCGACGACGACGCCGACATCCGCGACCTGGTGGCCTTCAAGCTGGAGCAGGCCGGTCTCGAGGTGCTGACGGTCGGGGACGGTCAGGCCGCCGTCGAGCAGGCCCGTGCGCACCGCCCCACCCTCGCCGTCCTGGACGTCTCCATGCCGTTGCTGTCCGGCATCGAGGTCTGCCGCCTGCTCCGGGCCGACCCCGCCACCGCCGGCATGCTGATCATCATGCTCACCGCCCGGGTCCAGGAACAGGACGTGGAAGGCGGCTTCAGCGCCGGCGCCGACGACTACGTGACGAAGCCCTTCAGCCCCCGGGAACTGGTCTCCCGGATCCAGGCCCTGCTGACCCGGGCCCGCACCTGACCACGCCGAACGACCGGCGGCGCAATGCGCCACCGGCCGTCCGGAACAAGTGCACTAGCTGAAGTCGTAGCCCCCGCCGGTCCCCGGAACCTTCGACGGCAGCCCGCGCCGGACCCGCTCCGCCCGCAGCCCGGTGTCGATGATGTCCCAGGCCGCGCCCACCGCCACCAGCCCGATGATCCCCAGGTTCAACCAGTGCCGGAAGTCCCCGCCGTGCAGATCGAGGAACCCGTGGAACTCCGGGTTGAAGAACCGGTCGGTGGCCAGCAGCCAGATCAGCGGCGCGGCCCACGCCACCGTCAGGATCGCGTTCACCACCGTGACCGTCCGGGTCCACGTCCCGATCCGGTGCAGCCACACGTAGTAGAACGCCCGGAGCACGAACAGCCCGATCAGCACCGGCCACCAGAACGTCCAGTTGGCCGGGTCGAGCAGCGGCACGTCGGTGAACGTGAACTGCTGCAGGACCAGGGCGGCGATCAGCAGCACGAGCCACACGATCCCGGTGATCATCTGCCCCAGGGTGGCGCGATGACCCTCGTACCTCGGAAGGTCCTTGAGCGACCAGTTGACCTTGAGCTGGGTGCCGGTCCGTTCCGCGATGGCGAAGACCAGGGTGACCCAGAAGCAGAGGTGCGCGCCGACGGTGAACCCGCTGCCGACCACCCCGCCGATGATCTTGCCGATGTTCGGGTCGTCGATGATCTGGACGACCACGCCGACCGTGACGACGATCGGCAGGATGGTCCAGAGCAGCACCTTGAGCAGGCGCCGCCAGAGCGGGAATAGTTCCGGCCCGATCAGGTAGAGCGGGCGCCCCGCGTACTGATCAGCGAGTTTCTCCGGATCGCCGAGCTCGGTGAGGGTGGTCTCGACGGCGGCCTCGGGGGTCTCCCCGGCCTCGATCCGGGCGTCGACCGCGTCGTCGATGGACGCGCGCAACTCCCGGTCGATGTCGGCGCGCTGCTGCTCCGGGATGCGGCGCAGGGCGGTGAAAACGTAGCGGTCAACCAGGTTCGTCATTACTCCGCACCTTCCTTGAAGAGGTCACCGATGGCGCGGTCGATCCGCGCCCATTCGTCGCGCAGGGTGTCGGCGAGGGTCTCGCCCTGCTCGGTGGTCCGGTAGAACTTCCGCGGCCGGGGCTCCTCGGTGTTCCACTCGCTGGTCAGGAGCCCCTGCGCCTCGAGCCGGCGCAGCAGCGGGTAGAGCGTGTTCGCCTCGACCTCGAAGCCGGCCCGGCTCAGCGTCTCGAGGAGCGAGTATCCGTAGCCGGGGGTGCGCAGGACGGTGAGGCTCGCGACGACCACGGTGCCGCGCCGCAACTCCTGCAGATGCCCCGCTAGCGTCGCATCCATTGTCATGTGAGAAACGATAGTGTGCGACGCACACTATGGCAAGCGGATACAGCAAAGTAGCCCACAACCATATGGTTGCGGGCTACTTTGAGGGGATATGTCTAGTCGTTGACGGCCTTCAGCAGCCCTTCGAGGGCAGCGGCGGTGAACGGGCTGCCCGGGAACATCGCCATCCGGCTCAGCGGCAGGCTGTTCAGCATCATCAGCATGCCCGGGTCGGACGCCATCGCCGCCATCGTCGAGTCCCCGGCCCCGGCCGCCGCCGAGGCGAACAACTCGCCGAGCAGGTCGGCGCCGCGCGGGTCGGCGAACCACTCGCCGACGCTGGACTCCGCGGTCAGCGGCACCCGCGCCGGGTCCCCGGCGACGTGCTGGGTGGCCGTCGCCCGGATGTCCCGCGACGACGCGCCGACCTCGACCAGGTAGGCGCCGTCCTCGACGATCCACCGGTCGAGCCGGGTGTCCCAGTAGGCCAGGTCGTCCCGCTCGACGTGCAGCACCACGTCCACGGTCTGACCGGCCGCGACCGGCACACTGGCGAAGGCCTTCAGCTCGCGCGGCGCCCGCCGCACCGCGGACCCGGGCAGGCTGAGGTACGCCTGGACGACCTCCCGGCCGTCCCGCCCGCCGGTGTTGGTCACCGGGACGCGGATCTCGAGGCCGGCCGGCGACGACGAGACCGTGGCCACGCCGTACGAAAAAGTGGTGTAAGAAAGTCCGAAGCCGAACGGATAGGACACCGCGGTCCGGCGCGCGTCGAACCCGCGGTAGCCCACGTGCAGCCCCTCGCCATACCGGACGTGCCCGTGCTCCCCGGGAAAGTCCAGGTAGGACGGGTGATCCTCGATCCGGACCGGGATCGTCTCGGCCAGCCGCCCGGACGGATCGACCCGCCCGAACAGCACGTCCGCGATCGCGCTGCCGCCGGCCTGCCCGAGCAGCCAGCCCTCCACGATCGCCGGCACGCGCGCCTCCCACGGGCTGGTCAGCAGCACCGCGCCGTTGGAGAGCACCACGATCGTGTTCGGGTTGACCGCGGCGACCTGCTCGATCAGCGCGAGGTGCTCGGCCGGCAGGTCCAGCGAGTCCCGGTCGGCGCCCTCGGTCTCGTGCACGGTGCCGACGAAGACGAGCGCCACGTCGCTGGCCCGGGCCGCCTCGACGGCCTCGGCGGGGTCGTCATAGCCCGCCGCGAACGTGACGGCGGCGCTGGTCGACGCCTGGATCTGGGTGAGCGCGTCGTCCAGCCGGGTCGGCGTGATCTGCGAGCTGCCACCGCCCTGATACCGCGGCGTCCGGGCGAACTCGCCGAGCACCGCGATGGACTGGCCCTCCGCGCGCAGCGGAAGGAGCCCGCCGTCGTTCTTCAGGAGCACGATCGCCCTTCCGGCGATCTCCCGGGCCAGGTCATGGTGCGCGGCCGCGTCATAGCTTCCGGCTTCGCGCTGCCCGGCCTTCAGGATCATTTCCCGTACGAGGTCAGCCGACGCCCGCAGCGCGGCGGCGTCGAGCGTCCCGTCCGCCACCGCGTCCGCCAGCGCCTGGTCCCCGGTCGCGTCCGGCCCGGGCATGGTCAGGTCCAGCCCGGCGCGGACCGCCGCGACCCGGTCGACCACGGCGCCCCAGTCCGACACGACCAGGCCCTCGAAGCCCCACTCGTCCCGCAGCACCTCGGTGAGCAGCCAGTGGTGCTCGCTCGCGTACACCCCGTTGACCCGGTTGTAGGCGCACATCACGGTCCACGGCTGGGCCTTGGTCACCACCCGGTGGAACGCCCGCAGATACATCTCCCGCAGCGTGCGCTCGTCCAGGTCGGCGCTGACCCGCATCCGGTCGGTCTCCTGGCTGTTCACCGCGAAGTGCTTGAGCGACGCGCCGACCCCCTTGCTCTGCAGGCCGCGCACCCACTCGGTGGCGAGCACGCCGGTCAGGATCGGGTCCTCGGAGAAGTACTCGAAGTTGCGGCCGCCGAGCGGGCTGCGCTTCAGGTTGACGCCCGGGCCGAGCAGCACGGCCACGTCCATCGCCCGGCACTCGTCGCCGAGCGCCTCACCCATCCGGCGCAGCAGCTCCGGATCCCAGGTGGAGGCGCTGGCCACGGCCGGCGGGAAACAGGTGGCCGGGACCCCGGCGAGCAGGTCACCGGCGGCGGCCTGCATGCGCACGCCGTGCGGCCCGTCGGTCACGGTGATCGCCGGAAGACCCGCCGACTCGACGGCGGTGGTGCTCCAGAAGTCGCTGCCGCTGGTGATCGCCGCCTGCTCGGCGGTGCTGAGCTCAGGGTTCATGACGTCGGCCCGTCCCTTACTGAGTACCTACTAGGTATTAACTACTTGGTAACATAGCCAGGCCCCCGGGTCGTGGGCAAGAGGCTGCCGATAGGAACACGCTGTGACCACCGCATCACCCCGCCGCCGCGACCGCGCCCGGCTGCCGGCCCCCGAGCGCCGCCGGCAGATCATCGACGTGACCACCCGCCTGATCGCCGAGCGCGGCTTCTGGGGCCTGTCGATGCAGGATGTCGCCGACGACTGCGGCCTGACCGTGCCCGGCCTGCTGCACCACGTCGGCTCGAAGGACCGGCTGCTGGTCGCGGTCCTGGAACACCGCGACGAGCAGGACCACCGGTCGCTCACCGAGGCGCTCGGCCGGCCGGAGACCGAGGTGCCACTACCCGAGATCTGCGCCGCCCTGGTCGAACGGAACGCGGCCCAGCCGGAGATCGTCCGGCTCTTCGCGGTCCTGGAGGTCGAGTCGCTGGCCCCGGACCACCCGGCCCACGAGTACTTCCGCGCCCGCCAGGAGAACACCATCCGGGTGATGACGACGCTGGCCCGGACCCACGGCGTACCGGAACCGGAAACCCTGGCCCGGCAGGTGATGGCGCTGATGGACGGCCTGCAGATCCAATGGCTCCGCGACCCCGAAGGCCTCGACCTGATCACCGCCTGGAACACCGCCGCCAAAGCCCTGTTCTGACGGGTGGGTCAGGCGCCCAGCCAGGCGCGGACTTCGGCGATCTCCTCGTCGCTCAGGGCGATCGCCGCCGCCTCCGCCCGGTTCAGCACGTTGTCGGCGAAGGCCGACGCGATCTCGGCGGCCTGCGGCGGCGGCTGCCGATACAGCGGCGCCCCGCCGAACGCCGTCCCCCGGGTCACGAACGCGATCGCGCTGCGGCTCACGTCGACCCCCTGGGCGGCCAGCTGATCGCGGGCCCACCGGGTCGCCTCGGTCAGGTTGAAGTGGTGCCCCCCGGCGTAGTCGGCGAGCGCCTGGTAGACCGGCGGCCACATCTCCCGGGCCAGCCGCGGCAGGCTGAGCAGCGCCGACAGCCGGCCGACCGGCTCCGGGGCCGGGCCGGTGCTGACCCCGGACTCGGGCGGGTCGTGCCGCGCGGAGTCCCACAGGAAGTGGTTGGAGTATTTCGCGGCCGGCAGGCTCAGGCTCTCCAGCGCGCGGACGAACCCGCCGTTGCCGAACCAGTTCGTGTCGTCGATGCTCGGGCCGAGCTGGCGGCGCAGGTCGTGGGCGAGCGACGCCAGGTTGAGCGGGCCGCCGGCCGCCGTGTAGCGCCAGGTGACCAGGTCCCGGAACTGCTCGAAGGAGACCGGCGTCTCCGGGTCGACCGGCGTCACCGGCGCCTCGTCGCTCTCCACCGGCTCGCCCTGGACCAGTTCGAGCAGCTCCTGGCTGGTGATCAGCCGGTCGGCGACGGCGATGAACGCCTCGGCCGCGTCGGACGGCGAGACGATCGTGGTGCGCCGGTCGGCGCGACGA
The DNA here is from genome assembly GCF_019704555.1 of Actinoplanes sp. L3-i22. Taxonomy (NCBI): domain Bacteria; kingdom Bacillati; phylum Actinomycetota; class Actinomycetes; order Micromonosporales; family Micromonosporaceae; genus Actinoplanes; species Actinoplanes sp. L3-i22. Next base: position 2,107,949 of record NZ_AP024745.1, read on the forward strand.
AGTCGTACCAGCAAGGGGGTCATGTCGGAATCGCCGGAGGCGATGACGAATTCCTCGAACGTCACCGGGTCGGCGACCGCGTCGACGGCGTCGACCACCATCCGGATGTCGGCGGCGTTCTTGGTGTGGGTCAGCCGTGGGCAGTCGATCACCTCGAAGCCGGCGTTGACGAAGAACGGCCGGAACTGCGAGTAGTAGAGGCGCTGCTGGGTGGCGCCGGTGTCCGGGTTGGGCACCCAGCCGCCCGGGTTCATGTAGCAGCGCAGGATCAGCCAGCGTCGCGGGCCGTCGACGGTCAGGGACGTGGTCAGGCGGACCAACCACGCGGCCGGGTCCTTGGCGAACTGGATCGCCACGTCCGGGTCCTGCTTGATCAGTCCGCTGAACACGTTGTCGAAGTCCAGATACAGTGCGGCGCGTACACGGGCCATGACGGAGAACCTACCGTGCCTGCGCCGCACAAACTCTCAAAGGCGACGACGGCGGCCCGCGCCGGCCACCAGCGCGACGCCGACCGCGGCCAGTCCGACCTGCAGGGCGAGCTCGATCCAGTCGATGCCGTCGGTGTCGTCGACCCCGAGGGCCGCCGCGATGAACGTGCCGGCCAGCCCGGCCACGACCCCGACCAGCAGGGTCAGCCAGATCGGCAGGCTCTGCTTGCCGGGCACCACCAGGCGCCCGAGCCAGCCGATGATCAGGCCGAAGACGATGCCGGTGAATATGCCGTTGATCTCCACGACTCAGCTCCTTTGACGGTCAGTGCGTGTCCACGATCTCGCGGCCGAGCGGCCAGAACGCCACCGGCGCCAGCTTGAAGTTCGCGAACCCGAACGGGATGCCGATGATCGTGACGCACTGGGCGATCCCGATCACGATGTGGTGCAGCGCGATCCACCAGCCGAAGAGGACCACCCAGAGGACGTTCGCCAGGACCGAGGGGGCGCCGGCGCCCGGGCGGGACACGACTTCCCGGCCGAACGGCGCCAGCGAGTAGATCGCGATGCGTCCGGCGGCGATGCCGAACGGGATCGTGACGACCAGCGCGAAGCAGATCAGCGCGGCGAGGCCGTAGCCCAGGAACATCAGGAAGCCGCTGCCGAAGATGAACCACAGAACGTTGAGAATGAATCGCACAAGCCACAGCATGAACCTGGGGGGCCACCCTTAGGGGTACGGGTCGCACAGGATGGACGCCGCGGTCCCGCCGGAGCGCGGTTGGCTGGGTCGTGCGACTCGTCCAGGTTCTCGATCTTCTGCACCGGCTTCACGAGGCCAGCGGCCACCCGGAGATCGCCGCGGTGGAGCGCTTCGGCACCGACGCCGCGCCCGGCGGCCCCTCGCCGGCGGGACTGCGGCTGCGCTACGACACCGGGTCGTTCGCGTACCTCTGGGGCGCGGTCTGGGCGGGGGAGACGCCGATGGCCGTACCGGAGGAATTGCCGCCGCCGAATCGCCGGGCCTCGCGTGCCGCGGTTTTCGCGGCCCAACTGCTGGACGCCGCCCGCCCGGCGGATCTGCGCGGCTGGGAGCTGGTCGCGCTGCGCGATCTGGGCCCGGTCGCTGAGCGCGGCAAGGTTCCCCTCGGCTTAAGGATCAACTGCGCCGACGGTACGGCGTTTCTCCTGCGCGCCACCGCGGCGGGCGGCCCCACCCGGGAGCCGGACACCGAACCCCACCCGGACTACCGCATCCCGGTCATCGCAAGCTGAAGACCTCGCCGCGCGGGGTGAACGGGAGTCGGGCGCCGCGCGGCATCAGGTACGCGTGCGCGCGCCGGACCCGCAGCACGTCGCACTGCCCGTCGGTGATCACCAGGATCGGACCGTCCGGCGGGAAGTCCGGCGCGCGTTCCAGCAGCGTGATCGCCGGCTGCAGGACCGTGCCGCCGCGACCGCGGACCCGGACCCGCCCGGCGATCTCGTCGACCGGCAGGTACCCGGCGTCGTAGGCGGCCGCGTCGCAGAACACCACGCGGGCCGCCGGGACGTCCCGGGCCGTGGCGTACGACGCGATCGCGCCCAGCGCCTTGCCCATCAGCGTGGTGCTCATCGAGCCGGACGTGTCCACCACCACCCCGAACGTGGCCCGCCGCACCGGCTCGTCGGGCCGGTGCCACCCGGGGCGCGGGATGTCCGGCGTGGACGCCTGACGGCGGGACGGGCGGGCGTACGACCGCACCGGCTCGGCCCCCGGCACGTGCTCCTCGAACCACCGGGCCAGCCGCACGTCCCATGGCAGCGGCGGCTGCTCGAGGACCCGGATCTCCTGCTCCAGGCCGGCCGGGAGCAGCCCGCGGCCGGTGCTCAGGTGGTAGGCGTGCCCGGTCAGCAGCGCCCGCCGGCAGTACTCGTCCAGGTCCACGCCGCCCGCGCGCCGGCCGGCCCAGACCGGCGGCTCGCCCAGCATGTCGCCGAGCCCCCGGCCCCGCAGCGTCGCCAGTTTCCGCATCCGCCGCAGGTCCCCGGCGATCCGGTCGTAGACCGTCTCGGCCGAGGCCGCCGCGTCGGTCAGCGCCGGGTCGTACAGCGTGCCGTCCGGCATCACCCCGACGCCCATCTCGATCAGCCAGCCGTTGATCACGTAGTCGCAGGCGACGTTCCACAGGTACGGGTCGCGGTGCCCGGCCCGGTCGGCGTGCCGGAGCGCGGCGTGCAGCATCTCGTGCGCGAGCACGAACCGCCACTCCGGTTCGCTCAGCCGCCGCACCGGGTTGACGTAGATCTCGCCGGCCTCCGCCGACACCGCGGCGATCGCGATGTCCTGCTCCCGGGCCAGCTCCCGGTCGTCGACCAGGGTGAATCCGGCCGCCACCCCGCCCAGCAGCGGGTAGTGCTGCAGGAACCAGCTGAACGCCAGGTCGTACTCCGTGCGGTGCGGCCCGGAGCCGAACTCGGTCGCCCGGGCGCCGCCGGCCATCTCCACGCCGACGGTCGCCGCCTCGGTCAGCCCGAGCGCGAACCGCTGCGCCCAGTCGACCCCGTGGCCGCGGCCCGGCGCGCAGTCGTCGCGCAGCGGGGTCACGTCCGGCGTGGCGGCGCCGCAGGCGGCCAGCTCGGCGGGCACGCCGGTGTGCCGCCACCGCTCGGCGAGGGCGGCCTCGTCGGCGGTCGGCAGCGTGTCCGGCACCGGGACCGGCGGCCGGCCCAGCTTCACCTCGCGCTGGAAGCGGGCCACCGCGACGCAGGCGGCCGCCCGGGCCGCGTCGTCGGGCAGCGCGTCCGGCCGGGTGTGGCCGAAGCCCAGGTGCAGCAGGCAGTGCGCGAGCACCCAGTGCCACTCGTCGGCGTCCAGCCGGCGGTGCCGGGTCAGCCGGATCACGCCGTCCTCGTTGACCTGGGCGATGCCGGGCAGGCCACCCTCGGTGAACCGGTAGTCCGCGCCGCGCTGCCGCCAGCTGTCCTCGACCATCGGCGCGAAGATCCGGCTGTGCGCGATCCCGTCCCAGGCGCTGCGGAAGTCGAGGCTGTCCGGGTCGGGCTGCTCGGTGCGACGGGCCATCGCGGCCGCCTCAGGCCCGCGCCGCGACCAGGCGCGGCAGGTCGCGGCTGATCTCGACCAGGAACCAGGCCGGCAGCACCGGGCGACCGGCCTGATCCGGCGCGATCACCGGGCGGCCGCACTCCAGGGACAGCTCGGCGAGCTCGACCAGCATCGCCTTGGCCCGGTGCGCGAACTGGCGCAGGCCCGGCGACGCGTGCTCCTTGCTGGCCGGCAGGTCCTTGGTGAGCCGCGCCCGGAACGCCTCGGCCAGGAAGTAGAGCAGGTCCCGGTCGGCCGGGGCGGCCGGCCAGCCGACGTCGCCGCGGACGATCGCCTCCAGCCCGAAGCGGTGCCGGACGATCTTCACGTAGCCGGTGAACGCGGTGGCGTGCGGCGGGCCGAGCGTGCCGGCGGCGAGCAGCCGGATCATCTCCTCGCCGACCCCGTCGCCGTACGAGTGCAGCGCGTCGGAGAGCATGTGCCAGCTGCGCGGGGTGGAGAACGTCTCCTCGGTCTTCGGCGGGGCGGACCACAGGTGGTCGGGCCGCTCGGCGAGGTAGCCGAGCACCCACGGGTGGATGCCGGCGGTCGCGGCCCAGTTCACCCAGTCCGGGTACGCCGCCCGCAGGTGCACGTGGATCATGCGGTTGACCAGTGCCGACGCCATCGGACGGGCGAGCGCGTTGTCGCTGGCCCGGTTCCCGGCGCCGATCACGATGGAGCCGGCCGGCAACTCGTACGCCCCGATCCGGCGGTCCAGGATCAGCGAGTAGAACGCCTTCTGCACGTCCGGCGAGGACGCGTTCAGCTCGTCCAGGAACAGGCAGTACGGCTCGTCCCGGGCGATCGTCTCGGGCGGCGCGAACCGGCTGCGCCCGTCGATCAGCTCCGGGACGCCGATCAGGTCCTCCGGGGCGAGCTGGGTGCCGACCAGGGTGACGCAGTCCAGGCCGAGCGCGGCGGCGAAGTCGCGCACCAGCGAGCTCTTGCCGATGCCCGGGGCGCCCCACAGGAACACCGGCCGGGCCACCGCGACATGCAGGAGCAGGTCGGGCAGCTGGGCCGGGGTCACCGTGATCGCGGAGTGCATGGCGATCAGTCTGCCGGGCACTCGCGATCGACGGCAGCGATTATCCGCCGCCGGTCATCGAGGCGCCGGCGCCGTTCGTGGTGGCGAGGTACGTGGTGGCGGGCAACCGGCCATCGGCCGTACGGGAACCCTCAGCGACCTTGGGATCGGCGGACCGGAAGCTGACCGCCTCGCCCTGCCAGGAATTGTGGGTCGCCTTGACCGCGCCGGAAAGGACCTGCTCACCCTGGGTGTTGCCGAGCGCGACGTTGTAGCGCAGGGCGGCCGGCGCGGTGCCGACCGCGAACCCGAGGCCGGTGTTCTGGAACGCGGTGTTGTTACCGAGCGTGAGCGCCGCGGTGTTGCCCTCGTCGACGAAGCCGTGCCCGCCGTTGTTCCACGCGGCGTTGTGCCGGATCGTGTGCGCGGCGGCCGTGGACGGGGTGCCGCCGCCGATCGCGAAGCCGTTCGCGCCGTTGCGGAACGACCAGTTGTACTGCACGGTCACCGCGCTCGCGAAGTCGCCGAGGTTGATCCCGTCGCCGCCGTTGCGGAACGCCCGGTTGCCGCGCAGCTGGTTGCCGCCGCCGTCGCCGAACTGGACCGCCAGCCCGGAGCCGCGGTTGTCGTGGAAGTCGCTGTCCAGAACCTGGTTCCCGCTGGTCCCGGCGTCGCGGAGCATCAGCCCGGCACTGCCGGCGCCGTGGATGACGAGGCGCTGAAAGAGATCATTTTTACAAGATTGGCAGACGTACGCCTGGCCGGGCGCGCCCGTGATCTCCAGGTCCCGCACGGTCCAATAGCTCGCTTGCTGGGTGATCGCCCACTTGTCGGCGGGGATGCCGGACATGTCGAGGATCGGGCGCTCGCCGGTGGCGGCGGTCAGCGTGATCCGCTTCGTGGCGGTGCCGCTCGTGGTGATCGTGATCGGACTCGTGGTCCTGTAGGTGCCGCCCCGAAGGGCGATCGTCTGGCCCGCTTTGACGGTGGCGACCGCCTTGGCGACGGTGGCGTAGGGGTGCTCGGCGGTGCCGTCACCACTGTCGTTGCCGGTCGGTGAGACGAAAATTTCGGCTTTTGTCGGAACTTTTGCCGATGTTGTGGTCGGGGCCGGCAGGGCGCTCGGTGGCGGCGTGGTCGCGGAGGCGGTGACCGCCGGCGGCGCGACCGACAGCGGAGCGCCCGGCTCGGCGGGGGAGTGGTAGACCGCGTACGCGAACCCGCCGCCCACCACGGCCGTCGCCGTTGCCGCCACCAGGACCTTGTTCTGCAGCGCGGCGACCAGCACGGTCCCCTTCGCGGCGGAGACCACGGCCGGCGCCGCCGACCCGCTGTGGATCGCCGCCTGCACGGCCGCGGTCAGCGCCAGCGGCACCGGCAGCGCGGCCATCCCGAGCAGCAGCTGCTCCGGCGGGACCAGCCCGCCCTGGCGGACCCGGCAGCGCGCGCAGTCCCGGACGTGCCGGGCCAGCCGCTTGCGCCAGACCGAGTCGGTGGTGCCGTCCCAGAACCGGACCAGGTCCGACAGCTCCGGGCAGAGCGGCCTGGCACGCAGTGCCCGGACCACCCCGCGGGCCAAATCCACCTGCGCCTTCATCCGCTGCACCCGGACCGCGGCGTGCTTCGGCTTGACCCCCAGCGAGGCGGCCAGCTCGGCCCGGCCGATCCGCCCGGACGCCTCCTGCCACCAGAGCGCGAGCAGCTCCCGGTCGGTGTCGTCGAGCCAGCGGCCGGCCTCGGCCAGCTCCCGGCGCTGCTCGGTGACGACCAGCTCGGCGGTGGTCCGCTCGGCGAAGTCGCCGGCCGGGTCGGCCACGTCGACCGGCTCCGGGTGGCGGCGCAGCAGGGTCATCTTGCGGGACCGCAGGTGCATCTGGACCTGCCGGTACGCGATCGCGACCAACCATGACCGGAAGCGGTCAGGCTGACGCAGGGTGGTGAGTCCGCGGATCGCCTTCAGCATCGTCTCCTGGACGATGTCGTCGACGTCCGGGTGGCCGTCCAGGGCCCGCCCGACCACGTTGTAGATCAGCGGCAGGTGTCCGGTGACGAGCCGGTCGAGGGCGTCGAGATCGCCGGCCTGCGCGTCGCGGACCAGGTTCGTGGTGTCCCACGCGACCGTCGCCCGACTCTCCGACACCGTCTCGCCCTCTCCGTAGTTCCCGCTCTCAAGCTCGCGAGCTGCGACAACGTCCTCCGGCCGGGGATCGGGCCGTATCGTGGCACGCCTTTCGGAGGGTCGTCAAAAATTCTTTCCAAGATTTTTGTTGTCGGCGGGGCGGGCCCGCATCTACGAAGTGCCGCCCTCCCCCAGGGGTGACAGCTTCCCCGAGAGGACATTGTTTTGTCGAGAACATCCCGAAAAGTCGCCATCGCCACACTGCTCGCCGCCGTCCCCGCGGCCGCGATCACGTACGCGGTGCTCCCCTCCGACGCGGCCACCACGACGGCGTACACCGTCGCCGCCGACGGCACCGGGAAGTACCGGACCGTGCAGGCCGCCGTCGACGCGACGACCAGCGGAACGATCACCATCAAGCCGGGCACGTACCGGGAGATCGTCACGATCCCGGCCACCAAGTCGCACCTCTCGCTGGTCGGCGGCGGCGCCTCGGCGAACGACGTGGTGATCGTGAACAACCGCGGGGCGGCGACCTACGGCACGTTCTACACCCCGACGATGTACGTCTACGGCGACGACTTCCTGGCCCGGAACCTGACCGTCGCGAACGACTTCGACGAGACCGGCCTGACCAGCGGCACCCAGGCCGTCGCGCTGCGGGTGGACGGCGAGCGCGCCCAGTTCAACTCGGTCAAGCTGCTCGGCGACCAGGACACCGTGCTGGTCAACGACGGCGCCCGGGCGTACTTCGCCGGCGCGTACATCGAGGGCACGGTCGACTTCATCTTCGGCGGCGGGACCGCGGTCTTCAACGCCTGCAAGATCTACGAGAAGCGGACCACCGGCGGCCCGATCACCGCGGCCAGCACCCCGGCGACCCAGACCTACGGCTTCCTGTTCTACAAGTCCACGATCACCGGCAAGACGAACGCCACCACCCAGCTCGGCCGCCCGTGGCGGGCCGCCGGCCAGGTGGTCTTCCGGGAGACCAGCCTGAGCGCGACGATCGCCACCGGCCAGCCGTGGATCGACATGTCCGGCAACAAGTGGCAGAGCGCCCGCTTCTTCGAGTACGCGAACACCGGCGCGGGCGCGACCACCAACGGCAACCGCCCGCAGCTGACCGCCGCGAAGGCGGCGAGCTACACGCCGCAGAAGTACCTGGCCGGCACCGACGGCTGGAACCCGATCGGCTAGGCGCGATCCCGCTCCGGAGCCGGCGTCTCGACGGGACGCAGCCGGTCCCGGGTGATGTCCGCGATCGTGCGGGCGCCGGTGAGCGCCATGGTCAGATCCAGCTCGGCGAGCACGTTGCGGATCACCTCGGCGACACCGTGCGCGCCGGCCAGCGCGAAGCCGTACAGGTGCGGGCGGCCCAGCAGCACCGCGTCCGCGCCGAGCGCCAGGGCGGTGAACACGTCCGCGCCGGTCCGGATCCCGCTGTCGAACAGCAGCGTGGGCTCCGGCCCGAGCGCGGCGCGGATCCGGACCAGCGCGTCCAGCGACGCCACCGCGTTGTCGACCTGCCGCCCGCCGTGATTCGAGACCACCACGGCGGCGGCGCCGATCTCGAAGGCGCGGCGTGCGTCGTCCGGATGCAAAATCCCCTTGAGTACGAACGGAAGCCCGGTCCGCTCCGGCAACGTGGCCAGGTGCTCCCAGTTCAGCCCGGGGTTGGAGTAGATGTCCAGGAACGTCTCCACGCTGGCCCGGGGCGCCGGCGAGCGCAGGTTCGCCCAGAACGGGCCGGGGTGGTTGCGCGACATCGCGATCAGCGCCCGGATCGCGCCGAGCGTCACCCGCGGCCGCTCCCGCGGCTGCTTCGCCCGCTCGGCGGCGATCTCCCGGAACACCGGGTCGGAGGTGTACTGGGCGATCCCGAGCCCCTTGGCGAACGGCAACGAGCCCAGGTTCAGGTCCTGCGGCCGCCAGCCCAGCACCGTGGTGTCCAGGGTCACCACCAGCGCGCCGGCCCCGACCCGCTCGGCCCGGGCGATCAGGCTGTCGACCAGCCGCTCGTCCTTGCTCCAGTAGAGCTGGAACCAGCGCGGGGTGTCGCCCATCGCGGCCGCGCTCGCCTCCATCGGATGGCAGCCCTGGTTGGAGAAGACGTACGGCGTGCCGGTCGCGGCGGCGCCGGTGGCGATCGCGACGTCGCTGTCCCGGCCCATCAGCGCGGCGGCGCCGACCGGGGCCAGCAGCACCGGGCTCGGCAGGCGCGTGCCGAGCAGGTCCACCGAGAGGTCCCGGTCGACCGCGCCGGCCGCCATCCGCGGCTCGATCGCCCACCGGTCGAACGCCTCCCGGTTGCGCCGCACGGTCCGGCCCTCGCCCGCCCCGCCGGCCACGTACGCCCAGGCCTCGGCGCTGCTCACCCGTTTCGCGCGGCGCTCCAGCTCGGCGAAGTCGGTCGGCACGACCGGGCGGCGGCCCAGCGTTCCGGCCCGGTAGAGGGTCGACTGACGGGCCAGTCCGGTGTCCGGCATCGCGAGGCTCCTCAAGTTGTCGGACCCCCTGCGTAGGCTGCGGGTCGTGAGGGGGGATCCGAGCATTCTGCATGTCGACCTGGATGCGATGTTCGCCGCCGTCGAGCAGCGGGACAAGCCCTCCCTGCGCGGAAAGCCGGTCGTGGTCGGTGGCGTCGCCGGGCGCGGCGTGGTGTCCACCGCGTCGTACGAGGCCCGCGTCTTCGGGGTGCGCTCCGCGATGCCGATGGCCCAGGCCCGCCGGCTGGCCCCGTGGAGCACCGCCTACCTGTCCCCGCGCTTCGCCGCCTACAAGCGCACCAGCCAGGTCGTGATGGCCCTGCTCGCCACGGTCTCCCCGCTGATCGAGCAGGTCAGCATCGACGAGGCGTACGTGGATCTCGCCGTCACCGACCACGACCGCAGCGTCGCGGGGGTGACCGCGCTCGCCCTCGACCTGAAGACCCGGATCGCCACCGCCACCGGCGGCGTCACCGGCTCGATCGGCGCCGCGTCCTCCAAGCTGTTGGCGAAGATCGGCTCGGACCTGAACAAGCCGAACGGCCTGACCGTCGTCCCGCCCGGCGACGAGCTGGCCTTCCTGCACCCGCTGCCGGTCAGCAAGCTCGGCGGCGTCGGCCCGGCCACCGAGCAGCGGCTGCACCGCTCCGGCATCCGCACGGTCGGGCACCTGGCCGCGGTCCCCCTGGACGATCTCGTCGACTGGTTCGGCCAGTCCCACGGCGCCGGGCTGTTCCGGCTGGCCCGGGCGCAGGACGACCGGCCGGTGGTGAGCGAGCGGGAGGCGAAGTCGGTCTCCGCGGAGGAGACGTTCGACATCGACGTCACCGACCCGGTCCGCCTGCGGCACGAGCTGGACCTGCTGTCCGCCCGGGTCGCGGGCCGCCTGCGCGCCGGCGGGCTGGCCGGCCGCACGGTCAACATCAAGGTCCGCCACGGCGACTTCACCACGATCACCAGGGCGGTCACCCGGGACCACCCGACCGACGACGGCCGCCTGATCGCCCAACTGGCCCGCCGCCTGCTCACCGAGGTCAACACGTCCGGCGGCATCCGCCTCCTCGGCGTGGGCGTGTCGACTCTGACCGACTTCGCCCAGGACGACCTCTTCACCGACGACCCCGGCGCCGACCTCTTCAACACATTCCCACCCGCCACAGATGTCCCCGACGAGCCAGCAATGGCCGCCGCCCACCCCGCCACCTATTTCGCCGCCGCCCACCCCGCCGCCAGTCAGCCCGTTTCCGCCGGCCTTCCCGTCGCCGCCCAGCCCGCCGCCAGTCAGCCCGTTTCCGTCGGCCTTCCCGTCGCCGCTGGCCAGCCCGTCGCCGGCCAGCACGCTGCCACCGGCCAACCCCCTGCCCCCGGCCGGCCCTCTGCCGTCGCCGCCGCCCGTCACACCCCGAGCCCCACCGCCGACCTGCCACCTCCCTCTCCGGCCTCGCTGGCCCCTCCGGCCGCCTCGTCCCCTTCAGCCGCCTCGGTTCCTCCGGCAGCTTCGGCCGCTGAGGCACCACCCGGGCCTCAGCTCTCCGAGCCGCCAGGTCTGTCCTCGCCGTCGGCCGATCAGCCGCCGGGCCCGTCGTCAGTGGCGGACGAGCCCTCGTCGCCGGTGCACCAGCCGCCGGCCTCTCCGGTCGACGCCGCTGCGGTGGAAGGGGCCGAGGCGGAGCCGGTGTTCTGGCGGCCAGGCCAGGACGTGCTGCACGACGAGCTCGGCGCGGGCTGGGTGCAGGGGAGCGGACTCGGCCGCGTGACGGTCCGCTTCGAGGGCCCGCGAACCGGTCGCGGCCCCGTGCGCACCTACGCCGTCGACGACCCGCAACTCCACGCCACCGACCCGCCCGACTGGGTCGAAGCCTGATTCTATCGACGATTCGGCGGCCGCTTGAGTTATCCACACTGGGCGGCTGTCCACAGGCGACCAGCACGATCTTGGGGATTTAGGGCAGGCTTGATCCCAGTGGAGGTGGCCCCCCTCTGGGAGGGCGGGTCCTGTTCTTTTTAAGTCGGCCCCGTAATCGCCGTACCCCGCAATCGGGTTTGATCTTGAGGGTTTTGTGCCGGGATGTGCGGATGGCGCGACGCGCTGGGGTTGACCGAGAACGATGCGTGTGGCGCGGGTTGGCAAGGCGATTCGGGGGGAGTACGAACGGATCGAACGCATCACCGCAGGAGGCCGGAATGACCACCGTTGCGCCGCGGCCGATTCAAAAACGTCCCTGGCCGGTTCGCCGCGAGGTGCGCGGTTCGTGGCTGGCCCGCACGATCAGAACCACCGATGCCAAGCAGATCGGCATCATGTACATGGTCACGGCGTTCGCGTTCTTCATGGTCGGCGGCCTGATGGCGCTGCTGATGCGGGCCGAGCTGGCCCGCCCGGGGATGCAGATCCTGTCGCCCGAGCAGTACAACCAGATGTTCACCATGCACGGCACGATCATGCTGTTGCTGTTCGCGACCCCGATCCTGTTCGCTTTCGCGAACTTCGTCGTCCCGCTCCAGATCGGCGCGCCGGATGTGGCGTTTCCCCGGCTGAACGCGTTCGCCTACTGGCTGTATCTGTTCGGTGGGACGATCGCGATCGCCGGTTTCGCGCTGCCCGGCGGCGCCGCCGACTTCGGCTGGACGGCGTATGTGCCGCTCAGTGGCGGCATGCACTCCCCGGGGACCGGCGGCAACATGTGGGTCGTCGGGCTGGCGATCTCCGGGCTGGGCACGATCCTCGGCGCGGTCAACATGATCACCACGATCCTGTGCCTGCGCGCGCCCGGCATGACCATGTTCCGGATGCCGATCCTGACCTGGAACATCCTGCTCACCAGCCTGCTCGTGGCCCTGGTCTTCCCGTTCCTGGCGGCGACGCTGTTCGCGCTGGCCGCCGACCGGATCCTGGAGGCCCAGGTGTTCAATGTGGACACCGGCGGCCCGATGCTCTGGCAGCACCTGTTCTGGTTCTTCGGACACCCCGAGGTGTACGTGGTGGCCCTCCCGTTCTTCGGGATCATCACCGAGGTCATCCCGGTGTTCAGCCGCAAGCCGGTGTTCGGGTACAAACCCCTGGTCGCGGCCACACTGCTGATCTCCGGGCTGTCGATGAGCGTCTGGGCGCACCACATGTTCGCCACCGGTCAGGTGCTGCTGCCGTTCTTCAGCCTGCTCAGCTATCTGATCGCGGTGCCGACCGGGATGAAGTTCTTCGTCTGGATCGGCACCATGTGGCGCGGCCAGTTGTCGTTCGAGACGCCGATGCTGTTCGCGATCGGGTTCCTGGTGACGTTCCTGCTCGGCGGGCTGACCGGGGTGCTGCTGGCCTCGCCGCCGGTCGACTTCCACGTCCACGACTCGTACTTCGTGGTGGCGCACTTCCACTATGTCCTGTTCGGCACGATCGTGTTCGCGGTGTTCGCCGGCATCTACTTCTGGTTCCCGAAGATGTTCGGGCGGATGCTCGACGACCGGCTCGGCAAGGTCCACTTCTGGCTGACGTTCATCGGGTTCCACATGACGTTCCTGGTGCAGCACTGGCTGGGTGCCGAGGGGATGGCCCGGCGGTACGCGGACTACCTGCCCAGCGACGGGTTCACCACGCTGAACACCGTCTCGACGATCGGCTCGTTCATCCTCGGGGCGGCGACCCTGCCGTTCCTCTACAACGTGTGGAAGTCGTACCGGGCCGGGGAGCCGGTGACGGTGGACGACCCGTGGGGGTACGGGAACTCGCTGGAGTGGGCGACCTCGTGCCCGCCGCCGCTGCGCAACTTCGACCGGATGCCGCGGATCCGGTCGGAGCGGCCGGCGTTCGACGCGAAGTTCCCGCAGCTCGCGGTCGCGGGGAGCGGGGGGACGCCGACGGAGGGCTCGTTGGTGCACGGGGAGGACCTGTCGGACGAGCGCGAGGCGGCCCGAAAGCAAGCGAACGGATAATTCGGACCAAAGCGGTAGATAGCCGCATTTGCCGGTATGCCCGAATGATGAGTGACTACTGAGGCTCCCGTAGCCGGATTTAGGGCTAGTCCGATGAAACGTCGGACACTTCCTCCTATGTCCGGAAGGATGCTTCATGTCGATCGCCCGTCGCCCTGTTCCCCGGCCGCGCCGCTCCCACGGCGCCACGCCCGCCGCCGTAGCCGCCGTCGCCGTAGCGACCCTGGCCATCCCGTCGGCCCCCGCGTACGCCGGTGGCACAGCCTGCGTCCACGGGCGGTTCGCCGCGACGTCCCAGGCCGACCTCGCCAAGATCACTATCCTGGACCCGAGTCCGCTCGCCCCGGGCCTGCCCGCGCTCGCCGACGTCCGGCTCGCCCCGTCCCGCGGCGACGTCCTCGCGACCAACACCACCGGCCGGTCCGTCGCCACCGCCAGTTACGCCGACGCGAAGCTGCTCGGCATGCACCTGCCCGGCCTGCCGCTGCAGAACGCGGTCGCCAACCACGTCGCGCCCGGCGGCCCGCCCGGCCCGGTCGACGTCGCGCTCGCCACCCTCAACGCCGGCGGCCTGGCCACCGCCCAGCTCGGCAAGGCCACCGCCGCGGCCACCTGGACCGACCGGTACCACTGCGGACAGACCGGTCCGCTCACCCGCGCCGCGACCATGGTCGAGGGCCTGAGCATCCTCGGCGGCGCCGGCACCACCCCGGCCATCCAGGCGGTCAGCGGCCTCACCCACCTGCCCAGCCGGACCAGTCTGCTCAAGGTCGGCCCGACCGGCTCGACGCAGAGCGCCACGGATCTGGTCAAGCTCGGGGGCGGGCGGATCGGCGTACGCTCCGGGGCCGGCATCGCCCTCAGCGACCTGACGCTGTTCGGCGGCACCCCGCAGGAGATCACCGCCAAGGTGCTCAACCAGCCCACGCTGGAGGCCGTCGCCGGCGGCGACCGGAAGCACTCCAAGGTCACCTACCAGCCCGCCGTCCTCGCGGTGACCGCCGCCGGCAAACCGCTCACCGGCCTGGACAGCGAGCACAGCAGCGTGTCCCTGAGCCTGCTCGGCAAACTCGCCGCGGACCGTCCGGCCGCCCTGCTCTCGGTCCGCCTCTCGCTGGGCGAGGCAAACCAGAAAATCACCGATTCGGACGTACGGGCGGATGCCGCCGCCCTCCGCATCGAGGTCAAGCTCGGCTCGGCTCACCTGCTGGACGTGGCCCTGGGCTACCTGTCGGTCTCGGCGACCGCCCCGTGCCGGGTCGGCGCCGCGGTCCCCCGCGACCAGGTCCCCGACACGGACACACCCCCGAAGGACCAGCCGGTCGACCAGCCCGCCCCGGCCACCACGACCACGTCCCCCACACCCGCCAGCAGCCAGATCATCGCCGGCGGCAACCCCGCCGACAGCACCCCCGGATCCGGAGCCCTGGCCCTGACCGGCGCCAACGCGGCAGCGGTAGGCCTGGGCGGCCTGGCCCTGGTGGTAGGCGGCCTGGCCGCCCTCTTCCTCACCCGCCGCCGCCGAACCGGCGCCCACGCCGCCCGCTGACCTCCCGGCGCCGACTCCCGACCGGCCCGCTGACCTCCCAGCGCCGACTCCCGACCGGCCCGCTGGCCCCCGACGCTGGCTCCCGGCCCGCCTGCTGGCCCCGGGCCCCGGGATCCTGTTCGGTCCTGGGGCCGCTGATTTCCCCGGCGTCGGTTCTCGCCGCCGCAGCACTTGTCGATCCGGACGCTGAGCTCCCGGCTACCAGCGCTCGTGATCGCCCCGCTGCGACGCCGAGCACCGATCCGGCCGGTCCCGCCCGCGCCTACGCGCCGGGCAACGGCGGGACCGGCCGCCAGATGCCCCGCGAGCGGCCGGCTGTTCTCCGGTGTCGGTGTCGGTGTCGGTGTCGGCAAGGCCCCGGTTCCGCCCACCGCATGCCGCTCCACCCGGCCTCTCGCGGGGCTTCTCCCGAAGCCCCCGGCACGGCCAGGGCGGCATTTTCCGCGGCGCGCCCGGTTCCGGTACCGGGAGATGGTTGCCTTCCACCTCCGGACATGGTTGTGTCCGCGTCTACCGAGGAAGTCGCTCGTTGAGCCGGGCGGGTCCCGCCAGCCGATGGGGGTCGGCAGGCAGACCCGCCCGGCGACTACTCCGGCGGTCGGTCACCGCCCCACCCGTGGGGATTCGCTCCGGCGACCGACCGCCGGTATTCCTCTCCCCACCTCAGCCGCCCCGGCGGTTCAGCCCACCCCCAGCGCCTAGCCGCAGTCCAGCGCCCAGCCCGCCTCCAGCGCTCAGCCGCAGTCCAGCGCTTAGCCCGCCCCCAGCGCTCAGCCGTAGCCCGGCGTTCAGGCCCACCCCGGCGTTCAGCGCCACCCCGGCGCCCAGCCCACGCCGCGCCCCGGCATCGGCTCGGCCCCCTTCCGGTTGTCCGTGCCCTCGCGGTGGGTCCCGTTCGGGCCGGAAGGCCCCGGCGGAGTGCCGATGGGCCGGGTGGGCAGGCTGAGGATCCGCCATAAGATGACCGTGTGCCGCCGCAGAACCTCCCACCCCGGGACGCGATCCGCCTCGCAGCCGGGGAACTGTTCGTCCGCGACGGTTACGGCGCCACCACGGTCCGCGCCATCGCCGCGGCGGCCGGCTGCGACCCGGCCCTGGTGATCCGGCATTTCGGATCCAAGGAAGGCCTGTTCCTCGCCACGGTCTCGGTCTCCGGCGACCTGTCCGCAATCCTGGCCGGCCCGCTGGAGTCGATCGGCCGCGAACTGGTCCGCTACGTCCTGGCCGGCGCCGACAGCCCGGTCGCCGGCGTCTACCGCGCGCTGCTGAGCGCCTCGGACCGCCCGGAGATCAAGGACCGCCTCCGCGCCTCGATGCACGACGTCTTCGTAGCCCCACTGGCCGAACGCATCGGCGGCGCCTACCCCGAACTCCGAGCCCGACTGGCCGCCGCCCAGTTCGCCGGCCTGATCAACGCCTGCTGGCTGGTCCGCGACCCAGCCCTGGCCTGCGCCGAACACAACGCCGTCATCACCCTCTACGGCGACGCCATCCAACGC
The DNA here is from genome assembly GCF_019704555.1 of Actinoplanes sp. L3-i22. Taxonomy (NCBI): domain Bacteria; kingdom Bacillati; phylum Actinomycetota; class Actinomycetes; order Micromonosporales; family Micromonosporaceae; genus Actinoplanes; species Actinoplanes sp. L3-i22. The sequence goes on from NZ_AP024745.1 coordinate 2,124,081, forward strand.
CTCCTCACCTGCGCCGACCCCACCCAATAACCCACCCCGCACCCAACCCAGCCACCCTGCGCCGCCCAGCCCGCCCCGCGTTGGGCCGGGCCGCCCCGCGTTGGGCCGGGCCGCCCCGCGTTGGGCCGGGCCGCCCCGCGTTGGGCCGGGCCGCCCCGCGTTGGGCCGGGCCGCCCCGCGTTGGGCCGGGCCGCCCAGCTCGCGCCGCCCTGGGGGCCGGTTCGCGCGCATCGAGCCCGCGCCGCGCTGCCCGCGCCGCACCCGCGCTGCCCGCGCCGCGCTGCCCGCGCTGCGCCTGCGCCCGCGCTGCCCGCGCCGCACCCGCGCTGCCCGCGCCGCGCTGCCCGCGCTGCGCCTGCGCCCGCGCTGCCTGCGCCGGGCCCGCCCGGTTCGCGCGGCGCCGGTTCGCGCGGCGCTGAGCGGAGGCTGCGCTAGGCCGCGTCGCAGCGCCGCGAGGCCGTGCTTTGCCGTGCCACGCCGCACCGTGGGAGGACGCGCCGCACCCCGCTGGGGTGAAGATCGCGACTCGGTGTGTGACGGCGCGGAGTGCCGGGTCAAGCTCGCGGATACGAGCCCGAGTCTATGCCGTTTTCGCTGGCCGAATGGGTTATCCACAGTGGTGGTTTGTCCACAGGCCGCCGGCGTGATCTTCCGCTTTTTTGGGATAATGGCGGTGGCGGCCTGCCCCCTGGAGAGGGCGGGGTCTCGGGGGCGAGAGGGCGCCGATTGGGGCTGGCTGCGGGGCAAGTGCCGAGAGAGGCTAGCAGCGGGCGGTGCCGAGAAGGGCTGGCCCAGGCAGCCCGAGGGGGCTAGCTGCGGGCGGTGAGGTGCTGGCGGCGGTTGCGGTGCCAGGTGCGGAGGCGGCCGGCCGGGCGCTGGTTGAGTACGCCGGTGTTGGCCTGACCCGTGCACAGGCCGGCCGTCGGGATCGGGGCGAAGGTTCCCAGGCAGGCCAGCGCGGCGGTGAGGTTGCCCGTCGACGGGTAGGCGGGGAAGGTGGTCGCCGCTTTCAACCCATTTGTCAGGCCGGTGGCCCTGTCGCCGGTGACATCGCGATCGGCGACGCCTGCTGTGGCCGAGGTGCTGGAGCCGGTGGCGGCGACCGCGTTGGAGCGGCCGGTGGCAATCGTGCTGGGGGTGGCGGTGGTGATCGTGGCGGCATTGGCCGCAGGGCTGCCAGCGGTGATCGTTGCCGCGTTGGCGGCGGGGCCTGCGGTCGTGATCGTGGCGGCGTTGGTGGTGGCGCCGGCGGCCGTGATTGTGGCGGCGTTGGTGGCACCGGCGGCGGTGATCGTGGGGGCGTTGGTGGTGAGGCCGGCGTGGGTGGCCGGGGTGGGGCCGGCCGTGACGGGGGCGGCGTTGGGGCGGAACCGGAGCGACTGGCCGCGCAGCGTGTTGCGCCGGGTGTGGCGGGTCAGCCGGGCGGGTGGTGCCGTGATCGCGGGGGTGGCCTCGTCCGCGGGTGCCGGCGTCTGCGGCGTGTGGCGGCGTGCGGCGAAGACCCAGCTGCGCAGGATGACGTAGCGGACGCCGCCGACCAGGCTGCCGGTCAGGGCCAGGATCAGGGACTCCGTCAGGGATGACGGGTGTGGCCCGGCGATTCCGGCGAACCACGGCGCGACCGCGAGGTTGGCCAGGTAGACGACGACCGACGTGAGGCCGGCTTCGCCGTGGAGGCGGCCGATCGCGTTGGTGGTCACGTTGAACGTGACTCGGCGGTGGGCCTCGGTGTTGGCCGGGGTGACCACGAGCAGGGCCAGCCAGCTCGCCCAGGTAGCGGCGAGCACTTCACGGACGGAGACGTACACAATCGTCTGCAGGACCGTGCTCAGTGCGCCGACCAGCATGAACCAGAAGAGCTGGCGGGGCACGGTCGCGTTCCACGCGGATGGTCTTTGCATGACTGAACGCTTTCGGACAGCGATGGTTACCGCCGTAGTGTCAACATCGTTGACGGGCGCTGTCAACGATGTTGACAGGGTGATGCGGGTTACCCTGTGCCATCGCGTGGTGGCGGTGTGAGGTGGCTTCTGTCCGGTTTACTGGACCGCTTCAGGGTAGAAGATGGCGATTTGCCCGGCCAAATTCTGTGCGTACGCCACGCGGGCGCCCGCGGAGACTGCAACCTTGCCGTTACCGGGCCGTTTCCGATCGGCGATGCCCGCCAACGGCCGTACGTCGCAATCGGGTGTTGAAGTCACAGCGGAGCGCTCGGCGCGGGACGGCCGTGCCCACCGCGGACGCCGCGTCCCCGGGCGACCGCGTCAGGTGGGCGGGAGACGCGGGACGTTGCCGGTCATCGCGAGGTCCACCAGCTGGTCGACGGTGTGCCGGGGGAGGACGGCGGGGCGGCCGGTGACCCGGTACGCGACCAGGCCGTGCCACAGGTCGAGGACCGCGTCGACGTCCACATCGGCCGGCAGGTCGCCGCGCGCGATCCCGCGTTGCAGCACGTTGCGGGCGATGTCCCGGCGCGGCGCCACCACCTGGTCGCGGAGCCGGGCGAGCGTGCCCGGATCGTCGCTGGTCGCGGCGACCAGCAGGGTCATGGTGCTGCCCGGGCCGGCCGTCAGGTACTCGATGATCAGGTTGAACAGCGTGGTCAGCTCGGCGCGCGTGTCGCCGGTGTCGGGGACCGGGAGGACCGCGGAACGTTCCACGATCAGGTCGCAGATCAGGGCGGGTTTGTGCGGCCAGAAGCGGTAGACGGTCTTCTTCGAGACGCCGGCCCGGGTGGCCACCTCGTCGATCGTCACGTTGAGGTATCCGGCCTCGTCGAGCAGGCCCTCGGCGGCGGCGAGGATGCGTGAACGGGCGTGCGGGTCCGGCGGGCGGCCCCGGCGGCGGGCGGCCGGGACGGTGTCCGCGGCGCTCGTCGGGATCATGGCACTCCTCGTGATCGATCGAATGATGATCATCATGCCGATGTGATCGTGACTGTCAATATGGGAACAGGGTGTTTCCGCTGGGTGTCCCAAGCCTTGGAAAACCCCTAAAGTTTTCGAAACTGAGCGTTCCGCAATGAGGTGATCGGCAAGATCATCGCGGGGGTGGTCCGAATGTCCGGAGTGGAGGAAGCCCGGCCGTAAGGAAGGTTCCTATCTTCCTAGGACGCCCAACGCGACGCGACGGACGCCCAATGCGAACGGCGGACGCCCAACGCGAGGTAGGGCTCAAGCCGGCAGAACCGAGCGGCCGGCAAGGTAGTCCTCGAACGTCCGGCGTGGACTCCACCCCTGCGCCCGAGCCCGCCCGATGTCCAGCACGACCGGCACGGTCACCTGCTCCAACCCGTACCGGGAAAGGGCCGGCTCCCGCCCGGTGAAGCGCGAGACCGCCGTCCCCACCCCGGCCACCGCCCGGGCCAGCGCAATCGGCACATGCCGCACCGGCACACCGCAGGCCGCCGCAACGATCGCGTCGCGGCGATAGGGCGCGGCGTCCGCAATGTTGTAAGCCCCGGCCGGCCACCCGACCGCGGAAAGACTGGCGCCAACCGGCTGTCCGACCGCGGAAAGACTGGCGCCGGAGGGCCAGCCGACCGCGGAAAGGCAGGCGTCGGCCAGGTTCTCGACGGCGGTCAGGCTGAGCGGAATGTCCGGCCCGGGTAGCAGAACGCGTCCGCCCCTGATGGCCCGGCGCAGGCGCGGCAGCAGGTGCGGATCCCCGTCACCGTAGACCGCGCGAGGCCGGAGAACCACAGCTCCGGCGGCCAAGGCAAGCCTCTCGCCGGCGGCTTTGGTCTTCCCGTACGCCGTCAGCCCGCCCAGTGGCTGGTCCTCCCGGATCGGCTCGCGGCTGGGCGTGTACACGCTGGCGCTGCTGACCCAGACGAGCGGGCGCCCGCCGACGGCGGTGAGCAGCCGAGCCGTCCCCTCGACGTTGACCGCGTGGAACCCGGCGTCCCGCCCGGGCGGTGGATCGCCCACCGCCGCGGCCAGGTGCAGAACGACGTCGGCGCCGGTGAGGTCGGGCGCGCCACGGGTCGCGTCCCAGTACCGATGCTCGCCCACCGGCCCGGGCCGCCGACCGAGACAGATCACCTCGGCACCGACCGCCGCGGCAGCCCGCGCCACCGCGGAGCCGCAGAAGCCGCTGGCCCCGGTGACCACCACCCGGAGGCTCATCGCGTGGGGGCCAGGATCAGGCGGGACCAGCCGGGCAGGGCGCTGCGGCGATCGACCCGCGCGCTGACCACCCGGGGCCGATGGACGGCGAGCGCCCGCAGCGCGTCGGTGAGCTGGTGCCGGGCCAGGCGGGCGCCCGGGCAGGCGTGCGGCCCGACCCCGAAGACCAGCTGCGCGACCTGCGCGGGCACCGGATCGGCCGGGTCGGGGTCGAGCCGGTGCGCGTCCACGGCGTGCCGGGCCACCAGGATCAGGCGGTCACCGGCGTGCACGGGGCAGCCGCCGACCGTTCCCGGGGCGGCGGCCACCCGGGGGAGCAGCGGCGTCGGCGCGGTCACCCGCAGGAGCTCGGCGGTGAGCGCGTCCGGATCGGTCTCCGCGAACGACCACAGGTCCGCGTCGGCACACCAGGCCGCGGCCCGGGGCAGCGCGGCGACCGTGGTGTTGATCGCCGCGACGGCCAGCATCACGGCCAGCGCGGAGTGCGGCGTGAGCAGGGCGGCGAGGTGGGCGGTCGCGGCCTCGGCGGTGCGGCGGGCACCGGGCCGGGGCAGGCCCGGCAGATGCTCGCGGGCACCGGCGGCCGCGGCGGCCCGGGCGGCCCCGGCCAGCGCGCGCGGATCGACGTCCAGATCGAGCAGGGCGGCCGCGGTCGCACCGGCCATCTCGGCGGTCACGTCGACCAGGTCGATCCGGCCGCCGGAGCCGAGCGGCGCCAGCCGACGTTCGAGAACCGCGGTCCAGACCGGCCGCAGGCGCTGCACCCCGTCGGCGCTCAGCGCGTCCGAGAGCTCCCGCCGTGAGCCCCGATGCCCCGCACCGTCCTGGTTGAACAGCAGTTCCCCGCCGGTCAGCTCGCCGGCGGCGCCCCCGGTCGTCCCGGCCGCCGCCCGGTCGAGCGGCACCCGGGTGAGACCGTCCCGGAACGCCTCCCGCGAGTGGACCAGAACCGTCTTGCCCAACCGCGTCGCGGGCCACCGCCGGGTGGCCGCGAGCAGCCCGAACAGCACCGGATGGCTGACCAGATAGACCCGCCGGTCGCGCCGCCGGGCCCGCCGTGGGCCGGTCATCGGACGTGCACCTCGTTCGACGTCGCGGGACGCCAGCGGCGATCCCAGTACCAGAGCAGGGTCCGCCGGGCGCCCCAGGCCCGCAGCCGCCGCAGGCTGTTCTCCACCACGAGGTCCTCGGCGCGCACGATCCGGCCGGTGTGCCGCCGGGCCCGGTTGAGCAGCGTGACGTCCTCCGAACCGTCCTCGAGCCGCTCCCGGGCGGTGCCGCCGCAGCGCTGGTACAGCGAGGCGGTCACGGCCAGGTTGTGCCCGTGGATGAGCACGTACGGCGTCCGGAACTCGGCCCGCCGGTGATCGCTGCGATACCGCCCGTAGAGCGCGGCCAGCCGGACCGCACCCGGGAACACGTAGCGTTCGAGGATCGACGGCCGCTCGTCCCGCCGCGGCACGCTCCGGCCGCAGACCAGTTCCGCCCCGGCCGCCAGGTGCCGCCGGGCGGTGGCCACCCAGTCCGGTGCCGGCCGGCAGTCCGCGTCGGTCCGCAGGAGCAGCACCGCCCCACCGGCGATGGCATGCCGGAATCCGGTGTCGGCGGCCGTCCCGGCGCCACGTTCCGCTTCGCTGATCACCTCGACAGGAAACGGCGCCGCGAACCCGAGCACCACCCCCGCGGTGTCGTCTGTGGACGAGTTGTCCACAACCACGAGCGTGAAGTCGGTGTCGGTCTGGGCCGCGAGCGCCGCCAGGGTCGCCCCGATCGACGCCGCCTCGTTGTACGCGGGGACGATCACCGCGAGCGGCCTCATCGTCGTACCCCGGAAAGGGCCAATGCCGCAGCCGCCGCGCGGTCCGGTTTCCGGGAGCGCCCGGCCAGCGGCACGGGTGCGAAGAGCACCCGGTCCGGCCGCGCCGCCCCCATCCGCCGCAGTGGCTCCCGCAGCGCGGCCTCCACGGCGGCCCGGTCGGCGCCGGGTGACGTCTCCACGATCGCGACCACGTCCTCGTCGCCGTCCCCGGCCGGCACCCCGACCAGGATCGCCAGGGACACCCCCGGGACGTGCAGCGACGGCTCGTAGAGTCCGGGATAGATGTTCTCGGCCCGGCGCAGGATCATGTCCTTGGCGCGTCCGGCGAGCACCACGTTCCGCCCGTCGAGCCGGGCGATGTCGCCGGTGGCGACCCACTCGTGCGGTTCCGCGCCGAGGTACCGGTCGCAGACCCCGGCCCCGGCCAGTCGCAGCTCCCCGCCGGGCGTGAGCTGGGCGCGGACCCCGGGCAGCAGCTCGCCGACCGGATCGCCGTCGCCGGGGTGCGCGGCCTTCGCCCCGGCCTCGATCGCGGCCGCCGGGAAGACCTCGGTCAGTGCGTAGACGCACCAGGCCTCCTCGGCCCCGGCCGCCCGCACCCGGCTGAGCAGCGCGGCCGACACCGGCGCCGACCCGCTGTAGACGCGGCCGCGGAACGGCACCCCGGCGTCCAGCGCGGCCCGCAGCAGCGGCGGCGTCAGGTAGGTGGCCTGCGGTTTCAGCGTCGCGATCTGCCGGGCCAGGGTCCGGGGGCGGCGTGTCGGCACGGCCACCGGCGCCCCGGCGGCCAGCGACGGGACCAGCACGAAGAACATCCCGCCGAGGATCGGCACGCCGGCCCGCGGCCGGACCAGGTCCGCGACCGCGCGCATCCCGGTGCCGAGGCCGGCCCGGGTGTGCACGACGGCGCGCGGGCTGGCGGTCGTTCCCGAGGTGAAGATGATCACCGCGTCGCCGTCGCCGTCGAAGACCGGGGGTGGCGTGCCGCCGGGCCGCAGCGACGGAGCGGAGCCGGGCAGGCGGCGGCCCACGGTGACGGTCGGGGCGAGGCGGGACAGGTCCGGCAGCGACAGGCCGGCCCGGCGGGCGAGCGGCGCGGCCCAACTCGCGACGGCCTGCGCGGCGGCGTCCGCCACGATCAGCGCCGGCCGCGCCAGGCCCAGCCGCGCGACCAGGACGTCCGGGCCGGCGGACGGGTCGAGGACGGCGATCCGCAGCCCCATCCGGTACGCCGCGAGCAGGACCGCCAGCGAGCGTGGCCCGGGGCGGACGGCGACTCCCAGGGTGTCCCCGGGGCGCAGGCCGCGGGCGTGCAGGGCGCCGGCGTACACATCGCGCAATGCCGCCAGATCTCCCCGGGAGATCCCGCGCCGGCCCAGCAGGGCCGGGGTGTCGTCGCCGGGCCGGAGGCCGGCGTTCAGTTCGTCGAGCACGGCCGGCTACCTGGGATCCGGGGTCAGCGGGCCGCTGCCCTGGTCGAGGTACCACTTCGCGGTCCGGACGACACCGTAGGCGCGGAGCCGGCGGGTCGAGTTCTCCACGATCATGTGGCGGCTGTGGGTGATCGCCGCGGTCGTGCCGCGGACCCGGTTGAGGAACATCCGGTCGGTCGGCGACGGGCGTCGCGGCATGCCGCCGCAGGCCTGGTAGAGGCCGGCGGTGATGGCCATGTTGTTGCCGGCGTGCATCCGGTACGGCGCGAGGTAGCCGTCGCCGCGGTGCGCGGGGCGGAGTCGGCCGAACGCGGCGGCCAGCGCGACCAGCGCGGCGAAGAACGCGCGCCCGGCCGGCCCGTGCTCGTCGTGCCGTGCGGTGATCTTTCCGCAGACCATTCCGGCGCCGGCGGTCAGTTCGGCGCGGGCCGCGGCGACCCAGCCGGGGCGGGGCAGGCAGTCCGCGTCGGTCCGGACCAGGAACGTCGCTCCGGCCGCGATGGCGTGCCGGAACCCGGTGTCGACGGCGCAGCCGACCCCCTTCTCGGTTTCGGTCAGCACGTGGACCGGGAACGGCGCGCACCCGGCGAACGCGCGGACCGTGTCGGCGGTCGTGTCGGTCGAGCCGTTGTCGACCACGAGCAGGGTGAAGTCCCGATCGGTCTGCGCCGCGAGGGCGTAGAGGGTGGCGCTGATCCGGGCCGCCTCGTTGAACGCCGGGACGATCACCCACAGATCAGTCGCGGTCACGAGCGCTCCCACACCATCGTCATGATGCTGACCCCGCCGCCCAGCCCCATCAACAGCACCCGATCCCCCGCTTCAAGATCAGGAAAAACCCGATTGAGCTGTACGCCGAGGGTCGCGCTCGCCACGTTCCCGAGTCCCGTCACGGTCACCTCGAGCCGGTCCCGCGGCACGCCGGTGACCTCGACGAACCGGTCCAGGTAGGGCAGCGTCACCTGGTGCACCAGGATCTTCGCGTAGTCGGTGTGCTCGAACCCGGTGCGGGCCCGGACCCGGTCCAGGATGCTGGCGCCGACCTTCTCGAACACGCCGCGCAGCCGGTGCCCGTCGCCGGCGAAGTAGGTGTGCTCGTCGCCGCGCGGATGCCGGGACCCGCCGCCCGGGATGCCGCCGACCGTCCAGTGCCGCGAGTGCGTCTCGGTGTCGATGTCCAGGATGCCGCCGCGCTCGACCGGCTCGACCACCACGGCGGCGCCGGCGTCGCCGAAGGTGAACCCGGCGAACGCCCGGCGGGCCTGCTCCAGGCTGTCGACCCGGCCGCGCATCACCCGGGTCGGGGTCTCGCCGGTGACGACCAGGGCACGCCGGGCCCGCCCGGCCAGGATCATCGACCGGGCGACGTCGATCCCGTTGACGAAGCTGTTGCAGGCGTTGGTGACGTCCAGGGCGTGCGCGCGGCTGCCCAGCGCGGTCTGCACGATGTGCGCCGTGGCCGGCTCGACCATGTCGCGGGAGGCCGAGGCGAACAGCAGCAGGTCGATGTCGAGCGGATCGAGATCGGCCTGGGCCAGGGCCTCGCGGGCGGCGTGCAGGGCGAGGGTGGAGGCGTACTCCTCCGGGCCGGCGATCCGGCGGCGCTCGATGCCGGTGAGGCGGGCGAACAGCCCGCGCGGCAGGCGGACCCCGCCGGCGGCGGCCACGCCGTCCTGCAACTCGCCGGTGGTGACTTCGCGTTCCGGAAGGTACGCGCCCACCCCGGTGATCCCGACATACATGCGCGACATTGTGCCCTAGTCGAGCGACTCCAGGACCATCGACAATTTGGGCAGCTCAGCTGCCCATTCGGAACGTGTCGTACGCCACTCGACGACGTATGTTCCGTCGTCGGTGCCGACCACCCGGCGGACCCCGCGCATCGGCCCGCTCTCCGGATCGGTGTACGTGTACTCCCACACCGCGTCGGGCGGCTCGAGCAGCGCCTCCATCCGCACCCGCCGGTACGCCACCAGGCGCACCGAGCGCTCCTCCTCGACCAGCGCGGCGACCACGTCGTCGGGCGGGTGCGGCCACCGGCTGATCCGCAGCGTGACCCGCTCGCCCGGGTCACTGAACGTGACCGTGCCGAGCATCCGGCTCGACGGCCAGCCGGCCGGGACCGCGACCCGGAAGCCGCCCGGGTCCTCCCACCAGGCGAAACCGGCCGGCGCCGGGATCGGCTGCTCGCCGCCCTGGGCGCTGCCGCCGACCGCCAGCGCGCCGATCAGGGTGAGCGCGGCGGCCATCGCCGGGACCCGCCGCCGGATCTTCGAGCGGGGCGGGGTGATCACCCGGCGCAGCAGGTCGGCGGTCTCGCGCGGGCTGATCCGGGCGGCCGGGTGGTGGCGCAGCAGCCCGGCCAGGACCGGGGTCAGCGGCCCGGCCCGGCGCGGGGCGTCCGGCGGGCCGGCGGCCAGCGCGCGCAGGGTGGCGGCGGTGCTGCTGCGCGCGTACGGCGGCCGCCCCTCCACCGCGTGGTAGAGCGTCGCCCCGAGCGACCACATGTCGGAGTCGGCGGTCGACGTCCGTTCGAAGAGCCGCTCCGGCGCGATGTACTTCGGCGAGCCGAGCACCACGCGCGCCGCGGTCAGCGCGGCCACCCCGGGCGCGGTCACCGCCGGTCCGAAATCGATCAGCACGATCCGGCCGTCGTCACCGATCAGCACGTTGCCCGGCTTGACGTCGAGGTGCAGCAGCCCGGCCCGCAGCGCGGCGGTCATCCCGTCCAGCACGGCCAGGCCGATCTGCGCGACCCGGGCCGGTGGCAGCGGGCCCTGCTCCTGGATGACCTGCTGCAACGAGCGGCCGGCGACGAACTCCATGATCAGCCAGGGGCCCTCCGGGTCGGGCAGCACGTCCAGCGTGCGGATCACGTGCGGGTGCCGGACCCGGGCCACCGCCTGCGCCTCGCTGACCGCCCAGGTGCGCACCACGGCCCGCTGGTCGGGGTGCAGACCCTCGGGAATCGTGCACTGTTTGATCGCGACGTCGACGTGCCGGACAGCGTCGTGCGCCAGCCAGACATGGCTCATTCCCCCCGAGCCGAGCGGCCGGATGATCCGGTAACGGCCGGCTATGACCGTCTGCACCGTTACCAACGTGGCACCCCCGATATTGGCAAACAGTAATCGGAACGCTACCGCGCGTAGACAGCCAATGCCTGTCGGATATCGGGCGGTCCAGGGAACGCCACGCGGCGTACCGTCTAATGCGGCCTCCTTCGTGGACCTTCCCGGGCGGTGTGGCTGATGCGGCGTGCTCTGGCCTTGTTGATGCTGTTCTGCCTGCTCACTTTCGGGTCCGCCGCGGGCGCGGCTCCGGCGTCTCTCGCGGCTCCGGCGCCGGCTGCGCCGGAGTTGGCGGTACGTCTTCAAGCCCTGCTCGCCGAGCACGCCGTCCTCGCCGCCGACCTGATGCGCAGCCGGATCCGTGGCGACGCGGACTTCGCCCAGGCCGCGGATGCCGCCCTCGGCCACAACACCGACGCGATGGCCACCCTGATGCGCCAGCTCTTCGGCGCCGGCATGGTCCGCGACTTCGCTCCCCTGTGGTCGGAGCACGTCGTCGAGCTGGTCGCCTACGCGAGCGCGATCGCCGCCCAGGACGAGACCGCGAAAGCCCACGCGAAGGCGGAGCTCTCCGAGTACGAGGAGGAGCTCAGCCGGTTCTTCGCCGGCGCCTCGCACGGACGGCTCAGCACGGCCGCCGCCCACCACGCCCTCGACATGCACGTGCGGCACCTGACCGGGCAGGCCGACGCGTACGCCGCCCACGACTACGCCACCGCCGACCGCGACTACCGCGAGGGCTACCAGCACATGTACGAGCTGGGCGGCACGCTCGCCGACGCCCTGCTCCCGGCCCGTGACCGGGCCGCCCTGCGCGAGCCGATCTGGCGGCTGCGCTCCCGCCTCGGCGAGCTGCTCGCCGAGCACGTCGTCCTGGTCGAGGACGTGACCCGGGCCGCGGTCACCAACACCCCGGACTTCGACGCCGCCGCCGCGATGATCAACGCGAACACCCGGGACGTGACCGCCGCGATGGACACCCTCTTCGGCGCCGGCGTGGCCCGTCGCTTCCAGGACGTCTGGGGCTTCCACGTCGAACAACTCGTCGGCTACTCCGCCGCGCTGGCCGGCGCCGACACCGCCGGGCTCACCGGGGCCAAGACCAACCTCCATGGGTACGAGGATCGGATGGGCGCCCTGCTCAGCGAGGTCACCGGGAAGCGGATGAACGCGGCGGCGCTGGCCGGGGCGTTCCGCGGACACGACGACCTGCTGCTGCGGCACGCCGACGCCTACGCGGCGCGGGACTACACGGCCGCGCACGACCTCGCCGAGAAGGCCTATCAACACGGGTTCGACATGGCGCGGGAGCTCGCCGACGCGTTCGGGGCGACGGTCGCGGCGCGGCTGCCGGTCGGCGGGGCGCAGACCGGCTACGGCGGGCTGGCCGGGACGGGGCGCTGAGGTGGGGCGCGGGCTGATTCCGTACGGGAAACCGGCCTTTGTGGTTTTGCTCCTCGGTCTTGTCCTGGCGCCGGAGACCGTTTCCGATCGCGCCCCCTCGCCGGCGCCGGCGGTGGTCACGGGCCCGCTCGTGGCCCGTGGATTCCGGTCATCGCAGACGTTCAGCGAGGTGGCCGCGCCGGTCCGGCTGCGGATTCCGGCGCTCGGGATCGACAGCGCGATCGAGCAGCTCGGGCTGCGGAAAGACGGGACGATCGAGGTGCCGGGGACGGTCGAGGTGGCCGGTTGGTACCGCCTCGGCGCGCGTCCCGGCCAGCCCGGGCCGGCGGTCATTCTCGGTCACGTCGACTCGAAGACCGGGCCGGGGATCTTCGCGCGGCTGAGCGGGGTGAAGGTCGGGACGCCGGTGGTGGTCGCGCGCGGTGACGGGAGCAGCGTGACGTTCCGGATCACCGGGGTGGCGCAGGTGGCGAAGGTGCGCTTTCCCACCGATCTGGTCTACGCGCCGACGCTGGATCCGACGTTGCGGCTGGTCACCTGCGGGGGCAGTTTCGACCGATCCCGAGGGAGTTACCGGGACAATGTCATTGCTTTCGCCGATCTGGTCTAGCGGGGTGGCGGCGCTTCTGGCCGTCACGCTGGTGTCCGCTTCCGGGGCGCCTTTTGCCGTCGGGCCGAGGTCGGCTCTGCGGGTGCCACCTGCGGTAACTCCGAAGTCGGCGCTGGGGGTGCCGCTCGCCGGCACTCCGGTGTCCGCGCCGTTGCCGATCAATGCGGAACTTTCCTCGCCGGGGCGGACGACCCTGGTGGTTGATCTGAGCGCGGCTCCCGCCGGCTCCGGGTCCGTTCTTCCTTCTGCTCCTGGGAGCGCTGCTCCTAGGAGAACCGCCTCCGCGAGCCCTGCTCCTGCTCGCTCGACTCCTAGCAGTGCCGCTCCTGGGAGCCGTCCTCCTGGGACTGCTGCTCCTGGGGGTGCGGCCTCTGCCGACTCGGACTCCGGGGGTGTGGCCCGGTCCGTCGCGGTGAACCTCGACGGGACGCCGCAGCCCGCCGAACTGCACCCGGTCGTCTCGTCCGCCCTGGTCATGTCCATAGTGGTCGACGCCTCGGCGGCCGGCGCGGACGCGCTGCCGAGCTGGCTCAGCGCCGCCGCCCGCTTCAGCCTGGCCGCGCCGACCGGCACCCGGACCATGCTGATCCCCGACCGCGAACCGGCCAAGGTGCTCACCGGCCCGCTGCCCGGCCCGGCCCGCGTGGTCCGCGCGCTGAACACCGTCCGCCCGGCCGGCGATCGGGACACGGCGGCCGCGCTGACGCTTGCCGCACAACAATTTCCGGGTACGGAGGTGGGCCGCGGCGTGACCCTCCTCTACACCTCGGCGGAGCGGGCCGACGGCCTGACCGCCACCCAGCTGGCGGATCGTTTCCGGTCCGCGGGCATCCTCCTGGTCGTCATCGGCACGTCGGACCCCGACCGATACTGGTCATCGGCTGCCGCGGCGACCGGCGGCTTCTACGCCCCGGCCGGTGACCCGGTCGTGGTGCCCGCACTGGATCAGGTGGAGAGCACGTTGAGCGCCCGCTACCTGGTCCGCTTCGCCACGCCCGCCACGCTTCCGGCCCACGCGTCGATCTCCATCCGCACCGGCGACGTGATCCTGTCCGCGGAGACCACCCTCGGCGGCCCGGCCGGCCCCACCCGGCACCCGCGCTGGTTCCTCGTCGTGGTGCTCGCCCCGCTGCTGCTGTTCCTCCTGCTCCTGGCGTTTCTGCTGGTGCTGGCGGGATGGCGCAACCGGCGCACCCGGCTGTCCCGGACCGCGCCGTCCTCACCCAGCGGGATCCTCCCCAACAGCCAGCCACTCCCACCTCCGCTGTCCCGCTCCACCCCGTTACCGGAACAGCGCCACCCGGGCCGGATGCGCCCACCCCCACACGGCCACGCCACCGTCGCGAACCCCACACCCCAAGACGACCCATGACCCTGACCGCAAGCCCACCGAGCCGACCCGGCCACATGCCCGCGTCGGCTCGCTCGGCCGCCACGCTGGCTCAGCCACCTGCCCGTGTCGGCTCGCCGGCCGTGCCGGCTCGGCCACCTGCTCGTGTGGTGGGTGGGGACTATCTGCGGGCGGTTGCTCGGGAGGGAAAAATGCTGGTCAGGGGACCGGGATGAGGGTCCATTGGAGGCCGCCCTTGGCGTCGTGCCAGGTGCGGACGCCGGTGGTGGGGACGGCTGATTTGTCCGGGCCGTAGCGGGCGGTCCGGACCGCATCAGCGGAGCCCTCCGCCGACAGGAGCAGGTACTGCACATGGTGGCCCGCAGGGTCGCCGAGGGCGGCCGGGAAGTCGCGGTCCGGGGTGATGACGAACTGGCGGGGGCGGTCGCTGGCCAGGACCACGCCGAACGCGTAGGCCGCGTCGGTGAGTACCGCGCCGTCGGGCAGGTTCATCGTGTCGAGGTCGGTGGCTACCTGGGCGTCGACCTGGGCCAGGTTGCGGCGGCGTTCGGCGCCGGAGGCGGTGACCCACTCGGATTCCTCGCGGGACAGGTCCGGCTTGCTGAGCACGACGATCGTGCTCGGGATGGCGATGAAGGCCGCGAGGTACGCGACGACGACCAGCGCCCGCCGCGCGACGCCACCGCTGGAGGGCGCGCCGCCGCCGGAGGGCGCGTGGCCGCGGGTCGGGGGCTGGTCAGGGGCATCGGCCGGCAAGGATCGCCGGCGGACCCAGCCGGGCAAGGTGAGCGCGGCAGACCGGGTAGCCGAGCCGGTCGGGCTGGCAGGGGTGGCTGAGGTGGAAAGGGCGGCTGGGGCGGTAAGGGCGGCCGGGGTGGCTGGGGCGGTAAGGGCGGCCGGGGTGGCTGGGGCGGAAAGGGCGGCCGGCGCGGCCCAGGCGATCAGGTGGCCGGCGGTCAGGACGGCCAATGGGATGACCGTGATGTTGAAGCGGAGCCAGCCGAACGACGTGCCGGACAGGAACGCCAGCGCGTCGAAGGCCAGGACCGCGCCGAGCACCGTCACCGGCGCCAGGATCCGGAAGTCGCGGCGGCGCCAGGCCAGCAGCAGGGCGATCGCCACCAGGGCCAGCGCCAGCGGGGACAGGCCGATCAGCTGCTGTGACCAGTAGGCGGCCCGGCCGGGCAGGTCGTCGCCGGTCATCGAGGTGATGTAGGTGGCGTTCGTGGACACCTGGGTGGAGTTGCCGTAGACCGACGAGAACGTCGCGAACCACTGGTCGACGATGATTTTGCTGGCCGCCGCCCAGAGCAGGAACGCCAGGATCGGGGGCATGCCGACGATCACCGCGTCGGCGCGGGCCAGGGACCACCGGCGGGCGTGGTCTGCCGCCGTACGCAGGAAGGTCGTCAAACCCACGACGACCGTGACCGCGGCAGCGGGAGCGAGCGCCTCGTACCTCGCGCCGTAGCCCACCGCCAGGGCCAGCCCGAGCGGCACGAGCAGTTCGGTGCGGCCCTCGGCGAGCCACATGTGGAAGTACCGGACCGCGAGCATCAGGCACAGCAGGAAGCAGGCCTCGCTCATCCCGTTGCCGGCGTAGAGCAGCGTCATCGGGTGCAGCGCGAAGGCGGCGGTGAGGACCAGGCGCGGGACCCGCCGCACGCCGATCCGGCGCAGCACGTCGTGGGCGACCGCGACGGTCGCGGTCATCAGCAGCGCCGACGCCAGTACCGCGAGCAGGCCCTGCTGGGTGAGCGCCGGGAAGATCTTGGCGAGGGGCAGGAACGGCAGCAGGATCAGCGACGGCAGCGGGTTCCAGACGAAGCCGATCGCCGCGAGGTGCGGGTCGCGGCTGTAGAGGACGTAGTAGCCGTTCGCGACGCGGCTCATCGCGTCACCGGGCAGCAGCTGGTTCCACCAGAACCAGATCGCGACCGCGAGGTAGACGGCCGCGCAGGCCAGCACGACCAGGCGGCGTTCTCTCGAGGCGGACGACCGGCTGGGGGCGCGGACCGCGAGATCAGTTGACATCGGCCACCTCCGCCTTGGCCGACGGGAGGTGCAGACCGTGCGTGGTCTTCTCCCAGTACGACGGTTTGAACACCAGCTGCCACGCCGCCTTCGCCCCGGCCAGGCTCATCATCGCCCAGTACCCGGGGGACAGCAGCGCCGTCCCGAGCAGGTCCGGCCGGTCCATGGTCCGGACCGACAGCACGTTCAGGTAGATCACCGTCGCGTTCCCGAAGACCAGGCAGAACAGTCCGAGGTAGTAGTACGGCGAGATGAAGATCTCCTGGAGTACGGCCGGCCGGGCCAGGAACCACAGGACCGTGGTCGCCCACAGCACCGCGTTGAGCAGGGCGGCCAGCGGTGTCCCGCCGACGAACAGGTTCAGGCAGAGCAGCCCGCGCCAGCCGAGCTGGGAGAACGTCGCCCGGGGGGACCGCAGGTGGACCAGCCAGGTCATCAGGTAGCCCTTGTACCAGCGGCTCCGCTGCTTGATCCAGTTGATGAAGTCGGAGTTCGCCTCCTCCAGGGTCACCGAGTGCAGCACGCCGACCCGGTACCCGGCCCGGGCCAGCCGGATCCCGAGGTCGGCGTCCTCGGTCACGTTGTACGGATCCCATGCCCCGAGCTCGCGCAGCTCCGCGGTCCGGAAGTGATTACTGGTCCCGCCGAGCGGGATCGGCATCCGCAGCGCGACCAGGCCGGGCAGCAGCGACCGGAACCAGGTCGCGTACTCCAGCGCGAACCACTTGGTGATCCGGTTCTGGTCCACGTTGAAGTAGCTGAGCTCGGCCTGCAGGCACACGTAGGACGAGCCGAGCCGGCGTAGCGCGACCACCGCCCGCCGCAGCTGCAACGGGTCCGGGATGTCCTCGGCGTCGTAGATCGTCACCAGCTCGCCGGTGGCCCGCTCCAGGCCGACGTTGCAGGCCTTCGGCTTGGTCTTCGGCTGTGACTCGGGCACCACCAGGATCTGCGCCCACGAGCCGGTCAGCGCCGCCTCGGCCGCATCGATCGTCTCCCGGTCATCCTCCTCCAACAGCAGGATGACCTCGAGCTTCTCCCGCGGATAGTCCAGCGCGCCGAGATGTTGCATGAGAAGACCGATCACGGACGGTTCCCGGTACGCCGGCACCAGCACCGTGTAGACCGGAAGTTCCGCGTCCGGCACCGCCCGGGCCTCGTCGTCCTCGACCCGGACCTGGTGCTCGCCGCGCCCGGCGGCGTAGACCAGGACCACCCGGAACACCAGCGCCGCGGTGTAGGCGAGCGTCACGATCGCGACCACGGTCTGCAGCACGAGCATCGGCCGCAGCACCGCGACCACCCCGATCAGCACGAGCGCCACGATCAGGCCGTAGCGCTGCAGCCGGGTCAGCACCATGTGCGCGGAGAACACGCCGAACTTCGCGCTCATCGGGCCGCCTCGGTCAGCGACAGCGCGGCCGGCAGCGAGGTCAGGCCCATCAGCACGGCCGCGACGACGAGCGTGACAAGCGCGAACCGGGCCCGCGGCAGGTAGGGGCGGACGACCCGGGGCGCGGCTTGCGGCGCGCGCCGCGACCACCGTCCGATCAGGATCACCACGACCAGGGCGAGCAGCACGTCGAGGACGACCGGGAGAGCCGCGATCCGGAACGCCGCCGGGCCGAGGATCCGGCCGACGAGCAGCACCGACAGCACGCCGCCGACGGTCACCGCGGCGAGCAGGGTGGCCCCGGTCACGATCCGCCGCAGGGCGGCGAGCCGCCCTCCGAAGATCACCAGGGCGGCGATCACCAGACAGACCATTCCCCCGAGGAAGGCGATTCCGGGCAGGTCCGCTGTGGTCAGGGTGAGCGTCGATTGACGGTACGTCGTGAGCAGCGCCCCACCGTCGTCGACCGGCCCGGCCGGCCGCCCGAGCAGCGCCACCACCTCGCGCAACCCGGTGTTGACCGGATCCACGACGGCGGCCGGGAGCACCCCGGCGATCGCGACCACCGGCAGCAGCAGCGCCCACCGCAGCCGGGCCGCGGTCCGCGTCCCGACCAGCAGGATCGCCGCCCCGGCCAGGTAGGCGAGCGCGGCCGGCACCAGCCAGCCGGTCCGGTCCGGCTCGGGCATCAGCAGCAGGAGCGTCGCCGCCGCGGTCAGGCAGCCGCCGGCGAGCAGCCCGTCCACCTGCCGGTCGTGCACGTCCGGCTCGTCCTGCCCGGGCCGCACCCGCCCGGCGATCAGCGCCGCGGCCGCGACCAGCGGAATCATCAACGGTACGGCGGTGCCCCGGTGCCACACGTCGTTCCAGCCGATCGCGAGCAGCGCCGGGAACGCCACCGCGGTCAGCACCACGGCCAGGAACAACCGGGTCTGCGCCGCTCGCCGGACCGCGCCGAGCAGCCGCCACGCCTCTGGGCCGCCGCCGGCCGGGGTGCCGTAGACCCAGGCGCTGGTGACCGCGTAGCGCAGCACGAAGACGACCACGATGGCGGCCACGTTCGCCGACAGGTAGTGCAGGCCGCCGACCTGCACCAGGGCGTAGAGCAGGCCCAGGTGGATCGGTGTCAGCGTGTTGTTGACCAGCAGGAACCGGCCGAACCGGTGCCCGGCCGCGCGCTCGCCGGGCGGCATCACCAGCCGGTCCACGATCGCGAAGTTGCCGACGATGGCGACCTGCACGGCCAGGAACGCGGCGAGCAGGTAGGGCAGCCCGGCCACCTCGCCGAACGCCCAGAGCGCGGCCGAGTTGACCGCCGTGCCGAGCGCCCCGGCCACCGCGAACCCGGCCATCCGGCCCGGCGCGGAGTCCGGCCGGCGCATCGCGGCCAGGCGCAGCGCGGCGAGTTGCCGCAGGTAGCGCAGGCCCTCGCGGAACGACGCCTTGCTCTCGCCGGCGTGCCGCGGCTGGAACGTGTACGGCACCTCGGCGATCCGCCGGATCCGGCTGCGGACCAGCACCTCCAGCAGGATCTTGTAGCCCTGCGGGCGCAGCTCGGCGGTCCGCACCCGGTCCTTGCGGACGGCGAAGAAGCCGCTCATCGGGTCGGTGACCGCGCGCAGCCGGCGCGGGAAGAACATCTGGGCGAGGGTGCCGGTGGCGCGTGAGACACCGCGCCGGAACCCGCCGCTGAGGCCGTCGACCCGGCCGGGCACCCGGTACCGGCTGGCGACCACGGCCTCGGCCCGGTCGACCCGGCCGGCGGCGAGCAGCTCCGGGACGGTGCCCGGCGGGTGCTGCAGGTCGCCGTCCATCACCACGACCCATTCGGCGCGGGCCGCGTCCAGGCCGGCGGCGACGGCGCCACCGAGGCCGCCGGTCCGCTGGCCGGCGGGGCGGTGCAGAAGTCGTACCAAATCGGGGTCTTGATCCTGAAGTTGAGAGATCACCCGGGGCGTCTCGTCGTCGCTGTCGTCGACGAAGACGATCTCGGCGGAGATCGTGCCGAGCGCGGCGCGCAGCTGCTCGACCAGTGGACCGACGTTCTCCGCCTCGTTGCGGGTCGGCACCACCACGGTCACCGCGGGTGGTGATTCAAGCCGGGTTGCCGGCATCAGGACTCCTTCTGGGTGAAGCGGGCGAGGGCGCCGCCGCCGTTCTCGTAGTACTCGACGACGACGGTGTGCTGACCTGCGGAGATGTCCACATCGGCGGGGAATGTCAGGGGGCCGTGGTCGGACCAGCCGTCGATCACGGTGACGCCGTCGAGCCGGACCCGGATGCCGTCGTCGCCGGTCGCGGCGAAGTGGTAGGTCCCGGCGGGGTACGTCGCGGTCCTGGTCCAGCGCGCGGAGAAGCCGTCGGCCGGGATCGCCGGATCCGGTGAGCCGCCGCCCCAGTCGAAGGCGACCGCGTCGTCCTGCCTGGTCACGGCGGGTGCGCCGGCGAGCGTGGGGTTGGCGAAGTACTCGCCGGTCCAGGTGTCGACCGGGCCGACGTCGCCGATCCGTTGATAGCCGAAGCGGGCCAGGGCGCCGCCGCCGTTCTCGAAGTACTCGACGCGCAGCGTGTGGGTGCCGGAGAGCACCAGGCGGTCGGTGCTGAACGTGTCGTTCTGGTTGATCCACTTGTCGACGATCGGGGCGCCGTCCAGGTAGACGCGGATGCCGTCGTCGCTGGCGCCGGAGAACCGGTAGATGCCGGCGGGCAGGGTGTCGGTGCGGGTCCAGCGGGCGACGAAGTGGTCGTCGTGGATCGCCGGGTCCGGCGAGCCGCCGCCCCAGTCGTTGCTGATCGTCGAGTCCGTCCGGGAAAGATCAGGCGCACGGTCCGGGATCGCGGGCTCGGTGGAGTTCCAGAACTCGGCGGTCCAGTCCGGTGGGTCGGCGGCGTCGGCGGTCTGGTGGACGGCGAGCTCGGCGACCGCGTCGCCGAAGTTCTCGTAGTACTCCATGGTGATCGTGTGCGGACCGCCGCCGAGCAGGGTCTTCGCGGTCTGGGTGTGGCTGCTGGCGTCCTGCCAGGCGTCGATCAGCCGCAGGCCGTCGACGGTGAGCCGGACGCCGTCGTCGGCCGTGGTGGTGAACTCGTATTCGCCGGGGGCGAGGCTGAGGGTCCTGGTCCAGCGGGCGGCGAAGTGATCCGCGGGGATCGCGGGGTCGGGAGAACCGGTGCCCCAGTCGTGATCGATTGCCGACTCTTTTTTCGTTATTTGTCCCTTTGTAGAGGGAATTGTCGGCGATGATCCAGCGCCGGTGATGTCCCAATATTCGGCGTTCCAGCTGTCGTCGGGCTGGTCGATCGCGCCGAACCAGTCGAGCTTGGCCAGCGCGTCCCCACCCTGGTCGAAGTACTCCAGGGTGATCGTGTGGGTGCCCGCGCCCAGGTCCCCGATCCAGTCGAACGCGGTCCCGGACTGGCCCTGCCACTGGTCCAGCACCAACTGCCGGTCGATGTAGAGCCGCACCCCGTCGTCGGCGACCGCGGTGAAGCGGTACCGCCCGGCGGCCAGGAACTGCTTCTTGGTCCAGCGCGCGGAGAACCCGTCCACCGGCACCGCCGGATCCGGCGAGCCGGCGCCCCAGAGGAAGTCGATCGCCCGGTCGTTGCGGGTCAGCACCGGGGTGCCGCTCAGGTTGGTGTTCGGGTAGAACGTCGCGGTCCAGTCCGGGGACTTCGCGTACGACGCGGTGTACGTCGCGGCCTGCTCCGGCGTGACGATCGTGTGCCGCATGCCCTTCCCGTCCGACCAGCCGGTGAAGTGGTAGACGGTGCCGTCCGCGCCGGTGGCGGTCGGCGGCGCGTACAGCTCGCGCTGGAAGCCGACCACGCCGAGCCGCTCGTGCGGCGTCTCCTCCGGGATGCCGTCCAGGTACAGCGGCAGGCCCGGCGGATCGGTCGTGATGGTGAACGTGCTGGTCACCGGCCGGATGTTGATCGACTTCGAGGCGCTGAGCCCGTTCGCGTCGGTGGCCGTGGTGGTGATCTCGTACCAGGTGTCGGCGGACGACTCGCCGGTGACCGGGATGGTGAACTGCCCGGCGCGGCCGATCAGCGGGCCGGCGAACGGGTGGATGTGGGTGCCGTGGTGCAGCACCACGGTGGTCCGGATGTCGCTGTCGTCCAGGTCGAAGCCGGCCGCGTCGGTGGCGAACGAGTTGTACGTGATGGTGTCACCGGCGCGGTACGTCGATCCGTCCGCGGGGACCGCTATCCGGACCGTGGGTGGGATGCCGACCTGGATGATGATCGGGATCGCGGGACTGGCGTGGCCCTCGCTGTCGGTGACCGTCAGGTCCACCTCGTACACGCCGGTGGTGGTGAAGGTCTTGACCGGGTTCTTGGTGGCACTCGTCGTGCCGTCGCCGAAGTCCCAGGCGAAGGTCAGGTCGTCGCCGTCCGGGTCGGTGCTGCCCTCGGCGGAGAAGTGCACGGTCAGCGGCCCGGCGCCGCCGGTCACGTCGGAGCCGGCTACCGCCGTCGGCGCGTGGTTGCCCAGGCTCCAGGTGACCTTGTAGAGCCGGCCCGGGATGTAGGTGATGTAGTACAGCGCGCCGTCCGGGCCGATCTTCATGTCGACCACCGAGCCGGCCGCCGCGTCGAAGTCCTCGACCGAGGTCGCGTTGCCGTTCGCGTCCAGCTCGGCCCGCCGGATGAACCCCTTGGCGTAGTCGCCGAAGAAGAGACTGCCCTGGTAGTCGGCGGGGAACTGGTCACCGCGGTAGATCGGGCCGCCGACCGCCGCGGCGCTCTCGCCGGCGTGCGGGTACGTGTAGATCGGGTCGATGAACCCCGCGCAGTCCGCGGTGCACTTGCCCTCCTTGAGCGGCCACCCGTAGTTGCCGCCCTTGACGATGTGGTTGACCTCCTCCCAGGTGTAGTCGCCCACGTCGCCGCCGTAGAGCTCCCCGGTCAGCGGGTCGAACTGGAACCGCCAGGGGTTGCGGAAGCCGTACGCCCAGATCTCCTGCTGTTTCCCGGCCTGGCCGTAGAACGGGTTGTCCGGCGGGATCGACCCGTCCTTGTTGATCCGCAGGATCTTGCCGTGCGGGTTGCTGAGCACCTGCCCGTTGCTGGAGTAGCCGTTGTCGCCGACCGCGAAGTACAGCTTGCCGTCCGGGCCGAACCGGATGCTGCCGCCGACGTGCAGCTGCTGGGAGAGCGATTCGGTCTTGAAGATCTCGAACGGCCCGTCGGCGCCGACGTCGCCCGACGCGTCGAAGCGGACCAGGCGGTTGTGCAGGTCGAGACCGGTGTAATAAAAGTAGACGTAATGGTTCGTGACGCCGAAATCGGGATCGAACGCGATACCGATGAGACCGCGGTCACCGGTCGGTTCGGACGGCAGCACCGCGAACGGCGTCGCCAGCACGTGACCGTTCTTGTAGATCTTGATGGTGCCCGGACGCTCCAGGATGAAGATCCGCCCGTCCGGCGCGAACTCGAATCCGGACGGTTCGTTCAGATCGGCACCGATGACCAGCGATGTCTGGAAATCCGCGGGTGGCGCCGCTTGTGCCGGAATTGCCAGAACAGTTGTCGCCAGGATCGTCAGAATGATCAATAGTGCCCGCACGGAATCCCCCCAGATTCGACCGCAATCCCGAACTTAGGGGGAGGGCATTTCCGTCGTGGCGCGCCTTTCTGAAAGGGCAGTGACGCCAATAATTCGATGCTGTTTCGGCGAGGTCCTCAGTAGAGATTGAGTGAATGCGTACGTCCATGCAGGAACCGGACCGACCGGGATCGACCGGGCGGCGGCGTCGCGGCGGGGAGCAGCGTAGGGCGTCGTACCGAGAAAGTGAAGATGATGACATTCTCGTTACCGGCCGGTAACGTGACTGGTCGGTAAGGGGGTGGGACAGATGCTCTACGGAACCCCGACTGTGCGTCGCCGAGACGCCCAGCGCAACCGTGCGGCCATCGTCCTGGCTGCCGGCGAGGTGCTCACCGAGGGCGACCCGGTCGCCCTGATGCCGGAGATCGCCCGCCGGGCCGGCGTCGGTCAGGCCACGCTCTACCGGCACTTCCCGGACCGGCACGCGCTCACCGCCGCGGTCATCGAGCACCAGCTCGACCGCCTGGAGGAGGCCGCCGCCGGACTGGCCGCCCACCCGGAGCACTTCCGTCAGCTGCTGCGCTCGGTGCTGCACACCCAGATCGCCATGCGCGGGCTGGTCGTGCTGATCCGGCGCCTCGACGTGCCCACCCAGCACCGGTACCGCCAGCGTGCGCTGGCCGCGCTCGGCGGCCCGCTGCGCCGGGCCCGGGAGGCCGGCCACGTCCGCGCCGACCTGGTCCCGGACGACCTGGCGCTGCTGTTCACCATGGTCCAGGGCGTCGCCGAGGCCACCGGCGACGCGGCGAGCGCCCGGGCCGCCGCCGACCGCTCGGTGGACCTGATGCTCGACGGGATCTGTCTCACCGCCGCCGACTGACGCCGGGCGCTCAACTATTGCACCGACCCGCCGATCTCTGTCCTCGGACCGGACATGAGGGTGGGGCACTGTGCAGGTATCCGAGATCGGCGGGCTCGACGCGCAGGAGCGCGCCGAGCTGGAGCGACTGCGTCAGGCGGCCGAGCACGCCCCGGCCGAGGCGGAGCGCGCCGACCGGCGGACCCGGGCACTGCTCGCCGCCGTGGCGGCCCAGCGCGCCGTCACCGCCGTCGCCCAGGACCGCGAGCGGGTGCTGCGGGTCGCCGCCGAGCAGGCGGTGGCCGCGTTCCCGGCCGCGTGCGGCGCGATGGTCGAGCTGATCGAGGACGACCTGCTGCGCTACGTGGCCGGCGCCGGCATGCTCGCCGACCACGTCGGCAAGCACCAGACCATCGCCGACTCGGTCAGCGGCTCGGCGCTCGCCGACGGCCGGCCCACCCACTGCACCGACGTCGAGACCGACGAGCGGGCCAGCGTCGGCATCTGCCGCGCCACCGGGGTCCGCTCGATGTGCGTGACCCCGCTCTACCACGGCGACCGGGCGATCGGCGTGCTCAAGATCGCCAGCAGCCGGCCGTACGCGTTCGACGCCGACGACGCGTACCACCTGGAGCTGGTCGCCGGCACGGTCGGCGCCGCGCTCCGGCACGCCGAGGACTACGAGGCCAACGTCGCGCTGCTCGCCGAGCGCACCGGGAACCTGGCCGCCCTGGAGGCGATCCAGACCCGCTTCCGGCACCTGTTCGAGAGCTCGCCGCTCGGCCTGAGCCTGTGCAGCCTGGAGGAGGCCACCTTCGGCCGGTTCCTGGAGGCGAACCCGGCGATGACCGAGATCACCGGCTACCCGGCCGACGAGCTGAGCGCGATGCGGTTCCACGACCTGCAGCACCCGGACGACGCCTCGCTCGCCGACTCCGCGCTGCGCAAGCTGGTGGCCAGCGACGTCGAGACGATGAAGGTGGACCGGCGGTGCCTGCGCCGGGACGGGAACACCGTCTCGGTGGTGGTGCGGGTGGCGCGGGTCCGGGACGCGGCGGGCGAGGAGTTGCCGTACGTCGTGGTCCAGGTCGAGGACGTCACCGCGAGCCGCGCCGCGGACGCCGCGATGCACCGGCAGGCGCGCCTTCTCGAGCTGATCCCGGCCGCGGTGATCGTCCGGGACCTGGCCGGCGAGATCCTCTGGTGGAACAGCGGCGCGCAGCGGCTCTACGGCTGGTCGGCCGACGCCGCGCTGGGCCGGGTCACCCACCGGCTGTTCAACACCACGCACATCGGCGGCGCCACGGCCGAGGACCAGTGCGCGGCACTGGAGCGCGACGGGCACTGGGACGGCGAGATGCAGCACCTGACCGCCACCGGGCGCACCGTCACGGTGCTCAGCCGGCAGGTCGTGCACGAGCCGGCCGGCGGCGACGAGGTCCAGGTCCTGGAGATCAACACCGATGTCAGCGCGGCCCGGGCCGCGCAGCAGGCGGTCGCCCTCAACGAGCAGCGGTTCCGGGCCCAGTTCTCGCAGTCCGCGGTCGGCCAGGTGGTCCGGGGCCTGGACGGCACGCTGATCGCGGTCAACGAGGCGTTCGCCGGCATGCTCGGGCGCCGTACCGAGGAGTTGGTCGGGCACACGGTCGAGGAGCTGATGCACCCCGACGACGCCGCGCTCGCGCACCGGCACATCGCCCGGCTGTTCACCGGGGAGGCCGACGCGTACGCCCACGAGGTCCGGCTGCGGCACGCCGAGGGCCACTGGCTCGACGCCGAGGCCACCATCTCGGTGGTCCGCGCCGCCGACTCGCGCCCCAAGCACCTGATCGTGGTGGCCACCGACATCTCCGCGCGCCGCGCCGCCGAACGCGCCCGCGACCAGGCGGCCGCCGCGCTCTCCGAGCGCAACCTCGAACTGGAGGCCGCCGACCAGCTCAAACTCGACATGATCGGGATGCTGGGCCACGAGATCAGCAACCCGCTGTCGTCCATCCTCGGCTACAGCGAGATCCTCGCCGGCGCGATGGACCCGGCCGACCCGCACACCCGCCAGATCAAGATCATCAACCGGCAGGCGGAGCGGCTCGACGAGATCGTCCGCGAGGTGCTGGCGATGGTCACCCTCGACGCCGGCAACATCAACGCGGTCCGGAAAAACCTTTCCTTGCGTACGGAGGTGGCCCGCGCCCTGGACGCCACCGACAACCGGCACGTCGAGGTGACCGGGCCGGACGCCGAGGTGCTGTTCAATCCGTCCCACCTGCAGCAGATCGTGGTCAACCTGCTCTCCAACGCCGCCAAGTACGCCGGCGGGGCGAGCGCGCTGCGGATCGGGGCCGGCGGCGGCCGGATCCACCTGCGGATCGAGGACACCGGCCCCGGGGTCCCGGCCGAGTTCCAGCCCCGGCTGTTCGAACGGCTGGCCCGCGCCGACCAGACCGCCGGGACGATCCGCGGGACCGGACTCGGCCTGTACATCGTCCGCAGCCTGGCCCGGGCCAACGCGGCCGACGTCCGCTACGAGCCGAACCCGGCCGGCGGCTCGGTCTTCGTCGTCGAGGCCGCCGCCGGGTAGGCCCGGTTGCTCAGAACACCACCGTCCAGCCCTCGCGGGCCTGGTCGGCGGTGTAGGCGACGCCGTCGACCTTCAGGCCGGCCGCGTCCAGCAGGGTGATCGTGCCGCCCCGGTTGCCGAGCGCGACCGGCGCCGCGACCGGCACCGGCAGCGCCGCACCCGCGGGCAGCCGGCCCCGCAGCGGCAGCCGGTTGGTGGCCCGGTCCAGCAGGGCCCAGCCGGTCAGGTCGATCTCGGCCGGCGACGCGTTGAGCAGCGTGACCGTCTCCGCCTCGGGGGCCGGGCCGACCGGGTTGACCAGGGCGGCGACGATCCGGACCAGGTGATCGGGCTCGCCGGGGCCGGGCGTGGGCGCCGGGCCGGGCGACGGGATCTCCGGCAGGCGATGACCGGTGATGTCGTCGGTGTGCCAGGCCTGGTTCTGGAAGGCCAGGAAGATCGCCACCCACCGGTCGCCGAACCGCAGCAGCAACCCGCCGTCCTGGAAGACGCCGTCGTCACCGGCGAACCGGCCGTCGTTGCCCTGGTTCATGTGGACGTCGTGCACGCCGTTGCCCGGCGCGAAGTGGAAGATCTTGTCGGCGATCGTCTCCGGACCCCAGGCCTGGCCGAAGATGTACGCCCGGGCCGTGGCGTCGCCGAGCGCGCGGCTGACGTAGTGGTCGAGCAGGTCGCCGAGATCGTTCTCCGGCCCGGGCTCGGCGGTCGGCACCGGGCGCATGTCCTGGCGCTGGAAGAGGTTGCCGCGGATGTAGTCCAGCGCCGGGCCGCCCGGGCGGCTCTCCAACTCGGTGAACCCGTCCGGCAGCGCGGTCAGCCGGTCCAGCAGCGGGTGCGCGAAATCGTCCACCGCGGCGAAGAGCAGCTCGGGCGGGGACGACTGGGAACGCACGTTGACGGCGGCCCGGTAATCGGTGCCGGCCGCTCGTAGGTGGATCTGATAATGCGGGGTGTCGGTGGTCTCGATCCGGCGGTCGATCACGGCCGCCCGGAGAACGCCGTACCGTTTGATCGGCATGCCGGGCAGTCAACCCGCTGCTCGCGGGGCCCGTCAATCAGCCGATCTTCCAGTGTGGAATGGTAGATCCGGCGTCGCTCACCGGACATGTCGAATTCATTGACAGCTATGGTGGCCGCGCCTAATGTCGCCTCGATTTCGCCCGGCGGTGGCGTGCGACCTGGAGGGTGTCCATGAGTCTGTCGTCGATGGCGGAGGACGCCGCCCTGCGCCTGCAGGGCACCCCCGGCGCCTCCCCGAAAGCGGCGGCCGCCACCGCGGCCGCGGTCACCGCCGACGAGATGTCCCGCGGCGCCGAGCCCGGCGCGGCCAAGACCGCCGGGGAGAACGCGGCCCGCTCGTCCGCCGGCACCAGCGTCGCCGGCTCGGTGCTGACCCAGCTGGTGAAGTACGTGCCGACCGAGACGATCTCGGTCTACCTGGCCGTGCAGGCCGCGCTCGGCACCGTCTCCGCGCCGGCCGGGCAGGCCCAGTGCCAGGCCGGCTTCACCGCGCGCTGGGTGTGGCTGATCGTCCTCGCGGCGGCGACCGTGCTGCTCACGGTCGGGTTGTCGTATCGCAGCCAGAAGCAGGTCGCGCCGAACGCCCGGTTCAAGCTCCCGCTCGTCGAGTCGGCGGCGGCGACCTCGGCGTTCCTGGTGTGGGCGCTGGCGTTGCCGACCACGCCGCTGAACGACTTCTGCGGCTACGACGCGCGCGCCTGGGGGCCGGTCCTGCTGCTCGCCGGGACGACGATCATCGCGACCACGGCGTACGTCTTCGGCAAGACCATCACCTGGGAGAAGGTCCTCCAGGACGACGCCCGCTGACCGGTCCCCAGACGGCTGGCTCGGGCAACCGGATCGCCGCGGCGACGAGCAGTGAGCCGGGGAACCAGGCGACGAGCCAGATGTCCCACAGGCCGAAGCCGACGATGAGGCTGAGGTACATCCACGGCAGCCAGCCCAGGGCCAGGAAGGCGAAGCTGAGGGCGCGGAAGCCGGCCCGGCGGCCGCGACGGCCGTGCTTCCACAGCAGGCGTAGCGACACATTTCCGGCGCCGAGCCCGCACAGCAGGCCGTAGGCCAACGCCTCCACGAGATAGTGCTCGCGCTCCCCGGGTGACAGGTAACGGAACACGAGCGCGGCGAACAGAATCTGCGGAACCACGGTGTAGGCCGTGATCCAGATGCGTCGCCACCGGACGAAGTCGGCCCGGCTGTAACTGATGATTCCGCCCATGGTGGCGGGAATTCCGCGAGCCATCTCCACCCCCGTGAAGTCGATGGGCGGGATCGTAGCGATCGCGTTCTGAGCTGCGGAAAGCGGATCATGAATGCGTTCGTATTGTCGTGATCGTGCCGTCGAAGGAATGGTGGGGGATGTGAAGGCAATGGTCCGCATCGATGACGGAATCCGGTTGCGGACGTGGACGACCGGGACGGCGACGCCGGCGCCCGCGGTGGTGCTGCTGCACGGCGGGCCGGGGCTGTGGGACTACCTGGCGCCGGTCGCGGCGATGCTGGACCCGCTGACCGTGGTGCACCGGTTCGATCAGCGCGGGTGCGGCGGCTCGGACGCGTCGGGGGAGCAGTCGATCGCCCGCTACCTGGCGGACCTGGAAGCGCTCCGGCACCACTGGGGACACGAGCGGTGGGTGGTGATCGGCCACTCGTTCGGGGCGACGCTGGCGCTCCACTATGCCTTCGAGCATCCCGGCCGGGTCGCCGCCCTGGGCTATCTCAGCGGCGTCGGGGTGGGCGATTGGCGGGGCGCCTTCCGGGCGGAATGGCTGCGGCGCACGACGGTGGCGCAGCGGGAGCGACTGGCCGAGCTGGCGGCGCGGCGCGACCGGGACCCGGCCGAGGAGGCCGAGTTCCGGGCGCTGTGCTGGTTCACCGATCACGCCGACCCGGTGGACGGGTGGCGGTGGGCTCGCGAGGACGCCCGGGTGGAGCACCCGATCAACTGGGGCGCGAACCGGGCACTGATGGCCGAGACCCGGCGGTGGTCCGACGACGAGGTGCTCGCGCGGGCGGGCCGGCTCGGCATGCCCTGCCGGTTCGTCCACGGGGAGCGGGACCCGCGGCCGGGCCGGACGGTTGCCGACCTGGCCGCGGCGGTCCCGGACGCCCGCTTCCACGTGCTGCCCGGCGCCGGCCACCACCCGTGGCGGGAGCGTCCCGCGGATCTGAAGCGGCTGCTCCAGGAGCTGATCGGGCGCCGTGCCCGGGAACGGGCGGCGGATCAGGCGCGGTAGTGGCCGGCCGCCAGGTCCTCCAGCAGGGTCGGGTGGGTCGGCTTCCAGCCGAGGTGCTGCTGGGTCGCCTCGCTCGACACCTGCGAGTCCAGCGCGAACAGCCGGCCGATCCAGCCGAAGTGCTCGTCGACCCGGCTGTCCGGAATTGATTCCACCGGCACGTCCTGGCTCCGGCCGATCGCCTCGGCGATCTCCTTGGTGGGGATACCCGGCTCGGCGGTGATGTGCAGGATCGGGCCGGCCGACGGGTCCTCGATCGCCAGGCGGATCGCCGACGCGGCGTCGCGCACGTGCACGGCCGGCCAGTGACTGGCGCCGTCACCGACGTACCCGGAAATGCCCTTGTCTTTTGCGATCTTGGCGAGGAACGCGGTGAAGCCGTAGTCGCCCGCGCCGTGCACGGTGGGTGCGAAGCGGGCGATCAGCGGGCGCACCCCGCGGTCCGCCAGAGCGAGCGCGACCAGCGCGTTCGCCTGCCGCGGGTGGCCGGACGCGTCCGGCGCGTCCGGCTCGGTGAGGACCCGGCCGGGGCCGGCGCCGAGGACGCCGGAGGCGATCAACAGCGGCCGGCCGGTGCCCGCCAGGCCGGCGCCGAGCGCCTCGATGGCCTTGCGGTCGGTCTCCGCGGCGTCGGCCATCCGGGAGAAGTCGTGGTTGTAGCCGAGGTGGACGACGCCGTCCGAGTCCGCGGCGGCGGACCGCAGCGCCTCCGGGTCGTCGATGGTGCCGCGGAGGACCGACGCGCCGAGCGCGGCGATCCGGTCGGCGGCGGCGTCCGAGCGGGCCAGGCCGGTGACCTGGTGACCGGAATTGAGCAGTTCGGTGACGGTGGCGGAGCCGATCCAGCCGCTGGCGCCGGTGACGAAGACATGCATGACAGCCTCCACAGGACGTGATGTCACTTGATGACATCACCATAGCGCATGTGATGTCACTTGATGACATGGCTACGATCACGGGATGGTGCGCTGGGAGCCGGGAGCCGGTGGACGTCTGCGGGAAGCGGCGATGGAGCTGTACGTCGAGCGCGGCTTCGAGCAGACCACGGTGGCCGAGATCGCCCAGCGGGCCGGGGTCACCGCCCGGACGTTCTTCCGGCACTTCGCGGACAAGCGGGAGGTGCTCTTCGCCGGCTCGGAGGAGCTGTCGAAAGGGCTGGTCCAGGCGATCGCCGAGGTGCCGGCCGGGGCGGGCGCGATGGCGGCGATCGCGGTCGCGCTGGACGCCGGCGCGGACTTCCTCGGGCTCGACCACACCCGGTCCCGGCAGCGTCAGTCGATCATCGAGGCCAACCCGGAGCTGCTGGAACGCGAGCTGATCAAGATGGCGCGACTGGGCCGGGCGCTCGCCGACGGGTTGCGGGCGCGCGGGGTCGGCGATCCGGAGGCGGCGCTCGCGGCGGAGACCGGGATCGTCGTGGTGCGGGTCGCGTTCGGCCGCTGGGTGTCCGAAACCGATCCCGGCGACCTGAAGGCCGTCATGCGCGACACGCTGGCCGCCTTGCGCACCGTGACAAAAGCCTAGGCAACGCCGGTGAGGCGCAGGCCGGCCCAGAGTGCCACGACCGCCGCGACCAGGCACAACGGCACGGTCGCCAACCCCAGCAACAAGAATTCCGAAGTACGCGGGGCGGCGTCCCGAGCGTGCAGGATCCGCCGCCAGAGCAGCGTCGCCAGCGACCCGACATAGGTCAGGTTCGGTCCCACGTTCACCCCGATCAGCACCGCCAGCAGCAGCCCGGGGGAGTGCGCCGCGGCCGGCAGCAGCACCAGCGTGGCCGGCAGGTTGTTCAGCAGGTTCGCGAGCAGCGCCGCCAGCCCGGCCACGGCCAGCAGCGCAAGCAGGTCGCTGTGCCGCGGGACCAGCCCGTCGATCCAGTCGCCGAGCCCGTTGGTCCGCACCGCCAGCACCACCACGCCGAGCCCGAGCACGAACGCGCAGAACATCGGGTTCGCCTCGGCGAGCAGGGTGCCGACCCGGACCCGGCCGCGGCGCAGCAGCGGCACCGCCAGCGCGAGGGCCCCGGCCGCCGCCACCCAGGCCGGCTCGACCCCGAGCGGCTGTAGCGCGGCGAACCCGGCGAGCGTCGCGGCCAGCACGACCAGGGCGTACTTCGGCGCGGGCCCGGGCGCGGGCGGCTCCGAGGCGCGGCCGCGCAGGTCCCGGGCGAAGAAGAGGCGGAAGATCACGTACTCGACGGCGATCACCGCGAGCCACGGCACCGCCATCAGCGCCGCGAATCCGGCGAAGCTGAGCCCGCTGGCCGCGAACGCCAGCAGGTTCGTCAGGTTCGAGACCGGCAGCAGCAGCGACGCGGAGTTCGCCAGGTGCGTGCAGGCGTAGACGTGCGGGCGCGGCCGGACCCCGGCACGCGCGGCGACGGTCAGCACGACCGGGGTGAGCAGCACGACCGTGGCGTCCAGGCTGAGCACCGCGGTGGTCAGCGCGGCCGCCGCGAAGACCGCGGTCAGCAGCCGTCTCGGACGGCCGCGGCCGAAGCGGGCGACGGCGGTGCCGGCCCACTCGAACACCCCGTGCACCTCGGCGAGGTGCGCCAGGACCAGGACGGCGGCGAGGAACAGCACGGTCGGGAGCAACGCCCGTACCTCGTCGAAAGCCTCGCCGGGGGCGACCAGGTGGAAAAGGACGCAGATCAGCGCCGCGGGAACCGCGGCGACCGCTTCGGGAAGACCGCGCGGCCGGGCGACGGCGAAACCGAGCACCGCGCCCAGCAGCACGAGCGCGACGATCGTGGACACCGCCGCAGCCTGCCCGATCCGGCCCGCGGACAAACCAGCGGGGGCCGGAGTCACATGTCAGCCGACCGTGGCCGGGCTCTCCTTGGCCACCGGCCGCAGCCGCAGCCGGGTGATCGCCCGCCCGGTCACCTCGACGACCTCGGCGGTGTGCCCGTCGATCGAGACCGTCTCGCCGGGCGCGGTCGGGATGTGCCCGAGCCGGGCCAGCACCAGCCCGGCGACCGTGGTGTAGTCGCCCTCGTCCACCTCCTCGATCTCGACGCCGATGTCCGGCAGGTCGTGGATCGGGAACGTGCCGGGCAGCAGCATCGCGCCGTCGTCCTCGCGGACCACCGACTGCACGTCCCGGTCGGTCTCGTCGTAGATCTCGCCGACCACTTCCTCGACGAGGTCCTCCATCGTGATGATCCCGTCGATCGCGCCGCGCTCGTCGACCACCATGGCGAGCTGCTGGCGCTGGGTGCGCAACTGGCGCATCGCGTCGGTGATCTTCAGCGTCTCGGGCAGGAAGACCGGGGTGAACATGTGGTCGATGACGTGCCCGTCGGCGCCGATCAGGTCCCGCAGGTGCACCACGCCGAGCACGTCGTCCAGGCCCAGCGGCCCGGTCACCGGCGCCCGCGAGTGCCCGCCCTCGACCAGCAGCTGCAACGCCTGCGGGGAGCGCATCACGGCCGGCAGGATCAGCACGTCGCGGCGCGGGACCAGGATCTCCCGCAGGGTCCGGTCGGCGATCTCGAACGCGCCGCTGATGATCGTGCGCTGTTCCGGGGTGAACTCCTGCTGCTGGGCGACCATGTCGCGGATCTCCTCGGTGCTGACCTCCTCGCGGCCCGCGTTCGGGTCGCCGCCGGCCATCCGGACCACCAGGTCGGTGGCCTTGCCGAGGAACCAGATCACCGGCCGGGAGAGCGTCGCCAGCACGTCCAGCGGCCGGGCCACCAGCAGCGCCCAGCCCTCGGCGCGCTGCATCGCCACCCGCTTCGGCGCGAGCTCGCCGACCACCAGCGTGAAGAACGTCAGGATGATGGTGATCACGAAGATCGCGGCCGGCTCGGCGGCGGTGCCGAGGAAGCTGAGCGGCTCGATCAGCGGCTGGGCGAGCGAGACGGCCGCGGCCGCCGACGCCAGGAAGCCGGCCAGCGTGATGCCGATCTGAATGGTGGCGAGGAACCGATTCGGATCCCTGGCGAGCTTGGCCAGCGTGCGCCCGGTGCGGGTCTGCCGCTCCAGGCGTTGCAGCTGGCTCTCCCGGAGCGAGATCAGCGCCATCTCACTGCCGGAGAACGCCGCGTTGAGCAGGACCAGCACTACGACGAGAACAACTTGCCACCCGTATCCGCCCACGGCGGACATCAACTCCCTCGCAGAGATCATCGACCCGGCGTCGATCGCGGCGCCGAGTCAGGTCAAGGTACCCAGCGAACCTGAATGCCACTCTCAGGAAACGCCCTTTTCGTAACGGTGTCGACAATGCGGAGCGGTGGCGGTACGTGGCCGGGGCTGAGAGGCTTTTCGGCATGAACGTGGTGGTGTGGGTTCGGGAGGGGGTTTGGCCCGCGGCGGTCGACGCGGCGCGGGAGCTGGCCGGCGCCGACGACCGGGTGACGCTGGTGCACGTGCTCGACCCGGCGATCGCGGCCGGGGCGCACGCGGCCTACGCCGGGCTGCTCGGACGCGGTAGCCGGGTGCGGCGGGACCCCGGGACCGCCGTCGAGGCCGCGGCCGTGGCCGTCGCGAACGAGATCATGGCGGCGGCTCAGGAGCGGCTGGGGCGGGACGCGGCGACCGTCTTCCGGCGCGGGCGGATCGAGCGGGAGGTCGTCGCCGCGTGCGACGGGATGGACCTGCTCGTGCTGGCCCGGGACGGCGACGTGGACCGGGCGGGGCCGAAGAGCCTGGGCCCGGCCGGCCGGTTCGTCGTCGATCACGCGCCGTGCCGGGTGCTGCTGGTGTGGCCCGCGCCATAGCGGTGTGAACAGGGCGTCAACATCGAGCGGTCCGGCGTCTGCGGGGTGTGAACAGATCTGCCGCCGGGCGCGCGGCCGAGGTTCAGTTCGGGCGTACCCGAAAAAACCTCGACTGAGGAGTCGTCCGTGGCTGATCTCGGCTTCGTCGTGCTCACGGTGGCGCTGTTCGCCGCGCTGACCGTGCTGATCCGGGCGGTCGAACGCTGATGAGCGCCGTCAACCTCGTCGGCCTGATCGTGGCCGTCCTGCTGGCCGCTCTGCTGGTGGCCGCCCTGCTCTTCCCGGAGAAATTCTGATGGCCGGCTGGCTTCTCGTGCTCTCGCTGGTCGTCGCGCTGGTCGCGGTCTACCGGCCGTTCGGCGACTACATGTACCGCGTGGTGGTCGGCGGGAAACAC
This sequence comes from Actinoplanes sp. L3-i22, assembly GCF_019704555.1. NCBI lineage: Bacteria > Bacillati > Actinomycetota > Actinomycetes > Micromonosporales > Micromonosporaceae > Actinoplanes > Actinoplanes sp. L3-i22. Next base: position 2,158,700 of record NZ_AP024745.1, read on the forward strand.
ACCGTCGTCGAGCGCGGTGTCTACCGCGCGGTCGGCGTCGATCCCGCGACCGAGCAGACCTGGGGCGTCTACGCCCGGTCGGTGCTCGCCTTCTCCGCCGTCTCGATCCTCTTCCTTTATCTGCTGCTGCGCGTGCAGGACAGGCTGTGGCTGTCGCTGGGCATGGACCCGGTGACCAGCCACATCGCCTGGAACACCGCGGTCAGCTTCGTGACCAACACCAACTGGCAGGCGTACTCGGGTGAGTCCACGATGGGCCACCTCGCGCAGATGGCCGGCCTGGCGGTGCAGAACTTCGTCTCGGCCGGCGTCGGCATCGCCGTCGCGGTGGCGCTGCTGCGCGGCTTCGCCGGGCGCCGGGCGGGCACGCTGGGCAACTTCTGGGTCGACCTGACCCGGATCACGCTGCGGATCCTGCTGCCGATCTGCGTGCTCGTCACGATCGTCTTCATGGTCGGCGGGGTGGTGCAGAACCTCTCCGGCGGCACCGACGTCACCACGCTGACCGGGGCGACCCAGCACCTCACCGGCGGGCCGGTCGCCTCCCAGGAGGCGATCAAGGAGCTGGGCACGAACGGCGGCGGCTTCTACAACGCCAACTCGGCGCACCCGTTCGAGAACCCGTCGGTGTGGACGAACTGGCTGCAGATCTTCCTGATCTTCCTGATCCCGTTCAGCCTGCCGCGGGTCTTCGGCCGGATGGTCGGACAGAACCGGCAGGGCTACGCGATCGTCGCCGTGATGGCGGTGCTGGCGCTGGCCAGCATCGCGCTGACGGTGGGCTTCGAGACGCACGGGGCCGGCACGGTGCCGCAGGCGGTCGGCTCGGCGATGGAGGGCAAGGAGACCCGGTTCGGGGTCAGCGGCTCGGCGGTCTTCGCGGCGGCGACCACGCTCACCTCGACCGGGGCGGTGAACAGCTTCCACGACTCGTACACGTCGCTCGGCGGCATGATGCCGATGGTCAACATGATGCTCGGCGAGGTCGCCCCGGGCGGGGTCGGTTCCGGCCTCTACGGCCTGCTCATCCTCGCGATGATCACGGTGTTCGTGGCCGGTCTGATGGTCGGGCGCACGCCGGAGTACCTGGGCAAGAAGATCGGCGGCCGGGAGATCAAACTGGCCTCGCTCTACTTCCTGGTCACGCCGGTCCTGGTGCTGGCCGGCACCGCGGCGGCGTTCGCCACCGGGCACAACTCGACGGCGCTGAACACCGGCCCGCACGGCCTCTCCGAGGTCCTCTACGCCTTCACCAGCGCGGCCAACAACAACGGCTCGGCGTTCGGCGGCATCACCGTCAACACGCCCTGGTGGGACACCGCCACCGGACTGGCCATGCTGATCGGCCGGTTCCTGCCGCTGATCCTGGTCCTCGCGCTGGCCGGCTCGCTGGCCAGACAGCAGCCGGTGCCGGAGTCCGAGGGCACGCTCCCGACCCACCAGCCGCTCTTCGTCGGCATGGTCGTCGGCGTGACCGTCGTGCTCGTCGCGCTCACCTTCCTCCCCGCACTCGCGCTCGGCCCCATCGCGGAGGGTCTCTCATGACCGTCGTCCTGGAAAAACCACCAACCAAACCGACAATTGCCACGGTACGGCGTAACGCCCTCCCCGACGCACTGCGGAAACTCGACCCGCGCACCATGTGGCGCAACCCGGTCATGTTCATCGTGGAGATCGGCGCCGTCTTCACCACGGTCCTGTCGATCACCGACCCGAGCGTGTTCGCCTGGCTGATCACCGTCTGGCTGTGGCTGACCGTGCTCTTCGCGAACCTGGCCGAGGCGGTCGCCGAGGGGCGGGGCAAGGCCCAGGCCGCCGCGCTGCGAGCCGCCAAGCAGGACACCGTCGCCCACCTGCGGGACGGCCGGACCGTGCCGGCCCCGGAGCTCAAGCTCGGCGACGTGGTGGTGGTCGAGGCCGGGCAGATCATCCCCGGTGACGGCGACGTCATCGAGGGCATCGCCAGCGTCGACGAGTCGGCGATCACCGGCGAGTCGGCGCCGGTGATCCGCGAGTCCGGCGGCGACCGGTCCGCGGTCACCGGCGGCACCAGGGTGCTCTCCGACCGGATCGTCGTGCGGATCACCCAGCGGCCCGGCGAGAGCTTCGTGGACCGGATGATCGCCCTGGTCGAGGGCGCCGACCGGCAGAAGACGCCGAACGAGATCGCGCTGAACATCCTGCTCGCCGCGCTCACGATCATCTTCCTGCTGGCCGTGGTGACCCTGCAGCCGCTGGCGATCTTCAGCAAGGCGTACCAGGCGGCCGCGCCGGACACCACCGCGATCGACGCCCACGGCGTGACCGGGATCGTGCTGGTCTCGCTGCTGGTCTGCCTGATCCCGACCACGATCGGGGCGCTGCTCTCGGCGATCGGGATCGCCGGCATGGACCGGCTGGTGCAGCGCAACGTCCTCGCCATGAGCGGGCGCGCCGTCGAGGCGGCCGGCGACGTGAACACGCTGCTGCTCGACAAGACCGGCACGATCACGCTGGGCAATCGGCAGGCCGCTGAATTCGTACCCGCAAATGGGGTTGATCCTCAGGTTCTGGCGGACGCCGCGCAGTTGAGCAGCCTGGCCGACGAGACGCCCGAGGGACGTTCGATCGTGGTCCTCGCCAAGAACGAGTACGGCCTGCGCGAGCGCGAGCCGGGGCTGATGGCCACGGCCGTCTGGGTGCCGTTCAGCGCGCAGACCCGGATGAGCGGCGTCGACCTCGGCGACCGGAAGATCCGCAAGGGCGCCGCCGCCGCGGTGCTCAAGTGGGCGCGGGGGAGCAGCCCGGAGGTCGACGCGATCGTCGACCGGATCAGTGCCGAGGGCGGCACCCCCCTCGTGGTGGCCGAGAACGATCGGATCCTCGGCGTGATCCACCTCAAGGACGTGGTCAAGTCCGGGATGAAGGCCCGGTTCGACGAGATGCGCAAGATGGGCATCCGGACCGTGATGATCACCGGCGACAACCCGCGCACCGCGGCGGCGATCGCCGCGGAGGCCGGCGTCGACGACTTCCTGGCCGAGGCCACCCCGGAGGACAAGCTCGCCTACATCCGTAAGGAACAGCAGGGCGGGCGGCTGGTCGCGATGACCGGCGACGGCACGAACGACGCCCCGGCGCTGGCCCAGGCGGACGTCGGGGTGGCGATGAACACCGGCACGTCGGCCGCCAAGGAGGCCGGCAACATGGTCGACCTCGACTCCGACCCGACCAAGCTGATCGAGATCGTCGAGATCGGCAAGCAGCTGCTGATCACCCGGGGCGCGCTGACCACGTTCTCGATCGCGAACGACATCGCCAAGTACTTCGCGATCATCCCGGCCATGTTCGCCGGGGTCTACCCGGGCCTGGACACGCTCAACGTGATGCGGCTGCACTCGCCCGGCTCGGCGATCCTGTCCGCGGTCGTCTTCAACGCCGTGGTGATCGTCTTCCTGATCCCGCTGGCGCTGCGCGGGGTCCGGTACCGGCCGTCGTCGGCGAGCGCGCTGCTGCGCCGCAACCTGCTGATCTACGGCCTGGGCGGCGTCGTCGCGCCGTTCCTCGGCATCAAGCTCATCGACCTGTTCGTCCAGCTCATCCCCGGGATCTGATCCACATGCGCCTACCTGCCTGGCTCGCTCAACATCTCGCGGCGCTGCGCGCGCTGCTCGTCTTCACCGTCCTGCTCGGCCTGGCCTATCCGCTGCTCTTCGTCGGCCTCGGCAAGATCCCCGGGCTGGGGGAGGACCGGACGCTCATCGGTCAGTCCTTTACCGACGCCGACGGCAACCCGGTGCCGAAGTACTTCCAGAGCCGTCCGTCGGCGGCCGGCGACGGATACGACCCGACGTCGACCGGCGCCAGCAACCTGGGACCGGAGGACGTGGTCGACACCCAGGACCGGAAGAGTCTGCTCACCCGGGTTTGCGAGCGCAGCCTCGCGGTCGGGAAGCTGGAGGGCATGGACGGCAGCCGCCCCTACTGCACTGCCGACGGGGTCGGCGCGGTGCTCGCGGTCTTCTACCGGGACGGGTTCACCGGGCCGGTCACCCGGGTGGTCTCGGTCAACCAGACCGGGGTCCCGTTCGTCAGCACCTATCGGGGAGTCGGCGTGGAGTCCGCCAAGATCGGCGAGGATTATGTGGCGCTGGGCGGGGTGATCACCCCGATCCGCGGTGACGCGCCGGTCGATCCGGTGGTCCCGGCAGACGCGGTCACCGCCAGCGGCTCCGGCCTCGATCCCGATATTTCCGGACAATACGCAGATCTTCAGGCGGCTCGGGTGGCCCGGGAACGCGGCGTCACACTGGACCGGGTGCACCAACTGATCAGGGAGAACACCTCGAGTGGCGTGGTCAACGTGCTGAAGCTGAACACCGCGCTGGACGGCGTGAACCATCCCACCACCCCTAAAACGGACTAAAGGCCTTTATCGTGGGTCGCGGTGAACTGCGGATCTATCTCGGCGCGGCGCCGGGTGTGGGCAAGACCTACGCGATGCTCGAAGAGGCGCACCGCCGCGCCGAGCGGGGCGCCGACGTGGTGGTCGCCTTCGTCGAGACGCACGGCCGCAAGCACACCACCGCGATGATCGGCGACCTGGAGGTGCTGCCCCGCCGCGAGATCACCTATCGCGGCGTGGCCTTCACCGAGACCGATCTCCCGGCCGTCCTGGCCCGGCGGCCGGAGATCGCGGTGGTCGACGAGCTGGCGCACACCAACGTGCCCGGCGCCGGGCACGCCAAGCGCTGGCAGGACGTCCAGGACCTGCTCGACGCCGGGATCAGCGTGCTGACCACGGTGAACGTGCAGCACCTGGAGTCGCTCAACGACGTGGTCGCCCGGATCACCGGCGTCGAGCAGCGGGAGACCGTGCCGGACGCCGTGGTCCGCGCCGCCGAGCAGGTCGAGCTGGTCGACATGACCCCGGAGGCGCTGCGCCGGCGGATGGCGCACGGCAACGTCTACCAGCCGGAGAAGATCGACGCGGCGCTCGGCAACTACTTCCGGGCCGGGAACCTCACCGCGCTGCGCGAGCTGGCCCTGCTCTGGCTCGCCGACAAGGTCGAGGACCAGCTCGACCGCTACCGGGCCGACCACGACATCGACGCCACCTGGGAGACCCGGGAACGCGTGGTGGTCGCGGTCGCCGGCGGCCCGGAGGGCGACACGCTGATCCGGCGGGCCGCCCGGATCGCCGCCCGCACCAAGGGCGCCGACCTGATGGCCGTGCACGTGACCCGCAACGACGGGCTGGCCGGCGTCGACCCGGCGGTGCTGGCCAAGCAGCGCCTGCTGGTGGAGAGCCTGGGCGGGACGTACCACCAGGTCGGGGGCAGCGACGTGTCCCGGGCGCTGCTGGAGTTCGCGCGCGGGGTGAACGCCACCCAGATCGTGCTCGGCGCCTCCAGCCGGGGCCGGTTCGCCCAGCTGCTCACCGCCGGCGTCGGGGTGACCACCACGGCGCTGTCCGGGTCGATCGACGTGCACCTGGTCACCCACGAGCGCGCCGGGCAGGGCCGGCGCCGGGAACGGATGCCGGCCGCGCTGTCCCGGGGCCGCCGGCTCGGCGGGTTCCTCACCGTGCTGCTCGGCCTGCCGCTGCTGACCGCGGTGCTCGCCGCCGTGCCCGACCCGCCGCTGGTCAACGACATCCTGCTGTTCCTGGCCGCGGTGGTCGGGGTGGCGCTGATCGGCGGGCTGTGGCCGGCCCTGCTCGCCGCGGTCGCCGGGTCGCTGCTGCTGAACTGGTTCTTCACCCCGCCCTACGGCCGGTTCACCATCGCCGAGGGGCAGAACCTGCTGGCCCTGGCGATCTTCGTGGTGGTCGCGGTGGCGGTCAGCTGGGTCGTCGACACGGCCGCCCGCAAGACCCGGCAGGCGGCGCGGGCCGCGGCCGAGGCGCAGACCCTGGCCGTGGTGGCCGGCGGGGTGCTGCGCGGGCAGCGGCCGTTGCTCGCGCTGCTGGACCGGCTGCGCGAGACGTTCGCGCTGCAGTCGGTGACGCTGCTGGAGAAGGGCGTGCCGGTGGCCGGGGTGGGCGAGCCGGCCTGCGCCGAGCCGGCCGCGGCGGACGTCGTGGTACAGGCCGACGAGGGGCTGTTGATGCTGCTCAAGGGGCACACGCTGGACGCGTCCGACCGGCGGATCGTGGAGGCGTTCGCGGCCCAGGCCGCGGTCGCGCTGCGCCAGGAACGGCTGGCCGCCGAGGCGGCCACCGCGCGACCCCTGGCCGAGGCGAACAAGCTGCGGACCGCGCTGCTCGCGGCCGTCAGCCACGACCTGCGTACGCCGCTGGCCAGCGCCAAGGCGTCGCTCGCCGGCCTGCGCAGCGCCGAGGTGGAGTTCGACGAGGAGGATCGGGCGGAGCTGCTGGCGACCGCGGACGAGTCGCTCGACCGGCTCGATCGGCTCGTCGCGAACCTGCTCGACATGAGCCGGCTGCAGTCCGGGGCGCTGGGTGTGACGCGGATCCCGGTGGGCGCCGAGGAGGTCGTACCCAGGGCGCTTGATGATCTGGGCCCGGAGGGCCATGGGGTTTCCGTTCGGGTGCCGGATGACCTGCCGCTCCTGGCGACCGACCCGGGCCTGCTGGAACGGGTGCTGGTCAACGTGATCGCGAACGCGCTGCGCTACAGCCCGCCGGACCGGCCGCCGATGGTCACCGGCAGCAGTCACGGCGACACCGTCGAGTTGCGGATCATCGACCACGGGCCGGGCATCCCGGAGGACCGGTGGGACGATGTGTTCCTGCCGTTCCAGCGCCTCGGCGACCGGGACAACCACAACGGCGTCGGGCTCGGCCTGGCGCTGTCCCGCGGTCTGACCGAGGCGATGGGCGGCACGCTCACGCCCGAAGAGACCCCCGGAGGCGGCCTCACCATGATCCTCGCGCTGCCGGCCGCCACATGACCATCCGGATTCTGGTGGTGGATGACGAGCCGCAGATCGTGCGCGCGCTCAGGATCAACCTCAAGGCGCGAGGGTACGAGGTGGAGACCGCCCGCGACGGCGCCGCCGCCCTGCACGTCGCCGCCCACTTCCACCCCGACCTGGTGGTGCTCGACCTCGGCCTGCCCGACATGGAGGGTGCCGAGGTGATCGCCGGCCTGCGCGGCTGGACCACCGTGCCGATCATCGTGCTGTCCGGGCGGGCCGGCAGCGCCGACAAGGTGGAGGCGCTGGACGCCGGCGCGGACGACTACGTGACCAAGCCGTTCGGGCTGGACGAGTTGCTCGCCCGGATCCGCGCGGTGACCCGGCGGGTGCAGCCGGCCGGGACCGAGTCACCCCTGGTCAACATCGGACATTTCGAAGTCGACCTGGCGGCCCGCTCGATCAGCGGCGACGTGAAGCTCACCCCGACCGAGTGGCAGCTGCTGGAGCACCTGCTCCGGCACCCGGGCAAGCTGATCTCCCAGCGGCAGCTGCTGCACGACGTGTGGGGGCCGCAGTACCAGACCGAGACGAACTACCTGCGGCAGTACATGGCCCGGCTGCGCCGCAAGTTGGAGGACGATCCGGCGCGTCCGCGGCACCTGCTCACCGAACCGGGCATGGGATATCGCTTCCGGCCATGAGCTTTCCGCTACATCTCTGCGCGAACAGGCCGATTGGTCAAAGGACGGTCCTGTACGGCAGAGGAGAGCGGCGTGCGATGGTTCGGTTCGCGGGAGGCCGGCGAGGAGGTCGCGCGGCCCGTCCCACGTGACATCGAGGCCCTGGAAGAGCTGGTCCTGGCCCTGGACTCGGCGATCGACGAGACCACGGCCTGGCGGATCACGGTGGCCAGCACGGTCGAGTCCTACGACTTCGGATACGGCGCCATCTGGATCCCCGAGGGCGGCCAGCTGAAGTTGCTGCACGAGGTCGGGCGGATCAGCTCGCAGGTGCAGGCGGTCACCGCCGGTTCGGTGCTGCGGCCCGACACCGGCCTGATCGGGCGCGCCTACCGGACCCGGCAGACGGCGGTCGCCGAGTCCCCGGACGAGTGCGGCGACTGCCGGCGCTGCGAGGCCGCGATGAAGGCCGGAATGATCGCCGGGGCCGCCATCCCGGTGGTCCGGGGCACCGAGGTGCTCGCGATCCTGGAGTACTACTCGCCCACCCCGCTCTACCTGGACACCGCGCGCCGGGAGAAGCTCGCCGCCATCGCCCGGATCGCCGAGCGGGCCCGGACCAGCGCGGTCGCCGCGGCCGAGCTGCGCCAGGCGGCCGACGACCGGATCGCGGTCACCACCGTGGTCAACCAGCTCGGCTCGGCGCAGGACAGCCAGTCCGCGCTGCGGGCCGCCCTCGACGCGGTGCGCAAGGCGTTCGGCTGGGCGTACGGCTCGTACTGGGAGGTCGACCCGAACGAGAACGTGCTCAAGTTCCAGGTCGAGTCCGGCTCGGCCGGCGACGAGTTCCGCAAGGTCACGCTGGCCGCCACGTTCGCCGAGGGGGTGGGCCTCTCCGGCCGCGCCTGGCGGGCCCGGGACCTGGTCTTCGTCCGCGATCTGTCCGACCTCACCGACTGCGTGCGGGCGCCCGCCGCCGGCCGCGCCGGGGTCCGCTCCGGGGTCTGCTTCCCGATCATGAGCCACGACCAGATCGTCGGCACCATGGACTTCTTCACCACCGAGTACATCGACCTCTCCGAGTCCCGGGCGGCCGCCCTGCGCAACGTGCAGCAGCTGACCAACCAGCGTCTCGAGGTGCTGCGCGCCGGCGAGCGGTCGGCGACCAACGCGCGGGCGCTGCTGGACACCGTCGAACGGCTGCGCAACGCCAGCGGCGACGCCACCGCGGTCGCCGAGCAGGCGGTCACCCGCGCCTCGGCGATGACCGCCGAGGTGGCCGCGCTGGGGCAGGCCTCCACCGCGATCGGCGACGTCATCAAGATCATCGAGTCGATCGCCGAGCAGACGAACCTGCTCGCGCTCAACGCCACCATCGAGGCGGCCCGGGCCGGGGAGGCCGGCAAGGGCTTCGCGGTGGTCGCCGGCGAGGTCAAGGACCTGGCGCGGGAGACCGCCGAGGCGACCCAGAAGGTGGCCCAGCAGATCGCCGGGATCCAGGCCAGCGCGGAGACCGTCGCGGCCGGCATCCACACCACCAGCGAGACGATCGGCAAGATGGACGCGGTCCAGGTCCGGATGAACGACGTCCTCGCTGAACAGGCTGAAATGGCCCGCGCTCTGGAAGGGTGAGCGTTTTTTCGGGCATGGTGAGGTGCATGACTGGCGTACGACTTCTGGTAGGCACACGCAAGGGCGCGTTCATCCTCACCTCGGACGGGACGCGCCAGGACTGGAAGGTCGACGGGCCGCACTTCGCGGGCTGGGAGATCTACCACCTCAACGGTTCCCCGGCCGATCCGGACCGGCTCTGGGCATCCCAGACGTCCGGCTGGTTCGGCCAGATCATGCAGCGCTCCGACGACGGCGGGCAGAACTGGCAGGCGATCGGCAACGACTTCGGTTACGCCGCGCCGGTCGGTGACCACCTCTGGTACGACGGCACCGCCCGCCCGTGGGAGTTCAAGCGCATCTGGCATCTGGAGCCGTCCCGGACCGACCCGGACACCGTCTGGGCCGGCGCCGAGGACGCCGCGCTCTACAAGTCCACCGACGGCGGGCAGAAGTGGGAGGAGCTGACCGCGCTGCGGCAGCACCGGACCGGCCCGTCCTGGCAGCCCGGTGCGGGCGGGATGTGCCTGCACACCATCCTGCTGCACCCCACCGACCCGGAGCGGATGTACGTGGCGATCTCCGCGGCCGGGGCGTTCCGCACCGACGACGGCGGCGCGACCTGGCTGCCGATCAACGCCGGCCTGCGCTCCGGCGGCATCCCGGACGAGGACGCCGAGGTCGGGCACTGCGTGCACCGGCTCGCCATGCACCCGTCCCGGCCGGACACGCTCTTCATGCAGAAGCACTGGGACGTGATGCGGACCGACGACGCCGGCGGCCGGTGGCGCGAGATCAGCGGCGACCTGCCGACCGACTTCGGCTTCCCGATCGCGGTGCACGCCCACGAGCCGGAGACGATCTACGTCGTCCCGATCACCAGCGACTCGCTGCACTATGTGATGGACGGCAAGCTGCGCGTCTACCGCAGCCGCAGCGGTGGCGGGGAGTGGGAGGCGCTGACGACGGGCCTGCCGCAGTCGCACTGCTACGTCAACGTGCTGCGGGACGCGATGGCCGTGGACACCCTCGACGAGTGCGGCATCTACTTCGGGACCAGCGCCGGGCAGGTGTACGCGTCGTCGGACAGCGGCGACACCTGGACCGCGGTGGTGCGCGACCTGCCGCCGGTGCTCTCCGTCGAGGTCCAGGTGCTGCCGTGATCCGGGTGGAGCTGCCGGTGCACCTGCGGACGCTGGCCGGCGCCGGCAAGGAGGTCCGGGTCGAGGTGGACGGGCCGGTCACCCAGCGGGCCGTGCTGGACGCGGTCGAGCGGGACTATCCGATGCTCGCCGGGACCATCCGGGACCGGGCCAGCGGGCGGCGGCGGCCGCTGGTGCGGTTCTTCGCCTGCGAGGAGGACCTGTCCAACGAGTCGCCGGACGATCCCCTGCCGGAGCGGGTGGTCCGCGGCGAGGAGCCGTTCATGGTCGTCGGCGCGATGGCCGGCGGCTGACCTCGTTGTTCCGGTGTCCGGGGCCGCCCCGGACACCGGGCCGGACTCAGTTGCCCTTCGGCGGTGGCTTCTGGTCCCGGGGTGGCGCGATCGTGATCGTCCGGGCGCCGCCGACGCCGATGCCGTTGATGTTCACCACCTGCGGCAGGGAGCCGAAGTCGATCGGCCAGTCGTTGTTGCTGATGATCACCACTGAGCTGCGGTTCGCACGCCAGTGCGCGCAGTCGTGGTGGGTCCAGAGGCCGGTCTCGGCCCCGATGCGGTTGAACGTGTCGCACGCGGCCCGCACGTCCGGATCATCCTTCGGCCCGGCTTGCGCCGGCCCCGCGGCCATCGCCAGCACGGCGAGGACCCCGCCGCTCACGGCCGCGATCTTTGTCGCTGTTCGCATGTGATCACTTCCTTGCCTGTACGCCGTTGACCTCAGCTGACCACGGGAACGGCGGCCGCTCTCCCGGATCGGGGAAAGCGGCCGCTCCGGGTGCTCTCAGCTCAGGTGCTCGAAATGACGATCGGTTCACTCGATCGGACGAACTAGCAGGATTTAACCGTAAAAAGGTTATCTGATGCGGTATATGGGCAGGCTCGCCGGACGTGCGGGGGCATACCATCAGGGGCATGGTGAGGCGTACGGGCGCGGCGACCCGCGAGGAGATCCGCTCGGCGGCGACCCGGCTGTTCCGTGAGCGCGGCTACTCCCGCACGTCGGTGCGGGACATCGCGGCCCTCGCGGCGAGCAACCCGGCCCTGGTGATCCGGCACTTCGGCAGCAAGGAGCTGCTGTTCCTGGACACCATGCAGCTGACCATCGACGACGAGCCGCTGCTCGCCGTGCCCCCGGCCGAGTTCGGTGAGCGGTTCGTCGCCCGGCTCCTCGCCGACGACGACATCCGTGGCGTCTACCTGGCGCTGGTCCGCGGTTCGAACGAGCCCCAGATCAAGGAGCGTCTGCAGGCCATCCACGAGCGCACCTTCGTCGGCCCGCTGCGCTCCCGCCTGACCGGGCCGGACGCCGACCTGCGGGCCCGGCTGGCGGCCGCGGTTGTCGGCGGTCTGCTCTACGCCCTCTGGGTGGTCGGCGACACCCACCTGGTCGCCGCCGACCCGCACGACCTGGTCACCCGCTACGGCGCCCTGCTCCAACAGCTGATCACCCCACCCTGACCCGCGCCCGGCACACCGCCCCCGCCGGGCCCGCAACCCCGCGCTGTGGCCCGGCTCCGCGCATCGCTCGCGGTCCCGGCTGGTCGTCAGGGTTGCTTCAGCGGGTGTGCGGCAGCCGTGAGCACCAGCCGGGTCCGCGAGCCGCGGCTGGGCCGGGAGTGGGTGCCGGCTCGCGGGGTTCTTTGAAACCGTGACCACCCGCGGACGTCGCCCTTGCGGGCCTCGTGTTCTGGGCGCCCGCGCCCTTGCGAGGCCCGCAAGGGTCCCCGCGGGAGCGACGATCAGTTATTGGCCGCAGCCGAGGCAATGAAGAATGTGATCCTCAGGTTTTGCTCGGGAATGCGTTGTCGAAATGGTGCCGGTTATTGGATGGACCAGCCGCCGTCGGAGGGGAGAATGACGCCGTTCAGATTGACCGCGTCGTCGCTGAGCAGGAACGTGATGGCGGCGGCCAGGTGCTCGGCGGCCGCGACCGCCGGGATGAGCTGCAGGAACGGGCCGGTCTTGCCGAGGCCGAACGCGGACTGGTTGGTGGGGCGCATGCCGGTGGCGACGCCGCCCGGCGCGACCGCATTGACGCGGATGCCCTCGCTGCCGTACATGAACGCGGTGTTCTTGGTGATGCCGACGACCGCGTGCTTGGACGCGGTGTAGGCGATTCCGGCGGCATTTCCGCGCAGCGCGGCTTCCGAGGCGACATTGACGATCGCGCCGCGGCGGGCGGCGAGCATGGCCGGGATCGTCGCGCGGGTGAGTTTGAAGACGCCGTCGACGTTGACCGCGAAGACCCGGTCCCAGACCTGGTCGGACGTCTCGTGGACCGGGGTGAAGTCGTCGACGACGCCGGCGATGTTGGCCAGGCCGTCGATCCGGTCGCCGGCGGCGGCGACGATCTCGGCGATGTCCGCGTCCCGGGTGATGTCGGCGGTCACCGGCACGATCGCGTCGCCGAGGTCGTCGGCGAGCGACTTGAGGCCCTCGGCGGTGATGTCGACGGCGATCACCCGGCCGCCCTCGCGGGCGATGCGGGACGCCGTGGCGCGGCCGATGCCCGAGGCGGCGCCGGTGACGATCACGGTCTGGCCGGCGAAGCGGCCCGGGGTGATCTTCTCCCGCCAGGCGCCGGTGTCGGTCTCCTCAGTCGGGAGCACGCCGCCGTTGACCTGCAGGACCAGCGCGTCGACGGCTTCCTGGGGGAACTGGCCCTGGCTGAGCGCGACCAGCTGCTGCAGCGGCAGCTGCCGGACCGGGCTGAGCTTGGACTCGTCGAACGTGCCGCCCTGGCCGAGCAGGTGGCGCAGCGCGGGGCCGCCCTCCGGGTGTGCCAGCCAGTCGCCGATGGTGCTGGCGGCGGTCAGGGTCTTGGCCATGTTCGATCCTTCCGGGGGAGTACGACGGGGGTGTGCAAGCGAAGTCAACTTAGTTTACTTGGCGGCCGGAGGGGAAGGGCCGGGGAATTCCGGGATCGCCGCCCGCGGGGCGGGCCGGGCCGCAAGACTGAGGCTCATGACCAGCGGTGACACGGCCGCGATGGTGAGCCGGCGCCAGACGAACATCGTCTTCACGGCGATCCTGCTCGGCATGCTGCTCGCCGCGCTGGACCAGACGATCGTCTCGACCGCGCTGCCGACCATCGTCGCCGACCTCGGCGGCGCCGGGCACATGTCCTGGGTGGTCACGGCGTATCTGCTGGCCGAGACGATCTCGACGGTGCTGGCCGGGAAGTTCGGCGACCTGTTCGGGCGCAAGACGGTCTTCCAGATCAGCGTGCTGGTGTTCGTCGGCGGCTCGGTGCTGTGCGGGATCGCGCAGGACATGGTGATGCTGATCGGGGCGCGGGCGATCCAGGGGATCGGCGGCGGTGGCCTGATGGTGACCGCGATGGCGCTGATCGCGGACGTCATCCCGCTGCGCGACCGGGGGCGGTACCAGGGCGCGCTGGGCGCGGTCTTCGGCGTCACCACGGTGGTCGGGCCGACCCTGGGCGGGCTGTTCACCGATCATCTGAGCTGGCGCTGGGCGTTCTACATCAACGTGCCGGTGGCGATCGTGGTGCTCGGGATCGCGGCCCGGGCCATCCCGTCGATCCGGTCCGGCACCCGGCCGGTCGTCGACTACGCCGGGATCGCCCTGGTCGCGCTCGGGGCGTCCAGCATGATCCTGGCGCTGTCCTGGGGCGGCAACGAGTACGCCTGGGGCTCGTTCACCATCGTCGGCCTGTTCGCCGCCTCGGTCGTGCTGCTCACCGCGTTCGTGCTGGTCGAGCTCAGGACGCCGGAGCCGATGCTGCCGATGCGGCTGTTCCGCAACTCGGTGTTCGTGGTCTGCTCGACGCTGAGCTTCATCGTCGGGTTCGCGATGCTCGGCGCGATGACGTTCCTGCCGACGTATCTGCAGTATGTGGACGGTGTCTCGGCGACCGGGTCCGGGGTGCGGACGCTGCCGATGGTCGCGGGGCTGTTCCTGACCTCGATCCTGTCCGGCAACCTGGTCAGTCGTACCGGTAAATATCGGATTTTTCCGATCCTTGGCGGCGCGGTGCTGAGCGTCGGGCTGTGGCTGATGTCGACCATGGGACCGGGGACCGGCGCGTGGCTGATGTCGCTCTACATGTTCGTGCTCGGCATGGGGATCGGGCTGAGCATGCAGGTGCTGACGATCGTCGTGCAGAACACCGTCCCGTACGCCGACCTGGGCACCGCTACCTCGGGCGTCACGTTCTTCCGGACGCTGGGCAGCTCGTTCGGCACGGCGATCTTCGGCACGTTGTTCAGCAACAAGCTCGCCACCTTCCCGGCGGTCCAGAACCCGGCCGCGGCCAGCCCCGAGGCGCTGCACCGGCTGAGCGGCGCGCTGGCGGATCCGATCATCGCGGCGTACGCGGACACCATCGCCTACGTCTTCCGCTGGGTCGTCCCGGTCGCCGTCCTCGGCTTCGTCGTCGCGTGGTTCCTCAAGGAGCTGCCGCTGCGCGACGGCGCCCGCTCGCACGCCACCGACGTGGGCGAGGGCTTCCAGGCGCCGGCCCCCACCGACCGGGTCGCGCAACTCGAGCGGGCGATCAGTGACACCATGCGCAAAGCCGGACATGACCGGACGGTGCTGGACGAGATCCTGGCCGATTCGGGTGGCCGGCTCAGCCGTTCGCAGGCCTGGGCGATGGGACAGACGCACCTGTACACGCGGGCGCGGGGGCATGCCGACGTGGACGCGATCGCGCGGACCCACCGGATGCCGCCGGAGGTGCTGCAACCCGCGTTCACCGACCTCTGCCAGGCCGGATACGCCAGACTCGACGGTGACACGGTGCGTCTCACCGAGTCCGGCCAGGAACAGTTCGACCGGGTGCGGCAGGCCTGGCGGGAGTGGCTCGACGCCCGGCTGGAGGATTTCACGATGACCGATCCCGGCGACCGCGCCCTGCTGGACCAGGCGCTGACCAACATCGCCACGAGGTTGGTGGACGAGCCCGCGCCGGCCGGTTCCCCCGGCCGAGCCTGATTCTCCGCGCGCCGGGTCGGTTAGGGTTCCGCCGTGGGATTGCTGGACAGGTTCGTCTCTCCCCGGCGCCGATTCGCGGCGCTGGCTCTCCGCGTCGCCCGGAGAACTCCCGGCGTCGAACGTGCGGTGGCCCGCCCGGAGGACTTCTCCATCGCGATCTATCGCACCGGTTCGCCCGGGCCGGCCCACATCTACCTCGCGAACATCTTCCGCGAGACCGAGGGCGCGACCGCCGCTGAGCGCAAGGAGCGCCTCGCGAAACTGGTCCGCATCATGGCGGCTCCGCCGCCTCAGGACAATTGGGATTCGGTACGGACGAAGCTCCGTCCCGTGCTGCGCCCGGTAACCTTCGGCTCCGCCGGGCCGCCCGGCATGCGACCCCCGATCTCCCGGGCGGCGCTGCCGTACCTCAAGGAGTTGGTCGTCGTCGACCAGCCGGACGCGATGGCCTACGTCGTCCCGGACCGGGTCGACGAGTGGGGTGTCTCCGCCGAGGAGGTGTTCGCGACGGCCCGCGCCAACCTCGCCGAGATGGCCCGTGCCTCGCTCGACCAGCCGTGGCCCAGCGGACAGCCGCTGATCAGCATGCTCGACGACGGTGACGCGTACTTCACCTCCCTGCTGCTCGCCCCGGGCTGGCTGGCCGAGGTCGGCGAGCGGCTCGGCGGCCCGGTGCTGGCGTTCGCGCCGGACAACAACACCCTGCTGCTCTGCCCGCTGCCGGAGACCACCGCCGAGCCGTTCTACGCCCTGGTCGACCAGCACTTCAAGGAGGCGCCGCGCAGCCTGTCCCCGGTCGGTTACGTGGCCGGGTCGCAGGGGCGGGCGGTCGCGTACACGCCGCCGCCGGGCCACCCGCACTTCCTCTCCGCCCGCCGGGCCGAGACGCTGCTCGCCCTGACCGAGTACCACGGCCAGACCGACTGGCTCGCCGAGCAGTACGCGCAGGCCGGCGTCGAGGTGCACGTCGGCGGCCTGCTCGCGGCCGAGCCGGTCGGCGGCGTCCCGGAGACCGTCGCGGTGTGGACCGCGGGGGTCAGCACGCTGCTGCCGAAGGCGGACACCATCGCGTTCGTGCACCCGGACTCCGGCCCGCAGTTCCGGGTGCCCTGGGACGCGGTCGCCGAGCGGGTCGGCCTGGAGGCGGAGCCACTGCTCGCCCCGGCCCGCTACCGCGTCGACGACTGGCCGTCCCCGGCGGTGCTGGCCGAGCTGCGTCAAGAGATCGCCTGAACACTCAGCTTGAAGATCCCACTGGACTCGGCCCCCGGGGCAGGGGGCATGCTTGGTTCATGGCGCCGATCGATGAGGAAGAAGCCCGGTTGCACGTCGGTCCACCGGCCGACCGCGCGGCCGGGCTCAAGGCCGTCCGGCTGAGCTTGGCCAACGCCGTGCAGCAGATGGGCGTTCGCAAGACCGTCCGCAACCTGCGCACCCTCAATCAGCACGACGGCTTCGACTGCATGAGCTGTGCCTGGCCCGACCCGCAGGGCCACCGGCACGCCGCCGAGTTCTGTGAGAACGGGGCGAAGGCGGTCGCCTGGGAGGGCACCCGGGACACCGCCGGCCCGGCGTTCTTCGCCGCGCACCCGGTCGCCGAGCTGGCCCAGCAGACCGATCACTGGCTGGAGAAACAGGGCCGGCTCACGCACCCGATGATCCGCCGCGAGGGCGGCACCCACTACGAGCCGATCTCCTGGGCCGACGCGCTCGCCCTGATCGGCGCGCACTTCCGGGAGCTGGCCGATCCGAACGAGGCGGTCTTCTACACCTCCGGCCGGGCCAGCAACGAGGCCGCGTTCGTCTATCAGCTCTTCGCCCGCGCGCTCGGCACCAACAACCTGCCCGACTGCTCCAACATGTGCCACGAGTCGACCGGCTCGGCGCTGACCCGCACGATCGGCGTCGGCAAGGGCTCGGTCACCCTGGAGGATCTGCACCAGGCCGACCTGATCGTGATCTCCGGGCAGAACCCGGGCACCAACCACCCGCGGATGCTGACCGCGCTGGAGATCGCCAAGCGCGACGGCGCGAAGATCCTGGCGATCAACCCGCTGCCCGAGGCCGGCCTGCTGCGCTTCGACAACCCGCAGAAGGCGCGCGGCCTGGTCGGCGGCGGCACCGGGCTGGCCGACCGGTTCCTGCGCATCCGCTCCAACGGTGACCTGGCGCTCTGGCAGGCGATCGGCGGCCTGCTCCTGCAGAAGAACGTGGCCGACCAGGAGTTCATCGACTCGTCCACGGTCGGCTTCGAGGCCTGGGCCAAGCACGTGGCGAACGTGGACCGGGAGGCCGTGCTCGCCGCCACCGGGCTGGAGTGGGCCGAGATCGAGGCGGCGGCCGACATGCTGGCCTCGTCGAAACGGATCATCCACTGCTGGGCGATGGGCATCACCCAGCACCGCAACGCGGTCGCCACGATCAAGGAGTTCGTCAACGTCGCCCTGCTGCAGGGCATGATCGGCAAGCCGGGCGCCGGCCTCTGCCCGGTCCGCGGGCACTCCAACGTGCAGGGCGACCGGAGCATGGGCATCTGGGAGAAGCCGCCCGCGGTGTTCCTGGACCGGCTGCGCGACGAGTTCGGCTTCGAGCCGCCCCGCGAGCACGGGGTGGACGCCGCCGACGCGGTCCGGGTGTTCCGGGACGGGCGGGCCAAGGTCTTCCTCGCGCTCGGCGGCAACTTCGTGGCCGCGATGTCGGACACCGAGGTGACCGCGGCCGCGATGCGCGGGGCCGAGCTGACCGTGCAGATCTCCACCAAGCTCAACCGCAGCCACCTCGACGCCGGGCGGGTCGCGGTGATCCTGCCGACGCTCGGCCGTACCGAGCAGGACCTGACCGGCGGCCAGGTGCAGCGGATCACCGTGGAGGACTCGATGTCCGCGGTGCACGCCTCGCGGGGCCGCTCCGAGCCGGCCGGGCCGCTGCTGCGCTCCGAGGTCGACATCATCTGCGGCATCGCCCAGGCCACCCTCGGCGACCGGCACGAGATCCCGTGGTCCGACTTCGCCGAGGACTACGGGCGGATCCGGGAGCGGATCGGCCGGGTCGTGCCGGGCTGCGACGACTACGCGAACAAGGTCGACAACGGCGGCTTCACCATGCCGCACCCGCCGCGCGACTCGCGCACGTTCCCGACCCGGGAGGGTAAGGCGGTCTTCACGGTCAGCCCGCTCGAGGTGATGACCGTGCCGGAGGGCCGGCTGGTGCTGCAGACGCTGCGCAGCCACGACCAGTTCAACACCACGATCTACGGCCTCGACGACCGCTACCGGGGGATCTACTCGGGCCGCCGGGTCGTCTTCATCAGCGCGGCCGACCTGGCCGAGCTCGGTTTCGCCGACGGCGACCTGGTCGACCTGACCTCCGAGTGGGCCGGCGAGGAGCGGCGGGCCGAGCGCTTCCGCCTGGTGGAGTACGACACCCCTAAGGGCTGTGTCGCCGCCTACTACCCGGAGACGAACCCGCTCGTCCCGCTCGACTCGCAGGCCGAGGAGAGCGGCACCCCCACCTCGAAGTGGGTGATCGTGCGACTATCTCCTAGTAATTCAGTCTGATATGTGGGAAGGGTGTGTAATGCGGGCCACTTCTTACTGGTGAACGGGCTGTTACGTCCGTACGTTGCCATCCATGATCAACCGTCGTAGCCTTCTCGCCGCGTTCGCGGGCACCACCCTTACCGTCGCCCTGGCCGCCTGCGGGGACAAGGACGAGCAGCCTGCCGCGGCCGGCACGCTCCGCAAGGTCCAGATCGCGCTGGACTGGACCCCGAACACCAACCACACCGGGCTGTACGTGGCCCAGGCCAAGGGCTTCTTCAAGGCGCACAACCTGGACGTCGAGATCGTCCAGCCGGGCGACGCCGACCCGGCCTCGCTGGTCGCCGCGGACAAGATCCCGTTCGCGATCAGCGCGCAGGAGGCGCTGACCCAGGCCCGCGCCCAGGACGCCCCGGTGGTCTCGATCGCGGCGATCATCCAGCACAACACGTCCGGCTTCGCCTCGCCGAAGGACCGGAACCTGACCCGCCCCGCGCAGTACGCCGGGAAGACCTACGGCGGCTACGGCGGCGCGATCGAGGAGCCGCTGCTCAAGACCCTGGTCAAGGCGGACGGTGGCGACCCGGAGAAGGTCAAGGTGGTGAACGTCGGCGAGGCCGACTTCCTCACCGCGACCAAGAAGGGCATCGACTTCGAGTGGATCTTCTACGGCTGGGACGGTGTGAACGCCGAGCTCAAAGGCGCGCCGGTGAACATCCAGTACGTCAAGGACTACGACAAGGCGCTGGACTTCTACACCCCGATCCTGATCACCAACGAGAAGCGGATCAGCGGTGACCCGCAGCTGGTCAAGGACTTCACCGCGGCGGTCTCCGAGGGGTACACGTACGCCGCGAAGAACGCCGCCGAGAGCGCCGACATCCTGCTCAAGGCCGCGCCCGACCTGGACGCCGAGTTGGTCAAGAAGAGCCAGGAGTGGCTGAGCCCGAAGTACCAGGACGACGCGGCGCGCTGGGGTGAGCAGAAGGACGCCGTGTGGACGGACTTCTCCGCGTGGCTCTACGACCAGAAGGTGCTGACCACCAAGGTGGACGCTTCGAAGGCGTACACCAACGACTTCCTGCCCTCGGCGTCGTGACCTGGCGCAAGTGGCTGCCGCCGGCGATCACGCTGATCGTGCTGATCGCCGGGTGGCAGATCTACACGAGCGTGTCCGGGATCGACAAGTGGCTGCTGCCCAGCCCGGCCGACATCTGGGCCGCCGCGGTCGAGCAGCGTGCGGCGCTGACCACGCACACCCTGGCGACGACCGAGCTGACCCTGTACGGCCTGGCCGCCGGGGTCGCGGCGGGCCTGCTCATCGCGATCGTGCTGCACCTGGTGCCGTTCCTGCGCGCGGCGGTCTACCCGCTGCTGGTGATCAGCCAGAACGTGCCGATCATCGCGCTCGCCCCGCTGCTGGTGATCTGGCTCGGCTTCGGCATCGCGCCGAAGATCGTGGTGATCGTGCTGGTCTGCTTCTTCCCGGTGGCCGTCGCGACGCTGGACGGGCTGGGCCGCAGTGACGCGCTGATCGCCGACTACCTGCTGATGAGCGGGGCCGGCCGGCGGCAGCTGTTCACCAAGCTGCAGTGGCCGAACGCGCTGCCGACGATGTTCTCCGGGCTGAAGATCGCCGCGACGTACAGCGTCTTCGGGGCGATCATCTCGGAGTGGCTCGGCAGTGAGCAGGGGATCGGCCGGTACATGATCATCCAGAAGTCGGCGTTCCGGGCGGATCGGATGTTCGTGGCGATCGCCATCGTGGTGATCCTGGCGCTGGTGATCTTTGGACTTGTCGCACTTCTGGAGCGGCTCACGGTGAGGGGGCGGCGTCATGGCTGACACGCTGCGGGTGGCTGCACTCGATCACAGTTTCGCGGACCTCCAAGTCCTGAAAAATCTGGACATCTCGGTGGCGGAGGGCGAGTTCGTCTCGATCGTCGGGCCGTCCGGCAGCGGAAAAAGCACGTTGTTTCAGCTCATCGGCGGCCTGCTCACGCCGACCGCCGGGACCATCGAGATCAACGGCGTCGACGCGATCGGCCGTCGCGGACTGATCGGCTACATGCCGCAGCAGCCGGCGCTGATGCCGTGGCGCACGATCGAGGCCAACGTCGTACTGTCGCGGGAAATAGCGGGTAGAGCGGACCGCAAGGTCGCCCGCGAGTGGTTGGCCCGGGTAGGTCTCGATGGTTTTGCCCGGTCCTACCCGCACCAGCTCTCCGGTGGCATGCAGCAGCGCGTCGCGTTCCTCCGCGCGCTCATCTCCGACCAGGAGCTGCTCTGCCTGGACGAGCCGTTCAGCGCGCTGGACGCGATGACCCGCTCCGAGATGCACCGCTGGCTGCTGGACATCTGGGAGGCGAACCGTCGCTCGGTCCTGTTCGTCACCCACAACATCGAGGAGGCGCTGCTGCTCTCCGACACCGTGTACGCCTTCTCGCACCGCCCCGCCACGGTCCTCGAGAAGATCACCGTGCCGTTCGACCGCCCCCGCCGCGCCGACGTCGTCGACGACCCGGAGTTCGTCAAACTGCGCCGCCACCTCACCGATCTGCTGACAGGTAGCCCGTCATGACCCTCACCCACGTGCGCGTGATGCTCGAATACTTCCACCCGTGGACGAACGCCGCCGGCCTCTACGTCGCCAGCCACCAGGGCTGGTACCGCGACGCCGGCCTGGACGTCGAGCTGACCGTTTTTGATCCGCTGCGCGGCGACACCCTGGAACACCTGGTCCGCGGCGAGGCGCACCTCGGCGTCTTCCCGACCAACCGGCTGCTGGTCCGCAGCGCCGCCGGCCAGCCGCTGCACGGCGTCGCGTCGATCAACCACCGCGGCATGGAGACCATCCAGACGGTGGCCGGGCGCGGCATCACCCGCCCCCGGGACCTGGCCGGCCGGCGGCTCGCGCTGAACCCGACCCCGCGCGGCGTCGCCATGGTCCGGCACCTGATCGCCGCGGACGGCGGCGACCCGGACGCGGTCGAACTGGTCGACAGTGGATACCGCGAGCTGAGCGTCGACGACATCGCGGCCGGCACGGTCGACGCGACGTTCGGCGGATACTGGGCCTGGGACGCGCTGTTCGCCCAGCTCCCCGGCTCGGAGCGGATCGTCTGGCCGGTCGACGAGATCGGTGCGCCGCCGTACCACAGCTACCTGCTCGGCACCGGGCCCGCGCTCACCGACCCGGCGCTGCTGGCGGCGTTCCTCGAGGCGACCGCCCGCGGCTACCGCGCCGCCACCGACGACCCGGCCGCCGCGCTCGACGTGCTGGACCGGGTCATCCCGTACTTCCCGCGCCCGATCCTGGCCCGCTCCCTGGAGCTGATCGCGCCGACCTGGTGGCACGGCGACCGCTGGGGCACCATCCGCCCGGAGCTGATGACGCCGTACACCGACTGGCTCGCCGCCAACGCCATCCTCCCGGCGACGTTCGACTGGCGCGAGGCGATCCACCCGACGGCCCTGCCCGCGACCACCTCGGTGCTCACGGAGCTGCCGCGATGACCGCTTTCAACCATCACGCGGCCCGCTGCCCGCTCACCGGGGTGCCGCGATGACCGGGCCGCTGCTGGCTCCGGCCGATGTGGAGGTACGCCGTCAGCGGGGCGAAGTGCTGATCCTGGACGCCACCGTCGACTTGGCCTCGGCCCGGCACGACGGCGATCACCGCTCGGTCCCGGGCCTGGCCGGCTGGCGCGGCGCCCACATCCCCGGCTCCCGCCACGCCGACCTGCTGCACGAACTGAGCGATCCGGCGGCCCCGTACCACTTCGCGGTCCCGTCCCCGTCCGCCCTGGCCGCGGCCCTGGCAGACCTCGGGGTCCGGGACGGTGTCCCGGTCGTCACCTACGACCGCGCCGGTGGCCTGTGGGCCGCCCGCCTCTGGTACCTGCTCGACTGGCTCGGCCTCGACGCCTACGTCCTGGACGGCGGCTTCAAGGCCTGGCAGTCCGCCGGCCTCCCCGTCACCAGCAACCCTGCCGCAGCCGGGGGCACCAGCCGTGAGCCGTCGGCTGGTGCTGGCGGTTCTTTCGGCGGTCGTGAGGCAGCGGTGGGTGCCAGCCGTGAGCCGTCGGCTGGTGCTGGCGGTTCTTTCGGCGGTCGTGAGGCAGCCGTGGGTGCCAGCGGTGGGTCGGCGGCTGGTGTTGAGGGCTCGTTCAGCAGCTCCGACACGCCGCTGAGTGCTGGCCGGGGCGTGGGGCTGACGGTGCGGGTCCGGGATGGGCGGTGGGTCGGGAAGGGGGACCTGGCGGCGTGGCTGGCCGGAGACGTGGACGCGACCGTGCTGTGCGCACTGAACCCCGAGGCGTTCGCCGGCGAGGTCCCGACCCGGTACTCGCGGCGTGGGCACATCCCGGGTAGCGGCAACCTCCCGGCACGGTCACTGACCGGTGCGGACGGCCGCTTCCTGCCGGAGCCGGAGTTGCGCGCCGCGCTCGGCGGTCTGGTCGAGGACCCGGCGCTGGTCTGGCTCTACTGCGGCGGCGGCATCTCCGCGACGGTGGTCGCGCTGGCGCTGGCCGCGGCCGGCCGACGCGACGTGGCGCTTTACGACGGCTCGCTGGAGGAGTGGTCGGCCGACCCCACGCTGCCCGTCGAGCTCGGCCGCGCAGGGATCATCGAGTGACAAATCCCGACATGTCCGATGGCCCGCCCGCAACCGTACGACCCACCCACCCTGGGGGAGGAGCCGCTGGTCAGTATGGCGGGAATTCGCAAGATCGGGTCGGTGGCCTGTGGACAGAGCGCCAGTGTGGAAAACCTCCGGGGGTGGGTGCGGAGCGGCCTACGATGGGTGGCGTAGTGCTCGGGCCGCAGGTGCGGGAGCTGCTGGAACGGCCGGAGTTCGCGATCCTGTCGACCGTCGAGCCGGACGGCGGTGCGCAGCTTTCGGTGATGTGGGCCGGGTGGGACGGCGACGATCTGCTGATGGCCACCAAGGGCGGGCGGCGGAAGGTCCGCAACATCGAGCGTGATCCGCGGGTCACGGTGCTGCTGCACGATCGGGCACGGCCGGCCCGCTATGCCGAGATCAGGGGGACCGCCCGGGTCACCGGGGAGGACGCGCACGCCCTGGTGAACGAGTTGGCGCGGCGCTACACCGGCGCGGCGCACGTGGTGACCGATCCGGTGCAGGAGGCCGATCGGGTCGTCCTCCGGATCACCCCGTCCCGGGTGCGGTACATCGCATGAGCGACGACACCGAAAAATCCCGAAAAATCGGGCAGGGCGCGGGCGGGCAGGCAGCCGCAGCCGGGCAAGTGGGCGCGAGCGGGCTGGGTGCCGCGGAGGCGCGAGTGGGCGCGAGCGGGCTGGGTGCTGCGGATGGGGAAGCGGGCGCGGGCGGGCTGGGTGCCGCGGAGGCGCGAGTGGGCGCGAGCGGGCCGGGTGCCGCGGATGGGGAAGCGGGCGCGGGCGGGCAAGTGGGTGCGGGCTGGCTGGCGGCCAACGTCGAGCGGGTTCTCGCCTGGTCCCAGGATCGGGAGCCGTCCGCGGGGGAGCGCCGCGTATTGGCCGTCGAGGGTCGGTCCGGCTCCGGCAAGACCACCCTGGCCAGGGCGATCGCCGACCGCCTGGCGGCCCCGCTGATCCACATGGACGACCTCTACGCCGGCTGGGACGGCCTCGACGAGGGCGTCGCCAACCTGCGCGACTGGGTCCTGGAGCCGCTGGCGAACGGGCAGCCGGCGAGCTGGCGCCGCTGGGACTGGCCGGCCCATGAGTACGCCGAGAGCCACCCGGTCCCGCCCGCGCCCTGGCTGATCATCGAGGGCGTCGGTGCCGGCGCGCGTGTGCTCCGCCCGTACCTGAGCGGAATTGTCTTTTTGAACAGCGCCGCAGCCGTGCGCAAACGGCGCGCCCTGGCCCGGGACGGGGAGACCTATGCCCCGCACTGGCAACGGTGGGCCGCGCACGAGGACGCGTTCTACGCGGGCGGCATGCCGGCGGATCTGATCATCGAGAACGAGGAATCCTGAATCCGCCGACCCCGGATCCGTGGGCGGCACCCCGCCGGTGAGCTCGCGACGAGCGTGCCGATTCGCGGGTAGCTCCGCTTCCGGGACTGTTCGGCGTTGCGCCGGTGACCGGGGCAGGATGAGGGGATGAGTGATCGACTTATCGGGGTCAGCGGGGCGACCGGGCAGCTCGGCGGGCGGGTGGCGGCGCGGCTGGCGGCTCTCGGCGTACGGCAGAAATTGCTCGTGCGAGATGTGGCGCGAGCGCCGAAGCTGGCCGGCGCTGAGGCGGAGGTCGCGCCGTTCGACGACGGCGAAGCCTGTCGTGCCGCCCTTGCCGGCCTGGACACGGTCCTGATGGTCTCGGCGTCGGAGACGCCGGACCGGGTCGCCCAGCACCGCACGTTCATCGACGCCGCCGCGGCCGCCGGGGTGCGGCACCTGGTCTACATCTCGTTCTACGGCGCGGCGCCGGACGCGACGTTCACGCTGGCCCGCGACCACTTCGCGACCGAGCGGCACATCCGCTCGACCGGCCTGGCCGCGACGTTCCTGCGGGACAACCTGTATGCGGACTTCCTGCCGATGCTGGCCGGCGAGGACCGGGTGATCCGGGGCCCGGCCGGGGACGGGCGGGTCGCCGCGGTGGCCCAGGACGACATCGCCGACGCGGCCGTCGCGGTGCTGCGGGATCCCGGCGCGCATGCCGGCCGGACCTACGACCTGACCGGGCCGGAAGCGCTGACCCTCGCCGAGATCGCCGGCCTGATCGGGGCGCGGTATCACGCGGAGACGGTGGACGAGGCGTACGCCTCCCGCGCGTCCTACCACGCTCCACAGTGGCAACTGGACGCGTGGGTCTCGACCTACACGGCGATCGCGGCCGGCGAGCTGTCCGGGGTGACCTCCCATATCGCCGAGCTGACCGGTCACCCGGCCACCTCGGTCGCCGACCTGCTGGCGCGGGCGTGAACGTTCGCTGAAGACTACGGATGACCTGCGTCGCCGCGCTCCCGCCGCCATAGCATCGAAGTCCTTGAGGGCTTGCGGAGGCGGTCATCGAATTCTGGTGGAGCGTCGCGCTGGCGACGCTGGGTGTGGTGGTGCCGAGCATCGCGGCGTTCTACGAGTTCGTCCTCAAAGGCCGGAAACGTCTCGGCTTCCGGGTGCAGATGGACACCACGACGACGAACGTCGCGGAGACCGACGCCGAGCTGCCGGGCGCGCTGCTGGAGCTGCAGAACCACGGTGTCCCGCTGAAGAACGCCTCGCTGGTGCTGCTGCGGGTGGAGAACAACGGCTTCACGTACATCGACACGCACGACTACGTGGCGCTGGACGACGACCGGTTCGGGATCCGGTTCTTCTTCCCGAACCGGAAGGTCGTCGGCACCGTCATCACCGAGCTGAGCAACGACTCGCTGCGGGCGAACTTCCGCGACCTGCGGACCGCCTTCCGGGAGGAGAGCGACAAGCACCCGGCCGGCGGCGTCGTCGAGCTGCCCAAGGTGCCGATGAACCGGTCCGCGCACTACAAGGTGCTCGCCGCCCTGGAGCGGGTCTCCGGGGTCACCGGCGAGCCCGGCCCGCCGATCCTCGAGGGCGACATCAAGGACGGCCGGATCGTCGAGTCGCAGAGCCGGATCGGCACGCCGAAACGCATCATCGCCCTGGTCGGCTTCCTGGTCGTGCTGGTGCTCGCGCAGCTGGTGGTCTTCCTGCGCAGCGACAGCGGCGCCCCGCTCGACTGCACCACCGGGCACGTCACGGTCTACGGCTCGACCGCGTTCAAGCCGATCGTCGAGGAGGCCGCGGACGCCTACGGCGATCTGTGCCCGGGCGCGTCGTTCGACTTCGCGATGGCCGGCAGCGGCGAGGGGGTCGCCGCGCTGGACGATCGGGGCCGGGCCGGTGCGAAGGGCGAGTTCCTGGCCTTCTCCGACGGGCACAAGGCGGACGGGATGCCGGCGCTGATCGGCCGGCCGATCAGCTTTTTCCTGTTCGCCCTGGTCGCGAACCCGGACGCCGGGGTGCGGGACCTGACGTCGGCCCAGGTCAAGGACATCTACGCGGGCAAGGTCACGAACTGGAAGGCGGTCGGCGGCAAGGACCTGCCGATCCGGTTGATCCTCCGGCACCGCGGCTCCGGCACCCGGGCCGCGTTCAAGGCGCGCGTGCTCGGCGACGGGACCGAGGCACCGGCCACCGTGGACGTCTGCCCGCGCGAGTCGGCCGGTAGGAGCTTCATCTGCGAGGTCGGCGACACCGCGAAACTGCTGGAGACGGTGGCCGGCACGTCCGGGGCGCTGGGGTACAGCGAGGCCGGCGCGGCGGCCGGCGAGAAGGGCGTGGTCACGGTCCGCCTCGACGATCACCCGCCGACGGTCGAGGAGGCCGACGCGCATCTCTACCCGTTCTGGGAGACGGAGTACGCGTACACGGTCGGGGAGCCGGCCGCCCGTTCGCTGGGCGCCAGCTTCCTGCGTTTCCTGACCACCCAGGTGGGCAGCGACATCCTGCGCTCGCACGGCCTGCGCCCCTGCCCCGAACTGGCGAACCCGGCGCGCTGCCAGCCGGTCTGAGAGGGTGTAACGGTCAGGGTGATCGACGGCAAGGTCATTCTGGTCGTATGGTGGTCCGGCGGCTGAACGCAAGGTGACGGAGGGTGCTCCGATGCTTGGTCCCGTCCTGGAGATTCGCACCGCTGACGATGGCAGCGTGATCATCAGCCCGCACGGGGCCGGTGATCCGGGCCGGGCCGACGAGTTCCGGCTCGCGCTGGTGCACACGCTGCGCCGGGTGCGCCCGGTGACGCTGATCGTCGACCTGACCGACGTTCCCGAGGTGGATCCGATCGAGCTGGGCTCGGTGGTCGCCGCCTGTGATCTCGGCGACGACCACCACGTGACGGTCCTGGTGCGCAGCCCTAGTGGGGCCGTCACCGACCGCCTGACCGCCGCGGGTGTTCCCCGGCAGCGGGTCAGCTCTACCCTTTGACCGCGCCGGCGGTGATGCCGGCGACGAAGTGGCGCTGCAGGAACGCGTAGGCCAGCACCATCGGCAGCGACGCGACCACCACCCCGGTGAACAGCAGCGGATACTCGGTGAGGTATTCACCCTGGAAGTCGAGCAGCGCCAGCGGCAGCGTGCGTTTCGCCGGGTCGTCGATGAACAGCAGCGGATACAGCAGGTCGTTCCAGTGCATGACGACCAGGAAGATCGCGGTCGCGGCCAGCGAGGGCGCGGAGACCGGCACGGCGATCCGCCGGTACGCCGCCCACGACCCGGCCCCGTCGATCTCGGCCGCCTCGAAGAGCTCGACCGGCAGCGTGCGCATGAAGCCGGCCAGGATGAATACCGCCACCGGCAGCGTGACCACCACGTTGACCAGCATCAGCCCGGTCAGGCTGTTGCGCAGTCCGAGCCGGTCGAACTGGACGTACTGCGGGATCATCACCGCCTGCGCGGGCACCGCCAGGCCGAGCGCGAAGATCCCGAACAGGATCCGCGACGGCCAGCGCGGCAGCCGGGCCACCGCGAACGCGACCAGGCTGCCCAGCAGCAGCGTGACCGGCACCGAGACGGCGACCACCAGGATGCTGTTGCCGAGCACCCGCAGCAGGTCCTGCTTCGCCAGGATCGTGACGTAGTTGTCCAGCGTCGGCCGGGTCGGCGGGCCGAACGGCGACGCGAAGAGATCCGCGGTGGTCTTGAAACTGCCACCCACGATCACCACCAGGGGTACGACGATCAGCAGCGAGTAGATCGCGAGAACCAGCCGCCTCATCCGTGGGCCACCCGCGCGGCTCGGTTCTGCAGGAACGTGACGAGCGCGATCGCGACCATGAAGACGATCGACTCGGCCGCCGCGTACCCGAGTTGCGAGTTCGCGAACGTCGAGTAGATCCGCGTCGCCAGCACGTCCAGGCTGGAGCGCGGCGGGTTCCCGGCCAGGCCCAGGATCAGGTCGAACGCCTTGAACGACTGCAGCGTGGTGTACGCGACCACCAGCGCGGTGGCGGGCGCGATCATCGGCCAGGTGACGTGCCGGAACTGCTGCCACCGCCCGGCCCCGTCGGTGCGTGCCGCGTCGTACAGCTCGCCCGGGATCTGGTTGATGCCGGCGATGTAGACGACCATCATCTGCCCGGCGTGGAACCAGATCTGCGCGACCGCGACCCAGAGGATCGCGGTGCCCTCGTTGCCCAGGTACGCCGACTCGAACCGGCCCAGTCCGACCCCGCGCAGGACCGCGTTGGCCAGCCCGAAGTTCGGGTCGTAGACGAACTTCCAGATGAACGCGACCGACACCGAGGACAGCACGGTCGGCAGGAAGAACAGCGCCCGCAGCCACGTCGAGCCCCGGCTACGGGCGGCCAGCAGCACCGCCAGCAGCAGCGCCAGCGCGGTCTGCCCGAGCACCACGACCAGCAGGAACTTCAGGTTGTTGGTGAGCGCGTGGCGGAACAGGTCGTCATCGGTCACGACGTCGGTCAGGTTCGCGGCGCCGACGTCGTGGAACGCCGGGCTGTAGCCGTCCCAGTCGGTGGTGGCGTAGCGCAGGCCCTGTACGGCGGGCAGCAGGAAGAATCCGCCGTACAGGGCGAGCGCGGGCGCCGCGAACAGGTAGAGGGCGCGGCTGCTTCTCATTTCTTCTGGTCGACGACCTTCTGCGCGGCCTCGGCGGCCTCCTCCGGGCTCTTGCCGCCGACCACCTGCACGGCCGCGTTCTCCACCGCGCCGCGGACGTCCAGGTTGCTGAACTGGAAGCGCGGGGCGAGCGCGGTCTTCCTGGTCAGCCACGGGGCGAGCGCCTTGAGGTCGGCGTTGGTGTACTCGACGCCCTGGACCGTGACGTGCTGCGCGGTGCCGTTGGCGTAGACGCCGGCCACCGCCGGGTCGGACAGGTGGTCGAGCCAGGCCTGCGCGGCGTCCGGCTTGGACGACTTCGCGTTCACGCCGAGGATGAACGTCGCGTTGAAGACGCCCTCGTACTTCGCCTTGTCGGCGGTGGTGGTGATCGGCGCGAGCAGGTCGATCGGGAACGTCGCGCCGAGCTTGCGCACCCCGGAGACCTGGAACGAGCCGGTCGCGAGCAGGCCCGCTTTGCCTTGCGCGAACAGGGCCAGCGCGGCGTCGCTGCTGGTCCCGGTCGCCCCCTTCTGCAGGTACGGCGTCAGCTGCTGATACTGCTTGAGGACGGTCAGGAACCAGTCGTCGGTCACCTTCGCCTCGCCCGTCTCGATCTTGCCGAGCGCGTCGTCGGTCGGCGCGTTGTTGACCACCATCACGTTGAGCAGCTGACCGGCGTTGGCCGCGTCGCCGCCCGGCCAGGCGATCGGCGTGACGCCCTTGCCCTTGAGTGTCTCGAGCAGGGCCAGGAAGCCGTCCCAGTCCTTGGGCGTCTCGGTCACCAGGTCGCGGTTGGCCAGCGGGGTGTTGAAGACCAGCTGGTACGGCAGGCCGAGCTGCTTGCCGTCCTGCGCGCCCGCGGTGATCAGGTTCGGCTCGTACTTCGCCACCAGCGCCCGGCCGGTCAGGTCGGTCCAGACGCCGGCCTTGGCGATCTCCAGGAACTGCGCCCCGCGGAACGCGGTGAACGCGTCGCCGACCGAGCCGCCGCGGAGCTTCTGCAGGGCGGTGCTCTGGTAGTCGTTCGACGGGGAGATGTCCTGCCGTACCGAAAGCTTGGCGTCCTTGATGATCTGTTCGAAGACCTCCTTGTCCTCGGCCCGCCAGTGGGCGAAGGAGATCGGGCCGTCCGTTGTGGAGGTCGACGAGGACGAACCGCCCGGGCCCGCGCAGGCGGCCAGGAGGGACGCCGCGCCGGCGCCGGTGGCGAGTCGAAGGAGCTGGCGACGGGAGTAAGACATGGCGGAGATATTTACAGATCTCCTATAGATCAACAAGGTGATCTACGGCATGTGCACGTTCCCAGGTCGCTAGTTGACGGTGGCCGGTTCGCTGATCGGTGTCAATGGCTCCGGTCCATAGGCGACCGATCCGGGCAGCGTGAACGCGAAGATCGTGCCGCCGCCCGGGTTCGGCCCGGCGTCGATGTGGCCGCCGTGCCGCTCCACGATCCGCCGGCAGATCGCCAGGCCCAGGCCGGTGCCCGGGTGCGCGATCCCGTTGCTGGCCCGGTGGAAGCTGTCGAAGACCGCGGCGTGCTCGCCGTCCGGGATGCCGATGCCCCGGTCCGCGATCCGCACCCGGACGCCGCCGTCCTCGTCGGTGCGCCCGGTGATGTCGATGCGCGGCGCCTGCCCCGGCGGGGTGTACTTGATCGCGTTCCCGACCAGGTTGTCGACCACCTGCCGGAGCAGCACCGGGTCGGCGTAGACGTCCGGCAGCGGCCCGACGAACACGTCCGGCTGGGCGCCCGCCTCCAGGTCCGGCGAGTCGGTCCGGGTGGTGACGACGTCGTCGACCAGGGCGCGCAGGCTCAGCCGCTCGACCCGCAGCGTCGCGTCCCGGGCCGCGGTGTAGTCCAGCAGCTCGGTGATCAGCCGCTGCATCCGGGCCGCGCCGTGCAGGACCTTGGCGGTGCCCCGGCGGGCCTGCTCCAGGGTCGGCGCGCCGGCGCCGGCGGCCAGGTCGTCCAGGGCCTCGGTGATCAGCTCGGCGTACGCGGCGACCACGGTCAGCGGCGCCTTCAGGTCGTGCGCGACCACCCCGGCGAAGCCGCGCAGCTCGGTCTCCACCCGTTTGCGGTCGGTGATGTCGTGGAACACCGCGACCGCCCCGCGCCGCCCGCGCGCGATGTCGATCGGACGGGCGGACACGCTGATCATCCGCCCGTCCGGGTGGTCAGGGTTCCGGACCACCATCTCCACGTGGTCGACGCTCTCCCCGGTGAGCGCCCTGACCAGTGGCATCTCCTCGGCCGGGTACGGCGTGGCGCCGTCCGCCCGGTACAGCTGGTAGTGCTCCTGCCATTCGTCGGCGCCGCCGGCCGCGTCCTCGGACTGGCCCAGGATCTCCCGCGCGGCCGGGTTGTGCAGCAGGAACTCGCCTTCCGGGCCGACCACGCCGACCCCGTCGCTGATGCTGTCCAGCACCGCGCGCAACAGCTGGGCCTGCCGTTTCGTCTCGGCCTGCTCGGCGACGAACTGGGCGGTCCGGGAGCGGACCCGGTCCCGCGCCCGGTCCCGCCCGGCGGCCCCCACCCAGACCAGCGCGGCCAGCAGGAGCACGAGCAGCAGGCCGCTGCCGGCCACCGCGATCGGCAGCGCGGTGTCCGCGCCGGGCAGGTCGCAGCGGCCGGCCGCCAGGCGCAGGGTCCAGGTCGAGTCGGCGACCGGGACCTCGGCCACCCGCCGCAGGTCGATCGCGCCCTTGCTCGGGTTGTGGATGGCCGCGACCGCGACGGTCTGGCCGTCCGGGTTGTCGGCCTCCAGGCGCAGGTCGGTCAGGTCCTGGCCGGCCGCGGCCAGGGTCGCGCTCATGAAGTCCCGGCCGCGTACCCCGAGCAGGATCCAGCCGAGGAACGTCTGCCGGGCCCCCTGGAAGACCGGGGCGGTCAGCACGAACGAGTTCTGCCGCTGCTCCGCCGGCAGGTTCCGGTCGACCAGCAGCTGGTACGTGTCCGAGACCGAGACCTGCCGGGTGCGCCGGGACTCGGCCAGCGCCGCGGCGGGTGCGGCGGCCTGCATCGCGTCCAGCCCGGGGGCGCCGCCGGTGCCGTCGAGCTGGGCGACGTAGACCGAGAACGCGTGGTCGCCGGTGCCCTTGGGGCTGAACGTGAGATCCGGCGCGCCGCGGTCCCGCCAGGTCTGCTGGACCCGCTGGACGTCGTCGTCGGCGGCCGGGACGACCAGGGCGATCGAGGTGCTGCCGGCCAGCTTCATCAGGCGCAGCGGGGCGGTGATCTCGGCGAACTCGCTCGCGGTCAGTGTCTGCTGCGCGCCGGCCGCGGCCGCGGTGGTGCGCAGCGTGTCGAGGTAGCGCCGGGTCTCGGCCTGGACCGCGGCGACCACGGTCGCGGTCCGCCGGTCCATCTGTACGTCGCCGGCGGCCTGCTCGTTGCGGTGCAGCAGCACGCCGGCGCCCAGGGCCAGGGCGCAGCCGACCACCGCGACCAGCGCACTGGCCGCGGTGGCCCGCCACGATGGTCGGCCACGCCTCACGTCCTTCTGATCGGACCCGGCGGCATATCCCTAAGCGCCCCGGGGGAGGAGCCATCCGACCCGGCGGACGAGATCGACCGGGTTGAGCGGTTTCGCCAGGTATTCCTCGGCGCCGGAGACGAACGCCAGGTCGATGTCGGTCTCGGTGGCCATGCCGCTCAGCATGATCACCGGGATGTCGGCGGTGGCCGGGTCGGCGTGCATCTGGTAGCAGACGCTCAGCCCGTCCAGGCCCGGCATCACGATGTCCAGGATCACCAGGTCCGGCCTGGTCTCGCCGACCAGGGTCAGCGCGGTGCAGCCGTCCGCCGCGGTCACCGTCTGGTAGCCGGCCATCTGCAGTTTGAAGGTGACCAGGTCGCGGACGTTCTCGTCGTCGTCCACGACCAGGATGGTCGGGCCGACCAGCGTGGGGCGGGCGGTACGGGCGGTGCGGGCGGATTCCAGAACGGCCGTCACGGCGACTCCCGACGTCTGAGGATGAGGTGCCCGCAGACATCGGCCCCGGTCCGCCCCGCGCCAGCTAAATCTCGGTTGCGATCAGGATGCGGACTGCCACTGCTCGGAGCCGAAGACCTCGTAGCGGATCCGCTCGTCCGGGATCCCGCGCCGGTGCAGGCCGGCCCGCACCTGCTGCATGAACGGGACCGGGCCGCACAGGTAGACCTCGGCCTCGGGGTGCAGCGGGATCTCGTCGACGTCGATGCGGCCGGTGCTGTCCTCGTACCAAAGCTGGCTGGTGAAAGTGCGCAGGCGGGTGCCGTGGTGATCCATGTCGGCCCGCAGTGGATGCCGCTCGGCGCTGCGGTCGGCATGCACGGCGACCACCTCGCGGGCCGGCGCGGTGCGCGCCACGTGGTCCAGGATGGCGGCCATCGGGGTGATCCCGACGCCCGCGCTGACCAGCAGCAACGGGGCGGCTCCGGGGCGCAGGACGAGATCGCCGTACGGCTGGCTCAGCCGCAGTTTGTCGCCGGCCTCGACCCGGTCGTGCAGGAATCCGGAGATCAGTCCGTCCGGGGCGCCGGCCCGGCCGCGGACCCGGCGCACGGTGATCCGCAGTGTCCCGGCGTTCGGCGCCTGGGACAGCGAGTACTGCCGCAGCTGGCGGCCGCCGTCCGGCAGATCCACCGCGACCGTGACATATTGCCCCGGCGTGAAGTGCGGCGCGGGAGCCCCGTCCACCGGCGCGAGCAGCAGGGAGACCGTGTCGTGCGCCTCGGCGATCTTGTTGATCACCAGGTAGTCGCGCCACGGGTCGGCGCCGTCCACCCCGGCCTCGGCGTAGAGCCGCGCCTCCCGGCCGATCAGCCGCGCGGCGAACAACCAGTACACCTCGTCCCAGGCGGCGGCGATCTCCGGCGTGACCGCGTCGCCGAGCACCGTGCCGACCGCGCGGAGCAGGTACTTCCCGACCGTCGTGTACTGCTCGGGGCGGATCCCGAGCGCGCAGTGCCGCTGCGCGATCCGCTCGACGATGTGGTCGAAGACGGCCGCGTCCGGGCCGGCGCCGATCAGGTGCGCGGCGAACGCGGCGACCGCGCCGGCCAGCGCCGACCGCTGCTCGCCGGTGGCCTGGGCGCTGCGGCTGAACAGGTTCGTCAGCTGCGGGTTCTCGGCCAGCATGGTCGAGTAGAACTCGCCGGTGATGGCGTCGAGGTGCGCGCCGACGACGGGCAGCGTCGCCCGGACCACCGGGACACTTGTTGCGGACAGCATTACTGACCTCCACGGGAGATGCTGAGCAGCGTCTCGCGCACCGGCGGCGCGGCGAGATCGCCGATCGTGATCGGGTCCAGTGCGACGTAGAACGCCTCCTGCGCGAGGCGCAGCGCGCCCCGGAGCCGGCAGTTGCCCCGCAGCGGGCAGGGCGGGTCGCCGTCGCAGTCGACCACCTCGGCCTCGCCCTCCAGGGCCCGGACCAGGGCGCCGACCGACTGGGCGCGGCCGGCCGCGGCGAGCCGGACGCCGCCGCCCCGGCCGCGGACGGTCTCCAGCAGGCCGCGGTGCTGCAGGGTCTGCACCACCTTGGCCAGGTGGTTGCGCGGGACGGCGAGGGACTCGGCCAGCTCGTCGACGGTGAGCCGGTCGTCCCGCGCCGCGCTGAGCATCAGGATCCGGAGACCGATGTCGGTGGAGCGGTTCAGTCGCACGGGTCGACCGTACTTTAAAAAGGACTCTCAGATACCTCTTTGAGAGAGTCCTCACGTCCCCGATGTTCAGCGATTCGCCGTCCGTGCCGAACTGGGGGTTAGAGAGTCCAGCCGACACGAGGCGAAACCCTTATGAGTCTTCGGATGTTGCCGAGCACCGCGCGGTTCGCGGCGCTCTACCTCGTCGCGATCGTGGCGGGCCAGCTCACCGTCCTGGGTAAGCCGGACGCGATGCCGGTCATCTGGCCGGCCACCGCGGTCGCCGCCGTCTGGCTGGTCAACCGCAACGACTCCCGCTGGCGCTGGGCCGACGCCGTGGTGCTCGGCGTGCTCACCGCGGTCGCGCTCGTGGTCACCGGCATGAGCCCGGGCCTGGCCCTGGTGCACGGCGCCGCGGCGATGATCGAGGCGGCGGTCTTCGCGATCGCCGCGATCCGCTGGCTGCCCGAGGTCTGGACGCCCGGCGGCCGGTCGCTCGGCACGCTCGGCGACCTGGTCCGGGTGCTGCCGGTGGCCACCGTCGCGGCGCTCGGCGGGGCGGTCCTCGGCGGCATCGGCGAACAGCTGATCACCGGCGACCACTCGCCCACCACGGTCGCGGTCTGGCTGGTCCGCGACGTGGTCAGCGTGCTGATCTTCGGGGGCGCCGCCCGCCGGCTGCGGGACCTGCCGTCCAGCCGGCAGAACTGGCTGGAAGCGGTGATGATCTACGCGATCTCGGCCGCCGCCTACTTCTACGTGTTCTCGGTCAACCAGGACCTGCCGATCGGCTTCGCGCTGCTGCCGCTGACCGTGTGGGCCGCGCTGCGGCTGCCCACCGTGCTGGCGATCGGGCACGTCATGGTCTTCGGCACCACGGCCGCGGTGTTCACCCTGCACGACCACGGCCCGTACGCGATGATCGGCGCCAGCAGCCTGATCATCCAGCTCTACATCGGGATCCTGGCGCTGGTCGGCCTCTCCCTCGCGTTCAGCCGCGACGAGCGCGTCGGCCTGATCGAGCGGCTGCGCGCCTCCGAGCACGAGGCCACCGAGAAGGCCGGCCTGATGACCACGATCATCAACTCGATGACTGAGGGCCTGGCGATCCTCGACCAGAGCGGCCACCTGGTGCTGCGCAACCCGGCCGCCGGGCGGCTGCTGGGCAGCACCGAGAAGGTCACCGGCGGGGTGTCCCTGGGCAGCGACTACGGCTTCTTCCACCCGGACGGCGCCCCGCTCGCCGACGCCGAACTGCCCTACCAGCGGGCCCTGGCCGGCGAGGACGTGCAGCCGATGGACGTGCTGATCCGCAACGCCGCGGTCCCCGAGGGCCGGATCGTCCGGTTCAACGTCGCCCGGCTGGCCAGCCCCGGCGGCTCCCAGCACGTGGTGGTGGTCTTCCACGACGTCACCGCGGACCGGCGGCACCGCGACGAGCTGATGTCGTTCGCCGGGGTGGTCGCGCACGACCTGCTCAACCCGCTCACCACGATCGAGGGCTGGGCCGAGGTCCTGGAATCCGAGCTGGCCGGGTACAAGCCGGCCGAGCGGGTCAGCCGGATCCAGCGGGCCGCCGCCCGGATGCGGACGTTCCTCAACGGGCTGCTCGCCTACACCGCCGCCCGCGACGGCAAGCTGATGCCCACCACGATCAACCTGCAGCTGCTGCTCGCCGACATCGCCAACAGCCGCTACGACCAGGCGGAGAGCAACGGCGCCCGGCCCCCGCAGTTCGCCTTCGGGCCGCTCGACGCGGTCGACGCCGACCCGGTGCTGGCCCGGCAGCTGTTCGAGAGCCTGATCGACAACGCGCTCGACCTGGCCACGCCCGGCGTCGCGCCGCAGATCAGCGTCTCCGCGCAGCCCGCGCCGAACGGCATGCTGCGGATCGACATCCTGGACAACGGGCGGGGCATCCCGGCCGGCATGCGCCAGGCCGTCTTCACCAACTTCCACCGCGGCGAGGGCCACGGGGGATCCGGGCTGGAGCTCGCCGTGTGCAAACGGATCGTGGAACGGCACGGCGGGACGATCGAGGCGACCGCCAACCCGTACGGCGGCGGCACCCGGATGACGTTCACGCTGCCGGCCGGGCGCTCGGCGTACGCGCGCACCCTGGAGAACCAGTGGCAGCAACGCCCGCAGGCGACCGGAGCGACCGCCCTGCACCCCAGGTAGCCCTCATGACCGGCGCCCCCCGACCGACCAATACCTGTAAGGGACCGCAGCTCAAGGGAGATTCTTCGATGGCGGGCACGCAGTACGCCGGCGCGACGCTGGAGCAGGAGCGCCTCGCTGCCCTCCGGAGCTACGAGATCCTGGACACCGGCGCCGAGCGCGACTTCGACGAGATCGTCAACCTCGCCGCGCACCTCTGCGACAAGCCGATCGCGCTGATCAGCCTGATCGACGCGGACCGCCAGTGGTTCAAGGCGCGGGTCGGCACCGACGTCTGCGAGGGCCCCCGGGACGA
The DNA here is from genome assembly GCF_019704555.1 of Actinoplanes sp. L3-i22. Lineage (NCBI taxonomy): Bacteria > Bacillati > Actinomycetota > Actinomycetes > Micromonosporales > Micromonosporaceae > Actinoplanes > Actinoplanes sp. L3-i22. The sequence goes on from NZ_AP024745.1 coordinate 2,196,218, forward strand.
GTCGTTCTGCAACCACGCGATGCACGACCGGGACGTCATGCAGGTGCCCGACGCGCGGCTCGACCCGCGATTCGAGACCCTGCCGATGGTCGCCGACGACCCGCACATCCGCTTCTACGCCGGCGCGCCGCTGATCACGCCGGAGGGCAAGGCGCTCGGCACGCTCTGCGTCGCCGACTCCGAGCCCGGCCTGCTCACCCCGCCCCAGCAGCGCGGGCTGCGGGCCCTGGCCCGGCACGTGGTCACCCAGCTCGAGCTGCGCAAATACGCCCGGGACATGCACGCGCTGCACCAGCGCCTGTTCAACGCCGAGCAGGTCAAGGACGAGTTCATCGCCCGGGTCAACCACGAGTTCCGCACGCCGCTCACCGCGATCAACGGCTACATCGAGATGCTCGGCGACCCGGAGCTCCCCTCGGAGAGCCGCGACGGCTTCCTGCAGCGCGTCCAGCGCAACTCCGACCGCCTGCTCGCCCTGGTCAACGACATGCTGCTGGCCGCCCAGGTGAGCGCGGACAGCCGCGACTTCGCCCGGGTCCCGGCCGACCTCGCCGTCCTCGCCCGCACCTCGGTCGACGCCAACCGCCCGCTCGCCGAGGCCAAGGGCCTCACCATCACCGCGGAGACCGACGGCCGGGTCTTCGCCGACGTCGACGTGCGCCGGATGAGCCAGGCCCTGGAACGCCTGATCCTCAACGCGGTCAAGTTCACCGACGCCGGCACGATCACGGTCCGCGCCGAGGCCCGCGACGGCCACGCGATGCTCCTGGTCCGCGACACCGGCATCGGCATCAGCGCCGATGACCAGACCCGGGTCCTGGCCCCGTTCCGCCGCTCCGCCGACGCCGAACGCGCCGAGGTCCAGGGATTGGGCCTGGGCCTGAGCATCGTCAAGGCCATCACCGAGGGCCACGACGGCGAGGTCAGCATCGAGAGCACCCCGGGCGAAGGCAGCACCATCAGCATCGCCGTCCCGTCCTCCGGCCCCTACCCAGAGCTCTGACCAGGATCTTCGCTACGATCAAGATCAAATTCATCATTGCCTCGGCTGCGGCCAATAACTGATCGCCGCTCCCGCGGGGACCCTTCCGGGCCTCGCAGGGCGCAGGGCGCCCAAAACGCGAGCCCCTACAGGGCGACGTCCGCGGGTGGTCCCGGTTCCAAAACCCCCGCGACCCGGCGGCCACGCCCGGCCCGGCGGCGCTCCCGGCCCGGCCGCACTCCCGGCCCGGCCGCACTCCCAGCCCAGCCGGGCTCGCGGCCCAGCCACGCCTCGCGGCCCCGGCTGGCGCTGAGGGCTGCCTCGACCACTCCAAGACACCCCTGAAGCCCAGCCGAGGGCCGCGACCGCCGCTGCGGCCCGCCCTCGGCGCGGCGGGGGAGCGGCTGGCCCGTGGCGTGGCGGGGGAGCGGCCGGCCCGTGGCATGGCGGGGATCGGCTGGCCCGTGGCGCGGCGGGGGAGCGGCTGGCCCGTGGCGTGGCGGGGGAGCGGCCGGCCCGTGGCATGGCGGGGATCGGCTGGCCCGTGGCGCGGCGGGGGAGCGGCTGGCCCGTGGCGTGGCGGGGGAGCGGCCGGGTTTGTGGTTGTGGGTCGGGGGTCAGGTGGGGAAGGCGGCGTTGATCTCGTCGTCGTGCAGGGAGCGGGCGCGGAACGTGGTGGTGCCGGTGGTCAGCAGCTCCTGGGCGGCGTCCCGCATCGCGCCGTAGGCGGCCCAGGCCAGGGCACCGCCCGTGGAGACCCGGCGGACGCCGAGCGCGGCCAGCTCCGGGACGGTGGGCGCCCCGCCGACGGCCAGGACGTTCACCGGCGCGGGCACCTCCCCGACCACCCGGGTGATGTCGGCCGGAGCGCGCAGCCCGGGCGCGTAGACGACGTCCGCGCCCGCCTCCCGGTAGGCCCGCAACCGCGCGATCGTGTCGTCGAGGTCGGTGTGCCCGTACAGGTAGTTCTCCGCACGGGCGGTCAGCGCGATGCCGTGCCGGGCGCAGGCCTCCGCCGCCGCGGCGACCCGCTCCGCGCCGGTCGTCAACGTCTCGACGCGGTCGGTGGCCGGGTCGTAGTCCTCGATCGAGATGCCCGCCGCACCGGCCGCGGCCAGCAGGTCGACCGTCTCGCCGATGCCGGCCGCGGTCTCCGCGAAGCAGCGCTCGGCGTCCACGTTCAGCGGAACGCCGACCGCGGCGGTCAGCGCCGCCACGTGCGCGACCAGCTCGTCCCGGGTCACGTGCTGGTCCTGTTTCCCGAGCGTGGCCGCGAACCCGGACGACGTGGTCGCCAGCGCCACGAACCCCAGGCTCGCCAGCAGCCGCGCCGAGCCGGCGTCCCACGGGTTCGGCATGATGAACGTGCCGCTCTCGTGCAGTTCCTTGAAGCGCTCCCGCACCGCAGTCATGACCCGACCCTAACCGCCCGCGCCGCGCCCACCGCAGCGGTCCGCGGCCCCGGGCCGGCCGCCGGGATTCGGTCGCGGTCAGGTGGTCAGCACCGCCTTCGCCCGGGTCGGCCGCCGGGATTCGGTCGCGGTCAGGTGGTCAGCACCGCCTTCGCCCGGGGTGGCCGCCGGGATCCGGTCGCGGTCAGACGGTCAGCACCACCTTCGCCCGGGCGTGCTCGGTCTCCAGGTAGCGCAGCGCGGCCGGCGCCTCGGCGAGCGGGAACGTGCGGTCGATGGCCGGCGTGACCTGACCCGATTCGGTCAGGCGGCGCAGCTCGTCGAGGAGGGCCCGGCTCGCCACCGGAGTCGGGACGACCAGCCGCCGGCGGCGCAGGAACCGGGCGAGCAGCATCCCGCTGAAGATCAGTGGCATCGGCCCGATCAGGCTGCCGCCGGTCGACACCCCACCGCCGGAGAGGACCAGGGTGCCGCCCGGCTCGAGCAGCCCGAGCAGCTCCCGCAGGCGGTGGTTGCCGACCAGGTCGAGGACCACGTCGTACGCAATCGGGGGTTTCGGGAAATCGCCGGTGGTGTAGTCGATCACGTGGTCGGCGCCGAGCTCCCCGGCCAGGGCGAGATTGCGGGTGCTGCAGACGGCGGTCACCTCGGCGCCGAACGCCTTGGCGATCTGCACCGCGAACGTGCCGACACCGCCGGACGCCCCGTTGATCAGGATCCGTTGCCCGGACCGCAGGCCGGCCTCGCGCAGGCAGACCAGGGCGGTGCCCGCGGCCAGGGGGAGGGCGGCGGCCTGGGCGAAGGACAGGTTCGCCGGTTTCGGGGCGACGAGCTCCTGCGGGACGCAGACGAATTCGGCGAAGGCGCCCTGGGCGTGGCCGGGGTCGGTGAAGACCTCGTCACCCTTGGCGAACTCGGTCACGCCGGGCCCGACGTCGGCGACCTCGCCGGCCACGTCGCGCCCCCGGATCCGCCGGCCGGGGCGGGTGAGACCCATGCTGGTGCGCATCACATACGGATCCCCGCGCATGAAGTGCCAGTCGTAGGCGTTGAGTGCCGCCGCGCGGACGCGGATCAGCACCTCGCCCGCCCCCGGTACCGGGGTCTCCACCTCGGCCAGCCGCAGCTGCTCGGGGCCGCCGTACCGATCCTGAACGATGGCTCTCATCATCGGCTCCTCTCGAGGTGTACGCCGTACACCTGCAATTCGAGAGTAGGTGTACGCCGTACACCCGTCAAGCGCCGGAAGTAGGGTTGGCACGTGGATGTTGCCGAGCGGCGGGTTCCGCTCAACCGGGACCGCGTGCTGGACGCCGCGGTGGACCTCGCCGACCGCACCGGCCTGGAGGCGCTGAGCATGCGCAACCTCGCGCACGAGCTGGGCGTCGTGCCGATGGCGCTGTACAAGCACGTCGCCAACAAGGACGAGCTGCTCGACGGCATGCTGGACCGGGTGATCGCCTGGATCACCCCGGCCCGCGACACGACCGCCCGGGCGCCCGGGTCGAGGACCCCGGATGCCCCCGGCCTGGACTGGAAGATCGCGGTCCGGGAACGCATCCTCGGCGCCCGTCAGGCGCTGCTGCTGCACCCGTGGGCCTGGCGCCTGATCGACTCCCGCACCGACCCGACCCCGGCGATGCTCGCCTACCTCGACTCGGTGGTCGGGATCTTCCTGACCGGCGGCTTCTCGGTGGACCAGACGCACCACATCGTGCACGCGCTGGGCACCCGGATGCTCGGCTACACCCAGGACCTGTTCGTCGACTCGCAGCCGACCCCGCCCGAGGTCCAGAAGGCGATGGCCCGCGCCATGGCCGACAGCTATCCGAACCTGGCGACGATCGCGATGGCCGCCGCCCACGACGAGTCGTCGATCGTCGGCGCCGGCTGCGACGACCAGTTCGAGTTCGAGTTCACCCTGGACCTGCTGCTGGACGGGTTCGAGCGGCTACCCCGCTGACTCGAGCTCCAGGTCCAGGGTGAAGACGCTGCCGACGGGGTCGCCCGGCCGGTAGGCGACCCGGCCGCCGTTCGCCTCGGCCAGGCTGGCGACGATGTGCAGGCCCAGGCCGTGCCCCTCGGCGGCGGTGCCGGCGGCCCGGGTGTACCGCTCGAACAGGTGCGAGCGCAGCTCCTCGGGCACCCCGGCGCCCGCGTCGTGCACGCCGATCTCGACCCGGCCGTCGGTGACCTCGACGGTGATCCCGGTGGCCCCACCGCCGTACTTCCGGGCGTTGGTCAGGAAATTGACCAGGATCTGGCCCAGGTGGGCCGGGTTGGCCAGCACCGACAGCGGCGCCGGGCAGGAGATCGGCACCACGGTGTCGGCGGCGTCCGCCGCGTCCTGCAGCGCGGCGGCCAGCGGCACCGGCCGGCGTTCCGTGGTCAGCTCCCCGGCGTCGAGCTTGCACATCGCGAGCACGTTGTGCCGCAACTCGTCGATCCGGTGCGCGCCGGTGATGATCCGGGTGGTCAGGTTCGACAGGAACGGGGGCAGCTCGGCGTCACTGAGCACCTCGCCGTACCCCATGATCGCGGTCAGCGGCGTCCCGATGTCGTGCGACAGCATCCCCATCAGGTCGAGTTTCAGCTGGTTGGCGCGCTGCAGCTGCTCGTTGCGCTCGGCCAGTACGGCCTGTGCCGCGTCCCGCTCGCACCGCGCCCGGACCTGCTCGGTGATGTCCTGCACGATCCCGATCAGGTGCAGCGGCCGCCCGTCCGCGTCCCGGATCAGGCGCACCCCGGTCTGCACGTCGATGCTGCGCCCGTCGGCGTGCAGCAGGCGCTTGACCCGCTCGTACGAGTCGCGTTCCTCGGCGAACAGCCCGGCGAGCGCCGCGGTGTCGGCGTCCCGGTCGTCCGGGTGGGTCAGCAGCATCACGCCGTACCCGGCGAGCTCGCTCGCGGAGCGCCCGACCATCCGCGCGTACGCGTCGTTGACGTGCAGGATGTTCCCGTCCAGCCCGACGATCACCTGCCCGATGGTGGACTGGTGGAACTGCACCCGGAAGCGGCGCTCGCTCTCCTCCCGGGCCTGTTCGGCGCGCCGCCGGCCGGTGATGTCGGTGTTCGTCTCGATGATCTCGAGCCCGGTCCCGCCCGCCGCCGGCCGCGACACGTGCCGGCTCAGCACGACCACGACCTGCCCGTCGGCGCGCCGGTGCTCGAGCTCGCCGGCCCAGGACCCGATCTCCTCCAGCGCCAGCTCGACGTCCGGCAGCCGGGTCGGGAAGCGGGTCGACAGCAGCCGGTGGATGTTGCGCCCGAGCGCGGCGGAGGCCGGCCAGCCGTACATCTGCTCGGCGCCCTGGTTCCAGAACCGGATGGTGCCGTCCGGGTCCCGCACGATGATCGCGGCCGGCGCCGCGTCGATCAGCTCGGCCTGCCGGCGCAGCTGCTCCTCGGTGGTCCGCCGGGCGCTGATGTCGTGCAGGAACGCGTGGAACACCGGGCGCCCGCCGGCCATGTTGGTGGCCTGGAGGGTGAACTCGACCGGGAAGGTCCGCCCGTCCCGGTTCACCGCGGGCAGCTCCAGGCGCTGCCCGGCCAGCACCGACGTGCCGGTCTCGCGGACCCGGTCCAGCCCGCGGCGGTGCGCCTCGCGGTGCTCCTCGGGCACGATCAGCTTGCTCAGGTCGGCGCCGACGGTCTCCTCGCGGACCCAGCCGAAGAGCCGCTCGGCGGCCGGGTTCCACTCCTGGACCAGCCCGTCCGCGTCGATCGACACGTACGCGTCCTGGGACACCTCCAGGATCCGGCGGACCAGCGCGGACGTCTCCTCGGCGTGCTGCGCGGCCCGGACCAGCTCGATCTCCGACGCGACGGCGGCCGCCAGATCGGACAGGATCGCCAGGTCCGGCTCCGACCACTCACGGGGCGAGCCGTCGATGGCGCAGAACGCGCCGAGCGTCTGCCCGTCGACCCGGATCGGCATCCCGGCGTACGCGACCACCCCGATCTCGGTGATCGCCAGGTTGTCCTTGACCAGCGGATTCTCCCGGGCGTCGGTGACCACCAACGGCCGGTCGCCGTCCACGACGTGCTGGCAGAACGAGTGCGTGAGCGGGGTCTGCCCCAGCGCGGCCCACGCCGGCGGCAGCCCGAGATGGCTGGCGAACACCTGCCGGTCGTCGAGGACCAGCGAGACCAGCGCGGTCGGCACCTCGAGCAGCCGGGCCGCGAGGTGGGTCAGCCGCCGCAGCCCGGGCGACTCCGGGCCGTCGAGCAGACCGGTGGCGCGCACCGCCGCGACCCGGTCCGCGCTGTCCGTCCGACGCACTGCCACGCTTCGTTCTTCGGCATCCCCGGCCGCGAACTGAGGGCGGAATTTGTCACGGTGCAAAGACCACGCCGCTAGCGTGGAGGACATGTCCACTGTGTGGTTCGTCGGGGTGTCGACCGGCCAGTCGTTGATCAACGCGGCGTTCCCGCTCTGGACCCGCGACCTCGGCCGGGAGATCCGCCTGGTCGGCCGGGACCTGCCGATCGGCGCGCCGACCGCGGCCTACCGGGCGCTCGCCACCGAGCTCCGCGACGACCCGGACGCGCTCGGCGCGGTGATCACCTCGCACAAGGTCGCGCTGCTGCGGGCCGCGCGCGACCTGATCGGCACCCTCGACCCGCTCGCCGCCGAGTGCGGCGAGGCCAACGCGCTGCGCAAGAACCACAAAACCCTTTCGGCGTACGCCCGTGACCCGCTCTCCGTCGGCCGCGTCGCCGACGAGATCTGGCCCTCCGGTGAGCAGGTGATCTGCCTCGGCGCGGGCGGCACCGCGATCGCGCTCGGCCGGCACCTGCTGTCCCGCCCGGAACCGCCGAAGCGGCTGGTCTTCGCCGACCGCGACGAGGCGTCCGCCCGGCACCTGCGGGAGGTGCTGGCCCCGTGGGTGGAACGCTCCGGCGTGGACCTCGAGGTCCGGATCGGCCCCGGCCCGTGGGACGCGCTCGTCGAGTCCGGTGCCGACGGCTCGCTCCTGGTCAACGCCACCGGCCTGGGCAAGGACCGGCCGGGCAGCCCGCTCTCCGACGACGCCGGCTTTCCGCGCGGGGCGGTCGTCTGGGAGCTCAACTACCGTGGTGACCTGGCCGTGCTCCGGCAGGCCCGGCGGCGGGACGACCTGGTCACGCACGACGGCTGGAGCCTGTTCTGCCACGGCTGGGCGGCCGCGCTCGGCCCGATCCTGGACCTGGCCGACGAGGTGGCGACCGCCCGTCGCTTCGCGGAGCTCGCCGCCCCGCTGCGCCCCTGAGGGGCAGGCAGGGCCTACGCCTGCTCGTACGCGGCGAACTGGTCGAGCAGGCTGTGCGGGGCGTTCTCGTCGAAGCAGAGCGCCAGGTTGCGAGCCGCCTCCCCGGCCGCTTCGGCGCTGCGCGGGAAGAGCTCCGCCTCGTACGTCGCAAGCGCTTTTTCGACGTCTCCCGGATGGGCCGCGAGGGCCTCGCCCAGCCTGGCGCCGTCGAGCATCGCGAGATTGGCCCCTTCCCCGGCGAACGGCGACATCACGTGCGCGGCGTCGCCGACCAGCGTCACGCCGGGCACCCGCGCCCACCGGTGGTCGATCGGCAGCGCGTTGATCGCCCGTGCGACGAGCGCGCGGTCCGCCTCGGCGAACAGTGCGTGGAACTCCGGCGCCCAGTCGTGGAACTCGTCGGCCAGCACCGCCTTCGCCTTGGCGGTGTCCGCCCAGTCGACGCTGTCGATCCAGTCCGCCGGCTTGGTGAGCGCGATGTAGATGTGCAGGCTGCCGTCGGTCTCGCGGTGCGCGAGGAACCCGTTGCCGGGGCCGAGCGCGAACAGCATGCCGCCGCCGACGGTCCGCGCCGGGCCGGGATGCCGGGTGTCCGCATCGAGAAGATCCACTTCGACGAACGACATCCCGGCATAGGCCGGCTTCGCCGCGGAAAGAAGCGGACGTACGCGGGACCAGGCACCGTCCGCGCCGACCAGCACCCCGGCGGTGACCGTCGAACCGTCCGCGAAGGTCAGCTCGCGGTTCTCGCGCACCCCGGTGACCTTGCTGCCCCAGCGGATCGTGCCCGCCGGCAGCGAGTCCAGCAGCAGCTGCCGCAACTGGCCGCGGTCCACCTCCGGCCGGGTGCCGTCGCCCTCGTCCGTCTCGTCGGTGTGCACGGTGCCGTGCTTGTCGAGGATCCGGGTCGCCTCGCCGCCCGGGTGGATGATCTTCCGGAACTCGTCGAACAGGCCGGCCGCTTTGAGCGCGACCTGGCCGTTGTAGTCGTGGATGTCGAGCATGCCGCCCTGGGTGCGGGCCTCGGGCGAAGCGTCCAGCTCGTAGATGGTCGCGGGGATACCGTGAACGTGGAGCACCCGGGCGAGAGTGAGGCCGCCGAGCCCGGCGCCCACGATCGTGACTGGTGTGGTCATCGTGTTCCTCCTGGTCTGTGCGTTCGTCCTACGCTAGCGAACGCATTCTTGACGAACATGTTCTTCAGAGATATCGGGCGCCATCCGCTGCCGGTCGCAGCGGATGCGTCCCCGCTCAGTCCTCGGCGATCTCCGGCGCGGGGCGGGCCACGCTCTCGATCCCCGCGATCAGCGCCGCGAAAGCCCACGTCAATCGCTGCGGCCCGGTCCCGGCGAACAGGTCGTCCCGGGTCCACGCGATGTTCGGATGCTCCGCCTCCGACGCCTCCCGCAACGCCAACTCGAACATCCGCACCTCCTCCTCGGCCCCGACGATCTCCCGTCGGGTCCCGTGCTCGGCCGCGGCCGCCGTCCCGTGCTGGAGCAGCAGGTCCACGCCCCAGGCAGCCTGCCCGACCGGCACCCCGCCCTCGCGCAGCAGCCCGAGCACCGCCTCCACGAACCGCAGGTAGTGCGGCCCGGACGGCCGCAGAGTCAGCACCGACCGGGCCAGACTCGGATAACCGAACAGCATGCCGGTGTACTCCCGCATCAGCGCGATCAGCTCGGCCCGCCACCGCTCGCCGGCGCCGGCCGTGGGCAGGCGCAGGTCGGCGAGCAGCTCGTCGAGGATCGCGCCGTGCAGCTCGGCCATGTTCTGCACATACACATAGAGCGATGCCGGCCCGGTGTCCAGCTCGGACGCGAGCCGGCGCATGGTCAGCTTCTCCAGGCCCTCCTCCCGCATGATCCGCAGCGCCACCCCGACCGCGCCGGCCCGGCTGAGCGGGGGCTTGGCGGGCCGGTCGCGGCGGCTGACGGGGACTCGGCGGGGGCTCATAACACGATCGTAGCGAACATGTTCGTCAACGCCAACCAGGAACCCGGAAGACCATCAACCAGCAACCGGACGACCACCAACCAGCAACCCGGAAGCCCTGCCGAGCAAACCCGGAACGGCGCCGGCCAAGTGCCCAAAACGGCGCCGAAAGAGCAGCTCAGGGCACCGCACCCAACATCGTCAACACGTCGGTGAACATCGTCGTCGTCGCCACCGGATCCAGGTGCTCCGCCTGCCAGCCACGGCTCCGCACCCCCTGCAACACCGCGATCATCGTGGTCCGCGCGGTCCGCAAGGTAGCCGGCGAGAGCAGCACCGCCGAAGTCCCGTCCGCATACGCCGCCCGGGACGCCGCCCCGAGCGCCACCAGCGCCGCCGCCGACCCGTTCAGGATCTGGGCGACGTGCAGGCGGTCCCGGTCCAGGTTGAAGGCGGCCACGTGGACGGCCAGGCCCAGGCCGGCGAGGAGGCGGCCGGTCTCGTCGCCGCTGAGCACGGCCGGCATGGTGGCCGAGTCGTCCTCGACCGCCGCGGCGCCGTCGCCGAAGCCGGTGACCAGCTCGGCGGCGATCTCGGGCGGGACGGCCAGACCGGCCAGTGGGATGTCCGGAAAGCGGCGGCGCAGCGCGGCCTCGACCGCGTCCCGGATCACGTAGCCGGGCACCACGCGGTGCTGGTCGGCGAGCCGGCGCATGATCACCGCGACGATGTCGTCGGGGGTCATCGGCCGCTCCATCCACCTACCGTATCGGGGCTCAGCCGGTGGCGGGCAGGGTGACCCGGGCCGTGGTGCCGCGTAGGTCGCTGGTCACCTGGAGTGAACCGCGATGCGCGGCCACCGCGGCCCGGGCGATCGCCAGGCCCAGCCCGACGCCCGGTACGGCCTGATCGCGGGCGTGCCGGCCGCGGAAGAAGCGGTCGAAGACGTACGGCAGCTCGTCGGCCCGAATGCCGATGCCGCGGTCGATGATCTCCACGGCCGGAGCCGGCGTGTCCGTGACCCGGACGACGATCGGCCGGTCCACCGGGGTGAACAGCATCGCGTTGCGCAGCAGCTGTTCGACCGCGTGGGCCAGCCGGGCCAGGTCGGCGCGGACCATCACCGGCGCGGCGGGCCGTACGTCGATCGGCTCGGAGCGCAGCGCGGCGAGTGCCCGGCAGGACGCCAGCGCCGCGGTGACCACGGTGTTCAGGTCGATCGGGGCGACCGGCTCGGGCAGTGGCGCGTCGTGCGGGCGGGTGCCGGCCAGGATGTGGTCGACCATCGTGACCAGGCGCTGCCCGTTGCGGTGGATCGGGTCGATCAGCCGGCGGTAGGGCGCCAGCTCCTCGTTCTCGCAGAGCAGCTCGAGGTAGCCCTGGATGCTGGTGACCGGGGTCCGCAGCTCGTGCGTGATCGTGGCGATCAGATCCTCCTCGCGCTGCTCGGTGCGGGCCAGGTAGTCGCCGAGCTCGGCCATCCGCAGCCGGGTGCGGATCGCGGCCAGGTGCGTCGCGGCCTGCCCGGCGAAGATGTTGAGCGCGTCGATCTCCCGGTCGGCGACCTCGCGTGGCTCGTCGTCGATCACGCACAGCGCGCCGAGCACGTAGCCGTCCTCGTCGATCACCGGGGCGCCGGCGTAGAACCGGAGGTGGGGCGCGCCGACCACGTTGCGGTACGACGAGAAGCGCGGGTGGAGGGTCGCGTCCGGGACGATCAGCGGCTTGCGGGCCGGGATGATCGTCGCGCAGAACGAGACGTCGAGCGGGGTCTCCGGGACGCCGAGGCCGACGTCGCCGGCGAACCACTGCCGCTCCCGGTCGATCAGCGAGATCGCCGCCATCGGGGTGTCGAACATGGTCGCGGCGAGCCGGGTGAGTTCGTCGAGCACCTTCGGCCGGGGCTGGTCGAGCACCTGGTAGCTGTGCAGCGCGGCCAGCCGCGCCTCGTCGCCGACCTGGTCGTTCATAGCTTGACCATCGGTTCTACCTCGATATTGCTGAGGACCGGCGCGGCCGGCAGGGTGAAGGTGAACCGGGAGCCGCCGCCGGGGTTGTCCGCGGCCACGATGGTGCCGCCGTGCCGCTCCACGATGCGTTTGCAGATGCCCAGGCCGAGGCCGGTGCCGGCGTACGCGGCGGTGCGATGGGCCCGGTGGAAGTCGCCGAAGATGGCGTCGTGCTGACCGTCCGGGATGCCGATGCCGTTGTCCGAGACGCTGATCCGGATCCGGTCGCCGGCCCGGGCGGCGGTCACGATCAGGGCCGGTGTGACGCCGGGGGCGGTGTACTTGATCGCGTTGCCGATCAGGTTGTCCAGCAGCTGCCGGACCAGCACCGGGTCGGCGTGCACCGCGGGCAGCACGTCGACCACGAAGCGCGGCCGCGGGTGGCCGGCCGCGATCGACGCGTCGACCCGGGCGCCGGTGATCTCGGCGACCAGTTCGTCCAGGTCGACCAGGGCGGGTGCGACCTGGGCGTCGCGCGCGGTGGTGTAGTCGAGCAGCCCGTTGATCAGGGTGCGCATCCGGCCGGCGGCGCGGTGCACCCGGGCCAGGCCGTCGCGGGCCCGCTCGACCCCGGCCACGCCCTCCAGCGCCTCCTCGGCCGCCTCGCTCCAGCCCTCGACGGTGGTCACCGGGTTCAGCAGGTCGTGCGCGACCACCCCGGCGAAGCCGGCCAGCTCGTCGCGGTGCTGCCGCTCGGCGGTGACGTCGTGGAACAGCACCACGGCGGTACGCCGGCCGCCCGGCTCGGCGAACGAGTCCGCGGTGACCCGCAGGATCCGGCCCTCCGGGATGCCCGGGTTGCGGACCAGGAAGTCCTGGCTCAGGACCGGTTCGCCGGCCAGCGCGCGGTGGTGGGCCATCTCGGCCTCGGCGACCGGGCGGCCGTCGAGGTGGAAGAAGCCGTAGCTCTCGCTGCTCCGCATCCGGTGGTCCGGGCTGACCTGGCCGCCGAGCAGCCGTTCGGCGGCCGGGTTGCGCAGCAGCACCCGGCCGTCGTCGGCGATCACCGCGAGGCCGTCGGCCATCGAGTCGACGATCGTGGTCATCAGGTCGGCCCGCCGGGACGCCTCCTCGCGGTGCGCGGCCAGTTCGGCCTTCTCCGCGGCGAGTTCGGTGAGCAGCGCGGCCCGCTCGTCCCGGCCGAGCGCCAGGGCCAGGCCGACGACGGCGACCAGGGCCACGAACAGCTGCGCCAGGAAGGCCCGGGCCGCGTTGTCCTGGACGGCCGCGAACGGGCCCAGCCCGCGCAGCGTGAACACCACCGCGATGCTGGCGGTGACCAGGCTGTGCAGCGCGACGTAGGGGGTCGCGAGCCGGGTGCCGGCCCAGACGGTCACCGCGATCAGCACGAAGGTCAACGGCAGACCATGACCAAGACCGAAGCCCGCGGCGTACGCCGCGACGGTCGTCACGGCCAGCCCCACGTACTCCGCGACGCGCCGCCGCGGGGTGACCGCGAGCAGCGAGAGCCCGTGCCGCCACCAGCCGCACAGGTCACCGTGCCGGTCCCGGTAGCCGTTCGCGGCGTGCCCGACGCTGAGCGCGACCGCCCCGAGCAGCAGCACGCTGGCGGTGTTGCGGGCCAGCCAGACGGCCGCGGCGGCCCAGGAGAACTCCCCGGTGAGCAGCCAGATCGCCAGCGGGCCGAGGGTCGAGCCGGAGAGCGTGGCGGTGAACGCCGCGGCGAGCAGCCCCCACAGGTCGCGCGGGCTGCGCATCGGGTCGGTGCCGCCGGTGCCCCACAGGCCCGGTCGCCAGCGCTGGAAGAGCAGCAGGAAGACCGCGACCTGGAGCAGGTTGGCCATCACGAACACCAGCGCGAGCCGCAGCGGCGCGCCGGTGGCCATGTTCACCACCATCGTGACCAGCGCGAACGCGGCCGCGTCGGGCCAGTTGAGGCGGGCCTGCCGCTGGGCGCAGAACCAGATCACGGCGACGCCGGCGGCCGGCCAGACCAGGCTGAGGTTGGTCGAGTCCATCACGGTCAGCCGGCCGGCGAAGCAGGACAGCGTGTAGGCGACGGCGAACAGCAGCGTGCGCAGCAGTGACCTGCGGTACGACACCACTGCCTCCCCCACGTGCGACCGGATCTGCTCGGTGGCCTATCGGCCCGGCCGGCTCCGATCTGAGGCGGGGCCCGGTCAGCCGAAGTGCAGCCGCATCCGGTCGGTGTGCCCGGACCAGGTCAGGGTCAGCTCCCAGCAGCCCGGGGCGGGGATCTTCACCCCGGAGGGGCCGGCGCCGTCCGGCAGCTCCTGCCGCGCGGTCCGCCCGTCGGTCCGGACCGCGTCGATGATCAGCGGGCCGGCCGCCTCGACCGGGAGCCGGGACACCCAGAGGATCTTGGTGCCGTTCGCCGGGTCGGCCACCGCCGGGTACTGGAACGGGACCGCCATCAGGTCACCCCGGTCGCCGAGCAGGTGCGGGGTGCCGGAGCCGTCGCCGGTGAATCCGGCGCGTGCCCACTCCGGGAGCGCCGCGCGGCTGATCCCGGCGTCACAGTCGCCGGAGGAGACCGGCGACGGTGCGGGCGCCGCCGTGGGCGAGGGCCCCGTGCAGGCTCCCAACATCAAAAACACAACTGCTGCCGCCGTACGTCGTAAAAGCCTCACACCCGCACTGTCGCAGCGACCGTGACCAGCGGCTATGTCCTGGCGTCGCGAAGCGCGCCATGTGCCTTTTCGCCGGGAATCGGGAACCGAACCGGCTCAGGCCTTGCGCGCGACCGCGTGTTTCCCGGAGGCCTTGACCGTCCAGGCGGCGGTGGCCTTGGTCCAGGGGTTCGTCGCGCTGATCCGGACCCCGCCGGTGACGTCGGCGATCGCGAGGACCTTGACCTCGAAGCTGCTGTTGGCCGACGCGACCTCGGCGCGCGCCCACTTGCGCAGGTTGGCCACCTTGACGGTCTTCTTCCCGGACTTGCTCTCGATGACCTGGGCGCTGCTGGTGGCCGCGTACTTCACCTTGGCGGCCATGTTCAGGTATGCGACGGCCCGGTCCAGCGTCACCCGCGCGATCGACTCCGCCCCGGTCGGCAGCGGCACCGTCTGCGCGCCGTAGTTCCAGGTGAAGGTCTCGTCGACGCCGGTCGCGGTGACCTTGACGCCGGTCAGCACACTGCCGGCGTCGGCGCTGAAGGTGAGCGAGTTCTTCTCGTCGTCGGCGTAGTGGTAGTCGGTGGTGCCGTCGTCGTGCACGGTCTTGGTGCCGGCGTGCCGGGGGTCGCTGACGACGAGCACGGACGGGGCCGGTAGGTGGTAGGTCACCCACTCGTCCAGGGTGAGCTTGGCGTTCGGGGTGAAGGCGTACTTGGCGGTGGGGTGGCCGGCCATCTTGGCGGCGGCGCGCTCGGCGGTGCCGTCCAGGAGGTCCCACTCGCCCTTGCCGGTCAGGGCGTACCCGGTGAGGCCGGTCATGTCCGGGTTCGAGCTGGTGATGTAGCCGCTGCCCCGCACCGGGTCGGAGGCGAACTTCCCCGAGGCGCTCGCGGTGTGCCCGTCCTCGGTGAAGGTGGCCTGGAAGTCGCCGCCGTAGCCGGGAAGTTCCGCGGTGGCGGTCGGGCCGGCCACGTTCTTGAGCGCCGCGGACATCTGGGCGGCGGTCAGC
Source organism: Actinoplanes sp. L3-i22 (assembly GCF_019704555.1). NCBI lineage: Bacteria > Bacillati > Actinomycetota > Actinomycetes > Micromonosporales > Micromonosporaceae > Actinoplanes > Actinoplanes sp. L3-i22. The sequence goes on from NZ_AP024745.1 coordinate 2,211,414, forward strand.
GGCGTGGTGGTGTCGGCGGCCAGCGCGGCGCCGGGCGCGAGGAGCACCCCGGTCGCGAGCGTGGCGGTGGTGAGGGCGAGGGCACGGAACACCGGCGGTGGCCTTTCTCGAGGGCTGCGTTCCCAGCTTGCGGGACACCTCGGTCACTCGCTGGGAGTTGGCCCGATTCCTCGATCTTGGGGCAGAAGTGCTGGTCAGGGCACGTGTTCAGATTCCGTGAAACCCGACAAACAAGCCGGATGGTGCGATAAAACGACCTAGAGACAGTAGGCATGAAATCCGACGAACGGGGTACCAGCGGTGGCGACTCCCACGCAGTCCGAGATCCGCGACGAAGAGCAGGAACAACGGCGGCAGAGCCTGAGTACGGCGGCCGCGCGGAACCTGACCACGACCACCAAGACGGTTCCGCAGATGCAGGAGATCACCTCCCGGTGGCTGCTGCGCAAGCTGCCCTGGGTGCAGGTGTCCGGCGGGGCCTACCGGGTGAACCGGCGGATGACCTACCGGATCGGCGACGGGCGGCTCAGCTTCACCAACGTGGGCGCGCAGGTCCGGGTGGTCCCGGCCGAGCTGCGGGAACTGTCGGTGCTCAGCGAGTTCGACGACGTCGCCGCGCTGGGTGCGATGGCCGACAAGTTCGTGCAGCAGGAGTACGAGCCGGGTCAGGTGATCGTCGAGTTCGGCTCGGTCGCCGACCAGGTCTACCTGATCGCGCACGGCAAGGTCAGCAAGATCGGGGTGGGCGCCTACGGCGACCCGGTCGCGCTGGGTGTGGTCGCCGACGGCGAGGCGTTCGGCGAGCACGCGCTCACCGACGACGCGGGGATCTGGGACTACACCGCCAAGGCGATGACCGCGGTGACCCTGCTGACCCTGCCGCGCCGGGCGTTCGCCGAGATCCTCGAGCAGAGCGACCAGCTGCGCACGCACGTCGAGAAGTTCCGCGCCAAGAACCGCCGGCCGCAGAACAAGCACGGCGAGGCGGCGATCTCGGTGGCCGCCGGGCACAAGGGCGAGCCGCAGCTGGACGGCACCTACGTGGACTACGAGGAGACCCCGCGCGAGTACGAGCTGAGCGTCGCGCAGACCATCCTGCGCGTGCACACCCGGGTCGCCGACCTCTACAACGAGCCGATGAACCAGCTGGAGCAGCAGCTCCGGCTGACCGTCGAGGCGCTGCGCGAGCGCCAGGAATACGAAATGATCAACAACCGTGAGTTCGGCCTGCTGCACAACGCCGACCTGCGGCAGCGCATCCACACCCGGGGCGGCCCGCCGACCCCGGACGACCTGGACGAGCTGCTCAGCATGCGACGCAGCACCAAGCTGTTCCTGGCCCACCCGCAGGCGATCGCCGCGTTCGGCCGGGAGTGCACCAAGCGCGGCATCTACCCGCCGATGGTCGACATGGACGGGCACACCGTGATGGCCTGGCGCGGCGTGCCGATCCTGCCCAGCGGCAAGATCCCGGTGACCGAGACGCACACCACCTCGATCCTGGCGATGCGGACCGGGGAGGCGGACCAGGGCGTGGTCGGGCTGCACCAGACCGGGATCCCGGACGAGTACCAGCCGAGCCTGTCGGTGCGGTTCATGGGCGTGAACGAGCAGGCGATCATGTCGTACCTGGTCAGCGCGTACTACTCGGCGGCGGTGCTGGTGCCGGACGCGCTGGGCATCCTCGATCACGTCGAGTTGTCGCACTGACCATGGCCGGGACCCTTGCACCGGATCTCGGCCGGGACATCCTCCGCGATCTCGCCGGGGCGCCGGCCGGTGATCTCGGGGCGGTGCTCACCGCCGTACCGGCGAAATTTGATCTTGATCTGAACGGGCTCGGCACGTCGGCGGCCCGCGCTTTCCGGCCCGCGCCGGCGCCCTCGCCCGCGCCGGCGACCGAGCAGCCGCGGCTGTTCTGCCCGGGGCCGCTGCGCGACGACCGGGAGCTGGGGGAGCGGGTCAACGGGGCCGTGGTGCGGTGGGCCGAGAAGATCGGCATCTACCCGGGGCGCCTGGACAAGCTGCGGGCGGCGAACTTCGGCCGCTACATGATGCTCGCGCACCCCGTCACCAGCGACCCGGACCGGCTGCTCGCCGCGACGAAATGCCTGGTCGCGGAGTGGGCGGCGGACGACTACTACGTCGACGAGGTGTCCCTGGGCGCCGATCCGATGGTGGTCGGCTCGCGGCTGGCCAACCTCTACTCGGTGGTCGACCCGGCCTCGCTCACGCCCCGCTACCAGGCCGACTTCGAGGAGCACCACAAGCTCCAGCCGATCTCGGTGGCGTTCCGCAGCGCGATGGAACACCTGGCCAGGTACGCGAGCGTGGCGCAGATGGCCCGCTTCCAGCACCAGATGGCGATCCTCTTCGTCGCCTGGGCGCAGGAGGCGGACTGGCACGCCAACCGGCGGACCCCGCCGGTCTGGGAGTACCTGGTGCAGCGGCACCTCAACAGCTACCTGCCGCCGATGATCCTGATCGACGTGATGGGCGGCTACGAGCTGCCGCCGGGCGAGTTCTTCGACCCGCGGGTGCGGACCGCGTTCACCACCGCCGGTAACGCCGCGGTGCTGATCAACGACCTGTACTCCGGGAAGAACGAGTCCGAGAACGATCACAACCTGCCGACCGTGCTCGCCGCGGAGGACCGGCTCACCCCGCGCGAGGCGGTGCTGCGCACCGTGGACATCCACAACGAGCTGATGACCAGGTTCGTGAGCTCGGCCGCCGAGCTGAGCGCCGCCGGCTCGCCGACGCTGCGGCGGTTCCTCGCCGACACGTGGGCGTGGCTGGGCGGCAGCCGTGAGTGGCATGCCACGAGCGGCCGCTACCACTCGACCGACTAAGGAGGATTTTTCGTGACAACCACTGCTATTTCGCCGCTGCGGACCGACTTCGAGCGCTCGGTCGCCAACTACTGGAACACCAACCAGGTCGACCCGGTGAACCTTCGCCTCGGCGAGGTCGACGGCCTCTACCACCACCACTACGGCGTCGGCGAACCCGACTGGGGCGTCCTCGACGGGTCGGCCGAGAGTCGCGAGCAGCGGCTGATCGCCGAGCTGCACCGCCTGGAGAGCGCCCAGGCCGACCTGCTGCTCGACCACCTCGGACCGATCCGGCCCACCGACGCGCTGCTCGACGGCGGCTCCGGCCGCGGCGGCACCAGCATCATGGCCAACGCGCGGTTCGGCTGCCGGGTCGACGGCGTGTCGATCTCCGAGTACCAGGTCGGCTTCGCCAACGAGCAGGCCGCGCTGCGCGGCGTCGACGACCAGGTCCGGTTCCACTTCCGGAACATGCTGGAGTCCGGCATCGGCTCCGACTCGCGGCAGGCGATCTGGACCAACGAGACGACGATGTACGTCGACCTGTTCGACCTCTACGCGGAATTCGCCCGGATGCTCCGCTTCGGCGGGCGCTACGTCTGCATCACCGGCTGCGCGAACGACGTGACCGGCCGGCGCTCCAAGTCGGTCAGCAAGATCAACGAGCACTACACCTGCGACATCCACCCGCGCAGCGACTACTTCAAGGCGCTCGCGGCCAACGATCTCGTCCCGATCAACGTGGTCGATCTGACCGCGGCCACCATTCCGTACTGGGAGATGCGTGCCCGGTCGGAGGTGGCCACCGGGATCGAGGAGGCTTTCCTCACGGCGTACAAGGAAGGCAGTTTCCACTACCTCCTGATCGCCGCCGACCGGGTCTGACCAGCCCGGCCGGAAGTGCCGCCGCCGGGGGCCTTGCCCCCGGCGGCGGTTTTCTACCCTCCGGCGGTCGGCCGCCGAGCGCAACCGGGCCTTGGCCCTGGTACGGCTGGCCCATCTGGCCCATCTGGGCGTCGAGCCTGCCGAGGCCCGCTGAGCCCGCCGGGCGCCGCGGGTCTCCGCCGGCTCTGCCTTTCTCGTCGAACCCGCCTGCCTGCACGGCCGGTTCGGAGCCTCCTGCACGTGGACCGGATCGCACTCCTGCGCGGGCTCGGCCTGACCGGATAGGCCTGGCCTGGCCTGGTGTCGGCAGGTGGCTGCGCGGCGAGCGGGGCTGGTGGAGCGGCGGGGCGCATCGGTTTGTGCGGGTGGTGGAGGGAACCGGGGTGTAGTCACCCGGATGGTGGTGTCCGGTAGTGAACCTGGTGGGTGGTTGGTCCGCTGGGGTATCGGCTGGCATAGGGTCTGGTCGTTACCAGTTCGGGCGAGGGAGTACCCACCGATCATGAGCGTTACCAGGGGACTTGCGGCACGCTGCGCGAAGGTGGTGGAGGCGCCCTGGTTCAACGGGGCCGGGTTCGGGGTCATCGTGGTGAACGCGGCGACCCTCGGGCTGGAGACCTACCGGCCGGTGGTGCAGGCGGCCGGGGCTGAGCTGCGGGTCATCGAGATGCTGTGCGTGGCCGGGTTCGTGCTGGAGTTGCTTGTCCGGTTCGGATCACATCTGACCGCGCCCGGTGGGTTCTTCCGGGACCGGTGGAACCTGTTCGACCTGGCCATTGTGGTGGCGCCGCTGCTGCCCGGGGTGCGGGAGAACGTGACGCTGCTCCGGCTGCTGCGGCTGGCCCGGATCGTCCGGACGTTCCGGCTCTTCCTCAGCCTGCGGGTGATCCTGGTGGGGATCCGGCGGAGCCTGCCCGGGCTGGCGAGCTTCCTGCTGGTCACGGTGCTGCTGCTGTACGGGTACGCGATGCTCGGCTGGATGATGTTCGGGCACGCCTACCCGGAGCGGTACGGGACGGTCGGGCAGGCGATGCTCACGCTCTTCCTGCTGCTGTCGCTGGACGGGATCACCGACACGCTCGGGGCCGGGCGGGAGGTGACCGAGTGGGCGGTCCTCTACTACGTGTCCTACATGGTCACGGCGTGCTATCTGCTGACGAACCTGCTGGTCGGGGTGGTGCTGACCGCGCTGCAGGACGCTCACGAGGCGGAACGGGCGTCCCAGCAGCCGGGCGCCAAGACGGCGACCCGGCCGGACCGGCCGATGCCGGAGGCGGCGTCGGTCGGGGTGCTGGCGACCGACCCGGCCCTGCCACCGCCGCCGGGCCCGGCACCGACTCCGCCGACCCAGGGCCTCCCGCCGGCTCCGCCGACCCAGGGTCTCCCGCAGACTCCGCAGGCCCAGGGTCTCCCGCAGACTCCGCAGGTCCAGGTCCTCGCGCCGGCTCTGTCAACCCAGGGGCTCGCGCCGGCTGCGCCGGCCCCGGGGGCCGTGGTGACGCCGAACGCGGACGTGCGACGCCAGCTCGCGCAGCTGCGGGCCGCCGTCGACGCGCTGGAGGCGCAGCTCACCGCGAACCTGGCCGGGTACCACGACACCGCGCACGCGCTGGCCGTGCACGGGCACAACCCGCACGGCGGCCCGGCCGTCATGCACACCAAACCGATCCCGGCCGATGAGTCGGCGTAGGCACAGCCCCGGCGAACGGCCCGCTCAGGCGCGTGGTCCCGGGTAGGTGGGTGGCCCTGCGCAGGTGGGTGGCCCTGCGCTGGCACTCGTGGTTGTCCGCGGCGCTCCGTTCAGCCGTGAGCGTCAGCGGAGGCGGCAAGCGGCGTGTGGAGGCGGTGTGCGGAGGCTGCGAGCGGTGTGCGGAGGCGGCGTGCGGAGGCGGCGAGCGGCGTGCGGCGTGCGGAGGCGGCAAGCGGTGTGTTGACGTGTTGACTTGACTGTTGACTGCACTTGACGGCTGTGGCAACTCAACATGTTGAGCGCGTCATGTTGAGTCAACACGTCAACATGACCGGCCATCAAGGCGGCCGGGGCGTGGGTAGCGTGTGGACCATGCAGCAGAGGACACTGGGGGGCCTGACGGTCTCGGCGATCGGGTTCGGCGCGATGGGGATGAGTCACGGCTACGGGCCGGGGCCGGACCGGGACGCGAACGTCGGACTGCTCCGGGCGGCGGTCGAGCGCGGCGTCACGTTCTTCGACACCGCCGAGGTCTACGGGCCGTGGGTCAACGAGGAGCTGGTCGGCGAGGCGCTCGAGCCGTTCCGCGGGCAGGTGGTGATCGCCACCAAGTTCGGGTTCGTGATCGACGCGGACGGTCGGCAGCAGCCGGGCACGGACAGCCGGCCGGAGAACATCCGGCGGGTCGCCGAGGCCTCCCTGAAGCGGCTGCGGCTGGACACGCTCGACCTGTTCTACCAGCACCGGGTCGACCCGGACGTGCCGATCGAGGAGGTCGCCGGCGCGGTCCGGGAGCTGATCGAGGCGGGCAAGGTGCGGCACTTCGGGATGTCCGAGGCGGCGGCCGGGACGATCCGGCGGGCGCATGCCGTGCAACCGGTCACCGCGGTGCAGAGTGAGTATTCGCTGTGGTGGCGCCGGCCCGAGGACGAGCTGCTGGACACGCTCGGGGAGTTGGGGATCGGGTTCGTGCCGTTCAGCCCGCTCGGGCGGGGCTTCCTGACCGGGAAGATCGGGGCGGACACCGTCTTCGCGGAGAACGACATGCGTAACGGGCTGCCGCGGTTCTCGGCCGAGGCGCGGGAGGCGAACCAGGCGCTGGTCGAGCTGATCGGCCGGCTCGGGGCGGCCCGCGGGGCGACGCCGGCGCAGGTGGCGCTGGGCTGGCTGCTGGCGCGGCGGCCGTGGATCGTGCCGATCCCGGGCACCCGGCGGCTGGAGCGCCTCGACGAGAATCTCGGCGCGCTCGACCTCGAGCTGAGCCCCGAGGACCTGGCCGAGATCGAGGCCGCGGCCGCCAAGATCGAGGTCCTCGGCGGCCGCTACCCGGAGCAGATGGAACGGATGACCAACCTCTGACCGGGGGTTGGTTTTGGGTCCTTTGAAACCGCAACCATCCGCGGACGTCGCCCTGTAGGGCCTCGCGTTCTGGGCGCCCCGCGCCCTGCGAGGCCCGGAAGGGTCCCCGCGGGAGCGACGATCAGTTATTGGCCGCAGCGTCGGAAATGAAGAATTTGATCTTCAAAGTCCCTAACTGGCGGCGGCGCGGCGGGCGGTGTATTCGTTGGCGCGCTGGGCCGGGTAGGGGACCAGGTTGTCCGGTTTTTCGTCATAGGTCTCGGACCAGCGGCGGCTGTTGCTCTCCAGCGAGTCGGCGTCGTAGACCGATCGGCCGTGGAACCGCTGGGAGTAGTCGAGCATGCCGTCGACCAGGCGGTCGACGTCGGCGCCCGGCCGGACCACGAGGCGCATGAACTGGCTGGTCATGCCGAGCTTGTTGCCGCACTCGCGGGTCATGATCCCGTGGTTGGCGACCAGGTAGTCGCGCAGCGCCACGCCGGACCATTCGGTCGGGAGTTTGACCAGGTAGAAGTTGCCCTGCGAGGGGAACACCGTGAGGCCGGGGATGCGCTGCAGCTCGCGGCCCATCGAGCGGCGGTCGCGGCTGAGCAGGCGCAGGCTCTCCTCATACTCCATCTCGTGGTCCTGGATCATGTGGACGACCTTCTCCGCGAGGGAGTTGAGGTTCCACTTCGGCAGCATCTTCGCGATCTTGCCGGCGATCGCCGGGTTGGCCAGCATGTAGCCGAACCGGATGCCGTGCAGGCCGAAGTTCTTGCCGAGCGACTTGAGGACGACCGCGTTCGTGCGGATCACCGCGTCCGGGCCGACCGACGGGTAGCGCTCGGCGTCCGAGAAGTCGATGAACGACTCGTCGATGACGACCAGGTCCAGGTCACTGAGCTGGTCCATGAACCGGATGATGTCGCGGCGCGGCAGGTAGTTGCCGTCCGGGTTGTTGACGTTGCAGACCACCGCGACCCGGGAGCGGCGCTCGCGGATGAACTCGACGTACTCCTCCAGGTCGAGCCGGAAGCCGTCGCGCTCCTGCAGCGGGAACATGTCGACCCGCTTGCCGGTCTCCAGCGGCTGGTCGGTCCACCGGCCGAAGGTCGGGATCGGGATCGCCAGGCTCTCCTTGACCAGCAGGTGGTCGATCCAGGTGATCAGCTCGGTCGAGCCGTTCGCCATCGCGACCGTCTGCGGGTGCAGGTTGAGCACGCTGGCCAGCTTCTTCGTGATGGTGGCCGAGTCGCTCGGGTAGTACTTGAGGATGCTCTTCAGTTCCCGGGTCAGTTCGTCGAACATCTCCGGGGTGGGGAAGTACGGGTTGCACGGGATGCAGAAGTCGACGATCTCCGCGCCTTCACCGGCCGCTCTCGCAAGGTCGAAGTAGGAAGCGCTGTGCGATCCCTTGTGCAGAATCGAAGTGTCGATTCCGGTCCGTGCCACGGTGTCCTCCCGATGCCCTCGGTGACATTGCGCCGACGGGTACGAACCTCGCAGCCCGATCGTTCACAACATCGTTGATCCCTGCGGAGGTTTAAGCCGGAGGAAAGGAACGACATGCGGGGGCTATTGCGTACGGGTTTGATCGGTCTCGTGGTGCTGAGCTCGGTGACCGTGGCGGACGAGGTGCGAGCCGTGACCCGCCCGGAACCGGGGGTGTCGATCAGCCGTTTGTGGAACCCGCCCAAGCTAGGGTGACAGGGTGAAGACCGGCTGGCCCGCCGCACCGGCGATCTACGAGATCGATACCTGGCCGTGGCTGACCGGGCTGGCCCGGCGCCTGGGCCGCCCCGTCACCCTGGCCGACGTGCCGGCCGGAGTCTGGGACGAGGTCGCCGTCCCCGGCATGGACGCGGTCTGGCTGATGGGCGTCTGGGAGCGCAGCCCGGCGGGCCTGGCGGTGGCCCGGGTCAACGACGGGCTGCAGCGCGCGTTCCGGAACGCGCTGCCCGATCTCGAGGCCGCCGACGTGGTCGGCTCGCCGTACTGCGTGCGCCGCTACCGCGCCGATCAGCGGCTCGGCGGGCCGGCCGGGCTCGCGCGGGCCCGCGAGGAACTGCGCCGGCGTGGGCTGAAGCTGATCCTCGACTACGTGCCGAACCACGTCGCGCCGGACCACCCGGCGGTCACCCGGCACCCGGACTGGTTCATCCAGGGCACCGAGGAGGACCTGGCGAACGATCCGACCGGCTGGTTCCACGCGGGTGGCCGGGTGATCGCGCACGGGCGGGATCCGTACTTCCCGCCCTGGCCGGACGTGGCCCAGTTGAACGCGTTCGCGCCGGGCATGCGGGCGGCGACGCTGGCCGGGATGACCGACATCGCCGCCCAGTGCGACGGCATGCGTGTCGACATGGCGATGCTTTTGATCAACGACATTTTTTCTCGTACGTGGGGACAGCACGCCGGCCCGCCCCCGGAGTCGGAGTTCTGGCCGGCGCTGATCGGGGAGCTGCGCGCCCGGCACCCGGAGATCGTGCTGATCGCCGAGGTCTACTGGGACACCGAGTGGCAGCTCCAGCAGCAGGGTTTCGACTTCTGTTACGACAAGCGGCTCTACGACCGGCTCGCGCACGAGGACGCCGGTGCGGTCCGGGAGCATCTCGCCGCCGGTCGTGACTACCAGGACCGGCTGCTCCGCTTCCTGGAGAACCATGACGAGCCGCGGGCCGCGGCGACCATGCCGGGCAAGCGGAACCGGGCCGCGGCGGTGGCGATGGCGACCCTGCCCGGGGCGGCGCTCTGGCACGACGGGCAGTTCGAGGGGCGGCGTACGCATCTGCCGGTCTTCCTCGGCCGGTACCCGGACGAGCCGGTCGATCCCCGGTCGCGGGATTTCCACCGGCGGCTGATCGAGGTGGCGGCGAGCGTCCGGCAGGGGGAGTGGCGGCTGCTGCCGACCCAGGGCTGGCCGGACAACGCGTCACACCGGGACCTGCTCGCCTGGTCCTGGGACGCGGCCGTGGTGGTGGTCAACTTCTCCGGGCGGCCGGCGCAGGGGCGGGTGGACCTGCTGCCCTGGCCGGGGCTGGCCGGGCGGGCCTGGCGGGTGACCGACCGGCTGGACGGGCGGGTGTTCGAACGGTCCGGCAGTGAATTGGCGGCGGACGGCCTTTTCGTTGATCTGCCGCCCTGGGGATTCCACGTGCTCACCTTTTCCTAGCAATTACCTATCAGCGACCTATCCCTTTCCTGTGAGTATTTCTTTTCAGCGTTTTCGCAGGTAGGCCCAGTTTGACAGGTCGCTGACGGGAACCTCATAGGTGCTTTCCGGTTGTGCTCTCTCCGGGGGTTTGTCAACAATCTTGTGACCCATCCCCACCTTTCTATGAGGAGTATTTCCGTGACGGACGAAAAGGTCCGCGGCACCCGGCGCTGGCGTGGTTTCGCCCTGGCGGCGACCGCGCTCGCCGTGCTCGGCGCGGGCATCGCCACCGCCAACGCCGCCACCAGCCCGGCCTCCCCGGCGGGCAACCGGACGAACGCCGCGCCGAAGGGGCCGTACCAGGGCGTGCCCGGTGTGGTCGCCGCGGCAAATGACTTCCTGGCCACGCTCAGCGACGACCAGAAGTCCGAAGTGGTGCTGGACTTCACCCAGGCGAACGCGACCGCCTGGTCCAACCTGCCGTGCGCCGGCACCTGCCGGCCCGGCATCGAGCTCGGCTCGCTCACCGACGAGCAGCTCACCGCGGCCAAGGCGGTGCTGCAGGCGGCGACCGGGACCGGGCAGGGCAGCGGTTTCGACCAGATCAAGAAGATCATGGCGGCCGACGACCTGCTCGCCGCGGACAGCAGCGGCTCGGTCGGGGGCGGCGGCACCCCGCCGTCGGCCGACCCGTCCGCGTCCACCGACGCCTCCGCGGCGCCCGCGCCGTCGGGCTCGGGTGGGCCGCCGGCCGGCGGTGGCAGCGGTGGCCCCGGCCTGACCTACGGCAGCGGCTACTACTACCTGGCCTTCCTGGGCACCCCGTCGACCACCGGCACCTGGGAGCTGAACTTCGGCGGTCACCACCTGGCCGTCCACCTCACCTACACCAAGGGCAAGGTGACCAGCGCCAGCCCGTTCTTCATCGGCGTCGAGCCGATCAGCTACACCGACAGCACCACCGGCGCCACCGTCGAGGCGATGGCGCAGCAGAAGAACGCGATCGCCGCGCTGACCGCGAGCCTGACCACCAAGCAGAAGACCGCGGCCACGATGGCCGAGTCGTTCGGCGACGTACTGGTCGGGCCGCAGAAGGACGGCCAGTTCCCGGCCACCAAGGAGGGCGTCTCGGTGAAGACGTTCTCGCCCAAGCAGAAGCAGCTCGTGCTCAACGCGATCAAGGCGTGGGTCTCGATCAGCGACGCCGCGACCGCGCAGCAGCTGATGAAGGTCTACCAGTCCGAGCTGGACAAGACCGTGGTCGGCATCTCCGGCGGCACCGGCTACGACACCCAGGGTGACTACGTGCGGATCGACGGGCCGGGCGTCTGGATCGAGTTCGTCTGCCAGAACGGCGTGGTCTACAACACCCAGATCCACTACCACACCGTGTACCGCGACCACACCCGTGACTACGGTGGAGAGTTCTCCTTCTGATGATCCGGGCACTCATCACCGCGCTGGTGGTGACGGCGGCGCTCCTTCTCGGGGCGTCGCCGGCCTCGGCGCATCCCATGCCGCACTCGGTGGTCCTGCTCGACGTGCACGACACGTCGGTGACCGCACACCTGCAACTGCCGGCCGGTGACCTGGACATCGCCCGTAGGAACGAGCCGATCGCGGCCTACCTGGCCGAGCACGTCAAGCCGGTCACCACCGACGGCCGGGCCTGGACGGTCACCGTCGGCGACCTCGCGGTCAGCTCGGCCGAGCAGACGTCGACCGGTCCCTACCAGGAGGTCACCGCGACCGCGACGCTGACCCCGCCGGCCGGCGGCGACGTCCGGCACTTCACCTTCGGGTACGACGTGATCGTCCACCAGGTCGTCACGCACACCGTGCTCGTCTCGGTCCGGCAGGACTGGGCCGCCGGGCGGCTGTCCGGGAACGTTCAGGTCGGCACGATCGGGATCGACAACCGGACGATGACCGTGCCGGCCCTGCGGGTGAACCTGGGCGCCGGCAGCCGGTGGTCCGGGTTCGTCGCGATGGTCGAGCTCGGCGGCAACCACATCCTGGCAGGCACCGATCACCTGCTCTTCCTGCTGATCCTGTTGCTGCCGGCGCCCCTGCTGGCCGCCCGCGGGCGGTGGTCCGGGTTCGTCCGCCCCCGCGAGGCCGTCAAAAGAATTGGGGGTACGACGCTGGCCTTCACGGTCGGACACTCGGTGGCCCTGGCGGTCAGCGCGCTGACCCACCTGGACATCCCGGCCTGGCCGGTCGAGGCGTTCATCGCGGCCAGCATCCTGGTCGGGGCGGTGCACGCCGTACGTCCCATTTTTCCTGGTCGCGAAGCGGCCGTTGCCGGTTTCTTCGGCCTCGGCCACGGGATGGCCTTCTCGTTCACGCTGGCCGAGATGCGGCTGTCGACCGGGCGCCTGGCGCTCAGCCTGTTCGGCTTCAACCTGGGCATCGAGCTGGTCCAACTGGTCCTGGTCGGGCTCGCCCTGCCGGCCCTGGTGGTGCTCGCCCGGACCCGGTTCGGCCGCCCGTTCCGCCTGGTCGCGGCCGGGATCACCGGGCTGGCCGCGACCGGCTGGCTGATCGCCCGGCTGGGCCTGCCGAACCCGGTGGCCTCGGCCGCGGACAGCGTCGGCACACACTCCACGGCGCTGCTGATCGCGCTGGCCGGGACCGCCGTGGCCGCCCTGGCCGCGCTGATCTCGGAGCCAGTGCGGCGATGTGCGTCGCGGGGGCTTGCCTCCGGGTGATGCTCTCCCCTAAAGGGGGAGAGGGAGAGGCCAGATGATCGGCTGGGACCGCAACGTCCTGCTCCGGCGTTCGGACCGGGTGGAGAGCCTGCTGCTGTTCGTGCTGGTGCTCTCGTTCCTCGGCGGGGCGCCGCTGCTGGCCTGGTGGGCCGGGGAGGCCGGGTACCGGTCGGACGTGCGGGCCCGGGAGTGGGAGCGGGCGCACGTCTTCCGGGTGGACGCGGTGCTGGTCGAGGACGCCGGGGTGATCGGGGCGGCCGGTACCCGGACCGCCTCGCCGCAGGCGGCCCGGGCGACCTGGACCGCGCCGGACGGGTCGGCGCACAGCGGGATCGTGCAGATCGGGACGGACGCGCGGGCCGGCGCCCGGGTGGCGGTCTGGGTCGACGACAGCGGCAGCCTGCACGGGCCGCCCGGCCGGCACAGCCCGGCGTCGCAGGGGATCCTGGTCGCGGTGGCCACCGTGCTCGGCCTGGGCGCCGTGCTGACCGGGTTGCACCGGATCGTCCGCGAGGTGCTCGACCGGCAGCGGGACCGGGCCTGGGCCCGGGAGTGGCGGGAGGTCGGCCCGCGCTGGAGCCGTGATCCGCGCTGGCGCTGACCGGCGTGTCACGATGAGGAGCGTGAGCAGCCACGAGCAGCGCTTGCGGGACCTCCGGGTGTTGCGCCGGGTCCGGGACCGCATCGACCGGGACTATGCCCAGCCTCTCGACGTGGAGGCGCTGGCCCGCGGCGCGCACATGTCGGCCGGGCATCTGAGCCGGGAGTTCCGGAGCGCGTTCGGCGAGTCGCCGTACGGCTATCTGATGACCCGCCGGATCGAACGGGCCATGGCGCTGCTGCGGCGCGGCGACCTGAGCGTGACCGAGGTCTGCTTCGCGGTCGGCTGTTCCTCGCTGGGCACGTTCAGCACCCGGTTCACCCAGCTGGTCGGGATCTCGCCGAGCGCGTACCGGAAGACCGCCGCCGGGGCCACCGAGGGCATCCCGGCCTGCGTGGCGAAACAGGTCACCAGACCGGTCAGGAATCGAGAAGCCCGGCCGGTGCCGCGTTCCTAGCATGGTCGGCATGGACATTCGCATTCACGCCAGCTTCCTCCCGCACGACGACGCCGAGGCCGCGATCGGCTTCTACCGCGACGTGCTCGGCTTCGAGGTGCGCAAGGACGTGGGCTACAACGACATGCGCTGGATCACCGTCGGGCCGAAGGGGCAGTCGGTCTCGATCGTGCTGCACCCGCCGGCCGCCGACCCGAGCATCACCGACGACGAGCGCCGGGTGATCGCCGAGATGATGGCGAAGGGCAGCTACGCCGCGCTGACCCTGGTCAGCGAGGACCTCGACGGGGTCTTCGAGCGGCTGGTGGCCGGTGGCGCGGACGTGGTGCAGGAGCCGGCCGACCAGCCGTACGGCATCCGCGACTGCGCCTTCCGCGACCCGGCCGGCAACCTGATCCGGATCAACCAAGCGGAAGCGTAAGTTTCACCACCGTCCCGCCGGTGGGGGAGTCGTCGAGCTGAATCGCCCCGTTGTGGCGCTCGACGATGCGCAGGCAGGTGGAGAGCCCGATCCCGTGCCCCTTGCGCGAGTTCGGGTCGACCTGCGCGAACATGTCGAAGATCCGGTCCCGGTGCTCGACCGGGATGCCGATGCCGTTGTCGGTGACCGTCAGGTGCCAGCCGTCCGGCTCGACCGAGCAGCTGATCCGCACGCGCGGCGCCCGGTCCGGATGGCGGTACTTGATCGCGTTGTCCACCAGGTTCTGCAGCAGCTGGCGGAGCAGCGTCTTGTCCCCGGTGATGATCGGCAGACTGCCCTGCACGGTCACCTCGGCGCCGGCGTCCTGGATCAGCGTCCGCAGGTCCGCGGTCACCTGATCGACCACCCCGTTCAGGTCCACCTCGCCGGGCTGGCACGGCGCGTGCCCGGCCCGGGCGTAGCTGAGCAGCGCCTGCACCAGCTGCTGCATCCGCTCGACGGCCCGGAGCGCGCCGCCGACCCACTTGGCGGCGCGCGCGTCCATCTGGTCGCTGTACTCCTCGTCGAGCAGGTCGAGGTAGCCGTGCGCCCCGGCCAGCGGCCGGACCAGGTCGTGGCTGACCGCGGCGGCGAACCCCTCCAGCTCGTCGTTCGACCGTTCCAGCTCGATCACCGCGGCCTGCAGCTGCTCCTCGCGCTGGGCCACCTCGGCGTGCGCCTGTTCGAGCCGGCGCTGGTAGATCCGGTCCTGGGTGACGTCGGTCAGGGCGACCACCGCGCCGATCCGTTCGCCGCTGTCCGCGTACAGGCCGCGGCCGGTGGCGATCACGGTGATCCGCTCGTCGGCGGCGGTCTCGATGATCATCTCCGCGTGGTCGATCGGCTCCCCGCGCATCGCCTGGGCCAGCGGCCCTTCCCCCGGGCCGAGCCGGGAGCCGTCCGGCCGGTGCAACCGGAAGTGGCGGCGCATCTCCTCGAGCGGCGTCGTCTGGTCGCCCTCGACGCCGGCCCACCGGCGGGCGGTCCGGTTCAGCACGGTCATCCGGCCGGTCTCGTCGGCCGCCGCGATCCCGACCTCGACCGTCTCCAGCATGGTGTCGATGAACTTGTGCGCGCGCTCGGCCCGCGCGGTCAGGTCGTCGGCGAGCCGGGCCTGGCGGCGCCGCTCGAACAGGCCGACCACGATCTCGCCGAGGTCGGCCAGCCGGGCCATCTGCCGCTCGGTGAGCGTCCGTACCCGGTGCTCCTCGAACACGCAGAGGGTGCCCAGCACGTACCCGGACGGGGTGATCAGCGACGTGGACGCGTAGAACCGGACGCTGCCCATCCGCCCGTCGACGTACGGATTGTTCGCGTACAACGGGTTCTTGCTGGCGTCCGGGATCTGGATCGTCTCCCCGGCCAGGAAGTGCACGTCGCACATCGACTCGCTGCGCGGCTGCTCGCCGGGCTCGAAGCCGATCGCGGTGAGCTGGCACTGCCGGTTCGCGTCGATCAGGTTCAGGGTGGCCTGCGGGACGTCGGCGACCATGGCGGCGACCCGCACGACGGCCTCCAGCTCGTCGTCGGCCGGCTCGTCGAGCAGCTGATATTCGTGCAGCGCGGCCAACCGGGCCAGCTCCGAGTCCGGGAGCTCGAGATCGATCAGAGCGGTCACGCACTCT
Source organism: Actinoplanes sp. L3-i22 (assembly GCF_019704555.1). Lineage (NCBI taxonomy): Bacteria > Bacillati > Actinomycetota > Actinomycetes > Micromonosporales > Micromonosporaceae > Actinoplanes > Actinoplanes sp. L3-i22. Next base: position 2,227,172 of record NZ_AP024745.1, read on the forward strand.
GATCGGCACCTTCGGCCGAGCGGCTTAGCTGCTGCTATTGAAAGGACTTGATGAGCTGCAGCACGGCCGGGCCGATCAGGATCACGAAGATCGCGGGCAGCATGCAGAACATCACCGGGAAGATCAGCTTGACCGGCACCTTCTGGGCCATCTCCTCGGCCCGCTGCCGGCGCCGGACCCGCTGGTCCTGGGCGTGCTCGCGGAGGATGTTGGCCACCGAGATGCCCAGCTCACCGGCCTGCACCAGCGCGGTGACCAGGCGCTTCAGGTCACGGACGGTGGTCCGTTCGGAGAGCGAGCGCAGCGCCTGGGCACGGGACACGCCGAGCCGCATCTCCTGCAGCACCCGGCGCAGCTCGTCGGCCATCGGGCCGGTCAGGCTGCGTCCCACGTGGTCCATCGCGGAGTCCAGGCCGAGGCCCGCCTCCACGCCGATGACCAGCGCGTCCATCACGTCCGGCAGCGACCGCAGCAGCTGCTGCTGGCGCTTGACCCCGGCGTTGTACAGCAGCACCCGCGGCAGCAGGAAACCGGCGGCGAGTCCGAACAGGGCGCCGGACAGCCCGCCGGCGCCGCCCTTGACCGACTGGCCGACCGCGGCGCCGAACGCGCAGGTGGCCACGGCGCCCAGCGGCCGGACCCGGATCACCCGGCTCAGCGGCCAGGCGGCCGGGTTGCCGGCGTAGTCCAGGCCGTGGATCAGCCGCTGCCGGTCGCGGTCCGAGGTGACCGCGTCGCCGAGCCGCTCCACCAGGATCTGGGTGATCGAGCGGAGCCGGCGGATGTACGGGTGGCCGGTCTCGACCTGGATCATGCCGCTGGCGCCGTACTGGGCCAGGGCCCGCAGGATGCGGTCCCGGCGGGGGGCCGGCAGGGCCGCGGCGGTCGCGGCGAGCAGCACCGCGGCGGCCATCCCGACGGCGGCGGCGACGGCGATGACGTAGCCGGTCACGTCAGACCTCGACCTTGACCACCGCGCGCAGCCAGACCGCGCCGATCGCCATCAGCGTGATCGCGACGACCAGCATCACGATGCCGATACCCTGGTGGAACATCGGGGTCAGGTAGGTCGGCTGGGTCAGCCATATGCCGCCGGCGGCGAGGAACGGCATGGCCCCCAGGACGTACGCGGAGACCCGGCCCTCGCCGGACAGCGACCGCACGTGCCGCTGCAGGTAGGCCCGCTCGCGCATGGTGTCCGCGGTCGTCTGCATCACCTCCACCAGGCTGCCGCCGACCTCCTTCTGCAGGCGCAGCGCCATCACCAGCCAGATCATCTCGGCGCTGCGCATCCGCTCGCCGATGCGCTCCAGCGCGTCCTCGAAGTCGCCGCTGATCCGGGTCTCGGACAGGGCCCGGCGCAGCTCGGTGGCGACCGGCCCGTCGTCGTCGCGGACCGTGGCCTCGACCGACTGGTGCAGCGTGAAGCCGGACCGCAGCGAGCTGATCATGAGTTGCAGGGCGCCCGGCAGCTCGTCGGCGAACGACTGCTCACGACGCCGGATCCGGGCCTTGAGCACCGCGTTCGCCCCGAGGAAGCCGCCCGGCAGGCCGAGGATCACGCCGAACAGCGGGCTGAGCAGCGCGCCCAGCAGCACGGCCAGCCCGATCGCCGCGCACCCCCGGACGATCAGCCACTCCGACGGCCGCAGCGTGCCGCCGAGCCGGTCCAGCAGCGGGCCGCTGCGCTCGGCCAGCCGCAACAGCCCCGGATGCTGCTCGATCCGGCGGCCCTGGGCGGTGAGCAGCCGGCGCAGCAGCGGGTCCGAGCTCGTCTCGCGGTGCACCGAGAAGTGGCGCAGCGTGGCGAGCCGGCGCTGGATCGGCGTGCGCCCGAGCGTGGCCTGCAGGATCACGAAGACGATCACGAACACCGCGGACGCCGCCGCGGAGACCGCCGCGATCAGGGCGAAGCTCATGGCTCACCGCCGCCGGGCGGCGAACATGGTGGCCGGGAGGGTCACGCCGTACATCTGCAGGGTGTCGGTGAAGTGCGGGCGGATGCCGGTGGTGCGCAGGCCGCCGGTGCCACCGGGCAGCTCGGCGCCGGCCGACGCGTCGTACAGGAAAAGATCCTGAAGGGTGACCACGTCGCCCTCCATGCCCACCACCTCGGTGATGTGGGTGACCTTGCGGGTGCCGTCCTTGAACCGGTTGACCTGCAGGATCAGGTCCACCGCGGAGCTGATCTGGTCGCGGATCGCGCGGATCGGCAGGTCCATGCCGGCCATCAGCACCATGGTCTCCAGCCGGGACAGCGCGTCCCGCGGCGCGTTCGCGTGCAGCGTCGTCAGCGACCCGTCGTGGCCGGTGTTCATCGCCTGCAGCATGTCCAGCGCGGCGCTGTCCCGGACCTCGCCGACCACGATCCGGTCCGGGCGCATCCGCAGCGCGTTGCGGACCAGCTCGCGGGTGGTGACCGTGCCGCGGCCCTCGGAGTTCGGCGGCCGGGACTCCAGGCGCACCACGTGGTCCTGGACCAGCTGGAGCTCGGCGGCGTCCTCGATGGTGACGATGCGCTCGTCGGTCGGGACGAATCCGGAGAGGATGTTCAGGATCGTGGTCTTGCCCGAGCCGGTGCCGCCGCTGACCACGACGTTGCGCCGGCCGCGCACGCACGCGTCCAGGAACTCGGCGGCCGGGCGGGTCAGCGTGCCGTACTGCAGCAGGTCGCCGACGGTCAGCGGGACGGCGGCGAACTTGCGGATGGTCAGCGACGAGCCGTCCAGGGCGATCGGCGGGACCACCGCGTTGACCCGGCTCCCGTCCGGCAGCCGGGCGTCCACGGTGGGGCTGGCCTCGTCGACCCGGCGGCCGACCCGGGAGCAGATCCGGTCGATGATCCGGCGCAGGTGCGGCTCGTCGTCGAACTCGGCGGTGGTCTTCTCCAGGCGGCCGAACCGCTCGACGTAGACCGAGCGCGGCCCGTTCACCATCACCTCGGTCACCGACGTGTCGCGCAGCAGCGACTCGATCGGGCCGTGGCCGAGCACCTCGTCGACCACCTCGCGGGTGATCCGGGCCCGGTCCGCGCCGGAGAGCGGGGTCTCCTCCCGGGCCAGCAGGTCGTTGAGCGCCTCCCGGACCCGGGCGTCCAGGTCCTCGCTCGGGTTGTTGCTGTAGAGCGTCGGGCCCAGCTCGTCGGCGAGCCGTCGCTGGATCCGCAGCCGCACCTCGTTGACCTGGTCGGTGGGCTGGCGGCCGGCGGCCCGGTAGCGGTCGCCGCCGCGGGCCTCGGTGGGTGGCGCGGGCGTGGCGTTGGCGCCGCTCAGCCGGCTGGAGAGACTCACTGGAACAACCTTCCGAGGAAGCCGCGGCGCTTCTGCGGCGTCGTGTCGACGCCGGCCACCCGGTCGGCGAGCTCGCGGATGGCCCGGCTGACCGGATGCAGCGGGTCGGTCGTCGCGATCGGCTCGCCCTGGTTGACCGAGACCGGCACGTCCCGGCTGGACGGCACCTGCACGGCGAACGGCATCCCGACCGCCAGCTCCACCTCGGTCGGGCTGAGCCCGACCTGGGTGTTGGCCCGGTTGAAGACCAGCAGCCGCTTGTCCTTGGGGTAGTCGAGCAGGTCGAACATCTCCGAGGTGAGCCGGACCGACTTCAGCGTCGGCAGGTCCGGCGTGACGATCGGGATGAACCAGTCGGACATGTCCAGCGCGGCCAGGACCTGGTCGGTGACCACCGACGGGGTGTCCACCACGACGTAGTCGTAGAGCGGGCGGGCCACGTCCAGCAGCTCCACCACGAACTCCCGGCGCACCTGCTCGCCCTCGGCCGGGCTGGCCGGCGCGAGCAGGGTGTCCAGACCCGGCCGGTACGTGGTCACGATGGACCGCAGCCCGGGCTCGTCGAGCCGCCCGGCCATCTGCAGGCCACCGGCGATGCTGCGCTCCGGGGACAGCTTCATCATGATCGCCACGTCGCCGAACTGCAGGTCCAGGTCCATCAGCAGCACCCGCCGCCCGGCGCCGGCCAGCGCCACCGCCAGGTTCACCGCCACCACGCTGCGACCGCAGCCGCCCTTGCCGGCGAAGACCGTGACCACCCGGGCGTACGGGGCGTGGTCGCCGGCCCCGCGCATGCTGGTGCTCAGCGCCTTGGACAGGTCGACCGAGCGGACCGTGGCGTTGCGGAAGCCGTCGTCGTCCTCCTCGGCGATCAGCTCCCGGATGCCGGACTGCAGGGCCCGGAGCACCACGTTGGACTCGATCGTGGGACGGATCAGCACCACCCCGATCACCGGCCGTTGCAACCGTTGATAGGCGGTGAACATCAGCGCCTCGTCCAGGTCCACTGTCGCGCCGATCACCACGAGCAGGGTCTCCGGGTAGCGCGGCAGGTACGACTCCAGCTCGCTCATGCTCTTGAGCATCGTGCCGCCGATCGCCCGGAAGTCGTTGCCCCAGTGCGTGCGCCGCTCATCGTCCGGCTCGACGTAGACGTACTGGCTCACTTGACCACCCAGCTCGTGTCGACTGCCGGGCCGTTGCTCGCGGTGGCGTTCGGCCCGAGCAGCGCCAGGTAGAGCTGCCCGCTCTGGACGGCGTGCACGAGCCGCAGCGCGTCGGTGTCGTCGACGGCGAGGGTGACGACGTAGCGCTGGACCGCCTCGCCGACGTTGGTCCCGTTGCTGGACAGCGCCTTGTTGACGTTGCCGGCGACGGCCCCGCCGGTGGCCGATCCGCTCGGGCCCGGGGTCGGGCTGACCCCGGCCGGGGCGGACGTCGGCTCCGTGGTCTCCAGCGGCAGCTGCTGAGCCTCCCCGATGGTGATCACCCGCGCCTTGGGCAGCAGGAGCTCGGTCATCGGGATGGTCTCCTTGTCCTTCGAGATCAAGACCTTGACCTGGAACGTGTAGTAGACCGCGACCTGGTCGCCGGCGGTGATGTTGCCGGCCACCTGCGGCGCCACGTTCAGCGCCACCGAGACGGCGAGCGACTTGCGCGGCACCGGGATCCGCTCGGTGTGCGACGGCGACGGCTCCACCAGGACGAAGAGCGTCTTCATGATCAGCTGCTTGGGCTGCAGGTCGGCGCCGAGGCGGAGCCGGTCGAGCGCGCCGTCCCAGGTGCTGAGCGCGCCGCTGGGCACCGTGACGGTCGGGACCAGGAGCCGCTCGGTCAGGCCCCGGCTGCGGATCTCGGCGCCGCTGGTGCCGGTCGGGATGTGCTGCTTGGCGACCAGGATCCAGGTGCCCTCCTTGCCGCTGAGCGCGCGCCGGTCGGCGGTCCGGGCGTAGGACAGCACGGCCACCCCACTGATCCCGGCCAGCACGAGCGCCGCCAGGAGGATCAGGATGCGCCGTCGCATGTCCTCACCTTCTCAAGCACGGGTCATCCGGTCCGGCCGATCATCATCGCGCCGAAATTGGGCGAGGTCGCGAACTGGGTCGGTATGTGGCTGGTGATCAGAGTCTTGGTGAAATATCCGTAAATACAGGACTGCAGTGCGCACAGGGTCTTCTGGACGCCCGTCACGACCGACGGCAGCGAGGTGAACAGGCCGGTCAGCAGGCTGCCCAGGCCGCTGCCCAGGGTTTCGTACCCGGTCACCACGAACGGCGCGAAGCCGATCACCCGGTAGAAGGACGGCAGCAGGTTGAGCAGGGCCACGCCCCGGTCGAAGATCGGCACCAGCACCGGCTGCCCGGAGGCCACCAGCGCGTTCAGCCGGTTGATGCAGGCGGTCGCCGCGGAGGCGTTGCTGAGGCTGATGGTGAAGCCGCCGACCCAGCTGTCCGCCGACCCGTTGGTCGCCGGGATGTTGGTGAGCCCGCAGGTGGCGTTCGGTGAGTTGACCGCGACCAGCCCGAGCAGCGCCGTCGAGCCGTTCGGCTGGCCCAGCCAGGCCCAGCCGCTGACCGTCTCCGCCGGGTTGGTGGCGCAGGAGGTGGACAGGATGCCGTTGCTGATCGCGATGTAGTCGGTGGTCGGGCTGGAGAGGCCGAGCAGCGAGTACACCCCGGTGCCCTGCAGCAGCGGATTGAGCGCGCCGAGCAGCGGCGGGGCGAAGTACTTGGTGTAGTTGCCGGTGATCCGCAGGAAGTCGCACTTCGAGATGCCGAGCGCGAAGGTGTCGGTGACCGCCGGCACGCCCCAGGCGACCCGGCCGCAGGCGCCCATCTTGGCGCCGGTGTACGGGGTCCCGGCGATGCCCGACCCGAACAGCGGCGGGACCACCGTGCTGTTGTCGGCGTTCTTCGTGGTGGTGCGGACCTCGACGTATTTGAACGGCCCCGACGAGACCGGCAGTGCCGGGCAGGTGATCGGGGTGTTCCAGGCGCCGGGGCAGCCCGGGTCGAGGGTGGTGGTGCCGGTCGCGGAGACGGTGTAGATGCACAGCTGCATGTCCGAGTGGAGATCCTTGGCGTTCTTGTCGGCGTACTGCTGCGCGTTGTTCTTCTGCAGCGCGACCGTGCAACTGGCCGAGACCAGGTTGTTGTCGGCGGTGGCGGCGCAGGCCTGGGCGACCTTCCAGGACGCGGCGTCCGCGCCGCTCTGCAGTTGCTCCCGCTCGGCGTAGAGCGCACCGATGTCGATCACCAGCGCGGCCATGCCGAGCAGCACCCCGGTCCCGGCCAGGACGGCGACGAGCGCGGTGATCACCCCGTGCTCGCCCCGCGGCGGGAACAGGGCACGGATCAGCCGACGCACGACATCACGCCGGTCGCGCTCATCGTGATCGTCCCCATGGTCTGCCCGCCGACCAGGGTCACCAGCGCGATCATCGGCGTGATCGGCGTGTACGGCCGGGTCAGCACGACCTTGCTGTCGGTGCCGGCGATCGAGGCGGCGGTGCAGGGGGTGACGGTCTGGGTCACCGACGGCGCGGCGGTGGTGCCCACGATGCCGTTGACCTTCGCCTGCACGGCCGCGGCCGTGCCGTTGAGGGCGCCCAGCCGGGCGCCCTCCCGAGCCGCCTCGGTGAGCTGGATGTACTGCTGAAGCAGTCGCCCCATGTCGATGATGCCGAACAGGATCAGCAGCATCACCGGCATCACGATGGCGGTTTCCAGCGCCGCGGCGCCCCGGTCGTCCTTACCGCGCGGAACTCTCCGCTCCTTGGGCGAGAACCATACGCAGCATCCCGGCCAGCCGGTCCGCCGTATACGGTTTCGCGACGAATGGCGACCCGGCACGGATCAGCCCTTTCTTGATGGCGATTTCCTCCGGCACGCCGGAGACGTAGACAATCTTCATGCCGGGGCGGACCTCGGAGGCGGATCGGGCGAGCTCCCCACCGGAGACCCCGGGCAGGCCCAGGTCGGTGAGCAGCACATCGATCGCTCCGCTGTGCACTCGGCAGGTCATGATGGCGCTGACCGGGTCTTTCGCGACCAGCACGTCAAACCCGCGCATCTCCAGCATCTGTGCGGCGAGCTCACGCAGGTCCTCGTCGTCCTCAACGAGAAGGACGACCGGCCCCTGCCGCTCAGTGGCTTTCCACATCATTCCTCTCCTGTGCACGAGGAATCCGGCGACGACTGCTCCCGTCGTTGCCGTTCTCCACGCTATCCACCCGGAAGGGAACACCGTCGCTTATTCGGGAAATGGCCTTCGATGAGATCGGCCCGGTGTTACGTGCCGTCCGGCACCAATTGCCGGATGACAAATTCTGTGCGGCGGCCCGGATCCGGGGGTGAGCGGCGCCCGGAGCGCCCGCTGTGACTGCCCCTCGCGAGCCACAGCCGGCGCCCCGCGGGCCCGCGCCGGAGATCGCACACCACGACTGTCCGTGTGAACGCTAACTACGTTGCGCTGATGTCACGTTTCGCCCCGGTTACAGTTCGGGGTCTTGACAGATCAAGAGCGTCGATGGGTGAATGTGTTCAATCCTGATCGTACAAGTGATTGATCAACTAACGTTTGCGTGTGAAGCCGTTTGGCTTTGAGGGGGCACCATGTTCAATAGCGTACGTTTTTCGCGCCCTAAGACCGTCGCCGCCGCGTTCGCCGCGGCCGCCCTCCTGCTCGGCTCGGGCGCCTGCGCCAAGAGCGAGGACTCCGGCGACACCGCCGGCACCGGGGCGGCCCCGGCCGCCTCGCAGGTGGTCCAGTCGGCCGCGCCGGGAGCGGCCAGCTGCACCCTGGACCAGTACGGCGCGTCCAAGATCGACCTGAAGACCGCCACGGTCGGCTTCTCCCAGTCGGAGAAGGAGGCGAACCCGTTCCGGATCGCCGAGACCCAGTCCATCAAGGACGAGGCGGCCAAGCTGGGCATCACCAAGCTCAAGACCTCGAACGCGAACTCCCAGTTCAACAAGCAGATCAGCGATGTCGAGCAGATGATCGACGCCGGTGTTCAGCTGCTGGTGATCGCGCCGCTGAACTCGGACGGCTGGGACTCGGTCTTCGCCAAGGCGTCGGCGAAGCACATCCCGATCATCACGATCGACCGGAAGATCAACGCCACCGCCTGCAAGGACTACCTGACCTTCATCGGCTCCGACTTCGCCGAGCAGGGCAAGCGGGCCGCCGACGCGATGGCCAAGGCGCTCGGCAACAAGGGCGAGGTGGCGATCCTGCTGGGCGCTCCCGGCAACAACGTCACGACGCTGCGGACCAGCGGTTTCAAGGATGAGATCGCCAAGGTCGCGCCGGACATCAAGATCTCGTTCGAGCAGACCGGCAACTTCTCCCGGGAGGACGGGCAGAAGGTCGCCGAGCAACTGTTGCAGTCAAAACCGAACATCAACGGAATCTACGGCGAGAACGACGAGATGGCGCTCGGCGCGGTGACCGCGCTGAAGGGCGCCGGCAAGAAGGCCGGCGACGTCAAGATCGTCTCGATCGACGGCACCAAGGGCGCGGTGCAGGGCATCGTGGACGGCTGGTTCTCGGCGGTGATCGAGTCCAACCCGCGCTTCGGCCCGCTGGCCTTCGACACCGCGACCAAGTTCTTCGGCGGCGAGCCGGTCGGCCAGGACATCGTCATCCAGGACCGCGCGTACGACGAGTCGAATGCCAAGACCGATATCGGCAGCGCGTACTAGAGAGCGCTCTTTCAGCCGGCGCCCGGCTCGCCGCAAAGGCGGGCCGGGCCCCGGCGACCAGCACTGATCCGGCCGGCCATCGAGCCGGCAGCGAGGAAACCGGCACGGAGGAGGGCGGCGCATGGCGCTGCTGGAAGTCGCCGGCGTATCCAAGATCTTCCCTGGCGTGCGCGCTCTGGACGGGGTGTCCTTCACCCTGCGACCGGGCGAGGTGCACGCGCTGGTGGGGGAGAACGGCGCCGGCAAGTCGACGTTGATCAAAGTGCTCACCGGGGTCTACCAGCCGGACGCCGGCGAGCTGTACTACCGGGGTGCGCCGGCCCGCTTCGCCACCCCGCTGGACGCCCAGCGCGCCGGCATCTCGACCATCTACCAGGAGGTCAACCTCGTCCCGCTGATGAGCGTGGCGCACAACCTGTTCCTCGGCCGGGAGCCGCGCAACCGGTTCGGCCTGCTGGACGAGGCCCGGATGGTCCGCGAGGCCACCGAGATCCTGGCCGGCTACGGGGTCCGCACCGACGTGCGCCGCCGCCTCGGCACGCTGGCCCTGGGCGCGCAGCAGATGGTCGCCCTGGCCCGGGCCGTGATGGTCGACGCCCAGGTGGTGGTGATGGACGAGCCCACCTCGTCGCTGGAGCCACGCGAGGTGGAGACGCTGTTCGGGGTGATCCGCGAGCTGCACACCGCGGGCATCGGCATCATCTACGTCTCGCACCGGCTGGACGAGCTCTACCAGGTGTGCGACGCGGTCACGATCCTGCGCGACGGCAAGCTCGTGCACACCGGGAAGATGGCCGACCTGGAGCGCCGCAAGCTGGTCTCGCTGATGCTCGGCCGCGAGTTCGGCGAGGACTTCACCAGCTTCAAGGAGGAGGAGAGCCCCGAGCTCTCGGCGAAACCCCCGGTGCTCCGGGTGAGCGGCCTGACCAGCCGACCCCGGCTCAACGACATCAGCTTCGACGTACGGCCCGGTGAGGTTGTCGGGCTCGGCGGACTGCTCGGCGCCGGCCGCAGCGAGACCGTCAAGGCGATCGGCGGCGCCTACCCGGTGGACTCCGGCGAGATCGAGGTCGGCGGCGTCAAGCTGGGCCGGCCGAGCACGGTCCGCGCGGTGCGCGCCGGGGTCGCCACCCAACCCGAGGACCGCAAGGCCGAGGGCATCGTCGCCGGCCTGTCGATCCGGGACAACATCGCCCTCGCGATCCTGCCCCGGATGACCACGATGGGCCTGGTCAGCGACAAGAAGATCGACGCCGTCGTGGCCACCTACATGACCCGGCTGCGGATCAAGGCGTCCAGCCCGGACCAGGTCGTCGGCGACCTGTCCGGCGGCAACCAGCAGAAGGTGCTGCTCGCCCGGCTGCTCGCCACCGGCCCGAAGGTGCTGCTGCTGGACGAGCCGACCCGGGGCATCGACGTCGGCGCCAAGGCCGAGGTGCAGGCGCTGATCGACGAGCTGGCCGCCGAGGGACTGGGCGTCGTGCTGGTCTCCTCGGACGCCGAGGAACTGGTCGAGGGCTCGGACCGGGTGGTGGTGCTGCGCGACGGCGCGGTGGTCGGCATCCTCACCGGCGACCGGGTGACCACCGAGGCCCTGATGGCCACGATCGCGGAGGCCGCGGATGACCACTGAGACCCTGTCCCGCCCACGGGCGGCGTTCAACCCGGCGTGGCTGCCGCGCTACGGCGTCTACGCCGCGATCGTGCTGCTGATCGTCGTCAACATCGCCTTCACCCCGTACTTCCTGACCTTGAGCAACCTGCGGATCCAGCTGATCCAGGCGGCGCCGGTGGTGATCGTCGCGCTGGGGATGGCCCTGGTGATCGGCACCGAGGGCATCGACCTGTCGGTCGGTTCGGTGATGGCGCTCGCGGCCGCCTTCATCCCCCTCTACCTCGGGTACGGCGTCCTCGCCGCGATCATCGTCTCGCTGCTGGCCGGCGTCGCGATCGGGCTGATCAACGGCGTCCTGGTCGCGAAGGTCGGCCTGCAACCGATCGTGGCCACCCTGGCCCTGTTCGTCGGCGGCCGCGGCCTGGCCGTGGTGATCTCCGGCGGTCAGCTCAAGGACATCCGCAACGACGACCTGCTCTATCTCGGCTCGGGTGACTTCCTGGGCGTGCCGGTGCTGGTCTGGATCGCGGCGCTGCTGGTGCTCGTGGTCGCGTTCGTGATCCGGCGCACGGTGTTCGGCCGGCGGCTGCTGGCGGTCGGCGGCAACCGGCCCGCCGCGGAGCTGGCCGGCCTGCCGGTCAAGCGGGTGCTGATCGGCGTCTACGTGTTCTGCGCGGTGCTCGCCTCGATCGCCGGCCTGCTGTCGGTGGCCCGCATCCAGTCCAGCGACGCCTCGGCGGTCGGCCTGCTGATCGAGCTCTCGGCGATCACCGCGGTGGTGGTCGGCGGGACGCCGCTCACCGGCGGCCGGGTCCGGGTGCTCGGCACCGTGGCCGGCGCCCTGCTCATGCAACTGGTGGTCGCCACCATGATCAAACACGATCTCCCGCCGTCCACCACCGAGATGGTGCAGGCCGTGATCATCCTGGTCGCGGTCTACGTGGCCCGGGAGAGGAGGACCCGGTGACCATGTCGATCTCCCTGCCCGCTTTCGACAAGGGCGGCGTGGTGCAGCGCCAGGGCGCACTCGCGGTGCTGGTCACCGTGGTGGTGATCAGCCTGGCCGCGTTCCCGGGGTTCCGCAGCGCGGACAACGCCGGGACGATCCTGGTCGCCGCGGCGCCGCCGATGCTGATCGCGCTCGGCATGACCTTCGTGATCATCACGGGCGGCATCGACCTCTCGGTCGGCTCGCTCTACGTGCTCGGCGGGGTGATCGCCGCCTGGGCCTCGCAGTACGGCGTCGTCGCCGCGCTGGCCGCGCCGCTGCTGGTGTGCGGGGCCATCGGCGTACTCAATGGGATTTTGATCTCGAGAACCGGGATGGCGCCCTTCATCGTCACCCTCGCCGCCCTCCTCGGCGCCCGCGGGCTGATGCGCAGCATCAGCGACGAGGGCTCGACCACCTTCCTGGTCCGCAGCGACGTCTTCCACGACCTGGGCACCGGCTCGCTGCTCGGGATCGGCTACCCGGTGTGGCTGGCCGTCGTCCTGGTCGGACTCGGGGTCCTGGCGCTGAACCGGACCCGGTTCGGGCACGCCGTGCACGCCATCGGCGGCAGCGAGGACGCCGCCGCGCTGATGGGCCTGCCGGTCCGCCGGATCAAGGTCTGGGTGTACCTGCTCTCCGGCCTGCTCGCCGGGCTGGCCGGGGCGATCAACGCGGCCAAGCTCGGCTCCGGCGTCACCGTGCTCGGCAGCGGCATGGAGCTCGACGCCATCGCCGCCGTGGTGATCGGCGGCACGCTGCTCACCGGCGGTTCCGGATCCATCGCCGGAACGGTCGCCGGGGTGTTGCTGCTCGGCGTGATCCAGAACCTGATCAACCAGGTCGGCAACGTCAACAGCAACTGGCAACAGGTGATCAGCGGCACGTTCCTCGCCGCGGTCGTCGTGGTCCAGACCTATCTGGTCCGGTCCCGAAGAACCTAGTCCGCTCCCGCCGAACCGAAGGAGCTCCATGCCCCGCCTCGTCCTCCGAGCGGTGGCCGCACTCGCCCTGGTTGCCGGTGGTCTCGTCGCCACCGGCAGCCCGGCCGCGGCCGTCACCCCCAAGACTCCGCCGCTCACCACCCCGTGGACCGGCCAGGTCTCCACCACCAACCCGCTCCCCGAGTACCCGCGCCCGCAGATGGTCCGCGCGGACTGGCAGTCGCTGAACGGCGAATGGCAGTTCCTGAACCCGGACACCGTCGACCGCAACGCCGCCCCGCCGATCGGGCAGACGCTGCCGGAACGGATCCTGGTGCCGTACCCGGTGGAGTCCGCGCTCTCCGGGATCATGCGCAACGACGCCCGCGACCTGATGTTCTACCGCCGCACGTTCACCGTGCCGACCGGCTGGACCGGCCGCCGGGTGCAGCTGCACTTCGGCGCCGTCGACTACGAGGCCACGGTCTGGGTCAACGGCCGGCAGGTGGCCACCCACAAGGGCGGCTACGACCGGTTCGAGGTGGACATCACCGACGCGCTGACCAGCGGGAACAACGAGATCATCGTACGGGTCTACGACCCCACCGACGGTCGCGGCGAGGAGCAGCCGGCCGGCAAGCAGACGAACAACCCGAGCGGCATCTTCTACACGCCCAGCTCGGGGATCTGGCAGACGGTCTGGCTGGAGCCGACCGCGCCGACCTCGATCTACTCGGTCGACATTTATCCGAATATTTCCGCCAAAACGGTCAGGGTGCGCGTATTCACCCGCGGCAACACCGCCGGACATACCGTGCTCGCGGAGTCGATGGCCGGCGCGACCGTGATCGGCAGCGCCACCGGCGGCTTCACCGACTTCACGGTGCCCGTCCCGAACGCGCGGCTCTGGTCACCGGATGACCCCTATTTGTACAATTTGCGGGTCTCGCTCCGAAATTCCGCGGGGACAACCGTCGACCAGGTCACCAACTACTTCGGCATGCGCGAGGTCGGCACCAAGCTGGTCAACGGCGTCCTCCGCCCCACCCTCAACGGCGAGTTCGTCTTTCAGGCCGGCACCCTCGACCAGGGCTTCTGGCCCGATGGCCTGTACACCGCGCCCACCGACGCGGCCCTGGCCTCGGACCTGCAGAAGCACAAGGACCTGGGCTTCAACATGGTCCGCAAGCACATCAAGGTGGAGCCCGCCCGCTGGTACTACTGGGCGGACCGGCTCGGCCTGCTGGTCTGGCAGGACATCCCGTCCGGCGGGGACGCCACCAAGAGCGCCGCGCAGATCGCCGAGTACGAGTCCGAGGCCCGCGAGATCATCGACGAGCACCGGGCGTTCCCGTCGGTGATCACCTACGTGCCGTTCAACGAGGGCTGGGGCGAGTGGAACCTGGCCGACACCCAGCGGATCACCCGGGACCTGAAGGCGTACGACCCGACCCGGCTGATGAACCCGCACAGCGGCTTCAACTGCTGCGCCTCCAAGGGCGACCCGGGCACCGGCGACATCATCGACTGGCACATGTACACCGGCCCGGACTCGCCGACGCCCAGTTCGTCGCGGGTGGCGATCCTGGGCGAGTTCGGCGGCCTGGGACTGCGCACGCCAGGGCACGAGTACAGCCCCAACGGGCAGTACTTCGCCTACGAGCAGATGTCGTCGGGCGCGCAGCTCACCGACCGCTTCACCGGCATGATCCGGGACTCCGAGCGGCTGATGACCTCGAAGGGCCTGTCCGGGTTCGTCTACACCGAGATCACCGACGTGGAGGGCGAGTACAACGGGCTCTACACCTATGACCGCCAGGTGCAGAAGGTGGACACCGGTCAGGTGCGGACCGCGCTGACGAACCTGATCAACGCGTCGAAGAGCCAGAACGCCGCCGTGCCGCTCACGCTCGGGCACGTCCGGTCGTTCCGGGTGACCACGGCCGGGTACACCGACCGGTACCTGCGGCACGCGAACTCGCTGGCCCGCACCGATGTGATCAGTGGGGACACCGCGCGGCAGGACGCTTCGTTCCGTACCGTCGCCGGTCTTTCCGATCCTCGGTGTTATTCGTTCGAAGCGGTCAACTTCCCGGGCCGGTTCCTGCGGCACGCGAACGGGCAGGTCCGGATCGACACGGACACCGGCGGCACGTTCCGGGGCGACGCCACCTGGTGCTCGCGGGCCGGTCTCGCGGCCGGCGGGGCGTCGTTCGAGTCGGCGAACGTGCCGGGCTCGTTCCTGCGGCACCAGTCGGAGAACGTGGTGCTCGGCGTGAACGACGGCTCCGCCGGGTTCGCCGCCGACGCCACCTGGAACGTCGCCGACCCGGCACAGTGGCGCAGCTCGGTGCTCCTGCCCTTCGACGTGCGGCGCTCGCTGCAGGTCACCACCTGGGGCTTCACCGACCGGTACCTGCGGCACGCGGACAGTCTCGGCTGGACCGAGCACGTCGACGCCGGCAGCGCCGCGCTGCTGAAGAACGACGCCACCTTCACCCTGCGGCACGGCCTGGCCGACTCGTCCTGTTACTCGTTCGAGTCGGTGAACGTCCCGGGCCAGTTCCTGCGGCACGCCGACAGCCGGATCCGGCTGGCCGCCGGCGACGGCTCGGCGCTGTTCGCCGCGGACGCCACCTTCTGCGCCCGCCCCGGTCTGGGCGGCACCGGGGTGACCTTCGAGTCGATCAACATCCCGGGGTCCTACCTGCGGCACTTCGACTCGCAGGCCTGGATCTCGGCCGGCACCGCGGACGGCCGCAACCGCCCGCAGCAGCTCTCCGCCGACGCCTCCTGGACGGTGACGAACGGCTGGGCCTGACCGAACGGAGGTCCGGGCAGGGGCGTAGGTTCCGGGGATGACGCCGGTTCGGGGCACGCTGGTCAGGCCGATCCTCGCGTGGGTGATGCTGCTCGCCGGCTTCGCCGCGATCGCCGGGTCGTTCCTGCCCTGGGCCTACATCGACTTCCCCGCCGAGGGCCGCAGTCAGGTCTCCGGAAGCCTCGTGTCGGACCTGATCACCGCGTTCTTCGGGGTCGTGCTGGCCGGCTACGCGGTGCCGGTGCTGCGCGGCGAGCGCCTGCCGATCCCGGAGACGGTCGTCGCGACCGGCTCCGGGCTGATCCTGGTGCTGCTCGCGGCCTGGGACAGCCGGCACCTGCTGTCGATGACCGCCGCGCTGGTCGCCGACGACACCGGCGCCGGCACCGGGCCCGGCCTGTGGCTGTGCGGGATCGGCGGCCTGGCCGGCGCGATCGCGGCGCTCGCCCTGGCCGGCACGCACCGCCGGACGGATCAGAACCGGATCTCGGCGGCCAGCGGCAGGTGATCGCTGCCGGTCCGGGGGAGGGCGGTCAGTCGGGTGACCGTCATCGACCGGGCCAGCACCTGATCGATCCGGGCGACCGGGGTGGACGCCGGCCAGGTGAGCGCGAAGTCCGGCGGCGGCTCGCTCAGCGGGTGCAGGCCGCGGTCGTACACCGTGGTGTTCAGATCGCCGAGCACCAGCAACCGGGCCGCGGGGTCCGCGTCGACCAGCGCGTTCAGCTTTCCGGCGCTCTCGTCCCGCCGCCCCGAGGTCAGGCCGGTGACGCCGATCCGCACCGACGGCAGGTGGGCGACGTAGACCGCGACGTCCCCGGCCGGGAGATGGGCGACCGCCCGTAGCCCGCGATTCCAGTCCGCCCCGAGGTCGTGCGGCCGGATGTCGATCGCCGCCTCGGCGGTGAGCGGATAGCGGGACCACAGCCCCACGGTCCCCCGCACGGTGTGGAACGGCAGCTCCGCGTCGAGCACCCCGGCGTAGGCCGGCACCGCCGCCGGCAGCAGCTCCTCCAGCGAGACCAGGTCGGGATGCGCCGCGAGCAGCGCGCGGGCGGTCCCGGCCGGGTCCGGGTTCTCGTCGCTGACGTTGTGCTGCACCACGATCAGATCGGGCGTGCCGGTGTCGCGGGGGAGCAGGTACCCGCCGAAAGTGATCAGCCAGGCGACCAGCGGCAGCAGCGTCGCCGCGAGCCCCAGCAGCGAGCGCCGCAGCGTCGCGAGCAGCAGCAGGACCGGCACCGCCAGGCCGGCCCAGGGCAGGAACGCCTCGATCAGGTTGCCGTGCGGGATGAGACGGTGACCCAGGATGACCGTGAATGTCAGCACCGCGACCCACAAGATCGGCATCGGGGGATGTTATCTTATTTCGCATGCGAAATAATGAGACGGTACGGATCCCGGTCGCGACCGGCGGCGCCGTCACGGCCACGCTGTTCGCCCCCGGCGAGCCGGTCGCCGTCCTGGTCGTGCACCCGGCGACGGCCACCCCGCAGGGCTTCTACGCCTCGTTCGCCGGCTACCTGGCCGAGCACGGCATCGCCACGGTCACCTACGACTACCGCGGCACCGGCCGGTCCGGCTCCCCGCGCGACCACCGTGACCTGGGCATGCGCGACTGGATCGGAGCCGACGCCCCGGCCGTCGCGGCGTGGGCCGCCGAGCGCTTCCCGGCGCTGCCCCGGCTCGCCGTCGGGCACAGCCTCGGCGGCCACGTGATCGCCCTCGGCGCGGCCGGCCCGGAGCTGTCCGCCGCGGTGATCGTCGCCTCGCACGTCGCCGCGGTGCACACGATTCCGTCCTTCCTGGAGCGCGTCCGGGTCCGCGTCATGCTGCACGTCCTGGGCCCGGC
Source organism: Actinoplanes sp. L3-i22 (assembly GCF_019704555.1). Classification (NCBI taxonomy): domain Bacteria; kingdom Bacillati; phylum Actinomycetota; class Actinomycetes; order Micromonosporales; family Micromonosporaceae; genus Actinoplanes; species Actinoplanes sp. L3-i22. The sequence continues at coordinate 2,244,366 of NZ_AP024745.1, forward strand.
CCTGGGCCGCCTGCTGGGCTACGTCCCGGCGAGCAAGCTGGGCCTGGGCGAGGACCTGCCGGCCACCGCGATGACCGAGTGGGGCTCCTGGGCGCGGATGCGGAACTACTTCTTCGACGACCCGTCGATGCGCGCCGCCGAGCGGGCCGCCACCGTGACCGCCCCGATCCTGGCCGTCGGCACCTCGGACGACCCGTGGTCGACGCCGTCCCAGATGGACGCGCTGACCGGCCACCTGACCGGGACGACGGTCGAGCGGCGGACCTATGCGCCGGCCGCCGCCGGGGTGCCGATGATCGGGCATCACGGCCTGCTGCGCCGCTCGATGCGCGACGCCGTCTGGCCGGAACTGGTGGCCTGGTTGCACGCCCACGCGGCCAAGGCGACAAGATGACCGCGTGCGCCTGCCTCGCCTGATCTTCCTGCTCTTCAACGCCGACCGCGCGGTCCGCCGCTGGATCGACGCCCGCTCCTCCGACACCGGGATCGGCGCGTCCGGCGCCGGCGTGCTGTTCTACCTCGCCGGCCACGAGAACGCCCTGATCGGCGACGTGACCGCGGCCCTCGGCGCGTCCCCGTCCGGCATGAGTGGCCTGGTCAACCGCCTGGAACGGGGCGGCTGCGTGACCCGCTCGCCGGACCCGGCCGACGCCCGCGCGGTGCGCCTCGCGCTGACCCCGCGCGGGCACGACGCCGTCGGCCGGGCCCGCGAACTGGTCGACGATCTGAACGACCAGCTGACCACCGGGTTCGACGACGCCGAGATCGCGGTGATCCAGCGCTGGCTGGAACACGTGACGCGGGTCTCGATGAATCGGATTGGCTAAAGCTCCCGGCCGAGCCGTCGAAGTGTGGTGTCGCAGGCAGCGAACGTAGCCTGCGCCTCCCGCACCGCCTTCGCCTCTGAGGAGACCCATGGCTGACTCCGTCGTCTACGACCAGATCCCCGTTGTCCGTGCGATCGGCCGGGGCACCACCTCGCTCGCCGCATTCCACGACGCCCTGGTGACCATGGAGTGCGGTTTCTACAACCTGGTCCGGCTCTCCAGCGTCATCCCGCCGGGCACCGCGGTCGACGCGAGCGGCAAGGCGCCGGTCCCGGTCGGCGCGTGGGGCGACAAGCTCTACTGCGTCTACGCCGAGCAGCACGCCACCCAGGTCGGCGAGGAGGCCTGGGCCGGCATCGGCTGGGTGCAGCGCCGCGACGGCAAGGGCGGCCTGTTCGTCGAGCACGAGGGCACCAGCGAGGCGTTCGTCCGCGAACAGATCAAGGCCAGCCTGGGCGACCTGGTCAAGGGCCACGAGGACGAGTTCGACGGCCCGGACTACGTGGTCCACGGCGCGGTCTGCGACGGCGAGCCGGTGTGCGCGCTGGTCCTCGCCCCCTACGAGACCGCCGCCTGGCGCGGCGTCGCCGCCAGCGAGACCCCCGGCATGAACTGACCAGCACTTTCCCGAATCGGCCTCGCCCCGCGTCTCCGGGGCGAGGCCTTTTTAAGATCAACTTCTTTTTTGCCTACGCTGCGGCCAATAACTGATCGTCGCTCCCGCGGGGACCCTTCCGGGCCTCGCAGGGCGCGGGGCGCCCAGAACGCGAGGCCCTCCAGGGCGACGTCCGCTGTTGGTTGCGGTTCCGAAAACCCACGCGACCCGATCCGTGGTCCCGGCCGGGCCGGCCGCGACTTCAGGGACTGGCGGCCAGGAACAGGAACGCGGCGAGCAGGCTCAGGTGAACCCCGCCCTGCAGCACGTTCGCCCGCCCCGGCACCACGGTCAGCGTGCCGACCGCCACGGTCAGCGCCAGCAGGATCATCTGCGTCCCGCCCAGCCCGAGCAGCAACGGCCCGGGCAGCCAGATCATCGCCACCGCGATCGCCGGGATGGTCAGCCCGATGCTCGCCATCGCCGAGCCGAGCGCCAGGTTCAGGCTGGTCTGCATGCGGTCCCGGCTCGCCGCGCGGACCGCCGCGATCGTCTCCGGCAGCAGCACCAGCAACGCGATCACCACGCCCACCACGGCCTGCGGCAGCCCGGCGCTCGCCACCCCCGACTCGATCGCCGGTGACACGCCCTTGGCCAGGCCGACCACCCCGACCAGCGCGACGAGCAGCAGACCGAGACTGATCAGCGTCGCCCGGTTCGTCGGCGGCTCGAGATGCTCCTCGGCGTCCACCACCCGGCCCTCGGTGGTGATCGGCAGGAAGTAGTCCCGGTGCCGGCGGGTCTGCACGGTCACGAAGAGCAGGTAGAGCCCGAGCGAGGCGATCGCCGCGAACCCGAGCTGGGCCGGCGAGAACTGCGGCCCCGGCCGGCTCGTGGTGAAGCTCGGCAGCACCAGGCTGAGCGTCGCGATCATGGCGACCGTGGCGAACGCCGAGCCGGTCCCCTCCGGGTTGAACACCGCGATCCGCCGCCGCATCGCCCCGACCAGCAGCGACAGCCCGAGAATCCCGTTACAGGTGATCATCACGGCGGCGAAGACGGTGTCCCGCGCCAGCGCCAGCGACTTCTCCCCGCCGCTGATCATCAAGGTGACGATCAGGGCGACCTCGATGACGGTGACCGCGACCGCCAGCACCAGCGAGCCGAACGGCTCACCGACCCGGTGCGCGACCACCTCGGCATGGTGCACGGCGGCCAGCACCGCCCCGGCGAGCAGCGCCGCGGCCAGCGCGACGGCGGGCGGCGGCAGGTCGCGCCCCCAGGTCAGCATGAGCGCGGCCACGGCCAGCACCGGGACGTACACCGTCCAGTGCGAGAGATACGAACGAATCTTGGGTGTCATCCACCAACTTTGCCAGAACCCACCGGATCCGGCCGGTCACCGCTTGTCGTTCCCGATCACCCTGGCCGCCTGCTCCCGGCCTACTCTTTCTTCCACCGGGGGCTCGAGGTGGGCCGCGGTCTGCCAGAGACTCGCGGTGAGCACCAGCTCGCCGAGGTTCCCGAGCCACGGCACGGCGACCCCGGCTCCCGCCGCGACCAGCATCGTCGCCGACCCGGCCAGCAGCCACGGCCACCGCGCCCGGACCAGCACCGCGACCCCGACCGCGAGCAGCACCCAGATGGCCACGATCGCCGGGATCGGCGGCCCGGTGGCGGCGGCATTGGTGTACCGCACGGTGTCCGCGTAGTAGGCCGGCTCCAGATCGAGCGAGACGATGTCCTGCCACACCCCGATCGCGATCATCAGCAGGGTCAGCCCGCCGAAACCCCACCGCGCCACCGGCCCGGCCAGCCACCGCACCCGGTAGCCCCGGCCCAGCCCCGCCCCCACCAGGATCAACAGCGGCACCAGCAGGGCGTGCGTGACGAACCGCGGCACCGACAGTCCTTCCAGGACGCCGCCGGCCCCGATCGGGCGGCCCGCCGCGATCACCGCGTTGTCCCAGATCAGCGCGGCCACGACGAGCATCAGCAACGGCAGCACCCGATCCGGGTGACGTCGCCACAGCTGGATCGTGGAGACCAGCAGCACCAGTTCGGCGACCGCGATCAGGCCGAAGACCGTACCGACCATTCGGGAACCCCGTTCCATCAATGGAAACGCTGTTCCGTGACGGTAGAGGGTGTCGCCAACGCTGGGCAAGCCTTCGGTTACCGGTTACGTGTGGTTCCCCTTGAGTACACCTTCGGCCGTTGTGATCAGCTCATGGTCGGTGCGGTCATCATTGTTCTGGCAGTCTGGGCGGCCTCCGTCGTCTGGTTCGTCTACCTGGGTTCCGCCGAGCGGAACCCGGCCACCCGGACCTGGCGCTTCACCCCGGTCCTGATCATGGGTTTCGCCATCCCGCTGGCCGCGGCGTATGCCCGGGCCGACTGGTCCACCTTCAGCTCGCTGCTGGTCGCGGTCCTGGCCGCCCTCGCGGTCCTCACCTTCCTGCTGCGCCCCGCCCGCCTCTGAACCCCGCGGCCGCCGCTGAAACTCCGGCCCGTCGCTGAGTTCCGCGGCCACCGCTGAACTCACGGCCCGCCGCTGAACTCCGTGGGTGCCGCTGAACTTCCGGCCCGCCGCTGAACTCCGTGGATGCCGCTGAACTTCCGGCCCGCCACTGAGCGCCGTGGGCGCCGGGCATACTCGGTCGTTGTGACGAACCGGACGCCCCGCCTCGAGATCGAGTACTGCACCCAGTGCCGCTGGCTGCTGCGAGCCGCCTGGCTGGCGCAGGAGCTTCTGACCACGTTCCCCCGCGATCTCGGCGAGGTGGCGCTGGTCCCCGGCGTCGGCGGCGTCTTCGAGGTCCGGCTGGACGGCGAGTCGCTCTGGAACCGCAAACCGGACGGCTTCCCCGACCTGCCCGAGCTCAAGCGCCTGGTCCGTGACCGGGTGGCGCCCGGCCGCGACCTGGGCCACTCCGACCGCAAGGACACGCCCCCGGCCGAGCCGCAGCCGTCCTGACCGTTCCGACCGCGGGCCGGCGACTCCGGTCGAGCCGCAGCTGTCCTGACGCTACTACCGCAGGGACGCGACCCCGGCTGAGCCGCAGCCGTCCTGACCGCTCAGCGGACCGGCTCAGCGGTCCGGGCTCAGAGGTCCGGGCTGTCGGCCGGGGCCATGATGCGCAGCGCGTTCGCGTCGATGGCGATCCGCATCGGGGTGGTGCCCCGCGGCTCCCCGTCGACCTCGACCGGGACCGGCCGATCGGTCTCCAGCCAGAGCTCCCGCACCGCGAGGAACGGCCGTTCACGCAGCGTCCGGCGATGCCCGGTGGCCGCGTTCCGGGCCGTCTCGCGCAGCAGCTCCCGCCGGGTGCTCCCACCGACCGGATAGGCCACGAGCAGCCGGTCGTCGGCGTGCGCGTCCGCGGTGATCGGCCGTCCCGCGTGGAAGCCGCCGTTCGCGACGTACACCTGATGGGTCTTGAATCTCAGCTCCCGGCCCTCGGCCCGGATCATCGCCCGCAGCGGCCGGTGCCGGGCGAGCAGCCCGAGCGCCGTCATCGGGTACGCGAGCCGCCCCATGATCCGTTTCAGGCGCGGCGGTGCGCTGATCATGACCTGGGCGGAGAGGCCGATCCCGACGTGGTTGGTGAACGGCACGTCGCCGGCCATCCCCAGGTCCACGTCGATCACCTTGCCGTCGACGAGGGTGGCGATCGCGGCGTCCAGGTCCGGCGCGATGCGGACCGTACGGGCGAAGTTGTTGGTGGTCCCGAGCGGGAGCAGGCCCAGCGCGACGTCCTGGTGGGCGAGCATCCGCCCGGCGGTGCTGATCGTGCCGTCGCCCCCGCCCGCGATCAGCAGGTCGGGCCCCTTGCCGAGCGCCTCGGTGATCAGCGACTCCAGGTCCCCGGACTGCTCCAGCGCATACGCCCCGAGCAGCTCGAACCCGGCCGCGTCCAACCGCCGCCGGGTCTCCTCGTAGAGCAGCCGCCCCCGCCGCGACCGGGTGTTCACGACCAACGCCGCCCGCCGCCCGCGCCGGATGTCCGCACTGTGCTCTTCCTTGGTCCGCACCCGCCGACCCTATCCGCCACCCCACCCCGCACCCCCCACGGAAACAAACACGCAGAGTTCAAGGGGCTGCTTGGACAAAGGTGCCCCGCGGACCATCAAGGTCTGCGGGGCACCGAAGAAGAGCCGGGAATCCGAGAATCCGGGGGAGAGGGGCTCGGCGCCGGCGGGGCCGCCGGCGGCCGGGTCAGCTGTTGGCGATGAAGTCCGGGTGGGACAGCAGGAACGTGTCGATCTGGTCCTTCTTGATCGACTTCAGCAGGGTCATGCTGTCGTCGCTCAGCAGCTCGACGCTGCCCGAGCCCGGCACGTTCTCCGAGTTCAGCTTGCCCGCGTTGGTCTTGATGGTGATCAGCTTGTCCGGCTTGAGGCTGCGCATCGACAGCGCCCAGTCCGCCAGGTCGATCCCGCCGTTGTCGACCGTCATCGCCTTGCCGAACGCGCTCAGCAGCTTCGGCAGCTTGGTCGGCGAGTCGAGCCCGTCCTTCAGCGCCTGGTTGATGATCGCCTTGAAGAACTGCTGCTGGTGCCGCTGGCGACCGTAGTCCAGCGAGTTGTCGGCGAGCAGGTCCCGCTGGCGGACGAAGTCGAGCGCCTGGCCGGGCGTGAAGCAGTGGTTGCCCTTGGTGTACGTGTTCGGCGTCACGCCCGAGATCTTGCTCTTCAGCGTGCCGTCCGGATTGATCACGAACGGCTTGGCGGTGTTGCCCTTGGAGTCCTTGCCGAGGTGGATCGACTTGGTCGTGGTGTCCACGTACATACAGACCTTGCCGAGCACGTTGACCACGTCCCGGAAGCCCTGGAAGTCGATGATCGCGCCGGCGTCCGGCGTGATGCCGGTCAGCTCCTTGACCGTCATGGTGAGCAGCTCGAAGCCGTGCTGGAGCGCCTCGTTGCCCTTCAGGCCCCGGGTGCCGAAGGCGAACGCGGCGTTGATCTTCGTCTTGCCGCCGGCCCACTTCTGCTTCCCGTTGTCGTACGCCGGGATGTAGACGTAGCTGTCACGGGGGAGTGAAATCATGTATCCGCTGCTGTGGTCCTTGTTGATGTGCAGCAGAATGATCGAGTCGGACCGCAGCGGTTCGCCGTTGATCTGCGAGGGCCGCTGGTCGATGCCGACGAGCAGCAGATTCTTCTCGCCGTCCAGGCTCGCGTTCTTCTTCTCCTCGGCCGGTTTCGCCGAGCCGAGCAGGGATTCCTGCCCGACCGAGGAGGTCGCCGCGGCCACCGTCGCGTTCAACCCGATCGCTCCGCCACCGCCGGCCACCAGCAGCAGTGAGCCGAAGACCACCGTCCAGAGGGCCCAGCGGGGCGTACGGCGTCTGCGCTTGCTGGTCGTACGCAAGGGGTGTCTCCTCACATCGGGGCGGTGTTCCCGCCCCTGGCAATCTAGGGCGGTCGTTCCACCCATGAAGACGGGCGCCGCAGGCCGAAAGATTGCCCGCGGAAGGTTGAATTTTCCTGTGCGTCAGGTTGCGAGAAGCTGAACGTCGCTTCCGTGGCCGCGTCGTCGCTGAATGTTGCTCTCTTTTTCCACCCCGATCGGACGTCTTCCGTTCACCATCGCACCACCGGAGCGCCCTACGGTCCTGTCTGCCCAGGACCCTGCGGTCCAGACATTTTGCCCAAAGCGAGTCGACATGTCCCCAGAGCCGGATGTCAGTGTCGTCATTCCGACGTGTAACCGACCGGAGCTGGCCGTCCGCGCGGTGCGCGGCGCCCTCGGGCAGACCCACCGGAACCTCGAGGTGATCGTCGTGGTCGACGGCCCCGACGAGGCCACCGTCACCGCGCTGGGCGAGATCGGCGACCCGCGTCTCAGTGTGATCGTGCTCCCGGAGCGCGGCAAGGCCCCGAACGCTCGTAACACCGGCGCCCGGGCGGCCCGCGGCCGCTGGACCGCGATGCTCGACGACGACGACGAGTGGCTGCCCACCAAGATCGAGCGCCAGCTGGAGCTGGCCGCGGCGGCCACCGCGGAGTTCCCGGTGATCGCCTGCCGGATGATCAGCCGCACGCCGCGCGCGGACACCGTGATGCCCCGCCGGCTGCCCGGCCCGGACGAGCCGATCAGTGAGTACCTGCTGGTCCGGCGCGGGCTGTTCTACGGCGACGGGTTCGTGCAGACGTCCTGCCTGATGGCGCCGACCGCGCTCTGGCAGAAGGTGCCGTTCACCGTCGGGCTGCGCCGCGCGCAGGAGCTGGACTGGACGCTGCGGGCGATGCGCGAGCCGGGCACCGCGCTGATCTACGCCGAGGAGCCGCTGGTCCTCTGGCACCAGGACGAGAACCGGGACCGGATCAGCCTGCAGAACCCGTGGCAGGAGCAGCTGGCCTGGCTGCGCGGCAACCGTGAGCTGTTCACCCCGCGCGCCTACGCCGCGTTCACGCTCAGTGTGCTGAGCTCGATGGCCGCGCCGACCCGGAGCAGCCGGCTCTTCCGCGAGCTGCTCGCCGAGGCCCGCGAGCACGGCGACCCGGGCACGGTCGACTACCTTACGCACATGCAGATCTGGGCCCTCCCGCCGAGCGTGCGCCACCGCCTGCGCGACGTCGTGGTCGGCCGCGGCAAGCGGGACGAGCGCACGCGCGACATCGTGGCCGGTGGCAGGGGCAGGTCCGATGTCGGCTGAGCGCCGGGTCGCGATCTGGCGCAGCGCGATGCTGCCCGGCTCCGAGACGTTCATCCGCAACCAGGGCGACGCGCTGACCCGCTGGACGCCGGTCTACGTCGGCGCCACCCGGCACGACTCGGTGCTGTCCCGCCCCGACGACGTGATCGCCTTCCCGGCCGGGCGCGGCTTCCTGCGACTGCGCCTGACCGGGGCGTCTCCGCAACTTCATCAGACCATTGCCGGCGTACGTCCGAATCTGGTCCATGCCCATTTCGGGGGAGACGGCTGGCTGGTCAGTCACTCCGCCCAGCGTGCCGGCGTGCCCCTGGTCGTCACGGTGCACGGGCACGACGTGACCCGGCAGCCGTCCAGCCAGGGCGCCAAGGGCCTGCGCTACCGCCGCAATCTGCAGACCGTGTTCGCGCGGGCGTCGCTGGTCATCGCGGTCTCCGAGGTGATCCGCGGGCAGGCGATCAGGTGGGGCGCCGACCCGGCGAAGGTGCGGGTGCACTACACCGGCATCGCCGTGCCGGAGTCGGTCGAGGCGCTCCCGAAGAAGTGGGACGTCGTGTTCGTCGGCCGGTTCGTCGCCAAGAAGGGCCTCGACGACCTGCTGGCCGCGCTGGCCCGGGTCGAGTCGCGGCCGCGCGCGCTGATCGTCGGGGACGGCGAGCTGATGCCGGCCATCCGGGCCCGGGCCGAGGAGTTGGGCGTGGACGTCACGTTCACCGGCAGCCAGTCCCCCGAACAGGTGCATCGTCACCTGCTCGAGTCCCGGCTGCTGGCCTGCCCGTCGAAGACCGCGCCGGACGGGGACACCGAGGGCCTGCCGACCACGATCCTGGAGGCGGCCGCGCTCGGCCTGCCGGTGGTCGCCACCCGGCACAGCGGCATCCCGGAAGCGGTGCTCGACGGCGAGACCGGCCTGCTCAGCCCGGAGGGCGACCCGGCCGCGCTGGCCGTCTCGCTGACCCGGCTGCTCGGTGACGAGGATCTCCAGCGGCGGCTCGGCGAGCGGGCCCGCAGGCACGTCACGGCACACTTCGATCTGCTCGGCCAGACCAGCCGCCTGGAGGACCTGTATGACGAGGTCGTGGCGGGCGCTAGGCTGACCAGCTGACCACGCGCGGTGCCGCTACCTCTCCCGGAGCCGGTGCCCGGGAGAGGTGACCATGATCTGCACGCACTGCGGTTCCCCGGCGGCGCCGACGGTCGGCCCGTGCCCGGGCTGCGGCCGCCCGGTCACCGCCCCGGCGTCCCCGGCCGTGGGCGCGTCGTACCAGGGTCCGCCCGCCGACCCGACCGCGCAGTCGTACAGCGTGCCGGTCGACCCGTTCACCGGTCCGACCACCGGCGACCCGTTCAGCACCCCGCCGCCGCCCTCGTACGCGCCGCCGGCCGTGACCGAGCCGTTCACCCCGCCGTCGTCCGCGCCGCCGGGGCCGCCCGAGCCGTTCACGCCGACGCCGCCGCCCTACGCGCCGCCGATCTCGGGTGCCGGTTACCCGCCGGCCCAGCCGTACAGCCCGCCGCCGCAGTACGGTCCGCCCGCGCAGGCGCCGTACAGCCCGGCCCCGGGCCAGCCGCCCTACGGTGCGCCCGCCCAGCCCTACCCGGGTCAGCCGTACCCCGGACAGCCGTACCCGGGTCAGCCGTACCCGGGCCAGGCCTATCCCGGACAGCCGTACCCGGGCCAGCCCTATCCGGGGCAGCCGTACCCCGGTCAGCAGCCCTACCCGTACGGCCCGCCGGCGCCCAACAATCAGGTCCTGACCGTGCTCGCCTACGTCCTCGGCGGGTTCGCGGTCCTGCTCACGTCCCCGCTGATCGCCATCGTCGGCCTGGTCCTGGGCACGTTCGCGAAGCGCCGCAACGAGCCCAACGCCCGCCTCGCCATCAAGATCGTCACCGGCTGCCTGGTCGCCGCGTTCGTGCTGAGCCTGGCGCTGCGCAGCTTCACGTTCTGACCCGGTCCCGCATCAGCAGCAGGTAGAGGCCGCCCGACACCAGGATCCCGACCGGCAGCGACAGGTCGATCCCGGCGAGGGCGCCCGCCACCGGGCCGAGGTAGACCTGGGTGTCCGCGCAGAGCGCCGCCGCGACCATGCCGGCCAGCAGGGCCGCAGCACCGGCCCAGTTGACCCCGCCGCGGTACCAGAACGGCGCGCCCGGCCGCTCGTCGCCGAGCTGCTCGCCGTCGTACCGGTTGCGCCGCAGCAGGACGTCCGCGGCGTAGACCGCCACGCTCGGGCCGACCAGCACGATGGAGAGCTGCACCGCCTGGGTGACGGTGTCCAGGAAGTCCTTCGACAGGAACAGCGCGTACAGCGTGACCAGGATGCCGACCGTGCCGTCGAGCAGCACCGAGATCGACCGGCGGACGCGCACGCCGATCGCCTGCAGGGCCAGACCCGAGCTGTACGCGGTCATCGCGTTGTTCGCGATCAGCCCGAGCACCACCGCGAGCAGGAAGACCGGGTAGAACCAGCCCGGCAGGATCGCGCTCAGCGTGGTCTGCGGGTCGCTCATGTCGATCACCGTCCCGGCCAGCACGCCGAGCCCGGAGATGATCGTGCTGGGCAGGAACGCGCCGAGGAACGTCCAGCCGGCCACCGCCCGCGCCGGGGTGTCCCGCGGCAGGTAGCGGGCGAAGTCCGCGCTGTTCAGATACGACAGCGGCCCGGACGCGACGATCGCGACGCCGGCCATCCAGGCGGCCGCGAGCGCCGTCCCGTGCAGCTGCTCCGCGGGCTGCCAGGCCCAGTCGGCGTGGGCCAGGACGAAGCCGCCGAGGATCAGGAACGCGGTCCCCAGCACCGCGGAGAACGGCTGGTAGAGCCGGGTGATGGTGGCGTGCCCGTAGACGCTGAGGGTCAGCGTGACCACCGCGATCAGCACGGTCAGGACCACCTTGCCGGGCGTGCCCGGGTCCCAGCCCAGCACTCCGGCCAGCGCGAACGAGGCGAGCGCCGCGGCGGCCAGGTTCAGCGCCAGGTACGCGACGCAGAGCAGCCACCCGGTGATCGCGATGTTCACCCGGTTGCCGCGGATGCCGAACATCGCCCGGGACACCACCTCGCTCGGCGTGCCGGAGGATGTTCCGCTGGCCGCGAGGATCCCGATCAGCACCCAGAACAGGTTGCCGAGCACGGTCACCGCCAGGCCGGACCGCCAGCCGAGCCCGAGCGCGGTCAGCGACCCGCCGAGCATCAGCGAGACGTAGTTGACGTTCGGCGCGGCCCAGAGTGCGAACAGCTCGCGCGCGCTGCCATGACGCTCGGCGTCCGGGATGTGCTCGATCCCGCGTACCTCGATGTGTCCTGCTCTGTCGACCGGAGTGGCGTCGGTGGACGTCGTCATGGGACCTCCCGCACTAACGTATTGGTCGGGCGCTCAATTGCGTATTGGTCACACACCCAATAGCCTGCGATGCATGTCGTCAAGCCCTTCTCCGTCACGGACACGTAAAACCGCGGAAGATCGCCGGGCGGAGATCGTCCGGGCGGCCGGCACCGTGGCGCTGGCCGAGGGGCTGGAGAGCATCACGCTCCGGCGGATCGCCGACGAGCTCGGCGTGCGACCGGGACTGATCAGCCACTACTTCCCGGTCGCCGAGGAACTGGTGGCCGAGGCGTTCGGCGCCACCGCGTCCGCCGAGCTCGACGAGCTCCTGCCCCCGTCGGACGACAGTCCGCTGGACCGGTTCCGGCGGTTCTTCGAAGCGTCCATCGGCGAGATGTTCGACGACGTGAGCCGGTTGTGGCTCAACGCCCGTCACCTGAGCCGGTACCGTCCGCTCCTGTTCGCCGAGGTCAACCGCCAGCAGGACAGCTGGAGCGCGCGGCTCACCGCGGTGATCGCGGACGGGCTGGCCGACGGTGGGTTCACCGCCGCGGACGCCTCGATCGCGGCCACCCGGATCCTGGTCGCGATCGACGGCGTGAGCACGTACGTCAATGTCGGTGCGATCCCGGCCGGCGCCGCGGAGTTCGCCGTGCTGACCGCCGAGCGCGAACTCGGCCTCCCGGCCGGGACCCTGGCCGGCGCCGGTTAGCCGCACCGCCGCGCCGGCTCACGGGCGCCCGGCCATGGCCGTACCCAAGCCGGTTGAGCAGCCCGGACGCGGCCGGAAGCGCGCCCTGGAAGGGTGACCAGCCGGCCGCCTCGCGGGATCCTGAGCCCGCGCGGAGGTGCAGCCCTCACCGGAAAGGATGTCCGCTCCGGGGGTTGATAAGTACTGTCGGGCTCATGGGCGAACATTTCGATCTTGTGGTGCTTGGTGCTGGTCCGGGGGGATATGTCGCGGCGATCCGCGGTGCGCAACTCGGACTCACCACCGCGATCATCGAGGACAAGTACTGGGGCGGCGTCTGCCTCAACGTGGGCTGCATCCCGTCGAAGGCGTTGCTGCGCAACGCGGAGCTCGCGCACATCTTCACCCACCAGGCGCAGACGTTCGGCATCGAGGGAAAGGTGACCTTCGATTTCGGGGCCGCCCACCAGCGCAGCCGCACCGTCGCCGACGGGCGGGTCAAGGGCGTGCACTTCCTGATGAAGAAGAACGGGATCACCGAGATCCAGGGGCGCGGCGTCTTCACCGACGCGCACACGATCCAGGTCGGCGACCGCGCCGTCACGTTCGACAACTGCATCGTGGCGACCGGCGCGAGCACCCGGCTCATCCCCGGCACGTCGGTGACCGGCCGGGTCGTCACCTATGAGGAGCAGATCCTCGACCCGGCGCTGCCGGACAGCGTGATCATCGTGGGCGCCGGCGCGATCGGCGTCGAGTTCGCGTACGTGCTGCGCAACTACGGCGTCGACGTGACCATCGTGGAATTCCTCGACCGGATGCTGCCGCTCGAGGACGAGGACGTCTCCAAGGAGCTGCTCCGGCAGTACCGCAAGCTCGGCGTCGACGTCCGGGTCGGCACCAAGGTGGAGGCGATCGACGAGGGCGCCGACTCGGTCCGGGTCACCGTCTCGAAGAACGGCAGGACCGAGACGCTCGAGGCCGACAAGGTGCTCCAGGCGATCGGCTTCCAACCCAACACCCAGGGCTACGGCCTGGAGACCACCGGCGTGTCGGTTTCCGGCCGCGGCGCCATCGAGATCGACGATCATTGCCGTACGAACGTGGCCGGCATCTACGCGATCGGGGACGTCACCGCGAAGCTGATGCTCGCGCACGCCGCCGAGGCGATGGGGGTGGTGGCCGCCGAGACGATCGCCGGGGCCGAGACGATGGCCCTGGACTATCGGATGATCCCGCGCGCGACGTACTGCCAGCCGCAGGTGGCCAGCTTCGGCTGGACCGAGGCGCAGGCCCGGGAGCAGGGCTTCGACGTCAGGGTGGCGAAGTTCCCGTTCACCGCGAACGGCAAGGCGCACGGGCTCGGCGACGCGACCGGCTTCGTGAAGATCATCAGCGACGCGCAATACGGCGAGCTGCTCGGGGCGCACCTGATCGGACCGGACGTGACCGAGCTGCTGCCCGAGCTGACCCTGGCCCAGCAGTGGGACCTGACCGTGCACGAGGTGGCGCGCAACGTGCACGCGCACCCGACGCTCGGCGAGGCGGTCAAGGAGGCGATCCACGGGCTCGCCGGCCACATGATCAACTTCTGATTCGCGGTCGTCGGTACCGCGATCGCGGTATGCCGAATACCTGCCTGGGGATGACGACCGGCGCCCGATAGTCGGGAACGCTGGACCCCGTGACCCTGACCGCGGTGGATGCCCGGCCCGGCGCCCCCGCGAAACGGCCGGGGTGGCGGCGCCGGCTGGGCTACCTGCCGTTCGTGCTGGTCGCGGTCGTCGCGGTGGGCACCCTGCGGGACCGGCTGCCGGATCCGGGGGAGTTCCTCGGGGCGCTGCGCGCGGCCGACTGGCGCTGGGCGGTGGCGGCGCTCGTGGCCGGGGTGCTGTCCCAGTTCGCGTACGCCGAGCAGCAGCGCCGGCTGCTCGGCGCGCTCGGCGTGCGGGTGCCGCCGCGGCGGGCGGTGGCGATGACGTACGTCCGATCCGCCCTGAGCATGGCCCTGCCCGCCGGATCCGCGGCGTCCGCCGCCTACGCCTTCCAGGTGTACCGCCGGCACGGCGCCACGTCGGCGATCTCGGCGACCGCCACGCTGATCTCCACGGTCGTCACGGTCCTGTCGCTGACGCTGCTGTACGCCGCGACCTGGTCCCCGGTCGCGACCGGAGCGGCCGCCCTGCTCGCCCTCCTGTACTGGATCTACCGGAGAGTCCGCGGCCCGGCCGGCTCCGCGCCTGCGCCGCTGACCGAATCCGACCACCCGCCGCACCCCGGCCGGCTCGCCGGGGTCCGGCGCGTGCTCGTCGCGCCGGCGACCCGGCTGCTGCGCCGGCCCTCGGTCGCCCAGGCGCTGCTCGACGCCCGGTCCGTCCCGCCCCGGACCTGGCTCGCCGTGGTCCTGGCCGGCGTGGTCAACTGGCTGCTGGACATGTCCTGCCTGGTCCTCGCGGCCGCCGCGGTGCACGCCGGGATCGGCTGGAGCCGGCTGGCCCTGATCTACCTGGCGGTCCAGGTGGTCCGGCAGATCCCGCTCACCCCGGGCGGCATCGGCCTGATCGAGACCAGCATGCTGGCCGGCCTGATCGCCGACGGCGCCCCGCAGGCCACCGCCGCCGCGATCGTCCTGATCTACCGCCTGATCTCGTTCTGGCTGATCCTGCCGGCCGGGCTGGCCGCCCACCTCACCCTCCGCCGGCCCCTTAGGGGCGATCGAACTGCTGGCGGACGGCGCCGAGACCGAGGGTGAGCGCCGGGCCGGGGAGGCCGGATTCCAGCCCGTACCGTCGGCCGGGGTTCTTCCGATCGACCAGGTCGCGCCAGAGCTCCGCGACCGGGTCGCCGGTCCCGGGCAGCGCGTGCCCGGCCGCCGACAGCAGGCGGGCCAGGTCGCTCTCCTGGCGGAGCCGCTGCTGCTCGAAGATCCGGCTCCACTGCAGCAGCGAGGTCGACCCCTCCACGGTGTCCGGCACCGTCTCGTCCAGCATCGGCAGCGGGTGGGCCGCCGCCCACGCCGCCAGCTGCGCCCCGGTCACCGCGCCGGGATCGCCGTCCGCGCTGCGCGCCAGCGCGTACGACAGCAGGGCCGTGGTCTCCACCAGCAGATGCTGCACCGGCACGAGCACGGGCGGATCGAGCCACCAGTGGTCCGCCTCGAGCAGGTCGGCGGCACGCCGGGTCGCCGCCCGCCACCAGCCGTCATCGCCGGCGGCCAGGGCGTCGGTGTAGGACCACAAGAAGGTCACACACTGTGCCTATCAGCGGCGTTTGACACGAGTCAATCGCGGTCGTTCCGGTGGGTGACACCCGTGGGCACTTGACAGTCCACGATGGCTTATCGATTATCGATGTATCGAAAAACGATAAGGGGGTACGTCGTGAAGACCGAACCGCTCACCGAGTTCCACCGCGTCCTGCTGATCGCCGCCCTCGGGTCCGCGAGCGTCTGCGTCTTCGGCGTCGCCGACACCCTGACCCGCGGCGCGGTCGTGGTCAGCCCCGGCGCCACGTCCGCGGACGTGGTCGTCGCCGACCCGAGCGGGGCCCAGCTGGCGCTCTCCGCGGCGGCCGGCCTGCCGACCTGTCTGCTGGCCACGGCGATGCTGGTGCTGCTCTACCGGCTGGTCGGCGCGGCCCGGCGCGGGGATCCACTGTTCAGTGC
This sequence comes from Actinoplanes sp. L3-i22, assembly GCF_019704555.1. NCBI lineage: Bacteria > Bacillati > Actinomycetota > Actinomycetes > Micromonosporales > Micromonosporaceae > Actinoplanes > Actinoplanes sp. L3-i22. The sequence goes on from NZ_AP024745.1 coordinate 2,260,132, forward strand.
CCGGACGGTCGGCAAACTCCGTACCGTCGGATGGATTTTGCTCGTCGGCGGCCCGGCGGCGAGCGCGCTGGAGTTCCTGGCGCGGTTCGCCCTGAGCGGCACCGTCGGCCCGGGCGGCAACTACGCCGAGTTCGACCCGGCCCGGGTGGCGATCTGGATGGTGACCGGTTTCGGCCTGCTCGCGGTCGGCGAGATCGTCCGCCGCGGCCAGGACCTGCGCGCCGAGCTGGACGAGGTGATCTGATGCCGCCGGAGGAGGAGCACCGCGTCGAGGTCCACATCGACAAGCTGGCCGCCGACCGGGGGCTGACCCTGACCGAGCTCGCCGATCGGGTCGGCATCACCCTGGCCAACCTGTCGGTGCTGAAGAACGGGCGGGCCCGGGCGATCCGGTTCAGCACGCTGACCGCCCTGTGCGACGCCCTGCAATGTCAGCCCGCCGACCTCTTCACCGTCCGCACCCCGTCCTGACCGGCAGCGTCAGTCCGCTGGCCTTTTCGCCGTCCGCATCCCGTCCTGGCCGGCGGCGTCAGTCCGGGTCGGTGGCTCGTTCGTTCGCGTGCCGGCGCGCCTCCTGCTCGGCCCAGCCGGGCACGGCGCCCGCGGCGAGCCAGGCTTCGAGGCCGGTCAGGTCGACGGTCCAGGCCGCTTCCGGCTCGGCCGCCGCGTGGTCCAGGAAGACCCGCTCGGCGCGGCGGGCCAGGGCGAGCACGTCGACGCCGGGCCGATGCAGGGAGCTCCACACCTCGGCCTCCATGGCGAGCGCGGCGGTCTCCCAGGCCGGCACCGGTGAACCGCCGTCGCCCCGGCGAAGCGCCGCGATCCGGGCGTCGTACGCGGGACTGACGTACCTCTCGAAGTCGGCGAACGGCGACTGATCCATCGGCAGCGCGTGCGGGAGCACCCGGCCGATCCGGGTCAGGCCGGCCGCCTTCACGACCTCGAACCACCGGTCGTCGGCCCGGGTCCGGGCGTCGTCATCGTGCTGGCCGAGCAGCTCGCGCAGCCGCCCGGAGTCGGCCCGCAGCCCGGCCGCCGCCGACCACGCGACCAGCTCCGCGGCGACCTCGCCGGGATCGCGCTCGACCGGTTCGGCCCGGTCGCGCCGCGTGTGCCGGTAGCCGCAGGGCCGGTCGGAGTTCCACAGGTGGGTCGGCGGGCCGGGCTGCCCGGGGAGCGCGGCGCACAGCACCGCGCAGTGGCCGTCGCTGACATACGCGGCCAGCACCGGGTGACCGGTCGACGCGGCGAGTGCGGCCGCCGGCCCGGCCAGGTCCGGCGGGTCGTCGGAGCCGCCGGTCTCGAGCATCTGCCAGCCGTCGTGGAGATTCCGCAGCCACTGATGCCGGTGCCCGAACCCGGCGATGCCGTCCGCGTCGATCAGCGTGCCGCGCGACCGCGCGACCACGATCGTTCCCCAGTAGCCGCCCATCAGGGGAGGGTACTGCGGTGGAAGATGATGACGCCGCTGGTCCGCAGCACGACCCGGTATCCGTAACCCGGTAAGCGGTCGAGGGCGGCAGCCATCGTCACGGGCGCCGCCATGGAGGTGTCCGGCGGGTTGCTGACGGCGATCCACTCGGGTCGGACGCCGGCCCGCGGGTACGCGGGGAAGAAGTAGACGGTGCGGCGGGAGGCGAGCTGCGGCGCCAGCCGGTTGTCGGCGGCGACCCGGGCGTTGTCCGGTATGTGGGCCAGCGCCAGGCGTACCTGCCGGGCCTCGGCGTCGGTGGCCCAGACGCCCGGGCTCAGCAGGCCGCGTAGTGGCAGGGGCGTCAGCAGCGTCGCGGCAACGGCGATCACGCAGGTGGCGTGGATTGCTACCAGCGCCCGGCGCCGGGTCCCCGTCGTGGTGAGCGCGTCGAGGAACGCCACGAACACGATCGGCATCAGGACGGCGCTGTACTGGAAGCCGGTGCCCCAGTAGAGCGGATTCGTCGACCAGAACCGCCAGGCGAGGGTCGGTAAGACGGCGAGGAGCAGCGGGGAGCGTAGTGCTAGGAACAGCGTCGGCGCGACCAGCCACAGCAGGGTGTGCAGCTTGATGACGGGCAGGACCAGACGGTGCAGCGGGTCCTGGCCGTCGAGGGCCGCGCTTTCGGCGTACGGGTAGACGTGGGCGGGATTCAGCGCCGGCAGGATCGCGCCGACGATCACCAGGCCCGAGCAGATCGCGATCAGGCTCATCGCCGTGCCGAGGCGTCGCCGGCCGTGCAGCGCCACCAGCAGGCCGATGACCGCTACGGTCGCCGCCAGGTCCTCCTTCACCGCGATGAGCGGCAATGCCCACGCGGCGGCGGCGCGGAAGCGCCGTTCGACGAGCGCGGTCAGGCCGAACGCCAGCAGCGGAACGGCGAAGGCGACCTCGTGGAAGTCGAAATCGACAGTCGACTGCAAACCCCAGGACAGCCCGTACGCCAGGCCGGCGCTCACCGCGGCCCCCCGGCCCGCGATGCGGACGGCGAGCCGGGTGATCGGTATCGACGACGCGGCGATCAGGGCGGCCTGTGCCACCAGGAGGGTGATCGGGCTCGGGAACAGCCGGTACAGCGGGGCGAGCACCACGAGGACGGGATGGAAGTGGTCGCCCAGCAGGTTGAATCCGGGTGCCTTGATCGTCGCCTCAGGGGCGCCGAGGTGGGCGTAGCCGCGTACCGCCTGTTCGAAGATGCCCAGGTCGTATCCGCTGGTCTTCAGCTCCAGATGTCGATGTATCGACCAGCAGGCGTAGGCCAGGAACAGCGCGGCGGCCGGCAGATACGGCACCGCGGCGGAGCGGGGTGCGGCCTGCGCGGTGGCAGCCTGGGAACGGACAGCGGTGGCGGACATGGGAGCGAGATTCGAGCGTGGGGCCTGAACCGCCGCTGAAGTGACCTGAAGACGTTTCAGGCATGCGGTGACTTCGGCAGCTCTGCGACGAGGCGGGCGCCGCTGGTGGCGTCGGCCGCGTACAGGCGACCTCCGTAGCGTTCGGCGATGTCCCGGGCGATCGCCAGGCCCAGACCGGCGCCCCCGTGGCGGCGATCGCGGGCCTCGTCGACACGAGCGAAGCGTTCAAAAACCCGTTCCCGGTCGGCTTGCGGGATGCCGGGGCCGTCGTCGTGGACCTCGACTCGAACGAGGCCGGGCTCGGGTTCCGTGACGGTCACGTCGATGCGCTCGCGCGCGTACCGGGCGGCGTTGTCCAGAAGGTTCTTCAGCATTCTGCCCAGTTCTTCCTCGCGCCCGATGACCAGCGCGGGCCCATCGGCCACCACGGCGAACCGCTCGTCGGGCGGCACCCGGTAGCGCCGCTCACCGACCAGTTCCTCGGCGATCGCGGCTATGTCGACCGGCTTCCCGCGAGCCGGTGCCGTCCGTTCCAGGCGCGCGAGCAGCAGCAGGTCGTCGGTGAGCTGCTGCAGCCGCTCGGTTCCGGTGCGCAGCACCTCGGGGTCGACAGCGGCGCCGTGCGTGGCGGCGACCTCGGCGGCGTTGCGCAGGCCGGCGAGCGGGCTGCGCAGCTCGTGCGCCGCGTCGGCGACGAACCGGCGCTGCCGCTCGGCCGCGTCGGCGAGCCGGTCGAGGGTTTCATTCATGGTGGCGGCCAGCCGGGCGATCTCGTCGCCGGTACGCGGCTGGGGCACCCGGCTGCTCATGTCCGCGGCGGTGATGTGCGCCAGCTCGTCGCGCATCCGCTCGACCGGGCGCAGCGCGCGTCCGGCGGCCCACCAGGCGACCATGGCGACGAACAGGATGGCGGCAGGAAGACCGAGGCGCAGCCAGCGGTCGACCGGGGCCACGGCCGCCTCCGCGTCCAGCGGAGAGATGAGCAGGTAGACGGTCGCGCCCGAGGGGCTGACGTTGTAGGTCACCAGGGTGACCTCGCGACCGTCGAGCTGCCCCGGTGCGCCGCTGCGGGCGGGTCGCAGGCGGACGTCGACGCGGCTGAAGAAGGACTCATCGAACTGTGGTGCGATCGCGGGGAAGGTCAGACCACTTTCCCGTACGTAGTAGGCCAGTTGATTCTGCGCCAGCAGCACTTTGCCGTGCTCGTCGACCACCGCGAAGCTGATCCCCATGCCGTAATAGGGAAACTCGTACCACTCGTCGTATCTGCAGCGCGCGGGATCCTTCTCGATATTGCATTCCGCTCGGCTGGTGGCCAGCGCGCCCCCGTCCGCGTTGAGCCTTGCCGCAGGCGTGTCGTAGGTCGAGGCGATGGCGCGGGCCTGTGACTGCGCGGTCGCGACGGACCCCGTCACGCTGTTCGCGTGAATCACCTGGCGCAGCCAGAGCGCCCCGCCCCCGAGGCACAGTGCGGCCGCCAGCGCCGCCGCGGCCGCGGCCCGAACCCGGACCGGCAGCTGCGGCCTAGGCACGGGCGTCGACCAGTCGGTAGCCGGCGCCGCGGATCGTCTCGATGCTCAGCAGGCCGAACGGCACGTCGATCCGGCGACGCAGGGCCCGGATATAGACCTCGACGATGTTCACATCGCCGTCGTAGGCCGCATCCCACACCTCGTCCAGGATCTCCGCCTTGGTCACCACCGTGTTGGCCCGGCGCGCCAGGCAGGCCAGGACCGAGAACTGTTTGGCGGTCAGGATGATCGGGGTCGGCCCGCGCGAACAGACCCGCTGCGCCTGGTCGACGACCAGATCACCGACCTTCAGGCGCGCCGGTCGGGGCTCACCACCCCGGCGCAGCAGGGCCCGTACGCGGGCCAGCAGGACGACGTACGAAAAGGGCTTCGTCAAATAGTCGTCCGCCCCGGTGTCCAGGGCCTCCGCCTCGTCGTACTCGCCGTCCTTGGCGGTCAGGACCAGCACCGGCGTACTCACCCGGGCCTCCCGTAGCCGGGCGCACACCTGATAGCCGTTCATCCTCGGCAGCATCAGATCCAAGATGATTGCTTGATAGCCCTCGCTCAGGGCCAGTTCGAGCCCGATGCTCCCGTCATGAGCCACATCGACGGTGTAGCCCTCCGCGGTCAGGCCGCGACGCAGGGACTCGGCCAGTTCACGCTCGTCTTCCACGATCAGCAGCCGCACCGGGCCATCCTGCCAGCTTCCGGCCGCCCGAACCTGAAGTCCTGTTCAGCTTGCCGAGGCATGCGGACCTGCCGCGATCCGGCCACCGATCGACCTCCGGAGGTAACCCAGAGTCCGGCCCGGTCGCGGCGGCGTCACGACGGGGCGCGGAGAACGCAATGTCGCGCAGAATGCGGAGTGTGAAGCGAGTTGTGGTCGTCGGGTGTGGGGGATCCGGGAAGACCGTGCTCGCCCGGCGGCTCGGGGAGCGGCTGGGGCTGGCCGTGACCAGCCTGGACTCGCTCTACTACGGGGTGGACTGGCAGCCCGCGGAGGCCGGGGACTTCGCCGCGGCGCAGCGTGAACTGGTGGCCGGTGAGCGGTGGATCGTCGAGGGGAACTACGCCTCGACGATGGCGATCCGGCTGGCTCGGGCGGACACCGTGGTCTTTCTCGACCTGCCTGCGCCGGCCTGTCTGGCCGGGATCGTCCGGCGCAGGCTGCGCTATCGGGGTGGCCGGCACGCCGACGGGGTGCATGACCGGATCAACTGGGCTTTTCTGCGCTATGTCGTGGGCTATCGGCGGCGGATGCGGCCGCGCGTGCTGGCCCTGGTCACCGACCATGCCGGGCACGCCGAGTTCGTCCGGCTCACGTCACATCGGCAGGCCGATCGCTGGGCGGCGGGCTGAGTCGCGATGCCGGGCCGGCCGCCGGGTCAGCCGCTCGGCAGGAGGGTGAGCAGCTTCTTGAAGACGACCGACTGACCCGGGCCGGTCGGCATGGTGACCAGCGCGCGCCACGCCGCGTCGAGGGCCGCGGCCCGTTCGGGTTCCGGCAGGGCGGCGGTGAGTTCCAGGGACAGCAGGGCCCGGTCCTCGGGGTCGGGCACGGACCGGACCGCGTTGAGCTGCTCGGCGTCCGGCCGGAGCCCGACGAGGGTGCGCGCGCGGACCGTGGCGTCCCGGATGCCGGTGGCGGCCCGCACCGCAGTGGCCAGCTGCGCCGGGTCGAGGCGGGGCGCGATCTCGGTCAGCGCCTCCCCGAGGAAGACCTCGTCCCCGATGGTGAGCACCACGTTGAAGGCCGCACCGACCTGTCCACCCATGAAGGACGTCAGATAGTCGATGCTGCGGGCGATGTCCCATGGCGCGGTCTCCGGGCTCATCCGCCCCAGGAGTTCGGCGGCCTGGCCGGGGGTCAGCCGTGGAACACGGAACATCCCTGTGTCGAGGTGCGGCAGGATCGTCCGTACCGCGGGATCTTGAAGGTTTTGCGGAAGGTAGGGGATCACCTTGACCAGGGCGTGCATCGGAAAGCCGAGACGCTCGGACGGCGGGAACGGCTCACCGAGCCGGGCCGGCGCGACCGCGGCGGCGAACACGGCGGCCACCTGGGCCGGGGTCGCGAAGGGCGCGATCGCCGCGAAGTTGGAGTTCATGCCGCGCGCGTAGGCCGCCTGTTCCGCCGCCAGGAGCGCACTCACCTGATCGTGGCCGGCGAGCGGCAGCAGGTCCGTCAGGTCCAGCAGGTTCCATGGTTTCACCTGGGCGTCCATGGCCGCGACGGCAGCCGCCACCGAGGCCGCGATCGCCGCCGTCCGCCGCGGCGCCGGCAGGTGCGGGGCCACCCGGGCGAGCAGCACGCTGCGGATCCCGTCGTCGCGGACGTCGGCGACGGCCTCGGCCAGGGCGGCGAGTCGCGTGGCGTCGAGGAGCGGGGCCAGCCGCCCGATGACGGCGCGATACTCCGCCGGATCCGCGCAGACCGTCGCCGGCAGCGTGCCGAGCTGTGCCGCCGAGAGATGTTCGCCCAGGTGGATCAGAAGAGACGGGCTTCGGGCGATCAGCCGGTCGAGCTGACCCGGCTCCAGATAGGGGATCAGGGCCGGCAGGTCGAACTCCGCGTGCCGCTCCAGCCGGACGAGCAGCCGCTCGACCGCGGCCGCCCGCTCCACGCCGGACAGATGTGGCAGCAGGTCGATCAGCGTGTAGTAGTCGAGCGGCCCGGACCTGATCCGCTCGACCTGAGCCGGCGTCGCCTGCTTCAGAACCGCCGACAGCACCCGGCCGCGCTGGTACCCGTCGGTGAACGGCACGTCCAGCACCGCGTCGAGCCGCTCGACCGGAAGCCGCGGCACCAGCTCGGCCAGGGCCGAGGCCCGGCTCCCCTCGTCGGCGAGGTCGGTCGCGAAGGCGAGGAGGTCGTCGAGCGTCAGTGGATCGCCAGCCACAGTGCCACCGCCAGGAACCACAGGTTGGTGCTGAGCAGGTAGATCCGCTCGGCCAGCCCGAAGATCCCCCGCAACGGCCGGGCCAGCAGCGTGACCACCACCCCGAGCAGCGCCACCGCCGCCGTCCACCGCAGCACCACCAGGAAGATCCCGAGAGAGTCCGGCGTGAAGCTCCGCAGCGGCCCGGTCAAGTCGGCGATCGCGAGGTAGACGAACGTGAACGACGCGATCGCCAGGACCAGGTGGATCCGCCCGGTCATGGTCGGCCGGGATCCCTCCAGATCGGTCGGGAACAGCGCCATCGCCAGCCGGGTCACCGGGATGAGCAGCAGGAACATGTAGTCGACGGCGGCGAACGGGCCCTGGCCGAGGCCGTCGGCCAGCGCGCCGGTCAGGGCCAGGACGCCGAGGCTGTTCGCGATGACCGCGAGCCGGAACAGTCCGGCGGTCGGGCCGACGCCGTAGTCACTGACCGCGTCCCGGACCAGGTCGTACTCGGTGCGCCGGACGTGCAGGGCGACGAAGATCGCGAAGTAGGCGAGGAGCAGGACGGCGGCGATGACTGCCAGGAGGGACGCGGACAACGGTGACAGCCTCGAATCGGTAAGCGCGCAACGACGGAAGCCGATTTTAGGCTCCCGCGGCGCTCCCGTGTGGGGTAGGCATGTTCCATGACCGCATACCGGATCAGCCGTCGACGATTGTTCGTGTCCGCCGGGGCCGGTGTCCTGGGCCTGGCCGTGGTCAACACGGTGAGCGCGTGTTCGACGTCCTCCCCGCCGTCCCGGCCGGTGCCGACGGCCGGCGGGTCGCAGCCCTCGGCCGAGCCGCTGCCCACGTCCACCGCGCTGCCGACCGGGTGGAACCGGGTCAACCTCAGCTACGTCTCGGCGTACCTGCTGCTCCGGGGCAAGGAGGTGGCGATCGTGGACACCGGCACGCCCGGCTCGGAGTCCGCGATCGAGGACGGGCTGAAGGCCGCCGGCAGTGGCTGGTCCGCGGTGAAGCACGTCATCCTCACCCACTACCACGATGATCACATCGGTGGGCTGAGCGGGATCGAGCCGCAGGTCAAGGCCACGTTCTACGCCGGCTCGGTGGACCTCGGCAACATCATCTCGGACAAGCCGCTGAAGCCGCTGAACGAGGGCGACGAGGTCTTCGGGCTGCGGATCGTCGACACGCCCGGGCACACCCGCGGCCACATCTCGATCTTCGAGCCGGGGACCGGGACGCTGGTCGCCGGGGACGCGCTGCGCACGCAGAACGGGCTGGAAAGCTCCGACCCGCAGTACACCACGGACCAGAAGCTGGCGACCGCCTCGGTGAAGAAACTGGCCGGGCTCGACATCAAGGCGATCCTGCCGGGGCACGGCGAGCCGCTGACCGCCGGCGCGAAGGAGGCCTTGCAAAAACTGGCGGCGTCCCTCTGACCCGAGGTCCGCCGCCAGCTCACGCTGCGCTTCTCAGCGCTGTTTCTTGAGCTTTTGTACGGCGGTCCGGGTGATCGCCTCGAGCTCGTGCTGGTCCGGCACCTCCAGGTTGGCGAGCAGCACCGTGAGCGCCACGCCCCGCACCGAGACGGCGATCATCTTGCCGTGCACGGTGGTCCGGGGGCTGTTCAGGTCGACCTCGAAACGTACGCCGGCAGCCTTGTTCCCGAACTTCGGCACGTCCAGCGGGTACGTCGCCATGTGCAGCGCGTCCGGCGACCCGGGCTTGCCCTCGTCGTAGGTCGGGCAGCGTCGCGGCGCGTCCGCGACACCGGCGACCACGTCCCGGGCGGCCCGGTCCCCGGCCGGGTTGATCGCCTCGATCAGCACCGGCCCGGTGTCGCCCTTCATGAAGGCCACCCGAACCGTCCCGGTGCCCTTCGTCGCCTGGTCGCTGGGCTTGGGCAGCGGGTTCTTGACCGGATCGTGCGGCGGCGGCGCGATCGGGTTCGCGAGCGGCGTGCCGGGCGGCGAGACGGCGATCCGCGGGCTCGGGTGCACCGGAAGGCCCGGCCCGGTCGGGTTCCCCGGCGCGACCGGCCGGTCCGGGACGCCGGGGCCGGGTTGCGCCGGCGGCTTCTTGTCGCAGGCCCCGATCTGCGAGCCGGTGTCGCTGAACGCCTTCAGCGCGTCCGGCATCGGCACGTAGCCCTGGGGCAGGTCACCCGCCGCCAGCAGGGCATCCGTCAGGTTGCCGGGCTTGGGCTTGCCGGGTGTGGGCTTGCCGGGTGTGGGCTGGCCTGGCGTGGGCTGGCCTGGCGTGGGCGTGCCGCCCGCGTCGGCGACGAGCAGCGACGGCTCGACGGCATCCGCCATCAGCTGCGCCAATGCGGTGTTCCGGGCCGGCGTCCAGGTCGGGCTCGCGGCGTAGGCCCGGTGCGTGTGGGCGATGTCAGCGGTCAGCGCGGCCGCACCGGTTCCCGCGGAGACCAGAAACGCCAGCGGCAACCCTAGTGCCATTTTGACCGATTTATGCCGAATCATCTGCATTCGCCCACCATAACGGCGCCCCAACGGGACGACGGCTCCCTTCCCGGGATTCCGCCAGAACCAGCCCCTCGGGTCGCGGAAGCGAACGGGTGGCGCCGCTGGGGACGGAGACCGCGGGCGGGCGGCTCAAGACGTACGTTAAATGTGGTTTTTGGAATGGTTTGGGGTGGGACGATCCCAGGATGGAGCAGGACGTGCTGGCGGCCCCGATCAGCGGGCTGACCTCGAGCGAAGCCGCCGCCCGGAAACGGCGCGGCGAAGCGAACACACAGGTCAAAGGCGGCTCGCGAAGCTACGCGGAGATCCTGCGGACGAACGTCTTCTCGTTCTTCAACATCATCCTGTTCGTGATCGGCGTCGCCCTGCTGACCCTGCAGCGATACAGCGACGCCCTGATCAGTGTCGGACTCGGCCTGATCAACGCGATGATCAGCGCGGTCCAGGAGATCCGGGCCAAGCGCAAACTGGACCGGCTCCAGCTGCTGGACCGGGGCGCGATCGTGGTGATCCGCGACGGCGCCGAGCTGGAGGTCCAACCCGAGCAGGTGGTGCGCGGCGACACCATCAAGGTCGCGGCCGGCGACCAGATCGTCGTCGACGGCCCGCTGCTGGACGGCGGCCGGGTCGAGGCCGACGAGTCCCTGCTGACCGGCGAGTCGGACCCGATCGCCAAGGAACCTGGCGATGATTTGCGGTCAGGCAGCCTCTGCGTCTCCGGCGAGGGGTACCAGCTGGCCCGGGACGTCGGGGTGAACAGCTACGCCGGCCGGCTGACCGCCGAGGCGCGCCGCGCGACCACCGACCGGACACCGCTGCAACGCCGGATCGAGTTCATCGTCCGGCTGGTGATGGTCCTGACCACGCTGATGAGCGGCGCGATCCTGGCGCAGGCCGCGATCGAGGGGTTCACCCTGCTGCGGGTCGTGCAGATCACCGCGGTGCTGTCCGGGCTGGTGCCGTACGGCCTGTTCTTCCTGATCGCGCTCGCCTACACGGCCGGCGCGGTCCGGATCGGCCGGGCCGGCGCGCTGGTCCAGCAGGTCAACGCGGTCGAGTCGATGAGCAACGTCGACGTGGTCTGCACCGACAAGACCGGCACGCTGACCACCGGGCACCTGGCCGTCGACGAGATCCTGCCGATCGGCGAGCGGGAGTACGCCGAGGTCGCGCACGCCCTCGGCGGCCTGGCCCACAACGTCTCCACGCCGAACCTGACCGCCCTCGCGCTCGCCGCCGAGCTGGCCGGCCCGGTCTGGGAGGTCCGCGACGAGGTGCCGTTCGCGTCGTCGCTGCGCTGGTCCGGCCTGGTCACCGACGAGGACACCTGGGTGCTCGGCGCCCCGGACGCGCTGGCCGCGCGACTGCGGAAACCGCTGCCCCCGGACGCGGTCAGCGGGCGGACCGGCCGGGGCCTGCGGGTGCTGCTGCTGGCCCGGGCCGAGGAGACCGGCGCGCCGCTGCGAGGCGCCGACCAGAAGCCGGAGCTGCCGATGCTGGAGCCGTACGGCCTGGTCGCGCTCGGCGACGAGCTCCGCCCCGAGGTCACCGAGACGGTCCGGAAGTTCCGCGGCAGCGGGGTGGACCTGAAGGTGCTCTCCGGCGACGACCCCCGGACCGTCGCGGCGATCGCCGACCGGGCCGGGATGGACGCCGGCGTGCCGGTCCCCGGCGCCGACCTGGACGAGCTCGACGACGCCGAGCTGGACGCGGTCGTCGCCCGGACCACGGTGTTCGGCCGGGTCGCGCCCGAGCACAAGGAGCGGATCGTCCGCTCGCTGCGGCGGCAGCGCCGGTACGTCGCGATGATCGGCGACGGCGTGAACGACGCCCGCGCGCTCAAGCAGGCGCACGTCGGCGTCGCGATGCGCAGCGGCAGTCCGGTGACCCGCGACGTCGCCGACATCGTGCTGGTCGACGACTCGTTCGCGGTGCTGCCCCCGGCCCAGGAGGAGGGCCGGCGGATCATCAACGGGATCGGGATGTCGCTCTACGTCTTCATGGCGCGGGTGGCCAGCCAGGGCCTGGTGATCCTGGCGGTGACGATGCTCGGGCTGGGCTTCCCGTACTCGCCGACCCAGGTCGGGCTGACCCTGTTCACGGTGGGGGTGCCGACGTTCTTCCTGACGTTCTGGGCGAAGCCGGTCGCGCCGGACAAGCGACTCTTCGCGAGCATGGCCCGCTTCGTCCTGCCCACCTCGATCATCACGGCGGGCGTGGGCACGACCGTCTACACCCTGCTCTACGAGGTGATCTCGCTCGGCTTCAGCTCCGGCCGCACCCCGGCCGAGGTGATCGACCAGTTCGAGCGCTACACCGGCCTGCGGTACGGCACCGACACCGACTTCGCCACCGCGTCCGCGACGATCGCCGCGCAGACCGGCCTGTCCACGTTCTTCTGCTTCGCGTCGTTCATCATGATCCTGTTCCTGGCCCCGCCGAACCGCGTTTTCGCCGCCTGGACCCCGATCACCGATGACAAACGCCCCGCGTTCCTGGTCGGCGGCCTGATCCTGGCCTTCCTGGCGGTCCTCAACGTCCCGGCCCTGTGGACCTACTTCGGCCTGATCGGCCCGGCCCTCCCGGTCGCCGCGATCGTCCCGCCCGCCCTGCTGATCTGGTTCCTGGCCCTGACCGCGGCGTTCCGCTTCAAACTCCTCGACCGAGCCCTCGGCGTCCACAACCTCCACCGCTAAAAGATCAAACCCTTGCTTGGGTACGACGTGAGCCCCGCCCCGCGCTTGTCCGCCGCGCTTGCCCGCCTCGTCTGCTCGCCTCGTCAGCCCGGCGCGGCTGCCGAGGTGGGGCGGACCCCGCGGCTCTCGAAGACCTCTTTCGCGGCGAACGTGGCGTTGAGCGCGCGCGGGAAACCGGCGTAGACGGTCGTGTGCAGCATCGCCTCGACGATCTCATCCGGAGTCAGGCCGACGTTGAGCGCGGCGCCGACATGGACCTTGAGCTGCGGTTCGCATCCGCCGAGCGCGGTCAGGACGCCGATGGTGACCAGCTGACGGGACCGGGCATCGAGGCCGGGCCGGTCGTAGATGTCGCCGAACGCGAACGCCGCGACGTGGTGGCCCAGCGCCGGGGAGACCCCGGCGAGCGAGTCGATCACCGCGGTCCCGGCGTGGCCGTCAATGGCGGCGAGAACGTCCAGGCCGTGGTCGCGCCGGCCGAGGTTGCCGGGGCTGGTGACGTCGTGCTGTGCGGTACTCATGGCTGGGTCGATCCTCCGTAGGTCGCGATCTTGTACTCGGTGGCGGCCAGCGCCAGCTGGATCTGGGCGAGCTGGGCCCGCAGCGTGTCGCGGTGCTCCATGAGCAGGTCGAGCCGGTCCGGAATGGTGCCGTCACCGCGGTCGACCAGCTCGACGTACTGACGCAGGTCGCTGATCGGCATCCCGGAGGTGCGCATCCGCGTCACGAACACCAGCCGCCGGACCGCCGGGGCACCGTAGACCCGGTGCCCGGCCGGATTACGCGGCACGGTGACCAGACCGGCCCGCTCGTAGTACCGCAGCGTGTGCGCACTCACGCCGACATGCCGGGCCGCCGTCGCGATGTCCCACTGCCGACCCTGATCGTCGATGACCAGGTCTTGCAGAGCCTCGACGGAAACCCCGCCCGGCGGGTCGACGGCAAGCCGCAACGCCTCCGCCAACTGCTCGTTCACGTCCATGGCCCCGACGGTAGAGCTTCGAGCGCACTCCAACGCAAGTGCGGGCGAGGTCAAGGGCGTCGCTAGATTCGAGGTCCGTAAGCCGGAACCACCGCGCGGCCGGCCAGCCCCGATCGGCAGGTGTCATGAAGGTCCCTACATCGCTGATCGGCTGCCACGTCGACCGGATCGCGTTCGACTACCAGGTCCGCCTCAACCTCTCGGCCCTCGACCCCGACGAGGGCTACCGGGTCGACGCCGAACTCGTCATCGAGACACCCTTCCTGCTCTGCGATCGCGCCGGCGAATGGCACGAACTCGACCCCGGCACCGGCTCGGCCCTCGGACCCGCCCTGGACCTCTTCCGACGAACCGTCACCACCGTCGAGATCCGCGCCAAAGGTGCCCTCCACCTCACCTTCGATGAAGGGTTCCAGCTACACGCCGGCCCGCACCCCGAGTACGAGTCCTGGAGCCTGACCGGGACCGGCGTCGAGCCGATCACCGTCGGCCCCGGCGGAGAAACCGACTGGCAGCTTCCCTGAACGCCGGTCCCGCCGACCTCCGGTACTGGGCCTGACCAACGTCGTTCCTAGCCGGCGTTGATCTGTAGATGGACTGGTCGTCAGAGGTTGTCGAGGCTGAAGTGCATGTTTCCGGTGCGCGGCTTGATCGCGTACCTGTGACGGACAGCGCTACATGTCACCGGCCAGCAAGGACAGTTGTCACCTAACGGCCGGTCTTGCGGCGTTCCGCAGGTGCCGACTCGGCGCGAGCCTCCGTAACCCTTGCGCAGTGTGACGGGTCCCCGCATGCCAACCGCGGATCGCGGCATGAGAGTTGAACAGGTAGCCCACAGTTTGCCTCTGCTACCTACGTTATTCGACCGACTATCAAGGCGCGTCGCGGCTAAGGCGACTTGGCGATAGGCCGGCGCTGCCAAATCGAGGACAAGTCTCTCCGGGAGCCGTAAAATTCCGGTGTGCCGAGATACAAACCAGAGCAGTGGTTCTGCTTGGAGAGCTGCGATTCCGATGAATCGAAGCGGCAGGTTAAAATTACCGAAGACAAGTATCAATATATTAGAATTAAAGCCAAGCAAGATATGGCAGCAAATTGGGAGTTTGAGTTCAAGTTCCCACCTGGAATGCATGTCTCCAGGGGTGAGGCCAAGAGCCAGTGCTGCTTAGTGGAGCTTCTCGACTGGATCAATTCCAAGGGCGCCATTCCTGCAAAATCGAATCCGAAGCCGACGCTTGTTCGAGTTAAGGCAGACGAGTCGTGGATGGGGGGCGCCCGGACTGCGGTTGAGTCGACCCTCAACCGGCTGGTTGATGAATTTTTGGATAATCCGTACCTGCACAGAGTTGAGCACTCCATCCACATGCGCCTGTACGAGGCACTTCTAGACGGAACCGAATTCGGCAGACCCTGCCATATAGGCGACTCGGCATATCGCACAACCTTGCTTCACAAGGAGTGGCCTGAAACGATTCCGCGGCCCGATAAGAAAGGGAGGGGGAACTTTGATCTGGCCATCTTGGCTCCGAACCAGTTGCAAGAAGCGACGTTGCCACAGTTTGTTGGCGGTCACATTGCAGCTGCTATCGTTATCGAAGTCGGGCTAAATTACGGATTCAGTCATCTTGATGATGACCGCAAAAAGCTCTTAAATAGTGAGGTTGAAGCGGGATACCTTCTGGATTTGCGTCGTATTGGAACTCCCGACGAGAGCAGCATTGCTCTCGCGCGCAAACCGAGCGCATCCATTAAGACCGCGCTTGGTCATTACATGCGCGCAAGTCAATCAATACGCGAGTATGTTTGATAAATATCTTCACCTCGGGTAGCGACTAACGAACATGCCACGACGAGACTCGGCTCGAACAACCTCTCATCAAGCAGATCCGGATGTCGGTGAGCTTCTGCCGATCAGGCGGCGGCGAAATTCCAACAAGTCGGCAGGCCGCCGTTACACAGAGCACAGGTGAAGTCGCTGTCGCGGACGATGTTGCGCTCGCCGCAGTACGGACACTGCCGGAACACCAGCTTCGTGGTGAAGCCCCTGGGGTGCTTGAGCCCCAAACGGTCGAGTGCTGCGGCCACTGCCGCCCAACAGTCCGGGTCGGGGCAGTAGCCGGTCGATTGATTGGTCACCTCAAGCACGTGCCGAGCGCCGGCTGTGCCAGCGAACATCATCTCACCCGCGGCCAGTAGATCCCGGCCAGCCGCAAGGGCGACATGCTCGCTGCGACGCGGGGCGAGCCTGAGCGAGCCGTCGAGCGCAACGACGAAGGTGAACGGCTCGTCCAACTCGTCTCGTGTGCGCCCGGCAAGCCAGCGGTCAAGAACAGCGTGGGAGCCGGCAGTGGCCGCCTCCGTGGAGGGAAGTTGGTCCTGGAGTTCTGCCGGACCGACATAGCGATACGGGCCCGGATTCTTCATCGCGCGACGGTAGCCAGCCATAGCAAAGTTCGTCGACCCAGTTTCGCGGCCGACAGCTGGGACTGTTGACGGGTGACGGACTACTCAGGCGCGCGACTTGCGGCAGATGAGGGCGGGCTACTCGTACCCGGTTGCGGACCGCAGGATTTCGGCGAACAAACGCCAGGAGGCTTGCTCCTGGTCATACTCCGGCGCGTCGCCTACGCGGGCGCCGGCGAACGCCGATAGCCCGTCGAGGAAACGAGTCAGGGTGCCGTTCTCCCATTCGGCCGCACCTCTCGACTGGAAGTCGGCCAGCACCGCCGAGAGGAAGCGGGCGAAGTCATCGCGCGTCTCGACGTTGCTCGGGTCAGCGTCAGTAGCTCGTCCGGTCTCGTAGTCCACGGCACCATGGTGCACGGCGCCGCTGGCAGTTGCGTGCTGCCACGGCGCCAAGTGGTGGTGCGTCACTGGGAGTTGGCGGGGCGGGCTGCCCGGCGTAGCACGATGACAGCGGCATGTGAGTGCGACGTCTATCGCTGGCCCGGCGATGGCGCCAACGATGCTATCGACGCCGTCTCGATGGCGGTCTTCTCGGCGCGGGGCGACACGTCATAGTCACAAGATCATGCACGCTCGATGGCTGAGGAGATCGTCCGCTAGTTCGTTGATGCGCCAGGTGGCGCCTACGGCGCGCAGGGCTTGCTGGACCGTTCGTTGCTCCTGCTCCTTGGGGTCGGGATCACCGAAGGCGGGAAGCGCCATCAGTAGGGAAGTGGGTTGTTCGGGAAGCAGTCCCCACGGCAGTCCAGCGCCAGCGTATTGGACCTCCGAGACGTCCGACCGCCGCACGCCGTCCTGAGCGTCAGCGTCCAAGAGCCAGTCGATACCGGCGTCGTCCGGAAGGTTGCACACGATTAAATGCATTCTCCCTCCAGCTATGGGGACGGTGAACACGGGCCACTGATCGGGCTGCTCGAACCGTTGGCAGTAGACATCCAGGTCTGCGAGATCTACATCGAATGCTTGGGGTGCTGAGCGGGCCATGCCGACCTGCAGCAAGAACGCCGGCCAGAACAGCGCGTCGGCCGCCCAGCCTGTCGCATCTATAAGCGGCGAACACGCCAAAGGGGGTTGGAAACCGTCCAGGTACTCGGGAATGTGCACGGCCTATCCTATGTGAGATACCCAAGGAATATGCCCGAGCGCAACCCGACCCCGAGTGCTCTTGTCGGCACGAGCGGGTGTCGGCCAGCCCTCAGCCGTGGTGACGCCTTGTAGCGAGCGGATCGCGGCATGAGAGGAAACCCAGATCATGGCATGTTGTGACTATTTATTGCGCGACAATGACGTCTTCCGGAGACTTTCAACGTTGTAGTTCGTCGATCTGATTAAGCACGTCCTGGGCTTCCTCGTTTCGCCCCAGGTCAATGAGAAGGTCTGCCAACATGCTCAAACTGCCGTGAAGCGCGGCGGCAAAGACGGCAGCACTCTCAACTGATTTCCGCCGGTAGACCTCGACGGCTTCGGTGGTGGCGGTCAGCGCTTCCTCCCGCCGCCCCAGCCCCGACAGCATCGTGCCGAGGTTGTTCAACGACATGGCGAGGTCGGGTTCGAACGCGCCCGGGTTGGCCGCGGCCAACCGCCGGCGCACCTCGACGGCTTCGGTGGTGGCGGTCAGCGCTTCCTCCCGCCGCCCCAGCCCCGACAGCATCGTGCCGAGGTTGTTCAACGACATGGCGAGGTTGGGTTCGAACGCGCCCGGGTTGGCCGCGGCCAACCGCCGGTAGACCTCGACGGCTTCGGTGGTGGCGGTCAGCGCTTCCTCCCGCCGCCCCAGCCCCGACAGCATCGTGCCGAGGTTGTTCAACGACATGGCGAGGTCGGGTTCGAACGCGCCCGGGTTGGCCGCGGCCAACCGCCGGTAGACCTCGACGGCTTCGGTGGTGGCGGTCAGCGCTTCCTCCCGCCGCCCCAGCCCCGACAGCATCGTGCCGAGGTTGTTCAACGACGTGGCGAGGTTGGGTTCGAACGCGCCCGGGTTGGCCGCGGCCAACCGCCGGTAGGCCTCGACGGCTTCGGTGGTGGCGGTCAGCGCTTTCTCCCGCCGCCCCAGCTCCGACAGGTGGTTGCCGAGGTTGTTCAACGACGTGGCGAGGTTGGGTTCGAACGCGCCCGGGTTGGCCGCGGCCAACCGCCGGTAGGCCTCGACGGCTTCGGTGGTGGCGGTCAGCGCTTTCTCCCGCCGCCCCAGCCCCGACAGGTGGTTGCCGAGGTTGTTCAACGACGTGGCGAGGTCGGGTTCGAACGCGCCCGGGTTGGCCGCGGCCAACCGCCGGTAGGCCTCGACGGCTTCGGTGGTGGCGGTCAGCGCTTCCTCCCGCCGCCCCAGCTCCGACAGGTGGTTGCCGAGGTTGTTCAACGACGTGGCGAGGTTGGGTTCGAACGCGCCCGGGTTGGCCGCGGCCAACCGCCGGCGCACCTCGACGGCTTCGGTGGTGGCGGTCAGCGCTTCCTCCCGCCGCCCCAGCTCCGACAGCATCGTGCCGAGGTTGTTCAACGACATGGCGAGGTCGGGTTCGAACGCGCCCGGGTTGGCCGCAGCCAACCGCCGGCGCACCTCGACGGCTTCGGTGGTGGCGGTCAGCGCTTCCTCCCGCCGCCCCAGCCCCGACAGCATCGTGCCGAGGTTGTTCAACGACGTGGCGAGGTCGGGTTCGAACGCGCCCGGGTTGGCTGCGGCCAACCGCCGGCGCACCTCGACGGCTTCGGTGGTGGCGGTCAGCGCTTCCTCCCGCCGCCCCAGCCCCGACAGGTGGTTGCCGAGGTTGTTCAACGACATGGCGAGGTCGGGTTCGAACGCGCCCGGGTTGGCCGCGGCCAACCGCCGGTAGACCTCGACGGCTTCGGTGGTGGCGGTCAGCGCTTCCTCCCGCCGCCCCAGCCCCGACAGGCGGAGGCCGAGGTTGCTGAGGAAGCCGGCAAGGTCGCGGATATGGGTGGGTTCGTCGAGACGTACGAGGTCACGTTTGAGGGCGACTGCTTGCTGACAGTAGGTGAGGGCTTCGGTGCGGCGGCCGCGTTGACTGAGGCGTAGCTCGAGGTGCCAGGCGGTGGTGGCCAGCTCCGCGAGGGCGGTGGTGTCGCCGAGGGCGAGGGCTTGTTGGTAGTGGTGGTGGGCTTCGCGGAGGTCGTCGATGTCCTGGTCGGCGGGTTGAGGCCAGACCTCGACGCGCCAGCGCCAGTAGTCGGCGGCGTGCTGGTGGGCGTTTAGGAGGGCTGCGGTGTTGCCGTCGGCGTGTTCGCGTCGGTGCAGTTCGGAAGCGGTCCAGCGGTGGACGAACACGTATGCCTGACCACGTGGTGTGGTCTCGGTGAGCAGGCTGCTGGATGTGCAGGCGCCGAGCGGTGCGGCCAGGTCGATCTCGACGTGTACCGGCGGCGTGGGCAGCACGCCCAGGTGCGGGTCGAGCAGCTCCCGCACCGGCGCGGGTAGCCGGGCCACGTCGACCGGGCCGGGCGGTAACTGGGCTTTGGTGAGAATGTCCTGGATAGCCTGCTGTGCGACCTGGACGGCTGCGGTGTTCGCGGCGTTCGGGTCTGGGGTGCCGAGTTGAAACGCTAGGGCGTGGTGGTCGACGGCTCGGCGGTAGACGGAGGCGCCCACCAGCAGCGCGCGGGCGTGCGGGATCGTGTCCAGGTCGGCCAGCAGGTCGTCGAGCAGGACATCGTCGGCGGCCAGCGCGGCGGTTTCGGCCAGCGCCGCGTCGAGCCGGCCGTGCTCGGACAGGTAGCGGTCGATGTCGGCGGTGGGGTGGCCGCGCGCGGTCAGCCGGGCGGCAGCGGCTTTAACCAGACGGATCCGTACGTCGGCGAAGCGGGCCTGCCCACCGGCAAGTAGCGCGTCGAGGTACTCCAGGCAGCGGGGATGGCCGCCGACGGCCCGCCACACCTGCTCCAGCTGGGTCTCATCGAGCCGGTCCAGCCGGGGCAGGGCCCAGGCCAGTTTCATGGTCTCGGCTGACGACAGCGGGCCGACGGGGTGGAAGGTCAGGGCGTGTTCGGTGTGCTCGGGCAGAGTGAACCGGTAGCGGCTGGTGATCAGAAGCCGGGCGGCGCCGGCCTCGGCGACCAGCCGGGACAGCAGCTGCGCGAGGTTCGGGTCGGCCACTTCGCGGGGGCCGCCGCCGTGCGGTGCACTCAGGTTGTCCTCGAAGTTGTCGATGACGATCAGCAACGGGACCGTGGGGAACACCTGGCGGATGAGGATCTCCAGCCGGCGCTGCCAGCTCAGGCTCCCGTCGCGAGCCTGCCGCAGCCCGGTCAGGACCGAGGCGCCGGCCCACACCGTGCGCGAGACCTGCAACGTGTCGGTGATCGCGTCCAGGATCGTCTCGATGGCCTGGTCGACCGTGACCTGGTTACGTATGACGGCCACCAGCCGGGCGCCGTCCGACTCCACCACCCGGGCGATCAACTCGTCGGCCAGGGTGGTCTTACCAACCCCGCCGACGCCGTGCAGCACAATACCGGACATCGACTGACTCAGCAGGCGGGCGGGCAGCCGACGCTGCTCCCAGCGGCGGCCGACAACCTCGCCGGGCTGGCGGCGCAGCACCCCGGTGGTGGCCGGGGCGGCGAGACCCGCCGGGCCGGGCCGGTCGGGGTCGATCACCGGGAACCAGCCGGCCCCGGCCAGCACACTGACCGCCGCCCACTCGCTCAGACCGATCGCCTGCCCGGCCGAAGTGGGCTGCTCCAGCTCCCGCTGGACCTCGCGGCGGGCCTGCGCGGCCGCGGCGATCACGTCCGCGCCCGGGTCGGCCGCGACGTTCTGGTAGATCTTCGCGAACATCCGGGTCGCGTACACATCAGTGATGGCGGTCTGGCTCGCGATCACCACGCTCGCCCCGGCCGCCAGCAGGCCCGCGGCGAACGAGCCCCCGCCGGACGACACGCCGGACTCGGTGCCGGTGTAGCAGGCCGCCAACGTGACCACCGGCGGCATCCGCCCGACCGGGATCGCCTCCCGCACGAACACGTCGACGTCCACCCTCCGGGCCGCGCCGGTCTCGTCCTCCAACTCCAGCACGCCCGGACCACCGTGCCCGGACAGGTGCAGCACATGCGCCGGCCACTCCATCAACGCGGCGCGGATCTCCTGCGTCGTGGCGAAATGCACGATCCGGACCTCGGCCTCGTGGGCCCGCGCGGCGCGTACCGCTTTGAGAACGTTACGCAGCTCCCGCTCGTAGTCGAGCAGCCCACCACCGCCCGACAGCGGCGACGAGATCGCCACCACGATCCGTAACGGGCCACCCGTCGGCGCCGCCACCCCCGCACCGACCCTGCGGTACAGTCGGACCGCACTGTCCAGGCACAACGGCGATACCGCACCCGGCAACCACAACGTCTCCCACGGCAGCCGTGCCAGCTCACCGCCGACCTGGATGCCCAGCCGCACCGGCAGATCCCGTGCCCGCGCCCGCTCGTACTCCCGGCTCAAACCCGCAACAACCGCGTCCGGCAGCAGATCCGCGGCCAGCAGCCGCCCCACATTCCCGGCCGCCGCCCCGACCGGATCCCCTAACAGCGCATCGATGTCCCGGACACCCGCCAAGCCCGCCCGCGCCCGGACCAGCCGATTCGCCGCGTCCGCCAACCCGGCCGACACACCCTGTTGACGGCCCGACACGTCAACCTGCCCACCAGACAGCTCGACCTCACCGTCGCCGCCGATCCGCAGCACCAGATCGACCGCCGAGGCCTCGACCAGCGCCCGGCCCGGCATCTCGCCGTCTTCGGCGAGCGCGTCGACCAGCGGCTCGGTACCCAGGCCCAGCAGCTCACGAGGCAGGCAGGAATCGATCCGGACCGCCGTCAAAAACCCCAGGCCCTCCCGCCGGTGGTGGGCCGACACCACCCCCACCACGCACCCGGCGACCCAGACTGCGGCACCAGACATCGCCTCCCACGGCGACACCCCCGGATCCGGGTCCTCCCCGGGCGGATCGACCCTAATCTCCAGCGTCTGCGACTTCGGGTTGGACAACCCGGCGATCGACCCCACCGCGTGGTGCGCCTCCCGCACCAACACACCATCGGACGCCTCGCGCAGCTTCCACCGGGGAAACCCGACGACCTGCGCCTGGACCTGCCGCGCCGTCACCGTCAACCGCCCGAACCTGGCCGGGGTCACCGCCACCCCATCGACCCGCTCCAGCCGTACCAACGCCGCATCCGCCGTGAGATCACTCCACGCCACCGTCCCCGGCGCCGACCACTCACCCGGCTGCTCCGCGTCGAAACGCAGCGTCACGACTGTCGCGTCAGCCACCACGTGCGCGGCCGTCAGGACCATATCGTCGCGGACCCGATAACCCGACCCCCGCCCCGCCGAACCATCCGCGCGAACGACGATCACCTCGGCGACCCGGGGCGAGGCGAGCGCCTCCCACCGCCCTCGCCCGGACACCTCACCGGACACCGATCACCGTTCCCCCTCTGCGACCGAACCGGAGATCAACGGCGGCCGATCCGGCGCGTCCGCACGGCGCGGATGCAGCACCAACTTGATCCGCTGGGTCACCACCGACGCGCGCTTCGCCCCCCACTCCGCGTCCACCACCACCAGCTTCGCCTTCACCCCCGGCTGCGACGACTTCTCCACCGCCACCGTCAACTCCAGCTCCACCGGCCCCGCCTCGAACCGCAGATCCGTGTGCTCACCCGCCCACATCGCACGACTCATCTCATGGCGCAGCTGCCAGATCAGATCAGCCAGCTCGATACCGTCATCCACCCAGACTCCCCACCCAGCCGCATCGGACCAGACAGTCAACCGCATCCCAACCACCCACGGACACAGCGAAGAAGACACCACCTCAACAGAGTCCAAGATCCGACAGAATCAACCAACGCCATCAACCGTCACAGGGTCCGTAACGCATGGGCCCATTGAATGGGAGGAAGTGTCAATTCGACCCCCCCAACAATCAGAGGAACTTCGTTTCCAGCCGCCCGCTTCGATTCGACCTCATTCCGTCGATTCCCGACACAACATACTCGGCAGGAATCCCTTCTGACACACATGATCAAGTGCGATCATCTCGGCAAAGGAGCGCACAGGATCACGGGCTCCGACCTTCGCCAATCGACGTCTGACGGCCCAGCCGACCCGAGGTGCGGGGTCGCAGTAGTTCATCTCGAACCAATCATAGGGGAGAGGCGTCCTGCGGAAACAGTGTCGAAAGGCTCCGTGAGCAGCGTCGAAACCTTCCATCGGCTGACGTCGTCTTGCGGCTCTTTTTGGAGCGGATTGTGCCATGGCTGGGCCCGTTGATCTTTATGGTCGTCCAAGCCGCGCTTGTGGTAAGCCGGGTGGCCGTCCTGCCTTGGGTGGCATCCGTCGCACAGGCACCGCCCTGACGCGGTCTGGTCGCCTTCGGTGCGCGGTGGTTTGCCGGCCGGGCCGGTCACCCCGGAGGCACCCTGGTCTAGGGCGGGCAGCCCTGGCCGCCGGAGGCCGTCCCTGGGTCGTAGGGCCGGAGGCTCTGCCCACCGGGGGTGCGTTGCATATGACCTATGACCGAGCACGCCCTGCGGCCTCTGGGCCGGGAGGCTGAACCCTCGGAGATACGCGTTGGTACAAATCCTCGATGTCGGTCTGCTGGGCCTCCTCCAATGCTGCAGTCTGGAGGTGCTGGGCACGCTCGACGATCACTCGGTCGGACAGTCGTTTACAGACCTCGTGCAGCTGCCTCACGCCGTCCACGTCGAACGAGATGTGTCGTCCGGTGAGCACGCGGTGATTCCTTGCACGGCCCGGCTTTCTGCGTCCGGAGGGCTCGGCACCGCACCGACGGTGATCATTTCAAAGGGATTGACCGAGTGCTCGACGTGCTTTGAGCGCGTGTCGAGTACGTGTCGGTGGAAATCCCGCACGTCGCCTTCGAGGCCGAGCTTCGTGAGGTCGCCTTCTTTCAATGCGGAGCGATTGCCGCCGTTGAAGCAGCGGGCGTACGTGATGACCGCAGCAGTGAACAGGGCCTGCATCAAGACCCCATCAGGCGTCTCCTCGCTCATCGCCGCCACAAGCTTTCGGCAACAGCGCATGACGAACAGGATGTCTTGGTTGACTGCGCCAAGATCGGCCAGCAACTTTGCGTAGCGTCCGTCAAGCTGCGCGATCGGCAACTGGGTAGTCACGCTCTCGTGATTGCTACTCACGGCGGCCATGATGCCTATGTCCAGCTGTAGACCGATAGTGAGTTACCACGATGAGGTGAGACCCCCGACGGCCTGATCCTGAAGAACCTGTGCGCGGCAGCACGCGCTCCGGCACTTCTACGCGTCGGCCCTGCTGGGACGTCGGTGAGAGCGTGAAGGCGGTCGCGGAGTGGCTGGGCCATGCGAACGCCGCCTTCACGCTTCGTGTGTACGCCCATCTGATGCCGGACAGCCCGCATCGAGCCCGACGTGCGCTGGATCGGCTCTTCGACGCGCCAGAGCCCGATGACGGCCCAGCGACGGCCCAGAGCGGGAGTTGATCTGCAGATGGCCAGGTCGTCAGAGGTTGTTGGGGCTGAAGTGCATGTAGTCCTTCAGGGACTTCCAGCGGCCGCCCCACGCAAAGCCGTTCGTCGTGAAAGCCGTCTCCGCGCCGCCGGGGTGGATCATGCCGGTTCGGTAGGGGGTGCGGGGGATCCAGGGCTCGCTGTGCGGCGGGTCGAGGTAGGTGCCGCGGATCATCGGGTTCTGGCGCGGGTTCACGTCGATGGCCAGGCCGTACGCGTGCTGGGACCACTTCGTCGTGCCGGCCACGTTGCGGCACTCGTAGCCGCTGGTCAGGACGGTGCGATCGGTCAGGCCGGGCAGGTTGCGGGCGACCGGCTCCATCACCATGATCGGGAAGCGCCACTTGTAGAGCAGGGCGAACGCCTTCTGGGTGGCCGGGACGATGGTGCGGCTGACGATCAGGCTGCCGTCGTGGGTGTTGCCGGCGAAGTCGGTGTACTTGACCCAGACCCGGCGCAGGTCGGTCGCGGGGACCGGGCACTTCTTCGCCGGGTCGCCGTTCGCCTCGGCCGCGGTGAGGGTCTCCGACCAGGTGCTCCAGGCCGGCCGGGCGCGATGGGAATCGGACAGTCGCAGGGCCGCGTCCGGCGTGATCACGTCGTCGGCCTCGAGGTTGTTCCAGCGGCGCAGGTCACCGACCGTGACGTGGTACTGCCGCGCGATGGCCGACAGCGTGTCCCCCGGCCGGACGATGTGCGCGGCCGGGGTGGCGGCGGAGGCGAGGGTCGGGCAAGGGGTCAGGAGGAGTACCGCGAGCAGGGGTTTCAACACGTGATCCAGGGTCCGGCCGGGAGCGCCGGCCCCGCAGCCGAACGCCCGGACACCAACTCGGAAGAAGTCCGGGCTCAGAAGAAGTCCGGGCCGGGCCCGTGGTGGTGCCCCATCCCGAGGATCGAGTCGAGCAGCAGCATCCCGCCGAGCGTCCCCGCTCCCGCCGCCAGCGCGGTCTTCCACCACGGCGTCGCGTACCACCCGGCCGGCATCGGCAGCCCGTCCCGGAAGCCGCCCGGGTAGTAGTGCGGAGTTTCCGCGCTGGCCCGCGGCCCGACCCGGTACCCGCCGTACAGCTCCTGGTCGGCCGTCACCACGCCGGCCCCGCGGGCGAGGTCGGGCGGCGGCAGCTCCGGCCCGGGGTCCAGGCCCATGGTGATCCGCGCGGCCCGCACGTAGGCCAGCCCTTCCAGCGCGGACTCCCGGACCAGCCGGTACTGGGTGACCGTCCGGGCCTGGGCCAGCTGCCCGCCGGCCGCCTGATGTCTTTCGGTCGCGTCGACCAGCGCCTGCCGGGCCAGCCCGCCGTCGTCGCGCAGGTTCACCAGCTGGCCGCCGAGCCGTTCGTACCACCGGACCGCGTCCGCGCGCGCGTCCGACACCGCGGTGTCCTCCCGCACGCTCGTGTCACGCCGGCCCCTGGCCAGCAGGAACGACGCGCCGATGCCGGCCAGCAGGAGGAGGAGAAGAATCGTCATGTCCTCGATGCTCGGCACGCCGGCTGTGCGTGGCCCATGAGCAGAGGATCAAATTCCTTGGGGGTACGGCCGGTGCCGCTCGCCAGGCGCACAACACCCGCGGGAATGTTCAGGTTCCGGTGGCTCCGGTCGATCAGCATAGGTGCAGACGGCTACGGAATGAGTGCGTTCAGTGACGGAATCCCCCCAGGTGCTCCCCGACGGGCCGCACACCGCTGAGCTGACCGGTCTCGATGTGATCGACGAGCTCGGGCGTGGCGCCTTCACCATGGTGCACCATGTCCGGCGCGGCGACCGCGACTATGCGTTGAAGCGTCCCCTCGCCGACGCCGGTGAGCTGCCCGAGATCCGCACCGCGTTCCAGCGCGAGGCGGCCCTGCTGGCCTGCATCGACGACCCGGGCGTGGTCGGCGTGCACGCGGTCGGCGAGGTCGGCGGCGTGCCCGGCATGGTGCTCGAGCACCTGTCCGGCGGCGCGCTGTCCGAGCTGCTGGTCTACGGCGTGCTGTCGCCGGAGCGCACGGTCGGGCTGGCCGCCCAGCTGGCCCGCGGCCTGGCCGCCGCGCACCGGGTCGGCCTGGTGCACCGGGACATCAAGCCGGACAACATCATGATCGCCAAGGACGGCGCCGCCAAGCTGATCGACTTCGGTCTGGCGCAGCTGGGCCGGGACCCCGACGAGGACTCCGACCAGGCGGTCGGCACGTTCCTGTACACCTCGCCGGAGCAGTCCGGGATGTTGCGCCGCCCGGTCGACGGCCGCTCCGACCTCTACTCGCTCGGCGTGGTGCTGTTCGAGTGCCTGACCGGCCGGCTGCCGTTCGAGGCCGACGACGTCGGGGAGCTGCTGCGGCTGCACCTGGCGGCGCCGGTCCCGGACGTCCGGGAGAAGCGACCGGACCTCGATCCCGCGCTCGCCGCGGTGATCCACCGCCTGCTCGCGAAGGACCCGGACGACCGCTACCCGGACGCCGGCGGGCTGCTCGCGGCGCTGCGGCACTGCCCCGGTGGCGAGGCCGCCGAGGCGCCCGCGGCCAGCCGGTGGCCGATGTGCGGGCGGGACGCCGAGGCGGACCGCCTGGCCCGCCGCTGGGAGCGGGCCCGGGCCGGCCTCGGTGGCGTGGTGCTGATCCACGGTGGCCCCGGCTCCGGCCGGACCCGGCTCGCCGAGCACGCCGCCGGGCTGGCCGCCGCGAACGGCTGCGTGGTGCTCTCCGGCACCTGCCGGCCGGACGAGCCGGCGCCGCTGGCCGTGCTCCGGGAGGCCGTGCAGGCGTCGATGGCCCGGATCCACCGGATGCCGGCCGAGGCCCGCGCGGTCGCCGAGAAGAACATCGTCGAGGCGGCCACCGCGGCCGGCGTCGCCCAGGTGATCAAGCTGTTCGGCGACCTCGGCGTGCTCGAGGTCACCGGCCCGGCCGCGGCCGGCGACGAGCACGTGTTCGCGGCCGGCGCGGCGTTCCTCGGCGACCTGGCCGTACGCGCCGACGGCATGATCCTGGTGATCGACGACGCGCACCTGATCGACACGGCCACCCGCCGGATGCTCGACGCACTCGCCCCCGACCTGCCCGGCCTGCCGCTGCTGGTGCTGCTCACCGACACCGTCCCGGACGCCTGCGAGCCGGGCGAGCTGGACCTGGGCGTGCCCGGCACGCTGGAGCTGACCTGCACGCCGCTGCCGCCCGCGGTGGTGGCCGAGGTGGTCGCGTCCCGGCTGCCCGGCGCCGAGGTGCCGGCCGAGCTGGCCCGGCACGTCACGGTCCGCACCGACGGCACCCCGCTCGCCGTGATCACCTACCTGATCCGGCTGCTCGACGCGGGTCTGCTCGGCCCGCTCTGGGGGACCTGGCACCTGGACACCGCGGGCGCCGACGCGCTGCCGTCCGGCGCCGGGGTCCGCGACCTGCTCGCCGCCCGGCTGACCGGGCTGCCGCTGCCGGTGCTGGACCGGCTCACCACGGCCGCGGTGGCCGGTGTCCGGTTCCGCCCGGAGGGCCTGCCCGCCGGGGACGGCGAGGAGACCCTGGCCGCGCTCGCCGCCGGCCTGGAACGGCACGTGCTGGAGGTGCGCCCGGGCGGCTGGTACGCCTTCGTCCACCCCCAGCTGCGGGAGAGCCTGCTCGACCGGCTCACCCCCGGCGAGCTGTGCCGGACCAACGCGGCGCTGGCCGCGGCGCTCGACGGCCTGGAGCCGGAGCTGCGCGACGAGGCGCACCCGTACACCGTGGCCCGCTACTACCAGGGCGCCGGCAACGCCGCCCCGGTGGCCGAGCGCCGCCGCGCCGCGGCCGACGCCGGCCTGCGGGCTCTGGCCGACCAGGCGCCCGCCGACGCGATCGGCTACCTGACCGAGGCGATCGACGGGGATCCGGCGCCGTCCACCACGCTGCTGCACGCGCTGGCCCGGGCGCAGCTGCGGGCCGGCCGGTTCGACCAGGCCGACGCGACGCTGGACATCGCGCTGGAGGCGGAGCCGGACCGGCTGCGGCGGGCCCGGATGGACATCACCCGGATCGAGCTCAACCACACCACCTGGAACGACACCCGGGCCCTGGAGGCGGTTCAGGACGCGTTGCGGGAGCTGCGCAAGCCGCTGCCGGGCAACAAACTGCTGCTGGTGGCGTCCACGCTCGGCGCCGCGTTCGCGGGCGGGGTGGTACGCCGTACCCGAATCGGGTTTGGATCTGCCGAAGGCGGGCGGCGCGAAGCGCTCGCCGTGCTGACCGCCGTGCTGGACGCCGGCGGATTCGCCGCCGCGATCGGCCTCCGGTTGCGGGAGGCGGGCGTCTTCGCGCTGCGGTCGCTGTACGCGGTCAACCGCCTCGGCCCCAGCCCCGAGTACGCCCGGGTGTACGCCCTGGTCGGCTACGTGATGTCGATGGCGAAGCTGCGCGGGACCGGCGAACGCTGCCTGCGCCAGGCCGCCCGGGT
The DNA here is from genome assembly GCF_019704555.1 of Actinoplanes sp. L3-i22. Taxonomy (NCBI): domain Bacteria; kingdom Bacillati; phylum Actinomycetota; class Actinomycetes; order Micromonosporales; family Micromonosporaceae; genus Actinoplanes; species Actinoplanes sp. L3-i22. Next base: position 2,288,916 of record NZ_AP024745.1, read on the forward strand.
CGCCGCCGAGCTGGGCGACCCGGCGCTGATCGCCTACGTCGACTGGATCCAGGGCTGCGCGATGCTGCTCGGCGGCTACGACGACGGCACCGCCTGGGAGAAGGCGATCAGTCAGCACGCCCGCTGGTACGAGCCGGCCCAGCTGCTGCCCGGCCACGCCTCGCAGGGGCTGCGTCAGCTGCTGCGCGGCTACACCACCGACGCGGTCCGGGAGTACGAGCGGGGCCTGCGCGGCGTCGCCGACCCGGCCATGCTGCACGGCACGTCGCTCGGCATGCTGGGCGCGATGATCCCGGCCTACCAGGGCCGGTTCGGCGAGGCCGCGACCGCCCTGCAACGGCTGCGCGAGGCGTTCCCGCCCGGCGCCGGCACCAAGGTGCAGCGCGCCAACAACCTCACCGCGCAGGTCTGTGTGCTGCTCGAACAGGGTGAGGTCGGCGAGCCGTTCGACGCGGCGATGACCGAGTTCCGCGAGCTCGGCTTCCGCGACCGGGACCTGATGGCCCAGCACAAGTGGGTCCTGGTCTTCTACGCGCACTCCCGGCTGATCCGGCTGCGCTACAGCAGCGACGAGGACCGGCCCGCCCGGCTGGCCGAGGCGGTGCGGGCGATCCGGGACGTGGGCCGCTCCGGCGGCACCCCACTGATCAAGCTCTCGTACGCGATGTGCCAGGCCTCGCTCTGCCAGCTCACCGGCGATCAGGAGCGCGGCATCCGGCTGGCCGACGAGGCGGAGAAGCAGGCCCGGACGCTTGACGCGCCGATGGCGCTGTACGAGATCCATCGGATCCGGGCCCGGGCGATGCGGGCCCTCGGACAGGGCCACGAGGCGGACCGGCAGGCCCGGTCCGCGCTCGCGCTGGCCGTGTTCTACGGCTGGGAGCAGCGGCGGCGGCAGACCCGGACCGAGTTCGGGGTGGACGAGGGGGCGAGCACGCACCGCCGTACCGTCGCCGAACGCCGCGGCGCCGGGAACGGCCGCAACCGCAGGCTGGAAGCGCTGCAGCAGATCAGTACGGCGGCCGCCACGGTCCTCGACCCGCGGCAGCTCGCCCAGGTCGCCCTCGACGAGATGCTCCGCATCCTGGGCGCCGAGCGCGCGCTGTTCTTCCTGCTCGACGAGGCCGGCCAGCCGGTCCGATACGCCGGGCGGGACGCGGCCGGCGACCTGACCGACACCATCGAGTACGGCGCCACCCTGGTCGGCCGGGTCGCCGAGAGCGGCGAGGCGGTCGTCGTCACCGGCACCGAGCAGGGCGCCGCGCTCGGCTCGCGCAGCGCCGTGGTGCACGGCCTGCGCAGCATCCTGGTCGCCCCGGTGCAGTTCAAGGGCCGGATGGTGGGCGTCGTCTACCTGGACAGCCGCCTCGCCCGGGGCATCTTCACCGACGACGACGTCGAGGTGCTGACCGCGGTGAGCAGCCACGTCGCGGTCTCCCTGGAGACCGCCCGGGCCGCCCAGCTGCACCTGGCCGTGCAGGCCGCGCAACAGCAGCAGGCGCTCGCCGAGATGCTGCGCGCCAGCCTGGCCGAGCTGACCGGGATCCTGGAGCCGGACCGGCTGCTGCGCCGGCTCAGCGGCACCCTGCGGACGTCGCTCGGCGCCGGCTCCGGCTGCCTGGTCACGCCCGAGGGGGAGGTGCTCGAACCGGCCGAGCTGGCCGGCCTGCGCCTCACCGACGAGGAGATCGCCGCGCTGGCCGAGCTCACCGAGCCCGCCCTGCTCGACCCGGCCGGCACCGGCAAGCTGCGCGAACGGTTGCTCGACGGCGACCCGGCGGCGCTCGCCGTGCCGCTGGACGGCCGGGACGGGCGGGCCGGGGTGGTGCTGCTCGGCGGGGACGCGCTGGACGACACCAGCCGGCAGGTCGCGGCCGCGCTGTCCTCGCAGGGGATGACCGCCTACGACAACGCGCGCCTGTTCAGCCGGGTGCAGGAGCTGGCCACCACCGACGAGCTGACCGGGCAGCACAACCGGCGGCACTTCTACGCGGTGGCCGGCGCGCTGGTGCAGGCCGCGGCCCGCAACGGGCGGCCGCTCGCGGCGGCCATGCTGGACATCGACAAGTTCAAGAACGTCAACGACACGTACGGGCACGGCGTCGGCGACGAGGTGATCCGGACCGTGGCCGGCCGGATCCGGGCCGTGCTGCGCCACTCCGACGTGCTCGGGCGCTACGGCGGCGAGGAGTTCGCGATCGTCCTGCCGGATCACGGCGGCGAGGCGATGGAGCTCGCCGAGCGGGTGCGCCTGGCGGTCGGCGGGCAGCCGGTCGAGACCCAGGCCGGTCCGTTGACGATCACGATCAGCATCGGTTTGACCCGATTGGGTGATGACGCGACTACGTTGGACGATCTTCTCGCTCGGGCGGATCACGCCCTGTACCGGGCAAAGGAGGCGGGCCGGAACCGGGTGATGGCCGAATGAGATGGAGATGCGCAGGTGAATGGGGTCGCGGTCCATTGACGTAGCCCCTTATTATCTGTGCGCCCGTCCCTTGATCACGAGGTGTGCCGTTGCGAAGCTTCTCCGTCCCTGAGCGGATAGGTGGCTTCGGCGTGCTCGTGGCCGGAGCCGCGGCCCTCTGGCCCACCGTCACGACCAGCACCGGTGTAGGCGTGCCCTGCATGTTGCGGACCCTGACCGGTGTGCCGTGCCCGGGCTGCGGTCTGACCACCGCGGCCGTTGCGCTGGTCAGAGGCGAGTTCGGGACAGCGTTCCAGGCCAACCCGGTGATTTTCGGGTTGGCCGCCCTCGCGGTCGTCGTCGGTCCGCTGGTGGCGCTTCGGGCCACCGGTGTGCTGGCTCCGCCGAGGCCGTGGTCGCCCGTCGGGCGTCGACGGATGGGATGGCTGGCCGGGCTGCTGGCCATGGCGAGCTGGCTTTTCCAACTGCACCGGCTCGGCGTGAGCTGGGCCTGATAAAAGGACCCGTGATATGACATATCCCCCTAACCCCAACGACCCGTACGGTCAGCCGCAGCAGCCCTACGGCCAGGGCGAGCAGCCCCAGCAGCCGTACGGCGCGCCGCAGCAGCCCTATGGCGCGCCGCAGCAGCCCTACGGTCAGGCCCCCTACGGCCAGCCCGCCTACGGCGCGCCCGGTTACGGCCCGCCGCCGGTCGTCGGCTACGCGAGCTGGCTCCAGCGTGTCGGCGCCTACCTGATCGACGTGATCGCCGTCGTGCCGATCAGCATCCTGGGCAGCACCCTCGGCATGGACAAGGACCCGGTCACCGGTCTGCCCACGTACAACGCCCTGTACTGGGTGTTCTACCTGCTCTCGATCGCCGTGGTCGGCTACAACCGGTGGTACCAGGGCGGCACCACCGGCCAGAGCTGGGGCAAGAAGGCGCTCGGCATCCGCCTGGTGGACGCCAACACCGGCCAGAACATCGGCGGTCTGAAGGCGTTCCTGCGTGACCTCGCGCACTTCGTCGACTTCATCATCTGCTTCATCGGCTACCTGTTCCCGCTGTGGGACGCCAAGAAGCAGACGCTGGCCGACAAGATCGTCAGCACGGTCGTCATCAAGTAAGGCACCTCGGAAAGCCCCGCCCAGCTCGGCCGGGCGGGGCTTTCCGCTGTCCGGGTCCCGGTATGTGGACACCTGTGACCGGCGTGACGTCCGGTAGGTTGGGGCCCGTGCGGGAGTTGCTGCGGCCGGTCGTCGTCGCGCCGATGGCGGGTGGCCCGTCCACCCCGGAACTGGTCCTCGCCGCCGGCCGGGCCGGCGCGCTCGGCTTCCTCGCCGCCGGCTACAAGACCCCGGAAGCTGTCGAGGCCGAGGTCCGCTCGGTGCGAGCTTCCACCATTGCGCCGTACGGACTGAATCTCTTCGTCCCGATGCCCCCCGCCCCCGGACGAGGCCGCCGTGGCGCGCTACCGGGATGCCCTGCGCCCCGAGGCGGAGCGCTACGGGGTGGAGCTACCGCCGCTGGGGCTGACCGACGACGATCACTTCGCGGCCAAGGTGGAGCTGGCGATCGCGTACCGGATCCCGCTGGTCAGCTTCACCTTCGGGGTGCCGTCGGCCGCGGTCGTGCGCGCACTGCGCGACGCCGGCTCGGCGGTGCTGATCACCGTCACGAGCGGCGCCGAGGCGCGCCGGGCGCTGACCGTGGAGCCGGCCGGGCTGATCGCCCAGGGCGGGAGTGCGGGCGGGCACGCCGCGACGCTCGATCCGGCCGGATATCGCGGTGAGCGTGGCGCCCCCGAGGTGCTCGCCGAGGTGCTCGCGGTGACCGATCGGCCGGTGCTGGCGGCCGGCGGCGGCGACGTTCCCGGGCTGCGGTCGGCCGGTGCCGCCGCGGTCCAGTGCGGCACGGCGTTCCTGCTGGCCGAGGAGGCCGGCACCCGGGCGGTCCAGCGGGCGGCGATGCGCTCCGGGGAGTTCCGGGAGACCGTGGTGACGCGGGCGTTCACCGGGCAGCCGGCCCGGGCGCTGCGCAACCGGTTCGTCGAGGCGTACTCGGCGATCGCGCCGGTGGGCTATCCGGCGATCCACCACCTGACCGCACCGATCAGGGCGGCGGCGGCCCGCCAGGGCGACGCATCGGCGCTGAACCTGTGGGCCGGGGTCGGCCACGCCACCACCCGCCCGGGTTCCACCGCGGCGCTGGTGGACGAGCTTCAGGCCTGACCCCTACGGCTGGGTGGACGCGGCCTGCTCGGCGTCGGCCAGGATCTGGCGGGCGCCCTGGCGCATCAGTGACACCGCGACCGCCGTGCCGAGCAGCACGGGATCCTTCTCCCACTCGTGCGCGTCGGCCACGTCCTTGCCGCTCGGTGAGATCACCCGCGCGCGCAGCCCGATCCGGCCGTCCGGCTCGGTGCGGGCCAGCGCCCCGATCGGCGAGGAGCAGGAGCCCTGCAGGATGTGCAGCATCGTGCGCTCGGCGGTGGTCTCCGCCCAGGCGCGCGTGTCACCGATGCTGGCGGCCAGGTCGCGCACCGCGGCGTCGTCCTCGCGGCACTGCAGGACCAGCGTCCCGGCGCCGACCGCGGGCACCATCGTGTCGACGTCCAGCGGGTGGGTGAGCCGGTCGGTCTCGCCGATCCGCTCCAGCCCGGAGACGGCCAGCAGCAGCGCGTCGTACTCGCCGGCGTCCAGTTTCGCCAGCCGCCGGTTCGCGTTGCCGCGGATCGGCTTGACCGACAGGTGCGGCCAGTGCAGGCCGATCTGCGCGATCCGGCGGACCGCCGACGTGCCGATCACCGTGCCCGCCGGGACCTGGTCGATCGGGATCCCGGCCGGATGGACCCACGCGTCGCGCACGTCGTCGCGCGCCAGGTAGGCGGCCATCACCGTGCCGGCCGGCGCGGGCCGGTCGCCGGGCACGTCCTTCACGCAGTGCACGACCAGGTCGACCTGGCCGGCGAGCAGCGCCGCGTCGACCTCCTTGGTGAACGCGCCCTTGCCGCCGAGCTGCGCCAGACTGCCCTGCCAGCGATCACCGCTGGTGGTCATCGACTGCACCTCGACCCGCAGGTGTGGGTGCCGCGCGACCAGCATGGCCTGGACCCGGTCGACCTGCGCGAGCGCCATCGGGGAGTTTCGGGTGCCGATACGCACCGTCCGCGATTCGGGCATACGGGCAGGGTACGCCCGACCCGTCCGGGTGACGGCAGCCAGGCCGCAAATCCGACAACATTAACGATCGTTAATACTTAACAGATTGTTCTCGGCCGGGCGCGACATTCGACCTGCGAGCCGGTGTAGGTTCGTTTTCGGGTTGATTCTGGTCGGCCGGATGAAGAACCGTCCGGTGGCCCTCCCCGGGTGCTCGCGGGAGATCCTCGCGGCCATTGGTGAAAAGGATTCCGAAAATGCGTGCTGCGGTGCTGGCCGGCGTTGTCCCGGTCGTCCTCCTCCTCTCCGGTCCGGCCCAGGCGGCGCCGAAGGCCGCGACCGGCGTGCTCGGCACCTACGGCTTCGGCCGGGCCGCGGTGATCGGCGCGGGCGGGCAGAGCGCCGGCCTCTGGTCGGTCGCCGGCACCCACCCCGGGGTCGCCGGGGACGACCTGGTGATCACCTACACGCCGCGGCACCGGCCGCACTCCGCCGAGCACGCCGTCTACACCGCCCGGTTCGACCAGGTCAGCAACCCGCGGACGGAGTGCGAGCGGGTCGGCGCCGATGGCGTGGCGGCGCGCGTCTGGGTCTCGTTCCGGTGCCGCACCGGCATCGCGCCGAACTACACGCTCCTGGTCCGGTGATCCCCTTCGACGGTCCGGACGAGCCGGTGCCGCCACGCCCCGAGGAGGCGCCCGCGGCCTGCTGCGGTGCGTTCTGCCGCCCGCTGGACACCGCCTGGCGCGCCTCGGTCTGCCGCGGTCAATTCACCTGGATCGCCGGCTCACGAAAACGCTCGCACACGCTTTCGTATGCGCGGGGTCAATGACTTTACTGGGGGGAGATCCCGGTTCCTGCCGTCCTTTTCGGGGCGGCGGGAACCGGGCTCGAAATGTTTCCGGAAATCAGGACCCGACGGCCGGGAGAATGCGGCCGGACAGGTCGCCGAACGACAGCCGGGTGCCGTCCGCGGCCGGCGCCGTCGCGGTGATCGTGACCTCGTCGCCGTCCTCCAGGAACGTGCGGGTGGCGCCGTCCGGCAGGGGCAGCGGTTCGGCGCCGTTCCAGGACAACTCGATCAGCGAGCCCCGCTCCGCGCGCCCCGGCCCGCTCACCGTGCCCGACGCGAACAGGTCACCGGTGCGCAGCGACGCCCCGTTCACCGTCATGTGCGCCAGCTGCTGAGCCGCGGTCCAGTACATCCCCCGGAACGGCGGCCGGCTGACCACCGCCCCGTTCAGCCGGACCTCCAGCGACAGGTCCAGCCCCCACGGCTCGGTGTCGTCCTGGAGGTAGGGCAGCAGCGCCTGGTCGCGCGCCGGTGGCGTCACCCGGGCCGCCGACAGTGCCGCCAGCGGGACCACCCACGCGGACACCGAGGTCAGGAACGACTTGCCCAGGAACGGGCCGAGCGGCACGTATTCCCAGGCCTGCAGGTCCCGCGCCGACCAGTCGTTGACCAGGCAGACCCCGAAGACGTACGACGGGAAGTCCCGCACCGCCACCGGAGTCCCGAGCGCCGACGGCACCCCGACCACGAACCCGACCTCGGCCTCGATGTCCAGCCGCCGCGACGCCCCGAACTCCGGAGCGCCGTCGACCAGGTACTGCCCCCGCGGCCGGACCACCGGCGTGCCGGACGGCCGCACGGTCCCGGCCCGCCCGTGGTAGCCGATCGGCAGGTGCTGCCAGTTCGGGGTCAGCGGCGGCGACCCCGGGCGGAACATCCGGCCCAGGTTCTCCGCGTGGTCCCGGGAACTGTAGAAGTCCACGTAGTCGGCCACCTCGAACGGCAGCCGCATGGTCACCGCATCCCGCGCCAGCAGGTACGGCGTGACCCGCTCCCGATGGGCCGGATCGGTCAGCCACGCGGTGATCATCGAGCGTAGGGCGGCCCACGACTCCGGCCCCTGCGCCATGAACGCGTTGAGCGACCCGGTCGCGTGCACCGGATCCCCGGTCAGCCCGGCCAGGTCGAGCACGTGATCGCCGATCGCCACCCCGGTACGCGGTGGGTTCCCGGAGGCGTCGGTGAAGATGCCGTAGGGCAGGTTGGTGATCCCGAATCCCGTGGATTCGGGCAGGTCGAGCCAGGTCATTGGGTGATTCTCTCCGGGAGCAGGCCGAGGCGGGCGAGATCGTGGACGGGTTCGGCGACATCGCACGTGCCGAACGAGGTGAAGACCGACCGGGCGTGCGCGACCTCCGCGGCCGACCAGCCGCCGAGCTCGGCCGCCATGGCCGCGGCGTCGGTACGCCGCAGGTGCGCCTCGGCGTCGTCGAGATCGCCGGCCGCGAGCAGCACGTTGAGGAACCCGTGATGGTCGAAACCGGTCGCCGGGTCGGTGTGCCGGACGGCGTTGTGCAGCCCGGCCGTGCACTTGAACGCGATGCCCCGCGCGGCGCACGCCCGGATCGTCGCGGCCAGCTCGGCGGCCGGCGGGAACAGGTCGGCGCGCACGCCACCGGTGCGCAGCTTCGCCCGGCAGCCGGTGCCGGCGATCGCGTCGAGGACCTCGTCGCGCCCGCCGGTCCGCGGGATCTCGACGGCGCGGGGGACGTCCGGGGCCAGGGCGGTCGCCAACGCCCGTACCGCCGAATGCGCCTGCGCACCGTCGACCGCGACCGAAGCCTCGACCGTGACCAGGCGCAATCCCGGGTTTTGGGCGATCTTGCCGGCCGCGGCCGGCAGGTCGGCCGGCGAGGTGATCAGCGCGAGGTCCAGCGGCGGCCCGGCCGGATCGAGGTGCGCGCCGATCTCGGCCAGCCGCGCCGCCGGCACCACGAACGGCCCGAGCAGGTCCCCGTGCGGCCCGGCGAGCGCGCGGCGGTGCGCGGGCACCGCCCCGGCCATCGGCGCGTTCCCGGGCGGGAACAGCGCCGCGTCGTCGAAGAGCCCCGCGAACAGCCCCGTCATGCGGACGGGCCGCGGCCGGACCAGGACCAGGCGTAACGCCCGTCGTCCGAGGCCAGCCCGGCCTCGCCGAGATCCAGCGGACGGAAAGTGTCGACCATGACCGCGGTCTCGTCGAAGAACTCCGCCCCGAGCGAGCGCTCGACGGCCCCGGGCTGCGGCCCGTGCGAATGCCCGCCGGGGTGCAGCGAGATCGAGCCCTTGCCGATCCCGGAGCCCTTGCGCGCCTCGTAGTCCCCGTCGACGTAGAACATCACCTCGTCGGAGTCCACGTTCGAGTGGTAATACGGCACCGGCACGGCGAGCGGGTGGTAGTCGACCTTGCGCGGCACGAAGTTGCAGATCACGAAGTTCTGCCCGGCGAAGACCTGATGCACCGGCGGCGGCTGGTGCACGCGCCCGGTGATCGGCTCGAAGTCGGCGATGTTGAACGCGTACGGATACAGGCACCCGTCCCAGCCGACCACGTCGAACGGATGCTCCGGCACCACGTGGATCGTCCCGCCGCCGCGGTGCTTGACGTAGATCTCGACGTCGGTGCCCTCGGCCAGCAGCGGCTCGACCGGCCCGCGGAGATCCCGCTCGCAGTACGGCGCGTGCTCCAGGAACTGCCCGTACCGGGACAGATAGCGCGCGGGTGGGGCGATGTGCGAACTCGCCTCGATCGCGTACGTCCGCAGCGGCTCGGCCCCGTCCGGCACCCAGCGGTGCGCGGTCATCCGCGGGATGACCACGTAGTCGCCCCGGCCCACGGTCAGCGCGCCGAACACCGTCTCCACGGTCGCGGCGCCGCGCTCGACGTAGACGCACTCGTCGCCGATCGCGTTGCGGTAGTACGGCGAGATCTCGGTGGAGACCGCGTACGAGATCCGCACGTCGGCGTTGCCCAGCACCAGGCGGCGCCCGGTGACCGGGTCGGCCTCCTTGTACTCCAGATCGTGCAGGCGCAGGTGCCGCGGGACGAGCGGGGCGTTCGCGGTCAGCGACTGATCGGGCAGCTGCCACGGGCGCGCGTCGACGATCGCCGACGGGATGCCGCGGTGGTACAGCAGCGACGAGTCGGAGGAGAAGCCCTCCTCGCCGACCAGCTCCTCGGCGTACAGCCCGCCGTCGGGGCGGCGGTGCTGGGTGTGCCGCTTCGGCGGGATGTGGCCCACCTGCCGGTAGAACGTCACGCATGGCCTCCTGAAGGCTCCCTGCGGACCACTCCGGCGGATCGCGCCGCAGTGGTCCCTGGACATGCAGTCGTCACCAGGGGTGGTGGTGACGACTCCGTGTGCTACGGAATTTACGAGGCGGTAACAGACTGCACAAGTGGTCTCGTAGGTTCGCACCGCGATCAAATCCCGGTAACCTACGCGCGGGAAGGGGATTACGTGCCGAAGATCGTCGATCACGATCAGCGTCGTTCCGAGATCATCGAGGCGTTTCTCACCGTCGTCTCGCGCGACGGGCTGGCCGCCGCCACCAGCCGGGCCATCGCCGCCGAGCTGAACATCGGCACCGGCGCCCTCTGGCACTACTTCGACGGCTTCGACGAGGTCGCCGCCGGCGCCTACCTGCGGATCACCGACCGCACCAACCGCCGGATCGCCGCCGCGACCGCCGGGCTGCGGGGGCTCGCCGCGTTCTACGCGATGATCCGCGAGATCCTCCCGCTGACCAAGGAGACGCTGGACGAGGCGTTCGTGGTCGTCGGCTTCTGGGGCCGCCTCGCCGCCAACTCCAAGATCGAGGAGGCGCCGGAGCTCGGCGACGTCTGGGCCGGCCAGATGGCCGACCACTTCCGCGAGGCGATCGCGGACGGCGAGCTGCGGCCGGACTTCCCGATCCCGGACGTGATCGACACCCTCCTGACGATCTGCCTTGGCCAGCAGGTCAACGCCGTGATGACGATGGTCGACCCGAGCCGGCTGGTCGCCATGGTCGATCATTGCCTGCGCCCTTGGCGCCTTTAGAACCCTTGCTTGGGTACGGCACCAGCCCCCGGCCGCCAGCAGCCCCCTGAGCCCCGCCCGTCGAAGTCCGCCTGGCGCCCGCGCGCCCGGCGCCCGCGCGCACGTCGGCCCCGCGCACGTCGGCCCCGCGCACGTCGGCCCCGCGCACGTCGGCCCCGCGCACGTCGGCCCCGCGCACGTCGGCCCCGCGCACGTCGGCCCTGTGCACGTCGGCCCCGCGCGCAGCCCGTGCTCGCGCTCACTTCCGCAGCCCCGCGAGCAACACTCGTGGCAACCGTAGGCACCAGCTCGTTCGGCTCGGCTGGTCGTGAGGGCTGTTCAATCGCGCCGGGGCAGCCCTGACGACCAGCCGGGAGCTTGCGTCGGCGGCGGAGCGCGCCCACGGCGTACCCCCGAGGCCACCGCAATCGGCAACTCCCGCCGGTGGCGGCCGCAGCCGTGACCAACAGCGGGCGGTGCCTGGCAAGCAAACAGCGAGCAGGCCGCAGCCGTGACCGACCGGCGGGCCGCGCGGGTCGCAAGCCGGCAGCGAGCAGGCCGCGGCCCGCGACCATGATCAACGGCGAGCGATACCCGGCAAGCACGCCGTGACCAGGGGCGGAGGGCGCCCGGCAAGCCTTCGGGCCCGGTTCGAGTTATCCACACTGGCCGGTTTTCCACAGGCCGCCAGCATGATCTTGGGCTTCCCGACGACAATGGCCAAAGGGCGGCCTGCCCCCGGTTGGGGTGGGGTCCCGGTGCCGCGAGATGCCGTAGGGCTCAAGCAAGAGCCACCGGGACCGAAACCGCCGCCCGTAGATGCGCGACGGCCCGATCCAGCGCCTCCTCCGCCGGCGCCGCGATGTCCGGCCGTACCCCGACCCCCTCCCAGTTCCCGCCGGTCAGCGGGCTGACCGACCGCGCCACCGGGATCGACGCCTCCAGATGTGGGTGGACGGCGAAGCTCTCCCGCGGATGCGCCCCGCCCCGCGTCGTCTCGCCGATGATCGTGGCCCGCCCGCGTTCCTGCAGGTCGTAGGCGAGTTCCTCACCCCCGGAGAAGGTGCTGGCGCTGGTCAGCACGGCGACCGGGCGGTCCGGTCCGAAGCGGGGCCCGGCCAGGTGCGCGGCGGTCCAGTACTGGCGGATCGCATCGTCCTTGCGGGCGTAGATGCCGCTGAGGTGGAACGGCTCCGGGCCGAACAGGTAGCTGCAGAACAGGGCGACCGTGTCGGGCACCCCGCCCCGGCAGCGCCGGACGTCGACGATCAGCGCCGACGCACCCGCGACCAGGGTCATCGCGGCGGCGATCGGGTCGCCGGCCGTGGTGGGCGGGAAGAACAGCGGGGTGATCTCGATGAGCCCGATGTTGTCGTCGAGGCGTTCGACCTTGCCGATGCCGCCGCCGGTGCGGGCCGCCCACTCGGCCAGTTCGGCGAGGTCGGCCTCGTCGTCGCCGTGGTCGGCGCGCAGCGGTGTCGCGCTGTGGATCAGGCGCAGATGCTTGTCGCCGTTGATCGACCGCAGGTCCTCGGTGACCCGTTCGGCCAGCTCGGCGGCGTCGAGGCCGTCCGGATAGCCGTCGAGTGCGGCGGCGATCCGAGGGGCGAGCTCGGGGAAGACGTAGTGCTCGGCGAGCAGGTCGGCGACCTGCCGTACGACGGTGTTGATCTCGTCCTGGCGCATGTCCGCAGTCAAGCACGTCGATTGACCGGGCGGCACACCGTCGTGGCGACGATGTGTCGGCCGGCGTGACCACCCGCTACTGGTAGCCGCGGATCTGGCAGAACGCCTTGGTCAGGTCGGCGTTCCGGGCGTCCCACACCGCGCCCCCGGTGGACGTCGCGATCTGCTTCATCTGCGACTCGGCGGCCTCGCCGAGCATGATCGGGAACACCGCGACGTGCTGCGCGGACCCGCGGGCGGTCAGGTATTTCTTGAACGCGGCCAGATCCTTGCCCCGGTTGCTCTCGCCGTCGGTCATCAGCACGATGCTGACGAACCGGTCCTTGTCCGTGGCCGTGTCCAACCGCCGGTAGGCCTCGACCAGCGAGTCGTACACCGCGGTGTTCCCGCCGACCTTCAACTGGTTGACCGCGGTCCGCAGCTCGTCCCGCGACGGCTGCGGGTTCCCGGCGTCCACGGTGACCGTGATCGGCGCCTTGGGACGGTCGCTGAACGGCAGCAACGTCACCTCCTCGCGGCTGCGGAACCGGCAGTACGTCCCGGTCAGTGACGTGTTCACCCCGGTCAGCCCGCTGAGCGCGGTCTTCAGCGCGGCGATCCGCGGGCCCTTCATCGACCCGGACACGTCCAGCACGTAGACCGTGCGCGACGGCCGGCGCAGCCGGTCCTGGTACGCCGTCAGCAGCCCCTCGATCGCCGGCCGGGTCGACGGGAACGGCAGCTCCACCGGGGTCACCGGCAGTCCGGCCGGCAGCGCCACCCCGGGCACGCCGGGCCGCCGCGCGGTGGCCGCGCCGATCCGCTGCTGCACCGCCGAGCCGCGCAGGTAGTCGCCGAGCAGCTCGTGGGCGTCCCGGGCCACGGTCGACGCCCCGGTCAGCAGGGTCAGCGGATAGTCCGCGCTGACCACGCCCTCGGCCGGGTAGACCACGGTCAGCGGCTCGCTCAGCTTCCCGGAGCGGTTCAGCTCCACCAGCGACGCCTCGTACGTGACAAGCGCGTCGACCGAGGCCCCCGGCTGCGTGAACGCGTCGGTGAGCCACCCGGACGACCCGGCGGTCACCCGCTGCCCGCTGAAGAAGCCGGTGAGCGGCGCCGCCACCCGGTTGATCGCGGCGTCGTCGAGGGCCCGGCCGGTGCCGTCGAGCGCGGTGGCGACCTCGACCAGCGCCGAGAACCCGGTGTTCGAGCTGGCCGGGTCGGTCATCGCGAACGTGAAGTCACCCCTGGCGGCCGCCGCGGCGATGTCCTTCCAGGTGACCGCGCCGGTCCAGCCGAGTCGCCGGGCGGCCGCGGCGCGCACGCCGAGCACCACCGGCGACCCCATGATCCGGGTGGCGGTGCCGAGCCGCTTCTTCGCCTCGGGGATCGTCTCCAGGTAACGGTCGGAGGAGAACCAGACGGCGTCGTACTTCCCGTCGGCCTTGCCGGTCGCGACCGTCTCGGCCCCTTCCAGACTGCCGATGAAGTCCATCTTGACGGTCACGCCGGTGGCCTTGGCCGCCTCGTCGAGGATCGGCTGCATGTCGGCGAGCTCGCTGCCGGCCAGCACCCGCAGCGTGGTCGGCGGGCCCGGGGTGATCACCGGATCGCCGGGTGGGACGGCCGGCTTGTCGGCGGTGCAGCCGGCCAGCAGCAACGCGGTCGCGAGAAGAGCCAGGCGGCGTCTCATTCCGCGCACCCCGCCGCCTTGTCCAGCAACGTCTCGAGGACCTTGTAGGCCGGCGGCTCGACCACCACCGGTGGATTGGGCCGGTCGGCGAGCGTGCGGCCCTGCGGGCGGAATCCGTACTCGGCGGCCAGGTCCTTCAAGCTCGGATCGTCGCGCAGCAGCTCGCCGACCTTGCGGCCGCCGTCGCTGAGCGGGACCAGCTCGTGCCAGGCGTACACGGTCGGGCTGGGGAACAGCAGCACGTGCTGCCCGTCCTGCGGCACCCGCTGGGTGGACACCTTGTCGAGGAACTGCGACTCGTAGACCAGCGCGATCGGCGTCCGGGTCGAGCCGCCGGTCAGGTACTCCTCGAACAGCACCCCGCTGGTGTCCGGCTTGAGCCCCTGGTCGGCCATCAGCCGGCACATGTCCGGCAGCACCTTGGTGACCGAGGCGGCCGAGGTGACCGGCTTGTCGCCGTTGAGCACCGCCGAGACGATCGACAGGAACATGATCGCCGAGTTCGAGTCGGCCGGGTCGGTGGTGCGCATCAGCACCACGTTGCCGTTGGCCGAGGCCTCGTTGCCGGGCAGCTTCTTCCAGCTGGTGCCGGCCCGGTCCAGCTCGATCAGCTTGCGGACCGAGATCACCTCCTGGCCGCCGACGGTCTGCACCACGCCGGCCCGGCGCAGCACGGTGACCGTGTCGGTGAAGGTCGCGACGCCCATCACGGAGGCGAACGGCTTGAACGACTCCTTCACGTGCAGCGCCGACTTGATCTTCTCGGCCGTCGGGGTGCTGGACGGGAACGCGAAGTCGTACCGCGCCGAGTCGCCGGCGAGCAGGTCGACCATCTCCCGCGAGCCGGTCGGGTCGATCCGCAGGCGCAGCCCGGCGCACTGGAAGACCTTGGCGACCCGGGGGTCGCGCAGGAACGGCTCCTTCTCCGAGCCGACGATCCCGCGCACGTCGGTGACCTTGCCGGCGCAGTTCGCGGCGTCCGCGCCGGTGCGGCCCCGGCCGAGCTTCCAGCCGACGACCAGGATCAGCGCGACGCTGATCGAGACCGCCAGCACCCGTACGAAGCCCTTCATGCGTTCCCTTCCTTGCTCGGGGTGAAGCCCCAGGTCAGTCCGGCGCCGGCGACGGCCAGCGCGGGCACCACCCACCAGGCGGCGATCAGATCGGCGCCGAGGAGGACGCCGCCGGTCGCGGCGCCGGCGACGGCGCCGGCCGCCGGCCACCAGGACCTTTTGCGGGTACGGGGTTCCGGCGCCGGATGCACCGCCAGGTAGGCCGCCTCCCCGAACTCGGTCGCGCTCGCCCACCGCTGGTCCGGGTCCTTGGCCAGGCCCTTCGCGATCACGTCCTGGAGCGCGACCGGCACGGTGTCGGGCAGGTCCCTCGGCTCGTCGGTGAGGTGCGCGTGCAGCGGGAACGACAGCCCGGTCGGCCCGTAGGGCACCCGGCCGGCCAGGCACTCGTAGAGCACCACGGCCAGCGAGTAGATGTCCGCGCGGTGGTCCGCGGTCTGGTCGGTGAGGCGTTCCGGGGCGATGTACGGCGGCGTCCCGACCAGCTGCCCGACCCGGGTGATGTTCGGGTCGTGCGGGTCGATCCGGTGCGCGATGCCCCAGTCGATCAGGTACGCGTGGTCCGACCCGCTGCGGTGCCCGGCGTCGAGCAGGATGTTGGACGGCTTCACGTCCCGGTGCCGCAGGTTCTTGTCGTGCGCCGCGGCCAGCGCGTTCGCGACCTGCTGGATGATGTCGACGGCCCGCTCCGGGGTGAGCGGGGCGGTGCGGATCTCGGTGGCCAGGTTGCGGCCCCGGATCAGGCGCATCGCGATGTACGGCGGCGGCCCGACGCTGAAGTCGTAGACCGCCACCACGTACGGGTTCTCGATCTCGGCGGCCAGCCGCATCTCACGTACGAAGCGCTTCCGCAGCTCAGGATCGGCCAGGGCGACCGAGGTGAGCACCTTCAGGGCGACGGTGCGCTGAGTACGCGAGTCGACGGCCTCCCACACCTCACCCATGCCACCCTTGCCGAGCAGGGTGACTTTCTGGTACGGGCCGACCATGTCGGACAAGGTCCACTCCGGAGAGTCAGCAGGTAGGTGCGGGACGCCGTCATGGTAGGACCGTCGCGCCCCCTCACCAGGCCACGAACGTGTGAACAATCGGCGATCTTGAGAGGTCCGGTTCTGTTCATCCGTCGTACCGAAATCGTTGCTCTTGAATTTTTGATGTGCGGATCCACTGCGGCGACCGTCCCGCAACGAAAGGCACCTCCTTGCGCTCCCAGCACACAGGCCGCCGCCTGGCGATCGCGTCCGCCGCCGCGGTCGTGGCCGGCTCGGCGATCGTCGCCACCACCAGCGCGCAGGCGGCGACCGGCGCCGCCGCCGACCACCTGCTGCTCTCCCAGGTGAAGGTCACCTCGTCGGCGACCGGGGTGACGCTGACCCGGCTCACCGGCGCGGGCGCCGCCGACGGCACCGCGATCGCCCTGCCGGCCGCCGCCTCCGGCGCGAACAAGCCGTTCACCCTGGAGGGCGACTCGGCCGCGGTCGGCGCGCTGGCCCGCTCGTCCGACGGCCGCTACGTCACGCTGGCCGGCTACTCGGCGGTTCCGGGCGCGTCCACCGCGTCCGCGCCACGGGTCGTCGCCCGCGTCGACGCCGCCGGCTCGGTGGACACCTCGACCACGCTGGGCACCTCGTTCACCCAGGAGAAGGTGCGCGGCGCGGTCACCGACGACGGCAGCCGCTTCTGGGTCACCGGCCACGGCGCGACCGCGAGCCCGAACGGCGGCCTGGTCCAGGCGACGCTCGGCGCGAGCACCGGAACCGTGCTGGCCAGTGGCAGCGACGCGCTGAACAACACCCGGACCGTGCAGCTGTCCGACGGCAACGTCTGGTTCGGCAGTGAGAAGGGCTCGGCCGGGCTCTACCGCGGGACCACCCGGGTGATCGCGCTCGGCTCCGACGGCGCCGGGCCGATCTCGTTCACGCTGCTCGACCGGGATCCGGCGGTGCCCGGGGCGGACACGCTCTACGTGGTGCAGGAGACGGTCGGGGTCTACAAGTACTCGTCGGACGGCTCGGCCTGGACCAGTCGCGGCAAGATCTCCAGCACCTCCGGCTGGACCGGCCTGACCGGCGTCGTCGACGGCTCGAGCGCCCGCCTCTACGGCATCAACGGCGACGGCGCGAAGAACACCCTCGTGCAGCTCACCGACACAGCCACATCAAATTCAACCCCATCAATTTCTTCCCGTACGACCATAGCCACCGCCCCGAGCGGCAATGCGTTCCGCGGCGTCGCCGTCGCCCCGAGCGGCACCTCGACGCCTTCGACGAGCCCTTCCGCTTCGACGAGCCCGTCGACCTCGACGAGCCCGACGGCGAGCCCGAGCGCCAGCCAGCCGACGTCCACGCCGACCATCGCGCTCTCCTCGGCGTACCTCTCCAGCGCCGTGGGCGCCACCGGTGACCCGACGGTGACCGCGACCGTGGCGCAGACCGGGGGAGACGCGAACGCCCTGGTCGTCACGGCCACGGCCAGCTCGAATACCGCGGTCGCGACCACCGCCGACGTCACGGTCACCGGCACCGGCGGCACCCGGCAGATCGCCGTCGCGCCGCGCGCCAAGGGCTACACCGACCTGACCCTGAAGGTCACCGCCCCGAACGGCAAGTCCGCGGCGACCACCCTGCACCTGGCCGCCTCCGCGGCCGTGCAGGACGCCGCCGACACGCGCTACCTGACCGGCGCCAGCGACTCGTCGGCCGCGATCGACGCCGGTGACGGCTACCTGATCGTCGCCGACGACGAGACCAACGTGCTGCGCCTGTACCGCCGGGACACCTCCGGCGCGCCCGTGCGGACCTGGGACTTCAGCAGCCAGGCCGGGGTCAGCATCGAGATGGACCTGGAAGCCGCGGCCCGGACCGGCGACACGATCTACTGGGTCGGCTCGCAGGGCAACAGCAAGAGTGGCGAGCTGCGGCCGGACCGCACCGCGCTGTTCACCACGAAGATCACCGGGACCGGCGCGAGCACCCAGCTCACCTTCGGCGGGGTCTACCACGGGCTGCGCGACGACCTGATCGCCTGGGACAAGGCCAACGGCAACCGGTTCGGCTTCGCGGCCGGCGCCGCCGCGGGCAACATCCCGAAGCAGATCGACGGCTTCAACCTGGAGGGCCTGGAGTTCGCGCCGGGCAGCACCAGCACGGCGTACCTCGGCTTCCGCGCACCCCTGGTCGGCGGCAGGGCGGTCGTCGTCCCGGTGACCAACCTGGACAAGCTGACCAAGGCCACCTTCGGTACGCCGATCACGATGGACCTGGGCGGCCTGACCGTCCGGGACATCCGGAAGAACGCGAGCGACCAGTACCTGATCATCGCGGGCTCGTGGGCGGCCGACGACAACAGCGACCCGTACGCGCTCTACTCCTGGGACGGCGTCGCCGCGCACGCCCCGGTGCTGGTCCGGTCGCTGCCGACCGCCGACCCGGGCGCCTGGGAGGCGATCGTCACGGTGCCCGACCTGACCGTGGCCGGAGCCCGGGCCCAGCTGCTCACCGACGCCGGCGCCGCCGACCTCTACGGTGACGGCGCCGAGGCGAAGGACCTGTCCCACGCCGAGTGGAAGAAGTCCCGCGCGACCTGGTTCACGGTCAATTGAGAAACGCCGCGCCCGGGGCTCTTCCCCGGCCCCGGGCGCGGCGTGACTTACGTACAGTGATCGACATGCCTCCGACCCTGAGCGCCGGGAAGACCCGGGACGCGTTGCGCAACGCCGCCCGCGTCTCGTGGCAGAGCCTGCTGATCCTGCTGCTCACCTATGTGGTGCTGGAACTGCTCGGGATGGCCTGGTCGGTGATCTGGCCGCTGGTGGTGGCCCTGCTGCTGACCACGCTGACCTGGCCGCCGGTCCGCTACCTGCGCCGCAAGGGCTGGCCGCCGGCGCTGGCCGCCTCGCTGGTCACGATCCTGTTCCTGGCCCTGATCGCGGGCATCGTGGTGCTGATCGTGGTGCCGGTCTCGGGGCAGGCAGGCCAGCTCGGCCAGGGCGTGGTCGACGGCATCCAGACCGTCCGGGACTGGGCCTCCGGCCCGCCCCTGAACATCAGCGACGCCCAGGTCGACAACGGCCTGAACACGGCGATCGACAAGGTGCAGGCGAGCGTCGGCAGCATCGCCAACGCCACCCTGAGCGGGGTCAGCACGGTGGTCAACGGCCTGGTCACCACGATCCTCGCGCTGTTCCTGATGTTCTTCTTCCTCAAGGACGGCCCGCGGTTCCTGCCCTGGCTGAGCCGTCAGCTGCCCGGCCGGCTGGCCGCCGACGTCCCGGAGATCGCCGGCCGCAGCTGGAACACGCTCGGCTCGTTCGTCCGCTCGCAGGCGTTCGTCGGCCTGCTCGACGCGGTCTTCATCGGCATCGGCCTGTGGATCACCGGCGTCAAGCTGGTCCTGCCGCTGGCCGTGCTGACCTTCGTCACCGCGTTCATCCCGATCGTCGGCGCGGTCTTCGCCGGCCTGGTCGCGGTGCTGATCGCGCTGGTCTTCAGCGGCTGGGTGAAGGCGCTGATCGTGCTCGGCATCATCCTGCTGGTGCAGCAGCTGGAGGGCAACGTCTTCCAGCCGATGATCCAGAGCCGCGGCCTGGGCCTGCACGCCGCGGTGGTGCTGCTCGCGGTGACCCTGGGCGGCAACCTGGCCGGGATCGTCGGCAGCCTGCTGGCCGTGCCGGTGGCCGCGCTGATCGCGGTGACCTGGAACTACATCCGCGAGCAGCTCAGCGATCCGGCCCCGGAGGTGGTCGAGGACGCCGTGCCCGACCCGGTCCCGTCGCCGGCGGCTGAGCCGGCTGTCGGCGCCACCGCGGACGGCAGCGAGTAGCGAGTCGGCGGTCGCCGCCCGGCGGCGGGATGTCATGCTGCGCCGATGAGGTTGTCGCAGCGTGCCCAGGACGTCGAGCCGTTCCACGCGATGGCGTTCGGCCGTCGCGCGGGGGAGCTGGAGGCGGCCGGCCACCACATCGCCCGGCTGGGCCTGGGCGAGCCGGACTTCGGCGCGCCGCCCGCGGTCCGCGCGGCGATGCGCGAGGTGATGGACGGGCGGCCGCTGCCGTACACCCCGGCCTTCGGCCTGCCGGCGCTGCGAGCGGCGATCGCCGGCTTCTACCGCGACCGGCACGGCGTCGAGGTCGACCCGGCCCGGATCGCGGTCACCCCGGGCGCGTCCGGCGCGCTGCTGCTGGCCGCGGCGGCGACCACCGACCCGGGCGACGAGGTGATCGTGGCCGACCCGTCGTACCCCTGCAACCGGGCGCTGGTCGAGACGTTCGGCGGCACGGTGATCACCGCCGCGACCAGCCCGGCGTCCCGCTTCCAGCTGGACACCGCCGCGGTCGACCGGGTCTGGACCGACCGGACCACCGCGGTGATGGTCGCCAGCCCGGCCAATCCGACCGGCACGTCGATCCCGTACGACGAGCTGGTCGCGGTCTGCGCCCGGGCCCGCGCCCGCGACGCCTGGCGGATCGTCGACGAGATCTACCTGGACCTGGCCGACCCGGCCCCGGACGGCACCCCGCCGCGGACCATCCTGGCCGCCGACCCGGACGCCATCGTGATCAACAGCTTCTCCAAGTACTTCGGCATGACCGGCTGGCGCCTGGGCTGGTGCGTCCTGCCGGCCGTCCTGGTCCCGGCCGCCGAACGCCTGGCGATGAACTACTTCCTCTGCGCGTCCATGCCCACCCAACTGGCCGCCCTGGAGTGCTTCACCCCGGAATCCCTGGCGGTCTGCGAGGAGCGTCGCCAGGAGCTGCTGGCCCGCCGCGCGATCGCCCTGGCCGGCCTGGCCCGCATCGGCCTGCCGGTCCCGGTCCCGCCGGACGGCGCCTTCTACGTCTACTTCGACGTCGCCGCGACCGGCCTGGACGCCTGGGAGTTCTGCGGCCGCGCGTTGGAGGAAGCCCACGTCTCGGTCACCCCGGGCCGCGACTTCGGCACCGCCACCGCGGAAACCCACGTCCGCCTCTCGTACGCGGCGTCGCGCGAGACCCTCCACGAGGGCCTCGCGCGACTTGAGACGTTCGTCCGCGGCCTACGCCGGTAGCCGCGGCGGCCGGTCAGTCCACGAAGGTCACGGTCTCCGGCAGCGGGGCGCGGCGAATGCGTGGATGGGTGACCGCCGGGTCGGCGAAGCCGATCGACATGCCGCAGAACAGCAGGCGTTCCGGTGGTGCGGCGGTCACCTCGGCGACGCTGCGGTGGTACTCCGCCCACACCTCCTGAGTGCAGCTGTGCAGGCCCTCGGCCCGCAGCAGCAGCATCACGGTCTGCAGGTAGATGCCGGTGTCCGCCCACCGCGGCGCCGGCATGTCCCGGTCCAGGTAGCAGAAGAGCGCGGTGCCGGCGCCGAAGCAGGCCCAGTTCCGGGCGCGGATCCGGGCCCGGCCGGCGAGATCGCCGCGCGCGACACCGCGGGAGCCGTAGAGACCCTCGCCCAGCGCGGCCAACCGGTCGAGGTAGGGCGGGCCCATCTCCGGCGGAAGGTTCGCGAACTCCCGGTCGTCGCCGCGGTCACCGGCCGCGACCCGCTCGCCGACCGTCTTCGTCAGCCGGCCCAGCGAGTCGCCGGACACCACGTAGATGTTCCACGGCTGCAGGTTGCTGCCCGAGGGCGCGTCGGCGGCCGCCGTCAGCACCCGTTCGAGAACCGCGCGGGGCACCGGCCGATCGGTGAACTGGCGGATCGACTGCCTGGTGCGCACGGCCCGGTAGACGTCCATCAGCTCAGCTCCGGGACCGGTCGCGGACAGGCCGGCCGGGTCAGCGCGAAGTACGACGCGGCGGCCACCAGCAGCCCGAGTCCCCACAGCGTGTAGCCGCCCATCTCCAGCAGCAGGGGCAGGAACGGGCCGCCGAAGTCCCCGCGGATCCAGGCGATCATCCCGGCGATCCCGAAGTACGCGGTCAGGCCCGCCCCGATGAACAGTCCGGTGCCGAGCACCAGCCACCGGGGCACCGCCCGTCCGCGCAGTGGCCCGGTCCAGGCCGGCCAGAGCCGTCCCCACCGGTGCGCCAGCGCCAGCGGCAACAGCGTGCCGGCCAGGCTCATCAGGACAATGAAGATCACCATTCCGGTCCACGAGACGCCCGCCTGATTCACCGAGGACTGCCACCGCCCGGTGATCGTGTCGTCGAGCCACACGCCGATCCGGGCCACGAACCCGGCGACGGCCAGGTAGGTGGCCGCGAACGCCCAGCGGGGCGCCGGCTCCGCCCGGCTCTCCGGCGACCGTCCGTGGACCCGCCCGCAGGACTCGCACGGATGCCGGGCCAGCCGCCGCTCGTCCGCGGCGAGGACCAGGCAGAGGAGTCCGCCGGCGACGCCGCCGCCGGTGGCCAGCAGGGTGACGACGGTGCCGGTCGTGACGCCTTCGAACAGCAGCGACACCACCATCACCGGGAACAGGAACGAGTACAGGCACAGGGCGACGCCGGCGACGGCGTTGAGCGCCGCGAGCAGGTAGTGCCCGGTGCCGGTGACCGGGTAGCGGACGGCCACCGCGGCGCAGAGGCACCCGGCCGCCGCCAGCGCGCCGATGGCCACCGGAACCCAGCCGCCCGGGAAGTAGGACTCCCCGTCATGCAGGAAACGCGGCTCGTGGCCGATCGCCCACCACATGTGGATCATGAGGTAGGCGATCTGCCAGGCCGCCGCGACAAGCCGGAACCATCGATTTCGTGCCATGTCGCAGACGCTAGGAGCCGGCCCGCCGGGCCACCTCCCCCATGGGAGGGAACTCCCCCCATCCAGTGGTGACCCGCCGCCCTACTTGAGGTAGATCGTGTCCGTGCCGACCTTGCCCGGGGCCGGGTTGCCGGTCTGGTCGAGGACGTAGACGCGCAGGTTGCCCTGGCCGCTGAGCGAGATGGTCAGCGAACCGCCGGTGACGACCTGCTTGGCGCCGGTGACCGCGTCGACGTAGGTGCCGTTCGGGATGCCGGTGAACGTGGCTCCGCCGGAGACCGTGATCAGGGCGAAGCTGTCGACGGTGCCGGAGGTGTAGCGGCGCTTGTAGGCCATGCTGCCCGACACGCCGTCGGTCGAGTACTGGCCCATCTGCAGGGCCGGGACCGCGCGGCGGATCTGGTTGAGCCGCTGCAGGTGCTTGACCAGCGGCTTGGACAGCGTGGTGGCCACGTTGCCGGTGGCCGAGGAGACCACCCCGTAGTCGGACGCGGTGACCGTGCCACTGACGTTGTCGCCGTAGTACGCCCGGCCGGTGGTCGCGAGCGGGCAGGTCGGGCCGCAGTCGATCTGCTTGCCGGCCTGGAACTCGATCTCCGAGCCGTAGTAGAGCGTCGGGATCCCGCGGAACGTCCACATCAGCGACATGTTCTCGGCCCAGGCGTCGGTGCCGCCGGAGTAGCGGGTCGACGACTTGTTCGGCCCGTAGTCGTGCGAGTCCACGTAGACCGTGTTGTACGTGGCGTCGTTGACCGAGTCGTCGGAGTCCTTGCCGTTGTTGAACGCGTTCTGCGCGTCCCCGAAGTTCATGTGCATGCGCATGTCGATGATGTTCATGCCGGAGAACTGGCTGTGGTCCGGCGCGTGGTAGGTGTTGCCGTTCAGGAACGCGTTCGTGCTGGTCGGCTGATTGCCCGTACCCAAATTGTTTTCGTAGTTGAATTGTTCCAGCGCGGCGGCGACGTCGTCGTCGGAGTAGGTCTTGCGTTCCTTCCAGGTGTAGAACTGCGCCGAGTGGTTCACCGAGCCGCGGTTCCACTTGTCGTTGACGAACGCGGCGACCTCACCGAAGACGTAGAATTCGTCGGCCTTCGTGGCGCCGTACTTCTGCACCAGGTGGTCGTGCAGCGCGGGCAGGAAGCGACGGTTCCAGGTGACCCGGGGGATGTGCACGGCGGTGTCGATCCGGAACCCGTCGACGCCCATGTCGATGTATTTGTTGTACGCGTCGATCAGGTATTTCTGCACGGTCGCGTTCTCGGTGTTGAAATCGGCCAGGTCCTCGTGCAGCCAGCAGGACCGCGAGTCCTCGCCCTCCCAGTTCCCGATCCAGCACTGGTGGTACAGGTCGGACGGGAACATCTTGGCGGTCGGTGACGGCCACTGGCAGTTGTAGAGGGCGTACCCCTCCTTGCTTTTCGCCCCGGTCGCGGTGCCGTAGTTCGGGCAGGTGTTCCCGGCCGGCGCGGTGCTGCTCCACAGATCGCCGTTGTAGGGATATCCCGCGCTGTTCTCCTCCAGCGGGTTGTATTCCTTACCGGCGACTTTCTCGCTGTAGTACCAGCTCCACTGGCTGTCCCGGACGCCGTAGACGGTCGGCGTGAACAGGCCGTTCGCACCCCACCGGGAACTGTGGTTGTAGACCACGTCCTGATAGATTTTCAGGCCCTTGGCGTGCGCCGAGTCGATCAGATCCTGGTAGGACGCGCCGGTCGACTCCAGCCGCGGGTCGACCCGGTAGAAATCCCAGCCGTGATAGCCGTGGTAGTCGTAGTCGGAACGGTTCAGCACCACCGGCGTGATCCAGATGGCCGAGAAACCGAGCCCCTTGATGTAGTCGAGCTTGTCGACCAGCCCCTTGAAATCACCGCGGAACATCGGGTCGTTGTTGGCCGCGTTCCCGGAGGCCACGTTCTGGCTGCCGCCCCGGTCATTGCTGGTGTCGCCGTCGTAGAAACGCGCGGTCAGCACGAAATAGATGCTGTCCTTTCGTGGGTCGCCGCCGAGCATCGTGCCCTGGGTGACCGGCGCGGCCTCGCCGGTGGTCACGGTCGCGGCCGCGCTCGCCGCCGAGACATTGCCCGCAAGATCAAGAGCTTTGACCGTGTACGTGTACGACGTCTTGGCCGTGAGCCCGCGATCCGAGTACCCGTTCGTCGAGCTGGTGAGCGTCGCCGACCCACGGGTGATCTGGTAGCCGGCCACGCCCACGTCGTCGGTCGACGCGGTCCAGGCCAGCGTGACGGTGGTGTTGACCGCCGTCGCGGTGAGCCCGGTGGGGGCGCTCGGCGCGGTCGTGTCCGGGGGCGCGGTGGCGCACGGGCTGGCGGCGTTCGCGGTGACCACGCCGGCATTGACCGTGCTCACCCCCGTACCCAGGGAATAGTTCTTTCCGGAATTGCTGTCCCAGGTTCCGGAGCCGTTGTTGAACGTGGCCTGCCAGGTGGTCGCGGTGCCGAGGCTGACCGTCTCGCGCACCCAGCCGGCGCACGCCTCTTCGTCCATCACCACGCCCGGGACCGTGGTCCAGGAGCCACCGGTCGGGGCCCAGTGCAGGTACGTCGTGGGGTAGCCGGTCTTGTACCAGACGGTCGCGGTGTTGGTCGCCGACGTCGAACAGGGGGCGACCGAACTGACCGCACCGCCGGTGATCGTGACCGTGCCCGTACCCACGCTGTAGTTGGCCCCGGCGTTGTTGTCCCAGGTTCCGGAGCCGTTGTTGAAGACGACCTGCATCCCGGCCGCGGTGCCGAGATCGACCTCCTTCTGGTACCAGCCGCTGCAAGAGCTTGCGGCCATCGCCACGCCCGGCACCGTGGTCCACGCGCCGCCGGTCGGCGCGTAGTGGATGTTGACGGCGGTCCAGGAACTGGCCGGTTTGTAGTAGACGGTGACCGCGTTGGCCGCGCGTGCTGCCGGTGCGGCCAGCACCAGCAGGGGGATCACGCAGAGTGCGGCCAGCACTCTTCGGAGGAATCTGGGCACGGCGGAGCCTCCAGGGGCGAGGGGGACGGCGCTGAGCAAGCACGTGACAGGCCGGAAACCCGGCGTTCATGTGTGAACGGAAGGTAGCAAGTTCTTGCAGTTCCTGAAAGAGCTTCCCGTCAATATGCAAGCAGCCCCGCAATCGACCACCACAAATCACCCCGCCCCGCCCCGCCCCGGCGCCCGCCCGCACACGTGCCACCCGCCGCGCCCCGGCGCCCGCCCGCGTGCCGTCCGGTGGGCTCCGCGCTGCCGTCCCCGGCGCCCCCCGGCCGTCCTCGCGGTCCGGGACGGGCCCGGAGGGCGTCCGCACTTCGTCCGTGCGCGGACGAGGCTGTCGACCACCAATGTGGCCGGCCGCGCCGCGAATGCGGCCAACGGCGCCGACGTGCCGCCCAACACGAGCCAACGTGTTGTCCAACGCGGTCCAACCCGTCGCCGGATCGGGGCCTGCGTGTTTGCCCCGGGCACGTGGTGTGTTGCCGGACAGGTGCCGAACGCGAGCCGGGTGTTGGTCTGCATGGTGTCCACCGCGGATCTACGCAGGTGGCCGACTCGGATCGGCGAAGGCTCGGCGATCCCGGTGGCCGGCCGGGGCGGTCCGGGCGGTGCGTCGGCGGCTGACCGGGTCGGCGAGGCGTGCCGGGCGATGTCGTGTGCCTACCCCGGTCTGTGGGGCGGACCTCGCCCCGGCCCTGGGGGCGGCCCGGCGTCGGCCTCGTACGGCCGGGTCCAGGTGGGCCTGTGCATGGCCGACATCGCAGGTCGGAGGCCATCTGTCGGGTCCCGGCCGTAGCCCGACAGTTTCCTCCTGGGGGAAACTCCCGAACGGGGGAGCAGCCGTTGTGGTCATCCGCCGATGCGGATCCCGGCCTCGCTCAGGTACCGCAGCCTTGGTTCTTCTGGTGAAGTCGTACCCGGAGTCCATCCGGATGATCAGGGCGGCGGCTGAGGAGATGAGACCATGAGCGACAAGAAGTACGCGGAGACCTTCGAGGCGACCGAGGCCGTCTGGCGCAAGAGCAGCCGCAGCAATGGAACCGGTGGCGACTGTGTCGAGGTCACGGACCTGGCGGATGGCGGGTTCGCGGTGCGGGACAGCAAGGACCCGGACGGCCCGATCCTGTTCTTCACGCCGGCTGAGCGGGCTGCTTTCGTCGCCGGTGTGCGGGATGAGAACCTGCTCTGAGCCCTGTAGCCGGCTAGTTCGCGCGGGTGCCGCCGGTGCTCATCGGCCGAGGTCAGGTCGGGGGTTGATAGATCGCCATGGATCGTGGCGGTCCTTGTGTTCCGCATCTGCGGCGAAAGTTTTCCGTATTTTGCGGGGTGTAAATTCCGTATTTTGCGCGAGTTGGATTCCGCGTTTCCGGGGCGGGCGCGGGCGGCGGGGAGCCGGCGGCGGTTGCGGGGGTCCGTGGGGGCGGGGCTGCGCCCGTACGGAAAAGGGGTTTTCTCGGCGGCGGTGGGTGAGGGGACCCGGATCGCAACCCGGGAATTGTGCAGGGGGTTGGCCGGGCCGCCGATTTTCGGGGCTGCACCAAGGGAGCAGCGTCGCTGCCCTGCAGAGCAGCGGAGGAAATGGCGATGACTGTTCCGATGACGGCCGGCTCGGTGGAGGCCCGTTTCGCGTCCGCCGAGCGGTACCGGGCCGCGGTGGCCGAAGTGCCCGAGGTTCTCGAACTGGTCGCCGAGGCCTGCCACGCGCCGATGGCCGCGCTGAAGGTGGTCGGCGGCGGGGCCGCGCATTTCGCCGCGACGCTCGGGATCCGGACCGTGGTCGACGTGCCGCAGTCGATGTCGCTCTGCGACGCGGTGGCCGCCGCGAACGACACGATGATCGTCGGCGATGCCAGCCGGGACCCCCGGCTCGCCACCCATCCGCTGGTCCAGGGGACCGAGCACGTCCGGTTCCTGGGCGCCGCGCCGCTGCACCACGAGGGGCAGATCGTCGGCGCGCTCTGCGTCTTCGACGATACGCCGCGGCGCCGCAACAGCGAGGCGACCATCCGGCTGCTGTCCCGGATCGCCCGCCGGGTGGATGCCGAGACCGGCCTGCGGCACCTGGTCAGCACGCGGCCGTTCCCGGCCGGGCTGGATCAGGACGAGGTGGTCTCGGCGATCTCGCACGAGATCCGTACGCCGCTGGCCAGCATCCGCGGCAACCTGGAACTGCTCACCGAGATGAGCGCGATCGCGCCCGGCTTCGAACGCCGGGTCGACGCGATCACCCGCAACGCCGACCGGCTCTGCCGCACCGTGGACAACCTGCTGCGCGCGGTGAACCAGCAGATGCACGAGCCGGTCGGCGAGCGCAAGCTGGTCGATCTCGGCGCGGTGCTGTCGTCGGTGGTGGCCACGATCCGGTCCGGCCGGCTGCGGGTGACCGCGCCGGACGGCCCGGTCTGGGTGACCGCCGACCCGCGGCTGCTGGAGGTGGCCCTCGAACATCTGGTCAGCAACGCGCTGGCGTTCGGCGAGGGCCACCTGGTGGAGCTCGGGCTGGACGCCTACCCGATGCCGACGCTGACCGTTCGTGATCACGGCCCGGGGCTGCCCGAGGGGGAGCTGGTGGCGCTCGGCGCGCCGTTCCTGCGCGGTGACGACGCGCGGCTGGCCCAGGCGCCGGGGCTGGGGCTGGGGCTGGCGATCAGCCGCCGGATCGTCGAGGCGCAGGGCGGGGTGCTGCGGCTGGAGAGTTCGCCGGGCACCGGGGTGACCGCCCGCATCATGCTGCCGGCGGCCCACCTGCTGTAAAACGGGGGCTGCGCGTCCACAGTGGTGGGCGTAACGTCGGCGGCCATGAGTGACCTAATCGAAAGACGTCTCTCGGGGCTGCTCGCGGCCGGCGCCACCGCGCTGCTCGCGGTGGCCGGCCTGGCCGCCCCGGCGTACGCGGGCACCGGCCACGCGAGCCCAGGCGCCGCCGGTCTCGGCGACCGGCTGTACCCGCTGCTCGGCAACGGCGGCTACGACGTGCAGAACTACGATCTGACGATCCGCTACCCGGCGAAGGATCCGGCCCAGACGATCAGCGGGGACGTGACGATCACCGCGGTCGCCACCCAGAACCTGTCCCGCTTCGACCTCGACTTCGCCGGCAAGTCGGTCGGCAAGGTCGAGGTGAACGGCCGCGCGGCGACGTTCAGCCGGGACGGCGACGAGCTGATCGTCACGCCGGGCCACGCGCTGGCCCGGGGCAAGCGCTTCTGGGTCACGGTCAGCGGCTTCACCGCGACCCCGATCCCGGCCAACGCGGATTCCCCGGCCGGCTTCGTGACCACCGCGGACGGCACGGTGATGGCCGGTCAGCCGAACCAGTCGCACCAGCTGTTCCCGAGCAACGACCACCCGCGGGACCTGGCGACGTACACCATCTCGATGGCCCGCCCGGCCGGCTGGGCCGCGGTCGCGAACGGCCGGCACGTCGGCGACCGGACCCGCGGCGGCACGGTGACCTCGGTCTACCGGGAGAGCAAGCCGATGGCCAGCGAGCTGATCCAGCTCGCGGTCGGCGACTTCACGGTGTTCCAGCGGCCGTCGGTCGGCGGCGTGCCGATCCGCGACGTGGTGCCCACCCGGCTGGCCGCGGACCTGCTGCCCAAGGCCGACGTCGAGCGCTCCCAGCTGGCCTGGATGGTGAGCAAGGTCGGGAAGTACCCGTTCGAGGAGTACGGCTCGCTGGTCATCGACACCGACCTCGGCTTCGCCCTGGAGACCCAGACCCTTTCGCTGTACGACACGGGCCTGTTCGCCACGCCCAAGTTCGTGCTCGACCCGATCATGGCGCACGAGCTGGCGCACATGTGGTTCGGCGACAGCGTCGCGCCGTACCAGTGGAGTGACGTCTGGCAGAACGAGGGCCACGCCACCTGGTACGAGCTGGCCTACGCCGACGAGCACGGCCAGTTCCAGGATTACACCGGCGAGACCGATCTGGAGTCGTACTTCAAGAAGGTCTATGCCCGGGGTGATGTCTACCGGGCGCGGTACGGTCCGGTCGCGCACCCGCTGAAGAGCGACTCGATCTGGGACGTCTTCAACCCCAATGTGTACGACGGCGGCGCGCTCGTCCTCTACGCCCTGCGCCAGAAGATCGGGGCCAAGGCGTTCGACGTCCTGGAGCGGAGCTGGGTCGCGAAGTACCGCGGCGAGACGGCTTCCACGCAGGACTTCATCGCGCTCGCCTCGAAGATCTCCCACCAGAACCTGTCCGGCTTCCTGAACGACTGGCTCTACGGCACCACGACGCCGCCGATGCCGGGCCACCCGGACTGGACCGTCACCGCGCCGCCGGCCGCCGCCGCGGCCAAGACGCTCGCCGCACCGGCGCACGCCTACCCGCACCGCTGACCGAAACGGGTCAGCCGACCATCTGCTCGGCGAAGGCCACCAGGCGCTGCGCCATCGCGTCGTCGGTGACCAGAAACTGCAGGCCGAGCTCCTGCTGCCCGGGTGATTCGACCACGTTGACCACCCGGGCATGCACGGTCATCGTCCCGTCCGAGCCGCTGGTCAGCTCGGCGTCGACGGTGGCGCCCTCGGTGAACTGCCGCTCGCCGGCGACGATGCAGCGCAGGCCGCCCGCACTGAAGTTGATCAGGGTGGCCTGCGCCGAGCTCTGGCCCGGGCGGCGCAGGGCGACCCGCCCGGCCGCGGCGATCCGGTCGTGCTCGCGTCGTTCGAGCCGGCTGGCCAGGTCGGTCATCTCGTCGACCCGGCCCAGCGTCGCGGCCATCTGCGCGGCCAGCCGCTCCATCAGCGTGCCCTGCTCGGCGGCGACCGTGCGCAGTGACGTCGCCGCGTCGCCGACCCCGCCGATGCCGTCGATCATCGTGCTGATCGTGTCGGACATCGCGGTGGTGTCCTGGCGCAGGTCGTCGATGGTCCGCAGGATCTGGTCGGTGGACTCGGCGGTGTGCATGGCGAGCTGCTTGACCTCGTCGGCGACCACGGTGAAGCCGTAGCCCAGCTCGCCGGCCCGGGCCGCCTCGATGGTCGCGTTCAGCGCCAGCAGCCGGGTCTGCCGGGCGATCCCGGTGACCAGCTCGGCGGTCGAGGCGACCCGGCGCAGGCTGTGCTCCAGCGAGGCGATCACCCGCTCGGCGTCGTGCGCCTGGCCGACGATCGCGTTGGTGGCGGCGTCGGCCACGCTGATCCGGTCGTCGATCACCTCGGCCGCGGTGCGGACCTCGCCGACGTTGTCGGTGACCTGGCGCAGCTCCTCGGCGATCACCGTGGTGGACTCGTCGATGATGTCCTGGGTGCGCCGCCGGAACTGGGTCTCGGCCTGCCGCTGGTGCAGGAACCCGGCCCGCAGCTGCTGCTCCCGGGCCACCTCGGCCTGGGCCAGCGCGTCCTCCTGATCCGACAGCCGGTCCCGGGCCACCACCAGCGCGCGGCCGATGTCGCCCATCTCGTCGCGGCTCTGCGGCAGCGGGCGCGGCGCCAGGTCGGAGGCGGCGATCGCGGTCACCGCCTCGACCGTCTGGCGCACGTCGTGGCTGGTCCGCCAGACCACGCCGGCCGCGCACCAGAGCGCCAGCAGGAAGCCGCCCAGCGAGATCCCGACGACCAGGCCGCGCTCCATCGCGTTGTCGTCGATGCGCCCGGTGAGCAGGTCGGTGAGGGCGCTGGTCAGCGGCCGTACGGTGGCCGTCGCCGCGTCCGCCACCTCGACCGGCTCGGCGGCGGCCGAGGGCGTGCTGAGCGTCTCGGTGATCCGCTGGTCCAGCGCGGTGATCGTGTCGGCCAGGGTCTGCACCGGGGTGAGCCGGTTCGCCAGCCCGGAGTTGTCGGTGTTTTTGGCCGCGGTCGCCACGTCCCGGCGCAGCGCGTCCGCGGCCGCCTCGAGCCGGCCGGCCAGCACCGCCTTGGCCGCGATCCCGCGCCGGGTGGTCAGCGTGGTGTCCGGATGGGCCGCCTGCAGCGCCGCGAGCAGCGCCTGCGGCACCTGCACGATCTGCGCGTCCATCACGTAGAACGAGTCCAGGTCCGGGTCCAGGATCAGGTTCGAGTTGTCGCCGACCGTGGTGACCAGCGTGACCAGCGCGGTGGCCAGGGCGATCCGCGCGGCGCCGGAGCCGTCCCCGATCTCCGGCAGCTTGCCCAGCTCGTCGCCGAGGTCGAGCTCGGGGTGCGCGGCGACCGCGGACCGGATCGCGTCCAGGTCCGGTCTGCGCCCGGCGGCGGTGTCGGCGAGCGCGGTCAGCATCGGGCTGAGCACCGCGACGCCCTGCCGCTCCTTGCTGCTGAAGGAGAGGTCCTTGGCCTTCTCGGTGGCGTACATGCCGGTGGCCAGGGCGCCCGGCACGAGCAGCGCGAGCACGACCAGGCCGAGCCGCATGCCGGTGCGCAGCCGGTCGGTGATCGCCAGCACCGGGCGGAGCGGGAAGGGAGGCTGTTTGGGGTTCAGGGTCCGGCCTCCCTCGTCGCAAACATACTGCCTGTCGGTATCTTCCCGGTTTCTACCGTCTCTGCGGCGAAAAGCCGGAAACCGAGGGTGACCTCCGACCGTTGCCTTTCTTTACCGGTGCGCAGTAGCGTGATCACCGTCACTATCCAAGGGGGCGACGGCATGCGGGTTGCGGGCAAGACCCTGGTGGTGATCGGTGCGGGTGGTGCGCTGGGCCGCGCCGTGACGGTGGAGGCGATCCGGCGGGGCGCGCGGGTCGCGGCCGTCGACGCGGATCCGGCGGCGCTCGCCGAGACCGCACGCCAGGTCGTCGCGCCGCTGCTGCTCTCCACCCACGTGGCCGACGGGGTCGAGGGGCTGCCGGCGGTGCTGATCGCGCGCTGGAGCGCGGTGGACGGGTTGATCCACTGCGCCGGCGATCCCGATCAGGTCGTCCGGACGTTCCTGCCGCTGTTGCGGGCCCGGCCCGAGGCGCACCTGGTCACGATCGGCGACCCGGGCGGCGATCGGGCCGCGGCGAAGCGGTTCGCCGCCGCGCACTCGGGCACAGGGGTGCGGGCCGCGATGGTCTTCCCGGTGGGGGAGGCGGCCTACCAGGCGGCCCGCGACGTGCTCGACGGGATGGCCCGCGACTCCTACCCGGTGCTGGTCGGCGCGGAGCGGCGCTCGATCGTCGCCCGGGTCATTCGAGGAACCCGCTGAGCAGCCCGGCGACGACCGTGGCCGTGCCGAGGAGCCCGAGCGTGCCGAGGATCAGGCCGGTGATCGCCATCTTGCGGCCGTGGCGCACGTGCTTCGCCGGGCCCCGCAGTGCCTTGACGCCGAGCACGATGGCGGCGATCGAGCTGAACGGGGCGAGCATGCCACCGCCCCCGCACAGGAACAGCGGGATCAGCAGGAAGCCGGCCATCAGCGCGAGCATCGGCAGCTTGCTCTCCGACGGGGCCGGCGGGGGTGGCCCGGGCATGGCGACGTGGACGAGGCCGGCGGCGGGCAGGTCGTAGACCACCGTGGACAGCTCGCCCCAGGTGCGGGACGCGTAGGCATACCGCGACCGCTCGCTGAACTCCTCGATCGACAGGCGGCCCTCGGCGGTCGCCGCGCTCAGCTGCGCGACGATCGCCTCGCGGTCGGCGTCCGAGACCCGGACGTGCGGCGACGGATACATGTCCGCAAGGCTACCGGTGATCAACCACTGTCGCGTCCTCCGGCCGGGCGTATCCCGGCGGGCGTCACAGGTCCATCGCGTACACCCGCAACGGCCGGCCGGTGTCCGGCTGGACGGTCTCCCGGTCCAGCCGCATGCCCAGTTTCACCATCACCCGGGCGGACGCCTCGTTGCCGACGATGTGCACGCTGACCAGGCGTTTCAGCCCGAACTCGGAGCGCGCCTGGTCGACCACGGCCCGGGCCGCCTCGGTCGCGTAGCCCTGCCCCCAGGACGACCGGCCCAGGCGCCACCCGATCTCCACGGCCGGCATGATCTCCGGCAGGAACAGCGGGGTCGCGAGCCCGGTGAAGCCGATCAGCTCGCCGGTGGCCCGCAGCTCGACCGCGTACAGGCCGAAGCCGTGCTGCTCCCAGTGCCGCCGCCAGAGCGCGATCCGCGCGCCGGTGCCCGCCCGGTCCAGGGTGCTGCCGTCGTGGATGTAGCGCATCACCTCGGGGTCGGCGGTGATCGGGGCGAACGCGTCGGCGTCGTCGTCGCGCCACTGCCGCAGCAGCAGTCGCGGGGTGGTCAGCGCGGGCGCTTCAAGTGATCTTGGTGACTCAGCCATGTCCACTTGGTACCAGACCGCGGCATATGTAGCCAGCCGTTAATCCCCTGGACTTGACACGGCCAGGCAGGATTCGGGGACTTCGATGCCGGGCGTACGGGGGTTTGACCATGGCAGTTCGGGCGGATGGTCGCCGTACGCCGGAAATATCCCGATGGTGAGCCGCCGGGCGGTCCTGCGCACCGCCTTGGCCGGCGCCGCCGGGATCGCCGCCGGCGCGGTCGGCGCCCGGGAGATCCCGCACTGGCTGGGCTGGGACCGGCCCCCGGTGGCCGGTGGGTACGCCGCCGCGGCCGACGACCTGGACGCGGTGCACCACCCCGGCGTGGCGGTCCACTACTACGTGGAGACCACCGAGCCGCTCGTCGCGTTCACGTTCGACGACGGCCCGGCGCCGCACTGGACGCCGATGGTGCTCGACGCGCTGGACGCCGCGGACGTGCCGGCCACCTTCTTCATGGTCGGCCGGCAGCTGGAGCGCAACGCCGACCTGGTCCGCGGCCGGCTGGACCGGCACGCGGTCGGCAACCACTCGTGGGCGCACGACGACCTGGCCACCCTCGACCTGAACGGCGCCCTGGAGTCGCTGGGCCGCACCGAGGACGAGATCAAACGCCAGCTCGGCCGCCCGGTCGAGCTGCTGCGCCCGCCGTTCGGGCACCTCGGCGGCTCGACCATGCTGGCCGCCGACCGGATGGGCTACGACGTGGTCCTCTGGTCGAAGGCGATGCGCGAGAAGATGTTCCACGACGACCCGATGGGCCAGGCCCGCGACATCGTGGACTCGGTGCGCCCCGGTTCGATCATCCTGGCCCACGACGAGGGCGACGACCGGCGGCTGGTCACCGTCCGCGGCCTCCCGGTGATGTTCGACGGCCTGCGCAAACGCGGCTTCCGGATGGTCACCGTCCCGGAGCTGATCGCGGCGGGAAAGGCGCCGGGCACGGCGAGTCACTGATCGGCGAAAACCAGCCGCTTCGCTTGCGGTGCGCCGCGGCGCGAGGTCCGACACGATTTCCGGTACGGCGTTCCGGCGCCACAAGAACAACAGCCGGGCTGGTCAACGTCGGTCAGGCGACGAAGTATCCGTTCTCCAGGTAATAGGCCGCCCCGTCGGCGCGGGCGCGGATCGCGGCGATCACCCGGCGGGCCAGGTTCTCCGGCAGCAGGGCCACCGCCTCCTCCGCCGTGCACCACGCCCAGCTGCGCAGCTCGGCGAAGGGCAGCCGGATCCGGGCCGTCTGATCGGGGGTGATCACCCCGCCGTCATAGATCATCATCAGGCCCTCGGTGGTGTCCGGGACGGGTGGCACCCAGTCGGTGACCAGGAGCCGGCCCACCCGGACCAGCACACCGAGCTCCTCGCGGAGCTCGCGAACCGTCGCCGCGTGCGGCGACTCGTTGGCCTCCACCGAGCCGCCCGGGACCTCCCAGTGCGGCTTGTAGGCCGGCTCGACCAGCAGGACGCGTCCGAACTGGTCGGAGAGCAGAGCGCCGGCGCCCATGCGCTTTCGCGGGAGCGTCGCCGTGTAGTCGCTCGCGGTCACGCCGACAGATTAGACCCGGCCGCGGGGCATTGGGGGGCGGCAATGTTACGAGAAGTAGTGCGGGAGCTGTGCTTTTCACCGCCAATCGCTGATCTTTCCCAGACCCGATCCGCTGGGCACGACGGTGACCGTCAGGGACGTGTCGTTGGTGCCGGAATTGTCGCCACCGGAGTTGTCGCCGGAGTTGTCACCGGAGTTGTCACCGGAATTCCCGCCGTTGTCGTCGCCGCTGCCCGGGTTGTCCTCGCCGTTCGGGTCCGGGGTGTCGTCGCCGTCCAGCGGGTCGGTCCCGCCGGCGAACTCGTCGAGGTCGCTGACGCCGTCGCCGTCGTGGTCCTCGTCGCCGTCCGGGGTGCCGTTGTCGTCGCTGTCGGTGCTCTCCGGGTCGTCGCCGAGGGTGAACTCCTGGGCGTTGGTCAGGCCGTCGCCGTCCAGGTCCTCGTCGCCGTCATTGACCCCGTTGTCGTCGCTGTCGGCCTCCTCGGGGTCGTACCCGAGCTGGTAGTCCTCGGCGTTGGTCAGGCCGTCCTCGTCCAGGTCCTCGTCGCCGTCGAGCACGCCGTTGCCGTCGCTGTCCTCGTCGCGCGGCAGGTAGCCGAGGTCGAACTCCTGGCCGTTGGTCAGGCCGTCGTCGTCCGGGTCGGCGTCGGCGTCGTCCTTGCGCGGGTTGAGCCGGTTGGCGACCTCCCAGCCGTCGGTCATCCCGTCCTTGTCGGTGTCCGCGTTGCGCGGGCTGGTGCCGGCCTTGTACTCGGCCTTGTTGTTCAGGCCGTCGCGGTCCTTGTCGGCGCGGGCGTCGTTCTTCTTGGGGTTCAGGCCGTTGGCCGACTCCCACTTGTCCGGCATGCCGTCCTTGTCGGTGTCCTTGGTGGCCGCGCTGCTCTTCTGCGCGTGCTGCGAGCTCGCGGCCTGGGCGGCGCCGGACATCGCGAGCAGGGTCACGGAGGCGGTGGTGGCGGCGACGGCCACGGCGACGGAACGGCGGAGCTTCACGGTGGGGGTCCCTCTCGGTCGATCAGTACGGGGTGTAACCACCGTAGGACGGCCGGTGACCCCGTGGCGTTTTCGGACCCGACCTGCCCCGGACCCGCTCCCGATCCGCTACTAAGCCGGGCCCTAAGGGCACGTTCTCGGGGGAGTGTCCGGGTTCGCCCCGGATGGCCGGGACCGGGCCGTCCGGAAAGGTAGTCCTCGATCTTGAGTCCAACGTGGAGGTGCGGGATGAATCGACGTGCATTGCTGGGCGGGGCATTGGCGGGCGGGGTGCTCGCGGTGACCGGCGGTGCTCCGGCGTACGCCCGCGGGTCTGCGACGACCTCGAGCCCGGCGCTGCCGCAGCTGAACCCGGCGGCCCTGGCCGCCGCCCTGAATCCGCTCGGCGACGAGGTCAGCGGGGCCCTGGTCCGGGTCGAGGGCTCGGCCGGGCGCTGGCAAGGGCGGGCCGGCGTCGCCGAGATCGGCACGAACAAGCCGGTGCCGTGGGACGCCCGGTTCCGGATCGGCAGCATGACCAAGGCGTTCACCGCCACCGCGGTCCTGCAGCTGGCGGCGGCCGGGCTGGTCGACGTGGACGCGCCGCTGCGCCGCTACCTGCCGGACCTGCTGCCGGAGGGGTACACCGGGACGGTCCGGCACGCCATGAACCACACCCACGGGCTGCGCGGGGTGCCGATCCCGAACAAGGACCGGGAGTGGTTCCTCGCGCACCGCTACGACACGTTCACGCCGGAGTCGCAGGTGCTCTGGACCGAGCCGCCGCTGTTCGAGCCGGGCACCCGGCAGCAGTACAGCAACCTCGGCTTCACCGTGGCCGGGCTGGTGATCGAGCGGGTCACCGGGCGGCCGTACGCGGACACCGTGCGCCGCGGCATCCTGCGCCCGCTCCGGCTGCGCGGCACGTCGCTGCCCGGCACGCGGCTGGACGTGCCGGGCCCGCACGCCCACGGCTACGAGCGCATCGTCGAGGACGGCGAGACCCGCTACATCGACGTGACCAGGTCGAACCCGACCCTGCAGTGGGCCGCCGCGGAGATCATCTCGACCACCGGGGACCTGGACGACTTCCTGGTCGCGCTCTTCGGCGGGCACCTGCTGCCCAAGCGTCAGCTGGCCGCGATGCTGACCGTGCCGGACGTGTCGACCTATGCGCCGGGGGAGCCGGAGGACGGCGCCGACGCGGTCTACAGCGCGGGCCTGACCCGGATCCCGATCGGCGACCTGGTGCTCTGGGGCAAGTCCGGCGACCGGCCCGGCTACAACAACGGGATGGGCGCGACGCTCGACCTGGCCCGGCGGCTGACGTTCTCGGTCAACACGCTGGCCATGGGCGGCGAGCAGCCGCTCACCGCCCAGAAGATCATCGTCGCGGCCCTCACCTAGGCCAAGGTCGCGGTGAAGTGGCTCAGCGCCTCGGTGACCAGCGGATCCAGGTCGGCGCCGACGAAACAGTGGTCGGCGCCGGGGACCAGCCGCAGCGTGACCGGGGCGGACAGGGCGGCCAGGCGGTCGTGCAGCTCCTGACTCTGCGCGGCCGGGACGACCCGGTCGCCGGTGCCGTGCACCAGCAGCATCGGCGGGGCCTCCGCGGCCACGTAGGTGACCGGGGCGGCCGCCGTGGCCTCCTCGGGCAGCTCCTGCACCGGCCCGCCGAGCAGCCGGCTCTCCGGCGAGTCCGGCTCGTCGTGGCTGCCCCGCATGGTCAGGAAGTTGCCCGGGCCGTACCAGATCACCGCGGACCGGACGGCGTCCGAGACGCCCCGCACCCCGTCCCGGCCGGCCAGCGCCGGGTCGGGGTCGTCGCCGGTCAGCGCGGTCAGCGAGGCCAGGTGCCCGCCCGCCGACTCGCCCCAGACCCCGAACCGGGACGGATCCAGGCCCAGCTCGGCGGCGTATCCGCGGAGCCAGCGCACGGCCGCCTTGAGATCGTGCAACTGGGCCGGGAAGCGGGCCTCGCCACTGAGCCGGTAGGTCACCCGGGCCAGCGCGAAGCCGGCCGCCAGGATGCGCTCCGGGATCCCGGCGGCGGCCAGCTGCGGGGACTCGCTCTTGTTGGAGCCGAACAGCCATGCCCCGCCGTGCACCCAGATGATCAGCGGGCGGGGCGGGGCCGGGGCGGCGGGGCGGAACAGGTCGAGGGTCAGCGGCCGGAAGCCGGGGACCTGGGCGACGACGGCATCGCGCCAGCACAGCCGGTCGCCGTCGAGGACGGGCGCCGGTGGGCGGTAGCGGTGCGGGTCGGGCGGGGGCGGAGTCGATTCGGCGGTCACGATCTCACCTCGTACCAGAAATGCCCTTGATCGCAAGGCCGGACGGCCGCCGCCGTACCGGAAAGATGCCGGTCGCTGGGCGCTTTGTCTTTGATAGCGTGTCGGCCACCCGGAGAACCGTGAGCCTGGCAGGGCAGATGTCGGAGACCGCACGGCGGCGCGCCGCCTATGCGAACGGCGAGCGCAAACGCGCCGAGATCGTCGACGCGGCGCTGGCCGTGTTCGCCCGGAAGGGGTTCCGGCGGTTCTCGCTGCGGCAGATCGCCGAGGAGCTCGGGACCACGCACGTGTCGCTGCGCTACCACTTCGGCACCAAGGACGGGCTGCTGCGGGCGGTGCTCGACGAGCGCGAGGACCGCGACCGGCCCTGGCGCGAGGGCGTGCTGCGGGAGAAAGGCCTGTTCGACGGGGTGCCGGAGATCATCCGGCGGAACGCGACCCGGCGCGGGGTGGTCCATCTGGACGCGACGCTGCAGGCCGAGGGGATCGCGGACGATCACCCGGTGCACGAGTTCGTGCGCCGCCGGGAGCAGGTGTTCCATCAGGACCTGCGGCGGCTGCTGGAGATCGAGCGGGACGGCGGGCGGCTGCGGGCCGGGCTGGATCCGGGTGTGGTGGCGTGGCAGCTGGTGGCGCTGATCGAGGGCCTGCAGGTGCAGTGGCTGTACGACGAGGGCGTAGACGTTTCGGGGCATTTGTCCGCTTTTATGGACTACCTGCGGGCGTAAGCCTGCGGTGGGAGGTAAAAGAGAAATGTCCGCTTAAGGCGCTGAATCGCGTGATACTGGGCTTCAGGCTGCCCAGATCCGGAGGAAGAGGCGATGCCGTGCGCCGGCTATCCGGAACCACAGCAAGGCATAGGTGACTACGAGGTTCCGAAAACCGTCCGGACAAAACCTGTAAACGAATTGTTAACCCCTCGTATGAACGATTCCGCGACATGTCGTTGAAGGTTCTGTACATCGCCGGGTGGGGTCGCAGCGGCACCACCATCGTGGACAACATCCTCAATTCCTATGACGGGGTCTTCTCGACCGGCGAGCTCTTCTATCTGTGGAGCCGCGGTCTCCTCGAGGGCCGCAAATGCGGATGCGGCTCGGTCCTGACCCGCTGCGCGCTGTGGGCGAGCATTCTCGACACCGCGTTCGGCGCCGACCGGCCCTGCCCGGAGCGGATCTCCCGGTTGCAGCGCGAGTCGATCCGGGTCCGCCACACCCGGTCGCTGACCGGCCCGGTCCCCAGCGCCGGCGCCCAGGAGTACCGCGCGGTCACCAACCGGCTCTACCACGCGATCGCCGAGGTCACCGGCGCGCGGCTGATCGTCGACTCGTCGAAGGTCCCGTCCGCGGCCGCGTTGCTGCCCGGGATGTCGGGGATCGAGCCGTACCTGCTGCACATGATCCGCGACCCGCGCGCCGTCACGCACTCCTGGATGCGCGCCACCGCGAAGGCCGACCGGGTCCAGGAGCGGCCGGCCGCCGGCACCATGCACTGGCTGGTCCGCAACGCCCTGGCGGAGCGGCTGGCCGGCGCGTACGGCGGCCGGTACCGGCTGCTGCGCTACGAGGACTTCGTCGCCGCGCCCCGGGCCACCATCGACGGCCTGCTGGCATTCGCCGGGGTGGCGGCCGGCGCCGGCCCGTTCACCGGCGACAGCACGGTGCGCCTCGACGTGAACCACACGATCGCCGGGAACCCCGGGCGGTTCCGCACCGGCGAGGTGGCGCTGCGCGTCGACGACCGGTGGCGGGCCGAGCAGACCGCCGGGCCGCGGCTGACGGCGACGGCGGTGGCCTTTCCGCTGCTGCACCGGTACGGCTATCGGACCCGTACGAGCCGGCCCAACCGCCCGGCGACAACCCGGGGGTGAACCGGTAAAGTCTGGCCCCCGCGATAATCCCCGATCGCGGTTCAAGGACAATTTAAATCCCCCTTAGGAAATGCTTAAGACGATGCGGAAAATCAGCATGAGATGGGTGCCGGCGGCGCTGGCCGTGACCCTCACCCTGGCGGTCGGCGCCTGTTCCAAGGACTCCACGTCCTCGACCGCGTCGGCCGATCCGGTCGCCGCCGAGGCCTCCGCATCGGGCGCCGCCGGCCTCCCGGCGTCCGCCGCGCCCAGCGGCTCGGCCCTGCCCAGCGGCGCCGCGTCGGCCAAGCCGGCCACCGCCGCCACCGGCGCCTGCGGCCGGGTCAAGTCGGCCAAGCCGGTCACCCGGGTCACCGAGGTGAAGCTGCCGGCGAAGGTCGTCGGGTACGGCGCCGAGGGCGACACCGACAAGCTGCCGATGGCGATCGCGGCCCGGCCCGACGGCGGGTCCTGGCTGGCCTGGCTCGGCACCGACGGCAAGGTCCACCTGGGCCACCTCGGCTGCGACGACAAGCTGGTCGGCACGCCCACCAGCTTCACCGGCATCGACCTGCAGGACGTGCAGGCCGACAAGACCGGCGGGGTGCTGCTGCTCACCCGCAAGGGCAACTGCGGGGACACCCCGCTCTGCGGCGGCACGTCCAGCCCGTGCAACACCATGCACATGATCCGCTTCGACACGGCCGGCAAGCTGGTCTGGGAACGCCAGGTCACCAACCTGACCGGCAGCCGTACCGGGTACGACGACGGCGCGCGGTTCGTCTGGTGGTACCAGCACCACGGGCGGCTGGCCAGCGACGGCAAGACCTACGCGGCGTACTTCGGGGTCGCCATCACGGTCAAGAACGGCAGCTGCGTGGACATCCACGAGGGTGACCGGATGCAGGTGGTCAACTCCAGCGGCTCGCTGGTCAGCGGGCACAAGGACGCGTTCGAGGTGGGGTGCAGCCACGCCTGGACATCGCGGATCGTCTGGGATCCGAAGACCGGGCACTACGTCACGGTCTGCGCCACCGACAACAGCTGCCGGATCGCCAGACCCAATCCTTACCGTACGGTCGCGGCCGGCACCTGCGACGGGACACTCTTCGGCGGCGACCTGGTGCTGGCCAAGTCGGCCGGCTACTGGACGGCGTGGAGTCAGGGCGGCAAGGCGCGGCTGGAGCACTTCACCAGCGCCAAGTCCGACAAGACGGTCAGCACCGGGGCCGCGACGCAGCATCCGCACCTGGTCACCTACGGCGCCGGGCGGATGCTGCTGAGCTGGCAGTCCGGCTCGTCGATCGCCGCGCAGGCCTACGACTCGGGCACCGGCAAGGCGGTCGGCGCGAAGTTCACCGTCAACGCCAAGGACCACAACTACACGGCGTTCAAGGCCTACGCCGACGGCAGCGTCGCCTACCCGGCGGCCGGCAGCTCCACCTCGGCCATCAAGATCGCCCGGGTCCTGCCGCTGAGCTGACGCTCCGCACTCCTCGACGGCCCGCCGGCTTCCCCGGCGGGCCGTCCTCGCTTCCCCTCCTGCCCACGTCACGGCCGCCGCCGGTCCAGCTCCGATTGCGGGGGTACGCCGGTAAGCCCGCCCCACCATCTCCACCCGCCCGTCCCCGCGCCGCCTTGTCCTCGCGCGGCCCTGTCCTCGCGCGGCCTTGTTCTCGTGTGGCTTTGTTCTCGTGCGGCCTTTGTCCTCGCGCGGGCGGCGAGGCGTTGGTCACGGGGTCGGCTCAAGGGCATCGGCCGCCCCGGTCGCTGATTAGGCTGAGGCTGATCAACTGGGGTGCGAACGGCGGGAGTTCGGGAATGCGGTACGTCGCTATCGGGGACAGCTTCACCGAGGGGATGGGCGACACCCAGCCGGACGGCAGCGAGCGCGGCTGGGCCGACCTGGTCGCGACCGGCCTGGCGGCGGGTCTGGGCGAGCCGATCCAGTACGCGAACCTGGCGATCCGCGGCCGCCTGCTGCAGCCGATCGTCACCGACCAGCTCGACGCCGCGCTCGCCCTCGACCCGAAGCCCACGCTGCTGTCGCTCAACGGCGGCGGCAACGACATGATGCGCCCCGGCAGCGACATGAACACCCTGGTCGCGATGACCGAGAAGGCGATCGAGCGCTGCCTGGCGGACGACGTCAAGGTCCTGATGCTCTTCGGCGCCGACCCGTCGAGCCGGCTGCCGTTCGGCAGCTCGATGCGCCGTAAGGGCGATGCCCTGACCGCGGCGGTCGCCCCGTTCGCCGAGCGCTACGGCCTCACCTTCGTCGACATGTGGCACGACAAGGAGATCCAGCGGGCGGGTTACTGGTCCGCTGACCGCCTGCACCTCAACGCCGCCGGCCACCGCCGGGTGGCGAGCGTGGTGCTGACCGCTCTCGGCCACCCGACGCCGGCCCACGTGATCGACCCCGGCCCGTCCGCGGGCGGCGGTCTGCTGGCCGAGGCCCGCTACTACCGCGAGCACGTCCTGCCCTGGGTCCAGCGCCGCATCCGCGGCCAGTCCTCCGGCGACAACCGCACCGGCAAGTACACGACCTGGATCTCGGTCCCCTCCACCCAGCCCGCCTGACGGCCGGACGCCGGCTGCCCGGCCGGCCTTGAGAGCTGGACGCCGGCTGCCCGGCCCGCCTGACGGCGAAGGGCCGGTCGCTCAGTTCAGCTTGCCTGCGGAACGAGTGCCGGCGGGGCGCCGGAGAGGCGAC
Source organism: Actinoplanes sp. L3-i22 (assembly GCF_019704555.1). NCBI lineage: Bacteria > Bacillati > Actinomycetota > Actinomycetes > Micromonosporales > Micromonosporaceae > Actinoplanes > Actinoplanes sp. L3-i22. Next base: position 2,332,012 of record NZ_AP024745.1, read on the forward strand.
GGCGCCGGGCGGTGAGATCGGTGGCCGCCGCCGCCCACCGCGGGTGGTCGAACGTGAATCCCGCGTCGGTGAGACGGCCCGGCACGACGCGCCGGCTCTTCAGCAGCAGCTCGGTGTCCGACCGCAGGGCGAAGGCGCCGAGCTCGGCCATCTGCCGGGTGGCCGGGAGACCGAACGGCACCCGCCAGGCCGAACGCAGCTCCCGCATGAACTCGCGCTGGGTCAGCGGGTGCGGCGCGGCCAGGTTCACCGCCCCGGCGAGGTCGTCCCGCCCGATCAGGAAGCGGACGGCCCGCACGAAGTCGTGGTCGTGGATCCAGGACACGTACTGCCGACCGCCGGCGACCGGCCCGCCGAGGCCGAGTCGCGCGAGCCGGCTCAGCACGTCGAAGACCCCGCCATGGTCGGGGCTCATCACCATCGCCGACCGCAGCGCGACCTTGCGGGTGTGCGGCGTCGCGGCTCGTTCCTGCGCGGCCTCCCAGTTCCGCGCGATCTCGATGCTGTAGCCCCAGTAGCCGGGCACGCCCGGCTCGTCGCCGCCGATCAGGCCGTCGTACTCGTCGTTGGGCGCGTCGAACCGGTGCGCGTAGATCGTCGCGGTGCTCATCTGCAGCCAGACCTTCGGCGGCCGGGCCGCCGCGGCGATCGCCTCGCCGACGACCCGCGCCGAGTCGATCCGCGAGCTCATCATGGCCGCGAGGTTCGCCTCGGTGTACCGGCAGCTCACGCTGCGGCCGGCCAGATTCACGACGGCGTCGCTGCCGTCGATCTCGGCGGCCCAGTCCCCGAGCGTGGCGCCGTCCCAGCGGACCTGGCGGTCGCCCTTCGGAGCGCGGGTCAGGACCACGACCTCGTGGCCGTTCTCGGTCAGCGCCCGGTCCAGGATCGCGCCGACCTGGCCGGTGCCCCCGGGAATGACGATCTTCACAGCGCCCCCTCGATTCGCCACTTGAGCAGTCGCTCAAACACCAGCATAATGCCGTTTGAGCGATTGCTCAACTGGTCGCTGGGTAGCGAGAGAGCGTGATGCGTGATGTGGGAAGTCCCTGCTCATCCCGGGCAGCGGGTGGCGTGGCCCCGGGCGTTGTTCGTCCGGTGGTCCCTGAAATGGGTCGGCCTGTTCGCCGCCGTTCAGTTCGTGGGAGTCGTGCTGGCGATCATCTGGGTGTGGTGGCCGGGCGGCCGGACCGGCGACGACTTCCGCTCGGTGGGCGCTGTGGTCAAGTTCTTGGTCGTCCCGCTGATGGAGATCCGCCTGGTAGAGGCCGTCGTCTCGGTCGTCATCCTGTGGGCGATCGGCCGGAAGTGTGCTCCCCGGCGGTTCCGGGGCCGGAGCTTGCGGCTCTCGGCGCTGCTCTGGCTTCCGTTCGAGGTGATCTTCGTGCAGGCGAATGAGTACAGCCTGGTGTGGCTCGTGGCAGCGATCGCATGCGGCTTCCTGGTGCGGCAGCCGGAACCGGACTACCTGGGCCCGCGAAAACCGCGAAAAGGGTGCGGGAGGGGTGGGGAGGAGGCGCTGCAGGGGCCTGGACGGCCGCGAGGGCGGGCCGGCTCGCGGTGAGCGAGGGGCTCGGTTGGCCGCGGGTGTTGGCCGGGCCGCGGTGAGTGAGTGCTTGCGGCCCAGCGGCGAGACGAGCGGTCAGGCGAAGACGATGGTGTGTTTGTCGTGGCGGATGACGCGGTCCTCGCTGTGCCAGCGGACCGCGCGGGACAGCACCGCCCGCTCCACGTCCGCCCCGCGCCGCTGCAGGTCGGCGACCGTGTCGGCGTGCGAGACCCGGACCACGTCCTGTTCGATGATCGGGCCCTCGTCCAGGTCCTCGGTGACGTAGTGGGCGGTCGCCCCGACCAGCTTCACGCCGCGCAGCTTGGCCTTCGCGTACGGCCCGGCGCCGATGAACGACGGCAGGAAGCTGTGGTGGATGTTGATGATCGGGACGCCGACCCGCTCGATGAAGCCGCCGCTGAGGATCTGCATGTAGCGGGCCAGCACGATGAAGTCGACGTTGCCCTGCAGCAGTTGCAGGTGCTGCGCCTCGGCGCCGGACTTGTCCGGCCCGGCCGACGGCACGTGGAAGAACGGGACGCCGAAGAAGCGCACCTCGTTCGCGGTGTCCGCGTGGTTCGAGATGACCATCGAGACGTTGATCGGCAGCTCGCCGCGGCGGTGCCGCCAGAGCAGGTCGAGCAGGCAGTGGTCGTCCTTCGACGCGAAGATCGCCACCCGCTTCGGGACGGACAGGTCGCGCAGCGTGTACTCCAGCTCGAAGCCCTCGGCGAGCTTGGCCCGCAGGTCCAGCTCGACCTGCGGCAGCTTGGCCTTGAGGTGGTCCAGCGCGAAGACCGTGCGCTGGAAGAACGCGCCGCCGTGCGGGTTGTCCGAGTACTGATCCAGGGACACGATGTTGGCGTCGTGCTTGCCGAGCACCGCGCTGATCGCCGCGACGATGCCGGTCCGGTCCTTGCCGTGCACGATCAGGACGGCCTGGTTGTCGGTGGGCCCGGTCGGTGTGTGGACCGCGGGCGAGCTCTGGGTCACCGTCACGCCGGTCCTCCTTTCTGTCACGGGCACTGCGAGAGCACCAGCACTACAAGATCCGACCAGGGATTCTTCCGTAACCCGGGGGTGCCCGGTGGCCCGGGTCCATCCGTCGGGATCAGGCGGGCCGGGGCAGCGCCCCGTCGCGCAGGGCCCGGCCGGTGCGGACGGCGACGATCGTCCAGGCCGCCAGCAGCGCCGCGTAGAAAACTACCGCGAGCAGGGCGAACATCGTCGAGCCGAGGTGCGCGGCGAGTGCCGAGGTGCCGGTCACCATGGTGCCGACCGGGAACGTGAACGACCACCAGCTCAGCGCGAAGGGCAGGTGGTCGCGGGCCGCGCGCACGGTCACGGCTGCGGCCAGACCGGCCCAGAGCAGAGCAAAACCCCACGTGGGTACGCCGTAAAGGGCCCCGAGCACAGCGAACCCATGCCCGTACGGGCCGGGCAGCACGCCCGTGCCCGCGTCGCCGAGCGCGTTCGCCGCCGTGATCGACTGGCCCAGCGGCCCGAGGCCGATCCAGAGCGCCGGGACGGTGGCGGCCGGCCCGATCCGCCGGGTCGCCAGCCGCTGCCAGATCATCGACAGCACCACGAACGACGCGATCAGGCTCAGCCCGAACATCGCCCAGCACCCGAGCAGCAGCGTCAGCCGCAGCTGCCCGGCCGGGAGGTGCGGGACCAGCAGCGCGCCGGTGGTCGCGGACACCATCGGCGGCACCACCGGGATCAGCCAGGAGCCGCTCGCCCCGTCCCCGCCGTCCCCGTGCCGGGTGAACTGCAGGTACGGCACCGCGACCGCGGCCACCAGCCCGAGCACCGTGCCGGCCGTCCAGAGCACCGCGTCCACCGCGACCGCGGCGGTGGTGCCCAGCACGTCCCGCCCGGCCAGCAGCGTCGCCGCGCCCACCGTGAGCAGGGCCATCGGCGGGGCGCCGTAGAAGTGCGCGAGCACCGGGTCGGACCGGTGGGCGAGCGCGGCGCGCGGGTGCCGCAGCACCCCGGTGACCAGCACGATCAGCAGCGTGGCGGCGAGCAGCCAGGCGCCCAGGGCGAACGTCCGCAGGCCGGGCGGCTGCCAGGGGAGCGAGACCGCGGCGACGGACAGGATGCCGGTGCCCATCACGGTCGCGAACCAGTTCGGCGTGGGCCGGACCGGCCGTCGCCGGGACGTGGCCGGCACCGGGTGGCGGGGCGGGGCGAAGGGCCGGGTGCTGAGCATGAGTCCACGATCGGACGGAACCGCCCTGGCCGGTAGCGGTGTCGTTGTTGTGGAGTCACAAGCAGCGGTTGTGACTCCGTACCATCAAATCTTGTGACCCTGAGCCCCCGCATGCCGGACCTGACCGCCCTGCAGATTCTTCTCGCCGTGGCCCGGACCGGGACGCTGAGCGCCGCCGGGCGCGAGGCCGGGCTGACCCAGCAGGCGGTCTCGGCGCGGCTGGCGGCGCTGGAGAAGGTGACCGGCGTGCGCCTGGCGACCAGGACCACCCGCGGCGCGCGGCTGACGCCGGAGGGCGTCGTGGTGGCGCAGTGGGCGGACCGGTTGATCCGGCTGGCCGAGGAGGTGGACGCCGGGCTGGCCGCGCTGCGCGAGGACAGCCACACCCGGCTGCGGGTCAGCGCGAGCCTGACCGTCGCCGAGCATCTGCTGCCGAGCTGGCTGGTCAGTTGCCGGGCGGACACCGCGCGCCGGGGTGGCACGCCGCCCGACGTGGTGCTCACCGCGGCCAACAGCGACCAGGTGGTCGAGCAGGTGCTGGCCGGCACGGCGGATCTGGGGTTCGTCGAGGGGCCGAGCATGCCGGCCGGGCTGCGCAGCCGGGTGGTCGCCCGCGACGAACTGGTCCTGGTGGTGCCGCCGGATCATCGGTGGGCGCGCCGCCGGACCGGGGTGACCGTGGCTGAGCTGGCCGGGACGCCGCTGGTGACGCGTGAGCGCGGCTCCGGTACCAGGGATTTCCTCGGCTCGGCGCTGCGGGCGACGGGCCGGGAGCCGGCGCCGGCGGTGCTGGAGCTGTCGACCACCGCGGCGGTGCGGGCCGGTGTGCTGGCCGGGGCCGGCCCGGCGGTGCTCAGCCGGCTGGCCGTCGAGGACGACCTGCGGACCGGGCGGTTGCGGGCCGTCGAGGTGCCCGGGCTCGATCTGCGGCGGGAGCTGCGGGCGATCTGGACCGGGGCCCGGACGCCGCCCGCCGGCGCCGTCCGGGTCCTACTCGGTCACATTCAGTCGCTGGGCGGCGGATCCGCCAGCGGCCAGCCGCCGGCGGCCAGATGAGCGGAGACCCGGACCACGTCGGCCGGGGTGGCCTCCTGCAGCATCGTGCCGTTGATCATGTCCTCGATGTCCGCGCCGGTGATCGGGCCGTCGCCGGGCTGCGCCTGGGTGGCCAGCTCCTGCGCGATCTTGCGGACCTCGTCCTCGGTCAGCTTGCGGCGCAGCAGCCCGAGCAGCACGACGTAGTCCTGCCGCGGGACACCCTCCGGGTAGCCGGCCCGGAGCCACCCGACGGCGCGGGTGACGAAGTTCGACCGTTGCTCGCTCAATGTCGTCTCCGGTCAGTGCTTGTCGACGATGGTCGGGTAGACGTGCTCGAAGCTGAGCGCCTTGCCGAAGCCGGTGGCCACCACGAACGTGATGCCCAGGGCGATGCCCAGCAGCACCACGGCGAACGCGAGGTACCCACCGGCGGTGCCGACGGCGTGCGGCTTCGGGCCGGCCGTGCCGGTCTCGTGCACCTCGGCCTCGCCGCCCGCGCCGTACGCGAGCGACCGGATGCCCAGGGCGAAGACGGCCGGCAGCCCGGCGCCCAGGATCAGGCTGGCGGCCAGCACCTTCCAGGCGCCTTCGAAGGCCAGGGTCAGGTTGTGCATGGTTTCTCCTCGCCCGCTCAGCTCGCCGCGCCGGCGGTGGCCTTCGGCGCCTCGGCCGGGGCGTCCCACTCGTCGTTGACGTTGTTGTGGTCGATCGGCTCGCGGCGCGAGCGCAGGTACATGTAGACCGCCAGCGCGACCAGGATCGCGAAGACCACCAGGGCGCCGCCGAGGCCGCCGATCAGGTCGGCGATCCACCACGTGACGGCGCCGACCACGGCCGCCGCGGGCAGCGTGATCAGCCAGGCCGCGACCATCCGCCCGGCGACCGACCAGCGCACCTGCGCGCCCGGCCGGCCGACGCCGGAGCCCAGGATCGAGCCGGTCGCCACGTGCGTGGTGGACAGCGCGAACCCGAGGTGGCTGGAGGCCAGGATCACCGCGGCCGACGCGGACTCGGCGGCCATGCCCTGCGGCGAGGAGATCTCCACCAGGCCCTTGCCCAGCGTCCGGATGATTCGCCAGCCGCCCAGGTAGGTGCCGAGCGCGATGGCCAGCGCGCAGGCGAACTTGACCCACAGCGGGATGTTCTTGGTGTCGGTCCACTCGCCGCTGGCGATCAGCGCGAGCGTGATGACGCCCATCGTCTTCTGCGCGTCGTTGGTGCCGTGGGCCAGCGAGACCAGCGAGGCGGACCCGATCTGGCCCCAGCGGAAGCCGTTCTCGGTGAACCGCCGGGCCACCCCGATGGTGATCCGGTAGATGATCCAGGTGCCGGCCGCGGCGACCACACCCGCGATCACCGGCGACATGACCGCCGGCAGCAGCACCTTGCCGACCACGCCGTCGAGCTTGGAGCCGTCGCCGTTCCACTTGACGCCGGCCCAGCCCAGGCCGGCGATCGCGGAGCCGATCAGGCCGCCGAACAGGGCGTGCGAGGAGCTCGACGGCAGGCCGAGCAGCCAGGTGAGCAGGTTCCAGAGGATGCCGCCGACCAGGCCGGCGAGGACGATCAGCAACAGGGCCATGCCACCGTCGGCCAACAGCTCCGATTTCGGTGTGCCGTCACTGTTCTGGATCTTGACCACCGCGTTCGTGACGGTGAGCGCGACCTCGACCGAGAGGAACGCGCCGACCAGGTTGAGCACGGCGGACAGGAGCACAGCAACCTTGGGACGCAGCGCGCCGGTGGCGATCGAGGTCGCCATCGCGTTGGCCGTGTCGTGGAAGCCGTTGGTGAAATCGAACCCTAGGGCGGTGATGACCACGAGGATGAGGACCACGGTTGTTTCGGTCACGGGAAAATCGTCTACCCCGTACCGGGGCCCAACCAGCCTCCGGCGGGCGGTTATATAGAGTTCGCCGCCGATTGGCCTGGATGAATAATCAGGTTAACCAATCATTCGCCGCCGCATCGGTTTCAGCTCTCGGCCGGCCTGGTGACCGGCCAGGTGAGCACGTCGTCCGGGATGGCCGGGTCATGAAGAGCGCGGGTGTCGCGGCCAGGAATCGTACAACCCTCGGCCACCACGAGACGGGCCACCTCGATCGCGCCGTGCGCCTGGAAATGCGTGTTGTCCGCGACGCCGTCCGGATAGTTCGGTGAGATCCCGGCGTCGAGCCAGAGGAAATAGTCCTTTGTGGTCTCCGGCCCGAGTTTCGACCAGAGGTCGAAGGAGAGCGCGGTCAGGTCGATCAGCGGGGTCCCGGTCTGCTCGGCGAGGGCGCGCATGGCGTCCGGGTACTCCCCGTGCGACAGGTACGGGGTGCCGTCGGCCCGGAAGCGGCGCCGCTCCACCGGCGTGACCAGCACCGGGCGCGCGTGCGCGGCGCGCGCCCCGTCCAGGTAGAGCCGCAGGTAGTCCTGGAACGTGGTCCACGGGTCGGTCCCGCGGGCCGGGTCCTCGACCTTCTCGTCGTTGTGGCCGAACGAGACCAGCAGCGTGTCGCCGGGGCGGATGGCGGCCAGGATCAGGTCGAGCCGGCCCAGGTCGGCGAAGCTCTTCGAACTGGCGCCGGAGAGGGCGCCGTTGACCACGGCGACGTCGTGCCGGAGGAAGACCGGCAGGGCCTGGCCCCAGCCGGCCCGGGGGATGTCGGCGATCGCGTACGTCGCGGCGGTCGAGTCGCCGGCGACGAAGACGGTGGTCCGCCGTTTCGCCTCGGCCACGGCCGGCAGGCCCAGTACGCCGGCGGCCGCGCCGCCGAGGGATGCGCGCAAGAGGGTTCTCCGATCGAGTGTCATGCTCGCCATCAAATCAGCGAACGTCGATGCAGGCAAGCGCTTTCCTCATGGTGAAGACGTTGATTCGGATCTCTCCCCGCCGGGTATCACAGACCGCATGACGGAGCGGGAACAGCTGGACCGGGAGGACGAGGAAGAACGCGAACTGGTCCGCCCACCCGACGTCAACCGCGACGCGAACCGCTCCGCGACCCGGCTCGAGCTCTTCTTCGACCTGGCCTTCGTACTGTTCGTCGGCCGCTGCGCGGACGTGCTGGCCTCGGACGAGACGCTCACCGGCGGCTTCCGGTTCGTGGCGATCCTGGTGGCCGGGTGGTGGGCGTGGGCCAGCGCCACGCTCTACGCCAACCGGTTCGACACCGACGACGCGATCTTCCGGCTGCTCACGCTCGCCGGGATGGCCGGGGTGATCGTGATGGCCGCGTCGGCGGAGCAGGCGATCGGGGCGCACGCGCTGTGGTTCGCCGCCGGGTACGCGCTGCTGCGGGTGGTGCTGGTGCTCGGCTACCTGCGGGTGTGGCGGACCCTGCCGGAGGCGCGGGCCGGGATCCGGCCGTACCTCTGGGGGCACGCCGCAGGCGCGGTGTGCTGGACCGTCTCGCTCGCCGTGCCCGGGCCGGGCCGGTACGCCCTCTGGGCGATCGGGGTGGTTCTCGACCTGCTCGGGCCCACCCTCGCGGCCCGGGTCCCGGACGCGCCGCCGCTGCACATGGAGCATCTGCCGGACCGGTTCGGGCTCTTCGTCATCCTGGTGCTCGGCGAGTCGGTGGCGGCGACCGTGGTCGGCCTGCGCGACGGGCACTGGGCGGCCGAGGTGGTGCTCGCGGCGATCTGCGGATTCCTGGCCGCGGCCGCGCTCTGGTGGTCGTACTTCGATCTCTCCGGCGGGGCCGCGAAGCGCCGCCTGGTCCAGGAGGGCGACGGCGGCACCCACCAGGGCGTCCACGACTTCTACGTGTACGCCCACCTGCCGGTCGCGGTGAGCCTGGCGGCCGTGGCGGTCGGGCTGGAACACGCGATCCTGCACGGCGCGGAGGAGCACCTGCCGCTCGGCACCCGGGCCGTCCTCGGCGCCGGTCTGGCCGGCTACCTGCTCAGCGCCGCGGTGATCCAGGGCGTGCTGTCCCGGCGGTGGCGGGCCGTGCTGCTCTGGCCCGGCCTGGGCGTGCCGCTGGTGCTCGCGGTCAGCCTGCTGCCCGGGCTCTCGCCGGTGGCGATGGTGGCGCTCTGCGCGACGGTCCTGATCGGCGGGGTGATCACCGGCGTGGTCCAGCACCGGGCCGGCGAGATCCGGGTGGCCAAAGTCTGAGCCCCACATGCCCGAAATCGCGGGTGCCGAGTAATTACATTTACTGCGGACAATGCGCGTACGGGGGTGGGCGAGTGGCCGGTTGGTGGCGGAAGCGATGGCCGAGGATGGTCGGCTTCGATGCCGGATTCATCCCGCAGTTGCTCTGCGTGGCGGACGCGACACCCGGCGGCGTCTCCGGAGCGCTGTGCGTGCTGGTGGTGTCGCTGGCCGTCGGCGCCGGGCTGATCCAGGCCGGTGACCCGCGCCGGAAGTCGGCCGGAAGGTTCCTCTGCCTCGGCGCCTGGACCGGTCTGGGAGTGCACGCCGGGGTCGTCATGATCTTCCACTTGTCATGATCCGACCCGTGCGCCGGACGCCACCGGCCGGTACTATCCGTGACTTGCACGCTATGACCCGGGCGTGCGCCTGCTCACATCAAGCCTGGTCAGCGACTTCGGGGCCGCGTGATCATGCCCACGGGCGGTAACGTGCCGCTGTTGCGTAGGATTTCGGGCCGCACCACGTCCGCCGACGGGAACCGAGGAATGCGATGCCGCTCACCCCAGCTGATATCCACAACGTGGCCTTCAAGAAGCCGCCGATCGGCAAGCGGGGGTACGACGAGGAAGAGGTCGACGCCTTCCTCGACGAGGTCGAGCAGGAGCTGATCCGCCTGCTCGAGGAGAACAACTCGCTCCGGGGCCAGGCGCAGCGCGGCGGCGGTGGCGGTGGCGGCGGAAACCCGGCCGCGACCATGGTGATCACCAATGAGTTCGCCGACCTGCAGGGTCAGCTCGAGCGTCTGCAGGAGGCCCGCGCCCGGGCCGAGCAGAACGCCCGCAACATGCAGCAGCAGCTGGAGCGGGCCCGCAGCGCCGTCCCGTCCGGCGCGCTGGCGACGGTCGGCGACGACGACCGCAACGCCCGGGTGCTGATGATGGCCCAGCGCACCGCCGACGAGCACATGCGCGACGCGCAGCGCGAGGTCGAGGCGCTGATGGAGCAGGCCCGCGGCAAGGCCGACCAGCTCACCGCCGAGGCCCAGATGAAGGCGAGCACGATCGAGAGCGACGCGCGCCGCAACCACGCCGAGGCGATGGACAGCCTGGTGGAGAAGCGGGCCCAGCTGATCGACGAGATCGACAAGCTGGGGCAGCTCGCGTCGGGCTACCAGCAGGCGCTCACCAACCACGTGACGCAGCAGCTCATGGACCTGACGAACGGTCCCGACACCGCCGAGTGACCCGGCCGGCTCTCGTGGCCCCGTGGACCTTTTTTGGTCTGCGGGGCTTTTTCATTGAACGCGCTCCATCTTCTGGCTGTATTCGGCGACACAGGGGGTGAGCGTCGCTTCACAGGGCGTCCCCGGAACGGCCGATGTGGAGGGGCGTTGTGGGGGACTATTCGAACTTCTCGCCGGAGTCGTCGGACTCATCCGGCTTCGTGTCCGCCGATGCCGCTGACGGCCGGGTCTGGGTCGAACTCGACTCCGACGGCCGGCTCAGCGATCTCTACCTGGACCCGCGGGTGTCGTACCTGCCGCTGGAGGAGCTGCGCGCGGCGCTGATCGCGGCCTTCACCGCGGCCCAGGACCAGGTCCAGGACCAAACCGGGAAAACCACTTCCCGGTACGGCGCGGCGGTCGCCCCGGAACGGCTCCGGAACGCGCTCGCCGAGGCGTCGGACACCGCGGAACGCCGGTTCGCCGAGATCTCCACCGCCCTGAACGACCTCAACCGGCGGGCGGCCCGGCCGTGGTGAACGAGCGGCTCCGCCTCGACCCGGAGCACGTCGCCGCCGCCGGGCGGAACCTGGCCGGGATCGCCCAGCGGATGGCCGACGACCTGACCACGCTGGAGGCGGCGGTCGGGGCCGGGTCCGACCCGTGGGGCACCGACGAGACCGGGAGCGTGTTCGCCCTCGCGTATCGGGCGGTGCGGGACGTCGCGCTGGACGCGATGGGGTCGTACACCGAGCAGGTCGGGTTCGCCGCCACCACGCTGGTCATGCTGGCCGGCTCGGTCGTCGACTCGGACGAGGCCGGGGCGGCCGACATCTACGGGGCAGGCGGTTCGGTGCCCAGCCCGACCCCGAACCCCGGGCCGGGTCCCACGCCCGGCGGAGGTCCCGCCCCTGCACCCGCTCCCACCCCGGCGCCCGCGCCCGGCAGCGGGGGGTGACCGGCCATGACGATCACGCTGCCCAGCGAGCTCACCGAGCCGCTCAGCTGGATCGGCCTGGAGTGGCCGGAGGCTGACGAGGACCAGCTCGCCGCCGACGGCCGGACCTGGATCGACCACGGCACCCGGATGCGGGCCCACGCCGACCAGGCCAACGCGGCCGCCCGGGAGGTCTGGCTCGGCAACGAGGGCGCCACCGTCGACGCGTTCGAACAGTGGTGGAACGGCCCGGACGGCCCCGGCCACCACCTCGCCGAGGCGGCCACCGCGTCCGAGATCATCGGCGGCGCGCTGATCGCCATGGCCGGCGTGACGGTCGGGCTGAAGGCGGCGTTCATCGCCCAGCTGACCGCGCTGGCTTTCGAGGTCGGGCAGGCGCTCGCCACCGCGACGGTCTCCGCGGGGGCGACCCTCGCGGAGATCCCGGTGTGGATCACGCTGACCCGGGTCGCCATCAAGAAGCTGATCCACGAGGCGATGGCGCTCATCGAGCGGGAGATCGCCGCGATGCTGCGCAAGGCCGCGAAGATGCTGGAGAAGGCCGGCGCCAAGAAACTCGCCGAGAAGACCATCAGCGGCAGCGAGCGGACCGCCTTCAAGGGCCTCATGCACCAGGTCCAGAACGCCGACGTGCGCAGCCCGTTCAATGGCGCGAACTTCTACTCCGGGAAGCAGCCGAACGGCGAGCGGATGGGCGATTATGCCGAGAAGCAGGTGGACGGCGTCACCAAGATTCTCATCGAGCAGACCCCAGGTGGTCGGCGGTTCGACGACATGCACCTCTACGACAAGGTGACCTCACCGATCAGCAACCCTCAGGCGGACGAGGTCTGGTTCCGGCTGTCCGAGCGATATGCCCAGTCGGCCTCGGGCGAGGCGACGGCGTGGACTCACAGCCCCTCGTTGAGGAGCGCATGGCTCAGGGTGGAGAAGGGCGCGCTTGAGAAAAATCCGAACATCACGAAGATTAATGTCATCGACCCCTTTCCCTGAGGTGATGAGGAGTCCGGCATGACTGTTCGGAAACTGCGCCCCCAGTGGGCGCTGCACGTCGAGTCCGGGGTGACCCTCGGCGGTGCCGGGCGCGACGCGATGGAGGTCGAGCTCGACGGGCACACCCTGAACCTGCCGGTGCAGCGGGGTCTCAACGAGCTGTGGTTCTACATCCCTACCCAGTTGAGATGGGACGACAACGGGGAGCTGCTGCCGCCCGAGATCGCAGACAACCTGCAGGCGATCATTACCGAGATCGCGGAATTCTGGGGAGCGGAGTCCGAGTTCCGGAGCATCTTCCGGTGACCGGCCCGGCGACGGTTGCCGCCGGGCCGATGTCAGAGCCGGGTCAGATTGCCGGGGTGGCCGGGTCGTCCCAGAAGACGTAGAGGGCCTTGTACGGGACGGCTTTGGACTCGCCGGTGGTGCAGGTGCCCTCCGGCTTGACGCCGCCCGAGGTGTACAGGCGGCTGATGAAGTCGGCCTTGCTCAGCACGCCCTTGCCGGAGTGGCTGGTGACCTCGAGCAGCAGCTCGGCGATCGTGCCGGTGCGCGGCGACTCCTTCAGCTTCTTCGCCGTGACCAGGGAGTTGTCGCGGAGCGACTGCCAGCTCGGGCCGGCGAAGTGGTGGATCCGGCCGCCGGTGCCGAGCAGCTGCGCCTCGGGCGTCGAGGTGGCCGGGTAGGCGCCGGTGGTGGCGCCGGCCGGGACCACGCAGGTGTAGTTCTGGGTGCCGTTGACGACCACGTACGCCCCGATCGGGCGGGAGCCGGCCGGCGGGCGGATCGCCTCCGGGATCGCGTTGGTGACCGGTGCGACCGCGTTCGTGTTGGACGCGGCGGACGAGGTGGCCACGGAGGTCTCCGCGGCCGAGGCGTTGTACGTGACCGCGCCGATGGTGCCCCCGGCGACCACGAGGCTCCCGGTCAGCGCGAACGCACGGATCCGGGAACGTTTGGTACGGAACATCGAAAATCCCCCACATATGTCTGGTGAGCCCCCTGCCCACCGTCTGCATTCACGGGAATCCGTCCACGATGGATCGAGATCAACTTGATTCCTGCCCCTTTGGGCACCGGAAATTCATCGATCGTCCCCTTCTCGCGATCTGCCGTTCACCCGCCGCCGGAGATCCGGCTAATCCGAACGATGTGACCCGGCAGCCCTTCCGATCAAGCTGATCGATCTGTCAGCATCCCCGCCAGATCTGCTACGAGGAGGACGAATGGGCTGGCTGCAGCGGCTTCTCGGCCGGGAGGAGCTCCCGCCCGAGCCGGAGCTCCCGTTTCGGCTCACCTACGACCGGGAGGAGATCCGCTACTGGGAGGACGATCGGAGCTACGGCTTTTTCTGGAGTCCGGGCCTGATCGCGGTTCCGGATGAGGACAAGTGGTCGAAGGTGATGCCGGACTGGCTGCTCGGCCGTCGCGACGAGGTGCTGGCGAATCTCCGGCAGCACACCAATTGCAAGATCGAGGAGGGCGGCTACTGATACCGCGATCCGCGCCAACCGGGCTGGGTGCGGCCGCGGGATCGACGGGTTCGGGGTTTGGCGCAACCACCCTCGGACGTCGCCCTGGAGGGGCTCGCGTTTTGGGCGCCCTGCGCCCTGCGAGGCCCGGAAGGGTCCCCGCGGGAGCGACGATCAGTTATTGGCCGCAGCCGAGGCAAGAAAGCATTTGATCTTGATGGTTTGGTGAAGCGGCCCGGCGTGTGGAGTGGGTGCCGGGCCGCTTCGGTGGGGTGGCGGATCAGTGCTCGTGCAGGGTGTGGATGCGGCTGAGGCCGGCCGTGCGGGCCAGCGTGATCCGGTCGATCTCGGTGTACGGCTGCCCGCTGCCCGGCAGAGCATCCGCCAGCGTCCGGATGGTGAACGTGGTCCGCTGCCCGCGCCGGGCCGGCACGACGTCGACGGCGATGAACGCGTAGTCGTCGTAGCGGACCTGGGACCAGTCCACGGTCTCCGGAACCTTGGTGCCCGCCGGGTAGCCGGAGGCGTTGACCGCGGTGCCCGCCGCCGACCAGTAGTAGCTGTTCACGATGTTCTCGGTGTTGTTCTCGGTGACGTTGGCGCCGCCCGGCGGGGTGTACCCGCGGTACCGCTGGCCCTCGGGCAGCAGCTGCGCGCCCTCCGGCTCGATCCCGGTCGGGGCGGGCGCGGCGGCGCTCGGTGCGGGCCGGAACGGGTAGCGCGGCCGCCCGCCCGAGCCGGCGGTGATGTACGTGACCCCGTCGGTCGCCGGGTGGATCGTGGAGCCGTCCGGCGCGCCCTTCGAGCGGCGCCCGTTCTTGATCGGGTCGGTACGTTCGAGCAGGTGGTTGTGGCCCTGCACGACCAGGTCGACCTGGTACTTGGTGAACAGCGGGTCGAGCGCCGAGCGCACCGCGCCGTCGGAGGCGTGGTTGTTGGTGGTCGAGTACGCGCAGTGGTGGAAGAACGCCACGATGAAGTCGACCCGGCCGGCCAGCTCGGGGTCGGTCCGCCACGCCTTGAGCGTCTCGTCCAGCCACTTGACCTGGGCGCCCTTGGAGTAACCGGTGTTCGTCTGGATCTCCGCGGACAGGTCGTTGGCGTCGACCGAGATCACCCCGACGTTGCCGTAGATGAAGCGGTACACCGACGGGCAGGTCTTCGGCCCGTTGGCCGGCAGGTCCAGGCGCTTGATGTGGCCGCCGTAGCCGTGTGACCCGCTGTCGCCGAGGAACGCCGTGTTCCCGTAGAGCGGCTCCATGTCGTGGTTGCCGGTGGCGAACATCCACGGGGTGAACGCCGCCTGCGACTCGATCTGATTGAAGAACACATCCCAGACGTACGGGTTGTACAGGTTCGTCCCCGCGGCCGCGCCCGTGGTGAGCGCGCCGGAGTCGTCGGCCGGCAGCCCGGTCCCGGACGGGTCGGCGTAGCAGATGTCCCCGGCCAGCAGGGTGAAGACCGGGTGCTGGGAGGCCATCAGGTTGGTCTGGGTGACGGCCGGCGTCGGGTCGGTGCCGCCGGTGCCGGCGACCGGGTCGGTGGCGCTGTAGTAGTTGTTGTCGAAGACGGCCTTGGGCCAGGCGCCGTTCGCGGCGGTGACCGCGGCCGGGTCCTGACCCCAGGCGTACTTCGGGTCGACCGGCGCGTTGTTGGTGCCGACGTCGCCGAACGCGGTGAACGTGAACGGCTTGGGCACCCGCAGCGAGAAGTGCTCGTCCGGGGCGGTGGTGAAGTGCGCGTCGCCGGAGACGGTGCCGTCGGAGAGCCGGACCCGGTAGTGGTAGACGGTGTCCGAGCGCAGGCCGGTGAGCTTCGCCTTGAGGTAGAACTGGCTGCCGATCGGGCCGCCGGGGATCGCGTACTGGCCGACCAGGTGCTCGATCTCGGCCTCGGCCCGGGAGCCGTAGTGGCCGGGCGCGGTGCCGACCTCGACGAAGGCGCGCAGGCCGCGCGGCAGGCTGCCGGTCTTGCTGACCAGCTGTGCGGTGACCGCCATCGCGGCCTGCGGCATGCCGTCCCGGCCGGGGACGAACGAGAGGTGGCGGCCGGAGACCACCACGCCGGCCGTGCCGGCGGTGCCGCCACCGGCCGCGAAGGCCGCGTCGGCGAGCTTGAACTGGGCTGCCGCGAAACCGCCGGCGCCGGCCATGACCGCCTTCAGCGCCGTGCGGCGGCTGATCGACTCCTTGGCGAGCTCCCGGGTGTTCCATTCCGTGTACTCGTCCACGTTGGTCGGACGATTGCTTGAGAAAGGCGTCACGAAGGCATCCTGATCCTCCTGCTGAGGCATACGCATGCCAACAGGTTGAACAGCGAGAGAATGCCGGAGATCTTCTCGGTTAACCGTCCATGAAATAGACAGCGGACTTTGAGGTAACTTTGATTGACAAATAGAAGATCATGGGGTTATGCAGCCCGGACGTGGCGGGGGTGCCGGCGAGATCGCACCCCCGCCGCCGGGTCACGGCTGATTCACGCTGACCTGATTCGGCAACTGGATGTACGGGAACCGGTGCCGGAAGCCCGCGCTGTTGGCGTCGACCCCGTCACCCAGGGTCTTGACCGCGTCCGGCGGGTTCGGCAGCAGGATGCCCTCGGCGGCCTGCAGCGTCACGTCGATGACGTCGTCGGCCAGGCGCCGCCCGTTCGGGAAGCCGGCCAGGTCACCGCCGACCACGCCGAGCCGGTTCGGGGTCTCGGCCGGCGGCACCGCCATGTTGAGGCGCAGCTGCTCGCTCGGGGCGAACATCTTCTTGTTGACGTCCTTGTTCAGCAGCTGCGAGTTCAGCTCGGCGGGCACCGGGCCGCCGCACTCCTTGCAGACACCGGTCAGGAACACCTCGGCCAGATCCGTCCGCGGGGTCTTCGGCGCCGGGATGTGGTAGATCGCGTCGATCAGCTTCGGCACGCCGGGATTGAGGACGTACTTGCCGAACTGGGCGTCCTTCTCCGGCGGGCTGGCGTTGAACAGGTTCTTGCGGTTCACCGGCAGGACGACCTCGTTCACCAGCGGCATGCCCAGCCGCGACACCTGCTGCGGCTTACCGGGCTTGCCGGTCATGTCCGCGCCGATCCGCGAGGTGGTCGACCAGATGCCGACGACCGGGTTGCGCATGGCGTCGCCCTTGAACGCCAGGTTGGCCTTCGGCACCCGCAGGGCGATGGTGTTGACGTTGTAGCCCTTCAGGGTGTCCTGACCGACCTTGCTCAGGTCACCGCCGTAGAGCAGGTCGAAGATCCGCAGGTCGGCGAAGAACGGGTCGTCGGCCTGGCCGGCGAACGACTTGGATCCGGTCCCCGCGGAGGTGATCGCGGCATTGGACAGCGCCGGGTAGTCCGGCATCGACGCGGTGCCGGTGAACGACGGCGCGACCGGCGCGGCGGCCAGGATCAGCTTCGTCCCGGCGGGGGTGATCCGCTCCAGCCGGTAGGTCTGCCGGAGGTTGAGGTCCGGGTCGGTCAGCGAGGTGACCTGGCCGGTGTTGTACAGGAACATCCCGGAGTCCTGGTACGTCGTGGTGAACGTCCAGCGGTAGGTGATGTCCGGTTTGGCGTCGCCGTTGTTGTCGATGTTGAGGTCGTACGCGGTCCCGGCCGCGAACGGGTAGAAGTTCGGGCCGCCGTTCGCCTCCTCGAACGGCTGCCAGTTCGCCACCATGGTGACGGTGTCCGGCTGGTCCGGGCTGACGAACGCGTACAGGTCGGTGTTGTCCAGGCTCGGCGTGCTCGCGATCAGGGGCGCCTCGCGGTGGGAGGACGCGTGACCCTGGAGCGGCGCGAGCGTGGCCACCAGGGCGGCCGAGGCGCCGAGCGCGGCGACCGAGAGCAACCTTCGGCGTGGAGTGGACGGGACGATTCTCATGGTTCCCCCGAATCAGGCGGAACGGCGGCGTCGGTGCCACCGCCCCAGCCTCCTGTCTAGTCCGCCGCGTCGATTTGCACCGGTTGAACGGGTTTAATTACTTGCGTCGCTGCCACCCGGGCGGCCGGAATGGCGGACGATCAGGGGCATGCGGAGACGTTGGACGCGCCCGGCCCTGGTCACGCTGCTGGCGGCGGTGGCCCTGCTCGGCGCGGGCGCGACGCTGGTGCCCGGGCGCGCTCCCGGCCCGGCCACCGTCGTCGACCGGTCGCCGGCGCGGGAGCTGGACGCCTTCGTCGAGCGCACCGAGACCCACCTCGCCACGGTGCCCGGCGACTGGCAGGGCTGGGCGGCGCTCGGGCTGGCCCGGATCCAGCTCGGCCGGATCACCTACGACCCGGCGAACTACGCGGCGGCCGAGACCGCGCTGCGCCGCTCGCGGGCGGTCCGCCCGGACGGCAACGCGTCCGCGCTGACCGGGTTCGGCGCGCTGGCGGCGGCCCGGCACGACTTCCGGGGCGCGCTGCGCTGGGCGCGCCTGGCGGTCGCCGCCGACCCCTGGTCGGCCGACGCGTACGGGGTGCTCACCGACGCGTACGTGGAGCTCGGCCGCTATCCCGAGGCCGGCACCGCGGTCCAGCGGATGCTCGACCTGCGCCCGGACACCGGGTCGTTCGCCCGCGCCTCCTACCAGTTCGAACTGCACGGCGACCAGCGCCGCGCGTGGGAGCTGATGACCCGGGCCCGCGAGGTCGCGACCAGTCCCGACGAGATCACCTTCGCGCTGACCCACCTCGGCGAGCTGGCCCTCGGCGCCGGGGACCTGGACACCGCCGCCGCCCAGTTCGCCGAGGGGCTGGCCCGGGTGCCCGGGCAACCGGCCCTGCTCGCCGACCGGGCCCGGGTGTCCGCCGCGCGCGGCGACCTGGCCGCGGCGATCACCGACCTGCGGGCCGCCACCACGACGCTGCCGACGCTCGACCACCTGATGACGCTCGCCGACACGCTCACCGCGGCCGGGCAGACCGCCGCGGCGGCCGAGACCGACGACCTCATCCGGGTCACCACCCGGCTGCCCGGTGCCACCCCGGCGACCACCGACATCGACCTGATCCTGTTCGCCGCCGACCACGGCGACGCGCGGACCGCGGTCGCCCGGGGCCGGGCGCTGCTGGCCGCCCGGCCCGGCGTCCCGGTGGAGACCGCGTACGCCTGGGCGCTGCACGCCGCCGGCGACGACCGGGCCGCGCTCGGGCACGCGAACCGGGGACTGCGGCTGGGCACCCGGGACGCGCGCGCCCACTACTACCGGGCCGAGATCCGCCTGGCGCTGCACGACCGGGCCGGCGCGCGAGCCGACCTGGCCGAGGCACTGAAGATCAACCCCAACTTCTCCCTTCGGTACGGCGTCCGCGCCCGTACCGTCCGCACCGAACTGGGTGGCCCCGCGTGATCCGCAGAGGTTTCGGCCTGCTCCTGCTCGGTGTGCTGGGCGCGCTGCTGTCCGGCACCGCGGCGCAGGCCCATCCGCTCGGCAACTTCACCACCAACCAGTACGCGGGGTTGCGGGTCACCGGTGCCGGCGTGGACGTCGACTTCGTGCTCGACCTGGCCGAACTGCCCGCGTACCAGGCCCGGACGACCGAGATCGACACCGACCGGGACGGGACGAGTTCCCCGGCCGAGCGGGACGCCTGGGCCGCGCGTACCTGCACCGCGGCGGCCGGCGCGAGCACGGTGACGGTCGGGGACCGGAGTCCGCGGCTCACCGCCGAGCCGGCCGGGCTGACGTTCCCGGCGGGCGCGGGCGGGCTCACCACGCTGCGGCTGGGGTGTGTCCTGCACGCGGACGCGCGGATCGGGGCCGCGACCACGGTCGGTTACCGCAGCACGCTGTTCGCCGACCGGATCGGCTGGCGGGAGATCACCGCGGTCGGGGACCGGTACACCATCACCCGGTCGGACGTGCCGGCCGGGACGATCAGCGGGCGGCTCACGGCGTACCCGAGCGGGGTGGTCTCCTCCGATGTCCGGGAAGCCACGTTCAGCGTGCGGCCCGGTGGGCCGGCCGCCACCGCGCCGTTCCCGGTGACCGGCACGACGCCGAGCCGCGGCGCGGACCGGCTCACGCTCTGGTTCACCGGGCTGATCGGGCATCCCGAGCTGACCCTGGGCGTCGGGGTGCTCGCGTTCCTGATCGCGGTGCTGCTGGGCGGCGCGCACGCCGTCGCGCCCGGGCACGGCAAGACCATCATGGCGGCCTACCTGGTCGGTTCGCGGGGGCGGGCGGCGCACGCACTGACCGTGGCCGGCGCGGTCGCGGTCACCCACACCGCCGGGGTGCTCGCGCTCGGCCTGCTGTTCGCCACGTCGCTGCAGTTCGCGCCGGACGCCATGTACGGATGGCTGCGCGTGGTCAGCGGGCTGCTCGTCACCGTGGTCGGCCTGCACCTGCTGTACCGGGCGGTCCGCCGGATGCGCGCCCACCCCGCGCACCATCACCACCACGACCAGCTGATCCTGGCGGGCCACCACCACGAGCACACGCACGGTCACAGCCACAGTCACGGCGGTGCCACGCACACCCACTACGTGCCGGAGCCCGACGAGCCGCTGCGGATCCGGCCGCTGCTGGCCATGGGGTTCGCCGGCGGCCTGTCGCCCAGCCCGTCCGCGGTGGTGGTCCTGCTCGGCGCGGCCGCGCTCGGCCGCGCCTGGTACGGCGTGCTCCTGGTGCTGGCCTACGGCATCGGCCTGGCCGCCACGCTCACCGGCGTCGGCTTCGCCCTGGCCCACTGGGGGGAGCGGCTGCGCGCGGCCGGCTCCGGGCGCTGGAGCGCGGTGCTGACCCGGCGGCTCCCGGTCGCCACCGCCGCGGTCATCGTCGTCGTCGGCCTCGGCATGACCCTGCTGGCGGCGCCGAGCACCTGGCGCTGAGCGGGCGGGAGCGGCGGCGGACGAGCCGCCGCCCCCGGCACCGCTAGCGCAGCTGGATCCGGTAGCGGACCTGGGTGACGCCGTCCTCGGCGGTCACGGTCACCACCCGGGTGGTCCCGGTCCGCGCGACGGTCACGGTCGCATAGGGGTCCGCCGTGGTCGCGGTGATCACCGCATGTTCCGGATGCTTCGTTGTGATTCGGTACGTCGTGACCGCCGGATCGAAGCCACGAATCGCCCGCCCGTCGACCTCGATCCCGGCCGCCGTCGCGTCCGTGCCCACGCCCGGCGCCTTCGCCGAGACCTGCAGCTCAGCCACGGTCAGATACCCGTTCGGCACGGCCGTGAGCACCACACACACTGTCGATCCCGCGCCGTCCGGCACCGGCACGTCCACCGCGAGCGGACTGTCGACACCGACCGGGACCACCGGCCCGGACACCACGCAGGCGCCGCTCGCGTCGGGCACGCCGGCCTGAACGCTCTGCGCCAGCCCGCCGCCGGACGAGTTGTCCTTGTAGAAGTGCACGGTGAGGCCGGACGGCGAGGTCCCGGCGGGCAGCGTCGCGGTGAGCGTGTCCGTGGCGTTGCGGTCCGCCGACTTCCAGTTCGACCAGGCCTTGTCGGTGGTGTCGCCGTTGGTCAGCCCGGCCGTGGCGTAGCCGGGCTCGGTGTAGGTCGCGGCGACCGAGACGCCGCCGGTCAGCGGGCTGTCGACCGGGGTGGTGACCTGGACGCGCACCGCGGCGGGAAGCCCGAGATCGGGAACCGTGCCGCGGACCGTGACCACTCCGGTCGCCGGGTAGGTGGCGGCTTCCCAGGTCACGGGCACGTCGGCCCGGCCGCCGTGCTTACCGACCGCGACCACCGTCGCGGGCAGCGCCGGCTGCCCGCCGGGGAACGTCTTGGCCCGGCCGGGCTCGGTCGAGGTGAAGACGTCGACGGTCACCTCGGCCGTCGCGCGGTGCGTCGTCCCGAGCACGTCGGTGGCCGTCCCGCGCACCGTGACCAGGCCTGGCTTACGCCACGCCTTCTCGGCGGGCAGGTTCCAGACGACCGGCAGCGAGTGTTTTCCGTCGGTGACGGTCGCCGGCAGGGTCGGCGTCCGGCCCGGCACGGTGTAGGTCTCGGCGGTCCGGAGAGCGCCGATGCTCTCGTCGATGGCCGTCCAGCGCTGGTTGCCGCCCGAGGTCGGCTGATAGAGCCCGACGGTCGCGCCGTCCGCGGTCGAGCCGCCGTTCACGTCCAGCAGCCGGCGCGCGTCGACGTTGATCAGCGTGTAGGTCCCGTCGCCGGTGGTGGAGACCCGCCACAGGGAGTCGAGGGTCTGCCCGGTTCCGGCGTTGGTGATCCGGTAGGCGTCACCGACCGGCTCGAACGTCCACAACTGGTCGGTGGCGGTCGCGGACGAGGTGCGGATGGTCAGGCCGGGCGCGAGCGACTTCCCGCTGGCCACGCCCTGCAACCGGTAGGGGTGCCCGGGCACGAGGTGCGGCCCGGCCGCCCCGGAGACGCCGCTGACCAGGAACGTGGTCACCGACTGGGCCGGGACGGAGAGGGTGGCCGTCGTGCCGGCCACGCGGACCGGCGAGCCCGGCACGAGCTTGCCGTCCGCGCTGGTCACCACCGGTGTGACGGTGGCGCCGCGGCGGATCGACGCGAACTTCGACAGATCCAGGGTGACCGACTCGGCGGTCGTCGCCGGGTTGACGTGCACGACGGTCGCGCCGGTGTCGCTGACCGCGGCCAGGCTGCGGGAATCGGAGACCTTCACGAAGTGGTCGCCGGGCTTCACGTAGTGGGTGAAGTTCCGGATCGTGTCGTACTTCGTGTTGGTCTTGATCGGGCAGGTGGCCAGGGTGTCCGCCGCGGTGCAGTCGAACGGCACGTGGATCTCACCCCACTGCAGGTTGCCCTCGGCCTGCATGTTCCTGGCGTCCTCGATCGGCTGCCAGAGGACCCAGGCCGACGGCTCCAGCTCGCGGATGTCGTCGACGATGCGCTGGGCCATGCCGAGCCCCGAGTCCATGCTCGTGTAGTCGTGACCCCAGCTGCCCTCGACCTCGCTCATCCAGAGCGGCTTCTGCTCGGCCTTGGCGATGTCCCGGACGCTGGTCCGCTGCCCGGTGCCGTAGGTGTGCACGTTCAGCCGGTCGACGGCCGCCCGGGCCTCGGCGGTCCAGTCGTAGAAGTCGGTGACCATGGTGCCCGGGTTGGTCTCGTCCGGGGCGGCGATGGTTCCGTCCCAGACGCGGTTCAGCGCGGCGATGACCGCGGCCTGCGAGGCGGGGCCGGCGTGGGCGCCCTCCTGGCGGCCGCCGGTGGGCCGGCCGTTCGCGCCCAGCGTCGTACCCCAGTAGTTGGTGTTGGGTTCGTTGAGCGGCTCGATGGAGTCGAAGGTGATGCCGTGGGCCTGTTCCAGGTGCTCGGTGACCCGGGTCAGGTACTGCGCGAACTCGTCGGTCTTGTCGGCGCGGATCTGGTCGGTGGTCGCGCTGAAGCCGCCGCTGACGTAGCCGCTGACGGTCTGGAAGTACGGCGGCGAGTTGCTGAACGCCTCCCAGTGCGTCACCTTGTCCTTGATCTGGTCGACCCACCAGCGCTGATTCGGGTCGGCGTCCCAGTTCCAGTCCGCGTCGTCGGCCGGGTTCCACCAGTCCTTGTCGGCCGGCGTGTACTGCTGATCGGTCGTCCAGAAGCCGGGCACCGCGCCGCCCGGCCGCAGGTAGGGCTGGACGGTCGGCGCGTTCCCGCCGCCGATGTTGAAGCGGGCGATGTTCAGGTTCAGCCCGTCGGCCCCGAAGACCAGATCGACCAGGCGGTTGCGGATCTCGTCGGGGTAGCCGCCGGTGGCCTCGGACATCCAGGCCAGGCTGGTGCCCCAGCCCTGCCAGGCGGCGCCCTGATAGGAGGGGTCGGGGGTGATCTTGACATTTTCAACAGCCGGCGCCGGGGCGACCAGCGAAGAAGCGCTCAGTAGAGCGGCGAGCAGGATCCTCATGCGTGACCCTTCGTGTTTACGTAAACATCGGTGGTCGTAACAGTCTGGAAACGGACCAACATCGATGTCAAGAGCTCAGACGATCACCGATCAGAGCCAGGTTCTGGATCGCCGCAAGCCCGTACAGAGCGGTGGTATTGGTGTCCACCCAGGACGCTTCGTCCACCGGGTTCAGCACCTCCGGGCCCTCCCGGCGGGTGGTCTGCCACGGGGACGCGTCGGTGTAGCCGTCGGTGCCGGTGAACTCCTTCCACGCCCGGGCGGCCAGCGCGGCGTCGTTCAGCCGGACCGCCGCGTACGCGGAAAGCCTGGAATGTCCCTGCTTGAGGATCAGGTTGCCGAAGTCCGCGCCGGTCTCGGCCGCCTGCTCGGC
Source organism: Actinoplanes sp. L3-i22 (assembly GCF_019704555.1). Classification (NCBI taxonomy): domain Bacteria; kingdom Bacillati; phylum Actinomycetota; class Actinomycetes; order Micromonosporales; family Micromonosporaceae; genus Actinoplanes; species Actinoplanes sp. L3-i22. The sequence goes on from NZ_AP024745.1 coordinate 2,355,725, forward strand.
CTTGGTCGCGTTGAACAGCCGGCAGTACTGCAGCCAGGCCTGCTCGAAGCCGGGCACGTCGACCAGCCCGATCAGCTCGGCGCAGATCTCCACCTGGCCGAACATCGCGCTCAGGTGCGACACGCTGACCGTCTTGGCGGCCACCGCGAACTCGCCGGTGTCGATGTCGTAGAGGCCGCTGCCGGTGACGAAGCCGTTCGGCATCCGCGCGATCGTCCGCATCGTCGCGAGCAGCTTCTTCTGCGCCGTCGCGGCTTTGGGGCCGCGCCGCTCCCACTCGGTCAGCCAGGCCGCGGCCAGCCCGCTCCAGTCGGTGCCGAGCCCGATCGAGAGCGCGTGCGGGTCCGGCGTGTACGGCTCGGTCCGGATCTTCCGCAGCGGATCGAGCGCCAGGAACGTCTGGTCCGAGTCGACCAGCTCACGCATCAGGTCACCGCACCGCTCGTCGGCGGTCAGGTAGTAGTAGACGCGGCGGTAGACGGCCGTGCTGATCCGCTGCTGCTTGGCGCTGTCGGCCCAGTGCAGCACGCCGTGCCGGGTTCCGAGCCCGGCCCACTTGCCCAGGTGGTAGACGTCGACCTCGCCGGTGTGCCGGGTCATCGCCTCGGCGAAGCGGAAGATGTCGGCGCGGCCCGACCGCAGGTACGCGAACCACAGCCACAGGTCGGGGGAGAGCTCCGAGTTGTCCCACGCGTAGCCGCCGACGTCGTAGCGCCAGACGTGCCGATCCACGTCCGGCGTGTGCATGATGTCGCCGTAGTTCCAGAAGCCGTACCAGTGGCGCTGTTCGCGCTGCTTGCGGTAGTAGTCGAAGAGGAAGTCGAGCCGGTCCTCGATCTTCACCCGGGCCGGGGTGGACCGGTCGACCGGGGCGAACAGCCCGCCGAACGCGCCGCTCGACGCCAGGTGCTCCGGCGGGGCGACCAGCTGCGGGGGCGTGGCGACCGTGCGGGCCAGGGCGGCGAGCTCGGCGGCCGGCGGAGTGGCGGGCAGCGCCCAGAACGTCAGCTCGGTGGTGCGGGCGATGCCGTAGGGCGTGCCGAAGCCCGGCTCGTAGTCCTCGTACGTGATCTCCAAACCTTGCAACTGCTTCGGGTACGTGTCCTGCCCCATCCCGTCGTGATAGAAGCGCGTGTCCATCGGCCCGGCCTCCGGCGACCACATCCAGATCGTCGCCTCCGCCTGGTCCGTGGCGGCGTTGCGGATGTCCAGCTGGGACGGGTGCCGCTGCCAGAAGTCGCGCATCCCGAAGCCGAGCCCGCCGCTGGCCCCGCCGACGTAGCCGAACCCCTGGGCGCGCTGCCCGGCGTCGGCGGTGATCCAGCCGTACCCCGGCTTGGTCCTCTTCTTGATCGTGAAGCCCTCGGAGGAGGCCTGGCTGAGCGTGTAGTCGCCCCACGCCGGGATCAGCTCGAGCCGGGTGGTGACCCGCTGGTCCCAGGTGGCCGGGTCGGGCAGCTTCTCGCCGGCGATCTGCGCGGCGCGGACGTTGGCGCCCGGGTCGCGGCGCAGCCCGGTGATCCCGCGGACCGCCTCGCGCAGCAGCCCGTCGCCGTCACCGCTGAGCCGCACGTGCCGGTCGTGCAACGCGTCGCGCATCGGCACGCCCACCCGCACGCCGAGCCCGGCGATGAACTCGCTGCTCCCGTCGGTGTCCAGGATGAACGTGTGCACCATCCGGACGTGCTCGGCGCCGGAGTAGAGGTAGAGCCGCACGCTGAACGGCAGCCACGACCTACCGCGGCGCTGATGCGTGCCGTCGATCCGGATCACCGCGCGCACCGGCCCGCGCTGCTCCACCCGGACCTTCGTGATCGTGCTGGTCAGCTGCTCGCTCTCGGCCCGGTGGTCCTCGATCTTCCGCTGCCGCAGGCTGATCAGCCGCAGGTCCCGGGCGATCTCGACGCCGTCCCGGGTGATCGCGCTGATCAGCTGGGACCCGCGCTTCTCGACGACCACCTTGATCACGCCGGTGTTGACGGTGACCTGCTGCTTCGTCTCCACGACCAGCACCGGCGGGGTCTTGCCGGGGCTCGGCGTCCCGCGGGTCAGCGTGTAGGCCTCGCTCAGCGGCGCGTCCGCCGGGATCGCGTGCGCGCTCCACTTCAGCGTGCCGTCCGGCCAGTAGGCGAGCGGCCAGGTCTGCACCGGCACGGTCGTGCCGTCCGCCGCCGCCAGCGTAAAGGCCTGGTCCGGGGCCAGCGCGCCCGTCGGCCAGGGCACCCCCCAGGTGTTCCCGACGCCTGCGGCGGGCTTCCCCTCCAGCCAGCGGAGTTCGACCGGGTCCGCGGTGCTTGCGGTTTCCCGCTTCTCCGGTACGGCGGCAGCCGCGGGCAGGCGCTCGGCGATCAACCCCAGAGTGGGTGCGGCGGCGACGCCACGAACGAAGGTACGTCGTGAGATTTCCGGCATGTCGTTCTCCTTAGCCTTTGAGACCGGACGTGGCGAAGCCCTCGACCAGCAGCCGCTGGAACGCGGCGAAGAACAGCAGGATCGGCACGAGCGCGAGCGCCGACAGAGCGAGCATCGGCCCGTACGCGTTCGGGTCGGTCACGTCGATGAACAGCCGCAGGGCGAGCGGCAACGTGTACTTCTCCGGATCGGACAGATAGATCAGCTGGCTCAGGAAGTCGTTCCAGGTCCAGATGAACGTGAAGATCGCGGTGGTGACCACGGCCGGCCGGATCAGCGGCAGGATCACCGCCGGGAAGATCCGGATCGAGCCGCAGCCGTCGAGCCGGGCCGCCTCGTCCAGCTCCCGCGGGATGTTCCGCATGAACTGGACCATCAGGAACACGAAGAACGCGTCGGTGGCCAGCAGCTTCGGCAGGATCAGCGGCCAGAACGTGTCGACCGTGCCGAGCCGCTGGAAGATCGTGTACTGCGGGATCAGCACGGCATGCGTGGGCAGCATGATCGTCGCGAGCATGACTGCGAACAGCGGTTTGCGCAGCCGGAAGCGCAGGCGGGCGAACGCGTACCCGGCCAGCGAGCAGCTCACGATGTTGGCCGCCGCGCACCCGGCCGAGACCAGGATCGAGTTGACGAAGAACCGCCAGACCGGCACCCCGGCCAGGTCACCGGCGAGGTAGGCGTAGTTGTCCAGGATGGCGTGCTTCGGCAGCAGCGCCAGGCTCTGCAGGATCTCCCCGGACGGCTTGAACGACGCGGCGGCCAGCCAGACGATCGGGTAGAGCAGCGGGATCAGCAGGGCCAGCACGAGCAGATGCCATCCGACCCGGCGGATCATGCCTCGCCACCGTAGAAGACCCAGCTTCGCGACGTACGGAACAGCAGCGCGGTGATCGCCGCGACCGCCACCAGCAGCAGCCACGCCATCGCCGAGGCGTAGCCCATCTTGAACTCGACGAACCCCTTCTCGTACAGGTAGAGGGTGTAGAACAGCGTCGAGTCGCTGGGCCCGCCGGTGCCGTTGCTCAGCACGTAGGCGCCGGTGAAGACCTGGAACGCGCGGATCGTGTCGAGCACCAGGTTGAAGAAGATCACCGGCGACAGCATCGGCAGCGTGATCGACCGGAACGTCCGCCACGGCCCGGCCCCGTCCACCGCCGCCGCGTCGTAGTACTCCCGCGGGATCTGCTGCAACCCGGCCAGGAAGATCACCATCGGGGCGCCGAACTGCCAGACCGCGAGCAGCACCAGCGCGAGCAGCGCCCGGTCCGGCTGCCCGATCCAGTCGTGGAAGATCACCCGCCACACCACCGCGACGCTGACGCTCGCGCCGAGCAGCGACGGCGCGTAGAACGCGGACCGGTAGGCGCCCCGCGCCCGGCTGGGCCGGTTGATCAGCATCGCCACCCCGAGCGCCGCGGCCAGCTGCACCGGCACCGAGATCGCGACGAACTTGGTGGTCGCCGCGACCGCGTTCCAGAAGTGCGGGTCGCTCGTCAGGATCCGTACGTAGTTGTCCAGCCCGGTCCACCGCGGCGCGGTGAACAGGTCGTAGTCGGTGAACGAGAGGTACAGCGACGCGGCCATCGGCCCGAGCGTGAGCAGCAGCGCGCCGGCGATCCAGGGGGAGAGGAAGAGGTACGCGACCGACGGCCGCTCACCGGTGTGCATCCGCTCAGGCCCCGAGCGCTTGCTTGATCTCGCTCATCAGCCGGGGCGCGGCCTGCTCCGGCGTGGCCGTCGCGTTCATCACGTCGTCGTAGATCCGCTGGAACTGGGTCTTCACCACGCCCGCGCCCTTCGGCGGCGGCGCGGGCGCCGGCAGCAGCTTCGGGGTGACCAGGGCCTCGTAGTCGGCGACCATCTTCCACTCGTCGGTCAGCGTCCCGCTCAACGTCTTGCGGATCGCCAGGTTGGCCGGCAGGCCGCGGCTCATCCCGAGCAGCGCGCCGGCCTCCGGGTCGTTGAGGAAGAAGTCCACGAAGGTCAGCGCGGCGTCCGGGCTCTTCGTCCGCTGCGCGATGCTGATCATCATGGGCGGCTGGGTGACCTGGCCGGTCCCGCTGCCGGCGGTCGGGAACGCGGAGAGCTTGAACTCCCCGCCGTAGGTGTCCCACGAAGTCATCCCGACCGTCGAGTCCGGCGCGAACTCGGCGGTCGACTCCTTGCGCGGGAACGGCGTGCCGGTGGTGTTGCTGGTGACCGCGGGCGGGGTGAGCGCCTTCGCGTCCTTGAACTCGACCGCCAGCTGCCACCAGCGGACCACCTCGGCCTCGGTGTAGCCGAGCTTGCCGTCCGGCGTGTAGAGGTCCTTGCCCTGCTGGCGCAGCCAGTCTCCGAACCAGTCCTCGATGCCGAAGAAGTCGCTGATCCCGCTGACCTTCGGGCCGAACTTCGCGCTCACCTTCGCGCCGGCGTCCCGCAGGTCGTCCCAGGTCCAGCCGTCGGCGGGGAGCTTCGCGCCGGCCTCGGCCCAGCGCGTGGCGTCGTACTGCAGCACGTGGGTGGTCTGGCCCATCGGCAGGCCGTAGGTCTTGTCGCCGATCAGGCCCTGGGTGAACAGCTTGGACTCCAGGTCGGCCGTCTTGATCGTGCCGCCCAGGTGCGAGGTGAGGTCGAGCAGGGTGTTGCGCTCGGCGTACTCGCGGATGTAGCGCTCGCTCATCTGCAGCACGTCGGGGGCGTTGCCGCCGCTCATCTCGGTGGCCAGCTTCTGGAAGTACGGGTCGAACGCCGCGTACGTCGTCTTGACCGTGATCTCCGGGTGCCGGGTGTGGAACAGGTCGACCACCTGCTGGGTCACCTTGGCCCGCTCCTCGCTGCCCCACCAGGAGAACCGCAGCGTCTTGCCGCTGTCCCCGCTGTCCCCGCACCCGGCGGCCGCCGTCCCGGTCCCGGCGAGGGCCAGCCCGGCCACCCCGCCCCGGAGAAGTGTTCGCCTGCTGACCGCCATGACGCCTCCCGCATCCCTGGAACGTTTCAGAGCACGACGAAATCGCCGCCGCGGCGGGGCCTTCCGGGGCGTTGGGGATCAGCGACATTCGATGCGCCGGGGCAGCATCGCACGCTCGTCGATCGATAGTCAACGATGCTGCAGGTGCGGCCAGCACAGGGAATGCGGTTTCCTGTCTGACCTTTCCGGCGCTCGGGGCCGCCTCGGCGGGCCGCCAAATCCTACCCGTCCGATAATATTTACATGATTCGAACACGCCATTCGGCCGATCGCCGCCGCGCATCGTCAATGGTGGATGCATGCGTAAATTACCGGCCGCCCTGGCCGCCGCAGCTCTCGTCGCGACCGTCGGTCTCGTCGCCTCCGCCGGCGCGCCGCCGGCCCCCGCGCGGGCTGCCGCCACCCCACCGAACATCGTCTTCGTCCTGGTCGACGACCTGGCGTGGAACCTGGTCCAGCACATGCCGAACGTGCGGCGGCTGCAGACCGACGGCACGACGTTCACCAACTACACCGTCACCGACTCGCTGTGCTGCCCGTCCCGCTCGTCGATCTTCACCGGGAAGTTCCCGCACGACACCGGCGTCTTCACCAACGAGAGCCCGGACGGCGGCTTCGCGGTCTTCCACAACCGGGGCAACGAGTCGCAGACCTTCGCCACCGCCCTGCAGGCCCAGGGGTACCGCACCGCGTTCCTCGGCAAGTACCTCAACGGGTACCTCCCCAAGGACCTCTACACGCCGCCGGGCTGGACCGAGTGGTACGGCGCGGGCAACGCCTACGGCGAGTACAACTACAACCTGAACGAGAACGGCACGCTGGTGCACTACGGCACCACCGACGCGGACTACCTCACCGACGTGGTGAGCGCCAAGGGCCAGTCGTTCATCGAGCGCTCGGCCGCGGCCCACCAGCCGTTCCTGATGGAGATCGCCACGTTCGCGCCGCACGGCCCGTTCACCCCGGCCCGGCAGGACCTCGACAAGTTCCCCGGCCTGACCGCTCCGCGGACCCCCGCCTGGGACACCCTGCCGGCGGACGCGCCGACCTGGCTGGCCGGCAACGGTCCGCTCACCGCCGCCGAGATCCAGAAGATCAACACTGACTATCGGAAGCGGGCGCAGGCCGTGCAGGCGGTCGACCGGATGATCGCCGGCCTGCGTCAGCAACTCGCCGACTCCGGGGTCGCCGACAACACGTACGTGGTCTTCAGCTCCGACAACGGCTTCCACATGGGCGACCATCGCCTGGTCGAGGGCAAGCAGACGGCGTACGACCACGACGTGGTGGTGCCCCTGGTGGTCGCCGGCCCGGACGTGCCCGGTGGCGTCAGCCGCCCGCAGATCGTGCAGAACATCGACCTGGCCCCGACGTTCCAGCGCATCGGCGGCGCCGCGGTCGCCGACGACGTCGACGGTCGCTCGCTGCTGACCCTGGTCACCGGCGGGACGACCGCCCCGTGGCGCACCGGGTCACTCATCGAGCACCACGGGCCGGGCGCCAGCCCCGACGACCCCGACGTCCAGGACGCCCGCAACGGCATGCCGACCACGTACGAGGCGCTGCGCACCGAGACGTACACCTATGTGGAATACGACAACGGCGAGCGCGAATACTACGACCGGACGGCGGACCCGGATCAGCTGCGGAACACGTACGCCGGCCTCTCGGCAGCCCGCAAGACGGCGCTGCACGCGGACGTCGCCGCCCTGACGAACTGCCACACGGGCACCACCTGCTGGACCGCCGGCCACGTCGGCTGACACCGGCGGTTTCAGCGCCGCATCAGAGCCGTTTCAGACCACCCGGGCACCCTGCGAGGGCTTCACCATCAAAAGTCGACGCGGAGAACGGGAAAGGTTTCCCATGAAATGGCGAAAAGTGCTGGCCGGACTGGCGAGCGTGGTGACCGCCGCGCTCGTGGTCCAGACGATGACGGCCGGCCCGGCGCTGGCGGACAAGGACGGGTCGTCGACGTCGCTGAGCCTGCAGAGCGGCACCGCGTTCGCCGGGGCCCTGGACCGGGACGTGATGACGGTCGGCGTCTCGGCCGGCAACCCCAGCGGCACCTTCGGGGTCAGCGGCGGCGGGAAGTCGCTGTGCTTCGGCTTCATCAGCGGCTCGGCGACCTGCACGATGCCGGCCCGGGCCCTGGCGCCCGGCACCTACTCGCTCACCGCCGTCTACGACGGGAACGAGGACACGTTCCCGTCCGCCTCCGGTGCGGTGCCGCTCACCGTGGTGCTGCAGCCGAGCACCACGAGCATCCAGATCCTGGACCCCTTCGGATCCACGGTGCCCGGTGATCCCCGGCTGGTCCTCGGCCAGGAACAGGGCTACTCCATCAACGCCGGCGTCCGCGGCAACGTGGCGGGCACGCCGACCGGGTCGATGACCGTCACGGCCGCCACCGCCTCGGGAACGTTCACCCTGTGCAGCGGCACGCTGAACAGCTTCGGGGATCTCGCCGCGTGCTCCCTGGGGGCGAGCACGCTGCCGGCCGGCACCAACCAGATCACCGCGACCTACTTCAGCGACGGCGTCTACGCCGGCTCCGTCACGAGCCGGCCGATCACCGTGTTGCCGGTGCAGTCGACGACGACCACGCTGACGCTGTCGAGCCCGTCGGTGCCGTTCGCGAGCGAGCAGGACGAGGTCCTCACCGTCCGGGTCACGAACGCCGGCGGCGGCACGCCGACCGGGACCGTCACGATCAAGACCGGGTCGACGACGATCTGCACGTTCGGCCTGAGCGGGGGCACCGGCCACTGCAGCCCGACCGCCAGCCAGCTGCGGCCGGGTAGCTATCCGCTGACCGCCACCTACAACGGCGACGCCACCGACACACCGTCCGCGGACAGCTCGAAGACCCTGGTCGTGGCGAAGGAGCCGACCACCACGATCCTGACCGCGTCGGCGGACGTCCTCGCGTTCGGCAACGAGGACGCCGAGTTCTTCACCGTCCAAGTCATCCCGGCGGTGAGCGGGATCCCGACCGGGAACGTCACCATCAAGAACGGCGCGGTGGCGCTGTGCACGATCCTGCTGGCCAACACCGACGGCTGCTTCCTGAAACCGACCCAGCTGAAGCTGGGCTCCTACCAGGTCACCGCCACCTACAACGGCGACAGTACGTTCGCCGGCTCCACCTCGGCGCCACAGCCGATCACCGTGGTCGAGTCCCTGATCCGCAAGAACGCGGCCCGGTAACACCGACCCACAAGCTCAGCCCCGGGCCCTGCCACCCGGGGCTGAGCCGGTTGACAGCCACGCCGGCGGTCGCGGCGCCGACTCCCGTTCAGGTCGTGTGCCGCCCCGATCAGGCTTGCGCGGGATCGGCGATGACCACGAACGTCGGCGGCCGGCCCGGATCGTTGCGTGCTCGCGGGGTGCCGGGCGGAAGAGCCGGAGCCAACGCCCGGAACACCCGCTCCGCGGCGGTCATCTCGTAGTCGCGGAAATCCTTCGTGGCCAGCAGCCAGAACCCACCCTCGGTCAGCGGCTCCACCTGCTCGAACGCGCCGGTGGCGAGCAGCGCGGGGCGGCCGCCGAGCCGATCACCCACCTCTTGCGCCACGATCGTCAGCCAGGAGTAGCCCCGGAGCCGTTCCCGGGTCCGTAGTATCGACTGCTTCGGATCCCGGTTCTCCCGTCCCGACCAGCGCTCCAGCGCTGTCCGGCCCTTGTCCCGCCAGTAGTCCACCTGGCCGAAGCCCGGGTTGAGCCGGTCGGCGGCCTGCCGGATCGCGGCGAGCCACCGCTGCTGCTCGGCGGGACCCGAATCCGGGTCGGTGAACCGGTCAGCCGGCACGTCCGCGTCCAGGACCAGCCAGCCGGGCGGCTCGCCGTCGAGGATGAGGGCTGCCTGTCGCATCGGCCAGGCGCCGGCGGACAGGATCCGGTCACCGAGGAAGCCGTCCTCGTCGAACCGGCCGATCCGCACCGTGACCTTCCAGTTCGGAAGATCGGTCAGCTCGGCCCGGAGCCATTCCCAACCCGCATCGCTGAGATGACGCCACTCGCTGCCCGGGTAGCCCCCGTCGATCGAGCGTGCGACCTCGATGAGGCCGTACAACTCACCGGGTTCGCCCTGCGGATCCGCCGAGGAGGGGTCGAGGCCGGTGACCGCCGGCAGGCCGGCGAGTTTCGCCCGCTCGGCCGGCGCCAGCGCCTGAGTCAGCGTGTCGAACCAGACGTACGCGGCCTCACCGAGCGGTCCTCGGCCGGTGTCGACGTTCAGCTGGATATCGAGCGTGAAATATCCCATCGGCGGAACCCTACTGCTGGGCGGGGGCCTCCTGGAGAGGGTCAGAGGGTGGTGATCAGGCCGCCGTCGATGGTGAAGTCGGCTCCGGTGATGTTGGCGGCGCGGGCGCCGGCCAGGAACGTCACCAGGTCGGCGACCTCTTCGGGGCGGGTGAAGCGGCCGGTGATCGAACCACCCGCCACCTGCTCGGCGATGGCGGCCGGGTCACCGCCGGTGGCGCCGGCCACGGTCGCGGCGACCCCGCCGGCGCCCAGCCACAGGTCGGTCGCGACCGGGCCGGGACTGACCGTGTTGACCCGGACGCCGGCCGGGCCCACCTCTTTGGACAGCGACTTGCTGAAGCTCGCCAGCGCCGCCTTGGCCGCGCTGTAGTCGATCACCAGGGGGTCGGGCAGGGCCGCGTTGACCGAGCCGACGGTGACGATGCTGCCCGCGCCGGCCGTGAGCAGATGGGGCAGCGCGGCGCGCGTCATCCGTACGGCGGAAAAGAAGTTGATCTGGAAGGTCTTTTCCCAGTCGTCGTCGGTGACCGACCGGAATCCGGCGACCCGTGGCCGGACCGCGCCGACGTTGTTGACCAGCACGTCCAGGCGCCCGAAGGCCGACAGCGCGGCCTCGACGACCGCGGCCGGCGCCTGCGGATCGGCCAGATCGAGGGCGACCGTGCGCACCCGGCCGGCCGCTTCCAGCTCGTTGAGCTCGGGCGATCCGCTCCTCGAGACCGCCGTCACCGACGCCCCCTCGGCGACCAGGGCGCGCGTGACGGCCAGCCCGATGCCCCGGCTCGCTCCGGTGACGATGACGCTCTTTCCCGACAATTCAAGATCCATGACAAAAACCTTCCTTCGCGTACGGATTCAGAGGCCGGACAAACTCAGAATTCAGAGGCCCTGGCGGCGCAGCCAGGCGAGCGTGGTGTCGGCGACGTCGGTCCAGCCGTTGTCGATGGTCAGTGAGTGGCCGCGGTCGGGGAATTCGGTGATGTCGGTGACGGCGTCGGAGTGCCGGTACTGCTTGAGGGTGGCGCGGACGACGGCTTCGGGGACGGTGTGGTCCTTGCCGCCGGTCATCAGCAGCAGCGGTCCGCGGTTCTGGTTGGCGGTGTCGACCTTGGCGGGTGAATGCGGGCTGAAGTTCGCGGCGGCGGCTTCGAACAGCGGCTTGCCGGGTGCGGGGATGGTCCACTGCTCGAAGAGGGCGTCGGATTCCTCGGCGGGGATGGCGTTGCCGAAGGCGTAGCGGAATTGCTCGGCGGTCAGGGAGACGGCCCGGTGTTTGTTGGCCGGGTTCTTGAACACCGGCAGGGTGGCCCGCAGCGCGGACAGCGGTAGCGGCAGCACCCCCTTGATCTGTGCGGCGTCGATGGCGACGGCGGCGCGGCCCAGGTCTTGTCCGAGTAGTTTCTGCGCGATCATGCCGCCGAAGGAGTGGCCGATCAGGATCGGTGCGGTGTCCATGCCGCGGATGATTCCGGCGTAGTGCTCGACGACGTCGTCGATGCCGTGGTCGGCGATGCTCTCGGGGTTCTCGCGGGCCTCGGTGACGGTGTCCGGGTCGCCGGGCCAGCCGGGGGCGATCGGGGCGTAGCCCTCGGCGGTGAACTTCTCGATCCAGGTGTTCCAGGAGGTCGCGTGGAGCCAGAGGCCGTGGATGAAGATGATCGGGGTCTGCGTCGTCGTCATGCGATAAGCACACCAGTCAGACCCCCATCCCCGAATCATGGAAACCCCCCAGTCCCACCGGGAGGGGACCCCAGGGCCGGGGTGATCTACTTGGGGGGTGCGATCGGTTCCGTTCATCGGGCGCCGCGACGAGCGGCGCGTCCTGCAAGATCTGCTGGACGGTGTCCGGGACGGGCGCAGCGGCACCCTGGTGCTCTCCGGTGAACCCGGGACCGGCAAGACCAGCCTGCTCGACCGGGTCGCCGCCAGTGACCCGGACCTCCGGGTGGTCCGGATCTTCGGGGTCGAGTCGGAGATGGTGCTCGGCTTCGCGGCCCTGCATCGCCTGCTGCGCCCCTGGCTGACCGGGATCGACGCGCTCCCCGCCCCGCAGCGCGACGCGTTGCGTACCGCGTTCGGTGGCCTGGCCGGCGGCGCCCCGGCCGACCGCTACCTGGCCGGCATGGCGGTGCTCACCCTGCTCGCCGACGCGGCCGTGGCGCAGCCGCTGCTCTGCGTCGTCGACGACGCGCACTGGCTGGACCGGGCCTCGGCCGAGGTCTTGGCGTTCGTCGCGCGCCGCCTGCACGCCGAGACCATCGGGCTGGTGTTCGCCACCCGCCCGCAGGGCGACACCCGCCGGCCGGGACTCGGTGTTCTCGACGGGCTGCCCACCCTGACCGTGCCGGGCCTGTCCAGCGACGACGCCGGGAACCTGCTGACGGCCAGCATCACCGGCCGCCTCGACGGCGCGGTCGCCGCCAAGCTCGTCGACGGCACCGGCGGCAACCCCCTGGCCCTGGTCGAGCTGGCCGGCTCGCTGAGCGCGGAACAGCTGACCGGCACCGCCCCGCTGCCGCAGTCCCTGCCGGTCGGCACGCTGCTGGAGTCGCACTACCAGCGGCAGATCGAGCAGCTCCCGGCCGAGACCCGGGAACTGCTGCTGCTCGTCTCGGCCGCCCCGCCGGACGACGCCACCCTGCTCTGGCGGGCCGCCGCGCACCTGGGCGTCGCCGCCGACCGGGCCGATCCGGCCCTGGCCGCGGGCATCCTGACCGACTCGCTCGACTTCCGGCACCCGCTGATCCGCTCGGCCGTCTACCGGGGTGCCGGCGCGACCGACCGCCGGCGCGTGCACGCCGCCCTGGCCGCGGTCTCCGACCCGGTGCTCGACCTCGACCGGCACGCCTGGCACCGGGCGGAGGCGACGATCGGGCTCGACGAGGCGGTCGCCGCCGAGCTCGAGCGGGCCTCCGAGAGCGCGCGGACCCGCGGTGGCTACGCCGAGCAGGCCGCCTTCCTGTCCCGCGCGGCCGAGCTCTCCCCGGACCCGCGGGACCAGGCCGCGCGCCTGGTCGCCGCGGCCCGCGCCCACCTGGCGCTGGGTGAGCCGCGCGCCGCCCGCGCCCTGCTCGACCGGGCCGAACGCGGCCTGGCCGACCCGGTCCCGCGCGCGCTCGCCCGGCAGGCCCGGGCCACCGCCCAGATCTACTCCGGACGCTTCACCGACGTGCCCGCGATGCTGCTGGCGGCGGCCGAGTCGATCGCCGGTCAGGATGCCGGGCTGGCCCGCAAGATGATGTTCGAGGCGCTGCAGGCCATCGTGTTCAGCGACGACCGGGCCACCACGGTCACCCTGCGGGATCTGGCCCGGCAGGTGCTGGCGTCACCGGCGGCGCAGACCCCGGCGCCGACCCACACCGACCTGTTCCTGACCGGCTTCGCCACCCGCACCGCCGTCGGCTACCGGGCCGCCGTGCCGCTGATGCGGGCCGCGCTGGCCGCGCTGAACACCGCGGAGAACCTCGCCGAGGAGTGCCTTCCGCTCGCGGTGATCAGCGCGTTCACCGCCGAGGACGTGTGGGACGACGAGGCCGGCCGGGCGGCGTGGCAGCGCCTCGAGGCCCACGACCGGGCCAACGGCGCCCTGGGGACCCTGCTGACCACGCTGATGGTCGGCGCCACCTGGGAGATGCGGGCCGGCCGGTTCGCGGCGGCCGCGGCCCGGCACGACGAACTGGCCGAGCTCAGCGACGTCCTGCGGCAGGCGCACCCGAGGATCCAGCAGGTGGAGCTGCTCGCCTGGAGCGGGCGGGAGGCCGAGGCCCGCGCGGCGGCGACCGCCGACGTCGGGTTCGACGACGTCATCAACAACTCGCTGGCCGTCCTGGAGATCGGTCTCGGCCGGTACGCCGAGGCGCTGACCGCCCTGCTGCCCTCGTTCGAGCGGGACATGCCCGGCGTCGCCAACCGCTCGCTGCACGACATCGTCGAGGCCGGCGTCCGCGGCGGGGACCACGAGGCGGCGAAGGCGGCGCTCGCCCGGATGCTGGAGCGCGTCCCGGTCAGCGCCACCCCGTGGGGACTGGGCCTGCTGGCCCGGTGCCGCGCGCTGCTGGCCGACGACGATGCGGCCGAGCCGCTCTACCGCGAGTCGGCCGACCAGCTGGCCAAGACCCAGATCAAGATCGAAGAAGCCAGGACCCATTTGCTGTACGGCGAGTGGCTGCGCCGCGCCCGGCGCCGCGCCGACGCCCGGGTCGAGTTGCGTACGGCCTACGACATGTTCACGAAAATGGGCGCCACCGCCTTCGCGGAACGGGCCCGCACGGAGCTGACCGCCACCGGGGAGCGGCCGCAGGACCGCGAGGCGCCGGTCACCCACGGCCTGACCCCGCAGGAGAAACAGGTCGCGACGCTGGCCGCGGCCGGGGCCACGAACACCGAGATCGCGGCCCGGCTGTTCCTGAGCACCTCGACCGTCGAGTACCACCTCACCAAGATCTTCCGGAAACTCGCCATCACGTCCCGCCGCAAACTGGCCGCGGCCCTGGGCGACGACGGGTGAGCCCGGAGCCGGAAGCCCCGGGCCCACCCGCGGTCAGTGGCTCTTCTTCGCCGAGACGACGATGCCGCCGCTGGTCAGGCGGGTCGGCAGCGGCTGGCTGAAGACCGTCCGGCCGGTCCGGGCGTCCCAGATCCGGACGGCCAGCCGGTCGGTGCCGTCGACCGCGGAGACCAGGAACCGGTAGGAGCCGGCGCCGTTGATCGTGCCGGTGCCCTGATAGGTCGCGGTCCCGCCGACGATCAGCGGCGCGGTCTGCGACGTGGACCGGAAGTCCAGATCACCACCCGCGAACCGGAGCCACGTGCGGCCGCTGCCGGATCCGCCGACCTTCTTCGCGGCCGCGGCGGATCCGGCGGCATTCTTCGAGGCTGCGGCCGATCCGGCGGTGAAGGCGAACTCGACCGTGCCGCCCGCGCGGATGCCGTCCAGGCAACCGGCCGATGCGGTCAGGGTGCCGTTGCCGGCGACCTGACCGCCGCCCGCGACATACGTGACCACGTGCGGCGCGGTCACCGTGGACGCGGCCCCGTCGTCGTCACGGACCGTGACCGACGGCTCGAAGACGTCACCCGTGGTGTAGGCGTGCGTCACCACGCAGAGTCCGCCACCGACCGTGCCGGTCGAGGCGGAACCGTCGCCCCACGACGCCGTACAGGAAAGGGTGTCGTTGGCGCCGCGGTCCGTGACCGGAACGCTGAGCGTGACCACCCTGCCGGTCGCGACCGGCTCGGTCGGCGCGCTCGGAGCCGACGCGGCCGGGCTGACATTGCCCACCGTGACCAGCGCCGAGTCCCGGCTCCCGCCGGCGGCCAGCGTGACCGTGTAGGTGCCGTCGTCGGTGCAGGTCACCGCCGTCGCAACGGCGTGCGCGTCGGCAAAGGCACAGGTGGCGCCGGCGTCCACGTCGTCACCCGCGGTCCAGGACCACGTCGGCGGGTTGGCGTCGTTGGAGACCGAGCCGGTGATCGGGATCGCGCTGCCCTCCGGGCCGGTGACGTCCGCGCCCGCGTGCGCCACGGTCACCGGGTCCACGCTCTCCAGCGTCGGCACCACCGGGTTGATCTTTCCGTCCGCACCGAACGTGAGCCGGTCGATCGTGGTCTCCCGGTGCGTGCCGTCGCCGCCGGGGATCGCGAACCGGTGGTACGCGATGTACCAGTCGTCGCTGTTCGGGGCGCGGACCACCGAGTGGTGCCCGGTCCCGAGGATGCCGAGCGACGCGTCCTTGGCCAGGATCACCCCGATCCGGTCGCTCCACGGCCCGGTCGGCGAGCTGCCGGTCGCGTACGCGACCCGGTAGTCCGCACTGCGCGTGTCGTTCTCCGACCACATGAAGTAGTAGGTCCCGTTCCGCTTGATCACGAACGAGCCCTCGTTGTAGTTCGCCGGGTGGTACGTCTTCACCTGCGCCGGGTCGAACGAGACCATGTCGTCGTTCAGCGGCACCTGGTAGGAGTTGCCGTTGCCCCAGTACAGGTAGGACTTCCCGTCGTCGTCGGTGAACACCGCCGAGTCGATCATCTGCCCGCTGTAGCTCCCGGACGCGACGAGTGGTTTGCCAAGCGCGTCGGTGAACGGCCCGGCCGGGTTGTCGGCGACCGCCACGCCCAGCTGCTTGGCCGTGTTTCCGCTGGCCAGCCCACCGGAGAAGTAGAAGTAGTACTTGCCGTCGCGGGTAGCGATCGTCGGCGCCCAGGCGCTGTTGTCGGCCCACGAGACGTCCGGCCCGAGGTCGAGGATCACCCCGTGGTCGGTCCAGTGCGTCAGATCCTTCGACGAGAACGCATGGAATTGTGTGCCTGACCAGCTCGCGAACCCGTCGGTCGTCGGATACATCCAGAACGTGTCGCCGAAGACGGTGATGTTCGGGTCGGCGTTCAACCCCGGCAGAACCGGGCTTCGCATCACCAGCGCTGAGACGGTCCAGGTCCGCTTCGCACCATCTCCGCCGATTATTTGGTACGTGACGGGCCGGCTGAAGTCCTGCACCGTCCCCGACGCCGGGCTGATCGTCGCCCCTTCGGCCAGGGTGAACTGCGGCGCGAGCGCGGCCACGTCGGTGCCCTCGGCGACCGGCAGTTTCACCGTCCCCGCCGCGTCGTCGACGATCGCGTCCACCTTGAGCTGCGGCAGGGTGACCCCGCCGACCGACGCGCCCTTCCCGGCCAGGTTCAGGATCTGCGCGCTGGTCAGGGCGGTGTTGTAGATCCGGAAGTCGTCGACCGATCCGGAGAAGTACGGATCGGCCGAGTAGAGCGACCTGCCGACGTACCCCGAATAGCTTTTCGACGCGTCGTAGAGGTCCCCGGGTTTGACGGTGACCCCGGTGGCCGAGGCGACCTTGCGCCCGTTGAGGTACATCGTGGCCGTGCCGGTCGGGCCGTCGACGGTCACCGCGAGGTGCTGCCAGCTGCCGCCGGGCAGCGCCGCGCCGGTCGCCAGCTTCGACTCGGCCGACCAGCTCCCGGTGGTGATCGCCGAGTAGAGCACCGACGAGCCGTTGGACGGGCTGGTGAACAGGTACTTTGTGCTGTCCGGGCCGAGGCCGTAGATCCACTGGTTGACCGTGGTGGACGCGGTCCATTTGGCCCAGAGCGAGACGGTCGCGCTGGTCGCGCCCTTGAGCACGCCGTTCGGGATGGTCACGTAGGAGCCGCCGGAGAGGGTGACCGCGGTGCCGTCGAGCGCCGGCTTGTTGAGGTAGGTCCCGTCGAAGCCGTTGCCCGAGGAGTCCTTGGCGACCGTGCCGCCGGTCTCGTCGAACTTGTACTGCAGGCGCAGGCCGGGGGCGGGCGCCGGCGGCTCGTACCGGGCGGAGATCCGGTCGTACTCGGCCTGGGTGACCGGCAGGACCGTGCCGTGCCGGGGCCGCGCCGGCAGCGTGTACCTCGTCTCCGCCGTCCACTTCCCGGAGTCCAAGTCGGTGGTGGAGAACGGCACGTAGCCGCGGCCGCCGTACTCGTCGATGAACAGGTACCACTTGTCCTCGGTGTTGCTCTTGAAGACCAGCGGGCCCTCGCCGCGCGACAGGTCGGGGGAGCCGATGCACTCGGAGACGAAGTCGTAGTCCAGGTCGAGGACGTCGGTGGACTTCTCCTCGATGACGTACTTGCTGCACGGCGACGACGAGCCGTTGTTCCGCTCGTCCTTGGTGAACCGATAGTACTGCCCGTCGTGCTCGACCATCGTCGAGTCGATCACCGAGTAGCCCGGGTCCTTCCACACCTTCGGCTCGCTGAACGTGTAGAAGTCGCGGGTGGTCGCGTACATCATCTTGTTGTAGGTGGTCCCGGTGTGCCCGGTGTCCGCCGCGTCATAGATCTTCGAGGCCCAGAACACGACGTACGCGCCGAGCTTGTTGTCGTAGAACGCCTCCGGCGCCCAGGTGTTGCCGGCGGTGTCCGGGGAGACCTTGACCAGCCGCTGGTTCGTCCAGTTGACCAGGTCGGTGGACTCCCACACCATGATCGATTTGCTGCCGGAGCGCTGCGAGGCGTCCCAGTCGCCGTTGCCGTAGATCTTGAGGTCGGTGGCGATCTGGTAGAACTTGTCGCCCTCGGGCGAGCGGATGATGAACGGGTCGCGCAGGCCCTGGGTGCCCAGCGTCGAGGTGAGCACCGGCTGCCCGTCGTTGATCTCACGCCAGCTCAGCGGGTCGTTGCCGTTGCTCAGCGCGTGGTAGATCTGCTCGCCGTTCGCGTAGCCCTCGCCGGTGAAGTAGCTGAACAGGTAGCCCTTGAGCGGCTCCTGCGCGGGCAGTTCCGGCACCTTCGCGAGGAAGTCCCGGGTCGCGCTCGCGCTGCCCCTGGTCACGGTCGCGGTCAGCGTCACAGTGGCCGGGCCGGTGCCGTGCGCGGGCCGGTGCACCTCGCCTGCGGCGCTGATCACGGCCGGGTCGCTGCTGGTCCAGGTCGCTGTCGTGCCGCCGGCTCCGCTGCCGGGCAGGGCGAGATTTCCCCGTACGTCGTCGATGTTCCTGATCTGCAGGGTCTTCGCCGCCGCCTCGGCCGTGGCCGCGTCGTCGAGCTCGGCCCGGACGGTGATCGCGAAGGTCTTCGCGGCCTGGACCGTGCCCCGCCGGATCGTCGCGGTCAGCGTGGCGTGCGCGTCGGGCTGCCCGGCCCGCGGGCGGGTGACCGCACCGGCGTCGGTGAGCACCGCGGAGTCGCTGCTCGACCAGGTCAGTTTCGAGCCGTTCGCGGCGGTCGCCGGCAGGCTCAGGTTCGCCGTCAGCGCGCTGGTGTCGCCGAGGTCGAGGGCCTGCCGGTCGGCCTCCACCGCGGTCTCGTTGACCGGCGTGGCCAGCGTGTCCACCTCGTCGGCGGCGAGCGCCCGGTCGTAGACCCGGATGTCGCGCAGGCCGCCCTTGAGGTACCGGTCGCCGGTGTAGAGCGAGCGGCCGAAGTAGTTCGCGCTGGTCGAGCCGCCACCGATCGCGCTCGGCGGGATGCTGATCGCGGTGTTCGTGGCGACCGCGACGCCGTCCTCGTAGAGTGTCCCGGTCGTCCCGGTCTGGGTGTAGGCGACGTGCTTCCAGGCGTTGCGGGTCAGGTTGTAGCCGGTGGCCGGCCGGGTGTTCTGCTCGCCGCTCCAGTTGCCCAGCGAGATCGCGTTGCGGAAACTGTCGCCGGTCGCGAAGAGGTAGCCGTTGCCGTAGCCGGTCGACGTATCGGTGTTGCCGAATCCGTAGAGGAAGTACGGCGTCGCCTGTGCACTGTCCAGCTTCACGTCGAACGCGACGGTGACCGCGTCCAGATCGGCCAGTAGATCGTTCGGCGCCCGCACGTACGTGCTGGTCCCGTCGAGGGTCAGCCCCTGTTCGCCGGTCCAGGTCGCGCCCGTGACGGCACCGTCGCGGCCGTGGCCGGAGGCGTCGGCGGCGACCGCGCCGGACTTCTCGTCCAGCTTGTACCAGAGCAGCAGCCCGTCGTCGGCGGCCGCGGCGGCGGGGGAGGTGATGGCGAGCGTGCCGGTGAGGAGGGAGGCCATTGTCAGGAGCGTTAACAATTTAGACCGAGGCATGATCTTCCTTGCTGACGTGTCGTCGGTGTTTCCCGAGTGTTAACGCTCACAAGAACCGAGTCAAGATCCTCGATGCGATGGGTGTGCCGGATACCCGGTGTCGGCAGGACGACTGGAGCACCCCGGACCCGCCGCCGAGTTGTAGCGTCGCCCGCGTGCGGGTGAGGCTGCTCGGATCCGTCGATGTGGAGGGTGAGGGCGTGCCGCGGCCGGTGTCCGGCCTGCGGCGCCGAGCGGTGCTGGCCGTGCTCGCGCTCGCCGCCGGCGAGGTGGTGAGCACCGACCACCTGATCGACGTGGTGTGGAACGGCCGGCCGCCGGCGACCGCCCGGAACACGTTGCAGAGCCACGTCTCCTACCTGCGGCGCATGCTCGGCGGCCGGGAGAGCATCGTGGCCCGGGCACCCGGCTACCTGCTGACCGTCGGCACCGATCTGCAGGTCGCCGCCGACCTGATCGAGGAGAGCCGGCAGACGGCCGACCCGGACCGCAAAGTGGCCCGGCTGGGCGCTGCCCTGAACCTGTGGCGGGGTCCGCCGCTGGCCGGTCTGACCGGGCTGAGTCGCCTGGAGGGCGAGGCCGAGCGCCTGGCCGGCATCCGTCTCGACGCGGTGCGGGCCCTGCTGGACGCGCGTCTGGCGCGGGGCGAGCACGCCGCGGTGGTCCCCGAGCTGACCGAGCTGATCCGGCACCAGCCGCACCACGAGCACCTGCACGGGCAGTTGATGCTCGCGCTCTACCGCGCCGGGCGGCAGGCCGACGCGTTGCGGGTGTACCAGCGGTTGCGCCGCAGCCTCGCCGACGACCTCGGCGTCGATCCCGGGACGCCGGTCAGCGAGTTGCAGGCCGCCGTCCTGCGTCACGATCCCTCGCTCGACCCGCCGGAACCCCGTACCGAGCCGGATGGGCGGGACGGGTCGGTACCGCGGCAGCTGCCCGGCGACGTCCCCGGCTTCACCGGGCGCGACAGCACGCTGGCCGAGCTGGACGCGCTGCTCGAGCCGGCCGCCGAGCCCTGTGCGGTGCGGGTCGCCGCGATCACCGGCACCGCGGGTGTCGGCAAGACCGCGCTGGCCGTCCACTGGGCGCACCGGGCCGCCGGCCGTTTCCCGGACGGGCAGCTGTTCGTGAACCTGCGCGGGTTCGCCCCGGAGGCACGTGCCGTGGACCCGGCGGAGGCGGTGCGCCAGTTCCTCGACGCGCTCGGCGTGCCGGCCGGGCGGATCCCCGCCGACCCGGACGCGCAGGCCGCGCTCTACCGGACCCGGCTGGCCGGTCGGCGCACGCTGATCGTGCTCGACAACGCGCGCGACAGCGCCCAGGTGCGGCCGCTGCTGCCCGGCTCGCCGGACTGCCTGGTGGTGGTGACCAGCCGGCACGAGCTGTCCGGACTGGTCGCCGAGGGCGCCCGGCCGATCGGCGTGGAGTTGCCGGCGGCGGCCGAGGCCCGCGAGCTGCTGGTCCGGCGGATCGGCGCCGCGCGGGCCGCCGCGGAGCCGGACGCGGTCGACGAGATGGTCGCCCGGAGCGCGCGGCTGCCGCTGGCGCTGACCGTGGTGGCCGCCCGCGCGGCGATCCACCCCCGGCTGCCGCTGCGCACGGTGGCCGCCGAGATGCGCAACGCCGGCTGCCGGCTGGCGGTGCTCACCGGCGACGACCCGAGCAGTGACGTGCGGGCGGTCTTCTCCTGGTCGTACCGGGCGCTGACCCCGCCGGCCGCCCGGTTGTTCCGGCTGTTGTCGCTGCACCCGGGACCGGATCTGTCGGCGCCGGGGGCGGCCGCGCTCGCCGGGGTGCCGGTGGAGCGCGTCCGTCCGATGGTGGAGGAGCTGGCCCGGGCGAGCCTGCTGATGCAGCACGCGGCCGGCCGATACGGGTTCCACGACCTGCTGTGCGCCTACGCGAGCGGCCTGGCCGAGCAGGTCGACCCGGCCGAGGACCGGGGCGCCGCGGTGCGCCGGGTTCTCGACCACTACTTCCGCTGCGCGTACGCGTCCGACCGGCTGCTGTATCCGGCGCGCGACCCGCTCACCCCGCCACCCGCGCCACCCGCCCCGGACGCCGGGCAACCGGGCGACGAGCAACAGGCGCTGACCTGGTTCGCCGCCGAGCATCGCACCCTGCTGGCCGCCGTGCACCTGGCCGTCGCCACGCACCTCGACGATCGGGTCTGGCGCCTCGCGTGGACGATGGTCACCTTCCTCAACCGCACGGGCCACTGGCACGACCTGACCACCGTCGGCTTCACCGCGCTGGCGGCCGGGCGGCGGCTGGGCGATCAGTTCGCGCAGGCGCAGGCGCACTGCTTCCTGGCGTACGCGAAGACCCGGCTCGGCCACTTCGAGGCCGCCGACACCGAGTTGCGGCAGGCTCTCGCGCTCTTCGACAGCGCCGGTGACCGGGCCGGCCGGGCCCACGTGCACCTGAACCTCGCGTACACCATGGACCGTCGCGGCCGGTGGCCGGACGCGCTCGGGCACGCCCGGCTGGCCCTGGAGCTGTACCGGTCGGCCGGCCACGAACGGGGCCGGGCCATCGCGCTCAACTCGGTGGGCTGGTGCCACGCCCTGCTCGGCCAGTACGAGCAGGCCCGGGACTGCTGCCTGGAGGCCCTGCCGCTGCTGGTGGAGCTGGGCGACCGCAACGGCCAGGCCGACACCTGGGACAGCCTGGGGCTGGCCCAGGCCAGGCTGGGCCGGCACGACGAGGCGATCGCCTCCTACCGCCACGCGGTCGACCTGATCCAGCGGCTGGGCGACCACTACCGGGAGGCGACCACGCTGGTCAACCTGGGGGAGGCGCAGCACGCGGCGGGGGACGCGGCGGCCGCCGGCGAGACCTGGTGCCGGGCGCTGGCCATCCTGGAGCGACTGCGGCACCCGGACGCTCCGGTGCTGCGCGACCGGCTCGCCGGTCTCGCCGTCCCGTGCCTGGGGTGATTCGTTTCAGCGCCGCATCAGCGCCGTTCCAGCGCCCCTTGCGACGATCTGCGGTGACAGCCGGCGACCGGGCCGGACCCGGCCGCCTCACGAGGGGGAAGGAAACCCATGTTCCGCATTCTCGGCAGTGCCGCCGCGGTGGCGACGGCGCTGGCTCTGGCCGCTCCGGCGGCCGCGGTCGCGGACACGCAGACCGACTACTCGATCAACCTCAGCAAGAGCTCGGCCACCCTGGTCGAGGGTGGCATCGCCACGAACCATCTGACCTTCACCGTGATCCCCCGGCTGGAGGACACCCGGGTGACCCTGAGCGTGACCGGGCTGCCCAGCGGCGTCACGTCGCGGTTCCTCCCGGCCACGCCGTTCCTGGACGGCAGTTCGAGCCTGTTCCTGACCGCTCCGGCGCCGGCGCCCGTCGGCACGTACACGGTCACGATCAACGCGCTCACCCGCAACAGCAACCCGGAGGCCGCATCGGCGAGTTTCACGCTGACCGTCCTCGGCGGTTAGCACTCCGGTGACCGGTCATGGCCGGGCGCTGTCGCGGTTCGCGGCGGGCCCGGCCATGATCCGGTGGTCCGAAGTGCTCAGCGCGCCGGGGTACGGGCGCCGGTGGCGGCCAGCTTGTGCAGCAGATCGGTGGCGGTGAACGGCTTCTCCACGAAGGCGATGTCCCCGTCCAGGACGTGGGTGCTGCCGAGCAGGCCGTTGCTGTAGCCGGACATGTAGATCACCGGGAGGCCGGGCTGGCGCTCGGTGAGCAACTCGGCGAGCCGGGGGCCGGACATCTCCGGCATGATCACGTCGGTCAGCAGCACGTCGCAGCCGTGCTGGTCGTACATCGCCAGGGCCTGCCGGCCGTCGGTGGCGACCTGCACGCGATAGCCGTTGTCGGTCAGGATCCGGGTCACGATCCGGGCCAGGGCCACCTCGTCCTCGACGACCAGCACGGTCCGCCCGTCGCCGCGCGGCGGCCGGGCCGGTCGGCCGTTGCCGGGAACCGCCCGGGCCACCGGGCCGTCGACCAGGGGCAGGTAGATCCGGAAGGTGGTGCCGACGCCGGGCTCCGAGTAGAGGTTCACGCTGCCGCCGGCCTCGGTGACGATGCCGTACACGGTGGCCAGGCCCAGCCCGGTGCCCTTGCCACGCGGCTTGGTGGTGAAGAACGGCTCGAAGATCCGTTCCGCCACCGCCGGCGGCATGCCCTCGCCGGTGTCGCTGATCTCCAGCCGGGCGTAGCGGCCGGCCGGCAGCGGCGGCTGCATGTTGACCTCGTCGCCGTCCAGGTCGGCGTGGTTCGCCTCGAGCACCAGGGTGCCGCCGTCCGGCATCGCGTCCCGGGCGTTGATCGCCAGGTTGAGCAGCACCTGCTGGAGCTGCCCGGGGTCGGCGTGCACGGTCAGCGGCGTCGCGGACGGCACCACCACCAGGTGGATGTGCTCGCCGATGGTCCGCTCCAGCATCGCCTCGATCTCGGCCAGCGCCTGGTTGAGCGCCACGTTGCGGGGCTGGATCGCGTCCCCGCGGGTGAACGTGAGCAGCTGCCGGGTCAGGTTGGTGGCCCGCTCCACCGCGGTGCGCACCTGGATCAGGTCGCCCTGCACGGCCGGCCGGTCGGCGGTCTCCTCGATCGCGAAGTCGGTGTAGTTCGCGATGATCGCCAGGATGTTGTTGAAGTCGTGCGCCACCCCGCCGGCCAGGTTGCCCAGGCTCTCCATCCGCTGCGCCTGCTGGGTGCGCTCCTGCACGGCGCGCTGCCGTTCGGCGTGCTCCTTGGCGGCGGT
This sequence comes from Actinoplanes sp. L3-i22, assembly GCF_019704555.1. Lineage (NCBI taxonomy): Bacteria > Bacillati > Actinomycetota > Actinomycetes > Micromonosporales > Micromonosporaceae > Actinoplanes > Actinoplanes sp. L3-i22. The sequence goes on from NZ_AP024745.1 coordinate 2,379,611, forward strand.
GATGTCCCGGGCGACCGCGGAGATGCCGGTGATCGTGCCGGTGTGGTCCCGGATCCCGGTGATCATCAGAGAGATGTCCACCGGGGTGCCGTCCTTGCGCACCCGGCGCGCCTCGTAGGTGGCGCTGCGGGCGCCGTCGCGGATCTGGGCCATCACCTCGCGCTGCTTCCCGGCGCCGCTCTCGTCGCCGGTGACCACGGCGATCGACCGGCCCATCACCTCCTCGGCGGTGTATCCGAAGACCCGCTCCGCGCCGTGGTTCCAGGCGGTGATCAGGCCGTCCGGGGTGATCCCGAGGATCGCGTCGTCGCTGTGCTCGACCACCGTGGCCAGGGTGACCCGGTGCGCCTCGGCCACGTCCCGGGCGGCCCGCTCCCGGGCGTCTGCCTCGTCCAACTGGTGCCGGGTCACCGGGTCGACATAGATCGAGCCCTTGTCGAGCAGCACCCCGTAGCCCCGGCGCAGCGTCCAGTAGTAGATCGCGACGGTGGCGGTGAGCGTGTCCCAGACCGCCGAGGTCCAGAACCAGTTGCCCGGCTGGGCGTGCGCGAGGTGCTCGCCGGGCCGGATCGCGGCCAGCAGCGCGGTGAACGCGTGCAGCCCGTGCCCGACCGCGCAGCTGAAGAAGATCATCGCGGTCGTGCCGGCCAGCTTGTTGCTGCGCAGTTGGCCGGCCCGGGTCACGGGCACCACGATGGCCACCGTGATCGCCGTATAGGCCACCATGATCACCAGGTTGGCCAGCAGGAACATCTGGTCCGGCACGCTCGTCTGATCGGCCGTGCCCCGGAGTAGCTGAGGTGCGTTCCAGGTGTCTGACGGAACCGCGCAACATCCTGGACACGACATTGTAATGGGAGCGCTCCCATGTAACGATGACGGTCACTGTCTACGCTCCCTGTCCCCGAAGGGAACACTCCGATGCGCGCTCTCGCGCGGCTGGCTCTCGCCACTCTTGTGGTCGCGGCCCCGCTCACCGCTGTCGTGGCCGCCCAGGCAGCCGACGACCCCACCCCGATCACCGTCCTGACCAGCGATTTCGAGGACGGCACGGTCCAGGGCTGGGGTGGCCGGTCGGCCGAGGTCCTGACCAACAGCACCGCCGTCGCGCACGGCGGCACGCACAGCCTCGCGGTCACCGGCCGGACCGCGACCTGGAACGGGCCGGCGCTGAGCGTGCTGGGCACGTTCACCAAGGGCACGGCGTACACGATCTCCGCCTGGGTGCGGCTGGCCGACGGGTCGGACAACGCCCGGCTCAGCGTCGAGCGCCGGACCGCCGGGACCGCGACCTACGAGACCGTGGTCGGCAACACCGCGGTCACCGCCACCGGCTGGGTCAACCTGACCGGGCACTACACGCTCTCGGCCGACGTCGACTTCCTCAGCGTCTACGTCGAGACCGCCTCCACCACCGGTTCGCTCTACCTCGACGACGTGACCGCCAGCTACGTGCCGGCGCTGCCGATCCAGACCGACATCCCCGCGGTCAAGGATGTGGTCACCGAGTTCCCGGTCGGCGCGGCGATCACCGGCGCCGAGATCACCACCGAGCACGGCGACCTGCTGGCCCGGCACTTCAACTCGGTCACCCCGGGCAACGCGCTGAAGTGGGACGCGACCGAGCCGACCGAGAACACCTTCACCTACACCCAGGCGGATCCGCTGATCGCGTTCGCCAAGGCGCACGGGATGAAGGTGCGCGGGCACACGCTGGTCTGGCACAACCAGACACCGGCCTGGGTCTTCGCGGACGCCACCAAGGAGGTGCTGCTCGCCCGGCTGGCGAACCACATCCGGAACGTGGCGGCCCACTACGGCGACACGATCGGCACCTGGGACGTGGTCAACGAGGTGATCGACGAGTCGCAGTCCGACGGCTTGCGCCGCAGCAGCTGGTACACGATCGCGGGCCTGGACTACATCCGTACGGCGTTCCGCACCGCCCGCGAGGTCGCGCCGAACGCCAAGCTCTGCATCAACGACTACAACACCAACGTGCCCGCCAAGCGCGACGCCCTCTACAACCTGGTCGTCCAGCTCAAGGGCGAGGGCGTACCGATCGACTGCGTCGGCCACCAGATGCACGTCAACGTGAGCTGGCCGTCGATCGCGGACACCGAGGCGATGCTGAAGAAGTTCGAGGGGATCGGCGTCGAGCAGCAGATCACCGAGATGGACGTCAGCATCTACACGAGCAGCGGGGAGTCGTTCCCGACGCCGCCGGCCGACCGGCTGCTGTCCCAGGCCTACATGTACCGGGACATGTTCGCGCTGTTCCGCAAGTACCAGGCCGACATCACCTCGGTGACGCTGTGGGGGCTGGCCGACGACAACACCTGGCTGGACACGTACCCGGTGGCCCGCAAGGACGCGCCGTTGCTGTTCGACACCCGGTTGCAGGCCAAATCGGCGTACTGGGGAGTGGTCGACCCCGCCAAGATCGGCGGCACCTCGTCGCCGTCCCCGAGTGCGTCGACCAGTGCCTCGGCGTCACCGTCGCCCTCGACCTCCACGGGAGCCGGATCCTGCGCGGTGACCTACCGGGTGACCGGCAGCTGGCCCGGCGGGTTCCAGGGGGACGTGAAGATCGCCAACACCGGAACCTCGGCGATCGCCAACTGGAAGCTGGCCTGGACGTTCCCCGGCGGCCAGACGATCTCGCAGCTCTGGAACGGCTCGGTGGTCCAGTCCGGCTCGGCGGTCACGGTCACCGGCGCCGCCTGGAATGCCACGATCGCCGCGGGCGGCTCGGCCTCGGTCGGCTTCCTCGGGTCGTGGACCGGCAGCAATCCGGTCCCGGCCGCCTTCACCGTGAACGGGACCGCCTGCACGGTCCTCTGAGTGGAAACGGGTTCTCCGAAAGTTTCGGGACATTCGTCAAGTTGATCGCCAGTTCACCGGTTGACTCGTATAGACGTAGAGCTATACGTTACCGACACGCGATCGGCATTTTCCCGAAACTTTCGGAGCGCTTCATCCACCGGAGGCGTACCCATGCGAAGTCATCTCGCGGGCGCGATTGCTGTGCTCGCCCTCCTCAACCCGATCCCCGCCCACGCCGCGCCGACTGATCAGCAGACGGCCGGCTACCTTTCCACCACAGCCGGGCCCGGCCGCTTCCCACTCGTCGAGCGGGGCACCGCCGCACCCGTCGTGACCAGCGCCGAGGACTACCCGGGCGTCCTCCGGGTGGCCGGCGACCTGCGCTCCGACATCGGCTCGGCCACCGGTGTCACCCCGGCCGCCGTCCTCGGCGGCCGGGACCCGATCATCGTCGGGACGATCGGCCGCTCCGCCCTGATCGACCGGATGATCGCCGCCGGCCGGCTCGACGCCAGGGGCATCGCCGGGAAGTGGGAGACCTCGCTCCAGCAGGTCGTCGACCACCCGCTGCCGGGCGTGCGCCGGGCATTCGTGATCGCCGGCAGTGACCAGCGCGGCACGATCTTCGGCGCCTACGACGTGTCCCGGCTGATCGGCGTCTCGCCCTGGCACTTCTGGGACGACGTGCCGGTCCCGCACGCGGACGCGCTCTACGCCCTGCCCGGGCGGCACAGCCAGGGCACACCCAAGGTCAAGTACCGCGGGTTCTTCATCAACGACGAGAACCCGGACACCGGCACCTGGGCGCCGGCCTTCTTCGGGCCGGGCAAGGCGCCCGGCTACCCCGGCGGGCTGAACGCCAACTACTACGCCAAGGTCTTCGAGACGATGCTCCGGCTCAAGGCCAACTACCTGTGGCCGGCCGTCTGGGGCCGGGCGTTCGCCGAGGACGACCCGGCCAACCACGCCACCGCGAGCTACTACGGCGTGGTCATGGGCACCTCGCACGAGGCGCCGATGATGCGCGGCATCGAGGAGTGGAACCGGCATCCGGCCGGCACCGGCGAGTGGAGCTTCCGCCGGAACCCGGACGCGATCAAGGACTACTGGCGGACCGGCATCGAGCGGATGCGCGACCAGGACATCGAGGGCGTGGTCACGCTCGGGATGCGCGGCAACGGCGACGTGAGCCTGCCCGACGGCGACGGCATCGACCTGATGAGCTCCATCATCGACAGTCAGCGGCAGATCCTCGGCGAGGAGGGGATGCTCGGCGCGCCGCAGGTGCAGACCCTCTACAAGGAGGTGCAGCGCTACTGGGACCAGGGCTACCGGCCGCCGGACGACGTGACAGTGGTCTTCTGCGACGACAACTGGGGCAACATGCGCAAGCTGCCCGACCCGTCGTTGCCGGCGCGCAGTGGCGGCTACGGGCTCTACTACCACTTCGACTACGTCGGGGACGGCCGCAACTACAAGTGGGCCGACACCGCGAACCTGGTCAACACGTGGGAGCAGCTGCACCGGTCGTACACCTCCGGGGTTGATCGTCTCTGGGTGGCGAACGTCGGGGATCTGAAGAACGACGAGGAGCCGACCCAGTTCTTCCTGGACTACGCGTGGAATCCGGACGCGATCCCGCTGAGCGGCCTCGGCGCCTGGGAACGCCGCTACGCGGCGGAAAGCTTCGGCACGTCACTGTCCGCTCCGATTGCGGAAATTCTTTCCCGGTACGGCGTTCTGCAGTCCCGCCGCAAGCCGGAGCTGCTCAACCGGCGGATCACACTCGACCCGGCCAAGGACCCGAGGACGGATCCGACCGCGGTGGTCTACGACGACCAGGGCAATCCGTTCAGCCTCACCGACTACGGCGAGATGGACCGGGTGGTCGCCGAGTGGCAGGCGCTCGCGGCGCGCACCGAGAAGCTCCGCGCGCGGGTGCCGGACGCCTGGCAGGACGCGTTCTTCCAGCTCGTCTACTACCAGGTGGCGGCGACCGCGAACCTGTACGAGCTGCGCCGGGCCGAGTTCACCAACATCATGTACGCCGCGCAGGGGCGGGCCGCGACCAACGACCTGGCCGACGAGGCGGAGGCCCGGTTCGCCACGGATCAGGCGCTCAACGCGCACTACAACACCGCGCTGGCCGGCGGGAAGTGGAAGGACTGGCAGCTCCAACCCAAGATCGGGTACGGGAACGTGGCCCGCTACGGGCCGAACGCGCCGTGGCAGCAGCCGGAGTTGAACAACGTGGCGCTGCCGGACGAGATCTACCCGTACCTGAAGCGGATCGAGGTGCCGGCCGGGGCGTCGCTCGGGGTCGGGCTCGACGGCGGGGACAGCGCGGTGCTGCCCGAGTTCAGCCCGTGGCAGGCGCAGGACCGGCAGTACGTCGACGTCTACAACAAGGGGACGACGCCGTTCGCCTACCGGATCACGACCCCGGTCCCGTGGGTGCACGTCACCTCGGCGTCCGGGACGGTGACCAAACAGGTCCGGGCGTACGTCTCGGTCGACTGGAAGCGGGCCCCGGCCGGGGTCACGTCCGTACCCCTGACGGTGGAAGGCGCGGGAAGCGCGGCCGTGGTCCGCGCCCCGATCCGCAACCCCGGGATCACCCCGCGGGGGTTCGCCGAGGCCAACGGGTACGTGTCCATCCCGGCGACCGGCTTCGATCAGAAGTCCGGGAGCTGGCGGGTGCTGCCCGGGATCGGCAAGACCGGCGACGGGATCATGCCGGTCAGCGCGTCGCCGCAACTGTCCTACCAGGTCACGCTGACCACGACCGGGCCGGTCGAGATCTCCGCGCTGCTGGCCCCGCGCAACGGGAGACTGCGGTACACGATCGCCGTGGACGGCGGGACGCCGCAGGAGGTCGACGCGGTCGCGGCGACCGGCGCGAACGACACCACGATGAACCGGCAGTGGGCCCGCAACACCTCGGACAACGTCAACGTCACCACCACCACGCACGAGATCGGCCGGGCCGGGACGCACACCGTGACGTTCCGGGCGATCGACTCGGCGGTGATCCTGCAGCGGCTGATCGTCGACACCGGCGGGGTCAAGTACAGCTATCTCGGCCCGCCGACCAGCCGGAGGTTCTCATGAAACGGCGCGCACTCCTGGCCGGTTCCGCCGGCGCCGTGACGGCCGGCCTCGCCGCCCCGACCGCGGCCACCGCCGCCGCCCCGTCCTCGTGGGTGCACACCTGGACCGCGATGCCGCAGCTGACCGAGCCGGGGAACCTGCCGCCGGCGCCGTTCACCGGCCCGGACGCGGTGCTGGTGGACACCACCCTGCGGCAGACCGTGCACACGTCGATCGGCGGCAAGCGGCTGCGGGTGCGGATCTCGAACGCCTTCGGGACCACCGACCTGCCGCTCACCGCGGTGTCGGTGGCGCTCCCGGTGGACGGCCGACCGGGGGTGTCCGGCATCGTGCCGGGGACCTCGCGGACCCTGACCTTCGGCGGGGAGCCGTCGGTCGTGGTGCCGGCCGGGGCGCAGATCGTCTCCGACCCGATCACCCTGACCGTCGCCGCGCGGTCGAACCTGACCGTTTCCGCCTACCTCGCGGCCGGGCAGGCGGGCCTGAACCTGACCTCCCACCCGGGCTCCCGGACCACCTCGTGGCTGGTCAACGGCGACCAGTCGGAGAAACCGGAGTTGTCCGGCGCGGCGCCGGTCGACCACTGGTACCTGATCAGCGGCGTCGAGGTGACCGCGTCCTCGGCGGCCGGCGTGGTGATCATCGGGGACTCGCTGACCGACGGCCGGGGATCGACCACCAACGGCAACGACCGGTGGCCCGATCAGCTCGCGGCGCGGCTGCGGGACCCCCGGCTGGCCGTGCTCAACCAGGCGGCCGGCGGAAACCGGGTGCTGCACGACGGGCTCGGGCCGAACGTGCTCGCCCGCTTCGACCGGGACGTGCTCGGGGTCAGCGGGGCGGCCTGGGTGCTGATCTTCGAGGGGGTCAACGACATCGGGACGGCCGAGGCGACCGAGGCCGGGCAGCGTCAGGTGATCACGGCGCTGACCGGGGCGTTCCGGCAGTTGGTGCTGCGGGCGCACGCCCAGGACCTGCGGGTCTACGGCGCGACGATCACGCCGTTCGGGGGGAACACCGGGTATGACGATCCGGGTGGGCTCCGGGAGCGGGCCCGGGTCGCGGTCAACGGGGTGATCCGGGGCGGCCTGTTCGACGCGTATGTGGACTTCGCGGCGGCGGTGGCGGACCCGGCCGCGCCGTCCAGGTTGGATCCGGCCTTCGACGTGGGCGATCACCTGCACCTGAACCCGGCGGGGTACGCGGCGCTGGCCGCCGCCGCGCCGCGCCGCCTGTTCTGACGTTCCGCTGGGTGGGCCCGTGGCTCTCGGCCGCGGGCCCGCGTGGACGACCGCTACGGCTCCTCGTCCTGCGCTCGAATGAGGTGGCGCAGGCGAGGGTCGTCGATCGCGGTGGCCATTGCCCGCAGGGCTTCGGTGAGAGGGCAGCGCGGATCTCAGGATCGTCCGCGGGCGATTGCCGGGCCAGGGCGTAGGTGGCCCAGTTCCGCACGTCCGGAGCGGGGTCGGCGGAGAGGTTGATCAGGGCTTCGACGGCGGTGGGTTCCGGGCGCCCGCCGAGTCCGAAGGCCACCGAGAAGCGGACGTCGGGGCAGGGATGGGTGTGCCACCGGACGAGCCCGGGGACGGCGAAAGGGGTACGGCCGGTGGCCGTACCCCTTTGAGCTTTGCCTTGGTCAGGGAATGCTGATCTTGCCGGTGAGGGTGTTGAAGATGGTGGAGATCTGGTTGCCGAACCCCGTGACGGCGACGATGCAGATGCCGGCGATGAGGGCCGCGAGGAGTGAGTACTCGACGGCGGTGGCGCCCCGGTCGTCGCCCGGGAGAAGGTAACGGGCGCGGAGGTATGCCGCGATCATGTTGAGCTTTTCCATGGCGCATCCTTGCGAGGGGGCACCGCCGGAGCGGTGGAGTCGAGGTTCGCTGTGGCCGGCGTCCGGGGCGGGCACCGGGATTCCGGCCGTCAGATGTCGTTCGTCAGGTGATGACGAGCTTGCCGGTCAGCGTGTTGAAGATCGAGGCGACCTGCTTGCCGAACGCGGTGACCGCGACGATGCAGATGCCGGCGATGAGAGCGGCCAGGAGCGAGTACTCGACGGCGGTCGCGCCCTCGTCGTCGCTGTGCGGCGAGAAGTACCGGGCGTGTACGTAGGCGAAGATCATGTTGAGCTTGTCCATGGCTGTCTCCTTGTCGGCGGGTGCCGCCGGGGTGGCGGCTGGCGGCACCTGTCACTTCGTCCGGCGGTGCGTGGGCTGAAGCCCGATCGCGGTGCAGTACAGGTGTTACGGGTTGCGGAATGCCGCGCCGAGCACGGCGCCGGTAGAGCGGGAAGAGCGAGGGGAGCCGATGGCGCCGCTCAGGTGATGACGAGCTTGCCGGTCAGCGTGTTGAAGATCGAGGCGACCTGCTTGCCGAACGCGGTGACCGCGACGATGCAGATGCCGGCGATGAGAGCAGCCAGGAGCGAGTACTCGACAGCCGTCGCGCCCTCGTCGTCGCTGTGCGGCGAGAAGAAGCGGGCGTGTACGTAGGCGAAGATCATGTTGAGCTTGTCCATGGCTGTCTCCTTGTCGGCGGGCGCCGCCGGGGTGGCGGCTGGAGGCACCTATCACTTCGTCCGACCAATGGCCCGCTGAAGCCTGATGGAGTTGCAGATCAGGTGTACCGCGTTGCGGAATGTGATCAGTGGGATCAGCACGGCCGCCGCCGATTTGCCCCGGTTGCCGGTCGGGTGCCGGGCTACGCGGCGGGCACGGCCACGCGCGGCCGGGCGAGGAACGTCGCCACCAGCGCGACCACACAGAGCACGGCGAGGCTGAGGAACCCGGCCCGGAACGACCCGGTCGCGTCCTTCACCGCGCCGAGCGCGTAGACGAACGCGAAGCTGCCGAGGTTCGCGCAGAAGTTGCCGAACCCGCTGAGCAGCCCGGCCCGCCGCGACCCGAGCACCGCGATCGGCAGCGCGAACAGCGGCCCGAAATACACCTGCACGACCACCGAGATCATCGCGACCACGGCCAGCACGGCCGGCATCCCGGGTACGTAGGTGAGCAGCGCCAGCCCGGCCGCGAGGGTCGCCAGCGAACCGCCGATCACCAGCAGCGGCCGGCCGATCCGGTCGGAGAGGTAGCCGCCGAGGTAGTTGGCCGGCGCGGTGAGCGCGGCCCCGAGCGCCGCGACCAGGCCGGCCGCGGTCAGCGACTGGCCGCGGTCCACCACCAGCCAGGTGGGCAGCCAGAACGTGAAGCCCTGCGCGACCGCCAGCCGCGCGAACTGGATCACCCCGGTCAGCCAGACGATCCGGTGCCGGAGCAGGACGGGCAGGTCGGCGACGCGGACCGGGTCGTCGCTCGGCGGTTTCCGGACGGCCGGTCCGGCGGCGCGGCGGTAGAGCAGCAGGGTGCCCAGCCCGGCCGCCGCGAACAGCCCGAACAGCAGCCGCCAGCCGACGTGCCCGACCAGCAGCGGCCCGATCGAGCTGAGCAGGATGTTCGACGAGAAGCCGCCGGCCACGTACAACCCCATCGCGGTGGCGCGCCGGTCACTGGGGAATTCCGCGCTGATCAGCATCAGCCCCGGCGCGAACACCAGCGCCCGGAAAAACCCAGAAAAAGCCTGATTCAAAAGCAGCATTTGGTACGACGTGAGCACCGCGAACAGGGCCGCGAGCAGGTTCGTCCCCAGCAATCCGACCAGGAACAGCGTCCGCGGGGAGAACCGGTCGGCGAGGAATCCGGACGGCACCTGCATCAGGGCGTACACCAGGTTGCTCGCCGCCGCGAGCGTCCCCGCCTGGGCGAACGTCAGCCCGAGGTCGGTGCGGATCAGCGGCAGGAACAGCGCGATCCCGCCGAAGATCAGCGCCTGGGTGCTCTGGCAGACGACGAGGAGGGTGATGATCGCGCGGCGCACCGGGCGATGATCGCACGCCCTCAGAGAATGGGCATGCGCGCCGAAGAGGGTGGGGTCGACCACCTTCCGCCCGTCGAGGGGACAAACGGTGCGCCTGCCACGTCTCACCATCAAGCTGCGCCTGATCGTCTGCGTGGTGCTGCTCACCGGGCTGTCGCTGTCGCTGGTCGCCGGGTACATCTCGCGGCAGAGCTCGGCGGAGGCCCGGCGCACCGGCTTCGCGTACGCCCAGGAGGTCGCCGCCCGCAACGCCGCCTCGGTGCAGCAACAGCTGATGGTCGCGATGAACACCGCCCGGGACCTGACCGAGGCGATGGCCGCCGAGTCGACCTCCGGCGGCACCCGCGCGACCGCGAACGCCGAGCTGAAGGCGATCCTCACCGGTCACTCGGCGTTCCTCGGGGTGTGGACGGCATGGGAGCCGGACGCGTTCGACGGCGCGGACCGGCGGTACCGCAACGCCGACGCGCGGCACGACGCCAGCGGGCGGTTCGTGCCGTACTGGTTCCGGGACGGCGATGCGATCAAGTCGGCGGTGCTGACCGACTACACCACCGCGGGCGCCGGCGACTACTACCTGATCGCCAAAAACACCGGAAAAGAAAAGGCGATCGAGCCCTATACGTACGCGGTGGGCGGCAAGGACGTGCTGATGACCTCGATGGCCGCGCCGATCGTCGAGGGCGGCAGGACGGTCGGGGTGGCCGGCGTCGACCTGCCGCTGGACTCGGTGGCCGCCGCGGTCGCCGCGATCAAGCCGTTCGGCACCGGCTCGTCGATGCTGGTGAGCTCGAACGGTCTGCTCGCCGGGGGTGGGGACAGCGCGCAGGCGGGCAAGGCGGCCGACGCCGGGGTGGTCGCGCTGGCCGGCCGGGCGGCCCAGTCCGGGACCGCCGCGCAGCGGATCCTCACCGGCGACGACGAGCGGGTGCAGATCGCCGCGCCGCTGAGCCTCGGCGCGACCGACACCTGGTCGCTGATCGTCACGGTGCCGACCGCGACGATCCTGGCCGAGGCGACCGCGGCCCAGCGCACCAGCATGTGGATCACGGCGGTCGTGGTGCTGCTCGCCGCGGTGATCGCGTTCCTGCTGGCCCGCTCGGTGGTCCGGCCGATCGAGCAGCTGCGGGACCGGATGGCGCAGATCGCGGACGGCGACGGCGACCTGACCCAGCGGGCCGAGGTGACCCGGGACGACGAGGCCGGGCAGCTGGCCGCGGCGTTCAACCGGTTCGTGGAGAAGGTGGCCGGCACGGTGCGCGGCATCGCCGGATCGGCGGACGAGGTACGGGCGGCCACCGACCGGCTCAACGCGACCACCACCCGGCTCGGCGCGGACGCGGCCCAGGCCTCCGACAAGTCCGGCACCGCCTCCGAGGCCACCCTGACGGTCAACGAGGGCGTGCAGTCGGTGGCCGCCGGGGCCGAGCAGATGAGCGCGTCGATCGCCGAGATCGCGTCGAGCGCCGCCAAGGCCGCCGAGGTGGCCAACAACGCGCGGGTCGCCGCCGAGGGCACGAACAGTCAGGTGGCCGCGCTGGGCACGGCGACCGAGGAGATCGGCGACGTGGTCAAGCTGATCACCACGATCGCCGAGCAGACGAACCTGCTGGCGCTGAACGCGACGATCGAGGCGGCCCGCGCCGGTGAGCTGGGCAAGGGCTTCGCAGTGGTGGCCGGCGAGGTGAAGGAGCTGGCCCAGCAGACCGCCCAGGCGACCGAGGAGATCACCAACCGGATCGCGGCGATCCAGGCGATCAGCGGCAGCGCGGCCACCGCGATCGGCGAGATCGTCCAGGTGATCGCGACCATCGGCGACTACACCACGTCGATCGCCTCGGCGGTGGAGGAGCAGACCGCGACGACCAACGAGATGAGCCGGGGCGTCGCCGACGCGGCTGGCAGCACCGGGCGGGTGTCCGAGGCGATCGCCGAGGTCGCCGAGGTGTCCCAGAAGGCGTCGGCGAACGCGCGGGACGCGCAGGCCGCGGTCGCCGACCTGTCCCGCCTGGCGGGGGACATGACGGCCCTGGTGAACACGTTCCGTTACTGACGGTCGGCAGGACTGTTTACGTTAACATCGCTTCGTCTCGATGCGCTATGCCTGCTGGGGTGGCTGTTCGTCATCTTCACGTCTGGCCGCCGACCATGGTTTCCATGTGTCGGTGACGTTACGAATGTGTCATGCGAGCACGAATCCCCACCGCGCTGTGCGCGGTCCTGCTGGCGACGTTCTTCACCGTCCCCACCTCCCCCGTGGCCGCGGCCACCAACGGCTTCCGCGGCGTCAACTGGGCCGATCAACGCGACAACTTCGTCGACGACACCCTCGTCCTGGGCGGGCTGAGCACCTCCGACAGCTACGCCACGACGCAGGCCAAGGCGAACGCGATCCTGACCGGCTTCGTCAACAACCTCGGCGCCAACACAGTCCGGATGCCGGTCAACTACGCGACCGTCGCCGGGTCCTACTGGGCGTCCTACACCGGCGCCATCGACATGGCCACGTCCAAGGGCCTCAAGGTGATCCTGAGCTACTGGGAGGGCGCCAGCTCCCGGGACGGCCTGGTCGACAACGCCACCCAGTACTGGTCGTTGTGGCAGACGATCGTGACCAAGTACTCGTCGAACGCCAACGTCTACTTCGAACCCTTCAACGAGCCGTACGGCTACAGCGACGCCGACTGGAAGAACCTGGCCGCCCAGTGGCTGACCACCTACTCCGGCGTCCCGAAGGCACGGGTGATCATCAGCGGGGCCGGCTACAACCAGCGGCTGACCACGATCGCCACCGACACGCGCTTCGACGGCACGCTCATCTCCCGGCACATCTACCAGTTCTTCGACTCCGCCCGGCACACCGAGGACTCGTGGCGGGAGGCTCTGCGGACCAGCGTGGGGTCGTACGCCAGCCGGGTTCTGATCACCGAATTCGGCGCGACCATGACCGACGGGCGCAACTACAACGCGCCCTCGACGACCAACGACTTCGTCGCGTTCATCCGCGGGACGGCCGCCGAGGCACGGGCCGAGGGGCTGGGCACGGTCTACTGGCCGGGCGTGCGGATCGCCGACCCGTACCGGCTGCAGGAGATCAGCGGCAGCGGCACCGCGCTGACCCTGACCACCACCAACAACTCCGGGCGCGACCAGCTGCGCTACTCGTGGGGCCTGGACGTCACCGGCAACACGCTGCTCACCCACTACCGCGTCACCAACCGCAACAGCGGCAAGGCGATGGACGTGGTCGGCTCCTCGATCGCGGAGAGCGCCGAGGTCAAGCAGTACACCTGGAACGGCGGCGCGAACCAGAAGTGGTCCTTCGAGGACCTGGGCAACGGGTACGTCCGGGTGGTCAACCAGTACAGCGGCAAATGCCTGAACGTGGCGTCCGCGTCGACCGCCGACGGGGCCAACGTCATCCAGTACACCTGCGGGAGCGGGACCAACGAGCAGTGGTCGTGGGTCGCCTCCGGCAGCTACTACACGCTGGTCGCGCGGCACAGCGGCAAGTGCCTGGACGTGGTCGGGTCCGGGACCGCCGACGGCACCGACATCAGCCAGTACACCTGCAACGGCGGCACCAACCAGCAGTGGACCAGGACCGCGGCATGAAGCGGCTGCTCTCGCTGGCACTCATCGCGGTTCTGGTCGCGTTCTGGGGCGCCCCGGCCCAGGCGGCGGCGGTGACGATCACCAACGGGACCCAGTTCGGCGGCGTGCACGCGCACGGCGGCGGCGTTATCAAGGTCGGCTCGTACTACTACTGGTTCGGCGAGAACCGCAACGCCGACGACACGTTCTACGCGGTCAGCGTGTACCGCTCGACCGACCTGCAGAACTGGGAGTTCCGCAACAACGTGCTGACCCGGTCGTCCGCGTCCGAGCTGGCCTCGGCCAAGATCGAGCGGCCCAAGGTGGTCTACAACGCGTCCACCGGCAAGTACGTGATGTGGATGCACAAGGAGAACGGGACGGACTACGCCGAGGCCCGGGCGGCGGTCGCGGTCTCCGACACGGTGGACGGGAATTACACGTACCAAGGCAGCTTTAGGCCTTTTGGTTCTTATATGTCGCGAGACATCACTCTTTATCAGGAGGGGACGGCCGCCTACATGATCTCGGCGGCCGACGAGAACAAGGACCTGATGATCTACCGGCTCACGTCCGACTATCTGAACGTCGAGTCGGTGGTCGGCAACTTCTGGAACGACGCGTCGCGGGAGGCGCCGGCGCTGTTCAAGCGGGGCAGCACCTACTTCATGCTGACCTCGGGGACGTCCGGCTGGAACCCGAACCAGTCGAAGTACGCGACCGCGTCGAGCATCTCCGGGCCGTGGACCGGGTGGACGAACTTCGGCGACGCGACCACGTACAACTCGCAGCCGGCCTACGTCCTGCAGCTGGGCAGCAGCTACCTCTACCTGGGCGACCGTTGGGCGGGTGCCTGGGGCGCCGCGGTCAACAGCTCGGAGTACGTCTGGCTGCCGATCGCGTTCCCGTCGAGCACGTCGGCGTCGATCGCCTGGTCGCCGACGATCACCGTGGACGCGGCGGCCGGGACGATCACCGGCAGTGCGGTCCCCTGGTACCGGGTGACGAACCGCAGCTCGGCCAAGGTGATCGACGTCTGGAACTCCTCGACCGCCGACAACGCCGAGGTGCGCACCTATGCGGCTAACTCCGGCACCAACCAGCAGTGGGACTTCCGCACCACCGGCGGCGGCTATCTCCACGTGATCAACCGCAACAGCGGGAAGTGCCTGGACGTGGCGTCCGCGTCGACGGCGGACGGCGCCAACATCATCCAGTACACCTGCGGAACCGGCTCCAACCAGCAGTGGCAGTGGGTGGCGAACGGCAGCTACTACCAGCTCAAGGCCCGGCACTCCGGCAAGTGCCTGGGCCTGGCCGCCGACGCGGTCGACCTGCAGCAGACCACCTGCTCCACCTCCGCCACCGACCAGCAGTGGTCCCGAGCCGCTGCCTGACAACTGAGATCCTCCGAGTGCGGCCCGGCGGCCCTGCTGCCGGGCCCGTAGGCTCGGCTAGCGTGGATCTTGATCAGGCTGGGCTGCTGCTGCTCGGGGGTGTGGGCTCCGGCCTGACCGGCTCGATCGCCGGGCTCGCCTCGCTGGTCAGCTATCCGGTGCTGCTCGCGGCCGGGATCCCGCCGGTCGCGGCGAGCATGACCAACACCGTCGCGCTGCTCGCCGCCCCGGCCGGAACCGCGATCGGCGCCCGGCACGAACTGCGCGGGCAGGGACCGCGGATGCGGCGCGCCGCGGTGATCTGCGCGGCCGGCGGGATCACCGGGGGAGTATTGCTGAGGTGCACGCCGTCGGACGCGTTCGAGCTGATCGTGCCGTTCCTGATCGTGCTCGGGGCGGTCGCCCTGCTGTTCCGCGAGGGCCTGCGCGACTGGTACACCCGGCCCGGCCGGCGGCCACCGCTGGCCGTCGCGATCTTCCTGATCGGCATCTACGGCGGCTACTTCGGCGCGGCGGCCGGCGTGCTGCTGCTCGCGGCGATGGCGGTCGCGGCTACCGAGCCGCTCGCGGTCACCAATGCGGTCAAGACGGTCGTGCTGGGCGCCGCGAACCTGGCCGCGGCCATCCTCTACGCACTGACCGGGCCGGTGCACTGGCTTGCCGCCGGCCTGCTCGCCGCCGGGTGCCTGATCGGCAGCTGGATCGGCCCGGCGGTGGTGCGCCGCAGCCCGGAACGGCCGTTGCGGGTGGCGATCGCGGTCGCTGCCTTCGGGCTGGCGGGCTATCTATGGTGGACCGCGTGACAGGTGCGTTCGGCGGGCAGACGAATGTCGGCAGGTCCATGTTCTCCACGATCGAGCAGCGGGTGAAGCACGGCCTCGCGGGCCGGGTGCCGTCATGGCTCGGCACCCAGCAGCTGACGCTTGCCACCCTGCCGTTGAGTGCGGCACTCCTGGCCTGCGGCGCTCTCGCTTCCCGCTGGCGCGGCTGCTGGCTGATCGCGGCCGTGGTGATCGTGGTGCAGTACCTGACGGATCTCGTCGACGGCGAGGTCGGGCGGCGGCGGTCCACCGGGCTCGTCCGATGGGGTTTCTACACCGACCATCTGCTGGACTTCGTGTTCCTGTCGATCGGGCTGGTCGGCTACTGCCTGGGCGTGCCCGAGGTTCCACTCGCGCTCTCGCTCGGGTTCATGCTGATCGTGCAGACCCTGATCGTGAGCACCTACCTGGAGTTCGGTGTCACCGGCGTCGCCCGCTACAAGCATTTCCGGGTCGGCCCGACCGAGCTGCGGATCAGCATGATCGTGGCCGACCTGGCGCTCTATCTCACGGGCACCCGGTGGCTGGTGGTCGCCGCGCCCTACCTCGTCGGCGGATTCGCGGTTCTCCTGCTCGCGTGGACGTATCGCGGGCAGCGCACCGCCCGCCGGATCGACGCCGTCGAGTGACGTGCCGGACGCGCTGATCCGTGCCGGTCGATGCGGTCTGGGTTAGGGTCACAGTCCGGTTTGCAGGCGACTCCTGGGCGGTGGAATCGATGCTGAGTGGACTGAGACGCCGACTTGCCGGCGGTCGGCCGGAAGTCACTCTGGAGGAGGCCGCCGCCAGGCTGACCGACCGGATGCGCGATCGCGAGGATGCCGAGTTCCGGCAGCTCGTCGGCAACCGCGCGGAGATGCGCATCGTTCTGGAGAGCCAGGACGACGAAGCCACCTTCGGCGCGTTGCGCGCGGCGGAGTTCGGGGAGATCGGCGCGGTCTATCTGAAGATCCAGTCGCAGCGGATGGTGATCCTCGGCGCGGGTGGGTCCGGCAAGACCGTCCTGCTCATCAAGCTCGCCCGAGATCTGCTGGATCCGGGCGCGAGGCATCCGACGAGCCTGATCCCGGTGCGCCTCTCCCTGGCGAACTGGGACAAGGAGCGCCGCACGTTCGATGATTGGCTCCTCGACGAGATCGAGGCTCTCCCGTTTCCGCGCGGGCAGGCCGAGCAACTCCTACGGCACGACCTGATCCTGCCGTTGCTCGACGGCCTCGACGAGATGGATCCGCACGCCGGGGACCAGGCGCAGGCCGGTCCTCGATCCAGCGCGGTGTTCAAGAGCTTGCACGAGCGGGTCAAACCCATGGTGCTGACCTGCCGGACCGAGGTCTACGAGGCGATCGCCGCGGGAAACGAACCGGTGAACCATGGATTCGTCGGCAAAGTGGCCGCGCTGACCGCGGACGAGATCGCGGCCCGGCTCGTCCACGCCGACGACGTGCCGGACGACTGGTGGAATCCGGTGCTGATCGAGCTCTCCCGGGACGACAGCCCACTCCTGACCGAACTGGCGACGCCGTGGCGACTGTCCATCGTCAGTTCTCTCTACGGCCCGCACAGCGAGTCGAATCGGGACCCGGCGGTTCTGGTCGACGACGTTCGCAACCCGGACCAGATGCTCTCCCACTATGCCGACAATCTGATGAAGAAGACCGGGCATCCCGGGCCGACGCATCGCACGCTGCGTTCCATCGCGCGGTATCTCGCGGACAACCGGGACGAACGCCCGGAATTTCGTGATCGGCGGCGGTCCAGCGTCGATTTCGTCGTCCATCAGCTCTGGCCCATCGCAGGGCGCGGCGTTCCCCGCCTGGTTCATGCCGTGCTGGCTGCCCTGTTCTGGCTGCCGACGATCGGGGCGCTGACCTGGTTCCTCGGCCACTCCGGATTCGACCCGCTGCTGCGGATCGTGACCATCGTGCTGGTCGTGGGGCTGGCCGGCTGGGCAGTGTGGTCGAACTCGGGCGAGTGGCCGCATCCTCGGAAGATCGATACCCGCCGGATCCGGACCAAGCTGGGTTGGACCCGGTTGGGCGTGGCGGCCGCGACCGGTGCCGGGCTGGCCCTGGTCGGCGCTCTGCTGGGTACCCCCTGGTTCGGTGCCGGGCTGGCGGTCGGGTACTTCGCCTCGTTCGGACTGGGTTCGTGCCTCGCCGTTCGCGACTCCCTCGGCCCGTTGCGGTTGGGGCTCGTCTCGGTGGGCATCGCACTCGTGCTCACGGTCGCCGCGTGGGCCGTGGCGGGCGAGCGGGGCCTGCAGATCGGCGTGGCAGCGGGTCTCGCCGTGGGCGGCTTCACGCTGGTCAGCTCCGTACCGATCGCGTTGTTGGTGAATCGTCGCGCCGATCCCGGCTACGTCCAGAATCCGGTCTTCAAGGCGGATTTCGTCCGGAACGACTTTCTGGTCGGCGTCATGTCCGGAGTGTTCGCGGGTTCGGCCATCTACCTGAGCCTGATCTCCGAGCACGGTTTCGGGCTGGGCGTGCTTCCGTCGGTGTTGTGCGGGCTGGCGATCACGGTCACGGTCGCGTTCGGCACGGTGGCGCAGACCTGGCTACGCCACGTGAGCATGGTTGTCTGCCGGCGCGGCTCGGTCTCGCCGTTCCTCGACTCGGTGCTGGCGCGGGCATATCACCAGGGCCTGCTCCGCCGCAGCGGCATCGCCTACCAGTTCAGGCACGTCGAGTTGCAGAACTACTTCGCCGGTCAGGGAGACCTCACACGCGATTGACGGCTCGTTCGTATTCCTGGACCAGTCGCGAGGCGAGCAGGTCACTCACCGGGCCCGGTGCGCTGAGCAGCCACTGGCGGCTGATCGTGGTCTCCACCGGGACCCGGATCGGCTCGATCCGCTGATGCGGGAACCGCAGCCGGGTTCCGTGCGACCTGGCGAGCAACTGTGCCGGTTCGACGCCGACGGCGAGCCCGACGTGGGGGCCGGCCCGGAGATCCAATGAGACGAGGACTCCGAGCAGTTCCCGGATCTGTGCCGCGGCCCCGGGCTGATCCAGTAGCACGACGTCGTCCCGCGGCGTCACCGGTGCCCAGGCCGACCACTGACCACTCCTGGTCACGGCGAGGCCTGGCACCTCGGCCGGGCTGGCGCCGACCACCAGGCAGGCGATGTCGGTGGTGGGTGGGTCGCCGGCCCGGACCACCTCATCGGTCCGGCTGCGCAGTGACAGGCCCGGAGGGAACAGACCGCTGGCGGCACCGTGCCTCGCCAGGATTTCCGCGGTGTCGTCGAAACTGGTCAGTGCCAGCACCGGAAAGTGATCGTCGGCCGGTACCAGGTGGAGCTCGAACGCCGGTGGTCTGGCGCGACTCTTGTTCCGGTCCAACTCGGCACGCCATGTGGTCGGGATCGCCCGGTCGAGCGGCCGCAACATCGGCTGGGTGCGATCGAGGTGGTCGTCCGGGAAGGTCGGCGGCTGCCCGCGAGGCGCGGGCCGGCCCTCGATCGCGGCCATCACCGCGTCCAGCGTGTCGGTTTCCGACAATCCGTAGACGGGCAGTGACTTGGTGGCGCTGAGCATGCCGCCGACCCGCAGGTCCTGGGGAAGTACCGTGATGAATCGCTTTGCTGGGCTTTGCTGGAACTCGCCGAATGCCGCGGCCCATACCGGGTCGGCCTTCAGGCCCTCAAGATACGTCTCGGAGAGGACCATGAGCGTCACGTCGTTGTGTTCGATCGCGCTATGGATCTCCCATACCTGGTTCTGTCCCGGCTGGATGTCGAGCGAATCCCAGAAGACCTCGTGGCGGCCGTTGAATTTCTCGGACAGGTGATAGCGCAGCCAGGACGCGTACTGATCTTGCGGGCTGGCGCAGATGAGGATTCTCAGATCGACGATGGCGGGCCGCCCGGGAACGGTGGCGGGCTCTTCGGGCGGACCGGCCCCTCCTGCACACCCACCAGCAGGGCGGTGCGGGCGTCGTCCTCTGTCATGTCATAGAGCTTGATGTGCACGATCGGGCTCAGCAGGCCACTCAGCCGGCACTCCTCGATCATGGCCGGGATCACGATGCGCCTGACGCCGAGCGGGTCGTCGGCGAACGCCGCGGCCCACTCGGCGTGAGTGAATTTCGCCTTCAGATAATGTGGCGAGAGGACCGGGATGACCTTTTTGGACTTGATCAGCGCTTGGTGCATCGCCACCACGAAGTTGTTGCCGGGGCGAAAGTCCCATGCCTGAATTATCGTGGAATATCCGGCACCTTCCAGAGTGCTGGAGATCCACTCGGCCCACGTCTTGTCATTCGCGTTGTAGGACACGAAGAAATCGATCTTGGCAGCACCCATCGGAACCCTCTCCTGTGGATCGGCGAGATCAATGATAATGCCGCCGATGCCCAGCAGGACGTGTGATGGTGGGTGGGTGCGGGGTCCTGTCGATGCTGTCGTCGAAGCCGGAGGCACGGTATTTCACGGTGCCGGCGCACAGCCGCCGCGGGCGGTGCTGATCCAGGGGATCGGGCGCGGCCCGGTCCGGCGGGTCAGACCGGGTCGAGGCCGAAGACCTCGGCGAGGCCGGTTACCTCGATGGCCTGGCGGACCGGGGCCGACGGGCGGGTCAGGATCATGGTGAGGCCCGCGGCGGCGGCGCTGTTGCGGACGCCGACGAGGGAGCCCATCGCATACGAATCGATGAAGGTCACCTCGGCCAGGTCGAGGGCGAGCTGTTTGCAGGGGGAGCCCGCGACCGCTTTCTCCAGGCTGTCGCGTAATTCGTCGGCCACGTCGACATCAAGTTCCGGCGCGAGCAGGATCGCCTCGATCGTGTCGCCGTCGGCGCTGGTGCGGTAGGACACGATGGCATCTGTGGTCATACCAGGTCACGCTACCCACCAAACGCCACCCGTATTCATGATCACCCCGGGAGTGGGGCCGCGGGGAGCGACCGATCGGCCCGGGGACAGGGCCGCGAGGAGCAAGCGGTCGGCCGGTTTGCGAGGGTTGCGAGGGTCGCGGGAAGAGCGGGCGGCGAGGCCGCGGCGAGTGGGCGGGTGGTCACTCCGGGGGCGGGGCGGCCGTGGAATCGCGGACGCGTAGGGACGGGCTGATCACCATTCGGTGCGCTGGCCGGTCCGGGTCGGCGAGGCGGTCGGCGACCAGGCGGACCGCGGCCCGGCCGATCGAGCGCCGCGGCGGCCGCACCGCGGTCAGCGCCGGGCTGAACAGCCCGGCCACCTCGTCGTCGTAGGCGACCACGGAGAGCTGCCCGGGCACCGCGATCCGGCGTTCCTCGCAGCGCTGCACCAGCGCGATCGCCTCCGGGTCGGCGTGCACGAGCACCGCGGTGGTCCCGGTCGCCCGGCAGCGGTCGAGCACCTGGTCGAGGGCGGCCGCGCACTCCGGGCTCTTCGCGTCCGGGACCTCGGCGTCGACCGTGGCGGCCGGGTCCAGGCCGAGTTCGGTGACCGCTTCCAGCCAGCCGCGATGCACGTGCGGGCGGGTCGGGCTGTGTTCGGCGAGGACCACGCCGACCCGGCGGTGTCCGAGATCGACCAGATGCCGGACGGCCATCGCGGCGCCCAGCGCGTGGTCGGTGACCACCGATTCCAGCGCGACGTGGAACGGGCCGGTGGCCGCGGTGCGCTCCATCAGCACCACGGGCAGGCCGGTGCCGGCCAGCCAGTCGATGGTCCGGCCGGCGGTCGGCACGTCCATCCGGGGTGCGACGATCAGCGCGTCGACGCCCTGGTCGACGAGACGGATCAGCTGGGGGCGATCATCTTCGGTCTCGTACGACGAGCCGCGCAGCACGATCCGCATCTCCAGCTCGCGCGCCGCCTCCTCCGCGCCACGCGCGACCGCGGGATAGTAGTAGTCCAGCGACGGCACCAGCATGCCGAGCGAGGTGATCTCCGGCTCGAGATCCGGCGGGGTGGTGGAGCCGGGCAGCGTCACACCCCCGTGCACCCGCCGGACCAGGCCTTCCGCCGCCAGCTGGGCGATGTCCCGGCGGATCGTGACGGCCGCCGCGCCGAGCGTCTCGGTCAGGTCGGAGATCCGCAGCACGCCGTCCCGCCGCAACGCCTCGAGCAGCCGGGCGCGCCGGGTCTCCGGCAGCGGGCCCCGTTTGTCCGATGTGTTCACCGCTGCTGCTCCTTCACGGTCAGGTCGAGGGTACCGATCGGGCCGAGCCCGCTCACGTCGATCTCCAGCCGGGTCAGCCGATCGCCCCACACGTCGCTGAGCAGGGGATCGTCCAGCTCCCGGACGGTGGTCGCGCACGGCACCGGCGGGCTCCAGGTCAGCCGCAGCACGCCCGCGCCGTTCAGCGCGGTGACCACGGCGCGCCCGGCCCGCACGCGCACCTGGCCGGCCACGACCAGGTGGATCCGGGTCGGTGCCCGACCGGCCGGCGTCAGCTCCCACTGATCCCGAACGGTCACCGCGGCCGCGACCCGGTCGAGGCGCGCGGTCCGCCGCCACTTCCGGATCCCGGCCTCCGGATAGGCCTTTCCAAGATCCAAAGACAATTGAGCGTACGTCTCGTCGCCGCCCACCACGACGTCCCCGCCCGAGTGCCCGCCGCCGGGCGCCTGCTCCCGCCCCCGGATCTCCGGGACGTTGTGCCACGAGCTCCGCATCATCCACAGCTCGTAGCGATCCGGCCCGAACGTCTGCGCGGTGTACGTCGGCCGCCCCGGGTCCACCAGCACCGGCACCCCGTGCAGAGCCACCACGAACCCGCCGACGTCGTTGTGGTTGTGGTTCTCCCCGTTGTGCCCGCCCTTGACCGCCAGGGCCAGCCCGGCCGAGCTCCCGCCCGCCATCCGCGCGACCAGCACCTGCGTCGAAGGCAGCCACACCTCCCGCGCCAGCCACGACTCGCCGGCCGGAGCGGAACCGGCCGGAGCGGAGCCGGCCGGAGCGGAGCCGGCCGGAGCGGAGCCGGCCGCCGAGATCCAGCCGGGATCGGTCAGCGCCCGCAGCAGCCGTCCGAGCCCGTCACCCTCGTGAGCCCCCGAAGATCGCGTCTCCGAAGACTGCGCCGCCGCGTGCGCGAGCGCCTCGTCGTCGCCGACCCGCCGGGCCTCCCGATACAGGTTCTGCCAGGGCTGGTCACCGGACGGCCGGGCCGAACAGTCGGCGAAGTTCACATACCAGGGGCCGCCCAGGTGCATCCGATGCGGGAACGCCACGGTCTCCCGCAGCGCCGGAACCGGCGCCGCGGACAGCACCCCGTCCGACGCGTACGCCAGCACGTCCAACGCTTCGAGCAGCCGCCCGGCCCCGTTCCACCAGTACGCGTACCCCTCGTCGATCGCCCCGTCCGCGGGCAGGCTCGCGACGTACCGATCGAGGCCCTCGACCACCAGCCGGACCAGCTCCGCGCGCCGCTCCCCGCCCGGGACCAGCCGCAGCGCGGCGACCAGCACATTCCCGTGGATCCACGGGTTCCAGTTGTGCGGCCGCCCGTCGAGCCCGATCCAGTGCCAGTCCCGCCGCTCGGCGAACGGCCGCAGCACCCGCCGCTCCACCTCGTGCCGGATCCGCGCGCGCAGGCCGGGCGTCCGCTCGTCCAACTGCGCGCCGAGCAGGTGGTCGATCCAGGCCAGGTCCGCGGCCACCTCGCCGGCGCCGAGGTCCAGGTACGGCTCGGTCACCGTCGGCACCACCGCCCCGAACCGCGCGAACGTGTCGTCGTGCGCCGGCCAGCACCAGCTGCTCTGCTCGCACCAGAGGGTCACCCCGTCGGTCACCTCGTCCAGCCACCGCTCGTCGAGGGTGACCGCCGCGAGCACCGCGGCCCGGGCGACGCGCTCGTGCCGGGCCCAGACCACCTGCTCGTACCCGTCGCGGTCACCGTCCCGGAAGTACCGCGCGTAGCCGCTGGCCAGCGGCACCGGCCAGGGTGTCCCGAGGTCGGCGGCGGCCCGGGTGCGCAGCGCGTCCAGGGTCGCGGCGTCCGGCGCGGCCCAGACCGCGCGGTCGCCGGCGGGCGGCACCGGCAGGCATCGGCCGGGTGATCGCAGCATCCCCGGGGCGACGGCCGGCCAGGCCCGCGCGAGGGGTCCGGTGAAGGTCATGTCCCCGTCCCAGGCGATCGAAAGTGATCGGATCAGATCACTTCGGCGATCATAGATGCCTCCGTAGCGGGTTGGAAACACCCACTCTGGACCGTCGTTCGGGGAAACTCCAGGTCCCAGCCTTAGATCGCTTCTGATTGCATCAGTCTGTTCAAGACATTGACATGCTCGATTGTGAGCGTTTAACTTCCTCGAAACCGAGAAACCGAGCCGTTCGCTCCCCTTCGGAGGGTTGCCGCGTGCCTGAGGATCCGTTGCCCCCCGCCCGCACCCCCGACTGGAGCCGGACCGACTGGCTGCGCTTCGCCGACCGCATGCTCGCCGCGGCCGGCCGGCACGCGAGCCCCGGCTTCGCCCGCTACGACCTGCCCGGTGCCGAGGGTGGTTACGGCCACGACGTGGACGGCCTGGAAGGCTTCGCGCGGACGTTCCTGATGTCCGGTTTCCGGATCGCCGGGGCGCGCGGCGTAGGCGTCGACGAGCTGATCGAGCGGTACGCGACCGGCCTGGCCACCGGCGTCGACCCGGCCTCGCCGGAGCGCTGGGTCCGGCTCACCGAGCACGGCCAGGCCAAGGTCGAGGCGGCCAGCATCGCGCTGATCCTGGACCTGACCCGCCCGTGGATCTGGGACCGGCTGGACGACGGCGTGCGGGAGCGGGTGGTGGACTACCTGTCGCCGGTGGTCGGCGACGACACCTACCCGCAGATCAACTGGGTCTGGTTCCGGCTGGTCACGCAGACGTTCCTGCGCTCGGTCGGCGGCCCGTGGTCGGCCGCCGACATCGAGTCCGACCTGGCCGCGCACGACTCGTTCCGGCGCGCCGACGGCTGGCTGTCGGACGGGCCGAAGCGGGCCTACGACCACTACACCGGCTGGGCGCTGCACCTGTACCCGATCCTCTGGGGCCGGATGCGCGGCGCCACCCCGGACAAGCGCTGGGTTGACGACCTCGACCGGTTCCTGCAGGACGCGGTCGCGCTGATCGGCGGGGACGGGTCGCCGCTGCTGCAGGGGCGCAGCCTGATCTACCGGTTCGCGGCAGCGGCGCCGTTCTGGGCCGGCGTGCTCGCCGAGGTGCCGTCGACGTCGCCCGGGCAGCTGCGGCACGCCGCCGACCGGATCGTGCGGCACTTCGCCGATCGGGGCGCGCCGGACGCGGACGGGCTGCTCAGCATGGGGTGGCACGGACCGTGGCGGCGGCTCGCGCAGTCGTACTCCGGGCCCGGCTCGCCGTACTGGGCGAGCAAGGGGCTGCTCGGGATCGCGCTGCCGGCCGACCATCCGGTGTGGACCGCGCCGGCCGAGCCGCTGCCGATCGAGCGCGGCGACTTCCTGCGGGTGGCGCGCGCGCCGGGCTGGGTGATCTCCGGGACCCGGGCCGACGGGATCGTGCGGGTGACCAACCACGGGACCGATCACGGGTTCGTGGGGCAGGCGCACGCGGACTCGCCGCTCTACGCGCGGCTCGGCTACTCGACGGCGACCGCGCCGGTGCTCGACGAGTCCGGGTGGACCGATCCGGTGGACCAGTCGGTGGTCCTGGTCGACGCGGGCGGCCGGACGACGCATCGCAGCGGCATGCGGCTCATCGCCGTACGCGAAGAAGGTCTTGCCGGCTCGGCCGGCCCGGTTTTTTGGGCGACCTCGTGGAAGACCGGTCCCGATCACGGTGAGGGGCGGGCCGCGGAGCTTCGCGAGGCGGGGCACCTCACCGTCGTCTCACTGGTCCGAGGGTCCTACGAGGTGCGGCTGGCCCGGGTCGACGCGGCTTCGCCGGAGGCGGTCCGGCTGCGGATCGGCGGCTGGACCGGCCCGCTCTCGCGCCTGTCCGCGATCCTGCCGCCCGGCGGCGGGTCCGGAACCGATCAGCACGCGGACGCCGGGCCGCTGGCCGGCCCGGTGCGCGTGCCCTGGATCGACCACCCGGTCCGGGTGGGCGTCTGGACCGCCACCCTCATCGGACTCGGCGCCGGCCTGCCCGAGGACCCGCGCTGCGCCGTCGAGATCGGCGACGACGTGCGGGTCACCTGGCCGGACGGCGTGCGCACGCGTCACCACAACGTTCTGGAGGAGATGGGATGAAACGCTCAATAGCCGCTGTCCTCGGCGCTGTCACGGCGCTCTCGCTCACGCTGACCGGGTGCGGTTCGGGTGACGACGAGGGGGGTGCCGACGGAAAGACCACGCTCACCCTGGCGGGCTGGAGCCTGGCCACCACGCCCGAGTTCAAGGTGCTCGCCGACGGGTTCCACGCCGCGAACCCGGACCTCACGGTCGAGCTCAAGGAGTACGACCCGAAGAACTACGACACCCAGATGATCGCGGACCTGGCGGCCGGCAAGGCCCCGGACGTCTACGTGCAGAAGACGTTGAAGAACTTCTACACGTACCAGAACGGCAAGCAGCTGCTCGACGTCTCGGACGTCGCGTCCGGGCTCGGCTCGACCACCAACGGGCTCTCGGCCTACCAGGTCGAGGGCAAGACGTACGCGATCCCGTACCGGCAGGACTCCTGGGTCATCTACTACAACCGGGCGCTCTTCGACCAGGCCAAGGTGAAGTACCCGGACGCGTCGTGGACCTGGGACGACTACGCCGCGGCCGGCAAGCAGCTGACCACCGGGCTGAAGGCGGCCGGGTCCAAGGCGCTCGGCATCTACGAGCACACCTGGCAGTCGACGCTGCAGGGCTTCGCGCTCGCGCAGACCCCCGGCGCGGACCTGAACAGCGGGAACTTCGGGTACCTCAAGCCGTACTACACCCGCGCGGTGGATCTGCAGAAGGCCGGCGCGCAGGTCGGGCTCGGCGACGCGACCACCAACAACCTGACCTACCAGGCGCAGTTCGGCAAGCAGCAGGCGGCCATGATGACCATGGGCACCTGGTACATCGCGACGCTGCTCAGCCAGCAGAAGAGCGGCGACGCGGACAAGTTCGAGTGGGGCATCGCGCCGGCGCCGCAGCTGGACAAGTCCACCACCGGCCTGTCCGCCACCCCGGTCACCTTCGCCGACCCGACCGGGATGGGGATCAACCCCAAGATCAACAAAGACAAGATCGACACTGCCAAGAAATTCCTTGCGTACGTCGGTAGCGCGGACGCCGCGAAAGCGCTCGCCGGGATCGGCATCACGCCGGCGAACACCGACGCCGCGGCCGACACCATCTTCGCGATCCCGGGCGTGCCGACCGACGCCGTGTCCAAGTTCGCGTTCACCAAGCACGACACCAAGCCGGAGAACCCGGTCGGCAAGTACACCGCGCCGCTGCAGAACATCCTCAACGACCTGCACACCGGAGTGCTGTCCGGCACGACGGACATCGACACCGCCATCGCGCAGGCGCAGGACAAGGCCAAGAACGAGGTACTGAACAAGTGACCACCGTGAGCCCGGCCCCGTCGCGACGGGGCCGGGTGACCGCCCGGAACACACTGCTCGGCTGGAGTTTCCTGCTGCCGAACTTCGTCGGCTTCGCGGTGCTCACCATGGTGCCGGTGGTGCTGCTGTTCTACTACGCGTTCACCACCTGGGACATCTTCGGCGGCGCCGAGTGGTCCGGGCTGGACAACGCGCGGCAGATGATGCACGACAGCAGCTTCTGGACCGCGGTCAAGAACACCGTCTACTACACGGTCTTCCACATCCCGCTCACGCTGGTGGCGTCGCTCGGGCTGGCGGTGCTGCTGAACAAGCGGCTGCGGGCGGTGGCCTTCTTCCGTACCGTCGCGTTCTTTCCCTACATCGCGTCGATCGTGGCGGTCGCGCAGGTCTGGAACATGCTGTTCAGCCCGGGGTACGGGCCGGTCAACGCGATCCTGCGGGCGGTCGGCGTCGACAACCCGCCGGGCTGGACCACCTCCGCGGACTGGTCGATGCCGGCGGTGATCCTGGTCGGCACGTGGCGGGAGATGGGCTACTTCATGCTGATCTTCCTGGCCGGGCTGCAGACCGTGCCGGGCGAGCTCTACGAGGCGGCCCGGGTCGACGGCGCCAACGCGTGGCAGCGGCTGCGGGCGGTGACCCTGCCCTGCCTGCGCCCGACCACGTTCTTCGTCGTGGTGATGCTGACCATCAACAGCTTCAAGGTGCTCGACCTGATCCTGGTGATGACCAACGGCGGCCCCGGCCAGTCCACGCTCGTGCTGGCCCAGTACGTCTACCGCAAGGGCTTCGAGGAGAACCAGTTCGGCTACGCGTCCGCGGTGTCGGTGGTGCTCTTCCTGCTCTGCTTCCTGGTGACCATGGTCCAGTTCGTGGTCAACCGGCGAAGGGAGGCTTGATGACCACGCTTTTAACCCCTGCTTCGGTACGGACCCAGGCGCCGCCCCCGGGCCGGCGGACCGGCAACCGGCTCGGCCGGCTCCTCGGCTACCTCGCGATGCTCGTCGCGTCGATCGCGGTGCTGCTGCCCTTCTACTGGATGATCGTCTCGTCGCTGAAGACCAACAACGAGGTCTTCACGCTGCCGGTGACGTGGCTCCCGGCGAAGCCGCAGTGGCACCACTACGTCGACATCTGGACCCGGTCGGACATGACCACCTGGCTCGGGAACACCATGCTGCTCTCCGTGGCGGTGACGTTCCTGCAGGTGCTGACCGGCAGCTTCGCGGCGTACGGCTTCGCGAAGATCCGGTTCCCCGGGCGGGACGCGCTGTTCCTGCTGTACATCGGCACGCTGGCGGTGCCGTGGCAGTCGTACATGATCCCGCAGTTCGTGCTGCTCTCGAAGTTCCACCTGTCGAACACGCTCTGGGCGATCATCGCGATCCAGGCGTTCGGCGCGCTCGGCGTCTTCCTGATGAAGCAGTTCTACGAGTCGATCCCGGACGAGCTGGTCGACGCGGCCCGGATCGACGGGATGAGCGAGTACGGCATCTACCGCCGGATCATGCTCCCGCTCTCCACCCCGGCGCTGGCCAGCCTCGCCCTGCTCACCCTGGTCAGCACGTGGAACGACTTCCTCGGGCCGCTGCTCTACCTGCGCTCCAGCGACCTGTGGACGATCCAGCTCGGCCTGCGCACGTTCATCAGCCAGTACAGCGCCGAGTACGCCCTGATCATGACCGGGTCGGTGCTGTCCGTGCTGCCGATCGTGGTGATCTTCCTGCTCGGCCAGCGGTACTTCGTCGAGGGCGTCGCGACGACGGGACTCAAGGGATGAGACGGCATCTCGGCCCGATCTTCGACCTGACCTACCTGGTCCTGATGACGAACGTGCTGCTGTCCGTGACGGTGCTGCCGCTCTTCTTCGTCCCGCTCGCCGCGCCGCTCGCGGCCCCGGCCCTGTGCGCCGCGTTCGCCGTCTTCGCCGGGCACCCCGGCCCGGTCGCGGGCACGTTCCTGCGGGCCTGGTGGGCCACGCTCCGGAAGGCGACCGCGCTCGGCGGGCTGGCCGCCGGCGCGCTCGTGCTGCTCGGGGCGGACATCCGGGCGGCGTGGGGGCGGCCGGCCGGCGCGGCGCTGATCCCGGTGCTCGCCGTGCTGATCGTGCTGGTGCTGGCGACCACGCTGCTGAGCCTGGTCGCGCTGGCCGAGCGGCCCGGCGCGCGCCTGCGGGACGTGCTGCGGGCGAGCCTGCTGCTGAGCGTGCGCCGCTGGTACCTGACGCTGCCGTCGCTGCTCGTGCTGGTGCTGTTCCAGGGCCTGTTCATGGCGAAACCGGTGCTCGCGTTCGCGCTGGCGGCGAGCCCGCTGCTCTACGCGGTCTGGGCGAACAGCCGGTACACGCTGGCGCCCGTCCTCATCCACCCTCAAGGAAGGACCCTATGACGGCGATCGACGTGACCGCCGCCGCGGTGACCGCGGCACTGTCCATCATCGACGCGAATCTGGCCGAGTTCGGCGACCGGTATCCCGACGACACCACGGTCGGCGACCGCTATCCGATGCGGGCCGCCAACACCGGCTGGACCACGAGTTTCTGGCCCGGGATGATCTGGCTGGCGCACGACCTGACCGGGGACGAGAGGTATCTGGCGGCGGGGACGGACCACGTGCGGAGCTTCGCGTCGCGGGTCGCCGACCGGGTCGACGTCGACACGCATGACCTGGGCTTTCTGTACACGCTGTCGTGCGTGACGGCCTATCGCCGTACCGGCGAGAAGCGGGCGAAGCAGGCGGCGCTGGCGGCGGCCGACCACCTCCTGGCTCGCGTCCTGGAACCGGCCGGGATCATTCAGGCGTGGGGTGACCTGCGGGATCCGGCGCAGCGCGGGCGGACGATCATCGACAGCCTGATGAACACGCCGCTGCTGTTCTGGGCATCTGCGGAGACCGGGGACCCGCGCTACGCCGACGCGGCGCGACGGCACGCGGAGCAGTTGCGGGACCACATCCTGCGGCCGGACGGGAGCACGTTCCACACGTTCTACTGGGATCCGGTGTCCGGGGAGCCGCTGCGCGGGGAGACCGAGCAGGGGCACGCGGACGACTCGTGCTGGGCGCGCGGGCAGGCGTGGGGGATCTACGGGTTCTACCTGAACTATCGGCACACCGGCGACGCCTCGTTCCTCGCGGCGGCGCAACGGTGTGCGGATCACTTTCCGGCTGACGACGTACCTTATTGGGATTTGTCGCTCGTCGATGTGGAGCGGGATTCCTCGGCGGCGGCGATCGCGGTCTGCGGGCTGCTGGCGCTCGGGCGCCGGGACGCCGCGGGAACCGTCCTCGGCTCGCTGATCAGCGACTACACCAGCCCCGGGAACGCGCTGCTGCGGCACGGCGTCTACGACAAACCCAAGGGGATCGGGGTCGACGAGGGCACCCTGTGGGGCGACTACTTCTACCTCGAAGCACTGACCCGCGTGACCCGTCCCGACTGGACCGACCCCTGGTAAGGAGCTGTCATGGACTACAAGTACCACTGCTACATCCCGGCCGAGAACGGCCGCAACGAGCTGCCGTTCAACCCGTGCTCGCTGCTCGACTTCACGCTGCTGCGGCTCGGCGCCGGTGAGTCCTGGTCCGGCGAGTCCGGCGACCGGGAGATCCTGGCGGTGATCCTCAGCGGGAAGGCCACGTTCACCGTCGGTGGCGTCAAGTTCGCCGAGGTGGGCGGGCGGCCGAACGTGTTCTCCGGCAAACCGCACTCGGTCTACGTTCCGGCCGGGTCGGACGTCACCGTGGAGGCGCACGGGCCGGTCGAGATCGCGCTGCCCAGCGCGCCGTCCGACCTGGTCACCGAGCCGTATGTGATCGCGCCCGCGCAGGTGGCGGCCGGGCGGTGGGGGGCGGCCAACTTCGGGCGCACCTACCACCAGATCCTGACCGAGATCGCCCAGCCGGAGCTGCCCGCGCGGCGGCTGATCGTGGGGGAGACGTTCACGCCGAGCGGGAACTGGAGCACGTACCCGCCGCACCGGCACAAGGTGGACAACCTGCCGGCCGAGGCGGCGCACGAGGAGATGTACTACTTCAAGGTGTCGCCGGGCGACGGCTTCGGGATCTGCCGGATGTACACCGACGAGGGGTACGAGGAGAACTTCACCGTCCGCGACCACGGGGTCCACATGATGCCGGAGGGGTATCACACCGTGGTCAGCGCGCCCGGGTACATCACGTACTACCTGTGGTTCCTGGCCGGGACGCAGCGGACCCAGGGGGCGTTGGAGGACGTCGACCTGAAGTGGGTGGGTAAGGCCGTGCCGCTGCTGAGGGACCTGGGGCATTGACGATTCTGGACCCGTTCCGGCTGGACGGGCGGGTCGCGCTGGTCACCGGCGGGAACCGGGGGATCGGGCGGGCCGTGGCCGTGGGGCTGGCCTCGGCCGGGGCTTCGGTGGCGGTGCTGTCCCGCTCCGCGCCGCCGGAGCGCGAGGAGCAAATCGGAAATGTCGGGTCTGGGGCGACCGCTCAGTGGATTCGCGGTGATCTTGCGGACTTCGACCCCGGGGCGGTCGTCGGTCAGGTGGTGGACTCGCTCGGCCGGCTCGACATCCTGGTCAACAACGCCGGGATCATCCGGCGGGCGGACGCCGTCGACACCACCGATCAGGACTGGGCCGACGTGATCGGGGTCGACCTGGACGCGGTGTTCCGGCTCTGCCGGGCCGCCGGGCGGGTGATGCTCGCCCAGGAACGCGGCTCGATCATCAACGTGGCGTCGATGCTGTCGTTCCAGGGCGGCATCCGGGTGCCGGCCTACGCGGCGGCCAAGCACGGCGTGGTCGGGCTGACGAAAGCGCTGGCCAACGAGTGGGCCGGGCGCGGGGTCAACGTGAACGCGATCGCGCCGGGCTACATCGCCACGGACAACACCGCGGCGCTGCGCGCCGACGCGCGGCGGGACGCGGCCATTGTGGAGCGGATTCCGGCGGGCCGCTGGGGCACACCCGAAGACCTTGCGGGTACGGCGGTGTTCCTCGCGTCCGATGCCGCCCGCTACGTACACGGCGCGGTCATCCCGGTCGACGGTGGTTGGCTGGCCCGCTGAGGTTTTAGGAGCGGCGCTCGGTGGTGACCAAGGTGTCGGTCTCGCCGGGCGCCTGCGGCTCGCGGGTGGTGCGCTCGACCTCGACGAACCCGGCCTTGGCCGCGACGGCTGCCGACGCCGCGTTTGCCGCGTCGAAGCGGACGGCGACCCGCTCCACCCCGTCGAGGGTGAGCGCCACCCGGGTCAGGGCGCCCACGGCCGCGGTCATCCAGCCGCGGCCGGCCCACGCCGTACGCATCCAGTAGCCGATCTCCAGCGTGCCCGGCCCCAACCGGGTCATCAGGCCGATCGAGCCGACCAGATCGCCGACCGTATTGAAGATCGCGTAGTTGAACTCGGTCCCGTCCGCCCAGTTCTTCACCGACCGCTCGATGAACTCGCGGTTCTCCTCGACGCGGTAGTCGTCGTGCGCCCAGGGCATGAACGGCTTGAGTTCCGGGAGTGACTCGTTGACCGCGGCCGCGGCCTCGGCGGCCCACGCCGGCTCCCAACGTTTCAGGACAAGTTCCCCGGCGTTAATCATTTCAGGCGCGTCCATGGCGGCCAGCGTGCTCCATCGACGCGTCCGCGGGCAAACCCAATTCGGGAGTCACGGCGGGTCCAGTTTCCACGCCGTGTGGTGCATCGGCACCGTTTCCCCGGACTCCGCGCACGCTCCGGATTGTTTCGATTACGTTGCGATACCGGACGAGCGGGACGGTCACCGGGACCGCCCGCGATCTCAAAGGGGAGAACGACCATGAGCACGGCCACGTACGCACCGACCAGCCCACAGGTCACTCCGTTCGGTCCGCTGGGCGACCAGCAATTCGGACAGTGGGGGAGCCCGCAGCAGTTCGGGCAGCAGGGCGGCCTTCCCGGGCTGCACCAGCAGTTCGGGCAGCAGGGCGGGATTCCCGGGCTGCACCCGCAGCAACTGCAGCACGCCGTGCAACCGCAGCAGATCCAGCAGATCATCGCCCAGCAGATCCAGCAGCAGCAGATCCACCAGGCGATCGCTCAGCAGCAGGCCCAGCAGCAGATCCAGCAGGCGATCGCCCAGCAGATCCAGCACCAGATCCAGCAGCAGCAGGTCCAGCAGGCCATCGCGCAGCAGATCCAGCAGCAGATGGTCCAGCAGTCGATGGCGCGGCAGTGGCAGCAGCCGCTCGGCGGCAACTACGGCAACCCGTTCCAGCACCTGCCCATGTGGAACTGACCGGAGCCGGCGGTGACCTATTTCAGCGGCGCCTACCTGACGGCGCCACAGCCGCCGGTCTGGGGCGCGTTCGCGGCGGAGGCCGCGGGGACTGAGGCGATGCGCCAACCGGCGGCCGCGATCATCCAGCGGTGCTACCGCTGGCTGGAGGCGGCCGAGCCGATCCTGCCGCAGGCCGTGGCCGTGGCACCGGTGCTCGTCACCGCGGTCCAGCAGTACGCGGCCCAGCAGTACCCGGCCAGCCTGCAACAGGTGGCCGTGGTGGTGCAGACCGTGCAGCAACTGCGGGCCGCCGTACCGGGCCTGCCGCCGCTGTGAGAGACACCGCACGCCGGACCACGGCCGGATCCCGGGCGCAGACCGCCCGGGGTCCGGTCGCCCGAGGTGATCTGGAGGACCCCATGAACGACCGCAATCCCGGGAAGAAGCGCCGCGACGACGACACCCCGGCGGCCCGGCCGGTCGGCGCCCGCCGCGAGCGCTACCTGCTGGCCGGGCCGGAGCGTTTCCTCACCCAGCTGGAGACCGATCCGGCCACCACGCTGCACCGGGTGATCCCCTCGGCGGACGGCTTCCCGGCCGTCGCCGTGGTGGAGATGGAGGCGGACCGGGCCGCGATGCTCGGCGCGACCGGCGCCGTGCACGTCGAGCCGGACCTGCCCCTGCAATACGCGCGGCCGGGCGCCGGCGCCGGCACCCGGTTCGCCGACCCGGGCGTGCTGCCGCCCGGCGATCCGGCCCCGATCGGCTTCCTGGTCCGGGGCAGTGACGGCCGCCCGCTGCCGGGTGCCGAGGTCTACCTGATGAGCGAGGCGTTCCCGCTGCGCGGGGTGACCGGCGAGGACGGCGTCGCGGTGATCGACACGCCGGCCGGCGCGCTGCCCGCGCTGGACGGCGTCTACGTCAAGCCGCGGCACGATTACTGGGCGGTCTGGCTGGGCCGGCCCGACCTGACCGCGGACGCGCCGAACCTGATCACCTGCCCGTCGTTCGCGGAGACCTTCCCGGGCTTCCCGGAACGCCCGCTGGACGGCTGGGCGCGGCGGGCGCTGCGGTTCGACGCGCTGCCACCGACGTTCCGCGGGGACGGCGTGCGCATCGCGATCATCGACTCCGGCGCCGCCGGCACCCACCCGGACCTGGCCGGCCGGGTCACCGCGGGCCTGCCGGAGAGCGACGACGGCGGCTGGCGGGTGGACACCGTCGGGCCCGGCTCGCACGCCGCCGGGATCATCGGCGGCAAGGACGACGGTTACGGCATCGTCGGCGTCGTCCCCGAGGCCGAACTGCACGCCTGCAAGATCTTCCCGGACGGGCGGTTCAGCGACCTGATCGAGGCGCTCGACTACTGCCTCGCCCAGCGGATCGACGTGGTGAACCTGAGCCTGACCAGCGCGCAGCCGTCGCTGCTGGTGGCCCGCAAGATCGAGCAGGCCCGGCAGGCCGGGATCGCCTGCGTCTGTGCGGCCGGCAACTCCGGCGGGCCGGTCGGGTTCCCGGCGTCGATGCCGTCCGTGCTGGCGGTGGCCGCGATCGGCAAGGTCGGCGAGTACCCGCCGGAGAGCTATCACGCGACCCAGGTGTACGGCGTGCCGACCGTCGACGGGTACTTCGCGGCGTCGTTCAGCAGCCACGGGCCGGAGATCGACGTGTGCGCGCCGGGCGTCGCGATCGTCTCGGCGGTGCCCGCGGCCAACTACGCGGCGTGGGACGGGACGTCGTTCGCCGCGCCGTACGTCACCGGGCTCGCCGCGCTGCTCCTCGCGCACCATCCGGAGCTGCGGGAACTGTTCCCCGGCCGGGACGCGACCCGGGTGGACCGGCTGTTCGAGCTGATCCGGGGCAGCTGCCGGCCGCTCGCGCCGATCGACCGGAACCGCAGCGGAGCCGGTCTGCCGGACGCGGTGGCGGCGCTCGGACTGCTTCCGCCGGTCACCACGACGCCGCCGGCGCATCCGATGCTGGCCGAGCTGTGGCAGATGATGGCGCAGTCCGGACTGATCGGCGTCAACGTGCCGACGGTGGCCGAGCCGGGCATCTCGCTCACGGTTCCGGCCGGGGAGCCGCTGGATCCGCTGCGCGCGGCGATGCGCTCGGCCGGCCTTCTGCCCCTTGACCCACAACAAGCTTAAAACCGCTTTTCCCGTACGGATTCTGCCGCGCGGCCGCCTGAACGCCGGGCGGCCGCGTGCCCGTTTCTCGCCGTTCTCGGGCGGCCGCACTCCGGGCCGTCCTTTCTCGGGCGGCCGCTTTTTATCGGGCGGCTGCCGCCGGATCGCCTTTTCTCAGGCGGCTGCGTTGCGGTGGTGGCGGCCGGGCTTGCCGGCGTACATCCGCGCGTCGGCCCGGGCGATCAGCCCGGCCCGGTCCACGCCGCTGCCGGCGGTG
Source organism: Actinoplanes sp. L3-i22 (assembly GCF_019704555.1). Classification (NCBI taxonomy): domain Bacteria; kingdom Bacillati; phylum Actinomycetota; class Actinomycetes; order Micromonosporales; family Micromonosporaceae; genus Actinoplanes; species Actinoplanes sp. L3-i22. The sequence continues at coordinate 2,415,297 of NZ_AP024745.1, forward strand.
GCCCGCGCCGCGCCGATGGTGACGCCCACCGACACCGAGCCGGCCGGCAGCTCGATCGGCGCGCGGACCGCCGCCTGGATCCGGTCCCGCAGGCCGGCGATCTCGGTGTCGGCGCCGCCCCGGCACAGCACCAGGAACTCGTCGCCACCCAGCCGGCCGACCTCGCGGTCCGGTCCGGCGGTCGCGGCCAGGCGCACGGCGACCGCCCGCAGCACGTCGTCACCGGCCGCGTGGCCGTACCGGTCGTTCACCGGCTTGAAGCCGTCCAGGTCGCAGAGCAGCACGATCACGTCGTCCGGGCCGGTCAGCGCCCGGTCGATCTCGGCCATGATCCGCCGCCGATTGTAGAGATCGGTCAGCTCGTCGTGCGAGGCCTGGTGGGCGAGCACCCGCTCGGCCCGCTCCCGCTGGCCGGTGAGCTGCTTGAACCGGACCAGCACCAGCGGGATGATCAGCATCGTCGCGAGCGGCAGCTGCGGGCCGGCCGTCTGGTCGCCGCGCAACGCCTGGACCGCCGCGATCCCCGGGTTCACGCTGAGCGCCAGGCCCAGCCAGAACAGCCGGTACCGGCCGTCCGGTCGCTCGACGACGGCCTGCGGCTCGACCGCCGCGGGCGCGCCCGGGTGCACCGCGCCGGCCGCGATGGTCAGGAACGCGGCGAGCATCAGCACCCCGGACACCGCGCCCCGGTGCGGCACGCTCAACGCCCCGACGGTCATCGCGCCGCCGGTCAGCACCACGGTGAGCAGCAGGTACGCGATGGTGCCGCGGGCCGCGCCGGTCGCCGCCACCGCCATCCGGAGCAGGCAGCCGGCGCACGCGCTGAGCAGCAGCACGTCGGTGAGCATCTGGGTCTGGCCGAGCGGGGTGGAGCCGGCCGGCAGGTGCGACTGGAAGACGAAGACCCAGAGCGCGCCGCCCGCGCACATGCCGAAGATCGCGGCGTCGATGATGCCGCCGGCGTCCGCGCTCATCCGGTGCCGGACCGCCATCGCCGCGCCGACCAGGAACAACCCGTGCGCGACGGCGAGCAGCAGGTCGGCCGGCGCGCCCTCGCCGCGGCCCAGGTGGCCCTCGACGATCCAGTACGGCCAGAGCAGGTGGTCGGCGAGCAGCAGGACCAGGCCGCCGATCGCGAGCATCCAGGGCCGCCGGTGGGTGAGGTGCCCGGAGATCAGCGCCTGGCCGAACAGCGCGATCGACAGCACCACGACCAGGGTGTAGATCACCACCCGGGAGTGTCCCGCGGTCAGGGCGTACCCGGTGCCGCCGGCGAGGACGCAGGCCAGGAACCCGGCGTGGACTATCCACGCCGGGGCGGTGGCTCGGGGCCAGCGCATGCGGTCTCCGCTCTTTCGGCTCGACCGGCACTCATCGGCGGCCGCCCGGCGGAGCTGAGCGGAAGAGCCCCGGGGTGTCCGCTTCCCGTTCCGGGCGCTTTCCGGCTCCGGATCCGTTTTTGTCCCGATCGCGACGAGTGGGCCGCCGGCGTCCGGACGAACAGAGGATATGCCCCAATTCTCCGGAAACATACGGTGATATCCGTCAGTCGGCGGCGGCGGGACGCCCCATCGCGGACCTGGGACGACCCACCGCCGGCTCACACCCCCGCGTCCCGCGCCCGCTCGCCGCCGCCGTTGAACGCTTCCGTCCGTGCTGCCGAAACCCGCGAGGCCGCGGCTGGGCCTGGTGTGGCACAGCTGGCTCGCGTGGGTCCTTTGAAACCGCTACCACCCGCGGACGTCGCCCTGGAGGGTCTCGCGTTCTTGGGCGCCCCGCGCCCTGCGAGGCCCGGAAGGGTCCCCGCGGGAGCGACGATCAGTTATTGGCCGCAGCCGAGGCAAGGAAGAATTTGATCTTCAGGGGTTGAGGCCGGGAATGCCGGCGCCCGGCTGAAATGGATCAGCCGGGCGCGGGAAGCTGGGCTGGGGGTCAGCCGAAGGTGGTCGGCTTTTTGGGGCAGCCGTTTTCGGACTGCCACTTCTTGACGGCGGCGACCGGGGACCTGTTCTTGCCGGCCTTCCAGGAGTCCAGGTAGGGCCACGGGAAGATGGTGCCGCGCTGGTTCCACCAGTCGCCGACCTTGGCGCAGGCCGGGGAGATGCCGAAGTGCAGGTGGCAGGCGCTGGCGTCGCCGGTGTCGCCGATCTTGCCGATGGTCTGGCCGGCGGTGACGCGTGCGCCGATCTTGACCTTGGCGTCGATCTTCGACAGGTGGGAGCCGTAGTAGCGGACGCCGTCGTCGCCGAGGAACGAGATCGACAGGCCGCCGCGGGTCTCGCCGGCGTTGACCGAGGCCTTCCAGCGGTCGACCCGGTTGACCACGAGGATCGTGCCGTCGGTGACCGCGCGGACGGTGTTTCCGCAGTTCGTGATGATGTCGGTGGCGGCGTAGTCGTGGTGGGTGTGTGCGTACGAGTTGTTGCCGACGACCGGGAAGACGTACTTCAGCGCCTTCTTCGTGGCGCTCGGGGTGACCGAGGCCGACGCCGCCGCGGAGGTGGGTGCGGCGGGCGGCGCGCTGGTCACCTCGAGGGACGGCACGTCGGCGGTCGGCGCGGCCGAGCCCGTCTGGCTGACGAAGTACGGCTCGTCGCTCGTGCCGCCGCAGGCCGCCAGCGCCAGCGCCGTCATCATGGCCGCGACCCCGGCCACGAACTTGCGCATGGTGCGTCCCCCTTCAGGCCGATCGGGTCCACGGCCGCGGACCCGATCGCCCACTCTAGGCAACGATGCCGCCGAGGGCGACCTGAGCGGGTCAGGCGGGGCGGGACAATTCCGTGATGATCCGGTCGATCTCGGCGAGGGCGTACCCGGCGAGCCGCTTCTGGGCGGTGATCGCGCCCGGGTCGGTCTCCTCCAGGTCGCCGAGGACCACGATGTTCTCGTCGTTCAGGGTGGCCGCCGGCGCGGTGTAGTTGAAGCTGCCGACGATGGTGAGCTGCTCGTCGATCACCATCAGCTTGTGGTGGATCTTGCGGACGCCGTTGCCCGGCGTGTTCTCGAACAGCTGCGCCCCGGCCTTGCGCAGCAGCTCGGTCGCCGCCCACTTCTGCGAGCCCTGCCCACGGTCGAGCACCCCACGCACCGGGATGCCGGCCCGCAGCATCCACGCCATCGTGTCGTCGATGCCGGACGACTGCGCGAACGTGAACATCGCGAAGTCGACCCGGGTGGCCGCCTTCAGCATCTGCTTCATGATCTCCATCTCCGGGCCCTGCTCGGGCGCGAAGACCGGCTTGACCCGGATCCCGCCGAGCCGGAACTCGCGCGGCTTCGGCTCGTGGCGTTCGTGCAGGTCACCGAAGGTGCCGCTGCGCAGCCGCTCGAACTCGGCGAGGTAGAGGTCGCTCGCCGACCGGCCGTGCAGCACCACGACGTGGTTCAGGTTGTTGCCCGGCTTGTCGAGCATGCCCGGCGGGTTCGTGCCGGTGTCGGTGTGCGTGAAGTTGGCCGAGCCGGTGAGCACCGCCGCGGTCGGCTTCCCCGGGTCCCGGACGATGAACTTCTGGTGGAAGATGTTCGGGTTCAGGTCGGTGACCAGGTCGATCCCGGCGCGCAGCAGCGCCGCGTGGATCACCCGGTTGCCCTCGTTCTCGCCGCCCGCCAGCCACGGGTCGGCCGCCGGCTTCGCCTCCCGCAGGTAGTCGCCCTCCAGGATGATCTGCGTCCGGACCCGGCGCGCCCTGGCTCCCACGATCGCGTCGGCGATCAGCCGGGAGTCCAGTTCCTGCACCGCGACCAGCAGCCGGGTGGTCGCGCCGTCGATGAAATTGCGGATGACCGCGTCCAGGTCATCCGGCCCGCCGAGGACCGGCGGACCCGCGTAGAACTCGATTCCGCCCAGGTCGACACCCATGCGGCAAGTGTGTGCCCGGGGTGCGCGGCGGGGTGTCGGCTGGCCGACCCTGGCCCGGGGAGCAACCGGAAGGACTATCGGCCGTCGATATTCTGGCGGGCGTGACGGTACGTGTGATGGTCGTCGACGACCACCCGATGTGGCGCGACGGGGTGGCCCGGGACCTCGGCGACGCCGGATACCTGGTGACCGCGGCGGTCGGCGAGGGCCGGCAGGCGCTGCGGGTGGCCGCCGCCGCCCGGCCCGACGTGGTCGTGCTCGACCTGCAGCTGCCCGACCTGTCCGGGGTCGACGTGATCCGCGGGCTGCTCGCCGCGCTGCCCGGGGTGCGGATCCTGATGCTGTCGGCGAGCGGCGAGCAGCGCGACGTGCTCGACGCGGTCAAGGCCGGCGCCACCGGTTACCTGGTGAAGTCGGCCGGCCGGGAGGAGTTCCTGGACGCCGTGCGACGGACCGTCGAGGGCGAGCCGATCTTCACGTCCGGGCTGGCCGGGCTGGTGCTCGGGGAGTACCGCAAGCCCGGTGGGCCGCGGCTGACCGAGCGGGAGACCGAGGTGCTGCGGCTGGTCGCGAAGGGGCTGTCGTACAAGCAGATCGCCGAGCGCCTGGTGCTCTCGCACCGGACCGTGCAGAACCACGTGCAGAACACGCTCGGCAAGCTGCAGATGCACAACCGGGCCGAGCTGGTCCGCTACGCCCTGGAGCAGGGGTTCCACTAAAGGTCGACGAGGACGTTCCGGTCGCCGCGGACCACCAGGACGCGGCCGTCGGGGCTCACCGCGAGCTGCTCGCGCCGCCCGGCGCCGGGGTAGACGTCCAGCGGCGTCCGGGTGCAGTCGTTCGGGCCGGTGCAGCGCCACACCACCTCGCGCCGGAACTCGGGCGGCGTTCCGGTGCTGATCCGGAATCCGGAATCCGGCTCGGTGGTCAGCGCGGCCGCCACGTAGACCGCGTCGTCGGCGGCCACGATCGCGCCGGATTCGCCGGTGCCCGCGTCGCCGAGCTGCCAGCGGCGCGTGCCGTCCCAGATCTCGCTGCCCTGCAACGAGAGGGTCCGCCGCGGCGAGGCCGTCCACGCGGTGCCGGCGGCGTCCTGCTCGGCGCGCCGCGGGTTCGCGCAGCGGACCGGGTCGCAGGTGTAGCGGGCGATCGAGTGACCGATCCAGAACACCGCGGACGGCCGCCCGTCGGTCCCGATCATCACCCGGGCGCGCTGCCCGGCGGGATAGCCGTCGGCCGGGGTGCGGTCGGTCTCGCCGAGCGCGTGGCGTTCCGGGTCCGCGCAGGTGGCGTCCGCGCACCGGATCATCGAGAGGCGGTAGCGGCCGTACTGCCCGCCGGTCACCGGTGCGGCCAGAAAGAACCAGATCGCGCCATCCGGCGCGGCGGCCGCGGCCGCCTCGGTGTCCGCGGTGCGGTCCAGCCGGTCGTCGGCCGAGGTCCGGATCGGGAGGTACGCGGTCCGGCAGCCGTCCCGCACGCATCGGGCGAACTGCACGAACGGGCCGCCGGTGTCCGGCCCGCCACCCACCACCGCCTTGACCACCGTGCCGTCCGCGCCGATCGAGACCGCGCCGTACCCGTCGCTCGCGATCGGCAGCCCGGTCACCCCGTGGAAATTCGCGCACAGGTCGTCGTCGCAGTAGCGGATCCCGGCGGTCGTCACGATCACCGGGTGCTGCCCGGCCGGCCAGGCCACCGCGACCGGATCCCCGCCGGTGCCCCAGCCGGTGCGGATCACCGGCGCCTCGAACGGGTTCTGCACCGCGACCCCGATCGTCAGCACCGCGGTGAGCCCGGTCGCGATCGACGGCCAGAGCCGGCCCGGCTGCTCGGCCGGCGCCTCGCCGGCCCGGCTCGCCACCACGCCGGCCTGCACCGCCAGCACCGCGGCCAGCAGCAGCGCGTCGAGCAGCCGGTCCGCGTACGGCACCGGGCCGGCCAGGTTCCGCAGCACGGCCAGCCCGATCGGCGCGACCACCGCGCTGAGCAGGACCGCCCCGGCCGTGACCCGGCCGGTGCGCGGGGTGACCAGGCCGGCGGCGAGCAGCCCGGCCAGCCACAGCGTGCCGATCACCAGTACGCGGCCCCACATCGGCTCCGGCCGCGGGTTGCCGTCCAGGATCACCATGCCGTCGCCGTCGGCGAGCAGGTCCAGCAGCGAGGCGGCGAGCAGGTACGCCGTGACGACGAGCAGCAGCACGCCGGCGAGCGGCCGCCGGGCCGCCCAGGAGCGGTGGAAGCCGGACGTGAGCGAAGACATCCGGGGAGGATACGCAGCGATCAATGACCGTGGGTCTCGTCGTCCCGCAGTTCGTCGTCCCGCAGGAGCTTGCGCAGGGCCACGTCCTGCTCGCCGGCGAGCTCGGCCAGGCGCGGGTCCACCTCCCCGCGCTGGACCAGGGCCAGGACCTGGAGAACGCCGTCGTGCATCGGCCCGGCGAGCCGGTCCCGCTCGGCCTCGGCGGCCTCCCGGCGGATCTGCTCGGCCTGCCGGCGTCGCGCCCAGCGCTCGGACAGGTGCCGGGCGAGCCCGAGGCCGCCCACCGCGCCGGCGGCGACCAGGAGCAGCAGGCCGGTGGTGGCGAGGTGCTTCGTCGGATCCAGGTAGTCGTCCGCCTCCAGGTAGGTGACGTCCAGCACCTGTACCAGGCCGGAGGCCATCAGCCCGGCGAGCGGGCCGTACACCGCGGGCAGCGAGCGCCGCGCGGCCACCGCCGGCGTGACCGCGGCGGCCACCGCGGTCACCGCCGCGACGACCAGGACCAGGATGAGCACGGCGGGCACCGTCCGGTGCCCGGTGCCGATCCGGTCCGGCGCGCCGCCGGTGGCCAGGTCCGCGACGAACAGCGAGGTGGCCGCGGTCACGCCGAGGACGCCGGTCGCGGCCACCGGCCATCGGGTCGCGGTGGCGGCGAGCCCGAGCGCGACCCCGGCCAGGAGCCCGGCGCACCGGGCGGCGGCGTCGTGCTCCAGCGCGAAGTACACCAGCGCCAGCGGCACGGCGAGCGCGGCCTGCGCGACCGTCATGGTCAGCGCGCCGCCGAGCGACCACGGGCCGGCGACCGCCGCGACCGCCGCGGCCAGCACCAGGGTGACCGCGCCGGCCACGGCCGCCATGAGGTGCCGGTGGCCGGCCAGCTCGCCCGACGCGATGCCGAGCAGGCCGGCCAGGTCGCTGCGGGACACCTGGGACAGCGGGATGATCGCGAACAGGGCCACCCCGGCGAGCACCGCCGTCCGGGCCCGGGCCCACAGCGGCCGGTCGCTCCGCGGGTCGGCGTTCTCCCGGTCCGCCCACTGCACCCGCCAGGCGAACGCCAGCAGCGCGAACAGCGCCACCGCGGTCATGCCGAGCCAGAGCAGGACGAGCTGCTGCCGGCCGAGGCTCGAACCCCGGCCGATCAGCGCGGTGTCGAACAGCCGGGCGCCGAGGGCCAGCCCGGCCATCGCCGTGCCCCACCGGTGCGCCCCGCCCCGCCACAGGCTCTGCGCGCAGGCCAGGACGCCGATCAGGGCGAAGGCGCGGGTGACCGGCCCGGTCAGGTAGAGCACCAGCCCGAGCTCACGCGGCAGCACGTCCCACCCGATCAGCACCTGCGGCACGCTCAGCAGCGCGGCCACCACCAGCTGGAGCGGCCACCGCCGCAGGGTCATCAGGGCCAGCACGATCGCGGCCAGCGGCGGCCCGATCACCAGCGGCGCCGCGACGCCCGGCATGCCGTAGTAGTAGTCGTTGCCGGCCGCCGGGATCATCGCCAGCCCGGACTCCGCGCCGGTCGGCATCGTGGCCAGCAGCAGGCAGCCGCTCAGCCCGGTGACGATCGCCGGCATGCGGTACCGGTTCACCGCGGCACCCAGAACTCGACCTCGGTGCCGTCACCCGGGCGGCTCTCCACGGTCATCGTCCCGTGCAGGTCGGTGATCCGGCCGCGCATCGACTGGGCCACGCCGAGCCGGCCGTCGCGCTCCGCCTCGTCGAGCCGGCCGGCCGGGATCCCGGCCCCGTCGTCGCGGACCGTCACCCGGACCCCGTCGCCCTCGTCCTCCAGCAGGATCCAGGTGCGGGCGCCGTCGCCGGCGTGCCGGCGCACGTTGTCCAGCGCCGCGCGCACCGCCGCGACCAGTTCCCCGGCCGTCGCCTCGGCCAGCGGCACCGCCTCGGCCGGGGCGGCCACCTCGATGCCCGGCGCGGCCAGCTCGGTCAGCGCGGCCCGCAGATCGGCCCGGTCGCCCGGGCGCGCGTCCGGGACCAGGGTGCCGCCGCCGGCCAGCAGCCGGCGCAGCGCCGCCTCCTGCTCGCCGGCGAGCACGGCCAGGTCCGAGCCGCCGTCCTGGCGCTGGACCATGGCCAGCACCTGGAGGACGCCGTCGTGGATCGGGCGGGCCAGCCGGTCCCGCTCGGCCGCGGCCGCCTCCCGGCGGATCTCCTCGGCCCGCCGGCGTTCGGCCCAGCGCTCGGTCAGGTAGTGCGCGACCCCGAGCCCGCCGACCGCCGCGCCGGCGACCAGGAGCAACAGGGCCGAGGTGCTGAGGTGCGTGGTGTCGTTCAGCGTGCTCGACGTGGGCAGGCCGTTGCTCTCCAGGTAGGTGGCCTGCAGCGTCTGCGACCCGGCCACCGCCAGCACCCCGGCGAGCGGGCCCAGCACGGCCGGGACCGCGCCGCGCCCGGCCAGCGGCGCGCAGGCCGCGGCGGTGACCGCGGTGCCGGCCGCCACGACCAGCACCAGGATCACCAGGCCGGGGACCACGCGGTGCTGCTCGCCGAGGCGCTCCGGGTGACCGGTGGTCGCGGCGTACGCGATGAACAGCGCCGTCGCCGCCGCGACCGTGAGCCCGCCGGCCGCCGCCACCCGCCACCGGCTGAGCACCGCACCGGCGCCGAGCGCGACCCCGGCGAGCGCACCCACCCAGCGGGCCGTCCCGTCGTACTGGAGCGCGTAGAACGCCAGCGACAGCGGCGTGACCACCGCCGCCTGCGCGGTCGCGACGGTCAGCGCGCCGCCCAGCGGCCACAGCCCGGCCAGCGCGGCCAGCCCGGTCGCCAGCAGCAGGGCGACCGCGCCGATCATCGCGACCTCGGCGTACGGATGCCGCTGCAACGTGGACGGGGCCACCCCCATCAGCGCCGCGACATCCGAGGTGGACAGGTACGACAGCGGCACGGAGAGCGCCAGGACCAGCGTCCCGGCCAGCGGCACCCGCAGCCGGCGCCACGACCACGGCGAGCCGTCCGCGGGACCGGCCACGTCCGGCCCGGCCCGCCACAGCCTGGTGAGCGCGGCGGCGGCACCGGCCAGACCGGCCACGACCAGGGCGTACCGCCAGTGCGGGACGCCGGCCCCGGTGCTGTACCACCCGGCCTGGGCGTCCAGCAGCGCCGAGCCGAACAGCCGCGCGCCGAGGGCCAGCCCGGCCAGCGCCGCGCCCAGCCCGGCCGCCCCGCGGCGGAGCAGGCTCTGCGCGCCCGCCAGCACCCCGATCAGGGCGAACGCCGGCGGGACGGTCTCCAGCGCGAGCCGGACGAGATAGCCGGTCCGATCCGGCGCCACCAGGGCCCAGCCGGACAGCAGGCCGCCGGCCACGATCAGGTACGGCCACCGGCGCAGCAGGAACAGCGACAGGCCGATCGCCACGATCGGGGCGAGCACCAGACCCCACTCGGTGCCGTGGTACTCCCGGCCGTGCCCGGTCACCGCCGCGAACAGCGGCAGCCCGCTGTTCGCGGGGGCGGGCGCGGCGGCGAGCAGCAGGCAGCCGCTCAGGCCGGCCAGCAGCGCGGGCCACCGGCCGGTCCAGGACGCATTCATGACGCTGAGCATGTCAGACCGAATTCGGCCACCCGATCGGCCCGCCGGGAGCGGTCCGGGCGGGCCGTCGCGTGGATCGAGCGGTAGATCGTGCCGCGCGGGGCGGCGCCCGGGTGCGGCAGTCGCGGGGGCGGCCCGTCCGGGTGGTGCTCGAAGTGCCACCACTCGTTGTCGTAGACCCGATAGAGGCTGTGCAGCGCCCCGTGCCGCTCCAGCCACTTCGCGCCCTCACTGGGCCGGACGTCCAGTGCCGTCCCCGCGACATGCCGGGACTCCTCCGGCGGCAACGCCCACCGCCGGGCCTCGGTGACCGATCCGCACCGCCGTACCTCGGCGCGGTAGATCTCGCCCTGAGCGGCGGGATCGCGGTAGCCGGAGGTGAGACCGAGCAGCACGCCGTGCTCCCACAGCGCCCGGGTGCGGGCCGCCTCGAACGCCGCCCGCGCGCCCGGGGCCAGCCCGTCCAGGCACTGCGCCGGGAAACGGGCGGTCAGCGCCCACCGGCAGGCGGTCTGCCGGACGCGGCCGGGGGCGACCGCGGCGGCCATCGGGGCCAGCGCGAACGCCAGCATCCGGGTGGCCGCGGCGTAGACCGGATCGCGGCGGCGGGGCGGCTCGGCGGCGTCCCGTTCGGTGTCGTGCAGGTGCATGTACTCAAGATCCCGGGTCGCGGGCCCGGACTCATGAGTACGAGTACTCAGATCGTTCTGAACGGGTCCGCGCGGCGCGGCGTACAAGCCGGTGTCGGGAGTGGACGACACGGGGGGATGCCATGAGCGATCTACACATGGAGCCGGATGTGGTCGAGCGGTGCGGTGACCGGCTGACCGACAGTGGTGCCGCGGTGTCGGCGCAGGCCCGGTCGTTCTCCGGGACGCGGGCGCTCACCGCCGCGCATCCGGGCCTCGCAGCCGCGCTCACCCTGGACTTCTGCCGCCGCAACTGGTCGGATCGCATCGACAGCCATGGAGCCGAGACCACGCTTTTAGGAGACAACTTCCATTTCGCCGTACGGGATTATCTCGTCGCCGACGCCCGGCACGCCGCCCTGTTGCGGGGCCACAGCCGGGTCCCCGGTGAGTGACATGGTGAGCCTGGCGCAACTGCGTGACCTGGACGTCGCGGCCTGGGACACCGGCGCGAACGAGTGGGCGGCGCGGTACACGAACCTGCTGGCCCAGGTCCGTGACCTGCACGACAACCTGGATCCGCAGCTGGCCGCGGGCGCGTGGACCGGGGCCTCCGGCGACGCGGCGCTGGCCCACGTGCGGGCCGTGACGACCGGGCTGGAGATCGACGCGCTGGAGTGCCAGGCGGTGTCGCTGGTGCTGTCCGGGCTCACCCACGCGTTCCGGATCAGCCAGAACAGCCTGCGGAGCGCGCTCGGGGCGGCCCACGCCGACGGCTTCCCGGTCACCGAGGACGGCCAGGTCGGCCTCCCGGACACCGAGCTGGCCCGCCACGACCCGGACTACGCCGAGTCCTACCGCGATCGGCGGATGCTTCTGCAGGAGCTGGTCCGGCAGGCGGTGGACGCGGCGACGACGGCCGATCAGAAGGCCTACGAGATGCTCGACCACCTGAGCCAGCAGACGTTCCAGACCGACGTGGCGGTGGCCCTGAACGAGGATGTCGGCATGGCGTCGAAGCTGGAGATCGACCTGATCGCCGCGACGGTGCCGAGCGGCAGCCCGGCGGCGGTCGGCGCGTGGTGGTCCGGCCTGTCACCGGAGGATCAGCAGACCTTGCGGATGGCTGCCCCCTGGGCGTTGGAGAACCTGCCGGGAATCCCCGCTGAGGTGCAATCCGTCCTGCGCGGAACCGACGGCTACGACCGCACCGGGGTCGCCAAATGGGCCATCGACCATTGGAATGACGAGAGTGCGGACGTTTTCCGCAACAACTGCACGAACTTCGTCTCCAACGCTCTGGAGGGTGGCGGTATGCAGGAGCATCTCGACCCTTGGCTCGGCACTCTCTCCGACAACTCCTGGGGCAAGGGCGTGCAGTTCGGCAAGGACGTGACGATCGACGGCAAGCCGCTCGATCGTCTCGATTACTCGCACTCGTCGAGTTGGGCGCAGGCCCAAGACTCCTACGACTTCTGGCAGGAGCACGGCACCGAGGTGAGCCTGACCGAGGCCCAGCCGGGGGACATCGTCTACTGGGAGCAGACCGAGGCGGGCGACGGCGCGGCGGCCGGCGAGGTGCACCATGCCGCGGTCGTCACCGGAGTGGTCGACGGCGACATCCGATACACCCAGCACACTTTCAACCAGGTGAACGCGTCGCTCGATGCCCGTGCCCCGATCGGTGAACTCTCCGGGTCGCCCGATCAGCAGATCCATGTCGTTCGCCCGCAACCGGATTGGTGACCAATGACGACCACGGCGCAGCGCAGTCGACTCGGCGGATGGATGCTCGCGGCCTCGGTGGCGAGCCTGCTCGCCGGGCTGATCCTGATCAGGTCGGTGACGGCCCTCAACGCCCTGTTCGACCGGGATTGGCAGGCGGCACTGAACCGTCTCTGCCAATCCCCACCCCCGCGGTTCCCGGAGGTCTCCGCGGCCGCGGTGCCGCTGGGCATCACCGCGACCGCGCTTTTCCTGGTGGGGGCGGTGCTCGCCGGCCTCGCCGGGCGGTGGCTGCCGCCGTCACGATGGCGTGGCTGGGTCGTCGCCCTGCTCGTCATCGCCGGGCTGATCGGAGCCATCTACAGCGGGCTGGCCGGCATCTCGGGCCCACTTTCCGACGGGGGAAACCAGGCGTCCTGCCTCTGATGACGGATACTCGTGGGTAACAATCCGGAAAGGTCGGTGTGACGTCATGGTGGACGTGAATCGCACGGCGTACCGCACGTGCCCGCTCTGCGAAGCCGCCTGCGGCCTGGCGCTCACCGTCGCCGGCGACGTGATCACCGCCGTCCGGGGCGACCGTGACCACGTCTTCAGTCACGGGTTCGTCTGCCCGAAGGGCGCCACCTTCGCCAGCCTCTCCAGCGATCCCGACCGGCTCCGCCGGCCGATGATCCGCCGAGGTGGGCGGCATGTCGAGGCCGCCTGGGACGAGGCGTTCGCGGTGGTCGAGGCCGGCCTCCGGCCGATTCTCGCGACGTACGGGCCGCAGTCCGTCGCCGCCTACCTCGGCAACCCGAACGTGCACACGATGGCCGGCGGCCTCTACGTCACGCCGCTGCTCAAGGCCCTCGGCACCCGGAACGTCTTCTCCGCCAGCACGGTCGACCAGATGCCCAAGCACGTCTCGTGCGGCTACCTCTACGGCAGCCCGCTGGCGATCCCGGTGCCGGACCTGGACCGCACCGACTTCCTGCTGATGCTCGGCGCCAACCCGTGGGAGTCGAACGGCAGCCTGGCCACCGCCGCCGACTTCCCGGGGCGGCTCAAGGCGATCCAGGCCCGGGGCGGCCGGTTCGTGGTGGTCGACCCGCGACGCACCCGGACCGCCGAGCACGCCGACGAGCACCTGTTCATCCGCCCGGGGACGGACGCGTTCCTGCTGTTCGGGATCGTGCACACGCTGTTCGCGGAGGGTTTGGCCGACCTCGGGCGGCTCACGCCGTACGTCCAAGGGCTTGAAGATCTTGAAGGTCTTGCCGTTGATTTCGCTCCGGAGGTGGTGAGCGCGGTCTGTGACGTGCCGGCCGACCGGATCCGCGGGCTGGCGCGGGAGCTCGCGGCGGCGCCGACCGCGGCGGTCTACGGGCGGATCGGCACCTGCACGGTCGAGTTCGGCACGCTGACCAGCTGGCTCGTCGACGTGCTGAACGTGCTGACCGGGAACCTGGACCGGCCCGGTGGGGTGATGTTCCCGATGGCCGCGCACCTGCGGCCGAACGCGCGGCCGGGCGGGCGCGGGTTCACCACCGGCCGCTGGCACAGCCGGGTCCGCGGGCTGCCCGAGGTGAAGGGCGAGCTGCCGGTCGCGACGCTGGCCGACGAGATCGAGACGCCGGGGGAGGGCCAGGTCCGGGCGCTGCTGACGGTGGCCGGGAACCCGGTGCTGTCCGCGCCGAACAGCGGCCGGCTGGACCGCGCGCTGGCCGGGCTGGACTTCATGGTCAGCGTCGATCCGTATCTGAACGAGACCACCCGGCACGCGGACGTGATCCTGCCGCCGCTGGACGCGACCCAGAAGGGGCACTACGACTTCTCGTTCCTGGCGCTGGCGGTGCGCAACTTCGCGGCGTACTCGCCGCCGGTGTTCCCGGCCGATCCCGGCGGGATGGACGAGTGCGACGTCCTGGCCCGGTTGATCATGATCGTCTCCGGTCAGGGCGCCGGCGCCGACCCGGCGGTCCTGCACGACCGGATGCTGGCCCAGGCGTTGGCGAAGTCCGGTCTGGACGAGGCCGCCGGGGACGGCCCGGCCGAGCGGCTGCTCGACGTGGCGCTGCGCTCCGGCGCGTACGGTCTCTCGCTGAACGACCTGCTGGCGGCCCCGCACGGGGTCGATCTGGGCCCGTTGCGGCCGCGGGTCCCGGAGGTGCTGCGTACGCCGAGCGGCCTGATCGAGCTGTGCGCGCCGCCGCTGGTCGCGGAGGTGGAGCGGCTGCGCGCGGCGCTGGACCGGCCGCGTCCCGGCCTGGTCCTGATCGGTCGCCGACACCTGCGGTCGAACAACAGCTGGATGCACAACGTGCCGGCGCTGGTGAAGGGCCGCTCGCGGTGCACCCTGCAGATCCACCCGGTCGACGCGGACCGGCTGACCCTCGCCGACGGTGGCCCGGCCGCGGTCAGCTCGCGGGCCGGGACGCTGTCCGCGCAGGTCGAGGTCACCGACCGGGTGATGCCGGGGGTGGTCAGCCTGCCGCACGGCTGGGGTCACGACCTGCCCGGCGTGCGCCTCGGGGTGGCCGCCGAGCATCCCGGGGTGAACTCCAACATCCTCACCGACGACCTGGTCATCGATCCGCTCTCCGGCAACGCGGTCCTGAACGGCATCCCGGTGGAGGTCAAACCCGGCTGATCGGCTTGCTATGCAACTCGTTGCATAGGATGATGCGGAGATGGCGCTGGAGCACGCGATCCTGGTCTCCCTGCTGGAGCAGCCCGGGTCGGGATATGAGCTGGCCCGCCGGTTCGAGCGGTCCATCGGCCGGTTCTGGACCGCGACGCACCAGCAGATCTACCGGGTGCTGAAGCGGATGGAGTCGGACGGCTGGGTCACCGCGGTCGACGTCGGGCAGGACGGCCGGCCCGACAAGCGGGACTTCTCGGTCTCCGCGGCCGGGCGCGACGTGCTCACCGGGTGGCTGCGGGAGCCGGTGCAGCCGGAAGCCGTGCGGCACGACCTGGCGGTGAAGGTGCGCGGGGCGGCGTTCGACGACCCGGCCGGGCGGGCGGCGCTGATCTCCGAGGTGGTGCGGTACCGCGCCGACCACGAGGAGCTGCTCGCGCGCTACCTCGCCGGGGAAAAACGCGATTTTTCCGGACAAGAACCTGATGCCGGCCAGCGACTCCAGCACGTCGTGCTGCGCGGCGGCATCGCCTACGAGCGGATGCTCCTCGACTGGCTCGACGAGGTCCTGATCGAACTCCGAAAGGAATCCTGAACAGTGCTGTTCAACCCGAACACCGCCGACTTCGCGCAGTTCGACGACGAGACCCGCCGGCTGCTGCGGGCCACCGTCGACTTCTTCGAGGAGCGCGGTAAGAAGGCGCTGATCGACCGGTACATCAACCGGTCCTGGTACGACGACTTCCTGGCCTTCTCGGCCAAGGAGGGGCTGTTCGCGACGTTCCTGACGCCGGGCGGGTCGGGCGACAAACGCTGGGATACCGCGCGTAACGCCGTACTCAGCGAGATCCTCGGGTTTTACGGGTTGGATTATTGGTACGTCTGGCAGGTCACCGTGCTCGGTCTCGGGCCGGTCTGGCAGAGCGGGGCGGACAGTGCGCGCCGGCACGCGGCCCAGTTGCTGGACGAGGGCCATGTGATGGCTTTCGGACTGTCCGAGCGCAGCCACGGCGCCGACATCTACTCCACCGACATGGTTCTGACGAAGACCGAGGACGGCTATCTCGCCAACGGCACGAAGTACTACATCGGCAACGGCAATGTCGCCGGGCTGGTGTCGGTGTTCGGGAAGACCGACGACGGCTACGTCTTCTTCACGGCGGACAGCCGCCACCCGGACTACCACCTGATCAAGAACGTCGTGAACAAGCAGATGTACGTGAGCACGTTCGAGCTGCGCGACTACCCGGTGCGCGAGCAGGACATCCTGCACACCGGGCAGGACGCCTTCGACGCCGCGCTGAACACGGTCAACGTCGGCAAGTTCAACCTGTGCACGGCCGCGATCGGGATCTGCGAGCACGCGATGTACGAGGCGGTCACGCACGCCCACCGTCGCGTCCTGTACGGCAAGCCGGTCACCAACTTCCCGCACGTGCGACGGGAGCTGTCCGACGCGTACGTCCGGCTGGTCGCCATGAAGCTCTTCAGTGACCGCGCCGTCGACTATTTCCGCTCGGCCGGCCCGGACGACCGCCGCTACCTGCTGTTCAACCCGATGACCAAGATGAAGGTCACCACCGAGGGCGAACGGGTCGTCGACCTGATGTGGGACGTGATCGCGGCCAAGGGCTTCGAGGCGGACACCTACTTCGACAAGGCGGCGATGGACATCCGCGGCCTGCCGAAGCTCGAGGGCACGGTGCACGTCAACCTGGCGCTGATCCTCAAGTTCATGCCCAATTACCTGCACCACCCGATGGCGTACGACGCGGTGCCGACCCGCCACGACGCCGCCGACGACGAGTTCCTGTTCCGGCAGGGCCCGGCCCGCGGGCTCGGCGCGATCCGCTTCCACGACTGGCGGATCGCGTACGACAAGTTCGCCGCCCTGCCGAACGTCGCCCGCTTCCGGCAGCAGGCCGACGCCCTGGGCAGCCTGGAGGTGGCCCAGGAGCAGCACGCCGACCTGGACTTCCTGCTCTCGGTCGGCCAGTTGTTCGCGCTGGTCGTCTACGGCCACCTGATCCTGGAGCAGGCCGAGCTGACCGGTCTCGACGCGTCCGTACTGGACGAGATCTTCGCGGTGCTGGTCCGCGACTTCGCCCAGCACGCGACCGACCTCCACGGCAAGACCGCGACCACCGACGAGCAGGCCGCGTGGGCACTTGACCAGGTGCTGCGCCCGGTGGCGGACGAGGCGCGCACCGCCGCGGTATGGAACGAGGTGCTTTCGCTCGTCGGCGCGTACGAGATGCGGCCCTGAGTTATAAACAGGCATGGCCGTTGACCTGACCGACCCCGTCGGCGACGATGACGCGCGCGATGACCTCATCGCCTACTTCAACGAGGACGGCGAGCGGAGATACACCGGCCGCCGCTTCGACTCGTTCGCCGGCGGGGGCGACCTGCCCGGCGTCCAGGACGTGTTCACGCCCGAGGACCTGCTGGCCGTGCAGGCGCTGTCCGTCGTGGTCCCGTCCGAGACGGTGTTCGACCTGCTCGGCGGGCCGCTGGGCCGGGAGCTCACGGCGCTGCTGGCCCGGGTGCCGGTCGACGTCGAGCTGGGCACCCGGGACGCCCGCAAGCTCGTCCAGGGCCCGGTGCTGGAGGCGTGGCAGCTGCTGAAGGAGCAGAAGCGGATCGGCTACGTGACCGCCGGCAAGCTGATCGCCCGGAAACGGCCGCACCTGATCCCGGTCTACGACGAGGTGATCCGGTGCCAGTTCGGCGGGCCGCAGCAGGTCTGGATCCGGTTGCACGACCGGCTCCGGGAGGACGACGGCCAGCTGCGCGGGATGCTCGCCGCGCTGCGGACCCGGGCCCAGATCTCGCCGCGGATCAGTCTGCTGCGGGTGCTCGACGTGGTGCTGTGGATGCGGCACCACGCCGAGCATCTCGACAAGGACTGTCCGGGGTTCGGCACGGTCTCGCTGGACCGGCTGTGGCCGGAGTCAGAGGAAGAGTGAGCCCTCGTCCGCCTTCTTGACCAGCAGCGGCGGCGGGTCGAACCGGTCACCGTAACGTCCGGCCAGCTCCCGGGCCCGGGCGACGAACCCGGGCAGCCCGCCGGCGTACTGGTTGACGTACTGCAGCACGCCCCCGGTCCAGCCCGGATACCCGATGCCCAGGATCGACCCGATGTTCGCCTCGGCGACCGTGGTCAGCACCCCCTCGTCCAGGCACTTCGCCGACTCGATCGCCTCGATGAACAGCATCCGCTCGATGAGGTCCTCGAACGGGACGCGGCTTCGGGACGAGGCGAACGCTTCGAGCCCGGGCCACAGCCCGGCGCGCTTCCCGTCGACGTAGTCGTAGAAGCCGGCGCCGGTCGACCGGCCCTGGCGACCGAACTCGTCGATCATGCGGTCCAGGACCTCGTCGGACGGGTGCGGCACCCAGGAGTCGCCGGCCGCGGCCCGGGTCTCGTCCCGGATCCGCCGCGGCAGGGTCAGCGTCAGCTCGTCCATCAGCGCGAGCACCGGCGCCGGGTAGCCGGCCTGGCCACTGGCCTGCTCGATGCTGGCCGGCGGAACGCCCTCGGCGAGCATCGCCATCCCCTCGCCGGTGAACGTGCCGATCACCCGGCTGGTGAAGAAGCCGCGCGAGTCGTTCACCACGATCGGCGTCTTGCGCAGCAGCCGCACCACGGCCAGGGCGCGGCGGACCGTGTCGTCACCGGTCTTCGCCCCGCGGATCACCTCGACCAGGGGCATCCGGTCGACCGGGGAGAAGAAGTGCAGGCCGAGGAAGTCGGCCGGCCGGGTCACCCCGTCGGCGAGCAGCGTGATCGGCAGCGTCGAGGTGTTCGAGCAGAGCAGCGCGTCCGGCGCGAGCACGCCCTCGAGCTCGGCGAACACCTTCGCCTTGACCGCCGGGTCCTCGAACACCGCCTCGATCACCAGGTCGGCGCCGGCCAGGTCGGTGACGTCGGCGGTGGCGAGGATCCGGTCCGGGTGCCGGGCCTTCGCGGCGCCGCGCCGGGCCGCTTCGATCGAGACATCCTTGAGTACGACCTCGAGCCCGGCCCGCGCGCACACGTCGGCGATGCCCGCGCCCATCATCCCGGCGCCGAGCACCGCGACCTTGCGGATCGGCGGGGTCGCGCCGATGTCCCGGGCCTCGGCGGCGTTCTTGTCGTAGAAGAACGCCTTGATCATGTTCTTGGTGATCTGCCCGGTGACCAGCTCGACGAACCAGCGGCTCTCGATCGTGAACGCGGTGTCCACGTCGACCTGCGCACCCTCGACCGCTGCGGCCAGGATGTTCCGCGGCGCCGGGTAGGGGGCGCCCTTGAGCTGCTTGCGCAGCGTCGCCGGGAACGCCGCCAGCTGCGCGTGCGGGATGCCGCCGGGAATCCGGTAGCCGGTGCGGTCCCACGGCTGCGCCGCGTCCGGATTCGCGAGGATCCACTCCCGGGCCGCGCTCAGCAACTCCTCCGGCGTGCTCACCAGGCGGTCGATCAGTCCCAGATCGCGGGCGGCCGCGGCACGGTGGCGGGTTCCCTTCAGCAACACCTGGGTCAAGGCCGGCACCAGACCGAGAAGCCTTACGGTACGGACGACGCCCCCGCCCGCCGGCAGCAGCCCGAGCGTGACCTCGGGCAACCCGACCTGCACCGCCGGGCTGTCCAGCGCGACCCGGTGATGGCAGGCCAGCGCCAGTTCGAGCCCGCCGCCCAGCGCCGCCCCGTTGATCGCCGCGACCACCGGCCGGCCCAGCCGTTCCAGGCGCCGGAACTGGGCCTTCACCTCGTTCGCCGAGTCGAACGCGGCCCGGCCCTGGTCCGGCCCGGTCGAGCCGAGCTGGTCCAGGTCACCGCCGGCGAACCAGGACTTCTTCGCGGACACCAGGATCACCCCGGTGATCGTGTCGCGCTCGTGCTCCAGCCGGGCGACGGTCGCCGCCATGCTGCGGATGTACGCCTCGTTCATGGTGTTGGCGCCGCGCGCCGGGTCGTCCAGGGTGAGCAGCACGATCCCGTCGGCGTCCCGCTCCCAGCGGATGGTCTCGGACATGCGGTTCTCCCTTAGAGACGCTCGACGACGGTGGCGATGCCCATGCCGCCGCCGATGCAGAGGGTGGCCAGGCCGTACCGGCCGCCGCGGCGGTCCAGTTCGTCGACCAGGGTGCCCAGGATCATGGCGCCGGTCGCGCCGAGCGGATGGCCCAGCGCGATCGCGCCCCCGTTCACGTTGACGATCTCCGGGTCCACCTTGAGGTCGTCGATGAAGTGCAGGACGGCCGCCGCGAACGCCTCGTTCATCTCGACCAGGTCCAGGTCACCGACGGTCAGGCCGGCCTTGGCCAGCGCCTTGCGGGCGGCCGGGGCCGGCCCGGTCAGCATGATCGTCGGCTCGGCGCCGCTGACCGCGCCGGCCACGATCCGGGCCCGCGGGGTCAGCCCGGCCCGCGCGCCGGCCCGCTCCGAGCCGACCAGGACCAGGGCCGCGCCGTCGACGATGCCGGACGAGTTGCCGGCCGTGTGGACGTGCTCGATCCGCTCGACCCAGTGGTACTTCTGCAGCGCCACCGCGTCGAAGCCGGCCAGGTCGCCGAAGGACGGCTTCAGCTCGCCCAGGCCGTCGAGGGTGGTCCCGGGACGGACGTGCTCGTCATGATCCAGGATCAGCAGACCGTTGCGGTCGCGGACCGGGACGATCGAGCGGCTCTGGTCCGGCGCGGCCGCCGCCCGCTGCTGAGAGCGCAGGGCGTAGGCGTCCACGTCCGCCCGCGAGTACCCGTTCAGCGTGGCGATCAGGTCGGCGCTGATGCCCTGCGGGACGAAGCTCGTCGCGAGGGCGGTCTCCGGGTCCTGCGCCCAGGCGCCGCCGTCCGAGCCCATCGGCACCCGGGACATCGACTCGACGCCACCGGCCAGCACCAGGTCCTCCCAGCCGGAGCGGACCTTCTGCGCCGCCGTGTTCACCGCCTCCAGGCCGGAGCCGCAGAACCGGTTGAGCTGCACGCCGGCCACGGTGTGCGGCAGGCCGGCGGCGAGCGCCGCGACCTTCGCGAGGTCCGAGCCCTGGTCGCCGAGCGGCGAGACGACGCCGAGCACCACGTCCTCGATGTCCGCCGGATCCAGGCCGGGGTGGCGCCGCCGCAGCTCGCCGATCAGGCCGGTGAGCAGCGAGACCGGCTTGACCCCGTGCAGCGAGCCGGTCGGGCGGCCCCGGCCGCGCGGGGTGCGGATCGCGTCGTACACGAATGCCTCGGTGCCCATCCAGGGTCTCCCATCGATCGCCGTCCCATGCGAATCTCGATTAACTTATTCCTCTGTTTTCCCTTCCTGTCAAGGATTTCAGAGTTGATGGACAGGGGATGCTAGATCAACTTTCTGGGGCTCTTCACACGACGGTAACCGCGGTTTACTGTGCCGACATGCACGACGGTCTCTCCGTGGCTGCCGCGGATCCGCCGGGTCGTCGGCGACCAGCTTGAAGGAGGCAACCCCGATGGACTCCTCCCTCGCCCGACGGTGCGCGGACACCGCCCGCGGGCTGACCGTTCCCGCCCTGCTGCACCGCAACGCCACCGAGTTCGGCGACCTGCCGGCCCTCGGCGTCCTCGGCGAGCCGGACACGCTGACCTGGCGCGAGCTGCGCGACCGGGTCGCCGCGATCTCCCGCGGTCTGGCCGAGCTCGGCCTCGCCGCCGGCGACCGCCTGCTGATCAACATGTCGGCCCGGCCCGAGCACTGGCTGGTCGACCTGGCCGCGGCGCACCTCGGCGCGATCCCGTCCACCGTGTACAGCACGCTCGCGCCGGCCCAGCTCGCCTACGTGGCCCGGCACAGCGGGGCGGAGATCCTGGTCCTCGAAGGGCCGGCCGAGCTGGCCCGGTGGACCCCGCTGCTGGCGTCGCTGCCGGCGGTGCGCCACGTGATCGTCGTCGCGCCCGGCTCCGACCGGTCCATTGATCTTCAGCAGGTGGCGTCCCGGGGCGAGGCCGCGCACCGGGCCGACCCGGCGGCATTCGAGAAGGCGTGGCGGGCGGTCCGGCCGGACCAGCCGGTCACCCTGCTCTACACGTCCGGGACCACCGGCGACCCGAAAGGCGTGGTGCTCACCCACCACAACGTGATCTACCAGTCGGTGGTCCTGGCGGCGACCGTCCCCACCCCCGACCACGCGCCGTCGCTGGCCTACCTGCCGCTCGCGCACATCGCCGAACGGATGCTCGGCATCTACAACGCGATCTACCGCGCCGGCCACGTCACCATCTGCCCCGACCCGGCTCAGCTGCTGGCCGGGCTGTCGGAGGTCCGCCCGGTCTCGTTCTTCGGCGTGCCCCGGATCTGGGAGAAGATGGTCGCCGGCATCCAGGCCCAGCTCGCCGCCGCCGACCCGGCCGTCCGCCGGGCCGTCGAGGCCGCGCGCGAGGTGGCGCTGCAGGCCTACCGGGTGCGCGCCGCCGGGCAGCCGCTCTCACCCGAGCTGCGCACCCGGCTCGACCTGGTGGACACCCGGGTGCTGCGGCCGCTACGGGCCCGGCTCGGGCTGGACAACGTGCTCTGGCCGGGCAGCGGCGCCGCGCCGATCCCGGTCGAGGTGCTGCTCTACCTGGCCGGCATCGGGATCGACGTGCTCGAGGTCTGGGGGATGACCGAGACCACCGGCACCGCCACGATCAACACGCCCGACCACTTCCGGACCGGGACGGTCGGGCGGGTCAACCCGGGCATGGAGGTCAGGCTGGCCGGGGACGGCGAGATCCTGGTCCGCGGGCCGCTGGTCTGCGCCGGCTACCTCCAGCCGGACGGCAGCGTCGCGCCGGTCACCGACGCGGACGGCTGGCTGGCCACCGGCGACGTGGGCACGCTCGACGCCGACGGCTACCTGACCATCACCGACCGGAAGAAGGAGCTGATCATCAGCTCGGGCGGGAAGAACATCGCGCCGGCCCAGATCGAGAGCCTGCTCCGCGCCCACCCGCTGATCGCCCAGGCGGTCGCGATCGGCGACCGGCGGCCGTACATCACCGCCCTGATCGTGCTCGACGACGAGACCGTGCCGGCCTGGGCCGCCCGGCACGGCCTGACCGGCACACCCCTGGCCGAGCTGGCCGCCCACCCGGACCTGCTCGCCGAGATCACCGCGGCGGTGGCCACGGCCAACGACCGCCTGTCCCGGCCCGAGCAGGTGAAACGCTTCCACGTGCTGCCCCACGGCTGGACCCCGGAGACCGGCGAGCTGACCCCGACGCTGAAACTCCGCCGCCGGGTCGTCCAGGAGCGCTACGCGGCGGCGATCGGCGACCTGTACGCCGGGTGAAGCGGGCCGCCGTGGTTTGCACCCAGCGGGCAGGATGGTCCGGTGATCGAAGATCGGGTCCGGGCCGGCGTGGCCGCCGCGGCGCTGGCCGTGCTGCTCGGCGGGTGCGCGCAACCGGGGACATCGGGGACTGTCGAGGCTGGGGACGGCGTCTCCGACACCGTCCCGGTGTGGAGTGCGCCGCCCAGCGGCCCGGCCGGCCCGGCCGGCCCGGCCAGCCCGGTTCCCACCGAGACCGCGGTGACCTGCCCGCCGGACGGGGTGCGGGTGGCGGCGGGGACCGGGGACGCGGCGTCCGGGCTGCGGGTGCTCGGCATCACGCTCACCAACTGCGGCACGAAGGTCTACCGGGTGAACGGCTACCCGTCGCTGCGGGCGCTGGACCAGGACCACCAGGTCCTCGACGTGACCATGCTGAACGGGGCGAAGCAGGTCCTGCACACCGACCTGCCGTGGGACGGGCCGCCGAAGCCGGTCGTCCTGAAGCCCGGGCAACAGGCCGGCGTGGGCATCGCCTGGCGCAACACCTACGACGACCTCACCGACCCGCCGGTGACCGTGACCTACCTGGAGGTCACCCCGTCGGCCGGCGGCCCGGCGCAGGTGATCGCCCCGCCCAGCGGCCTGGACCTCGGCAGCACCGGGCGGATCGCGGTGAGCGCCTGGCAGCTCGATGCGGACCCGACCGGCGAACGCTGACGACTCAGGTGAATTTCCGGACGATCCGGCGGGCCGCTCGCGTGGCGGCCTCCGGCAGCGGGGAGCCGGCGCCGGTGCGGCGGGGTGGGATCGGCATCGGGGGGCCGCCGGCGGTGGGGCCCGCGTAGGCCGCGGTCAACCGGGCGGCGACCGCGGCGCGGCCGTAGCGGGCGTCCAGGGTGGCCCGGGCGGCGGGCAGGTCGAGGGTGGTGAAGCGGTCCTTCAGGCGGCGGTAGGCGGCCACGATGACGGCCGGGTCGGTGGTCGGCTCGAAGACCGCGCCGGCCGTGTCCCGCAGGCCGGCCAGGGTCTCGGCCGGGCCCTCGCTCAGCGCGGCCAGCACCGGGGTGCCGGTGGCCAGCGCCTCGACGATCGTCATGCCGAACGTCTCGCGGACGCTGGCGTGGGTCAGCACGTCGTGCTCGTGCAGCAGCGTGGACACCTGGTCCGGGCCGACCGGGGGGCGCCGGGTGATCCGGCCGGTCAGGCCGGCCGCGGCGACCCGGGCGTCGATCTGCTCGGCCAGCGGGCCGGTGCCGACCAGGGTCAGGGTGAGCGCCGGGTCCTCGGCCGCGACCGTGGCGAACGCGTCGATCAGGGTGAGGACGCCCTTGTGTTCCATCAGGCGGCCCAGGTAGAGCCAGCGGTTCGGGGCCTTCGGCGGTTCGGGGCGGACCGTGAACGCGTCGAAGTCGATCACGTTCGGGACCACGTGCAGCTTGCCGGCCTGCTCGGGGAAGTAGCCGGCGAGCTGGACGCGCAGGCTCTCGCTGACGCAGAGCAGCGCGTCGGCGCGGTCGAGCATCCGCGCGTAGCGGTGCTGCAGGCCGGGCTGGGCGAACACCTTGTCGAGGAACGTGGAGTGCTCGGTGACCACGATCCGGGCGTCCGGGCGGGCCAGCCGGGCGGCCACCACGCCGCCCATGATGCCGGTGTGGGCGTGCACCACCGGCGCCTCGATGCGGCCGGTCGGCAGAGCCGCTCGGAGGGCCGCCGTCTGCTCATCCCCGTACGCCGAATAATCGCCGCCGGCCGGAGTCGGGACCGCAACCCTGGTGATCTCTCCTTCGAGGTCGTCGAAGACGACCGAGTTGCCGGAGCGGACCGCCTGCCGTTCCGCGGCGACGCCCAGCAGCTGGCCGCGCAGCCGGCCCGGCGGGTAGAACCAGCTCTGGGTGTGCAGGACCGAGATCCGGGCGAAGCGGTCCCGGACCGCGCCGGTCGAGGAACGGACGAACGCCCCGGCGAATGGGTCGTCCGGCGACGGGTACCAGGGAGTGATCACGGCGAGGTCGGCGGGCGCGGTCCGGCGGTCCGGCTCGGCGCTGGGCTCGAGGCGGGTGTCCAGGCCGTAGCAGGCGGCCAGCGCCTCGGGGTCACCCGCGTAGGCGACGTCCGCGGTCCCGGCCAGCCGGCGGGCCTCGGCGCGGGACCCCACCGGGCGTATCTCGACGGAGGGGTCGGCGGACACGGTGTCCCAGACGGGATCGTCGATGCGGACCAGGCTGACCGAGTGGCCCTCGCCGGCCAGGCGGGCGGTGTGGGTGACGGCGGCGCGCGCCCGGCGCGTTCCGAGGGCAAGGTAGGTGATGTTCATTTCCGGCGGCACGCTATTCATCGGGGGAGGCGGGAAAGTGAACAGGTCATGTCCAGTAATTGCACAAGAGCCCTTGATGATCTTCGTGGTTCCGGGTGACCGTACACTCGCGCCATCATGAAGGTTGTCATGCTCGTCGACAACGGTGTGCACGGTGATTCGCGGGTCCAGAAGACCGCGCGGTCGGCGGCCGAAGCCGGTTGGAACGTAACCCTGCTGGGCTGCTCGCCCGACGACGTCGAGCATTCCTGGCACCTCGGCGGCGCCGAGGTACGCCTGCTGCCGATGGGCGGCGGCTCGTCCGGCGCCGGCGGTGGCGGCCTGAAACGCCGGTTGGTCGAGCGGGGCGGGGTGCCGCTCGCGCTGGCCCGCAAGGCGCGCCGGCCGGTCGAACGGGCCCAGGTCCGCTACTGGCTGGCCCGCGAGGGCGACCGCGCCTGGCGGCGGCTGGAGCCCGGCCTGTGGAACTACGAGCGGGCGTTCGGCAAGGTGATCGACGAGCTGGCGCCGGACCTGATCCACGCGCACGACTTCCGGATGCTGGGCGTCGGCGCCCGGGCGAAGGTGCGCGCCGCGGACGCCGGGCGCACCGTCAAGCTGGTCTGGGACGCGCACGAGTTCCTCCCCGGGGCGCGGCCCCGCCGGGACAACGCCCGCTGGCTGCCGGCCCATCTGGCCTACGAGCGGGAGTTCGTGCCGTACGCCGATGCCGTGGTCACCGTCTCGGAAGCGCTCGCCGACCTGCTCCAGCAGGAGCACGGCCTGGCCGTGAAGCCGGGCGTGGTGCTGAACGCGCCGGCCCGGTCGGACGACGGGGACGTGCCGGACCTGCGGAAACTCTGCGGGGTCGGCCCGGACACCCCGCTGCTGGTGTACAGCGGCTCGTCCAGCCCGCAGCGCGGCCTGGACACGATCGTCGAGGCGCTGCCGTCGCTGCCGGGGGTGCACCTGGCCCTGGTCGTGTCGGACCCGTCGGCGCCGCACATCCAGGCGCTGCTGAAGGGGAACGTGCACGCCGTCCCCTACGTCCCGGCCGATCAGGTGTTCCGGTTCCTCGCGCCGGCCGACATCGGGGTGATCCCGATCCACCACTGGCCGAACCACGAGATCGCGCTGATCACCAAGTTCTTCGAGTACTCGCACGCGCACCTGCCGATCGTGGTGAGCGACGTGCGCGCGATGGCCGAGGCGGTGCGCGCCACCGGGCAGGGCGAGGTCTTCCGGGCCCGGGACGCGGCCGACCTGGCCCGGGCGGTGCAGGCTATTCTCGCTGATCCGAAGCGCTACCGGGCGGTCTACGACGGGCCGGACAGCCCGTTGCCCGGCTGGACGTGGGAAGCGCAGGCGGACCGCTTGAACACCCTTTATCAGGAGCTATTGCGATGAGCACTCCGGATGTGACCGTGGTGGTGGCGGTCTACAACACCATGCCGTACCTGACCGAGTGCCTGAACTCGCTGGTCCGGCAGACCATCGGGGCGGACCGGATGCAGATCGTCGCGGTCGACGACGGCTCCACCGACCGCAGCGGCGCCGAGCTGGACCGCTTCGAGCGCCGCCACCCCGGCCTGGTCACGGTCATCCACCAGGAGAACTCCGGCGGGCCGGCCGGGCCGTTCAACCGCGGGATCGAGGCGGCGACCGGCCGCTACGTGTTCTTCATCGGCGCCGACGACCTGCTCGGGCCGGAGGCCCTGGAGCGCCTGGTCACGGCCGCCGACGAGTACGGCTCGGACGTCGTCCTGGGCCGGGTGGTCGGGGTCAACAGCCGGCACATCTACCAGGACATCTACCAGCGCAGCGAGCCCGACCTGGACCTGTTCGACTCGCCGCTGCCGCGGTCGCTGGCGAACACCAAGCTGTTCCGCCGGGAGCTGCTGGAGGAGCACGGGATCCGGTACCCGGAGGACATGCGGATCGGCAGCGACCTGCCGTTCACCCTGGCCGCCTGCTTCCACGCCAAGAAGATCTCCGTCCTTGCGGACTACGACTACTACTTCGCCGTACGCCGGTTCAGCGCCACCAACATCACGTATCTCAGTCGCCACGGTCTCCGGATCGAGACCGTCGACAAGATCATCACGTTCGTCGCCAACCTGATCGAGGCCGGCCCGCGCCGCGACGCGATCATGGTGCACCGCTTCGACCACGAGGTCGCGCGCCTGCTCGAGGACGACGTGCTGCGCCTCGACCGGCCGACCCAGGAGCAGCTGCACGCGACGGTGGGTCGGCTCGCTGAGGCGTACCTGACCGACGGGATCGCCGCGCGGCTCGGCCCGGAGACCCGGATCCGGCTCGCGGTGGCCCGGCACGGCGATCTCGACGACCTGCTCGCGGTGATCCGGCAGGACGCCGAGGGCGGGGTGCCGCCGACCGTCGAGCGCGACGGCCGCCGGTTCGCCGCCTACCCGGGCTTCGGCAAGCTGCCCGACGAGTGCTTCGACGTGACCGACGTGGCCGACTGGGACGCCAAGCTGGACGCGACGGCGTTCACCTGGGCCGGCGACCACCTGGTGATCACCGCGAGCGGCGGCCGGCCGGGCAGCGTGAGCGCCGAGGAGATCCCGGCCGTCGTCGAGACGACCGGCGCGACCGTGACGATCCGCCTCGACGTGGCCGAGGTGCTCGCCCGCAGCGGCGACTCCGGGCAGCGCCGCGCGGTGTCCGCCCAGCCCGGAACGTTCGACCCGGCGCACGCGCTCGGCGCCCAGACGGCCACCGGCGCGTCCGGCGCCGCGGCGGTCCGCGCGGCCCGCGCCCGGATGCCCCGGCCGCTGGTCCGGCGCCGGGGCGGCCGCCTCTTCGCGATCGCCCCGACCGTCGACGAGTCCGGCCGCCTGATGATCTCGGTGGTGCCGCTCACCGCCCGGCGGGTGCTCTCCCGGCTGCCGCGCCCGTCGGCTTTGAAGCGGGCCGCCGGCTGAGCACCGCGTCGCGCAGCCGGTGCCGCAGGCCGGGCGGCAACGCCCAGATCTGCAGGTAGGTCAGGTAGTCGACGAGGCCGGGGCGGCCGTTGCGGCGCGCCTCGGCGAGCACCTCGCGGAAGACCGCGAAGCTGCGGGTGGTGGCGGCCATCGAGCCGAGCACACTCATCGCGAACGCCGCGTACGCCCGCGGGGTGAACAGCGGCCGGCTGTCCCGCAGCCAGGCCAGCTGCTCCCGCCACGGCATCTCCAGGCTGATCCGCTCGCGGTTCTCGTCCTGGTGCCAGAGCACCAGCGGCTGCGGGGCGAAGACCAGCTCGACGTCGTCGTGCCGGGTGGCCCGCAACGTCCAGTCCAGCTCCTGCTGGCGGCGCAGCCCGACGGTGAACGGCACCCGCCGGAACAGCTCGGTCGGGGCGAGGATCGTCGAGGTCTGGATGAAACCGTCGCCGTAGAACAGACCACGCCGGACGGTCAGGTACTCACTGATCGGCTCGTCCGGCCCGGGCAGCCGGCGCGGCATGATCGAGTCGGCGCGCGGCGTGCGGTTGATCAGCCGGCTGGCGACGATCGGCGTGGCGACCGTCGCGGACGCGGCCACCCGCAACTGCACGGCCAGTTTCTCCGGCAGCCACTCGTCGTCGTCGTCCAGATACGCGGTCCACTCGCCGGCCGCCTCCTGGGCGCCGACGTTCCGCGCGTTCGGCGCGCCACCGCGCTCGGGCAGCACCAGCACGCGGACCCGGTCGTCGCCGAGTGCGGCGAGCGCCTCGGACGTGCTCTCGTCCGGCCCGTCCACCACGACGATCACCTCGAGCGACGCGTGGGTCTGAGCGAGCGCGCTGCGGACCGCGCGCGTGACGAGATCGGGACGGAAGCGCGTAGGAATGACAACGCTAACGTCTGGTTTAGCCCCCATTACCGGGACGTTAAGCTATGCGCGCAAAGCGGAGATGAATCACAAGTGACGCCAGAGCGGCACTGAGCAGCAAAGTCCACCGGACAGGCCGGACCGGTGTCGCACGATCGTGGTGGCTCGATCACCCGCCCGGATGAGGGCCGTTCGGCCAGGTCAGGGCCGGCGCAGATGCTCGGCCGGGAAGTCCGCCGACGGCGCTTGCGCGCCGAGGTCGGCGGGCCGATATCCCGCCGGATATCCCGGATAGGTGCGATTTTTCGAAGAAACCCCCAACACGGACGTACGGCGAGGCCGGCCGAACCACCGCAGGGTCAGCGCCCGCACCCGCAGCCCGAGTTCCCCGGCCGCCCCGACCCAGCGGGGCGCGGCCGGGAAACCGAACGCCCGCAGCATCGGCTCGTCGAGCATCCCGCGGACCGCCAGGCGCACCGCCGGGCGCAGGAACGCCGGGAACCAGGCCGCGAACAGCCCGACCGTGTACTCGCCGACCCGCTGGTTCGTCGCCGAGAAGACGAAGTGCCGGTCCTCGTAGTCCTGCTTGAACCGGGCGAACGCCGCGTAGCCGGCCGGGATCCCGGGGATCCCCATCCGCTTGCCGACCTCGCGGTAGTAGTGGAACGCGGCCAGCCGCTCGTGCTCGTGCGGCGGACGCCACCCGAACCGGTCGAGCCAGGCGATCGGCTCGAAGACAAAGGTGGACAGCACGTAGCGCATGTCATCGTCACTGATCGTGAACCGGCCGTGCGCCCGGTTCACCACCCGGAGCGCCTCCCGGCCGCGCGGCGAGTCGTAGCCGTGCGCGGCGATCTCCGCCATCAGCAGCGCGGTGTCGTCGTAGCGCTTCTGCGGGCGGTCCCGGAACTCGCCGGTCGCCGCGAGCAGCGCCGAGATGCTCGGCACGCAGTACGTCCGGAACAGCGCGAGTTCCAGCGCCCGGGTGTAGTCCCACGGGAACTCGCGCCCGGCGGACAGCTGGTAGATCTCCAGGTGGTCGCGTTCCGGATCGAGCCCGGCGATCCGGTCCCGCAACTCGTAGCGTCGGCGTGACATCATCTCGATCAACTCCCGTGCGATCACATAGGACCCGGGGTCGTGCCCGATCGCATCATCGCGCGCTCCGCGTTGATAGCGTGACCGGATGCGGCCCCAATTGTCCGACGAGGTGGCCGCCGCGCTGCGCGGCCGGATCATGTCCGGGGAACTGCGCCCCGGCGCGCGGATCCGCCTCGAGGAGGTCGCGGCGCAGCTCGGCGTCAGCATCACCCCGGTCCGGGAGGCGCTGCTCACCCTGCGCGGCGAGGACATGGTCGAGCTGGAGCCGCGCAAGGGGTACGTGGTGGCCCCGCTCTCCGAGCAGGACGTGATCGACCTGTTCCGGCTGCAGGGGGACATCGCGGGGGAGCTGGCCGCCCGGCTCGCCGAGCGGATCACCGACGCCCAGCGGGACGAGCTGACCCTGGCCGACCGGGCGCTGCAGCGGGCCGCGCGGTCGCGCCGGGTCGACGAGATCGAGCAGTTGGAGTACGCGTTCCACCGGACCGTCAACGTGCTGGCGCAGGCGCGCAAGCTGAGCTGGTTCCTGCACGTGGCGACGCGGTACACGCCGGCCCGGTTCTACGCCGCCGACGCCGGGTGGCGGGAGGCGATGCGGGCGGATCACGAGGCGCTGCTGACGGCGTTCGCGGCCCGTGACCCGGCGGCGGCCCGCGAGTCGATGACCCGCCACTTCACCGACGGCGCCGACCTCCTCGTCAAACACCTCCGCGACCTCGGCATCTGGCAGTAGCCGCGCCCCACCCTCCCCGGCCGTCCGCCAGGACCCCCACGCGCCGCCAGACACACCCCAAGACCCAGCCGTGCCGCGCCCAGTCGTGCCGCGCCCAGTCGTGCCGCGCCCAGTCGTGCCGCGCCCAGTCGTGCCGCGCCCAGTCGTGCCGCGCCCAGTCGTGCCGCGCCCAGTCGTGCCGTGCCGCGCCGCGCCGTGCCGCGCCACGCCCAGCCGCGCCGCGCCCAGCCGCGCCATGCTCAGCCCGCCCGAGCCCAGCCCAGCCGCACCGCACCCAGCCCGGCCGCGTTGCGTCGCGTCCAGCCCGGCCGCCCCAATCCGGGCCGCGTCCAGCCCGCCCCAGCCCGGCCGCTCCAAGCCCAGCTGGGCCGCGCCGCGCGCAGCCCAGCCGCCCCAAGCCGGGCCGCGCCGAGCCTGCCCCGCCCGGCCGGCTGCCCCAAGCCCAGCCCGGTCGGGGCCCGCCTGCGGCGCCGCCCTGCGGCCCCGGCCCGCGCGAGGCTCGCGGCTTTCGGCTGGTGGTGAGGGCTTGTTCGAGGGCCGGGACGACCCTGAGCGCCAGCCGGGAGCGTGCCGCGCGCTGTGTCCCTGGGTTGCGCCAGCTGTGTCCCTGGGTCCGCTACAGGTAGAGAGGGGGCCGTAAAAGAGCAGGTCCCGCCCTCCCTGAGGGGGGCCACCGCCTCTGACGTAATTGTCGCGCGATTCGCCAAGATCGTGTTTGGGGCCTGTGGATGACGCGGCAGTGTGGATAACTCCCACGGGTTCGGATCTTGGGGTAAACCGCAACCACCCTCGGACGTCGCCCTGGAGGGTCTCGCGTTTTGGGCGCCCCGCGCCCTGCGAGGCCCGGAAGGGTCCCCGCGGGAGCGACGATCTGTACCCCGGCGGACCGAGGCAATGAAGAACTTGATCTTGATTTTCATCTGCTGCCCGCGGCACGGCCGCCCCTCGCATGGCGGATTTTGAACAGGCGGACGGCGCGCGCGAGGACGGCCGCGTCACGGTCGAAGGTCATCAGGGCCAGCGGGGCGGGGAAGCGCCGCCAGGCGACCGACTGGGCGCGGCTGAACTCGCGGAGGCCGTCGGCGCCGTGTACCCGGCCGAAGCCGGAGTCGCCCAGTCCGCCGAAGGGCAGGGCCGGGACGGCGGCGAAGCCGAGCACCGAGTTGATCGAGGCGGCGCCGGCGCGCAGGCGGCGGACCAGGCCGAACGCGGTGCGGCGGTCGCGGGTGAAGATCGAGGTGGCGAGTCCGTAGCGGGAGGCGTTGGCGAGTTCGACGGCCTGGTCGAGGTCGTCGACCGGGTTGACGACGACGGTCGGGCCGAACGTCTCCTCGGTGATCGCGGTGGAGTCCTCCGGGACTTCGGCGAGGATGACCGGGCTGATGTACGGCGGCCGCACCGACTCCACCCCGCCGACGACCGCACGGCCGCCGCGGGCGATGGCGTCGGCGACGTGACCGCGAACGATCGCCGGCTGCTCGGGCGTGGTCATCCGGCCGTACGGCGCAAGGTCTTGATCTCCGGGTTTCAGGTTTTCCGCGATGCTCCGGAGTTTGGCCAGGAAGAGCGGGTAGGCGGCGCGTTCGACGTAGATCCGTTCGACGCCGGCGCAGGTCTGGCCGGCGTTGCCGAAGCCGCCGAACGCGGCCGCCTCGGCGGCGGCGTCCAGGTTCGCGTCGGCCGCCACGATCATCGCGTCCTTGCCGCCGCCCTCGACCACCAGCGGGGTGAGTGTTTCCGCGCAGGTGGCCATGACTTTCCGCGCGGTCGTGGCCGAGCCGGTGAACGCGATCTTGTCGACGCCGGCCCGGCAGAGCGCCGCGCCGGTCTCCCCGGCGCCGGTGATCACCTGGAGGACCGGCGGGCCGGTGACCGAGACCGACCAGGCCTCGGCGAGCCAGAGGCCGGTTTTCGGGGTGTGTTCGCTGGGTTTGAAGACGACCGCGTTGCCGGCGGCGAGCGCGTACGAGATCGACCCGAGCGGCGTGTAGACCGGATAGTTCCACGGGCCGATCACGCCGATCACGCCGAGCGGCCGGTATTCCAGGGCGGCACCGTGGTCGGCGGCGAGCAGCCCGGAGCGGACCCGGCGGCGGCGCAGCACCCGGCCGGCGTTGCGGGCGGCCCAGTCCAGGTGCTCGACGGCCAGCATGATCTCCAGCAGGGCGTCGCCGTGCGGCTTGCCGGTCTCGGCGCGGATCACGTCGGCGAGCTCGTCGCAGTGCGTGGCGAGGTGCCGTTTCCAGGTCAGCAGATGGTTCTTGCGGTCGGCGGTGGCCCACCAGGTCGCGGCCTCGCGGGCCTGGGTGACCGCTGTGTCGACGTCGGTCATTGCGCGCCTCCAGGACTCGCCAGATTTGATATTTGATATGTTACGTTCGATGTCAATCCCCAGGTGATCACAGGGAAGTGATTGACATGAGTCTTGATTTCTCCGACGAGCAGCTGGCTTTCGCGGCGGCGGTGACCGATTTCTGCAAGCGCGAGACCGGCACCCGGGAGCAGCGCGGGAACGGTCCGCACCACCAGGCGGTCTACGAGAAGATGGCCGCGCTCGGGTGGCTCGGCGTGACCGAGTCGAGCCTGGTCGACACGTGCGTCTTCCTGGAGCAGACCGCGTACGGGATGGCCCCGATCGGCGGGTTCGCCACGTCGGCGATCGTGGCCGGCGCGGTCCGGCGGTTCGGGACCGAGTGGCAGCGGACGCTGGTCGGGGGAGGGCTGGCCGGCGGGCGTACGTTCGCGATCGCGATGTCCGAGCCGGAGGCCGGCAGCGACGTCGCGGCCCTGACCTGCCGGGCCGAACCCGGCCCGGACGGCGGCTGGGTGATCAACGGGCAGAAGACCTGGTGCTCGAACGCGCACTTCGCGGACGCGATCCTGCTCGTCGCCCGGACCGCCGGCGGGCCCGGCGACCACGACGGGCTGACCATGCTGCTGGTCCCGGCCGGGACGCCCGGGCTGCGGGTCAGCGGCATCGACACGATGGGCGGCCGGGAGGTCAACGACCTGTACTTCACCGACTGCGCGGTGCCGGCCGACGCGGTGGTCGGCGCGGTCGGCCAGGGGTGGCGGCAGCTGATGGCCGGGCTGAACCTGGAGCGGCTGATCCTGGCGGCGCTGATGCTCGGGACCGCGCGGCGGGCCTTCGACGACGCGCTCGCCTACATCAAGGAGCGCAAACAGTTCGGGCGGGCGATCGGCACGTTCCAGGTGCAACGACACCGGATCGCCGACCTGGCGACCGAGCTGGAGTGCTGCCGGCTGCTCGTCTACCGGGTGGCCGAGCTGGCCGACCGCGAGCCCGGGCGGGTGCTGGCCCGGGAGAGCTCGATGGCGAAGCTGAAGGCGACCACGCTCGCCAAGGAGGTCGCGCTGGCCGGGATGCAGATGATGGGCGGGTACGGCTACGCGACCGAATACGACATGGAACGGCACGTCCGGGCGACGCTCGTCTCGACGATCTACGGCGGCACCAGCGAGATCCAGCGCGACATCATCGGAAAGACATATGGGCTCTAAATACTGAAGATCCGGCCCGGTCTTACCGATCTTTATCAGGACAGGACCGGGGAGGGTGGGGTTGACGACGTTCGCGCGCCTGCGGCGGGATCCGGTCCTGCTCACGCTGGTGGGTCTCACGCTGCTCTGCTGGGTGCTCTTCTTCGCGCTGGACGGCCGGACGGTCGACCAGACCCGGGTCTACTGGACCGGGCAGGTGCCGCTGGACTTCGCGCTCGCCTACGGCGGGTGGCGGCTGCGGAACCTCGCGCACGCCCGGTTCCGCCGGTTCTGGACGATGATCAGCTTCGCCGGCGGGTGCTTCACGGTCGGCGACAGCTACCAGGCCGTGCACACGCTGGTCGCGCCCGGCACCCCGTCGCTGGACGGCGGCCCGGTGCAGACCGTGCTCTTCGCGATCGGCATGACCAGCAACGTCATCGCCTGCCTGATCTTCCCGCAGGGCCTGAACACGCTCCGGGAGAAGTTCGTCTTCTGGCTGGACGCCACCACGGTGCTGGTCGGCGGCGGCGTGGTCGCCTGGTGCTTCGCGTTCAACCCGGTCTCCGGCGGCGACGTCAACCGGGTCAACGACAGCGTCACCGCGGCGCTGGTGCTGGTCGCGACGTTCTCGGCGACCAAGGTCGCGCTGGTCCAGTTCCCGCCGATGCGCCGGATCGCGGCGTGGCCGATGGTCAGCGCGGCGATGGTCCAGGGCGTCGCCACGTTCCTGCCCGGCGACTTTCAAACCCTTGATCATCCGTACGTCTTCACGATCCGTCTCGCCCCGTCCCTGCTGATCGCCCTCGGACCGTGGATCCAGCAGGTGATCGTGCGGTCCGGCGAGTCGCACCAGCCGGTCAAGCGACGGCCGTACAGCCTGCTGCCGTACGGCATGGTCGGCATCACCTTCGTGGTCTTCTTCATGATGCTGCCCGACCAGACCAGCTCCCAGATGCTCGGCGCGACCGTCGGCGTCGTCGTGATCACCTGCCTGGTCGCCGGCCGCCAGCTGGTCGCGTTCCACGACAACTCGCTGCTGCTCGGCCGGCTCGACGTGGCCATGGAGGAGCTGCGGGACCGGGCGTCGTACGACGGCCTCACCCGCCTGGCCAACCGCACCCACTTCGGCGACCTGATGCGCGACCGCCTGATGGGCGACTGCGACGGCGACGGCGCGGTCCTGCTCATCGACCTCGACGACTTCAAGACGATCAACGACACGATGGGCCACGCGTCCGGCGACACCCTGCTGGTCGAGGTCGCGCAGCGGCTCCGGTCCGCGGTCCGCGCCGACGACGTGGTGTCCCGGCTCGGCGGCGACGAGTTCGCCGTGCTGCTCCCCGGCGCCAGCCCGGACGTGGCCGGCCGGGTCTGCGCGGAGATCCTGCGCCGGCTCGCCGAACCGATCGAGATCCAGCACCACACCATCGTCACCCGGGCCAGCGTCGGCGTCACCCAGGCCCGCTCCGGCGACGACCCGCAGGCCCTGCTCAGCAAGGCCGACATCGCGATGTACGAGGCGAAACGCCGCGGCAAGGCGATGTGGGTCGCCTACACCGAGGAGATGGGCTCGCGGATCAGCGCCGAGGCGGTGCTCATCCGGGAGATGAACACGGCCATCGAGGAGGGCGAGTTCAGCCTGGTCTACCAGCCGATCGTGCGGCTGTCCGACGAACGGCTGACCGGCGTCGAGGCGCTGATCCGGTGGAACCACCCGACCCGCGGCATGGTGTCGCCGGTCGAGTTCATCCCGATCGCGGAACGCACCGGGCAGATCGTGGCGATCGGCCGGTGGGCGCTGCGCGAGGCGTGCCGGCAGGCGGCCGTCTGGCGCGCGGAGTTCCCGGGCGCGTTCATCGTCGGGGTCAACGTGGCCGGACGCCAGCTGCGTGACCCGGAGCTGGTCGCCGACGTCGCGGCCGCCCTGCGGGTCAACAAACTGCCGCCCGACTCGCTCAGCATCGAGGTCACCGAGACCGCGGTGCTCGACGACGAGGAGTCGAACGAGGCGCTCGTCGCGCTGCGCGGGCTCGGCGTCAAGCTCGCCCTCGACGACTTCGGGACCGCGGCGTCCTCGCTCGGCCTGCTCCTGACCTGCCCGGTGACCACCCTCAAGCTGGACCGCTCGTTCGTCGAGTCGATCAACACGGTCGGGCGGCAGTCGGCGGTCGCGACCGCGGTGAGCCAGATGGCGGCGGCGCTCGAACTGGGCTCGGTGGCCGAGGGCATCGAGACGGCCGAGCAGCGGGATCTGCTGCGGAACCTCGGCTATCAGTACGGGCAGGGGTATTACTGG
The DNA here is from genome assembly GCF_019704555.1 of Actinoplanes sp. L3-i22. Lineage (NCBI taxonomy): Bacteria > Bacillati > Actinomycetota > Actinomycetes > Micromonosporales > Micromonosporaceae > Actinoplanes > Actinoplanes sp. L3-i22. The sequence goes on from NZ_AP024745.1 coordinate 2,451,944, forward strand.
TCGCGGCCGGTCCCGCCGGGCCGGATCGCCGAGTTGCGGCAGGCGGACCTCTCACCGTTCGCCGTGTGATTTCAACAGCGATTGGCGTACGGCGGTGACAGCCTGCTCGTCGGTGGCGCCGAGGCGGCGCGCGACGGCGACGTAGGCGGCCGCGTGCTCGGCCAGCAGCCGGTCCCGGTCCTGCGACGGTGCCACGTCGGCGACCCGGGTGCCGCCTCCCCGGCGGGACGTGACCAGGCCGGACAGCTCCAGCTCACGGTAGGCGCGGGCGACCGTGCCGACCGCCAGCCCGAGGTCCGCGGCGAGCTGGCGCAGCGGGGGGAGCCGCTCCCGGGCCGGCAGGACGCCGTGCTCGATGAGCGCGGCGAGCTGCGCGCGGATCTGCTCGTAGGGCGGGACCGGGCTGGTCGTGTCCACCCGCAGGTGAGCGGTCAACGGATCGCCCGGGCGGTGAAGAAGCAGGCGCCGAGCCCGGCCGTCGCCGCCAGGACCAGGACCGCCGGGTTCAGCGCCGGCGCGCAGGCGACCCGGCTCAGGGCGCCCGCCGCGAACAGGGCGGAACCGGCCAGCGGGGCGGTGATCAGCACCCCGCAGGCGGCCGTGATCGCCCCGGCGGCGGCGCGGCGCGACCGGTCGTCGGTGGTGCTGTCCGGGCGGTGCACCACCGTGCGGACGGCGACCGCCGCCATCGCCAGGCCGAGCAGGACCGCGACGGCGATCGGCAGGCTGTAGAAGCGGCCCGGCCACGGGGTCTCGCTGAACGTGACGTCGCCGCAGGTGACGGTCAGTGCGCGGCCGGCCCGGCCCAGGTCGTCGGCGTCCGCGGTCAGGCCGGTCATGATGAAGAACGCCGCGGCCAGGACGGTGAACCCGGCGACCGCGCGGGTCGTCCGGCGCGGCAGGAACGTGCGCGCCGCGCGGACCCGCAGGCTCGCGGTGCGGGTCGGGCCGGCCGGGGCGCGGACCGTGAGCTCGCCGAGGATCACGCCGGCGAGCAGGCAGAGCGCGAACGCCGGGGCGGCCAGCGCCAGGCCCAGGCCGAGCCGGGCCGCCGGGGCGGTGGCCACGGCGACGGCGGCGAGCAGGCCGGTGGCCAGCCCGGCCAGACGCCAGAGCAGCGTTCGTCTTGTATCAAGCATGCGGTACAAGTTAGTGGTTTGTGTCAACACAAGTCCAGGCCTGCCGGGTGGTGTCCCGGCGGGCGGCGTGCTCGTAGACCGCCGCGGTCAGCCAGGCCTGGGCCAAGCGGTGGGTGTCGTGCGGGTCCAGGCGGCCGAAGACGTCGCGGGTCCGCTGCCGGCCTGCCGCGCCGAGGCCGGTGAGGACCGTGCTCGCGGTGACCAGGTGGGCGGCGGCGAGCCGGCGGGCGTCCGCGTCGACGCCGGAGAGCAGCACCGCCCGACCGGCGGCGGCGACCCGTTCGACCTGGTGGCGCAGTAGATGAAGGGGCGGCGGCTCGGCGCTCGCGGACGGTTGACCGGGTGGCGGGGTGGCCGTGGGCGCGTCCAGGTCGGCTCGGATCAGGGTGGTGGCGCCCAGGTCGACATGGCCGCCGTGGGCGGGGCCGAGCCAGGCGGCGGCGAAGGCCAGGCCGTCCACCCGGCGCGGGCCGGTGAACCGGCCGATCAGGCGGATCCGCCGGCCGGCGGCCTGGGTGGCGAGCAGGCGGAGATTGCCGACGTAGGGCAGCGCCGGGTCCTCGTGCGGCGCGGCGACCGCGATCGTCAGCCCACGCCCGGTGCTCTGCTCGTCGATGGCCAGCAGCAGCCCGTGCGGGTCCGCGCCGAGGACGGTGCCGTCGAGGAAGGCCAGGTCGTGGGCCATCGGCCGGTCGCCGGCGGGGAGCGCGGCGGCGGTCAGCCAGCGCGCGGCCTGGGCGCCCGGACCGGTCTGCCAGAGGGCGTCGAGCGGCGCCTCGAACCAGGTGGCGCCGGACGCGGTGACCGCCTGCCGGGCGCGCCCGTGGCTGAGCCGGCCGGCCGCGGAGGCGTGCGCGTTGATCGCGTGCAGCCCGGCTCGGGCCAGGGCGTGGTGGTTGAGCCGGACCTCGCCCAGATCGACCGAGGTCCGGACCGCGGCGGCGGTGGCCGGCTGGTCGGCGGGCCGGACGTCGGAGACCACCCAGAGCCGGCCGGTCGCGTCGGCCAGGTAGGTGGCCGCTCCGGCGTGCCCGGTCGCGGCCCGGACCGGCTCGCAGAACAGGCCGTACAGTCGCAGGTCACCGACCGGTTCGTAGTCGCGGCGGGCGGTGCCCATGGCCGTACCGTCGCCGGTTTTGATCCGATGGCAGGCGGCCAGCACCTCGCGCAGGTCGTCGGTGAGGTCGGCCAGGTGGAAGGCCGGGTCCTCGCGCCGGGCCGCCCGCAGCCGCTCGACCACCCGGATCGCGGCCGCCGCCGGGCCGTGCAGGCCGGTCGCGCGGGCCTGATGGACCGCGCGCAGCAGGTCGGCCTGGGCGATCGCGCCCGCGCCGGGGATGCCGTTGGCGAGCACCGCGGCCGCGGCGGACCACAGGGTGTCGGCGGCGGCTTCCTGAACCGCGCTCACCGTCGGTTCCACCGTCGTGGTCGCGCCGGCGGTGCTCGGCTCTTCCGGAACCGGCTCGCCGGTGTGGACCGGGGCGGCGCTCAGCACCGCCGCCCGGTGCAGGCAGCGCGGCGCGAGCAGGCAGCCGCAGACGGCGTCGTCCGGGACCAGGACCGGCACCTTCAGGGTGATCGTCACCTGATCGTCCGGGCGGACCGTGACGACGTCGCCGGCGGACTCGACGGGCCAGGCCGCGGCCTGCGGCACCGCCTCGTCCAGGCGTTTGCGCAGCCGGGCGGGGAGGGCCGCGACCGCCTCGGCGGTCACCGCGGGATCAACCGGGGGCAGACTCATCGCACCTGATCTCCGATCCAGCCGGCCAGCTCGGCCGGGCTCAGCGCGGCCACCGGCATCCCCGCGCCGACCAGTTGCGAGGCGATGCCGGTGCTGTACCGCGGGCGTCCCCGGTCGTCCAGGCCGGCGCAGCCGAGCAGCGTGGCCCCGTCGTCGGCGAGCGCCCGCGCCGCCGCGAGCAGGTCGCCGACCGGGAAACCCTCCTCGAAGTCGCTGATCGTGACGATCATGGTCCGGCTCGGGACGAGCATGATCTGGCGGGCGTACCGCAGGCCGGCCGCGATGTGCGTGCCCCCGCCGACCTGGACCTCCAGCAGCAGCGACAGCGGGTCGGCGACCCGGTCGGTGAGGTCGATGACCTCGGTCGAGAACGTGACGAAGTGCGTCCGCAGCGCCGGCACCCCGGCCAGCACCGACGCGGTCAGCGCCGCCCAGATCGTCGACTCCTCCATCGAGCCGGACACGTCGACGAGCAGGATCATCTGCCAGTCGACGCTGCGCCGGCCCAGGCTCCGGAACACCGGGCGCTCCGGCAGCAGCCGCGGCCGCCCGGCCGCGTCGCGCCGCACGGTGTGCAGGTTCTGCCGCACGGTCGCGGCCAGATCGAGCCGGCCGGTCGGGCGGCGGGTCGGCCGGGGCATGCCCAGCCCGGTCAGCGCGGGGCGGATCCGGCGGGCCAGCCGCGCGGTGAGCTCGGCGGTGAGGCGCGCGATCAGCGGGCGCAGCCGGGCGAGCCGGGCCTCGGGCAGGCCGCCGGCCATCGACAGCACGGCGTGCAGGAGGTCGATCGAGGGGCGGATCCGGTCCGGGTCGGCGGCGAGGACGGCGTCGAGGCGCCCGCGTTCGGCGGCGCGGGCCAGGACCTCGTCGCGTACCGAAGCTCCGAAGAGGTTTTCCAGATCTTCCAACCAGACCCGGGCCTCCGGGTACGCGGGTTCGCGCCCCGCCCCGCCGACGTCGACCGGGTAGGCGCCCTCGCCCCGCCCGATGCCGTAGAGCTCGTCGAGCGCCGCGGCGAGCCGCCGTTGCCGGGCCGGCAGCCGGTCACTCTGCCGCCCGAGCAGGAGCCGCCACCGCTGACCGGGAGTGATCTCACCCGCGGCCGCCGCCGGCCGGTCGGGGACGTTCTCGCCGGCGGGTGTGGCCGGCTCGGGATCGGTGGTGAGGGGCAGGCCCAGCGCGGTCACCGCGGCGCGGCCGGCGCGGTCGGCGGCGACCCAGCCGGCCACCGTCGCGGCGTCGGTGGCCAGGTGCGGGTCGATGTCGCCGTGCCGGTCGCCGACCGTACGCAGCAGGCGGTCCCGATCGGCCGGGCTGAGCGCGTCGAAGCCCCCGCGCAGCGCCGGCAGCCGCCGGACGAAGTCGTCGTCGCTCATCCGGTCCACGGTGTCCAGCAGCGGCGTCAGGAACTCGCCGCCGGACTGCAGCAGCGCCCCGGCGACGCTGAGCGCGCCGCGCAGCCGGTCCGTCGCCCCGGCGTCCGACAGGTCCACCCAGGACGCCAGCCGGGTCCCGAAGGCCTCCGGCTCCTCGTGTCCGAGCAGCACCCCGACCGCGCCGGCCGCCCCGCTCATCAGCGGCGAGCCGTCCCGGGCCAGGCCCTCGATCGCCCGGCCGAGCCGGAGTCGCCGCCCGGCCTCGTCCGCCGCCTGGACCAGATCCAGCAGGGCCCGGGCATCCTCGATCCGGGCGGACCCGGCCAGCCCACCGACCGCCGCGACCGCCGCCGCATGCAGTTCGTCCCGGGCCGCCGCCAGTCCCTCGCCCAGCTGTGCCCCGACCGCGGCCTCCGCATCGGACCCGGCGGGTGTGGTCGTGGACCCGGGTGCGGGCGTCGCCGCGGGCAGGCCGGGGAGGTGGCCGCGGGCGATGCGACCGAGCAGGTGCAACGCGGAGATGATCTGCTGGATCGAGCCGCCGTGGGCGACCGCCCGGCGCACGTCGGCGATCCGGGTGGCGGTCAGCTCGGGCAGGCCGCAGACCGCGGCCCGGTCCAGCCCGGCCAGCGCCTGCTCGGCGGTCGGGCCGCCGGCCCGCTGCTCGCGGCGCCGGCGGGTGGCCAGCAGGCCCGCCGCGGCCTGGGCGAGGGTGACCCCGTGCAGCCCGGCGAGCGCCAGGCCCGCGTCGGTCGCCGGGACCCACTCCACCCGCCAGGTGGTGGTCAGCGTCTCCCCGCCGGTGACCGGCCCGGCCGGCCCGGCCTCCCCGTAGGTCGCGCCGCACGCCGCCAGCCGGCGGATGGCCAGCTCGCGGGCCCGGTCGGTGGGGGAGCGCAGCGGATCGAGCCGGACCCGCTGCGCCGGATCGCCCGGCCCGGGCAGCTTCAGCGCGGCCAGTTCCCGTTCCACCGCCGGCCGCAGGCCGGTGACCGGCGCGCCGCCGGGCAGCCGCCCACGCCGCCGCCCGACCAGCACCTCCTCCATGGCCCGGGCCACCCCGCGCCCGGTCCCGGCCGGAGCGCCCTGGGCCAGCACGCTCTGCAGGGCCTCGACCAGCTCACCCCGGCCCGGCGCGGGCAGCCGGCGCAGCCCGGCGAGGTCCCCGGCCAGCCGGGCCACCTCGGCGGCCTCGGCCGGGCCGGCCGGTTGGCCCTGCGCCCGCAGCGCCCGCGCGACCTCGACCGCGAACCGGTCGGTGGCGGCCCGGAGCAGCCGGGGCTCGGCGCCGGCCTCGAAGACCGCCTGCTGCCAGCGCGGATCCCGGATCCCGGCGGGATAGCCGGACCGCGCGTCCAGCAGGTCGAACGTGTAGGGAACCAGCGAAACGACCGGCTCGTCCCCACCCGTGGCCGGGGTCGCCCCGGGCCCGTCGAGCAGAGCGGGCGCATGAAACGCCCCGACGACCGCGGCCACCCGCCCCGGGACGCGCGCGAGGTGAGCCCGCATCCAGGCCTCCCGCCGCAGATCAAGCGGATCCACCCCGTGCCGGATCGCGTCCTGCCGCAGCGCCCACCCCGCGGCCAGCGCCGCCCGTCGCACCGCGTCCGGCGAGCTCCCCGGCGCCTCCGCCTCGACCCACCGATCCCAGAGATCGTCCCCGGCCCGCCCGGAGACCGTGGCGTGCACGGCTTCCTCGAGCCCGCCCCCGGCCGTCCCGGGCAACCGTTCGCCCGCCCAGGCGGGATCGGTCAACGGCAGGTCCCCGCAGATCACCGGCACCCCGTGGCGCCGCGCCCACCGGACCGCCGCCAGCTCCGGGCTGAAGTCCGCGAGCGGGTAGAACGCCAGCGGCCGATCCGCCCCGGCCGCGGCGAGTGCGACCGGTGCGACGGTGTCCGGATCGGACAGCCAGGGCACCCACGGCTGCATCTCGGCGGGCAGCTCGACCAGCACGGACTCCGGCTGGAACGCGTCCAGCAGCGCGGGCACGGCCACGGCGACGACCGGTGAGTGGTGCCGCACTCCGATGAGGTGGACCCGCGGGTCACCGGCGAGACGGTCGAGGACCGTACGCAAATCGGATTTTTCTGGTTTTTCAGGCTCGGAGGACATCGCGGTGTTCCCATAGCTGGCGCCACATCCGCGACCCGGCCTCGGCCCGTCGTCGCAGGGCGCCGTCCCAGTACGCCAGCAGCCGTTCCGCGTCGGACGGATCGTCCTTCCGGACCACCCCGAGCAGGTGCCCCGGCAGCAGCGACAGCGGATCCGGGCCGGGCAGGTACGCCGCGGACAGCCCGATCGACGCGGCCACCGCGACCGCCTCGGCGGTGCTCATCACCGACGACGGCCGTTCGACCTCCCACCCCTCCGCGCTGATCCCGTTGCGCAGGTCCCGGAACGCGACGACCAGCGTCTCCAGCACCGCCTCGTCCACCGCGAACCGCGCGCCGCCGCGCTCGACCGCGGCCCGGGCCTGCCGCGCGACCAGCGCGACCTCCGCGTCCAGGTCGGCGATCGGCGGCACCACCTCGAAGTTGAACCGCCGCTTGAGCGCCGCCGACATCTCGGACACCCCGCGGTCGCGCAGGTTGGCCGTCGCGATCAGGCAGAACCCGGGCACGGCGTAGCCGACCGCCGCGTCCTGCCCGGTCAGCTCCGGCACGCTGATCCGCCGCTCCGACATGATCGAGACGAGTGCGTCCTGGACCTCGGGCAGGCAGCGGGTGATCTCCTCGACCCGGGCGACCGCGCCGGTGGTCATCGCGGTGAGGACCGGGGACGGCACGAGCGACTCCGCGGACGGGCCCTGGGCCAGCAGCAGGGCGTAGTTCCACCCGTACCGCAACTGGTCCTCGGTGGTCCCGGCGGTGCCCTGCACGGCGAGGGCGCTGGTCCCGCAGATCGCCGCCGCGAGCAGCTCGGACAGCATCGACTTGGCGGTGCCGGGCTCGCCGACCAGCAGCAGCCCGCGTTCCCCGGCGAGGGTGACGACGCAGCGTTCGACCAGGGCCCGCTCGCCGACGAACTTCGGCTCGATCACCCGCCCGCCGACCGGGACGCCGCCGGATCCGGCGATGAACGTGACCACCGACCGGGGTGTCATCCGCCAGCCGGGTGGTCGGGCCCCGGTGTCGGCGGTGGCGAGAAATTCCAGCTCATCGGCGTACCGATGCTCGGGCGGGTCGATCTGACGAGCGGCGGTCACCGGGTCTCCTCCAGGTCGTGAAAGCGGGGCACGTCACCGTCGGTGACCCGCGCCCAGGCCGTGCGGAACAGGCGCGGCACCGGGGTCGGTGGGACGGGCAGGCCGCCGTACATCGAAATCTTCCAGGTCTCGACGGGCAGCCTCGGCGCCCGGGCCGCCTGCCAGCCACCCGGCAGGAAGACCGGGCGCCCGGCGCGGGCCCGCTTGGCGGCGACCACCAGGCCGGCCTCGGTCAAGGCCCGCTGCGCTTCGCGCAACGCCTTGACCGACCAGCCAGTCCATTTCTGTACGGATCTGTCTCCCGGATCCGGCAGCGCCAGCAGCTGCAGATAGTAGGCGGCGGCGTCGGCGCCCAGCCGGTGCCGCTCGCGCACCGCGCCGACCAGGTCCGGAACGCTGATCCGGGGATCGTGAAGATAGCCGCGCACCCCGCCCGGCACGGCCACCACCGCGTCGATCCACTCCGACAGAACGGTCCGGAGAGCCGTGGCCGTGCCCTCGTCGACGAACCCGATCGCCGGATCGTCGATTCCGGACAGCCGGCTCGGCGCGACATGGTGGAACACCGCCGATCCCCGGGCCACGCCGTCGACCAGCGCCGGCCCGGCCTCCGGACGCTCGCCGGCCTCGTGCGACCCATGGCCGACCAGCAGGTCCGGGTTTCGCAAGCGGTCCCGGACCAGCCGCAGCGCCGCGGGCAGCGCGGCCCGCACCGGATCGTCCGCGGCCAGGTGATACGCGAGCCAGGGCAGCGCGACGGCCGCGTCGGCCAGGTACTGCCCGTCGAACGGAACCCCCTGATCAGAAACGGTCCGCTCGTCGGTGCTCAGCCAGTCACCGGGCGCGGGCGCCGCGATCGCCTGCAGCACGGGCGCGGCCCGGAACTCCCCGATCACCTTCCCAAGATCAATAACCAGATCCTCCGGTACGGCGGCCCGCCGCCCCCGCAGCCCGATCCACACCTCGGCGATCGCCGCCACGTCCGGCCCCTCGTCCCACAACCGGCCCGGCTCCACCGGCATCGCCGCGTCCAGCAGCGCCACCCGCTCCGCGAGGCTCAGCTGCCGCAACCCCCGCCGACCGGTCTTGGCCTGCGCCGACGCGAGTCCCAGGAGCCTGCGCTGGACCGGCGTCAGGAAGTCCGCCTCCGCCCTGGCGATCCCGGGGAGCCCGGCCAGCAGCAGCACCGCCTCGGACCGGGCCATCCCGGTCGCCGCGACCAGTTCCGCGGCCGCCGCCGGTCGCCACGGCGCGGGCCCCCGGTCGGCCAGCAGGCGGAGGAACTCCCGCAGCCGGTCACCGGCGAGCCGTCCGCCGGGCCGGAACGAGCCCCGCACGGTCATCTCGGCCGGCAGCCCGAACTCGCCGTCCGGCGCGACCTGGATCCCGGTGCGCCGCCACCCGGCCGACCCGTCGTGCTCGGGCGCGAACATCAGCGTCGTCCGCGAGCCCTCGCGCAGCACGTACGTCTCGCCGATCGGCATCCGTTCCTGCGTGATCGAGTAGACCTGGACCGGGTGGCCGGTGCCGTCCAGCGGTGTCCCGGCGACCGCGCCGAGCAGGACGGCCAGGGCCGCCCGCCGGTCGTCGCCGGTGAGCGGGCTCGCGGCGCGCAGGGCGAGCGCGCCGAACCCGGCGACCAGGCTCGTCCACTGCGCGGAGACCGCCGACAGCGGCCCCGCATCGGCGGTCTCCGGTTCCGCGAGCATCGCCCCGGCCCGCTGGATCTGCTCCAGGATCCGGTCGCTGCCCGCCCGGCCGCGGTAGTACGTGGTGTTCCCGGTGCAGAGCCCGTCCCAGGCCAGCCGCAGTGCGCTGTCACCGGCCGTCGGCGCGATGGCGGCCACCGGCTCCAGCAGCGGCGCGATCTCCGCGATCCGCCGACGCAGCGTCACCGCCCGGGCGACGACCGCGGCGATCCGGGCACGCAGAACCGGATCGGTGACCTCGGGCAGATGCTTCGCCTCGGGCCCGGCCATCGAGTCGTCGGCGTCGAGCAGCGCGGCCGCGGTCGATCTGGTCAGGGCCCGCAGCGCGGCCGACCCGGCCTCGTCGCGCGGTCGCATCGCGTGCCACCACTCCACCGGCGGCACGGTCCCGGTCACGTCGGGTTCGTCGGAGACCAGCCGCCCGTCGGCCGTCCACAGCCGGACCTCGCCACGCGGGTGACCCCAGACCCGGGTGACCGCCAGCGGCTCGGTGGCGCCCGGCAGCAGCAACGCCCCGACCAGCATCTCCAGGTCGTTGCCCCGGGAGTCACGCTGCCGGTGGCGCTGCGGCAGCGTGACCCGCCGCCCGTCGATCCCCTCGCCGGCCAGCAACTCGCCCTCCTCGGTGACCCGCCAGCCGGTCAGGCCGTCCCGGGCGCCGAGCGGCGACCCGGCGAACTCCGGCGGGACCGGCCGCAGCCGGCCGAGGGCCGGCACGACACCGGGCACCGCGAAGAACTCCGGCACGCTGAACCGGCCGCCTTCACCGGTCCGCGGGTCGAACTCCCGCCACCGCCAGGCGTCCTCGTGCCATTCACAGCGCCAGTACGCCCGGCCGTCGGTGGCCATCCGGTACGACTCCTGGTCGAGCGCCCGTGGCTCGCCGGCCCGCAGCGGCCCGGCGCCGATGGTCAGGCCACCGCCCGGGACCGGCAGCGCGTCCGGCATCCCGGCGGTGTCCCGCATGTGGCCGGTGAACACGTCGTTCGGCCGGGACGTCCAGTACGCCACCCGCTGCCCACCGGCGGACCGGATCACCAGCAGGTCGCCGTCCACGAACGTGCACTCCCGGGTGGTGTGCGCCGGGAACGGGAACACGTGCTCGGTGATCCGCCCGTCCGGCGCGACGATCCGCGCGGCCGAGCCGTCGTGGATCAGCAACTCCGGCCACGCCGTTCCGACCTCCGGCCGGATGAGACCGCTCGCCGCCGCCTCGTACGCCGGCCAGGTCAGCTCGGCGAGCAGCCCGGCCCGCAACGATCGGGCCAGCACCGCGGGCAGGTCCACGGCGAGCAGCCGCCGGAACCCGTCCGGCGCGAGCGCCACCCCGGCCGGCGACCACAGCGCGCACAGCTCCACCAGGGCGTCGTCGAGCGCGCCCAGGGTGGTCGCGCCGGCCGCCTCGTCGACCAGCTCGGCGAGCACGTCCCGGACGCCGGCCGCACCGAACGACCGCCGCAGGATCGGCTCCGGCAGCGGCGGCGTGGCCAGCGAGGTGCTGCCGCGCTGCCGGCCGAACCTGCGGCGCACGCCATCCCGGAGCAGCGGCCGCAGCACCGGGTCGGCGGCGACCGTGGTCAGGTCCCGCCCACCGGGAGCCCACTCGGGCACCACGAGGCGGGCGGCCGGGCCGATCGGGCCGATCCGGGCCGGCACGCCCAGGCTCCGGCACAGGTCGAGCAGTTCGAGGTCGGCGGCCACCGGCACCGAGGCGATCTCCAGCCCACCCTCCGCGACCAGCCGCGGCGCCAGCCGCTCGACCAGGGCGAACAGGGCCGACCGGGGCACGCTCAACCGCCTGCGCCGGAAGCGCGTCAGCCAGCCCGCGGCCGGGACGCCGGCGCTGCCGTCGATCAGCCCGGCCAGCGCACCGGTCGCCTCCAGCACCTCCAGCCACAGGTCACCCAGGGCGAAGTCGCTGAACGGCGGATTCGGGAGGATCTCCAGCAGGCGCGCCCGCACGCGAGCGTCCCGCTGCCCCAGACGGATCAGACTCTTCCGGTACGACCGCCACAGCGCCGCCGGTCCACGAGCCGTCGCCGGATACGTCAGCAGCAGCGCCGCCACCTCGTCGGCCTCCCGCTCGGCGTCCAGCCCGGCGGCCGCCGCGAGCCGGTTCAGGTCGGCCGCCATCGTGCCGTGCGGCGGCAGCCCGCCCGCCACCCGCCGCAGCGACAGCGCCTTGACCAGCTCGTACGCCCGCGCCTGGCTCTTTCGCCCGCCGACGTCCCGCGCGTACGCGCTGAGCAGGCCCGCGGTCAGCGCCCCGGCCAGCGCGAACTCCAGGTGCACGTCGCGCACCCGCTCCTCGTCCACCACCAGCCCGTGCGCCTGCTCGGCCCGCCGCGCCTCGGCGAAGCAGGTCCCGGCCGCCCGCGGGTTGTCGGCGGCCAGGTACGCCCGCCCGGCCTGCTCCCAGAACGTCGGCAGCAGCTGCGGTGCGGCCACCCCGAGCCGCCCGGCCAGCACCGCATAGCCGTCCCGCGCCGTGCCGGGCTTGACCCGCGCCACCCGGGCCAGCCTCGCCATCTCCTTGACCAGGGCGAGCGCGTGCCCCGCGTTGGCCGGGTCGTGCACCAGCGCCCAGGCCGGAAACCCCAGGCCACGCCGCATCCCGTGGCCGACCTCGGCGGCACCGGCCGCCGCGAAGCCGAGAAACTCCAGGCTCAGGTCCTCGGCCTCGCCGGTCGTCGCCCCGACCAGCCGCACCACGGTCCGCCCGGCCAGAGCCGGATGCCGATAGGCCCGCGCGGTCATCACGTCGGCCACCGCCGGGTCCCCGGGCCCGGCCAGGATCGCGCCGGCCTCCAGCAGCCCGCTCATCGCGGCCCCTCCGCATCGAGGTAGCGCGGCCGGTCGCCGGCCTCGGCCCGGGCCCACGCGGCGCGGAACAACCCGGGCACCGGCAGCGGCACCAGCAGCGTCTTCCCGGCCTCGGCGTACATCGGCAGTTTCCAGGTCTCCACCGGCAGATGCGGCGCCCGCGCCGCGCGCCACCCACCGGGCAGGAAGACCGCCCGCCCGGCCCGCTCCCGCTTCGCGGAAACCACCAACCCGGCCCCGGTCAAGGTCCGCTGTGCCGCCCGCAACCCCGGAAGATCAAGATCAAGCCATTCGCGTACGTTCTTGTCCCCGGGATCCGGCAGTGCGAGCACCTGGAGGTAATACGCCGCGGCGAGCGGGCCCAGCCCGTGCCGCTGCCGCACCTCCTCGACGAGATCGGGCACGCTGACCCGCGGATCGTGCGGATCCCCGCTCGCCCCGTCCGGAGTGGCCACCACCTCGTCCAGCCACCCGGCCAGCACGATCCGCAGCGCGGTGGCCGACTCGGTGTCCACCAGCCCGAGCGCCGGGTCGTCCGCCCCGCTCAGATGCGCCGGCGCGAGGTAGTGCGCCACGTGCGTGCCGTAGGTCGTCCCGTCGACGAGCGCCGGCCCGGCTTCCGGCCGGCTCGCCACCCGGTGCAGGCCCCACCGACCAGCAGGTCCGGGTTCCGCAGCCGCTCCCGGACCAGCCGCAGCGCCCCCGGCAGCGCCGCCCGCCGCGGATCGTCCCAGCTCAGCCTGTACGCCAGCCAGGGCAGCGCGACCGCCGCCGTCCGCAACCACTCGGCCGTGAACGGCGTTCCGTGGCCCGCCCGGTTCCGGATCTCGAACATCCCGTTCGGCTCACTGCGCCCGTCCGTGCTCAGCCAGTCCCCTTCAGCCGGTGAAGCAACCGCCCGCAGGACGTCTTGCGCCCGCTCGGTGTCGCCCAGCAGCCGCCCCAGCCCCACCACCAGCTCATCCACCACACCCGCGCCCGTAGCGGAAGCCGGACCAGAGGCCACCTCGGCGGGCCCGGCATCGCCCGATTCCACCCGAGCTTCCGCGAACGCCGCCGCCCAGACTGCCGCCCCGCTCAGATGCGCCGGCACCTGGGCGAGCCGGCTCCGCACCTGGATCGCCCGCTTGACCAGGTCGATGATCCGCTCACGCAGGACCGCATCGGTCACCGCGGGCAGACACTCCGCCACATGCGCGCCCACCATCCCTCGCACGTCGAGCAGCGCGGCCGCGGTCTCCTCGTCGAGGACCCGCAACGCCGCCGACCCGGCCTCGTCCCGCGCCCGCAGCGCGTGCCACCAGGCCAGCGGCGGCACCGTCCGGCTCCCGGCCTCGTGCTCGCCGAGCGGGTGCCGGCCGTCGGCGGTCCAGACCCGGACCCCGCGCCCGCCCCGGCTCACCGGCAGCGGCTCACCGGCGCCCGGCAGCGACACCGCGGCCACCGGCGCCTCGTCGAACCGCCGATGCGGCCCGCGCGGCCCCGGCACCGAACGGCCGTCGATCCCGGTCCCGGTCATCGCGCCGTCGGCGGTCCGGCTGACCCGCCACCCGGCCAGCCCGTCCCGGACCCCGAGCGGCGACTCGGCGAACGGCACCGGCCGCAGCGTCGCCTCCGCCGGGACCAGGTCGTCACCGGCCGCGGCGAAGAACGCGGGCCGGCTCACCCGGCCACCCCGGCCGGTCCGCGGATCGAACTCCTGCCACCGGTGACCGTGCTGGGCCGGCCAGGCCGCGCCCGGGTTGGCCGGCTGGTAGCGCCAGAACGTCACGCCGTCCCCGGCCAGCGGCCAGCGGTCCGGCGAGACGGCCCGGGCGTCCCCGGGATGCACGGCCCGCAGCCCGGTCGTCAGCCCGCCGCCCGGAACCGGCAGCGCCGGCGTCAGCCAGCCCTGCGCCGGGTCCACCCGCCAGTCGCCCTCGATCACCTCGTGCGGCCGCGACGACCAGTAACCGGCCCGCCCGCCCGGGCTTCGCCAGTGCACCAGCAGGTCACCGTCGACCAGCAGGCACCGGATCTCCGGCGCCCAGTCCCGGGGCGCGTGTGCTTCCCCGGTCGCGGGGAACCGGAAGCCATGCTCGGTGACGTGCCCGTCCGGGCTGATCACCAGCGCGGTCCGCTCGTCGTGCAGCACCAGCTCGGGCCAGGACACGCCGACCTCGATCCGGTCCAGCCGGGCCGCCGCCGCCTCGTACGCCGGCCAGCTCAGCTCCGCCACCAGCCCGGCCCGCAGGGTCCGGGCCAGCACGGCCGGCAGGTCCACGGCGGTGAGCCGCGCGAACGCCGCCGGTGCGGTGGCCAGGCCGGCCGCCGACCACAGCGGGGACAGCACGGCCAGGTCCGCCTCGACGCCGGCGACGGTGCTGCCGGCGCTCTGGGCGGTCAGCGTCCCGACGAGCTCGACCAGCACGTCCCGTACGCCGGCCGCGTCGAAGCGCGCGACCAGCAGCACCTCGGGCATCGCCCGGCCGACCGGCTGCCGGTCGCGGAACCTGTCGAGCATCTCCCGCACGCCGCGCAGCAGCCGGGGCCGCAGGGCAGGGTCGGCGGCGATCGCGGCGAGATCGCGGCGACCGGCGCCGGCGTCGGCGGCCCACTGCTCGACCTCGAACCCGTTGGCCGGATGCCCGTCGCCGATGTCCACCGGAACCCCGGCGGCCCGGCACAGGTCCAGGACGTCCAGGTCGGCGTCCCACGGACGGTCGGCGAGGGTCACCCCGCCCTCGGCGATCAGCCGGGGCACCATCCGCTCGACCAGCGCGAGCAGCCGGGCATTGCGCCGTGTGTGCCGGTACACGTGGCGGTGCAGGTCCAGGAAGCGCGCCAGCCAGCGGCTCGCCGGGCCGGTCGGCGCGGCCAGGTCGGCGGCCGCCCCGGTCGCCTCCAGCAGCTCCAGCCACTGCTCCCGGATGTCGGTGTCCCACCCCGGCGGGCTCGGCATGATCTCCAGCAGCCGGGCCCGGACCGCCGGGTCCCGCTTACCCAGCCGGATCAGGCTCTTCCGCAGCGACTTCCACACGCCCGGGTGGGAACGGGCCATGGCCGGATAGCCGAGCAGCCGGGTGACCACGTCGTCGGTCTCCCGGTCGGCGTTCAGCCCGGCCGCCCGGGCCAGCCGGGCCAGGTCGGTGACCAGGCCGGCGTGCGGCGCCTGCCCGCCCGCGACCCGTTGCCGGCTCAGCGACCGGACCAGTTGGTAGGCCTCCGGGGCGGGCCGTCGCTCGGCGACCCCGCGGGCGTACGCGCTCAGCATCGCCGCGGTCAGCCCGCCGGCCAGGGCGAACTCCAGGTGCACGGCGCGGACCCGGTCCTCGTCCACGGTCAGCCCGTGCACCTGCTCGGCCCGGCGCGCCTCGGCGAAGCACGTCCCGGCCATCCGCTGGTTGCCGACGTCCAGGAAGGCCCGGCCGGCCTGTTCCCAGAACGTCGGTAGCAGCCGTGGCGCGGCGTCCCCGAGCCGGGCGGCCAGCGCGGTGTACCCGTCCTTGGCGTTGCCCGGCTTGTGCCGGGCCGTCCGGGCCAGCCGCTCCATGTCCTTGACCAGGGCGAGCGCGTCCCGCCCGTGGTCCGGGTCGTGCACCAGCGCCCAGGCCGGGAACACCAGCGTCCCCGGCCGCCCGTGCCCCACCTCGGCCGAGCCGGCGGCCGCGAAGCCGAGAAACTCCATCGCGAGGTCCTCGGCCGGCCCGACCGTGGCGCCGACCAGCCGGACCACGGCCCGCCCGGCCAGCGCGGGGTGCCGGTAGACGCGGGCGGTGATCGGGTGCGGGCCGGTGCCGGGCAGGATCCCGCCGGCGTCCAGGACGCCGGTCATCGGCTGTTCTCCCCGAGGTCCAGGTAGCGGGGCACGTCCCCGGCGGTGATCCGGTCCCACGCGGCGGCGAACAGCCGCGGCACGGATCGGGTCACCACCGGCAGGTGCCCGTTGTCCAGGTAGAGCGATTCCTTCCAGGTCTCCATCGGCGGCCGCGGCGGCTTGTTGGCCTGCCAGCCGCCGGGCAGGAACACCGGCCGGCCGGCGCGTTCCCGTTTGGCGGCCACCACCAGCCCGGCCCCGGTCAGTGCCTGCTGAGCCGTCCTGAGGGCGGCCGGCTTCCACCCGTTCCACCCCTGCACCGCCCGGTCGCCCGGGTCGGGCAGCGCGAGCAGCTGCAGGTAGTACGCCGCGGCGTCGTCGGTCAGGCCGTGCCGCTCACGCACCTCGGCGACCAGCTCCGGCACGCTGACCCGCGGGTCGTGCGGGTCGCCGGTGACCCCGGCCGGGGCGGCCAGCGCCTCGTCGATCCAGCCGGACAGCACGACCCGGAGCGCGGCCGCGGTGCCCTGGTCGACGAAGCCGAGCGCCGGGTCGTCCGCGCCGGTCAGGTGGGCCGGCACGAGGTGGTGCGCGGTGTCGTCGCCGTAACTGTCGCCGTCCACCAGGGCCGGCCCGGCGTCCGGTCGTTCGCCCTGCTTGTGCCGGCCGCGGCCGACCAGCAGGTGCGGGTTGCGCAGCCGCTCGCGGACCAGCCCCAGCGCCGCGGGCAGCGCGGCCCGCAGCGGATCGCCCCACGGCAGGTGGTACGCCAACCAGGGCAGCGCGATCGCGGCGAGCTGAAGGTGCACGGCGTCGAACGCGGTGCCCTCGGCGGCCTTCGTCGTGAGCGTCCGGTATCGATCGTGGGTGCTGCGCCCGTCGGTGCTCAGCCAGTCCCCGGCGGTCGGCGCCGCGATCGCCTGCAGCACGGACGCCGCCTGCGCGCCGTTGATCACCCGGGCCAGCTCGGCGACGAGCGTCTCCGGCACGGCGACCCGCCGCCCCCGGATCCGGATCCACGCCGCGGCGAGCCCGGCCACGTCCGGCCCGTGGTCCCAGAGGTCGGCCGGCTCGGCGGGCAGCGCCGCGTCCAGCAGCGTCATCCGCTCGGCGAAGCCGAGTCGCTGCAGGGCGGCCCGGCCCACCTTGGCCTGCGCCGCGTTCAGGCCGAGCGTGCCGCGCTGCGCGGCGGTCAGGAAGTTCGCCTCCCACTTGTGGATCGCCGGCAGCCCGGCCAGCAGCATCGCCGCCTCGGCCCGGGACATGCCGGTGGCCGCGGTCAGCCCGGTCACCGCCTCGGGCCGCCACGGCGCCGGGCCGCGCTCGGCCAGCCGGTCCAGGAATGCGGTCAGCCGGGCCCCGGCCAACCGCCCGCCGGACCGGGCCTCGGACTCGACGGTCAGGCCCTCGGGCAGCCCGAAGTCGCCGTCCGGCGCGATCTGGATCGCCGCGCGCCGCCACTTGTCGGGCCCGAGCACGTAGTAGTTCCGCTCGGGTGGGAAGAGCACGGTGACCCGGGGGCCGTCGCGGTGCACGAACAGGCCGGTGCCGTCGCTGCGGGCCTGGCCCACCTCCAGGGTCCGCAACGGCGGGCCGGACCCGTCCAGCGGTGTCCCGGCGACCGCGGCCAGGAAGGCGGCCAGCGCGGTCCGGTCGGTGTCGCCGGTCAGCGGCGACGCCGCGCGCAGCGCCACCGCGCCCAGCCGGGCCAGCAGCCCGGGCCAGGTCCCGTGCACCGCGGGCAGGTCGGCGTGGCTGACGCCATCCGGTGCGGCGAGCAGCGCCCCGACCCCGGCGATCTGCTCCAGGATCTGGAAGCGGGGCGCCGCCGAGTAACCCCAGCCGGACTCCCGCCCGGCCAGCCCGTCGATGGCCCGCCGCAGGTCGTCGTCGTTCGCCGGTGGCCGCTCCCGCACCGCCGCCGGGCTCCCGCCCAGGTGCCGCGGGATCTCGGCGAGCCGCCGCCGCATCCGGACCGCGCTCATGACCACCTCGGCGAGCCGGTCGCGCAGCACCGGGTCGGTGACCGCGGGCAGGTGCGTCACCAGGTTCGCGGTGATCGCCTCGCGCAGCGCCGGCGAGCTGGTCACCGCGTCGTCGACCACCAACAGCGCGGCCGCGGTCGCCTCGTCCAGGGCGCGCAGCGCGGCCGAGCCGGCCGCGTCCCGGGTCCGCATCGCGTGCCACCAGTCCAGCGGCGGCACGGTGCTGGTGGTCTGGCCCTGCAGGGCGACCAGGCGGGCCCCGTCCGCGCTCCAGATCCGCAGCTGGTCGTGGGCCGGGCCGCGGCCCTGGTGCCGGGAGATCGGCAGCGGCGCGGTCGCGCCGGGCAGCAGCACCGCGCCGACCACCAGCTCGTGGTCGGCGCCGACCACCACCCGGCGGCCGTCGACGCCCTCGCCGGTGATCGTGCCGTCCGGCGCCCGGGTCACCCGCCAGCCGGCCAGGCCGTCCCGCACGCCCAGCGGCGAGCCGGCGAACTCGGCCGGCACCGGCCGCAACTGGCACAGCTCGGGCAGGAGGTCGTCGCCGGCGGCGGCGAAGAACGCCGGGGCGCTGACCCGCCCGCCGTCGCCGGTACGCGGGTCGAACTCGCGCCAGTGCCAGGTCCGCTCGGCCCAGCCGGCGTCCGGGTCGACCGGCTCACGCCGCCAGAAGGCCGGCCCGTCCGAGGCCAGCTGGACGAACTCGTCCCAGCTCACCTTCCGGTCGCCGCGGTGCAGCGGACGCCGGCCGTTGGTCAGGCCGCCGCCCGGGACCGGCAGCACCGGCCAGTTGGTCATCCGCCACTCGCCGTCGGTCACCTCGTCCGGCCGGGACGACCAGTAGCCGGCCTGGCCGTCGTCGCCGTACCAGTGGACCAGCAGCTCGCCGTCGACCGAGGCGACGCCGATGCGGTTCCAGTACCGCCCGGGGGCGTGCTGCTGCCCGGCGGCCGGGAAGCGGAACACGTGCTCGGTGACCCGGCCGTCCGGCGCGATCACCTGGGCCGCCTTGTCGTCGTGGAGCACCAGCTCGGGCCAGGCGACGCCGACCTCGTGCTTGCTCAGGCGGCCGATCGCCGCCTCGTACGCCGGCCAGGTCAGCTCGGCCATCTGCCCGGCCCGCAGGGTCCGGGCGAGCACGGCCGGCAGGTCCACGTCCAGCAGAGCGCGGAAGCCGTCCGGCGCGAGGGCCATGCCGGCCGGGGACCAGAGCGCGGCGAGCTCGGTCAGGTCGGCGTCGAGACCGGCGACGGCGTTCGCGCCGGCCTGCCCGGTCAGCTCGCCGATGATCTCGACCAGCAGCTCCCGGCTGCCGGCCGCGCCGAACGCCGCCGCCAGCGTCTCGTCCGGCAGGGCCGGGCTGGTCAGCGCGAGCCCGTCGCGCAGGTAGCCGATCGCCTGCCGGACGCCCAGGCGCAGCCGGGGCCGCAGCTCCGGGTCGGCGGCGATGGCGGCCAGGTCGCGGCGGCCGGGCCGGTCACCGCGGGCCCAGGCGGCGACCCCGAAGCCGTTGGCGGGGTGGCCGGTGCCGATCCGGACCGGCACGCCGCCGGCCCGGAGCAGGTCGAGGATGTCCAGGTCGGCGTTCCACGGCTGGTCGGCGATGGACACCCCGCCCTGGGCGATCAGGCGCGGCGTCATCCGCTCCAGCAGGGCCAGCAGCCGCGGGTTGCGCCCGATCGACGGCCCGAAACGGCGGCCGCGCACGAACCGCTCCAGCCAGCCGGCGGCCGGGCCGTCCGGCGCGGTCAGGCCGTCGGCCGCGCCGGACGCCGTCAGCAGCTCCAGCCACAGCTCGACGAAGCCGGTGTCCCACCCGGGCGGGTCGGGGATGATCTCCAGCAGGCGGGCGCGCACGCCGGCGTCGCGCTTGCCGAGCCGGATCAGGCTCGCCCGGTACGCCTTCCACACCGCGGGGTGCGCCCGGCCCATCGCCGGATAGCCGAGCAGCTGCGTGACCACCTCGTCGGCCTCGTGCCCGGCGTCCAGCCCGGCGGCCTTGGCGAGTCGTGCCAGGTCGGCGGCCATCGTGGCGTGCGGTGCCAGACCACCGGCGACCCGGCGCAGGGCGAGCGTCTTGACCAGCTCGTACGCCTCCGGAGCCGGCCGCCGCTCGACCACCTCCCGGGAATACGCCGCCAGCATCGTCGCGGTCAGCCCGCCGCCGAAGGCGAACTCCAGGTGCACGTCGCGGACCCGGGCCTCGTCGACGACCAGCCCGTGCACCTGCTCGGCCCGGCGCGCCTCGGTGAAGCAGGTGCCGGCCATCCGGGAGTTCTCCGCGGCCAGGAAGGCCCGGCCGGCCTCCTCCCAGAACGTCGGCAGGAACTGCGGGGCGGCGGCGTCCAGGCGCCTGGCCAGCTCGGTGTAGCCGTCCTTGGCGTTGCCCGGCTTGCCCCGGGCCACCCGGGCGAGCTTCGCCATCTCCTTGACCAGGGCGAGCGCGTGCCGCCCGTTGGCCGGGTCGTGGACCAGCGCCCAGGCCGGGAAGCCGAGCGCCTGCCGCTCGCCGTGCCCCACGTCGGTCACGCCGGCCGGGGTGAAGCCGAGGAACTCCATGGTCAGGTCCTCGGCGGGGCCGACGGTCGCGCCGACCAGACGGACCACCGTGCGGCCGTCGAGCACCGGGTGCCGGTACGCCCGGGCGGTGATCACCTCGGTGGTCGTCATCGGTCGGACTCCTCCTCGGTGACCCGGCCGGCGTGCAGGTGGGCGGCCATCCGCAACCCCTCGGACCAGGCCACCGGCGGCACGTTCGCGGTGGCCAGGTGCTCCCCGGCGGCGTCGGTGAAGGCCAGGTCGGAGGTCTCGGTCTCGTAGCCCGGGTCGCCCTCGCCGATCCAGACCGAGGCGACCACGATCCGCCCGTCCTCCCAGATCCGGCAGACGGCCGTGCCGCCCTGCACGCGATAGCCGGCCGAGGTGGCCCGGGACTGGACGTGCCGCAGCTCCTTGAACTTGGCGTCGCCGTAACGACTCAGCTCGCGCCGCTGCCCGGCCTCGTCGGCCGGCTTGTGCCAGACCTCGCGGAACAGCTGCAGCGTGCCCTGCTCGACGCCCAGGTCGCCGGCGAACTCGCGCAGGTCCGCCAGGTCGGGCAGCCGGACCGGGTGCGGGATCAGCACCTGCTCGGCGGTGAACCGGGTGGACTCGCCGTCCAGATCGACCACGCCGAGGCCCTTGTCCACGTCGGCGTCGCGCAGCAGGGCCGCGGTGGCGAGATCCGCCCCGACCGGCACGACCACCAGGTCGCGCAGCACCGCGCGCCACGCCTCGTCGGCCCAGACCTGGGTGAGCACCGCGACCGGCACCGGCAGCGAGCGGATCATCCAGCGCTCCACCTCGGCGCGGCAGGTCGCCTCGTGCCGGGCCAGCCACTCGATCAGCTGGCGCAGGCCGGTCACCGCCTCGTGGTCCTTGATCGCTTTGGGCACGCTCTTCAACTGCTTGCCCGCGGTGGTGCGCGCGATCACCCTGCGACCGTCGACGCTCACCTCGTAGTCGGCACCCGCCGCTACCCAACCCATGGCCATCCCCCTCGCCGAACGTGAGGCGGATTGTGCCAGCGGGCACCGACAAAAACGGGGGCCCGGCGAACCGGACCCCCGAAAAAACCTTCGAACCGACAATCAGACGGTACGGCCCCGGATCGCCTCGATGATGCGCGGCCGCAGCTCAGCGGCCTTGATCACGGCGTCCACCGACCCGACCTCGACGGCCCGCTGGATGCTGTGCACCTTGTCGAACTCGGCGGCCACCTCACCCAGCTTCTCGGTCCGCACCGAGGTCCGCAGGTCGTCCAGCTCGGCCGCGAGCGAGCTGCGCTCCGCGCCGGCCGCCGCGGCGACCCGCCCCTCCAGCTCCCGGACCCGCGGGTCGGCCGCGGTCCGGGCGGTCACGTCGCCGCTGAAGACGACGGCCGCGGCCGAGGCGCCGCCGAGCACCGAGGCGAACGAGCCCTCGACCGCCAGCACCGTCATCGACGGGTTGAGCTGCTTGGAGAAGACCACGAACGCGCCGCCGTGGTAGCGGGAGATGACCACGAAGACGATCGGGCCGGAGAAGTTGACGATCGCCCGGCCGATCTCGGCGCCGTACTCCAGCTGCAGTTTCCGCATCGACTCGGGCGAGCCGTCGAAGCCGGACAGGTTGGCCAGTACGACGAGCGGACGGTTGCCGCTGGCCGTGTTGATCGCCCGGGCGGCCTTCTTCGACGAGCGCGGGAACAGCGTGCCCGCGTTGTACGCGTCCGGCCCGTCGGTGGGCGGGAACCCGCGACGAGGCACCGATCGCGACTCGATCCCGAGCAGACAGACCGGGATGCCACCCAGGTGCGCGTCCTGCACGACCGCGGTCTCGGCGTCGGCCATCCCGGCCCAGCGCTCCAGCACGGTGTGGTCCTGGTCGGCGAGCGCCTTCATGACCGTACGGATGTCGAAGGGCTTCTTGCGGTCGGGGTTGGAGGTTGCGGAGAAGATCTCGCCGACCGTGGTGAAGTCGCTGCCCTCCACGACGTGCGGGAAGTCCGAGACGTCCCGGTCCAGCGGGTCGGACGTCGGCACCTCGCGGGGCCCGGCCTCACCGGGCACCACGTAGGTGTGGTCGTAGTGCGACATCAGCACGTCCCGGGCGGCCATCAGGTTCGGCGCCCAGTACTGTGCCTGCCCGTTCGGCCCCATCACCCGGTCGTAGCCGCCGATGCCGAAGTTGTCCTCGGCCGACACGCCACCGGCGAAGTCCAGCGCGTGCTTGCCGGTCAGCACCATCGCCGAGTCCGGCGTCATGACCAGGATGCCCTTGGTGTGCATCAGCATCGTGGCCTCGGCGTTCCAGTACGGCTGGGCGCCCACGTTGATCCCGGCCACCACGATGTTGATCTCGCCGCCGGCCTGGGTGAACTCGACGATCCGCTTGAGCGCGGCCGCCACCCAGTCCATGTTCTCGGTGCCGGAGGTCATCGAGATCCGCGCGCCGGAGGACAGCGCGTACCACTCCAGCGGCACGCCCAGCGACGACGCGAGGTCGAGCGCGGCGATCACCCGGCGGCACTCCGGCTCGGAGAGCGCGCCGAGCGACTTGGTCGGGTCACCCAGCAGCACGACCCGCTTGATGCCCTCGGGGTGCCGCGGTGTGACCGTGGTGACGACGCCCGCGACCAGGGCCGCGGTGTTCTTGCCCTTGGCCCGGTCGACCGGGATCAGCGCGTGGCTTCCGTCCAGGTCGTACTCGCTGAACGAGCCGAGGAACTCGGTCAGCTCGTACGGATAGACGGTGTTCCGGCTGCTCGCCCGCAGCACCTTCTGCCGGTAGCCGTCCAGCGGCTCGATCGGCTCGCTCGACGGCGGGCCGAGGATCAGCTCGGTGCCACCGGTCGCGCTGAACGTGATCCGCACGTTCACCTTGACCAGCTCGCCGGTCTTCTCGTCGCGCCGCCGCGCGATGAACAGGATCTCCTCCAGGCCGGCGCCGGCCGTGGTCGGCGACACCCGCCGGGCGATCATCTCCATCTCGTTGTACGTGAGGCCCAGCTCCGGCCACACGTAGATGACGATCCGGTTGGTGCTGAACCGCTTGTCCGACGGCCGCCGGGACTGCGCCCGCCGGATGCCGTCCAGGCAGGTGGCGATGGTGTCCTCGGTGGTCGGCAGCGCGACCAGCCGGCCGTCCTGCTCGCGCAGTTCGGTCAGGTCGCGGATCTGCGCGAACGCGACCAGCCGGTCGTCGCCCGGGTTCTCCCGGGCGACGCACTGGAAGAGGTAGATCTCCTCGTCCGCGGACGGCAGCCGGGTCAGGTCGAACTTGCGGAGGCGCTCCAGCTGCATCCGCTGCGCGATGTAGGGGTGCAGCCCACGGATCAGCCGCTCCTCCTCCATCCCGGTGCTCGACGGCCGGAACGTGAAGTGGTGGTGCATGACCGCGCCGCTGCGCCCGGCGACCGTGGTGGTCAGCCGCCGCACCTGCCCGGGCAGCGTCCGCTGGCTGATCACCTCGTGCAGGGCGAGAGCCATCTCCTCCGGGTCGGCCGGCTGGCCCTCCCAGGCGAGGTAGACGTCGGCGTCGACCGGACCGCCCTGCGCGGCCATCTCGGTCAGCCCGTTCAGCACCCCGTCCAGGTTGTCGAACCGCTCGGCGGCCGACGCGAGGCGCGCCCCGTCCCGCTCCGCAACGACAAACCCGACATTCTTAAAATCTTGCTTTTGTACGCCGGTCAGGCCCTTGTTCCCGTAATAGCGCCGGGTCAGCACCTCGAGCAGCACCGAGTTGTCCAGGTTGTGGCGGACCAGGCGCTGGCCGAGCAGCCGGACCAGCGGCTCGGTGCTGCGGACCATGTCGGCGATCCGCTCGTCCCGGTCAGCGGCCTGCGGGAACTCGTCCAGGTGCCGCAGGTGCTTGCGGATCTCCGCGTAGACGCGGGCCCGGTTGCGCCGCAGCAGCGGCTGGCCGAACCAGGTGAAGACCACACCGCGGGCCAGGTCGGCGACCGCCGGGAAGCGCACCTGGGTGGCGGCGATCAGCCGCTCCAGGGCGAGCCCGGCCGGCTCGTGCAGGGTGGCGTCCGGCGGCGGCTCCTGCAGCCAGGAGCGCAGCAGGGTGGCGATCGCGGCCGCGTCCACCGAGGCCCGCTGCTGGGCCAGGAAGATCCGGAACACCGCGGCCTCGAGGGCCGGCGTGCGCTCCAGGTCGGCGACGCCGTAGTGGCCGAGCGCCTTGGCCAGCCGGGTCTGGAACGACTGCGGCAGGCCGGCCCGCTCCACGTCCAGGCTCTGCAGGTAGGCGTGGAAGTACTCGCGCGCGCTGTGCACGTGGGTGTCGCCGCCGCCGTCCTCGCCGGCCGGCCGGTTGCGGCTCAGCTCGGCCAGGTCGGCGAAGACCTCCATCAGCGCGATCTCGCGGTCCAGCGGCCGGTGCCCCTCGCCGGCGGCGGCGGCCCGGGCGGCCAGGTAGTCGCCGAGGACCCGGCGCTCGTCGTGCGGGTCGGCGTCGAAACCGAGCAGCAGGCTGCGCAGGTCCTCCACGCCGCGGGCGGCGCGGCGGCGGGCCGGCTCCTGCTCGGGCGTGGCCGGCAGGTCCACGTCGACCGTGGTCTCGGCGGCGGCCTGCTCCTCCTCGTCCCCGCCGATCGGGTCCAGGCGCATCAGCGCGGCGCCGGAGTCGACCTTGGCGCCGACCGCGACCAGCACCTCCTTGACCCGGGCCCGGAACGGCGCGCGCAGCACCGCCTCCATCTTCATGGCCTCCAGGACCAGGACCGGCGCGCCGGCCTCGACCTCGGCGCCGGGCTCCAGCGGGGTGGCCACCACCAGGGCCGGCATCGGGGAGCGCAGCACGCCGCCCTCGTCCCGGCTGACCCGGTGGGTGACGCCGTCGACCTCGACCAGGGTGATCGCGCCGTGCGTGCCGGTGAGCAGCCGGTGCCGGACGTCGTTGACGGTGATCCGGCCGGTGTGGCTGTCGAAGCGCTCCAGGGTGACGTCGGCGAGGCGGACGTCGGCGCCGGCCTCGATGCCGACCCGGAACCGGTGCGCGCCGACCCGGGCGACCCGCACCCGGTACGTCGTCCCGCGCAGCTTCAGGTCGAGCGGCGCCCCGCTCTCGTGGCGCACCTGCGGCCGCCCGCCGAACGCGGTGGAGAGCAGGCGCTGCTGCTCGACGTGCTCCTCGTCCTCGTACGCCTCGATCGCCGCGGCGGCCAGGGCCACGCCGGAGTGCCGGTCGGAGACCAGCCGGCCCTCGCCGCGCACCCGGTCGATCCAGCCGGTGTCGGCGCTGCCGTCGATCACCTCGGGCTGGTCGAGCAGGTCGAGCACGAAGCTCTTGTTGGTGGCGCCGCCCTCGATCACGACCGTGGTCTCGGCCATCGCGCGGCGCAGCCGGCCGAGGGCCTCGTCCCGGTTCTTCCCGTACGCGATGACCTTGGCGATCATCGAGTCGAAGTCGCCGGGGATGCTGTCGCCCTCGCTGACGCCGGTGTCGACCCGGATGCCGGGGCCGGCCGGGAAGTCGAGGCGGGCGATGCGGCCGGGGGAGGGGGCGAAGTCGCGGTCCGGGTCCTCGGCGTTGAGCCGCGCCTCGATGGCGTGCCCGCGCTCGATCGGCCGGTCGCCCTCCAGGCGGTTGCCCAGGGCCACGTGGATCTGCAGCTTGACCAGGTCGGTGCCGGTCACGTACTCGGTGATCGGGTGCTCGACCTGCAGGCGGGTGTTGACCTCGAGGAACGCCAGCAGGTCCTCACCCGGGTGGTAGAGGAACTCGACGGTGGCCGCGCCGCGGTAGCCGACCTTGACCGCGAGCCGCTCGGCGGACGCCTTGAGCTCGGCGGCCCGCTCCGCCGGCATCACCGGGGACGCCGACTCCTCGATCACCTTCTGGTTGCGGCGCTGCACCGAGCAGTCCCGCACGCCGATCGCCCACGCGGTGCCCTGGCCGTCCGAGATGACCTGCACCTCGACGTGCCGGGCGCCGGTGACCAGGCGCTCCAGGAAGACGATGCCGCTGCCGAACGCGCGGGCCGCCTCCTGGCTGGTCCGCTCGTAGGCGTCGGTCAGCTCGTCGGCCGAGGTGACCTTGCGGATGCCGCGGCCGCCGCCACCGGCGGTCGCCTTCAGCATCAGCGGGTAGCCGATCCGCTCGGCCGCCTCCAGCGCGGCCTCCAGCGTCTCGACCGGCCCGCGGCTCCACGCCGCGACCGGGACGCCGACCTCCTCGGCGATCAGCTTCGAGCCGATCTTGTCGCCGAGCTTGCGCATGGCGTCCGCGCTGGGCCCGATGAACGTGATCCCGATCCGGTCGCAGAGCTCCGCGAACGCCGGATCCTCGGCGACGAAGCCCCAGCCGACCCAGGCGGCGTCCGCCCCGGTGGCGACCAGCGCGTGCTCCAGACCCTTCAGGTCCAGGTACGGCCGGGAGGCCGCGGGACCCAGGTCGTACGCGATGTCGGCCTCGCGGACGAAGGTGGCGGTCCGATCGACGTCGGTGTACAACGCGACGGTCTCGATCGGCGCGCCGGTCTCCGCGGCGAGCTCCCGGACGGCGTGAATGAGCCGCATTGCGGCCTCACCACGGTTGACGATGGCGATTCGTGTGAACACCCGATCGAGCCCTTACCTCGGCAAAAACCTTCGCCAGGAGACTACAGGTGGTAGAGGCGAATAAACCGCAAGCGCCCCTCCCTGAGCTGGCGTTAGGGGTTACTGGCCAGTAGTCGGACCGGGGTGGGCGACCCGGCCGCCCGCTGCCGGGCGGCCGGGTCACGGCATCAATGGGAATAGATCTCCATCTCGTAGAGTGAGAAACCGTAGCTGGTCGCGCGGGTCTGCCCGGTCAGCCGGACATACCGGGCGTTTGACGCGGTGAGCTGCACGTTGTCCACCCCGCCGTCGCCTGCGGCGACCGAACCGACCGGGGTCCAGGTGGTCCCGTTCGTCGAGGTTTCGATTTTGTACGTCTTCGCGTACGCCGACTCCCAGGACAGCACCACGCGGGCCACCGGGGTGCTCGCGCCGAGATCCACTTGGATCCACTGGTTGTCCGCGTACGCGCTCGCCCACCGCGTGGCGGGCTTGCCGTCCACCACGTTGGCCGCCGGGTAACCCGATTGGGTGCTCAGCGCGGTCACCGCCCTACCGGCCGCCAGGTTGCTCACCGTGTCCCCGCGCTTGGCCGGGAACGACACCACCTGCTGGTAGGTCGGCCGGTTCTGCCAGCCGATCAGGTCGTGGGTGATCCCGCCGAGCGGGCTCTGCAGGATCGCATCGGCACACCACTGGTCGCCGGCCGTGCAGTGCTCGTCGGCCGGGTAGGTGGTCGCCGCCGGCTCGGCCAGCGCCGCGCTCAGGCTGGTCAGCAGGGCGCCGCGGCAGGTGCTGACGGTGCCGCCACCGCAGTACTTCGTGGACCAGTTCGGCACCGGGTCGCCGAGCGTGGCCCGCAGGTCCTTGCTCACCCAGCCCCACCACCCGTACTGGAAGGAACTGCCCTTGTGCCCTTGCGCCTCGTTGGCGGAGGTGGGCAGGTCGGAGCGCGGCCCGGTCTGGCCGCCGGACGGCGACTCGTTGATCTGCAGGGCGTCGACCAGCGCGTCGAACAGGTCACTGCCCAGCCCGGCGGAGAACTCCGCCTGCACCAGGCGCGGCCACCAGGCGTCGAAGATCCGGATGGCGTCGGCGTCCGCGTACGCCTTGCTGTTCGCCGCCGTCTCCCTGCGCAGCGCGCCGCCGGTCAGCCAGGTGCGCAGCTTGGTCAGCGCGGCGGCCTGCGCCGAGTCGGTCACCGTCGCGGTGTCGATCACCCGCAGCAGCACCGGCAGCACCTGCTTACCGCGCAGATCGGTGAGCCCGGCCTGCTCGACGACCTTGAGCAGCGACGCCCGGTCGTACTTGGTCCCGGCCGCGATCCCGGCCCTGAGCGGCGCGTCCAGCAGGTCGGCCCGGTGCACCGCGCCGAAGCTGAAGTTGCCGTCCGCCGCCGAGTAGTCGGCCGCCTGCTTGTTGTTCCAGCTCACGAAGTAGTCCTGGTTGACCGCCTTCGGATGGACCGTGTTGCCGTTCCAACCGGTCCATTCGTTGGCGGCGTCCCCCCAGTTCGGCAGGTTCGGGTCGACGGTGGCCGGCCGCGCCGGCTGGGCGCCGGAGGTGTACATCGCGTTCTCGGTCGAGTTCACGTAGAACCAGTTGAACGCGAACGGGATGTTCGACGCCGAGTTCTGGAACGCGGCCGCGGTGCCCATCTGCTCCGGCTCGTTGAACATCTGGAAGCCGATCGCCGAGTCCGCCTCGTGCCGGTACGTCGACCGCAGCCCGGTGAACGCGACCGGCGCCCCGCCGACCGTGCCCCGCCAGGTGACCAGGCCGTACTTCGTGCGCTGCACGGTCAGCCGGTAGGAGCCGGCCGCGGTGGAGTCGGCGGTGGTCGGATTCCACGCGTTGGTCCGGGTCAGGCTCTCCATCGCGGTGCACGTCCCGTGGTACAGGTAGGACGTCGAGGCGGTGGTCGGCGTGCTGCCGTCGGCATTGCACAACCGGACGGCGTACGTGTCGGTGATGTCCTGGATCGACGAGGTGGCGCTCCACGCGTAATCCGGCCCGCGGCCCAGCAGCGTGTAGAGGTTCAGCCCGCTGAACGCCACGCCCCGGCTGCTGATCCCCGGCCCCTGCAGCTCCTGCAGCATCAGCAGCTGGGGCGCGAAGTAGCCGGTCTGCGGCCCGAACACGGCGACCGGGTGCCCGGTGGCCGAGTTCGCCGCGGAGACCACCGCCGCGTTGGACATGCCGCGGCTCGCGCTGTCGATCGTCAGCGTGCTCAGCGACTCGGCGATCGCGCTGGTCCCGCTCGTTCCGGTGGCGGCCGACCCGGTCTTGTCGAAGACGATCTCTTGCGGCACCGCGCCGGCATCCGGCATGGCGACGCCCGAGGCCGTCGGACTCCCTTGCCCGTACGGGAACGACTGCCCGTTGTGCAGGGTCAGCACCGCCTCCGGGTCGTTCTGCGACCGGAACTGCTGCCACACCTGGTCACCGACGGTCGCGCCGTACTTCGCCCGGGCCGCGACCCGGACCAGCGCGGACTGCATCTCGGTGCCGCCGCCCCCGCCGAACAGGCCACCGATCACCCCGGCGACCGCGATCAGGTCGGTCGGCACGAAGTCCTCCGGGCCGCCCGCGTTGGTGACCGAGTCCAGGTGGCCGGTGAGCACGTACTCGCCCGGGCAGTCCCGGGCGGCCATGCAGTCGTCGATGTACTTGTTGATCCCGGCCAGGTACTGCAGGACGTCGTCGTAGAGCTGCGCGCCCCGGGTGCCGGACGCCCGCAGCGCGTCGAGCTGCGCCTGCAGGTCCGCCTCGGTGTACGGCGAGGTGCGCCAGACGCTCTGCTCCAGCTCCCGGTTGCCCTCGGCGCCACCGGCGAACGAGGTCAGCGAGCCGCGCGCCACGTGCCGCATCAGGTCCATCAGGAACAGCCGGTCCTGGGCCCCGGCGTACCCGGCGCCGTACATCGTCCCGGCCCGGGTCGTCCCGGTGACGTGCGGGATGCCGAGCGCCTTGTCGCGCACGATCGTCACGTCCGAGCGCGGGGTGACCGTGCTGGCCACGTTCGCGGCGGCCACGCCGTACGCGGAGTCGTTGAAAAAGGTGTTGATCTGTCCGGGCGTCAGCCCGGTGTAGTTGTAGGCCAGGTTCGCATACGGCGCGAGCTGGTCGTCGGAGTGCGCCGGCATCGTGCCGAACACCTGGTGGGCGAGGATCTGGGCCAGATCGGCGTCCCCGTTCTGCCCGGGCGGCAGGATGTCGGAGCACTCGCCGAGGCAGTAGTCGTTGGTGGCGTAAGCCGCGGTGGCCGGCTCCGGATTCACCTGAACGAGGGCTGCGGAGGTCAGGAGCGAGACGGACAGCACAGCACTGAGCTGCAGAAAGCGTCGACGCATGGACGGTCCCTTCAGGGCACGCTCGAACGCGAAAATAGTTCATACATGTTAAATCTTCGATGTCTTGCAACGCCAGAGCGAACCGTCGCCGTCCCGTCCCCCATTCGGGGTTCATGTTGCAAATTGCACGCGCCACTGTCCGAGCCCAGACGCTTTTCGGACTCGACGTCCCTCCATAGAGGTGTTGACCGTTCACTCATCCGCGCCAATCCTTGGCGGCGGTCACGGAACGACAACAGACGAACACTGGCGGCGAAGGGAAAGCGACATGAGGCGCAGGGCCCCGCGCGATCAGACCATCCGTGGCCGCGTCGTGCGGATGCTGGCGCTACCGCTCGCCGCGATGCTCACGCTGCTCGCCGTGATCTACGTCGGCGAGATCGGCCGCTACCGCAACGCGGCCTCCACCGCACACCGGATCACCGTGATCCTGGCCCTGCAGAACCTGGTCCAGGAACTGCAGAACGAGCGCGGCCTGACCGTCGCGGTGATCGGCGGCAACACCGGCTTCCGGGACCGGATCGCCCCGGCCCGCCAGCGGGTCGACCAGCAGCGCGCCGCGGTGCGGGCGGCGCTGGACGGCGCGGACTCCGCCCACCTCGACGAGTTGGACGGGCTCACCCGGATCCGGAACAGCGCGGACGCCGGCCAGGCCGCCCGCGGCGACACCTTCGACTTCTACACCGGCCTGATCCAGAACCTCGGCGACGACACCCGGCACCTGGAGATCGTCGACGACCTGAACCTGCGCCGCGGCGCCGAGTCGCTGGAGATGCTCACCGAGGTCAAGGAGGCCACCGCCCAGGAGTGGGTGTTCCTGGACGGCGTGATCACCGCCGGCGGCTTCCAGGCCGGCGAGTTCTCCACGCTGCTCAACATCGTCGCGTCCCGCGACCTGTCGCTCGCCGAGTTCGACGAGTTCGCCGACCCGGGCGCCGCGTCCGCCAAGACCAGGCTGCTGGGCAGCGCCGCCGCGCGGCAGGCCCGGGCGGTCGAGGCCGCCGCCCTGCGCGCCGGGGACCGGCAGAGCCTGCTCGCCGACTCCGGCGCCTGGTGGACCGCGGTCGCCACGATGCTCGACGACCTGACCGGGCTGGCCGGCCAGATCGGCGCGCGCACCCTGGACCGGGCCCACGAGTTGCAGAAGAGCGCGACCACCCGGCTCGGCGTGCTCTCCGGCGTGGTGCTGCTCTGCCTGCTCGGCTCGGCGTATCTGGCGATCGGCGCCACCCGCTCGCTCGCCGAACCGCTCGCCGAACTCGCCGGCGAGGCCGACCGGCTGGCCGGGGAACGACTGCCCGAGGCGGTCCGGCGGGCCGCGGCCGGCGAGGAGACCGAGCCGCCCGAACCGGTGCCGGTCGCGGCCGGCGCGAGCGTCGAGGTGCGCCGGGTCGCCGGGGCCCTCGACCGGGTGCGGGCCACCGCGTACACGCTCGCCACCGAACAGGCGCAGATCCGCCGCGGCACCTCGGAGTCGCTCGCCGACCTCGGCCGCCGCAACCAGAACCTGCTCCGCCGCCAGCTCGGCTTCATCACCCGGCTGGAGCGCGAGGAGTCCAGCCCGAACGGCCTGGCCAACCTGTTCGAGCTGGACCACCTGGCCACCCGGATGCGCCGCAACGCGGAGAGCCTGCTGGTCCTGGTCGGCGCGGCCAGCCCGCGGCAGTGGCCCGGCCCGCTGCCGCT
Organism: Actinoplanes sp. L3-i22; assembly: GCF_019704555.1. Lineage (NCBI taxonomy): Bacteria > Bacillati > Actinomycetota > Actinomycetes > Micromonosporales > Micromonosporaceae > Actinoplanes > Actinoplanes sp. L3-i22. The sequence goes on from NZ_AP024745.1 coordinate 2,483,828, forward strand.
CACCGACGTGATCCGCGCCGCGGTGTCCGAGGTGGAGGAGTACCGCCGGGTCGTGCTGCGCCGCCTCGACGAGGCGCAGGTGCACGGCTCGGTCGCCAGCGGCCTGGCCCACATGGTCGCCGAACTGGTCGAGAACGGCCTGACCTTCTCCCCGCCGGACGTCGAGGTGGAGATCCATGGCCGGCGGATCGGCGACGGCTACCTGATCGCCGTCTGCGACCAGGGCGTCGGCATGAACAACGAGGACCTGGCCCGGGCCAACCAGCGGCTGCGCGGCGAGGGCGACTTCATGACCGGGCCGGCCAAGTTCCTCGGTCACTACGTCGTCGGCCGGCTCGCCGCCGACCTGAACGCGGTCGTCCAGCTCACCCCGTCCGCGGTGACCGGGGTGACCGCCCGGATCAGCCTGCCCGCGGCGCTGCTCGCCGAGCCCGGCCACCTGCCGCCCGCGCCGGCCGCCACCCGGCCACCGGTGTCCGAGGCGCACTTCGAGCAGCCCCGGACCGCCGACCCGGTACGGATCCGGCCACGCGCGCTGGAGGTCGACTACGTCGTGGTCACCGACCGGCCGGCCATCCCGGCACTGGGCGTGGGCGCCGAGGGTCCGGGCGCGGGCATTGAACGTACGGCCAATGGTTTGCGGAAACGCATCCCCCGGGCCCGCCGGGCGGACCGCGAGTCCGTGCCCACGCCGCGGGAAGAACCGACGGTGGAACTGAGCAACTCACCGGACGCGGTCCGTGACCGTCTGACCGCTCTGCGCGACGGCATCCAGCGCGGGAGTTCCCGCGACCTCGCCGCGACATTTGAGGAGACCCGATGAGCGTCGAAGCCCCCGCCGACCGGCACCAGTTCAACTGGATGCTGGGGAACTTCGTGCATCAGACCGACGGGGTCCGCGACGCCGTGGCGGTGTCCTCGGACGGCCTGCTGGTCGCCGGCTCGGACGGCCTGGCCCGCGCCGAGGCGGACCAGCTCGCCGCGATCGTGTCCAGCATGGCCAGCCTGGCCCGGACCGCGTCGCGCCGCTACGAGTTCGAGGGCCTCAAGCTCATCATGATCGAGATGCGCCGCGGGTTCCTGGTCATCTCGGTCATCCCGGGCGGCAGCTGCCTGGGCGTGGTGGCCGGCGGCGACGCCGACCTCGGCCTGGTCGGCTACGAGATCTCCCGGCTCGCCGAACGGTTCGGGGAGCTGCTGACCCCCGCGCTGATCGCCGAGTCCCGGCAGCACCTGCCGCGATGAGCGCTCCCGAGGACGGGCCGCTGGTCCGGCCGTTCATGCTCACCGGCGGGCGCACCCAGCCGATGCACGACGGACTCCGGATCGAGACCCAGCTGTACGCCGCCCCGGCCGCCCTGTCCGCACCGCTGCGCTTCGAGGCCCGCCGGATCGTCGAGCTGTGCCAGGCCCCGCGATCGATCGCGGACCTGGCGTCGGCCCTCGGCGTGCCGCTGGGCGTCGTCCGGGTCATCGTCGCGGACCTGATCACCGAGGGGTTCGTGCTCGTGGACGACCTGCCGGGGGAGTTCACCACCACGCTCATCGAGAGGATCCGCGATCGTGTTCGGGCGATCTGAGACGGTCATGCCGTCAGCGCCGGTCGCCGTCAAGATCGTCGTCAGCGGCGGCTTCGGGGTCGGCAAGACCACCTTCGTCGGCGCGGTCTCCGAGATCGAGCCGCTGGTCACCGAGGCCGAGATGACCGAGAAGTCGATCGGCGTCGACGACACGTCCGGGGTCTCCGAGAAGACCACCACGACGGTCGCCCTCGACTTCGGCCGGATCACCCTGGACGAGGCGCTGCTGCTCTACCTGTTCGGCACCCCCGGCCAGGACCGCTTCGCGTTCCTCTGGGACGACCTGGTCGACGGCGCCCTCGGCGCGATCGTGCTGGTCGACACCCGCCGCATCGAGGACTGCTTCCCGGCCATCGACTACTTCGAGGACCACGACATCCCGTTCATCATCGGCGTCAACACGTTCGACGGGTCGCGGCGCTTCGACCACACCGAGATCCGCGAGGCCCTCGGCCTGGACACCGACCTCCCGCTGATCGACTGCGACGCCCGCCGCCGCGAGTCAGTCAAAATGGTCCTGGTTAAACTCACCGAACGCGTCCTCACCCGCCGCCTGGAACGCGCCGGCCTGTCCTAGAGATCCGCGGCACCCGCGACCTGCCGCACGCCGGGCCCTCCGGCGCCGCCACCGACCTGCGCAGCGAGGTGAGCAACACCTACAACCCGGCGAAGCGCACCCTCGACGCGATGGACCAGCACGCCTACGCCATCATCACCCTGCGCCGGCAGGCCGAGGAGATCCTGGTGGCGGCCCGGACCGTCGGCTACACCGTCGACACGGCCGTGGTCACGATGACCGCGCCGGCCTCCGCCTACTCGGCCGGGATGCTCGACCACACCGCCCGCGAGACCGGCGCGCTGCTCAACGACCTGCGCGCGGTCGTCGAACGCGCCCGGGCCCTCGACGACGCGACCGCCAACATGATCACGCTCAACCTCCCCTCGCCCGAGGCGGGCTTCGGGACGGATCAACTTCACGCCCTTTCCGGTACGGACCTCCAGGCGCAAGCCGGGCGCACCCCGGCCCAGGTTCGCGCGTGGTGGGCGTCGGCAGGACCTCGCCTCGGTCGAGGCGCGCACGCGGTATCTGCGGGCCATGTCCGACCAGGGCCGGCTCACCGAGGTGTACCCGAACGTGCCGGACCCCCGGACCCCGATGGAGATCGAACTGGCGGAGCTGGAGTCCCGGCGGAGCGACCTCGCCGGCAAGCTCCGCGGCCTGGATGCGATCAGCGCCCGCCTCGCCGATCCGGACCCTGACAAGCCGCCTGCCTTTGTGGTCGGCCTGTCCACCGCCGACGACGGCAAGGCGATCGTCGCACTCGGGAATCCGGACACCGCCGACAACGTCCTCACCTATGTCCCCGGCACCGGGGAGGACCTTTCCAAGGTGGACGCCGGCATCCGGCGAACCGGTTCGATGGCGGCGGACGGCGCGGCCATCGCGCCGGACCGGGCGACGGCTGCGGTGTACTGGTTCGGCTACGACGCGCCGGACGACATCATCGGCAACGCCGGGTCCAAGTCGTACGCGGCCGACGGCGGGCCGGTGCTCGACCGGTTCCAGAGTGGTCTCCGGGCCACCCATGAGGGTGACATCCCGTCCCGCAACACCGTGCTGGGCCACAGCTACGGCTCGACCGTCATCGGCCATGCGGCGATGAGCCCCAGCATCAGCGCCGACGCGCTAGTGTTCGTCGGATCGCCTGGAGTCGATGTGGACAACGTGTCCGAGCTGACCGGGGTTCAGCCCGAACAGGTGTATACCACCCGGGCGGCCTACGACCGGATCCGCATGGTCCCCGATGTGGGCTGGGTGCACGGCAACGATCCGAGTGACCTGGACTTCGGTGCGCGGGTGTTCGCCAGCGATCCGGGCAACCCCGACGACGAGTCCGCCACCCACTCCGCCTACTGGGATCCCCACAACGTGGCACGCCACAACATCTCGATGATCGTCACCGGCAGGATGTAGCGAGGTATCCGAACGTGAAGATGCGAAGACTTGTCAGTGCCCTGGTCATGGCGTCCACTGCCATGACGGTCACGGCATGCGGAGGGTCGGGCGAAACCTCCGGGCCGACCGTGACGAAGGCGCAGGCGGCCCAGCGGGTCGATGAGCTTCTCCGGGAGGCGTTCACGCAGTTGCCGGCCGGCGCCTCGCTGAAGGTCGACTACCGGTCGGACGGTTCGGCCTGTGACGATCCGGCCGACAACGGCCCGGCCGGCCAGGTGTTCGCCGAGAGCCGGTCCTGGATAGTCCCGCCGGGCAACGGCAGCTGGCCGGCCGATCAGGCCGTCCCGGTGCTCGTGGCGTTCTGGCAGCGGAAGGGCTACAAACTGCACGCCGACCGCCGCTCGGACTCCCGGTATCCCACCTATGTCGTCGAGACCCCGGACAGCTACTACGTGAGCATCGACGGCTGGGACCGCACGGATCACCTGGACTACACGCTCAGCGGCAGCTCGCCCTGTGTGTGGGAGAACGGGACACCGGACCCGGAGTAGCCGCCGGGCGGTAAGGTCGGCGCGATGTTGCCGCGGACCGTACTGGACGTGCTCGCCGAGCTGGCTCCGGCCGCCGCCGAGCGCACCCTGGACGTGACCCGCGGCTCGCAGGCGCTGGTCTGGCTGGACACCGCCGAGAAGGCGCCCCGGCAGAAGGCGATCGAACGCCTCGCCGCCCTCGACGCGCTGCACCGGGAGGAGCGGATCCTGCACCGGGGCTGGGGTTTCCTGGCCGGCGGCACCGAGGTCGAGGGTAGGACCCGCAAGATCCGGCTGCCGCTGCTCAGTCAGCCGGTGCGCCTGGAGCGCTCCCTGCTGGCGTACAAGCTGGTCCCGGCCGGCGACGTCGAGGTGACCCCGCTGGTCGCCGACCAGGAGCTGGCCGCGGCCTTCGAAGCCGCGCCCGGCCTGGCCACGCCCGGGTGGCTGGAGGCGACCGGCAGCGGCGCGTGGCTGCGGTCGGTGGCCGATGCCACCGGCTTCCCGGTCGGCGCGACGGTCGGCCCGAAGCAGCGCATCCCGGCGGACGGCCTGGTCCTGGTCGCCGCCCCGGCGCTGTTCGTGGTCCGGGACGTCTTCGGCGCCGGGCTGGCCGACAGTCTCCGCAGCTGGGCCGGTCGTGAGCTGTCCGGGACGGCGCTGGCCGCGGTCTACGGCGAGGCCCGCGAGCCGGGTCCGGGCCGCGGCGCCGACCCGGTGCTGTCGCCGCTGCCGCTGACCACGGCGCAGACCCAGGTGGTGATCCGGGCCCGGTCGGAGCCGGTCGTGGTGGTGTCCGGCCCGCCGGGCAGCGGCAAGAGCCACACGGTGGTCGCGGCGGCGCTGGAGGTGGTCGATCGGGGCGGTTCGGTGCTGGTCGCGACCCAGTCCCCGCACGCCGCGGAGGTGCTCGCCGGGCTGCTGGCCCGCTATCCGGGTCCGCCGCCGGTGCTGTTCGGCGACGCGGGCGGCCGGGCCGGGCTCGAGGCCGAGCTCACCGCGGGCGCGGATCAGGGGGTCGAGGCTTCGCTGATCCGTTCCGGTCAGCAGCGGGTCCAGGCCGCTTTTGATCTGGTACGGACGAGACGCGCGACCGTCACCGAGGCACTGGAGGTGGAGCAGCGCGCGGCCGCCCTCCCCACCTGGCAGCCGCTCCTGCCGCAGCTGTCCGCGGAGGTCCCCGGCGCCTTCGACGAGGCCGTCGACCCGGGCGAGGTCCGGCGGCTGCTGTCGGTCGAGCCCGGCGACGGCTGGTGGTCGCGGCGCCGGGCCCGAGCCGCGCGGCGGAGCGCGTACCGGTTGCTGGGCGTTGCTGACGCCGTACCGGAAATGGTTTTGCTCGATGCTCTTGCCGCGGCGGACGCGCAGCGGTCGGCGGCCCGGCTGGCCGCGACCGGCGGCACCGACCTGGCCGCCGCCTGGACCGCCCTGCACCGCGCCGAGCAGGATCTTCGGGAGGCCGCCGGGCAGGCCATGCGGGACAGCGCCCGGAGCGCCGAGCGCTGGGACCGGGACGCCCGCCGGGCCGCCGGCGCCCTGGCCACGGCCCTGCGCGCGGGCCGCAACCGGCGCCGCGAGCTGCTCGCCCGGATGGCCGCCGCCCCGCTGGTCCGCGCGCTGCCGTTGTGGATCGGCACGGTCGCCGACGTCGAGGACCTGCTCCCGCCCGAGCCGGGCCTGTTCGACCTGGTGGTGATCGACGAGGCGTCGCACGTCGACCAGATCCGGGCCGCCCCGGTGCTGGCCCGGGCCCGGCGCGCGCTGATCGTCGGCGATCCGCGGCAGCTGCGGTTCGTGTCGTTCGTCAGCGACGTCGACGTCACCCAGGTCCTGGATCGGCACGGCGCCGACGAGCGCCTGGACGTGCGCCGGGTCAGCACCTACGACCTGGCCACCGGCGCCGCCCCGGTGACCTGGCTGGCCGAGCACCACCGCAGCGTGCCGCACCTGATCGACTTCCCGGCCCGGCGGTTCTACGACGGCCGGGTCGCGGTGCTGACCCGGACCCCGCTCGCCGACGAGACGGACGCCATCGACGTGCTCCACGTCCCGGGCGCGGCCCTGGTCAAGGGCGTCAACGAGGCCGAGGTGGCGGCCGCGCTCGAGACGGTCTCCGCCCTGGCCGCCGCCGGGCAGCGCGGGATCGGCGTGATCAGCCCGTTCCGCGCCCAGGCGGAGGCCCTGGAAGCGGCTCTGCTGCGGGCCTTCCCGGCCGAGCGGATCGAGGAGCTGCATCTGCGGGTCGGCACCGTCCACGCGTTCCAGGGCAGCGAGGCCGAGGTGGTCGTGGTGTCGCTGGCCCTGCTCGACGGGGACTCGCCGAGCCGTCGCCGCTTCGTCACCGACCCGCAGCTGTTCAACGTGATGACCACCCGGGCCCGCCGCCGCCTGATCGTCCTCACCTCGCTGACCGCCCCGACCGGCCTGATCGGCGACTATCTGCGGCATGCCGAGGGGCCGCGGGCGGTGGACCCGGGCGCCGAGCCGGAGGGCTGGGCCGCCGAGCTCGCCGCCGAGTTGAAGCTGCTCGACGTCCCGGTGCGGCCGGGTTACCCGGTCGGGCCGTGGACCCTCGACCTCTGCGTGGGCGCGGTCGGCGTCTTCTGCACGGTCCACCCGGACGGCCCGGCCGCGCACCTGGAACGGCAGAGTGCCCTGCACCGCGCGGGCTGGCGGCTGGTCGACGCGTTCCCCAGCCGCTGGCACGGCGACGTCCGCCGCGCGGCCCTGGAGCTGGCGGCGCTCGAAGCGTATCGTCGTCCGTAAATATTTTCGCCTACGCGGGGGACCGTGCGATGAGGCGTTTCACGGGTGCGATGCTGGCTGTCATCCTGCTGCTGGCCGGGTGCGGTAACGACGACACAGATGATCAGAAGCAGACCGACAAGGTCACCTACCTGACCGCCTTCGGCGCGGTCGGCCGGGACGCCTTCGCCTGGGTGGCCCAGGAGAAGGGCTACTTCCGGGACGCCGGGATCGACGTCACGATCCAGCTCGGCGCCGCGACCGGCGAGAACCTGAAGGTGCTGGCCGCCGGCCGGGCCCAGTTCGCCAACCTCGACCTGACCGGCACCTGGATCCTGGCCGGCAAGGGGCAGTATCGGGACGTCCGCGCGATCGCCGCGATCCACCAGCAGACCCTGGTGTCGATCGTGTCGCTGGAGGGCTACGGCGTCACCAAGCCCAAGGACCTGGAGGGCAAGCAGCTCGGCGCCGCGACCGGCTCGGTCAATCAACTGCTCTTCCCGGCGTACGCGAAGCTCGCCGGCGTCGACCCGGCCAAGGTGAAGTGGGTCAACGCGCCACCGGCCCAGCTGCCCGCGCTGCTGGCCAGCAACCGGGTCAACGCGCTGAGCACGTTCCTGATCGGCGCGAAGGGCCTGTCGAAGGCGGCCGGTGGGAAGCCGACCGTGGTGCTGCCCTACTCGCAGTACCTGCCGGAGCTGTTCGGCAACGGCATCATCGCGCCGCTCGCGATCACCCGGGATCAGCCGGACCTGGCCCGCCGGTTCCGGGACGCCGCGCTCAAGGGCCTGCAGTACTCCCTGGAGCACCCGGAGGAGGCCGCGCAGATCATGAAGAAGGCGCAGCCGGCCGCCGACGTGGCCGCCGCGGTCGGCGAGATCACCCTGATGGCGCCGTACGTGAAGCCGTCCGGCGTGATCGACCGGGACCGGGTCGCCGCCGAGATCGCCACCCTGGAGAAGAACGCGCTGATCCCACCGGGCCTGACCCCGGACTCGATCGTCGACTTCGCGCTGGCCCCGGCGAGCTGACCGGCATGGTGGCGGCGCGGTACTCCTTCGACAACGACGACCCGATCGCGGCGGGCCGGCACTGGCTGCTCGCCGAGGTGCTGGACCGGTTCACCGTCGAGCGGCTGTCCGAGCTCGGCGACCTCACCGGCGCGCGGTGCCTGGAGGTGGGCGCCGGCGGCGGCAGCATCGCGGGCTGGCTCGCCGACCGCGCCGGGCCGGCGGGGTCGGTGCTGGCCACCGACATCAACCCGCGCCACCTGCGCGGTGGCGGATACGCGGTGCTGCGGCACGACCTGAGCACCGAGCCGATCCCGGACCAGCCGTGGGACCTGATCCACGCCCGCCTGGTGCTGTCGCACCTGCCGGCCCGCGCCGACATCCTCGCCCGGCTGGCCGCGGCGCTCGCTCCGGGCGGGACGCTGCTGATCGAGGAGTGGGTGTCGGCCTACCGCGGCCTGGTGCTGGCCGCGCCGGACCCGGCGGCCGCCGCCCTGGTCGAGCGGTACCACGACATCCTGGTCGGGCAGGTGCTGCCGGGCAACGGCGGCGACCCGGCGTGGGGGAGTTCGGTGCACGGCGCGATGCTGGCCGCCGGGCTCATCGGGGTGAGCACCGAGATCCGCGCCTCGGCCTGGTCCGGCGGCCACGCCGGCGCGCTGCTCATCGCGGCGAACATCGAGCAGCTGCGGACGGAGTTCCTGGCCGCCGGGCTCAGCGCGGACGAGCTCGCCGAGCTGACCCGGCTGGCCAATGATCCGCGGCTGGTCATCCGCGGGCACTTCACCTACTCCACGGCCGGGCGCCGGTGAGCCGCTGGTGGCCGCCGGTGCTCGGCACGTTCGGGGCGGTCGCGCTCTGGTGGGGCGCGACCGCGGTGTTCGGCATCCGGCCGCTGTTCCTGCCGGCCCCGCCGGACATCGTCGCCGCGTTCCGCGCCCAGCCGGCGTACCTGCTGCGGGAGGCCGGCGCCACGCTGGCCGTGACCGTCGCCGGCTTCGCGCTGGCGGTGCTGGCCGGCCTGCTGGTGGCGGTGACCCTGACCGCCTCGCGCACGCTCGAACGGGCCACGCTGCCGGTGCTGGTGGCGCTCAACTCCGTACCGAAAGTGGCAGTTGCCCCTCTTCTTGTGGTGTGGCTGGGCTTCGGGAACCAGCCGAAGATCGTGCTGGTGCTGCTGATCTGCGTGTTCCCGATCGTGGTGGCGACCATGGCCGGGCTCACCTCGACCCCGGCCGAGCTGGCCGAACTGGGCCGGTCGCTGTCCGCGCCGGGCTGGCAGACGTACGTCAAGATCCGCCTGCCGTGGGCCCTGCCGCAGATGTTCACCGGCCTGAAGGTGGCCGTCTCGCTCGCGGTGATCGGCGCGGTGGTCGCGGAGATCAGCCAGCCGGGCGGCGGGCTCGGCGCGGTGATCGTGCTGTCCGGCATGTCGTTCGACACGCCGCTCGCCTTCGCCGCGATCGTGCTGCTGGCGCTGCTCAGCACCGTCCTGTTCTACCTGGTGGTGGCGCTGGAGCGGCTGCTGGTGCCGTGGGCCCGGGCGATCAGCGGATGATCCGGCTGGACCGGGTGTCGCGGTCGTTCGCCGCCCGCGACGGCGACGTGGTGGCCCTGCGGGACATCGACCTGGACATCGCCGAGGGCCAGTTCGTCGCGGTGATCGGCCGCTCCGGGTGCGGCAAGTCGACCCTGTTGCGCCTGATCGCCGGGCTGCTCGCGCCGACCGGCGGGGCGGTGACGATCGACGGGACCCCGGTCGGCCGGCCGCGCCGGGACGTGGCGCTGATGCATCAGCTGCCGGCGCTGCTGCCGTGGCGCACCGCGCTGGGCAACGTGCTGCTCCCGGCGGAGATCCACGGGTTGCCGCGCGCCGAGTACCGGGCGCGGGCCGTGGAGCTGCTGGACGCGGTCGGCCTCGCCGGGTTTCACCAGCGGCATCCGTACGAGCTCTCCGGCGGCATGCAGCAGCGGGTCGCCCTGTGCCGGGCCCTGATCCAGCGGCCCCGGGTGCTGCTGATGGACGAGCCGTTCTCGGCGTTGGACGCGCTGACCCGGGAGGAGCTGGCGACGCAGTTGCAGGAGATGCACCTGGCCGCGCCGGCCACCACGGTCTTCGTCACGCACTCGATCGCCGAGGCAGTGCTGCTCGCCGATCGGGTGGTGGTGCTCAGCGCCATGCCCGGCCGGATTCGGGCAGTGCTCGAGGTGAACATCCCGCGGCCACGGTCGTTCGGCCACAACGCGCACGTCGCCCAGGTCGCCGAGTGCGTCGCGGAGCTGCACGACCTGCTCCTCAGGGACTGACCCAGGCTCGTCCTGGGTTACAGTTGTTTCAGATATCGTTGATCCGGGGAGGCCGCGATGCCGCGTTCGAGCGTTTTGGGCGAGGCGACTCACATCGAGCCGACCTTGGATGATCGTGAGCGTGCGGCCGCGATCAGTCATGCGACGGCCGGGATCTCCCAGGCGACCCTTCGGTTGCCCGACGGGCAGGAGATTGCCCTGCCGGAGTCCTTGGTTGCCGTGCTGATCGCTTCTGCCGGGCAGCTATCGCAAGGCCACGGCGTCACCGTGCTTGCTACCGAGGTTCGTCTGACCCCGGCCGAAGCCGGGGAGTTGCTCGGGTTGTCCCGGCCGTTCGTGGCCAGGTTGCTGGACGCCGGAGAGATCCCGTCGGAGCGTCTGCCCGAGAGCAGGCATCGGGTAGTGCGTCTGGAGGATGTGCTGGAGTTCAAGGTGCGCCGAGAACGTCGGCGGGCGGGCCGTCGACTCGTCGCGGACGCGGTTCAATCCGCGGACCTTCCCTACTGACCGCAGCGGCGCTCCCGATGGCCGTTCTCGGTCATTCATGGACCTCATGCTGGCCCTGACCGAGAACAGCGTGCATGAGGTGCTTTTGGGCGCAGGCTTGCGGAGTGGGAACGGGTCATCGTTCGGGAGGAACGGCGATCCGCAGCCTCCGCCGCAGCGATCACGGCCGCGATCCGTGAGTATTTCGCCGACAGCGAGGTTCCTGAGCCCGCCTACGCTGACCTGGTCGAGCGGATGCCTGGCAAAGATCCTGACGACCGGGTCCACATGGCCGCCGCCATCGCCGGTCGCGCCGCAGCGATCGTGACCTGGAATCTCGCCGACTTCCCCGCTGACGAACTGGCATCCCATGGAGTGCGGGTCTGCACGCCGGACAACTACCCGTGCGGCTTGCTCGATGCTTGGCCGGACGAGGTCCTCGACTCCGTTGTCCGATTGGCCGGCGAGAAGCGCCATCCGCCGATGACCCCGCTCGACCTGACCAACCTGCTCGCCAAAGCCGGCGTACCGGCGCTCGCCCAGCGGCTACAGACCCTCTTGACCGAACGCGATCCCGATTGATCGACAGTGCGCGCCCAGCGCGATTCGAACCTGCGACCGTCGGAGTAGGAGACCTGTCGGGCGCTGTCGATCATCGTTGTTCACCGATCATCATCCTGACCAGGGAGGAAGCCCGTGGTGGCGGTGGTCGTCTCATTCAAGATCACGATGCCTCATTGCCAATGATGCCGATCATGGGTAACTAAGCGGGTAACGGCTCGCCTGACCAAGCTGGCCGAAGCGCCGCCCTCCCAGCCGCTGATGGGGTGATACGCCTACAGCGTGGAATGCTGTTTCCGTGACGACTGGTAAGTACCTTGGTCCGACACTGGTGACCGCAACCGTGGTTCCTGCCCGCGCGGCCTACTTGGTACGCCCAGACAGCTCATCAGGCTTCTTGAGGGCGGTTCAGGAGGCCAGCACCCGTTGGGGCGGTCTAACCGAGCCCATCTTGCCCGTAGACGATGACGGTTCACTTGCGAAGTGGTGGACAGAAGTCCTGGAACTATCTGACGTCCAGGCCCTTGTGAATGTGGACGTTTCACCAGAGAAAGCATCTAAGGTCGGCGCGACGTTTGGCCTTCCGATTGTGGACATCGCTCACATTGATGAGCGGGAGCCGACCAGCATGACTGGCCATCCAACGCACTTCGCGCCGGTGATGCATCCGGATCTTGGCCCGCTCTTTGTTGCGCCGCCGAGCGAGGGGCAACTATGGGCGGCCGCAGCGGTCGGAGCATTGACTCCTCAACATTACGACTCTCTGATCAAAATCGGTGGCTCCAACGTAGTTCAGATACCGCAGCCTGATCAGTTGGCGCGGGCACAACTCCGTGGTCAAACCCTGATAGGGCAGACAGCGAGCCAGTTTGCAGTGTCGCAGGCTGGGTCCAATTTCATCGGCGAACGTCCAATGGTAATTGTCCTCACCGATGGCAAGTCATTCACAGATTGCATTTACTTTTGGAATCTCCGAGCCCTGATTCCTTTAGGTCTTCTGGACTGGCCGATGGCCATCCTGCCGGCGGGTGATCTGCCAAATTGGCTGAATATCGATCAATTGGTCCAAGCAGCCTTTGCGCGGTCGGGGGCTTTTGCGCCTGACGTGCTATTTATTAGCTCTAGCCTCGCTGAGGCAGACGTTCATGAGGCTGCTGCTGTACTCGGACTCACCCGATCTGAGAGCGATAAGATCAAGGTCGGCCTGACCTTTCCAGCTCGGACAAGAGTGCCTCCATACACCTACAAAATGGGTGGTGATATTCGTTTCTTGTTTGCGGAAGATCGGCAGTATGGCGTGGGAGTAGACGCCGATGTCCATCTGTTCCGTGGACAACTAAGCCCGGTGACTTTTCGGAATCCAGTTTCGTTCGAATCTGAGATTGCGCACGGCTTGTTGAGGCTGAGTGGAGGGCCGCTTTCGCGCCTGCCACGACGAGCCTCAACTGCTCGACTTATTCGCGATGATGCCAGATGGGTACGCGACGGAGTGGAGATAAACGTCCAACTCCGAAAGGAATATCGTCTGACGCTCGGAATTCCTACGCTGGAAGAGGCGACGTATGCGGCGCTTGGCGACGTTGTGGGCGGCCAGGAGTTGTCGGATAAAGGCCGAATTGGAGAAGCTCTTAGGCGCGGCTTGGATTTGACGAAGCTTCTCCAGGCTGGCGTTTATGAAGCCATAATCTCGCTTACGACTCCTCGATCGAAGGAGCTTCTTCGTGAGCTAAAAAGGGCCGGGGGAGTAGAGGTTCCTGAGGGTCGTTTGATCGAAATCGCAGCCTCTTGGGGCGGGCGATCGGAGCGGCGCTATCGCACGGCCAGTCAGGTAGCGTCGGAGATCGGGGACTCGGGACAGCGGGCTTTGGAGTCGCTTTGCTCGATTGGATGGGCCGAGCGAGGGTTCGAAGTCAATTGCAGCCTATGCGGTGTTCGCTCTTTTGTGCCGTTGTTGGCGACTACGGACATGGCCAGATGCCCCGGGTGTGGCACTGAAAATACGTATACAGTCGCGTCGTCCGGAGACACTCTCGCAGTTCAGTATCGACTCAATGCTTTGGTCGATCGCGCGGCCGATCAAGGTGTGATTCCTCACCTCCTAGTGGAAGCCGCAATATGCGGCACCGCGGAAAGAGGATTTTTAATACCTGGCCTAAACGTTGTATTCAGAGATGGCGGGAAAAACGAAGTCGATGTCTTCGGCGTGCTGGATTCGCGGATGCTTTCCGGTGAAGTAAAAACTAAAGCTTCTGAATTCAATGACGGGCAGATTTCCCGTGACATAGAAGTCAGCCGACGGCTTGGCGTTGACCTCCATCTCATCGGATGTATCCAACCCATTCCGGATGCAACTCGCAGCGCTGTCGAAACTCTTTGCCTTGAGGCAGGACTTGAAATGATGGTCTGCGATGGCCCTATTCTGCGACCTGCCGCTCCTGTTTATGGTGGCGCAAGGCTTGTTTAAGCAGCGGGTTTCGGGTGCTGAATATAAGGCAGGCTTTAGCATCGCCACACTACTACTTAAGAAGAGAGACTATAAGACTTCCCGCTCCGCAGACAGCGGCGATTACAGTCGCCAGTAACATAATCTGCTTGTTTAGATCATCGTCCCTATGTGCGGTCCATATCCACCGTGCGGAATTGACAACTCCTCCAAGGAGGCGCTTGATTAATGATTCCGTATCGATAATCGGCCGCAGCGTCACGCCGCTGGAGGTTGCCCAAAACGTAGAATCCTGCCGCGAACGAGCCAAGCACGAAAAAGCTAAATACTGCACCTAGAAATGCGAGTCCGATTCGATCCTCCAGAACCGGACGTGTTTCGGTGTAGAGCCACCCAAGTCTTGCGACCTTGTCCAGTATTAGCAACGGAACGCTAAGGGCGATTGCAGGCCCAGCGGCAGCGCCGGCGTAGTCTCGCTTTTGCCCGCGCTTCTCCGCCCCTTTCAGTAATTCCGCAACGTTCCAATAAGACTCCGGCAGCTCATCGCCGGGTCCTTCGTATTTCAGCGAAACGAAGCGTCGTTTAGGACCAGGGACCTCAAGGCTGAAAAGCCGGTCGCCGCTCCTGGCCGAAAGCTCAAAGCTGTATATTCGCCCCTTGGGGGCAATTTCGATTAGCTCATCCAGCGATGAGGACTTGGTGAATACAGTCTTCCGTGACCAGGTGCTCTGTGGCGAATAAGCACCTATTTGCCAAGTAACCTCATCTGCGTCCAGCTCGCTGCTAATCTTTCGCAGGTCGTCTGTCAAAAGTCGCACCGCTCGAAATCGAGCGGAAGCAGATGTGCGCTTCTCGATTGTCACCGAGCCAGTCTATACAAGGCGACCGTAGTGCCTCCACATCGGAGCGCTGGCAAAATCGGGGATTGGTGCTCTCATTCCAAAGTCTCAAATATCCACTATTCAGTGGATTGGCGCGTGGCCATTCTTCCGCGTGCGCATCGCCTAGTCGGCTATCGGCACCAGTCATGAGTGGCTGCCTCTCGTCTCAAGGGCACCTTGGGGGCATGACCCCTCAGAGCCGGGCAAGAGGACCGCCGCGTGATAGCACCCGCCAATCTGCCACGGTTTGGGAGTCGGCGTGAAGGCATAGATTGAGAACCTTCGACTCTTGACTGTGGGTAATTGGGCGGTCACGATGGCTGAGCGCGCAACACTTCGCAACCTTCGAGGCAGGGAGTTGGCCGTGCGCCTAACCTTTGTAGCCAAGGACCCGAACTCCAACCCGACGAACTCGCCGACCCTCTACCGGACTGACCGGGGTAGCTGGTTGGTGCAGGGCTTCGTTGTGACTGATCCTGACGCGCTGGCGGAGATGGACATTCCGGAGGGAGAGTCTGTGGTCGAGATCCCGGACAGGATGATCCAGTTCTTCACCGAGGAGGGCCGTGGCGTCGCTGGATGAGGCGGAGTTCGATCGCCTGCTCCGTACCTTCGAGAGGTCGTCAGACCACCTGGAGACGCGTGACGCCTACGGAACCGAAGTTGAGATTCCGTACATGGCCAAGTGGGCGGCTCAGGAACCTGACGATCTGAGCTGGCTTGATGACTGGTGTTCCACTCTGCGGAGCCATGTGGCCGCGGGCAAGAGCGTCCGTCGGGCGCGGGTGGTCTCTGAGCCGCTGAGCGACTACCAACTATGGAGTTTCAGCATTGCCGGCCCGATGGTCGACGCCGGCGAAGACATCCGGTGGACTCCCCGTTCGCAGGTGTCGTCGCTAGCTCTGCCGGGAAACGACTTCTACCTGTTCGACGACCGGCTCGTGGTCTTCCTGCTCTACACCGGGAACGGACTGAACGCCGGTATGGAGACCTCGACCGACCCCGCGGACGTCAACCTATGCCGATCCGCGTTCGACGCGGTGTGGAAGCTCGCGATCCCGCATCGTGACTACGAACCCAAGTAGCTCCGCCAAGCAGGCGCAACAGGCGCTCGGCGCCCGACTCCGTGAGATCCGCAGAGATGCCGGACTCTCGGGGCGGGCGCTGGCTGCTGCAACCGGTCAGCACTACACCAGGGTGAGCAAGCTGGAGAACGGCGTCCAGCAGCCGACTTCCGATGACATTCGTGACTGGTGCCGGGCCTGCGGCGCTGACGCTCAGGCACCAGATCTTCTCGCAACGCTGCGGGCGGTCGAGTCGGCCTACATGGAGTACCGCCGCCAAGCGCGCGCTGGGATGAAGCGCTTGCTGGGCGTCCGTGCCCCGACCCTGTACGAACAGACTCGCCTGTTCCGCATCTATGAGCACAACGTGATCCCTGGCCTCTTCCAGACGCCCGACTACTGCGCGGCCATGCTGTCGTTCTGGAGCCGCTTTCTGGACGTCCCCAATGATCTGGAAGAAGCTGTCGCTGTCCGGATGGAGCGCCAGAAGGTCCTCTACCAGCGAGGTAAGCGGTTCGCCGTAATCCTGGAAGAGCAAGCACTGCGAACCTGGTTCGGGGATGCCGAGACTCAGGCCAACCAACTCGACAGGCTGTTGACCGTCATGTCACTTCCCAGTGTGGCTTTGGGAGTGATTCCGCTGATGGTTGAACGCGGAGCCGTGCCGTCGGCAGGGTTCTGGATCTTTGACGACCAGTTGGTCGGTTTGGAGATTCCCACCGCCAGCGTCGAGGTTACCCAGCCAAGCGAGATTGAGCTGTATGGGCGGATGTTCGAGAACCTGCATCAGGTTGCTTTGTACGGGAAGCCGGCGAGGGATCTCATCACCCGTGTGGCGGGCGAGTTGAGCTGACGCAACTATTCGCAACATCATGGACCCGGGAGATCTCCCTCACCTAGCGTCAATCCCTGTTGCCAATGACGGGTGTGACCCATGGTGCTGATAGTCGCAGTTGTCTCGCTGGCCGTCGGGTTCGTCAGCGGTGTCCTCAGCCTGAAGGCCAAGAACCGCTGGTGTCCCGGTTGCGGGACGAGCCTTGCCTGCCTCGCCTGCGAGGAGGTGAAGAGTGGAGCACCGCGTCCCGACCACGAGGCGTGAGGTCATGTCGAGCGTCATCCTCAAGGTGAGCGTCATGGGTGGCTATTCGGTTGAGCCGGAGGGCGACTACATCGGCTGGATCCATGCCAGCGTCGGCGATCGATGGAGCCCCTACGTGAGGCGTCCCGGCACCAGCGGCGACCTACTCGGCCGGTTCACTCAAGAGGAGGCTGTGAAGGTGATTGTGACCGCCTGGGACGCGGGCGCGGCGCTGCCGAACGGATGCCGGGCATGACGGAGAAGCGTGAGTATCCGCCAGCTGTTCTCGTGCATGCCGAGTCGTGTCCCGACGTGGCGACTCTGCGACGACGCCGGGTGACCCTGATCCCGATGATCACGCCTGTCATAGCCCAGACCTACCCGAACGGCCGGATGCACAACTGCTTTCACTTCTCGTTGCAGAGTCAAGGTGTGGTCGAGACGGTCCAGTACCCGCCGCATTCGTACGAGGAGTCGACGGTGATGTACGACGACGCTGCCATTCCGTTGTGCACGGTGTGTATGGGTACGCATGGAGTCCTGGACCGTCTGATCCTGCCCCCGGGTGTGCGTAGCTGACGGGTATCGGAGCGGGCGGGTAGCAGGGGCCTGATCTTCAACTCTCCGCACCACCTGAACGAGCCGGAGGGCGCGGATCAGAGCAACCCCGCCAAGCGTCACCCACGCCTTTCATGGGCGGCGGGCTTCCTCTGGCAGTTCCGCACACCTCGCGCATCGGACTAGCGGTTCAGCTTTTTGTAGATCGGGGCGAGCTGCTTGTGCAGGCTGGTGTAGATCTCGTAAATATCGTCATAGGTCGCCCGATCCGCCCCCGGCACAAAGCGATCATCATTTCGTGCTAAATCCGAAATGTCAGAAAAGCCGATCAGCCCCGCGCCGACCGCCCCGATCCACCCCGCACCCCGCGCGTTCACCACCACCGGATTCGCGTCCCGCCGGATCTCCATCCCCAGCACATCCGCGAAGATCTGGCACCACGAGTTCGACCGGGCCGCCCCACCCGTGATCACCATCGACGACACCGGCGCCCCGAGGAACTTGTTCACGGCGCCGGCCATCCACCGGGTGTTGAGCGCGACCCCTTCGAACACCGCCCGCAGCAGATCCGACCGCGACGTCTCCAGCGAGATGTTCAGGAACCCGGCCCGCAGATGCGGATCGTCGACCGGCGCCCGCTCCCCGTAGAGCCACGGCATGTAGAGCACCCCGTCCGCCCCCGCCGGAACGGTCGGAATGATTTTGTCGAACGCGTCGAAAATGGTGCCCTCGTCGCGACTGATATGACCCGCGGAGAGCAGCGGATCGTCGTACTCCACAATTTTGTCCCGCAGCCAGGTCAGATTCGCCCCGGCGGTCGCCTGCAACGCGGTCATCAGATACCGGTCCGGCAGCGCGCACGGGATCGACGCGATGCCGCTGCCCACGTCGGTCTTCTTGGCCGGCACGTGCGCCGCGATCCACGACGACGTCCCGAGATACAGATGCGGCTCGTTGTCCCGGATCGTGCCGGCCCCGATCGCCGCCGCGGTGTTGTCGATCGCTCCCGCCACCACCTGCACGGACGTGGGTAGGCCGAGGTGATCGGCAGCGCTGGGGGCGAGCGTGCCGATCACCTCGGTGCATTTCACGATCGGCGGGAACTTGTCCGCGTCGATCCCGCTGGCCGCGACCAGCGACGGCGCGTACCGAATATCCGTCGCTTTTCGATTGTCGGTGACCCACGAGGTGAGAATGGAGTCCACGGTCGCGACCGTGCGCCCGGTCAGCTTCAGGTTGATCCAGTCGAGGACATTCAGGAACGTCTTGGTCCTGGCGTAGACCGAAGGCATCTCGTCGCGCACCAGAAGCATGTGCGCCGCCGGATCTTTTCCGGTCATCGACGGCATCCCGCCGGTCAGCCGGAGCCACCGGGCGATTTTGAGGACCGAGATTCCGCCGTACGACGGAAACCCGCCGAACTGCTTCCGCAGATGCCCCGCCCCGCGCATGTCGAGCCAGCTGATGCACTGCGTCAACGGCTCCCCGCGCGCGTCCACCGCGATCGTCCCCTCGCCCTGGGTGGACGAGCAGACGGTGGTGACCGCGCGCACGTGCTCGGGGAAGTCCCGCCCGAGGTCGGCGACGACCTCGGCCAGGGCGTCCCACCAGGCGACCGGGTCCTGTTCGGCGCCGCCGCCGGGCAGCACGGTCAGCGGCACCGGCCGTTCGGCCCAGCCGGTGACCGTCCCGTCCGCGGCGACCAGGGCGGCCTTCATCCCGGAGGTGCCCAGGTCGATCGCGAGGATCTGCGGAGCGACCGGCATCTAGACTCCTTCGACCAGCGCGAAGACCTGGTCGAAACGCGCGAGGGCGTCGTCGATGACCTCGTCGGTGTCGGCCATCGAGGTGTACATCCGGGACCCGGCGAGCGTGATGATGCCGTGTGCCGCGTACGCCGCGCCCATCTGCTCCATCAGCGTCTTGCGCGCCTTGTTCTCCTTGAGCAGCTTGATCGGGTCGCGCATGCTGAGCAGCATCACGCCGCTGCACTCCAGGTGCACGATCGACCCCTGGTTGTACGCGACGTACGGCAGCCCGTACTTGTCGATCAGCTTCTGCAGTCCGCGGGTCAGCCGGTCCCCGGCCCGTCCGGCGATCACCGGCGCGTTGGTCCGGGCCATCTCCTGGATCGCGAAGTACCCGGCCGCGCAGGACAGCGGGTTCGCCGAGAGCGTGCCGCCGACCTGGATGTGCGCGCCGCTCTTGCCGTCCAGTCCGGAGCCGAACACGCTCATCACGCCGGCCTTGCCGCCGACCCCGCCGGCCATCGGGTAGCCGCCGGAGACCGCCTTGCCGAAGACGGTCAGGTCCGGGGTGACGCCGAAGTAGCCGGCCGCGCCGCCCAGCCCGGTCCGGAATCCGGTCACCACCTCGTCGAAGACCAGCAGCGCGCCGAACTCGTCGCAGAGCTTGCGGACGGCCGCGTTGTAGTCCTTGGGCACCGGCCGGGTCCCGGACTCCGGGCCGAACGGCTCGACCACGACCGCCGCGGTGCCGCCGCGCAGCCGGTTCTCGATCAGCTTGCGCTTGAGCGTGCCGAGGTCGTGCGGGAACGTCTCGCGAGTCCGGCCGGTGGCGCCCCACGGGATGCCCTTGGCGTTCATCCGGAACGTGCCGGGCACCCGGAGGCCGTACACCATGGTGTCGGACCAGCCGTGATAGGCGCCGCCGACCTTGATCACCATCTTCTTGCCGGTGTGCGCGCGGGCGGCGCGGACCGCGGCCATCACGGCCTCGGTGCCGGAGCCCAGCGACCGGTACATCTCGATGTGCGGCATGTGCTGGTTGATGATCTCGGCGAGCTTCAGCTCGTACTCGTGGAACAGGCCGGTGACCGGGCCGCTCTCCTTGATCACCGCGGCGACCTGCTCGTTCACCGGGCCGTAGTTGCTGCCCAGGATCGTCGGCCCGCCGGCCTGCAGGAAGTCGATGTAGACGTTGCCGTCCCGGTCGGTCAGGTGCGCGCCCTCGGCCTTGTCGATCGCCAGCGGGAACGGGTAGTTGAACGCCAGGTTGTGCTGGACCCCGCCGGGGATCAGCTTCTTGGCCCGCTCGGTGATCTCCTTGCTGGCCACGCACTTGGTCTCGAAGTAGTTCAGGGTGTCCAGCAGCGCGTCGTGCCGCAGCCCGCGCACCGGCTGGGCGACAAGTGCCTTGAGTCGCCGCATGGTGTCCGGCACGTCGAGGTACTCGCTGATCATGTAGCCGAGCTCGGACTTTTCCGAAACCTCCGAGATGTCCGCAACAGCGACCGACGGCAACTCTTCCTCGTCCGGCACCCGCACCGGCTCGACCGCGTCCACGATCTGCGAGGCGATCCGCTTCTGGTCCTTCTTCAGCTTGCTGAACGCGATCTCCCGGATCGTCGCCGGGATCGTGTAGACCTTCCCGGCCTCCGAGGTCAGCGCCATCAGATAGGCGATCGACACCTTCTCCAGCAGCGCCATGTTGAACACCGCGCGGGACGGATCGGTCCCGACCGCGATCACCCCGTGGTTGGCGATGATGAACGCGTTGTCCCCGCTCACCACCTTCTTCTGCGCGTTCTTGGCCAGGAACGTCGTCCCGGACGGCGCGTAGTCGATGATCGCCACCTCTTTGCCGAGGAAGCGCACCTGCTCGTCGGTCAGCGCCGGGATCGGCTTGCGCAGAAAGGCCAGGGCCGAGGCGTACGGCTGGTGGGTGTGCACGATCGCATTCACATCCGGCCGCTCGCGGTAGATGTTCGCGTGCATCCCGCACTCGATCGACGGCACCAGCCCGCCCGCGCCACCCGGATCCGGCACGTGTTTGCCCTGGAAGTCGACGATGCAGACGTCGTCGACGCGCATCTTGTCGTAGTCGTAGTTGCTCGGCGTCACGGCGTAGAGCTCGTGACCCGGGATCCGGACCGAGACGTTGCCCTCGGTCGCCTTCAGGTAGCCGCGATCGAGCATCGTCCGGCACATGTCGACCACGTGCTGGCGGGACATCCGGTGTTTCACGAGCGCTTCCGATCCTTGGACGACAGGTGTGACCGGCACCATCGTCACTCCGTAACAGGTATGAAGCCAGGTCCTCCGGCCAGCAATGTACGACCCGCTCGTTATCACCGGGTGACAAAATTCGACGATGACCACCCCGTGGCAGCGCGTGCCGACCGACCTCGCGGCGGCCATGCGGCCCCGTCTGCCGGCCACCGTCCCGGCGATCGCCGACGCGGTCACCGCGGCCAACCCGGCCCTGGCGGCGACCTCGAAAACCAAGGCCGAAACCTCAAGAACAAAATTCGACCGCGATTTGCGTACGGCGGTGCAGGTCGCCCTGGATCGCTTCCTCGACCTGGCCGGCACCGACGAGCCGGCCCTCCCGCCCCCGATCCGTGAGGTGTTCGTCGCCCTGGGCGCCGCCGAGGCCCGCGAGAACCGGGGCCCGGAGCTGCTGCTCGGCGCCCTGCGCACGGCGGCCCGGCTGCTGCTGCGGGCCGCGTCCCAGTCGCTCGCCGAGTCCCGCCCGGTCACCGTCGACGAGATCATCGACCTGTCCGACGCGACCAGTGCGTTCGTCGACGAGCTCGCCTCGGCCTGCACCGACGGCCTGGCCCGCCAGCTGCGCGAGCAGGCCGGCGAGGGGGACCGGCGCCGCCGCCGCGCCGCCGACCTGCTGTTACGTGGCGGCGCCCCGGCCGACGTGGCCCGCGAGGCGGTCACCGCGATCGGCTGGCCGGCCCTGGACCGGATCGTCCCGGTGCTGCTGCCGCCGGACCAGGCCCGCGACGCCCGGTTCCGGTTCGCCGCGGACGGGGTGGTCGCCGAGCGCGCCGGGGACGCGGTCCTGCTGCTGCGCTCCGGCCCACGCGCCGAGCGGCCGGTGCTGGCCGAGGCCCTGGCCGGCCGGGCCGCGGTGGTCGGCCCGGCCCTGCCGTGGGCCGAGGTCCCGGAGGCGGTCCGCCTCGCCGAGCGCGCCGGCGAGCTGATCGGAACCGGTCCGGACCCGGTCTTCGTCGAGGACCACTTCGCCGCCCTCGCGCTGCGCGGCGAGCCGGGCGCGCTGGCCGCCCTGTCGTCACGGCGCCTCGCCCCGCTGGCCGGCCTGCGCCCGGCCCAGCGCGAGCAGCTCCTGGTCACGCTGGCGTCCTGGTTGCGGCACTGGGGTTCGCGCGCGGCGGTGGCCGCGGAGCTCTTCGTCCACCCGCAGACCGTCAGCTACCGGCTGCACCGGCTGCGCGACCTGCTCGGCCCCGACCTCGACGACCCCACCGCCCGCTTCGAGCTGCAACTGGTCCTCACCCAGCGGACCTGACCCGCGCCCGGGCCAGCAGCATCCGCCGGGCCGGCCGCTCCACCGCGACGTTCAGCACCCAGGCCGCGGCCACTCCCAGGACCAGCGCGGACAGCGTCACCGCCGCCGCCCGTCCGGTGCTCAGGTCCGCGTCGCCGACCAGCAGATCGAACCGTTGCAACACCAGCAGGTGCACCAGATAGAACGCGAACGACAGCTCACCCAGCCGGACCGTCACCCGGTTCCGCCACGGGGTCCACCGGCCGGCCAGGTCCGACCGGGCGGCCGCGAGCAGCACCAGCGAGAAGCCGGGCAGGGTGTACGCGGCGACGTTCCACGGCTCCGGCACGTGCCCCGCGAACCGATAGCCGGCCACGGTCAGCACCGCGGCGGCGCCCCACAGCCTCGCCAGGTTCGGCGTGATTTTCCTGGTCAGACACGCGAGCACGAGCCCGCAGGCGAACTCGGGCAGCCGCCCCACCGGAGTCCAGTGGAAGACCCACTCGCCGTCCGGAACCACCAGCGGCCCGGCCACCGTCACCAGCCACGCGCCGACCGCGACCAGCACCAGAGCGTCCGTGCGCAGCCCCGCCACCCCGGCCGCCAGCAGCGGGAACAGCAGGTAGAAGAACGCCTCGCAGCTGAGCGTCCAGCTGACCGCGTTCACCCCCTGGTAGTAGGCGATGTCCGGCACCCAGGACTGGGTCAGCGTCAGGTTCGCGACCAGGATCCGCACTCCGGGGACCGGCCCGATCGCCAGCACCACCAGCGCGGTCACCAGGTGCAGCGGATAGACCCGGGCGAACCGCCGCCACCAGAACTCCCCGGTCCGCTCCCGCGCCGACGACCACATCAGCACGAAGCCGGACAGCACGAAGAAGAACGAGACCCCGGTCGACCCGGCCGCGAAGAGCCGCTCCTGGACCCGGGCCGCAACCCCGTCCGGAAACCAGCCGACGATCTGCAGATGAAAGCCGAACACCAGAAACGCCGCCACCCACCGCAGCCCGGTCAGCGACGGCAGCTGCCCACCCGGCGCCACCGCCCGCGCGCCGTTCCCGCCGTTCCCGCCGAGCGACGCCGCCTTCCCGCCGGGAGCCACCGCCGAAACGTAACACCCGATTAGTTCGCTTTCGCCGGGATTGGCCGAGCCGGCTCTCGCGACCCGGCCCGGCCGCCCCGCAGGTCACCGCCGGTGCGTCACGGCCCCAGGGTGATCTCGCTGACGGCGAGCCGCTCGGCCGGCGCGCCCGGGGCGGCGGCCGGTTCGTAGAGCTGGATCTCGTGTTCGCCGCGGGTCGCCGTGCCGGGCACCGGGAAGCTCAGGAACAGCTCGGTCACCCCCGGCGTGCCGAAGGCGGCGTACCTGATCAGCCGGTAGGTCACCGGCTGCCCGTCGAACCGCAGCTCCAGCGGGCTGCGGCGACCGGCGTGCCGGTAGGCGAGCACCGGGATCCACTCCCCGGCGCTCGCGGTGCCCGGCGTGACGAACCTGGTGCATGGCGTCGCCGGAGCCGAGGCCCCGGCGGGTGCGGCGACACCGGTGAGGAGACCGGCGAAGAGTACGAGCGGAGCCCAGCGTGTCCTGGTCATGACGTTCCCCTTCGGATCGTCGGGAGGTGGCTGACCATCCGGTTGTCGTCCGCTCCGGTTCCGGCCCGGCACCGCAGCGGTATCAGCCCGGTATCGGCACCGTTGACACCCGGGTTCACCAGGGCGGACAGTCCGAGGATGGCAGTGGCGGTGCTCGGTCCACTGACGATCGGCGGCGACGGGCCGCCGGTCCGGGTGGGGCCGCGCGACCGGGTCGTGCTGGCCGCCCTGGTGGCCGCCGGCGGCGAGGCGCTGCGCCTCGACCGGCTCGCCGAGGCGATCTGGGGCGATCGGCCGCCGCCCTCCTGGCGCAAGGTGCTGCACGGCTGCGTCGCGCGGCTGCGCCGGCGGCTCGGGGCGGCCGCGATCGTCACCGTGCCGGACGGCTACCGCATCGCCCTGGCGGCGAGCGAGATCGACGCCCGCTGCTTCGAACGGCTGCTCGGCCGGTCCCGCGAACTGCTGCTGCTGGATGCCCCCGACCACGCGCTGTTCGTCGCCGGGGAGGCCCTCGCCCTGTGGCGCGGCCCGGCCCTGCCCGAGCTGGAGGCGTGGGAACCCGGCCGGATCGAGGCCGGCCGGCTCGCCGAGCTGCGGCTGGACGCCGAGGAGTTGCGGGTCGAGGCGGCCCTGCGGGCGGGCCGGCAGATCGAGGTGCTGGCCGACGCACAGGCGCAGGTCGCCGCGGCGCCGTTGCGGGAGCGCCGGTGGGCGCTGCTCGCCGAGGCGCAGTACCGGTCCGGCCGGCAGAGCGAGGCCCTGGCCGGCCTGCGCCGCGCCCGGCAGGTGCTCGGCGCCGAGCTGGGCCTCGACCCGGGGCCGGAGCTGGCCGAGATCGAACGCGCGATCCTGCGGCAGGACCCGTCGTTGCGCCCGGTGCCGCCCCCGCCCGCCGAGTCGGCCTGCCCCTACCTCGGCCTGGTCGCCTACGACGTCGGCGACGCGGAGACGTTTTTCGGCCGGGCGGAGGAGACCGCCGAGTGTCTGCGCCGGCTCGCGGCCACCGGCGTGCTGGTCGTGGCCGGCGCCTCGGGCAGCGGCAAGTCGTCGCTGGTCCGGGCCGGGGTGGCGGCGGCCCTGCGTCGACCGGGCCGGCCGGTGACCGTGCTGCGTCCCGGCCACCATCCGATGGCGTCGCTGATCGCACTGCCCGCGTCGGGCCCGCCGCCGCCGCTCGTCGTCGACCAGTGCGAGGAGGTGGTGACCCTGTGCCGGGATCCGGCCGAGCGGGCCGCCTTCCTCGACGCGCTGGCCGCCCACGCGGAACGGGCGCCGCTGGTGGTGGCGCTGCGGGCGGACCGGCTCGGTGCGGTCGGCGACCATCCGGCCTTCGCCCGGCTGGTGGAGACCGGGCTCTATCTGCTCGGCGCCATGCGGGAACCGCAGCTGCGCACCGCCGTCGAGGAGCCGGCCCGGCACGCCGGACTGGTGCTCGAGACGGGTCTGGTGGACCTGCTGGTCCGCGACGTGGAAGGGGAGCCGGGCGCGTTGCCGCTGCTGTCGCACGCGCTGCGGCAGACCTGGCGGCGCCGCGCGGGCCGCACGCTCACCGTCGCCGGCTACCGGGCCATCGGCGGCATCCGCGGCGCGGTGGCGAACACCGCCGAGGACCTGTACGAGCAGACGCCGGCGGAATACCGGCCGGTGCTGCGCGACCTGCTGCTGCGCCTGGTCGCGGTCACCCCGGACGGCGAGGCCAACCGGGGCCGTGTCCCGCGCCGCCTCGTCACCACCGGCCCCGGCCAGGAGCAGGTGCTCGAGGATCTCGTCGCGGCCCGGCTGGTCACCGCCGACCGCGACACGGTGTCGCTGGCCCACGAGGCCCTCACCCGGGTGTGGCCGCGCCTGCGGTCCTGGCTGGACGAGGACGCGGAGGGCCAGCGGATCCGCCGGCACCTGAGCATCGCGGCCGACGCGTGGGAGGCGATGTCCCGGCCGGACAGCGAGCTCTACCGCGGCGCCCGGCTGGCCCGGGCCGCGGAGTGGCGCGACCGTGACGCGCCCGGCCTCAACCCCACCGAGGAGGCCTTCCTGACCGCGGCCCGCGACCTGGCCGACGCCGAGCGGGCGCTGGCCGTCCGGGCCCACCGCCGGCTGCGGATGCTGCTCGCCGCCGCGGTCGTGCTGCTGGTGGTGGCCGGTGGCGCCGCGGCGTACGCGGCACGCCAGGCGGATCGGGCCGGTGCGGCCGCCGTCGCCGCCGAGGCCCGCCGGATCAGCGCGCTCGCCCAGACCACCGGGAACGCCGACCAGTCGCTGCTGCTGGCGGCCGGCGCGGTACGGATGGACGACACCGCCGTCACCCGGGCCGGGCTGCTGGCCGCGCTGGCCCGCAATCCCCAGCTGATCGGCGCGCTCCGGGGCCCCGAGCGGGTGCCGAGCCGGCTGGGGATCAGCGGCGACGGCTCGGCGCTCGTCGTGCTCAACGGCGCGCACCTCGGCATCTTCGACACCCGCACCCAGGCCGGCTCCTGGCAGGCTGCCGAGGTGCCCGCCGACGAGTTCCCGGCCGCCGTGGCGATCCGGCCGGACGGCGGGCAGATCGCCATCCCGTACGGGTCGGTCGGAACGTCCGCGATCCGCCTCGTCGACCCCCGGCGGCCGGCCGTGCGGTCGGTCCAGGCGGTCCGGCCGGCCTTCGACGCGGCGGCCACGGCGGCCGCCTACAGCCCCGACGGGCAGCGGCTCGCGGTCGTCTACCGGATGGATCGGCACACGTTCTCCCAGGTCCGGGTCTGGTCGGTGGCCGCCTTCGACCGGCCGCCGGCGATCCTGACCACCGCGGCGTCCAGCGACGCGGTCCGGTTCAGCCGGGACGGGCGCCGGCTCTGCACCACCGGCCCCGAGGGGCAGGTGGTCTTCGACGTGGCCACCGGCCGCCGGCTCCGGTCCTACGCCCTGCCGGACCCGCCGCTGGAGCCGAGCCCCGACGGGCGGCTCTTCGCCGCCGCGGGGCCGCGCGCCGGCGAGGTCGTGCTGATCGATGCCGGCTCGGGCCGCGAGCGCGCCCGGCTCGCCGGCGGCGGCACCGCCCGGGTGCAGCAGCTGCGGTTCTCACCCGACGGGCGCCTGCTCGCCGCGGCCGCGGCCGACAACTCCACCACCGTGTGGACGCTCGCCACCCGCAAGCCCGCCGAGGTGCTGCACGGCCACGCCACCGCGGTCGTCGACATGGCGTTCGACCGGGACGCGGCCACGCTCTGGACCAGCGACCAGGAGGGCCTGACGCTGATCTGGGACCTGCGCGGCGAGCGGCGGTTCGTGGCGCACCGCGTGCTCCCGGACCTCGGCGGTCCCGCGATCACCGACGTCGCGATCGCTCCGGACGGCGGCACGGCCGCGTTCGCGTCGACCGTCACCGCCGGCGGCCGCCCGCACGGCCGGCTGAGCATCGTCGACCTGGGCAGCGGCCGGGCCCGGGCGGTGATCGACACCGGACCCGGCGGGCTGCGTGGCATCGCCTGGCGCCCGGGCGGTGGCCAGCTCGCGACGTCCGGCCAGGACGGGTTCGTCCGGGTCTGGAACTCGGCTACCGGCCGGCGGGTGGTCGAGCGTCAACTGTCGTACGCCGCGGTGCCCGGCCTCGTCTACTCCCGCGACGGCACCCGGCTGATCGTCACCGACGACCGGGTGCAGCAGCTGGACGCCGACCGCCTGCGGCCGGTCACCGAGCTGGTGCAGCTGCCCGGCGCGCCGGCCCAGCGCTCGGTGCTCAGCCCCGACGGGCGCACGCTGGTGGCGTTCGCCGCGCCGCCCGGCGGGACGGCCCGTACCGTCGCAGTAGTTGATCTTGATGATCATCGCTCCCGCGAGTGGGGGATCGGCGTCGCCGGGGTCGCGGCCGCCTTCGCCCCCGACGGCCGCCGCCTCGCCGTCACCGGCTACGCCGGCGAGGTGGAACTGCTCGACACGGCCACCGGCGCGCCGGTCCGGGCCGCGGTCGACGCCCACGACGGCCCGGCCGGCCCGGCCGCCTTCTCGGCCGACGGCCGGACGATCGTGGTCGGCGGCACCGACGGGCGGGTCACCGTGTGGGACGGCCGCACCGGCGAGCCGCTCGGCGCCATCGCCCCCGCGCCGCCGGGCGTGCGCACCTACCCCACGTTCCTGCCCGACGGGCACACCGTCCTGATCGTCTCCTCGGACGGGGCCACGCACACCTGGGACGCGCGCCCGGCCGAGTGGATCGCCGAGGCCTGCCGCATCGTCGGCCGCGACCTGACCCCGGCGGAACGCGCCCAGGCCGCCGGCGACCAGATGCCCGCGCACGCCTGCTGACCGTCGTTCCGCCGCCGACCCGGCCGCCCGCCGGCACAAGATTAGTACTAGTGTACGAATCTTGTCGGCGGGGCTGTCTGGCCCGGACCTACGACCGGGAGTGGGCGGCATGCGGATGACGCGAGCGACCGCGACACCGTGCCCGAGGGGCGCTGCCCGCCGTGAGCGGCCCGCCTCGTCGCCGCTGGCGGCCCCGGAGTCGGCGATCGTCGAGTACGCGCGCACCCTCGCCCGGCACGTCGACCGGACCGGGTCCGGCCCGGCGAGCTGGGCCTACCCGACCTCCGCGCATCTGCTGCTGGCCGAGGGCCGGCTGTTCACGCCCGCCCCGCTGTCGGCGGCGACCCGCCGGACGCCGGGCTGGCGCTGCTACCGCAACGCCGCGACCGTCGCCCGCCGGCACGGCCTGCTCTACGCCGAGGGCCTGGCGGCGACCCGGATCGCGGGCACGTTCTGGAGCTTCCCGCACGCGTGGTGCGTCACGCCGGAGGGCAACGCCGTCGACCCGACCTGGGAGTCCGGCCACGGCCTGGCCTACCTCGGCATCGCGCTCACCGACCCGGCCCACTGGCCGACCGACCAGCAGGGCAGCCTCCTCGAGGACCACGCCCACGGCACCCCGCTGCTGCGCGACGGCGTCCCCGACGACATGACCGCTCCACTGGGCCGCCCGATCCCGGCGCCGAGGCAGGGGATGCGTGGCGCTCCATTGAGGACTGACGGGCATTGTCTATGATCACTGTCTGGTGGCCGCCCTGTCGGAGGAGAGTTCGATGACCGATCCCGCGATCGACATGACCCGGCCGAGCAGTGCCCGGGTGTGGAACTACCTGCTGGGCGGCAAGGACAACTTCGCCGTCGACCGGGAGCTGGGGGAGGCGCTGCGGTCGGCGAACCCGGGGATCGCGGCGGTCGCCCAGTCCCAGCGGAAGTTCCTGAGCAACGCGGTCACGCTGCTCGCCGGTGAACTGGGCATCCGGCAGTTCCTGGACATCGGCACCGGGCTGCCGACCGCGGACAACACGCACGAGGTCGCACAGCGGACGGCGCCCGAGTCGCGGATCGTCTACGTCGACAACGATCCGCTGGTCCTCACCCACGCCCGCGCGCTGCTGACCAGCTCGTCCGAGGGCGCGACCGCGTACGTGGACTCCAACGTCGAGGACCCGGAGCGGATCCTGAGCGAGGCCGCCCGGACGCTCGACCTCAGCAAGCCGGTCGCGCTGACCATGATCGGCATTCTGGGCAACGTCGCCGACTACGCCGAGGCCCGCTCGATCGTCGAGCGGCTCCTCGCCGCCGTGCCGTCGGGCAGCTACCTGGCGGTGAGCGACGGGACGAGCACCAGCGCCCAGAGTGTGGAGAGCCAGCGGGTCGCCAGCAAGAGCGGCCACCCGTACAACCTGCGTACGCCCGAGGAGATCGGCGCCTACTTCGAGGGCCTGGAGCTGCTCGAACCCGGCCTGGTGCCGACCTCGCTGTGGCGGCCCGAGCCCGGGACCGAGCCGGCCGCCCTCGACGTCTACTGCGCGGTGGGCCGCAAGCCCTGACGCGCCACTCCGCTGCCGGCCCAGCGGCGTGCGGCCGTCGCGGATGAAACAACGACCACCGAAGATCAACCCCATGCCTGGGTACGACGTCAGCCCTGTCATGTTGACGTATTGACTGGATCGACTTGATTGATCAATGTTGACGCTCGTTGCGTACATGTACATGTTGATGTCATATGGACCGTCAACATGTACATGCACGGCAGTGCACAGACGCAGTGCACAGACGCAGTGCACAGGCGCAGTGCACAGGCGCAGTGCACAGACGCGGTGCGCTCGAGCGGCCGTCGCGGAGGAGACAGCGGCGAGCGGCGCTGACGGGTAACGGCTGAGCGGTGGCGCCGGCCGGGGTGGTTGGCGAGGATGTCGGGATGATCGACACGGCCCGGCGTCATGAATTTCGTGTGCTCGCGTCCGCTCACCCCAAACTGCCGGTGCTGCTCACCGCCGGCCGGTTCGCCCGGCGGCTGCGGCGGGTGCCGCGGATCGGGTGGGTCACCTCGGATCCGCTGACCGCGCGGCGGATCCTCAACGATCCGGAGCACTTCACGCTGCTCGGCGAGGGTGGCGTCGGCCACCTGTGGGCGCAGGTGCTCGGCGACTGGGTCTACGAGATCTTCGACGGGCCGGGGCACCACCAGCTGCGGACCCGGACCCGGGATCTGTTCACCGACGAGAACGCCCGCCTGCTCACCGAGCGGGTGGTCGGCCCGCGGCTGGCGGAGGCCGGTGCGGAGCTGCGGGCCGGGCGGACCGTCGACATCGCCGACCTGGCCCGGGTGCTGGTCGGCCGGATCGTCGCGGACCTGTTGCGGATTCCGGTGACCGAGGCGGGCGACGACGCGTACCGGAAGATTTTTGCCACCGGTGAGGAGCTCGCCTCCTTGGCCCTCGGCACCACCGCCTCCACTCACCTGGCCCCGGAGACGATCGCCCGGGCGAAGGTGATCGTGAGCCGGCTGACCGCGAACGTCGCCGGTTCCTGGCGGACCGCGCCGCCGGAGACCGTGCTCGGCCGCTGCCGTGAGCTGGGCCTGGAGCAGCAGCAGGCGGAGGGCCTGGCGACGCTGCTGATGGTGGCCGGGACCGAGACGGCGGCCAGCGCGATGGCCCGGACCGTGGCGCTGCTGCACGACACCGGCGCGCAGCATCGGCTGCTGCGGGAGCCGGAGCTGCTGCCCGACGCGGTGCGCGAGGGGCTGCGGGTGACCACGCCGGCGCCGCTGATCGGCCGCGCGGTCGCCGCCGACGTGACGGTCGACGGGCGGCTGCTGCGGGCCGGGGAGCGGGTCCTGATGCTGACCTACACCGCGAACAACGCGGCCGGCGGCTTCGACCTGGACCGCGGCTACCTTCCGGACCAGCGGCAACTCTGGTTCGGCGCGGGGCGGCACCTGTGCCTGGGCGCGCCGGTCGCCCGCGCCGAGATCACCGGGATGCTGCAGACCCTGCTGGACACCGGCCGCCCGTGGCGGATCGGCGGCCGCGCTTACCGCAAGCGGGTGCTGATCCCGTCCTACGCCGCGCTGCCGGTCTCGATCGCCGCGTAGACGTCGTACTCGTGGATCCAGCCGACCATCTGCGGCAGCCCCGCCAGCCGGGCGTTCCGCTCGTCGGCGGCCGGCCCGTCCGGCACCTGGAAACAGGTCGCGTTCGCTCGCGAGCCCAGCTGGATCTGCCGCGTCCGGGTCTTCCGTAGCTGCTCATAGCGCTGGAGTGCCTTTTCAAAAGACAAACCGATGGAGAGGTACGCCGCCAGGGCCGCCGCGTCCTCGACCGCCTGGTTCGTGCCCTGTCCGGCGTGCGGGAGCATCGGGTGGGCGGCGTCCCCGAGCAGCGTGACCCGGCCGGTGCTCCACCGTCGCAACGGCTCCCGGTCGTAGAGCGCCCACCGCCCGGTCTCCGCCGAGTTGGCCAGCAGCTCGGTGACGACCGGGCTCCAGCCCTGGAACGCGGCGACCGCCTCGGCCGGCTCGCACCGGGCCGACCAGGATTCGAGGGTCCATTCCGGGTCCGGCACATACGCCACGAAGTTGATCAGCTCGCCGCCGCGCACCGGATAGGCGACCAGGTGCCGGCCGGGGCCGAGGAAGAAGGTCAGCCCGAACCGGTCGCCGCCGGGCACCCGGTCGACCGGGACCAGGCCGCGGAAGCAGCTCATCGCCGAGAAGACCGGCTCCTCCGGGGCGGTCACGTGGTCGCGCACCGCGGAGCGCAGGCCGTCCGCGCCGACCACCACGTCCGCCTCGGCGGTCGACCCGTCCGCGAAGGTGAGCCCGACGCCGTCCGGCGACTCGTCCACGGCCACGCAGCGGTGGCCCAGGTGCGGCTCACCGTCGTACGCCGAAAGCAGTAATTGATGGAAATCGGCCCGGTGCAGACCCAGGAACGGGCCCCCGAACCGCTGCTCGTACCAGTCGCCCATCGGGTGCTCGAAGAAGATGTCGCCGCCGCGCCAGTGGTGGAACTCGATGCGATGCAGGTTCGCGGAGATGTCCCGAACCGCCTTGCCGAGACCGAGCGCGTCGAGCACCCGCATCCCGTTACCGCCCAGCGACACCCCGGCGCCGATCTCGCTCAGCTCGCTCGCCTGGTCGTAGACGTCGACCTGGAAGCCCTTCCGCTGCAACGCGATCGCCGCGGTCAGCCCGCCGATCCCCGACCCGACAACCGCAACCCGTGCCATGCCCAACCCCCGTGGTCGACCCTCGTCGAGGTAATCGAACCTCATTGAGGTCCACTGAGGAAGGGCATGGCGTTCCTAGGTTGATCAGTACTTCTGCTTGGTGACCGATCGGATCCAGGCCGCGATGTTGTCGGTGCGGGCGGCATTTTCCACGCCGGTGTGCGGGCAGCTGGGACCGTTGCTGACCACGCCGGCCAGGGTCGCGACGCCGCGGCGCTCGGTGAAGTACGGCGCGCCGGAGTCGTAGGGGCAGGGGGTGGTGTCCGGCTGCGGGGCGTAGCCGTTCAGCCCGAGCACCGCGTCGTCCACCGACACGATGATCAGCTGGCCGGTCTGCAGCCGGGTCGCCGGAACGGGGTTGGTGCTGGTCAGCGAGCCGTAACCGGTGACTCGCAGCACCGTGCCGACCTTCGGCTCGCGAAAGCCGACCCGGATCGGGCGCACGTCGCGGATCGGCTTCTCCAGCTTGGCCAGCGAGACGTCGGCGGTCGCGGACTGCTTGACCGCGACCACCTTGAGCTCGTGGCCGCCGGTGCCGGTCAGGTCGGTGCGACCGACGGTCGCGGTGGTCAGGTCGGCGACCGGGTACTCCACCCGGACGCCGTTGGCGTCCCGGAAGCAGTGCCCGGCCGTGATCACCCACTGCGGGGCGATCAGCGCGCCGGAGCAGGCGCTGTTGCGCCTGCCACCGTCCGCGGTGGGGATGCCGGTCATGGTGAGTTTGACGGAGAAGCGGTACTTGCCGATCGGCACGGGTTCGCCGTTGGCGACGGCGCTCGCGGGAACGGCGCTCCCGGCGAGCACGCTCAGGAAGGTGATGGCCGCGATGGCCCAGCGGGTCCTGCCTCGCACAGTGATAGTCCTTTCCGGACAGTCAGGCATCGGACCGTATCGACCCTAACCACTGAGTCAACCCGCAAACCTGACAAACGGGCCCCGGCTCGGTGCCGGGGCCCGTCCGTCTCAGGAGGCGGTGCAGGTCAGCGTGGGAGTGGTGACGTTGCCGGAGGCGATCAGACCGAATTCGGCGGAGGCGCCGGGCTGCAGGGCCCCGTTCCACGAGACGTTGCGGACGGTCGTGGTGGTTCCACTGACGGTCAGCGTGCCGTTCCAGACCTGACTGATCGACTGGCCGGAGCCGAGCGTCCAGGACACCGTCCAGCCGGACGTCACCCTGCTGCCCGCGGTGACCTTGACGGTCGCCTGGAAGCCGCCCTGCCACGCGCTCGCCACCGTGAGGACCGCGGTGCAGCCGGTCCCGGCGGGGATCGAGGGCGAGGTGGACGGGGAGGATGACGGCGAGGTGGACGGAGACGTCGAGGGGGACGTCGACGGCGAGGCCGAGGAGGACGACGGCGAGGCGGTCGGCGAGCTGGTCACCGGCGGGTTCGGCGCGGAGCTGGCCAGGCTGTACGCGAGGTCGGGCTGGAACGACCCGGCCGCGTACCTGCAGCCGTCGGCCTCACCGGGCGGCTTCACCCAGAGGTACGCGTCCACGTCGCCGTCGTTCGTCGCGGTCGTCGGGTAGGCCCCGATCCGCCGGTCGGTGTTGTCGTCCCCGCACCAGTCGCCGGACGCCCCGCCGTTGCGGCTGGTGTCCACGACCAGGTGCTTCCCGCTGACGCCGCGCCCGTTGAGCGCGCCGATGACCGCCTTGCCGAAGTTGACCTCGGCCGACGTGGCGTTGAAGTTCGACACGTTGGTGTAGAAGCCGTCCGCGTCCGCGACACCGGCCGCGACCAGACGGCCGGCCTGCTCGGCGGCGCTGTTCCAGGCCGAGTGGCCGGCGTCCAGGTAGACCTTGGCGTTCGGGTTCGCCGCCTTCAGCGTCCGGGTCGCGGTGGCCAGGGCCTGGTCGCGGGCGGTGATCTCGCTCGAGCTCAGGCACGTCTGCAGCGCGATCGAGTCCGGTTCCAGGATCACGATCGCGGTCCGGTTGCCGAGGTTCGCGGCGACCGCGTTGATCCAGCTCTGGTACTGGGTGAGGTCCGGCGCGCCGCCGGCGCTGGCGCCGCCGCAGTCCCGGTTCGGGATGGCGTAGGCGGTCAGGACCGGGATCTGGTTGGCGGCGTTCGCCGCGCCGACGTACGACGACACGTCCGCGCCGATCGTGGACAGGTTGAAGTTGCTCAGCCAGTGCGAGGCGGGCTGGCTGGCGACCTTGTCGCGGATCACGGCGGTCCGGGAGTCGTTCGGGTTGGCGGCCACCCACCGGGCGACCGCGGTGCCGGTGTCGCGGTAGAGGGCGCCGCTGATCGTGCCGGCTTCGGCGGTGCCGCCGGTGATCAGGACGGCGCCGGCCGCGACGGTGGCACCGGCGGCGGCCGCGGTGAGCCATCTGAGGCGAGGGGACATGGCTTTCCTCCGAGGGGAGAGGGGCCTTCTGGGAGCGCTCCCACCGTAACGATGCCGTCATCAGTTAGCAATCCGTGGGAATCGATGTCCGCCGCCGATGATCTTCAGGCGGTTCAGGGAATTGCGTGACCAGGGGTTTTAGGGCACCCTAAGCTAGGTAAGCCTAACCAGGTAAAGGTCTCCGGTTTTATAAAGGTGCTGCCCGATGTACGTCTGTATCTGTCACCGCGTCCGTGAACAGCAAGTGCGCGCCGCGATCCGTTGCGGGGCGCGGGACGAGGAGTCGGTCGGTGACGCCTGCGGAGCCGGGACCGGTTGTGGCAGCTGCCTGGACCGGATCGTCGACCTGATCGAGGAGGAGGGGAACACCGACACGCGACTACCGTCCGCCGCCTGACCGTTACGGGCAGTACGCTTACCCCCAGATAGCCATATTATGGGGGTATTTGGCATGCAAGGCGACGCCCGCGTCATCGAGTTCCTCAACGAGCAGCTCACTGCGGAACTGACCGCGATCAACCAGTACTTCCTGCACGGCAAGATGCAGGAGAACTGGGGTTACACCGTGCTCGCGAAGCACACCAAGGCCGAGTCCATCGACGAGATGCGGCACGCCGAGGTCCTCACCGACCGGATCCTGTTCCTCGAAGGGCTTCCGAACTACCAGAAGCTCTTCGCGCTGCGGATCGGTGAGACCGTCAAGGAGCAGTTCGAATGCGACATGAAGGTCGAGGTGGAAGCCGTCGACCGGCTGCGCCGCGGCCTGGAGTACATGCGCTCGATCGGTGACGTGACCTCCGCCCGGATCTTCGAGGACATCCTGAGCGACGAGGAACACCACGTCGACTACCTGGAGACCCAGCTCGGCCTGATCGAGAAGCTGGGCGAGGCGCTCTACCTGCAGAACGTCACGGAGCACCCGGAAGCGGGCTGACCACCGGTCGCGGTGGGCCGCAGGGGAGGGCGGCCCACGGCCCCGGCGCGGTCGTTCCGGCGGCGCGGCGTGAGGCGGCGCGGCCCGGGGTGACGCGGCCCGGGGCGGCGCGGCTCGGGGCGGCGCGGGTCAGCGGAAGCCGGTGAGGGTCAGCAGGACGAAGCCGGCGGCGGTCAAGGGCAGGGTGAACACCAGGACGATGCCGCGGCGGGGCCAGCCCGGGGTGATCAGCGCGGTGGTCGCCAGACCGAGAACGATCAGCACGGCCCCGGACGCCGCCTGGCCGCCGGCCGAATAGCTCGGGTCGCCGATCCGGCGCAGCTGCAGCGCGGCCTCGGCGAACAGGACCGCGCCCGGCAACGCCAGCGCGACGTCGCGCAGCAGCCGGGGCACGCTCGCGCGGCGGGCCAGCACGCCACCGGTGCCGAAGACCAGGGCGGCGATCACTCCGAACCCCGCCCAGAGCACGGCGTTGGCATCCCACATGTTCCTCAGGTCGTCGTGCTGGATCACCGCCGCGGCCAGGTAATACGCCGGGACGGCGACGACCAGCTGGACTATCGCGGCGAGCACGCCGACCGGCAGGCTCCACCGGTTGAGCAGGGTCAGCAGGAACGCCGCCACCGCCCAGACCGCGATCGAGTTCCCCAGGTCACCCAGCGGGAACGGCACGAACTTGATCCACACGAAGTCGAGGACCCCGAGCAAGAGCCCGGCCACCGGCGCCACCAGCACCGCCGGGCGGGCCGGTCGGCTCCCGGCGGCCTCGCGTGGACTCCGGAGCACCTCATCGATCTGCATGCCAAGAGCCTAGGAACCCCGGGCATGCCCGCACATCCGACTTCGGTAGGGGTGCGCCGCGCGGCCGATCGGCCGAATGGCCGACCCCGGCGCGGGGCCGTCCGGGAACCATGCCGGGCCCGACCCGGGCACGGCGATCCCGGCGGGTCATCCGAGGACCACGGTCATCTCCACGCGGCGGTTCTCGGCGCGGTGCTCCGCGGTGTCGTTCGGCGCTTTCGGGCGGGCCTCGCCGTACCCGGCGGCGGTCAGCCGGTCCCCGGCGACGCCGAGTTCCAGCAGGCCGGAGCGGACGGCGTCGGCCCGGGCGTGGCTGACCGCGAGGTTGGTGGCCTCCGAACCGCGGTCGTCGGTGTGCCCGTCGATCCGGACCTTCGCGCTCGGGTTCGCGGTCAGGAGCGCGGCGACGTCCGTCAGGGACTCCCGCGAGGCCTCGGTCAGCTCGGCGCTTCCGGTCCGGAATTCCAGCGGGGGTACGGCGGAGAGCTGCGGCTGCAGGTCGGCGACGGTCACCCGGTCGACGACCGGGACGCCGGCCCGCCCGGCGGTGTCGAGCAGGGCGGTCCGGGTGGTCTCGGCCGCGGCGCTGCCGCTGAGGGTCAGGGTGCCGGACTCGAGCCGTACCCCCAAGTCGTTGATTTTGATCGGAAGTGCGCGCAGCAGGGTGGGCAGGGCGGTGAGCGCGGCGTCGGCCGTGACCCGGTCGTCCACCGCGACCCGGTCGTCGACCGTGCCGAACGTCGCGGCGGCGGCGTCCCGCAACGTGGTCTTCGTCTCGGTGGTCGGCACCGTGCCGGTCAGCGTGGCCCCGCCCGCGGCCGCGGCCAGCAGGAACGTCGCGGGCGTGGGAACCGCGGGGGCCACCACCGTGACGCGGACCGCGCGGACGCCGCGGATCCCGGCCACGACCGGAGCGGCGCGGTCGGCCCGGGCTCGGGTCTCGGCCACGATCAGGGCGTCCCGGCCGGCGAAGGAGACCTTCGCGTCGGCCTGCCCGGCGGCGGTGAGGGCCTGGGCGGAGCGGTGCGTGAGGTCGTTCTCGATGTGTTGCCGGTTCGGGCCGAGCTGGGCGGTGAGCAGGCCGGCCAGGCCGAGGACGGTGAGCAGCAGGGCGAGCCAGAGGCGCCGGTTGGCAGTGATCATCGCGCGGCCTCGGCGTTCTTGGCGATGACGTCGCGGGCGATGGCGTCCTGGGCGGCCTCGGTGTCGCGGCCGGCGATCAGGCGGGCGGTGAGCTCGGCGAACGCCGCCTCCTCACCGTCCGCGAGCAGGCGGGCCTGACGGCTCCAGGTGACGATGCTCGGCGCGAAGGTCATCCCGGCGGCCCGGATGGCGCGGCGTTTCGTGTCGTCGCCGGCCTCGGCCAACTGGGCGAAGGTGCGGATCCCGGCGGCCCGTAGCGCATCGGCCATCTTGGGGCCGATGCCCTCGATCCGTTCCAGCTCGTCGTTCTGGATCTCCATCGGCTGTTCGGTTGCCGGCGCCGCGGACTTCCGGGGGCGGGGCTTCGGTTTGGAAGCCTTTTCGGGGTTGTCCCGATTTGCCTCGGGGACCGTTTCCGGAACCTCGCTCACGGTGACCGTTTCCGTGCTTTCCAGCTTTTTCTGAGGAGCCGTGGAAACGGTCGTGGAAACGGCTTCCGGCTTCCGGGCGCGACGCACGGTCAGGCGGCCGACGATGATGCCGAGCAGGAACGCGAGCAGGATGAAGACGAGTGATTGGCCGATGAACCAGGTCACGATGACCTCCGGAAAAGGGCGCGGAGAAGCGCCGTGGAGCGAGCGGGAAAATGGTGTTTCGAGGGGGTAGCGCGCGATACCGGATTTCCCGCGTCCGGGAGCCGTGACAAGATCAGAATATAGCCTCGCGTGCATCTGGCAAAATGCACTCCCGGAATGCAGTGGGTAGGTGTTCCACTACGGAATGAATGACATTTGCGGGGTTGCCCGCGGTGGCATTCCGGGCGATCGTGGTGAGGTGGGGTCTCGCGCCGGAGATCGGCGATACGTAGACTGCCGCCGCCCGTCCGGATGATCCACAGGAGTGCCACAGGTGCCCGCTTCGCAACTGGGATCCGACCCCGACCAGACCGCGGTCGCCGCCGCCGTCCCGCGGCCCCGGCGCTCCACCGAGAACACCGGCACCGCGGTGACCGCCCCGGCGGAGACCGCGCGGACCGGTCTCGCCGCCGCCTGGCCGGCCCTCGTGCTCTACGCGGTGCTGCGCGCGATCGGTCTCGCGGTCGTCTGGGTGTTCGCCGCCGAGCAGCACAAGAGCCTGCTCAAGCTGCTCGGCAACTACGACGCGGCCTGGTACGTGACGATCGTCCAGCGCGGCTACGACACGGGGATCCCGCTCACCCCGGCCGGCGGCCTGGCCACCACGAACCTGGCGTTCTTCCCGCTCTTCCCCGGCCTGACCGCGATCGCCGACCCGGTCCTGCCGGGCGGGGCGGACGTGGCCGGCATCGCGGTCTCCTGGCTGGCCGGGATCGCCGCGGCCTGGGGGATCTACGCGCTCGGCGCGCACGTGCGCGGCCGGACCGCCGGGATCCTGCTCGCCGGCCTGTGGGCGGTCATCCCGCACGGCTTCGTCGAGTCGATGGGGTACACCGAGACGCTGTTCACGGCGCTCGCCGCCTGGTCGCTGCTCGCGCTGCTGCGCCGGCAGTGGATCACCGCCGGGGTGCTGTGCACGCTGGCCGGGCTGACCCGGCCGACCGGCTCGGCGCTGATCGCGGTGCTCGGGGTGAGCGCGCTGATCGCCGTCGTGCGGCGCCGGGACGGGTGGCGGCCCTGGGTGGGCGGGGCGATCGCGCCGCTCGGGTTCGTCGGCTACATCGTCTGGGTCGGGGATCGGCTCGGACGGGCGGACGGCTACTTCCACGTGCAGAAGGACGCCTGGAAGATGTCGTACGACTTCGGTCAGTACACCCTGCGGACCGCGCACGGGCTGCTGGTCAAAGCGGGCGCGCCGAACATGTACGTGGTGACGCTGGTCGTCCTGATCGCGTTCGCGCTGCTGCTGGTCCTGGCCACGGACAGGCTTCCGTGGCAGCTGACCGCGTACTCGGCGATCATCCTGGCCATGTCGTTCTTCGGGGACGGGTACTACCACTCCAAGGCGCGGCTGCTGATCCCCGCGGTGCCGCTGCTGATTCCGGTCGCGGCGGCGCTGGCCAGGTCGCGCCGGACGGTGGTCGTCGCGGTGCTCGGTCTGCTCACCCTGGTGTCGGCGCTCTACGGGGTCTACCTCAGCCTGGTGTGGCACCACTCCCCGTGACCCGGCCGCGTCACCCAACCTCGGCTCGGCTAGTTGACCCCTCGGACCTTCATGATCGAAGGACGGGGGAGCGGTGGACATCACACAGCGACGGCGGACGGCCGCGCCACCACGCGGCGGAGGGCGGCTCGCGGTCGTCGACGGGCTGCGCCTGTGCGCGGCGCTCGCGGTGGCGATGTTCCACTACACGGCGATCAACTCGGTCGCGTTCTGGGGCGATCGGGCGCCGTTCGGGCGGCTGGCGCACCTGACCGCGTACGGATGGCTGGGTGTGGAATTGTTTTTCATGATCAGCGGGTTCGTCATCTCGCTGAGCGCGTGGGGTCGGACCGCCGGAGGATTCGCGCGGTCCCGGCTGATCCGGTTGTTCCCGGCCTACTGGGCGGCGGTGCTGCTGACCGCGGCGGTGGCGGTGCTGGTGCCGACGTTCGGGCTGCCGGTGAACGCGCGGCAGGTGGTGGTGAACCTGACCATGCTGAACGAGCCGCTCAAGGTGACCTCGGTGGACCTGTCGTTCTGGACGCTCTGGGCCGAGGCGCGGTTCTACCTGCTGTTCGGACTGCTGGTCTGGGCCGGGCTCAGCCGGGGGCGGGTGCTGTGGTTCGGGTACGCGTGGCTGATCGGGGCGGTGATCT
Source organism: Actinoplanes sp. L3-i22 (assembly GCF_019704555.1). Classification (NCBI taxonomy): domain Bacteria; kingdom Bacillati; phylum Actinomycetota; class Actinomycetes; order Micromonosporales; family Micromonosporaceae; genus Actinoplanes; species Actinoplanes sp. L3-i22. The sequence continues at coordinate 2,524,404 of NZ_AP024745.1, forward strand.
CGGTGAACTCGGGGATGCCGGTGCTGGTCACGGTGCTGCAGCCGGCGTATGCGCCGTATTTTGTGGCGGGGATCGGGTTCTTCCTGATCCATCGGTTCGGGTCGGATCTTCGGCACTGGGGGCTGGTCGGGCTGGCCTGGGCGCTCGCCATCTACTCGGTCGGGGCGCGCGTCGAGCACTCCGCCAGGACTGAGCATCGGCCGCTGTCGGTGACCGTGGCGATGCTGATCGTCACGGGGTTCTTTCTGGTGCTGGCGGTGGTGGCGGTGGGCTGGACGGCGCGGATCCGGTGGCGGTGGCTGACCACGGCGGGGTTGCTGACCTATCCGTTCTATCTGTTGCACCAACGGGTCGGGGGGACCCTGCTTCAGCATTTTCACTTCCTTCCCCGGTACGGGGCGTTGGGCGCGGTTGTGGGGGTGATGCTGGTCGTGGCTTGGCTGTCGCATCGGTTCCTGGAGCGGCCGTTGGCTGGATATCTTCATCGGCGGCTGGCGCCGGGGGCTGTTGATGTGGTTCGCGGCGCTCGCTCGGGTGTTTTGTCTGGCTCGGGGGCTGCGGCTGTTTCGGGCGTGGCGGCTGTTTCGGGGGCGGGTGGGCACAGCGAGGCGGTGGCGATCGCCGCTGAGGAGCCGGCTCCGGGTGCGGTCGGGGCGTGGGCGAACACGGTTACGCAGCGGACCACCAGTCCCTGAGCCGGCCCGCCGCCCGGCGGGGATCAGCAGTCGAGGGCCTGGGTGGACAGCCAGGTGGCCAGGCCGGCGCGGTCGATCAGGGTGATCCGGCAGCGCAGCGCGACCTCGCGGGCCTGCGCGGTGGGGCGCCCGGTGGTCACCAGCAGGGCCACGTCGGCGCCGTGGATCTCCCGGGCGGTGCCGGCGAAGCGCTGGACGTGCGGGCTGCCCAGATTGCCGGCGAACCGTTTGCACTGGACGACCACGCGGCGGCCGTCCCGCGTGCAGGCGAACACGTCGGCGCCCATGTCGCCGCTGCCGCCGACCACCCGGACGCCGCGGAACCCGCTGGCCCGCATCAGCCGGGCGGTGAAGTGCTCGAACTGCTCGCCGGTCATGCCGTCGGTGACCGCGACCTCGCGCTCGTGCGCGGCGATCCGGCGGCGCTCGGCGGCCCACAGCCAGGTCGCTAGGGCCGCCGCCGCGGTCAGGCCGAGGGCGATCAGGGTGGCCGCCAGAGGGTGTGCCCGGGCCTGCTCGACCAGCACGAACAGCAGGGCGATGAGCCCGAGGCCGGCGATCGCGGTGAGGGGACCCTGGGTTCCGGCTTTTCGTCGCCGGCGTCTTCGTCGAGCCATGCCTGCACGGTAGGCGACCGGTACGACACCTTTGGTGATCGTCATTCGTCCGTCCCGCTGAGTTGGGTGCTCGCCGGGTCCATGGTCGGGCTTGCTTGCTGGGCTCGCTGGGCCTGTTTGCTGGCCTTGCTTGCCGGGCTCGCTTGCCGGGCCTTATGGGGCGGGCGCGCGAGTTCGGTGCGTGAGCCGGGTCGCAATCCTTGGCAAGAGGCCAGTGGCCTCTTATGCTTGGGTGCGTAAGGTTCCACTGGCCTCTTAGGGCTGGCGGTGCGGATGAGGGGGAGACATCATGAACAACGTCTGGCTGATCACGGGCACCTCGCGTGGGCTGGGCCGGCAGATCGCCGAGTCGGCTCTCGAGGCCGGCCATCGCGTGGTCGCGACCGCGCGGCGGCCCGAGCAACTCGATGACCTGGTCGCGAAGTATGGCGAGCAGGTCCGGGCGATCGCCCTGGATGTCACCGATCCGGCTGCCGCGCGTGCCGCGATCGACGTCGCGGTGCAGGCGTTCGGGCGGCTCGACGTGCTGGTCAACAACGCCGGCTATGCGGATGTCGCGGCGATCGAGGACATGCCGGAGGACGAGTTCCGGGCGCAGATCGAGGCGAATTTCTTCGGCGTCGTCAACGTCACGCGGGCCGCGCTGCCGGTCATGCGCCGGCAGGAGAGTGGGCACATCATCCAGGTCTCGTCGGTCGGCGGCCGGGTCGGCGGGCCGGGCCTCGGCGCCTACCAGTCGGCGAAATGGGCGGTCGGCGGGTTCTCCGAGGTGCTGTCGCGGGAGGTCGCGGCGTTCGGGATCCGGGTGACGATCGCCGAGCCCGGCGGGATGCGGACCGACTGGGCGGGCACCTCGATGGCCACGCACCCGATCAGCAAGGACTATCGGCCGGTCATCGAGCCGGTGGTGGCCCGCATGCGCGCCGCCGACGGCACCCAGCCGGGTGACCCGGTGCGCATCGCCGAGGTGCTGATCGACGTGGCCGCCGACCCGCAGCCGCCGCTGCACCTGCTGCTCGGCTCCGACGCTGTCGCGGTCGCCCAGGCGCAGGCCGAGCGGATCGCCATCTCGGACGCACGGTGGCGCACGGTCAGCGAGTCGGTGAGCTACAAGCGGTAAGGGTCGGTGGGCTACGAGAGGTAAGGGTCGTTGGCCTGTCGGCGGTGAGAGTCGGCGGGCGATAGGCGGCGAGGGGCGGTGGGCCGTTGGCGGTGAGAGTTGGTGGGCGATAGGCGGTAATCTGGCTCGCGATGAGCCCTGACCTGGACTTCCAGCGCGCCCGCAGCCCCGAGCAGCGGGAGGCTCGGCGCGGCGCCATTCTCGGCGAGGCGGCGGATCTGCTCGCCGAGATGCCGCTGAGTGAGATCAGCCTGCGTGAGCTGGCCCGCCGGGTCGGGCTGTCCAAGACCAACGTGGTGCGGTATTACGAGACGCGCGAGGCGGTCTACTTCGCGCTGCTCAACCAGACCATCTCGGACTGGGTCGACGTGCTGGAGCTGCCCGCGGGCGAGCCCGGCGAGGTGGCCGACGCGCTGGCCGAGTCCGTTGCGTTGGAGCCGGTGATCTGCGAGTTGTGGAGTGCGCTCGGCTCCGAGTTGGAGCGCAACATCTCGGCGGAGGCGGTCCTGGAGTTCAAGCTCGCGCACAGCGCGCAACAGGCGCGGCTGGCCGAGCTGATCTCCGAGCGGATCCCGGCGCTCGAGGGGCCGGCCGCCCGGGAGTTCGTCGCGATGATGATCCTGCTGGTGGCGGGGCTGTGGCCGTTCGCGAACCCGGCGCCGCCGGTGGTCGAGGCGCTGCGGGACCCGCGGCTGGCGCATTCCCGGGTGGACTTCCAGGCGCGGCTGGGCCGGGCGCTGCGAGTCGTCCTCGACGGCCTGCTCTGACGGCCGTTCGGCTCGCGGCGCTTCGGCGGGCCGGTGGGCGGTGGGCAGTGGGCAGTGGGCAGTGGAGATTGCACCGCGAGCCGCCCGGACCCCGCACGGTCCGGGCGGCCCTGCTGTGCGAAACGTCAGCGAGACGCGTCAGCCGGTGACGGGCGTCGGCGACAGGCTTCGGTTTGTGGGAGCGTCAGTTGTAGGGGTCAGCTGATGTGGTACGAGTCGCCGTAGACCTTGAAGTCGAGGGGGGTGTTCAGGTCGAAGTTGCCGTTGTTCAGGAAGACTCGTTGGGCGGTGTCGATGCGGGTCACGTCGGAGTGGGCCTCCTCCTTCTTCATCTCCACGATGCGCTCGTCCATGAACGCGTTCAGCCAGGCCTTCTCGTCGCCACCCTGGGCCGGCGGCTTTGCCTTGGCCAGGGCGCGGCTGCGGATCGCGCGCATGCCCTCGTAGCCGTGCACGACCGAGGCGTCGTAGTACGCGAACTGGCCGAGGGCGCGAACGCCGTCCGCCTTGCCGTCGCGGACCGACGGGTTGAAGTACACCCGGTCCCGCTCGGACTCCTGCGCGGCCTGGAACACCGAGTCGGCCGCCGCGGTCTTCCAGTCCCGGGTGAAGTTCGGGTCGAGACCCGAGTGCGAGTCGGTGCCGTTGACGTTGCGCAGCGCCGGCAGGTACTTGGCCAGCACGTTCGACGGCTTGGTCGCGGTGTACGCCTCGACCAGCTCCAGCATGTCGCCGGTGCCGGAGCAGAAGCCGATGATCCCGGCCGTGTAGCCGCGCCCGTCGCCGATGTCCTCGATGTACGAGAACTGCGCCCGCCAGTTCAGCGACGAGTTCTCGGCCGCCGAGACGATCTGCATGGCGACGTCCTTCTTCGCCGGGTCGTCCAGGTTCTTGCCGGTCGGCGCGGTGGTCGCCGAGCTGGTCGGCGACGTCGGGGTGGTGGTGCCGCCGGGCAGCGTCCAGGTCTGGTTCGTGCCGCCGGCACACGTCCAGATCTGCAGCCGGGCCCCGTTGGCGGTGCTCTTGTCGGTGACGTCCAGGCACTTGCCGGACCCGGAGTTGATCAGGGTGCCGTTGCTGGCCGTCCACTTCTGCGCGGCGGTGGCGTTGCAGTCGTACAGCTGGATCTTGGCGCCGTTGGTCGTGGCCGCAGCCGTGACGTCGAGGCACTTGCCCAGCGACCGGATGGTCCCGTCGGTGTTGCCGACGGTCCACTGCTGGGCGGCGGAACTGTTGCAGTCGTAGAGCTGGATTGCCGTGCCGTTGGCGGTCGAGGCGTTGGCGACGTCGATGCACTTGCCGCCCAGGCCCTTGATCGGCCCAGCCGTGGCGGCGCTGGCCGGAAGCAGTCCGAAGACCACTACGGTACCTGGGATGACCAGGCCTAATGCTGCGTAGACGACTGTCCTGACGCGAATCATGGCGCTCCTCGTTGGAGGGGGGGAGAGGGGGTGGCGCGCGCGTTGGGGACGGACACTACGACTGTTAAGTTGATTTATCAATCCTGGTCTATCGCGAAGATCTGACCCTTGACACGGGACGGCGGGGGATCGACTATGAGCCAACTGTTAAACACTTTGCCAATCAGCAACCGACCGCTGGAGGAGCTCCGTTGACGCGTCTGGCCGGCTCGTCCAAGCTGCTCCGCGCCATGAACGAGAGCGCGGCGCTCGCCCACCTGCTCGACCCGGGCCGGCTGACGCGGGCCGATCTGCGCAAGCTCACCGCGCTGTCCACGCCGACGATCTCCGAGGTGCTGCGCCGGCTCACCGAGGCCGGGCTGGTCAACGTCGTCGGGCACGACAGCGGCCGCCCGGGCCCGAACGCGGAGATCTACTCGGCCAACCCGGACGCGGCGTACACGGTCGCCGTCTCCGTCCGCGACGTCGGCACCAGCGGCACCCCGTCGGTCGCGGCGGCGCTCGGTGACCTGACCGGCGCGATCCGCGCCCGGTTCGAGTCGCGCATCGACTTCCTCGCCACCGACCCGGTCGCGGCGGTGACCGGGGTGCTCGCCGAGCTGTGCGAGCAGGCCGGGGCGCCCGCCGACCGGGTCCGGTACGTGCAGCTCAGCGTCCCCGGCGCGTACGACCCGAAGACCGAGACGATCCGCCTGGTCGACGTGCCCGGCTTCGGCCGGCCCGGCCTGGTCCCGGAGATCGCCGCGGCACTGGGCACCGACATCGGCGTCGACAACGACGTCAACCTGGCCGCGGCGGCCGAGCGCAAACGCGGCGCCGCCCGGGACGCGGAGAACTTCGCGCTGCTCTGGATCGGTCAGGACGGCCTCGGTCTGGCCATCGACATCAACGGGACGCTGCTGCGCGGCGCCCGGGGAAGCGCCGGCGAGATCGGCTACATGCCGCTCTACTCGCCGGACTCCAGCCACCGCAAGGTCGATCTGCAGGACCTCTTCGGCGGCGGCGCGATCAAGGAGCTGGCCCGGGACCACGGGATCACCGGCGACACCCCGGCCGAGCTGGTCGCGGCGGCCGCCGGGCACGGCGAGTTCCTGGCCACGCTGGCCGACCGGATCGTGGTCGCGCTGGCCGCGGTGGTCGCGGTCCTCGACCCGTCCCTGGTCGTGCTGGCCGGGCCGACCGCCCAGGCCGGCGGCGACGCGCTGCTCGCCGCGGTGAACACCGCGTTCCGCCGGGCCGCCCCGCTGGAGTGCACGTTCGCCGCCACCTCCATCAAAGACGACGCGGTGCTGCTCGGCGGTCTCGACGCCGGGCTGGCCGCGGTCCGTGAAGCGCTCATCACCGCGATCCGCGACAGCTAGATACTGAGAGGTCCCCAAGTGAACAAACGGCTACCTCATGCCCTTTTTGCCCTGGCCACCGCCGCTCTGCTGACCACCGCCTGCACGCCGGCCCCCAAAGAGAACAAGATCGCCGACCCCGGTACGCAGGTCTCCGGGACCGTCGAGCTGTGGCACTTCTTCACCGAGCGGGAGGCCGCGGCGATCGACACCGTGGTTAAGGACTTCACCGACACCCACCCGAACATCAAGGTGACGGTCAAGTCCGGGCAGGACGACTCCAAGGTCACCCAGGCGATCGGCGCCGGCAACGGGCCGGACGTCGGGCTCTCCTACTCCACCGACATCGTCGGCAAGTTCTGCTCGTCCGGCGCCTGGGTCGACCTCAAGCCGTACCTGGACCGCGACAAGGTGGACGTCAGCCAGCTCAACGCGACGGTCCGGTCGTACACCGAGTTCCAGGGCAAGCGGTGCGCGATGCCGTTCCTGGCCGACGCGTACGGGATGTTCTACAACAAGGACCTGTTCGCCAAGGCCGGCATCGCCGAGCCGCCGAAGACCCTCGACGAGCTCACCGCGGACGCCAAGAAGCTGACCGTCAAGAACGCCGACGGCTCGCTCAAGCGGGTCGGCTTCCTGCCGCTGTTCGACTTCTACGAGAACGCCGCCGCGCACCTGGCCCCGGCCACCGGCGCCAAGTGGCTCACCGAGGACGGCAAGAGCGCGGTCGGCACCGACGCCAACTGGAAGACCCTGCTCACCTGGCAGAAAGACCTGGTCGACTGGTACGGCTACGACAACCTGACCAAGTTCAAGGCCAGTCTCGGCGACGAGTTCAGCGCCGACAACGCGTTCCAGAAGGGCCAGGTCGCGATCAACATCGACGCCGAGTACCGCCTGGCCTTCCTCAAGGACCAAACCCCCGATTTGAAGTACGGCGTAGCGCCGCTCCCGACCAGTGACCCGTCCCGCTACGGCGGCGGCTACGTCACCGGCAACATCGTGGGCATCTCCAAGAACGCCAAGAACCCCGAGGCGGCCTGGGAGCTGATCAAGTACCTGACCACGAACGACGCGGCGGTCACCAAGCTGGCCGGGCTGATCAAGAACGTGCCGACCACCACGAAGTCGATCGCCGACCCGGCGCTGAACGCGGACCCGGACTTCAAGGCGTTCATCGACATCTTCAACAACCCGAACTCGCTGACCTCGCCGCCGACCGCCTCCGGCCCGGCCTACCAGGAGACGTTCCAGCAGTTCCTGATCAAGTACCAGTCCGGCAAGGTGGCCGACCTGAACGGTGGCCTGACCGACGCGGACAAGCAGATCAACAGCGTCATGACGCTGGGCGGCTGAGCCATGGACGGCGTTCGCCTCCGCCGGGGCCTCACCACGTTCTCCTTCCTGGCGCCCGCGTTGATCGGCATCTCGGTGTTCTTCATCTACCCCCTGCTCTCGGCGGTCTACTTCTCGTTCACGAAGTTCGACCTGCTCTCCGTACCGCAGTGGGTGGGGCTGGACAACTACCGGCAGATGGCGGACGACCCGTTCCTGCTCCAAGCGGTGCGCAACACCCTGTGGATGGTGGTGGTGTTCGTCCCGGCGCGGATCATCGGCGCGATCGGCCTGTCGATGCTGCTCGCCCAGTTCAAGCGGGGCGCCAGTTTCTTCCGGACGGTCTTCTACCTCCCGGCGCTGGTCCCGCCGGTGGCCGCCACCATCGCGTTCGTCTACCTGCTCAAGCCGGGCACCGGCCCGGTGAACCACCTCCTCGAGATGATCGGCATCGACGGCCCGCTCTGGTTCAACTCTCCGGTCTGGGCGAAGCCGTCGCTGGTCCTGCTCGGCCTCTGGGCCGTCGGGGACCTGATGATCATCTTCCTGGCGGCTGTGCTGGGCGTGCCCGAGAGCCTCTACGAGGCGGCGTCACTCGACGGCGCGAACGCCTGGCACAAGTTCCGGTCGATCACCCTGCCGACGATCCAGCCGGTGGTGCTGTTCGCGGCGGTCACCGGCGTGATCTACACGCTGCAGTACTTCGACCAGGCGGCGGTGGCCGGCTCGGTCGCCAGCGGGCAGGCCACCGTCGGCGCCGGGATCTCGCAGTCCTTCGGCTACCCGGAGGGCTCGACGTTCACCTACCCGCTGTGGCTCTACACCGTCGGCTTCCGCTACAGCGCCCTCGGTTACGCCAACGCTCTGGCCATCGCCCTGTTCGTGGTCGCGCTCGCGGTCACCGTCATCCTGCTGCGCCGCTCCAAGGCGTTCTCCGGGGAGGAATCGTGACCACGGTCCTGGACCGGCCGGTGCAACGGCCGGTCACCATCACGCAGGCCAAACGGCAGAAGCGGCTGGCCTGGATCGCCCAGCACAGCATCGGGATCGTGCTGGCGATCATGTTCGTCACCCCGGTGGTCTACCTGGTGCTGCTCTCGCTGATGACCAGCAACCAGGCGCTGACCAGCGACTACTGGCCGAACACGTGGCACCCGGAGAACTACGTCAAGGTGTTCCAGGGGACGCCGCTCGGGCACTACCTGCTCAACACGGTGATCTACGCCGTGTCGGCCACGGTGCTCACGCTGGCGTCGAGCGTGCCCGCGGCGTACGCCCTCGCGAAGTTGAGGTTCCGCGGCCGCAACGTGCTCTTCCTCGTGATCATCTGCGTGATGATGCTGCCGCCGCAGGTGGTCACCGTGCCGCTCTACCTGATGTGGGCCCGCTACGGCCTGACCGGCTCGCTCTGGCCGCTGATCATCCCGGCGCTGTTCGGGGACGCGTTCTGCATCTTCCTGCTGCGCCAGTTCCTGCTCACCATCCCGAGCGAGCTGCTCGACGCGGCCCGGGTCGACGGCGCCGGCGAGTGGCGCACGCTGCTGAAGGTGGTGCTGCCGATGGCCCGCCCGGGCATCGCCGCGGCCGGGCTGTTCCAGTTCTTCTTCTGCTGGAACGACTACTACGGGCCGCTGCTCTACACCAGCGAGAACGAGAACTCCTGGACGCTCTCGCTCGGGCTGGCCTCGTTCCGCACCATGCACCACGTCGACTGGAACCTGGTCACGGCGGCGACCGTGCTGGCCATGGCTCCGCTGATCATCATCTTCTTCTTCGCCCAGCGCGCGTTCGTGCAGGGCATCACGCTGACAGGATTCAAGGGTTGAAAATCGCGGTCGTCGGTGGCGGATCCACCTATACGCCAGAGCTCGTGGACGGCTTCGCCCGGCTCGGTTCGATGGTCTCCGAGCTGGTCCTGATCGATCCGGCGGCGGACCGCCTGGACATCGTGGGCGCGTTCGCGGCGCGGATCTTCGCGAACTACGGCCACCCCGGCAAGGTCACCTGGACGACCGATCTGGACGCCGGCGTGACCGACGCCGACGCCGTGGTGATCCAGCTGCGCGTCGGCGGCCAGCGGGCCCGGATCACCGACGAGACGTTCCCGCTCGACTGCGGCTGCGTGGGTCAGGAGACGACCGGGGCCGGGGGCCTGGCCAAGGCGCTGCGGACGGTGCCGGTGATCCTCGACGTCGCCGAGCGGATCCGGCGGCGGGCCAAGCCGGGCGCGTGGATCGTGGACTTCACCAACCCGGTCGGGATCGTGACGCGGGCGCTGCTCGACGCCGGGCACAAGGCGGTCGGGCTGTGCAACGTGGCGATCGGCTTCCAGCGCCGGTTCGCCGGTTACCTGGGCGTCGATCCGTCCGCGGTGGTGCTCGACCACGTCGGGTTGAACCACCTGACCTGGGAGCGGGCAGCCTATGTGGACGGCGTCGATCGCCTGCCCGCGCTCATCGACGGTCACCTGTCGGAGATCTCCGGCGAGGTGGACATCGCGCCGGAGATCGTCACCATGCTCGGCGCCGTACCGTCATATTATTTGTCGTATTTTTATGCCCATGACCGGCACGTGCGTGAGTCGATCGGGGCGCAGACCCGCGGCCAGCGGGTAGCCGAGATCGAGGCCACCCTCCTCGAGATGTACCGCGACGTCACCCTGGTCGAGAAGCCGAAACTGCTCGGCGAGCGCGGCGGCGCCTACTACTCCGAGGCCGCGGTCGGCCTGCTCGCCTCGCTGTTCGGCCTCGACGACGACGCCGTCCACTCGGTCAACGTCCGCAACGACGGCCTGCTGCCGTTCCTCCCCGCCGAGGCGGTCATCGAGGTCTCGGCCCGGGCGGGCCTCGACGGCCCGGCTCCGCTGCCGGTCACCCCCCTGCCGCCCGACCTGGCCGGCCTCATCACCCACACCTGGGGGTACGAGGAACTGGCGCTCGACGCCGCGCTCAAGGGCGGCCGTGATCGCGTCTACCGCGCGCTGCTCGCCCACCCGCTGATCGGCCAGCACGAGTATGCCGACGCCCTGGCCGACAAGCTGATCGCGGCCGGCCGCGCGCACCTCGCGTGGGCCCGATGAGCCCGCTGTTCCTGGCGGCCGACGGTGGGAACTCCAAGACCGACGTGGTCCTCGGCGACACGTCCGGCCGGGTCCTCGCGTTCGTCCGCGGCGGCACGTCGTCCCCGCACAACGTCGGCCTGCCCGGCGCGATCGCGGTGCTCGGCAAGCTGATCACCGAGGCGCGCGCCGAGGCCGGCCTGCCACCCGGCACCATGATCGACTCGCTCGCCGTCTACCTGGCCGGCGCCGACCTGCCCGACGAGGTGACCGCACTGAACGCGGCCGTCGCCGGGCAGGGCTGGGCCCGGCACACGCAGGCCGACAACGACTGCTTCGCCCTGCTGCGCGCCGGCACCGCGATGCCGGACGCGGTCGCCGTGGTCTGCGGCGCCGGCAACAACTGCGTGGGCCGGGCGGCGGACGGGCGCACCGCCCGGTTCGTGGCGCTCGGCCCGATCTCCGGCGACTGGGGCGGCGGCCACGACCTGGCCGACCACGCCCTGCGCGCGGCCGCCCGCGGCGAGGACGGCCGGGGCGACCCCACCGCGCTGTCCGCCGCGGTCGCCGCCCACTTCGGCCGGCCCACGGTCGAGGCGGTCAGCATCGGCCTGCACCTGGGGGACCTGCCGATGGACCGGATCCCGGAGTTGGCCCCGCTGCTGTTCGAGATCGCCGCCACCGGCGACGAGGTGGCCGCGGCCCTGGTCACCCGCCAGGCCGAGGAGATCCTCGCCCAGCACCGCTCGGCCGCCGGGCGGCTCGGCCTGCTCACCCGCCCGCACGCCGTGGTCCTGGGCGGCGGCGTGCTGCAGGCCCGCCATGCCCAGCTGCACGAGCAGGTGATCCGGGGCGTCCAGGCCCAGGCCCCCCAGGCGACGATCACGGTCCTGGACGCCCCTCCGGTCACCGGCGCCGCCCTCCTCGCCCTGGACACCCTGGACGCCGCCCCGGACGCCGAGTCGGCCCTGCGCGCCACTCTCTCCCGGGTCACGGCCGGGGCCCGCGAGCAGGCCCCGGCCCCGCTCTGAGCCGCACCGGTCCCGGCCGGCCCGATCGGTTGGCGATCGACGGCCGGTTCGTGGGCTCGGCGGTCCTATGTGCATCACGTTATGATCCGGCGACGGACGGTGAGTAGCGGGACGGGGGCTTGCTCTTGAAAGATGTCTGCCGATCATGACGCGGCTGCGGATGATCATCACGAAGAAGGCCCGCCCCTGGGGGTTCGCCCTGCTCGCCGGGATCGCGCTGGTCATGCTGGGGATGGGGCACGTCTACGCCGGGTACGCGCGGGACCTGCTGGTCAACCTGGGGACCAGCGTGCTGGTGGTGGCGCTCACCTACGCGATCTTCGACCCGATGTTCCAGGAGCTGCGCAACGCGCGGGTCAGTGAGCAGCCGTTCTTCGACGACGTCCGGTTCAGCCGCAACGTGGAGTACGCGGCCACGGTGGTGCGGATCATGGACACCGGCAACCACATCCTGGAGGGGCGGCAGCGCGACCGGTTCCTGGAGGCGCTGCGGGTCGCCGCCGAACGGGGCGTGCAGATCCAGATCCTGCTGCTCGACCCGGACGCGAAGGCGACCGAGCAGCGCGCCGAGGAGATCACCCCGGTCGACGTCCGGGGCGTGATCGTCGAGAACCTGCGCTACCTGTACCGGTGCAAGTCCGGCATGACGCCGCTGCACGCCGACAACCTGGTGGTCAAGACGTACGACGCGCTGCCCGCGCTCCAGCTGCACCAGTGGGACGACCGGGCGCTGATCTCGTTCTACCCGGTCGGCACCCGGGCATCGGCGTCACCGCACCTGGAGATCAACGTGAGCTCCTCGCTCGGCCAGTTCGCCGAGCGGCGCTTCCACGAGCTGTGGCACAACGAGATCACCACGACGCTGGACCAGTGGTGGATGACCGAGCTGTCGTTCTGCCGGGACGGCACGCGGGTGGCCAGCCGCGAGGTCCGCTATGCCGAGCACCGGGGCGACGTGTTCATCGACGGCGCCCACATCGCCGACCTGCTGATCGATTTCGGCCGCGAGCACATCACCGCCGAGGACAACCCGGGCCGCCGCCCGTGCGACGAGGAGTGCGCCTACGCGATGACCCGGCTGCCGGCCGCGGCCGGGCTCTACGAGGAGGTCATCGCCGAGTTCAACCACAAGTACGGCGAGGCCGACCGGCACCGCACGATCGAGCCGGTCATCCTCCGCCTCGAACTCCTGGACCGGGTCGCCGCCGCCTGACGAGCATCCCGGCCGCCGAGATGACCGGCTGGGACGCGGTGGACGCGTGAGCGCGCCCGCCGGGGGGAGCCGGCGGGCGCGGGTGGTCAGGGGAGGCGGTGGTGGTCGCCGAGCATGTCGTCCAGCGGGACGTCGGTGGACTGCTTGGCGGCGAACGTCGCCGGGACGCCTGCCCAGCGGCGCAGCAGGGCCGTGGCCTGGGCCGCGTCGGCCGGGGCGAGCTTGGCGATGTTCGCGCCGTGGTTGGCGCCCGGGGCGACGAACAGGGCCGAGTCGCGGCGGCTCGGGGTGAAGCGCTCGGCGCCCCACGGGTCGTTCTGGCCGTAGATGAAGAGCATGCGCTCCGAGGCGGTCCGGACCCAGAGGTCGACGTCGATCATCGGCACCGGGTTGTGCTTGCGGCGCAGCTCGGGCGGCAGTGACGAGTTCGCCGTGTACAGCCCCGGGTAGTCGCGCAGGCCGCGCAGGTGCTCGAAGCGCAGGCTCGGCCAGCCCAGCTGACTGGCCGCCTGGTAGTAGTACGGCCAGTAGGGCTCCAGGCCCTGGTCGGTGTAGAAGCTCCAGCCGGCGATGCCGTCGATCCAGGCGTACAGCTCGTCGTCGGTGGCCGTGGCGGCCGGGACCGTGGCGCAGTCCGCGGCCAGGCTGTACTGCCAGAACGCCCAGACCGTGTCGAGCACGGTCATCTCGAACGAGCGGTCCGCGGTGCCGATGGTCCGGCTGAACGTCCAGCCGTTCGCGGCGGCGTCCGCCGCCAGGCGCGGGACCAGCCGCTCCCGGCGGAGCAGCGCCTGCTGCTGGACGCCGTCGAGGGCCGCGCGGCAGGACGGCGTGCCGACCGTGTCGAAGAACTTGTCGTACGCGCTGTCGGCCGGGTTGATCACGTCGTCCGGCGCCACGTAGGCGACCACGCCGTCGACGTCACCGGGGTAGAACCGGCGGTGGTAGACCGAGGTCATGCCGCCCTTGCTGCCGCCGGTCTGGATCCAGTTGCCGGTCAGGATGCCGTCGAAGGCGGTGACGATCCGGTGCTCGTCGGTCGCCTCCTGCCAGATGTTCAGGTCCGACCAGTCGGCCGGGGCCGGGCGGGACGGGGTGAAGAACCGGTGCTCGACCGAGATCTGGTTGGCGTTCAGCAGTGCCGTCGGCTCGGTCTGGGTCGGCCGCGGGCTGGCGGCCAGGCCGTAGCCGTTGGTGAACAGCACGGTCGGGGACGTGCTCGACCGGTGCAGCAGCGTCAGGCGCTGCTCGAAGGTGCCCTGGGACGGGTGGCGGTGGTCGGCCGGCTGACGGTAGGTCAGCACGAAGAACCGGTAGCCGGTGCCCGCGGTGTCGGATATGACGGTCAGGCCGGGGACGGCCCGCAGCTGGTCGAGCAGCGGATCGTCGGCGGCGCGCGCGGCGGTGGCCGGGGAGAGGACCACCAGCAGGGAGGCGAGGATGGCCACGATGCGAGATCTCACGCCCGCCACCATATCGATGAATGGAGCTGCGTGGATCGATGGGAACTCGTTGTCCGTGCTGACCTGCACCTGAAGGGCTGTTCGCGACGGTACCGTCACTTCGGAGAGGATTCGACCGGACCGCGATCCGTACCCAGAAAGATCCGACAATGATGGTCAAGACCACCGAGGAACCGCAGCCGTGGACCGCCCCGACCGCCAGCGCGTCGCTCGGCGGCGGCCCGGCCCGGACCTGCCGGGTCTCGCGGGAGAGCGACGGCACGCTCCGGCTGAGCCTCACCGGGTTCGCCATGGTCGGCGTCGACGTGGCCCTGCTCTGGACGCAGAACGGCTCCGGCTTCAGCATCGTGGGCACGGTCGTGCCCCCGCCCGCCGAGGGCATGCCCGGCGTGTACATGCGGGTGGACACGACCGTGGGCGCCGTCGACCGGCGACGCTCCCGGCGCGTCTCGGTGCAGGTGCCGGTCGTGCTGATCCTGCCCTCCGGGCAGATGTTTCCCGGCCTGGCGATCGACCTGTCGCTGGGCGGGGCGCGGGTGATCGTCGATCTCGACGTCGACGACCTCGGCGAGGAGGCGCTGATCGACCTGGTCGACGGCCTGGCTCCCGGGGAGTTGGTCACCCTCGAGGTGCTGCTGCCGGACGGCCCCGCGGAGTTCAACGGTCAGGTGCGCGGCAGCGACGAGCCGGGCGACGTCCGCCTGCTGTTCGTGGACATGGACGCCGAGATCCGGGCCCGGCTCGACGCCTTCCAGCGGACCCAGTGAGACGCCGCGGTCAGCCGCCGGTGACGGTGACGGTGACTTTCGCGGACGGGTGCTGGCGGCTGGCGCAGACGTAGCGGCCGGGCTCGTCGAGGGCCAGGATCTGGGTCTCGCCGGCGTCCAGCCGGGTGTGGTCACCGTTGCTGCCCGGCGTGCAGGTCACGCTCTGGGTGGCGCCCGACTCGTTGACCACGGCGAAGTTCTCGGTCGCGACGACCTTGACCGCCGACGGGGTGAAGGCGCCGGCCTTCGTGATGGTGAGCTCCGGCTCCGGGGCGCCGCAGCCGCTGTCGCCGGTGACCGTCAGACGCAGCTCGGCGGCGCCGGTCCGTACCGTGAAGGTGCCTTTGTCGGGGAATTGGATGACCTGGCGCTCCTGGAGGCCGATGACGCTGGTGACGATCCCGGCGTCCGGTTCCGAGCGCAGCGGGTGCGCCGTCTTCGACCGGTTGACGACGGCCAGGAACGCGCCGCGCTGGATGGTCAGCTTCGCCGGGGTGAACGCGTACCCGGAGCCGCTGTCGTCGATCACGACCTTTGTCGCCTTCGTGCAGTCGGCCGAGGCCTTCCGGGTGGCGGCCGGCCGCGTCGTGGTCCGCTGCGGCTGGGCGCCGGCCGACCCGGCCGGGGCCGTGGCCGGTGCACAACCGGCCAGCGCCACCATCGACAACGCCAACGCCACGTGCCTGACCTCGCGCATCACTGCCACCTTTGCCCGCCCTCCCCGCATTCGCCAGGGAGAACGGGCGCGGCCCGGATTCGGATCAATCGGGCCGCTCCCCGGCTTGCGGACGGAGGACCCGGTGACCCGTGCGGCGGGAGCTACAGGGCCACGAACTTCAGGCCGCGGGCCTTGAGGGTGGGGAGCACGACGCTGAGGGCCTTGAAGGTCTGCGAGCGGTCGCCGCCGCCGTCGTGGCAGAGCAGGATCTGGCCCGGCTTGGCGGCCAGCATCCGGCTCTCGATCTTGGCGACGCCCGGCTGGGTCCAGTCGCGCGGGTCGTTGCTCCAGTCCAGCGGGAGCAGGCCGGCCTGGGCGACGTCGCGGAGCAACTGCGGGGACCAGTCACCGCCGGGCGAACGGAACAGTTTGGGGGCGTACCCCGTGGTTCTGCTGATTTTGTTCTGGGCTTTCCGGATCTCCTGCTGGGCGATCTTCTTCGCCTTGGCGCCCAGCTTGGTGGGGTGGCTCCAGGTGTGGTTCGCGAGCTGGTGGCCGGCGGTGGTGACCATCTGGGCGACGTTCTCGTGGCCGAGCACCTGGTTGCCGATCATGCAGAACATCGCCGGGACCTGGTAGTGGTCCAGCAGCTGGAGGATCTTCGGGGTCCAGATCGGGTGCGGGCCGTCGTCGATGGTCAGGGCGATCGCGTCGGAGGGGAACGCCTGGCCGCCGGTGGCCTTCGTGTACTCGGCCAGCGTCGAGATCGGCTTGCGCTGGACCGGGAGCGGGGAGGCGGTGACGGTGCTCTCCGGGGTCCGGGAGCGGATCACCACGGGCTGGCCGGGGGTCGGTTTCGCCTGGTCCTTGCCGGGGTCGTCGTCGGACGCGGCGTAGACGGCGACGGCGCCGGCGGTCAGGGCCGCGCCGGAGATCCCGAGGAGCAGTTTCCGCCGGGTCAGGAAGGCGCCGCGGAGGCCGGTCGGGGCGGCCGGTTCCGGCGGCGGCGGGGTGATCGCGGCCGGGGTTTCCTGGGCCGGCGTTTTCCTGGGTGGTGGCTTGGCGGGGAGGGCGACGGTCAGGTCGTCCTTGAACGCGGCGGCGGGGATCGCCACGGTGGCCTCGTCGGGCACCGGTTGGGCCTTGAAGGCCACGGTCTTCTCGTCGGCCGGCGGCTCCGCGCGGACCACGACGGTCTTCTCGTCGGGCTCGGGTTCGGGCCCGGGCTTGATCGCGACGGTTTTCTCGTCGCCCGGTGTCTCGGCCTTGATGGCGACGGTGGCCTCGTCCGGCTCGGGCTCGGGCCGGATCAGCTCGGTGGCCTCGTCGGCCGGGATCGGCGCGGTCTCCTCGTCCGCCGGGGTCGCCGCGGTGGGCTCGTCCGGGGAGGCGTCGGCCGGGATCGCGACGGTGGGCTCGTCCGGTGCCGGGGTCGCCGGTAGCGCGACCGTGGCCTCGTCCGCCGGTGGCGCCGCCTCGGGTTCGCCGGGCTTCGTCACCTTCGGCTCGTCGGACATCAGTTCCTCCCCTTCGGCCTGGCACCTGCCGACATGTCCGCGGTGCCGGTCGCCGAACTGCTCGGCTCACCAGCGGGCGACGCTAGCACTCTCGGTCAATTTCAGCCGAAAGGGTGACATTTATCGATCAATTTTGATCCGTGGGCTGGGCGTCGTGCCGCTCGTCAACTTTCCGGTTTACCCGCCGTCCCCGGCGATGCCGCCTACGCTCGGGCAGAACCTGAAGGATCGTCCGGGGGAGCGGTGATGCGCCAAGCGGTCTGGCTCGTCTTCGGCCTGATCCTGGTCGCCTGGGCCGCGACGGGGGCGATCCGGCTCATGATCAACCATGATCCGGGCGCGCTGCGTTACCTGCCGGGTGGCTACCCCGTCCAGCTCGGCGCGTACGTCGTGCTGGCGCTCGTCGGCCTGCGATGCGCCCGGCACAACCGGGTCCAGGCCAACCCCGAGAACGACCCACATCGATGATCTGACTCCCGTCCCCGCTCCAAACAGGACGCCGGCACGCTAGCGTCGGGCTGTAGAGATGTCGGTCTATGGTTCGGGAGTTCAGATGGGGATACGCAGACGGGCCACGGCTGCCGTCGGTGCGCTGGTCGTGGTGGCGAGTCTCGCGGTGAGCGGCCCGGCGGCCGCCGCCGCTCCGGCGCCCGGGGGTGTCACGCACGAGGAGAATCCGCGGGTCCCCGAGGGCGCGGTCTGGACGGAGGCCTACTTCCCGTCCGCCGATCACAGCGGGGTGCAGCTGCACGCCGACGTCCTGCGGCCGGCGAACCTGTCGCCGGCGGTGCGGACGCCGGTGATCCTGGCGGTCGGGCCGTACTTCGCGCACGCCGGCCAGACCGGGCCGGAGGGCTGGGCGCAGACCGGCCCGTCCAGCCGGTTCGCGGACTTCACCAGCGGCACCGGGCTGTTCGCGCGCGGCTACACCTACGTGATGGTCGACCTGCGCGGCTTCGGCGGGAGCACCGGCTGCCTCGACTGGGTGGGCCCGGGGGAGCAGGCCGATGTGCGGGCCGCGATCCAGTGGGTGGCCAAGCAGTCCTGGTCGACCGGCAAGGTGGGCATGTACGGCAAGTCCTACGACGCGGTGACCGGTCTCGTCGGCAACAACCTGGAGCTCCCGGCGCTGAAGGCGGTCGTCGCCCAGGAACCCGTGTGGAACATGTACAACTACCTGTTCAGCAACGAGGTGCCGCGGCCGAACGTGACCGGCACGCCGAACGCGTACAACGGCATTGCCACGATGGCGCCACTGGCTGACGACACCGATCAATACAAGACCAATGCGGCGTACGAGGTCAGCCACCCCGAGTGCCTCGCCGACAACCTCACGAACAACAACAACCCGGATCTGGACTCGCCGTACTGGCGCGCCCGGAACCTGGCCGCGCGGGCGAAGGGCACGAGCACCCCGCTCTTCATCACCCAGGGCTTCATCGAGAACAACACGAAGCCCGAGGACGTCGAGGAGTACCTCGGCAACCATCACGGCGTCGAGCGGGGCTGGATGGGGCAGTGGGAGCACGTCCGCGGCAACGAGACGAACGCCGCGGGGCAGTTGCTGCAGGGCCGCGCCGGGTTCTTCGACGAGGTGATGCGCTTCTACGACCACTACCTCAAGGGCGTCCGGCCGGCGGTCCAGGACCCGGCCTTCGCGATCGAGGACAGTACGGCCGCGTGGCGGGCCCAGCCGACCTGGCCGGTCTCCTCGTCGTCCAGCGCGGCGAGCCTTCCGGACGGGCGGTACGTCGACGACGGCGCCCCCGCGACGCTGGCCGCGCCGGCCGAACAGCAGTGGGACATGGAGCACTTCACGGATCCGGCCCCGCCCGCGTCCCTGCGCCTCGCGCCGCTCGCGGCCGCCGCCGACCCGAACAGCTACTTCAGCTGGTCGAAGCCGGTGACGTCGCGGCTGCGGATCACCGCCACGCCGAAGATCACGCTGACCGCGAGCGCGCCGGGCAACGTGCTGGTCCGGCTCTGGGATGTCGCCCCGGACGGGACCGGGGTGATGTTCGACGAGAACGTGGCGCTGATCGAGGCGGCCGGCCGGGTCGGGTTCGACCTGAAGTCCACCGACTGGACCCTTGCGGCGGGTCACCAGCTGGGCGTCCAGATCGGCACGATCAGCAGCAACGGCTGGCGGGACACCCCGAGCGGCAACACCATCGGGGTCAGCCGGGCGCGGCTGGGCCTCGACCTGCAGAACCCCCGGTTCGACGTGCCGACCCAGGGGGACCGGTCGCCGTTCCTCGACACCTACCTGCGGCAGTACACCCGGACGCTGACCGGGGTCGGCGCGGGGACCTTCACGCTGACGCCGCACGGCGGGCACTGATCGGCTGCCGGGTGCGGACCGGCCGGACCTCCGGACGGCCCGCACCCGGCACCGGTAGGCTCGGCGGCCTCGTCCCCGAGACTGCGGAGCGAAGTGGTGAACGAATCCGGCCCGGTGGCCCGGCGACAGGCCGAGCTGCGGCTGCGGGTCGGCGAACACCTGGACTCCGGGGAGGTGCTCCTCGGGGCGGTGTGGATCGCCCGTACCTCACATGTGCCGTTGATTTCCAAGATCACGCAGTGGCAGGGTGCGCCGCACGGGCTCCTGGGCCGCAACGAGCCGGCGCCGCGCGCCTTTCCGGCCGGCAGTACGGCCGCTGACCTGGACCGGCACCTGCCCGAGGACGACACGGCGATGGCGCTCGCGCTGACCGGCGCCCGGCTGCTGATGCTGGCCGTCGGTGAGCCGCCGCCGGCGCCGGCGGTCGTCCCGCCGGCCGGGCTGCTCGATCGCGTCAAGCGGCTGCTCGCTCCGGCGGAGCCCGCGCCGCTGCCACCGCTGGCGCCGGTCTGGCAATGCCCGCGGGCCGGCCTCGGCGCCGTCGCCGTCAGTGATCCGGAGGGCCGGCTCGCGCTGCGCTTCGCGGACGGTTCCGGGCTGTCCGTGGACGCCCCGGCGATGCTGGCCACTCCGTTCGCGGAGGCGGCACAACGGGCGTGAGCAGCCGTATTTGTCCGTTCGGGCGAAGAATAGTGCTGATCATGCCGAATCACTGGTTCGGCTCGACCCGGTGGCTGACAGTGAGGGGAGTGGAATCCGGCCGGGGAGTGGTTCGATGTCGCACGACCTTCGCAGTCGCCGCCGCCCGATCCGGGCCGCCCGGTCCGTCTCGCCGATCAAGCTGACGGTGGCGCTCGTGGGCTCCGGGATCGCGGTGATCGTGCTGTTCGCGGCCGGGATCGCGGCCGAGCAGTACCACAGCCGGCGGCCGGTCGCGGCCACCAGCCCGTCGGTCAAGGCCACGCCGGCCGGGCCGGGGCTGGGGGACGCGGTGCGGGACGGCAAGCTGGTGTTCGTGGTGTCCCGGGTGGACTGCTCCCGGAAGACGATCGGGATCGAGCACTTCAAGCGGACCGCCGCCGGGAAGTTCTGCGTGGTCAGCCTGTCGGTGCGGAACGCCGGGGACGGCGCCAAGTACTTCGTGGGAAAGGCGCAGAAGGCGTACGCCGGCGACACCGAGTACCGCAGCGACGAGCTCGCCGGGATCTACGCGAACCGGGGGACCGAGGCGTTCCTGCGCAAGCTCGATCCGGGCGAGAAGGTGTCCGGGAAGCTCGTCTTCGACATTCCGAAGGCCGCCAGGCTGACCCGGCTCGAACTGCACGACTCGTTGCTCTCCGGCGGGGCCGGCGTCACCGTGAGCTGACCCCGCCGAGTCGGGCCGTCAGTCCTGTCGCGGGTTGGGCTGCTCCTGCTTGGCGGCCATCTGGGTGAGGATCTCGTTGACCGCGGCGGTCTGCTCGGCCTCGGCGGCCTTCGCGGCCACCCGGTCCGCCTCGGTGGTGCGGGCCAGGTACATCAGGTAGACCGTCACCGCGAGCAGCGGCAGGCTCCAGATCAGCGACGTGTGCGAGTCGTCGGTCAGCCCGCCCAGGACGACCAGCGCGTCCGGGACGGCGATGAACCAGGAGAGCCGCCGCACGCCGAGCCGGCCCGCCGGGTTGCCGTGGTACCACATCAGGGCGCCCTTGAGCAGGCCCAGGCCGAGGATCGCCGGGACCCCGGCGAACACCAGGACGAACAGCAGGACGATGATCCGGGCGCCGGTGTTGTCCGGGCCGTGGGTCCAGGCGCCGTAGAGCATCGCGCCCGCGGCGGCCAGCGGCAGCAGGCTGTAGGCGGCGGACAGCCGGCCGCCCAGCCGGTCCTCGGGCGTCGGGACCACGCCCGGCAGCGGGCGGGTCTGCCAGTCGGTCAGCGCGTCGCCGTGGTTGCGGAAGAAGACGGTGACCATCGCCGCGGTGGCCGCGCCGGCCGGGACGGCGATGGCGAGTCCCTTGAGGACCTCGCCGTCGAACAGCAGGCCGAGGCCGAAGCACATGATGATGAAGGCGAACGCGAACAGCAGGCGTATCGGGCGGTGTGCCATGGTGGTGAAGCTCCCCGTGGTCGATGTCTTGTAGCGGTCCAGCACCCTACACGGCTGACCTGTGCCATTTAACATCGATGTGAAGCTATGTCTAATGGGACCGGGTCGCCTCGTGATCGGACAGCGCGCCTTCCAGCCGCGCGATCGCGGTGCGTATCGCCGGGTCCCGGGTCGACAGGTTGCCGGTCACGTCGCGCAGCGACTCGATCTCGGCGAGGTTCGCCCGCACCGCCTCGTAGTCGCCGCATCCGACGTTGATCTGGGCCCGGTCGATCAGGACCTTGAGCATGTAGCCGCTCGGGTCCGGCAGCAGCGCGGTGGCCGCGATCGACTCGTCCGACCGGCGTAGCGCGGCCTGCCAGCGCCCGGCATGCCGCTCGATCTGGGTGAGGAACGTCAGGGCCGCCTGTTCGGCGAGCTGGGCGATGTGGATCGCCGGTGCCGTCGCCGGATCCCGAACCACGGCGATGACCTCCTCGAACACCGGGATCGCGGCGTCCCCGGAGTCGTTGCCGATCATGGCCATCCCCAGCTGGATCAGGGCGTTCGGAACACCCTCCAGGTCGCCCACGGCCCGGAGGCCGGCGACGGCCGCTCGCGAGTAGCCGATCTGCTCGGCGTGGCGTCCCTGGGATCGCAGCGCCCAGCTGACGTAGTAGTTGGCCCAGCCGATCTGCCGGCGATCACCGGACCGGACGGCACACTCCAGGGCCAGGCGGGCGTGGTCCAGGGCCGCGTCGCCGTTCTGGTGCAGGGTGGCGATGTAGACCCAGGCCAGGTATCCCTCGTGGATGGCGCGCAACCGATCGTCGCCGAGCCGCTCGGCGGCCCGGCTGGACAGGGTGTAGACGTCCTCCCAGCCCGGCCAGGCGAACCAGCTGTCGCCGAACCAGTGCAGCGCCTCGGCCACGTCGATCACCCGCTGGTCGGCGCCCGCCTCGGCCGCGGCGTGCAGGGCCGGCAGCCAGTTCTCGGCCTCGGCCCGGATCCAGGCGCCGGCCTCGGCGGTCGAGCCCAGCTCGACCACCTCGGTGCTGCCGGCCTTGCCCGGGCCGTAGTCCGGCTCGAAGTGCCGGCCGGCCACGATCACGGTGTCGATCAGCCAGTCGTCGCGGCGCCGCACCGCGGCGCTCCGATCGGCCGCGACCTCCTCCCGCTCGAACGCCGCCGTGGCGTAGAGCCGCAGCAGGTCGTGGAACTCCAGCCGGCCGTCCGGCCGCTGCTGGAGCAGGCTCAGCTCGATCAGGTCGTCGAGCGCGTCCTCGGTGACCGGCAGCGGCTCCTGGACCAGCACGGCCGCCAGCTCGGGGCCGGTCGACGCGCCCGGCACCAGGGCCAGGCGGCGGAACAGCCGCCGGGTCACCCCGGACAACTGCTGGTACGACAGGTCGAACGCGGCCTTCACCTGCAGGTCGCCCGCGGACAGCGCCTCCAGCCGGCGCTCCTGGGCCGACAGCCGGGCGATCAGGTCGTCGGCGGTCCACCCCGGGCGGCTGGCCAGGCGGTTGCCGGCGATCCGCAGCGCGAGCGGGATGTGCACGCACAGGCCGGCGATCCGGCGCAGCTGCTCCGGCGAGGCACCGGACCGTTCCAGGATCGCCCCCAGCAGCGCGGTCGAGTCCCCCTCGGGCAGCGGATCGAGGCGCAGCCGGTGCACGTCCTCCAGGCCGCTCAGCGAGCGCCGGCTGGTCACCAGCACCACGGCCGGGCCGGCCGGGGGCAGCGCGGGACGCACCTGGCTCTCGCTGACCGCGTTGTCCAGCACGATGACGAACCGCTGACCGCGGATCAGGCTGTGCCACAGGGCCGACGACTCGTCCACGTCGCGCGGGACCGCCCGGACGTCCGGGCTGACCGCCCGGATCAGCCGGCTCAGCACGGTCAGCGGGGTGAGCGGCTTGGCGTCGAGCCCGCGCAGGTCGACGAAGAGCTGCTCGTCGACCGGCCAGGACCGGGCGGCCCGGACCGCGAAGGTGGTCTTTCCGACGCCCGCGGTGCCGCTGATCGCCACCACGGGCGCCGGGGACCGGTCGTCGGCGCCCCGGACCCAGGTCGCCACCGTGGCGAGATCGTCGGCGCGACCGGTGAAGTCGGCCACCTGGCGCGGCAGCGGACTGCGGTTGGCGGGCGCCGGCGGTGGGGCGTTGCGGCCCTCGCGGGCGGCGGTCAGCAGCGCCTCGCGGCCGGCCGCGGCCACGCCCAGGCCGTCGGCCAGCGCCTCCACGGTGCGCGGGCGCGGGCGGCGGCTGACCCCGCGCTCCATGTCGCTGATCGACCGGTCGCTGACGCCGGACGCCGCGGCGAGCTGCTCGATGGTGAGATCCGCGGCGGCCCGGAACCGCCGGAGAAGTTCACCGAACGAAGCCTCGTCGGTCATCGTCGTCCTCCCGGGTCGCTGATCGTGGCTCTTCGTTCTACCGGATCGCCGGTACTGCGTCTTCACTTCGTGGTGCACCCCTCCTCAACGGTGGTCGAATGGGCTGCTCAACGCCGGAAAGGAGACCCACGGTGGCGGTCGGCACGGTACGTCTCCAGATCCTCGGGCCGCTGCGGGCCTGGCGCGGCGACGTCGAGCTGGCGACCGGCCCGCGTCAGCAGGCCTACCTGCTCGCGCTGCTCCTGGCCCGCCCCGGACGGCCGATCAGCACGAGCGAGCTGGTCGACCTGATCTGGGAGGGTGACGCCCCGGCCAGCGCGCTGAACGTCATCCACAAGTACGTCGGCTCGCTGCGGCACGTCCTGGAACCGGGGCTGGCCCCGCGCGAGGCCGGGTCGCACCTGCTCCGGCGGGGCAGCGGCTACCTCTTCGAGGCCGGGCCGGGCACGGTCGATCTGGAGATCTTCCGCCGGCTCGTCGCCCGGGCCGACGCCGACCTGGCCGGTGACCGGCCGGAACCGGCCCTCGATCATTACGTGGCGGCGCTGGAAATGTGGCGCGGACCGGCCGGCGACGGACTGACCGGCGGGGCGGACGCGACGGCGATCTTCGCCGGGCTCGACGACGAGTTCTTCGAGGCCTGCGGGAAAGCGGCTGGGCTCGCCGTCTCGGCCGGCCGGCCCGAGCGGGTGCTGGCGCCGCTGAGCCTGGCCGCCTCGATGGCGCCGCTGCACGAGCCGGTCCAGACCGGCCTGGTCACCGCGCTCGGCGCCGCGGGCCGGACGGCCGACGCGCTGGCGCTGTTCGCGGCCGTGCGCACCCGGCTCGCCGACGAGCTCGGGATCAGCCCCGGGGCGGCGCTGCAACAGGCGTATCTCCGGGTGCTGGATCAGTCGGTCATGCCGCCGGCCGTCGCGGCGGCCCCCGAACCGGAACCGGCGGGCCTGGTCGGACGGGCCGGGGAACTCGCCCAGCTGGACCGGGCGATGGCCGCGGCGACCGCCGGCGGCAGCTCCCTCGTCCTGGTGCGGGGCGAACCGGGGGTGGGGAAGACCGCGCTGCTGGAAGCCGCGGCCGAGCGGGCCGGGAAAGCCGGTGCGCTGGTCGCGTGGGGCCGCTGCCTGGAAGGCGACGGCATACCGACGATGTGGCCGTGGGCGCAGGTGGTCGACACGATCCACGGGCGCCGGCCGGCCGGCGCCCGTGCGGACTGGCCGATCGGTCCGTCGATCGACACCGGCACCCGGTTCCGGCTGTTCGAACAGGTCGCCGCGCTCGTCGCCGGGGCGTCGGCCGAGCGGCCGATCATGATCGTCGTCGACGATCTGCACTGGGCCGACGTGGCCTCGCTGGACCTTTTCGGTCACCTGGCCGCCGAGCTGCCGTCCGGAACCGTGCTCGTCGGCGCGCTGCGGGATCACGCGCCGGAGCCGGCGCCGGGACTGCTGCGGGTGCTCGCCGCCGCGGCCCGGCGGCCCGGGCACCGGCGGATCCGGCTCGGGCCGCTCGGTCCGGCCGACGTGGCCGAGCTGGTTCGCCGGGAGAGCGGGCGGGAGATCGCGGCCGGCGTCGGGGACCGGGTTCATGCCCGTACCGATGGCAATCCGTTCTTCGTCCTGGAACTTTCCCGGCTGCTGGCCGGCGGGAGTGGCGTGCTGACCCCGGACGACGCCGGGCGGGTGGGGGTGCCCTCGACCGTGCGGGACATCGTCCGGGGCCGGACGGCCGGCCTCGACGAGTGCACGCGGTACCTGCTCCGGGCGGCCGCGCTGATCGGGCGGGAGGGCGACATCGGGCTGCTGGCCCGGGTCACCGGCGTCGGGCCGCGGGTGTGTCTCGAACGGCTGGAGGTGCTGGAGTCGCTCGCGCTGATCGGGCAGGTCCCGGCCGACCCGCACCTGTTCCGCTTCCGGCACGACCTGGTCCGCGAATCGGTCACCGCGGCCACCCCGCTGTGGCAGCTGACCCGGCTGCACCTGTGCATCGCGGACGCGCTCGACGACGTGGGCCCGGCCGGGGCAGCCGTCACCGAACGCGTCGCGCACCACCTCTGGTCGGCCGGCCCGCTTGTCGAACCGGAGCGGACCGTGACCGCGCTGCGGCGTGCGGGCCGCCACCCCGCGCGTGAGCTGCAGGATTCCCTGTCGCGCTGAACGCGCCCCCGCGGTCGTTCACACTTTTTCCACTGGCGTCGGCCACCATTCCGGCGACGGGCCCCGGCCTTCATCTCTCCCCGGCCGGGGCCCGCTCCCGTCAAGTGATCGTAAACAGTCACTCCACTGGCGCTGAATACCGTTCGTGCAGCTCCGGGTTCCGGGGCCGGCGCGGGAGGGGTATTCACCATGGACGACGTTCGAACCGTGGACGAGAGCTACACCGAGCTGGTCGTCCGGCATCGTGCTCCGGTCCGTGCGTACGCGCTCAAGCTGACCGGGAACTCCGGCACCGCCGAGGACGTGGTGCAGGAGACGTTCCTGCGGGCCTGGCGGAACCGGGAACGACTCGCCATGGGCGCGGGCTCGATCCGCTCCTGGCTGTTCACCGTCGCCCACAACCTGGCCGTCGACGTGCTGCGCGGGCGGCAGGTGCACCTGGTCGGTGACGACGTGCTGGACCGGCTCCAGCGGCCCGTCCGGGACCACGCCGAGATGGTGGCCGACTCGGCCGTGCTGCGGCCGGCCCTGTCCCGGCTCTCCGCCGAGCACCGCGCCGTCGTGTTCGAGCTGTACTACCGGCGCAGCAGCGTGGCCGAGGCGGCGCGACTGATCGGTGTCCCGCCCGGCACGGTCAAGTCCCGTGCGCACAACGCCGTCCGCGCGTTGCGCGCCGACCTGGCCGCCGCGGCCTGACCGGCCTTCACCCCCACTTCCGAAGGGCTTCCGTTGAGCAGGCGGCACACGTCCGGCTTCGACATCCTCGACCTGGACGGCGACCCGACACCGGGCGACCCGGAGCAGATCGAGCAACTCGCCCAGCGCTACGAGGGGATCCGGGACGACGCGCGGGTCGCGGTGCAGCTGCTGGGCAAGGGCGGCACCCTGGAGAACGCCAAGGGCGAGGCCGCCGAGAAGCTGCGCGACCTGCTCGGCGGGCTGCCCGGCAAGCTGCAGGCCACGGTCGACTCGTTCGACGAGGCGGCACAGGCCTATCGGACGTACGCCCAGGTGTTGCGCGAGCAGCAGGGCGAGATCGACCGGGCGATGGACCAGGCCCAGCCGGTGGCCGGCGCCGCACGCCAGGAGAAGCCGGCCGCGGCGGCCGACGCGACCGAGGAGCAGCGCGCCCAGGCGCAACAGGACGGCGAGCGGATCGGCGCGGCGCAGGCCACGCTCTCCGCCGCGCAGCGGCTCGCCCGGGACGCGCGTGGCCTGCGGGAAGCGGCCTCCGAACGGGCCAGCCAAGCCTTGGACGACGCGGCCGCCAAGTCGATCAAGCCGCGGAACTTCCTGCAGAAGATCGGTGACTTCTTCGCCGACCATCCGTTCCTGCAGATCATCATCGACGTGCTGATCGCGGCGGTGGCGATCATCGCGCCGGTGGTGGGGATCCTGCTGGCGGCCGGGTCGCTGATCGTCTCGGTGGCGTCGCAGGCGGCGAACGGCGAGTTCAAACTGGGCACGCTGCTGGTCGGGCTGGTGTCGCTGATCCCCGGCGGCAAGGTGTTCGGCAGCATCATCTCGGGGGCGGAGAAGATCGCGGCGCCGCTGGTCACCTCGATCCGGACCACGGCGTCCGGGATCGGCAAGATCGTCACGAACAACAAGGTGGTCGCCGGGGTGATCAATATCGGCGGCAAGGGTGGCGGGGCGGTCAGGACCACGAGCATCGAGTTCGGTAAGGGTGTGGTGGAGGACATCGCCACCACCGGGCTGAACAACGCGACCACCGATCCGGAGCCGTTCAACCCGGCGACGATCGTCGGGGGTGCGGCGGTCGGTGGGGTGGTGGCGGGCGGGATCGGGTTCGGCAAGAGCCGCCGCGACAAGGGCGGCTCCGGAGCGCCGGGCGACGTTGACACCCCGGCGCCTGTTCCGCGTGCGGCTCCGGAACCGAGCCCGGTGCCAGCTCCCGCTCCCGCTCCCGCTCCCGCTCCCGCTCCCGCTCCCGCTCCCGCTCCCGCTCCCGCTCCCGCTCCCGCTCCCGCTCCTGCTCCGGCTCCCGCTCCGGAACCGAGCCCGGTGCCCGCTCCCGCTCCGCCGGTCCCGGTGCCGCCCGGGCCGGCCAAGCCCGAGGCCGAATCGGGGGCGAGCAGCGATCCGGCTCCGGCGACCACCGCGGGCCCCGTCGATCCGGCTCCGGTGTCGCCCGGGACGCCTGCGGCGGGTCCGGCCGCGCCGCCGTCGGAGGGCGGCGCGGCGGGCGGGACGGTGACGCCCGGCTCTGCGGGTGGCGGCGCGGATCCCGTTGCGCCCGGCGTCACCCCGGCGGCTCCCCGCCCCGCGGATGACCAGACCGAGGTCGAATCTCCTGCCCGGCCCGCGGATGACCAGCCCGGGAGCGAGGTCGCGGGCGGGCGGCCCGCGGATGACCCGGCGCCGGACGGCCGGCCCGAAAGTGGGCCGGCCGCCGACGGGGAGTCGGCGGCCGAGCCGACCTTCGTCGACGGCGTCAAGCACCGCGCCGGCCCGGAGGCCGAGGCCGTGGCCGGGGCCGTCGCCTCGTCCGGGACCAAGATCGGCATCACCGAGGTGCAGAGCGACGGCGAGGACACCGACGAGGCCGTGCTCGACGAGGCGATCGCCAACGCCGCCAAGGCCGGCGGGGCCCAGCGCAACGCGGCCGTCGACCAGGTCGACACCCACATCCGGAAGACCCGGCGCTGACACCGGCCGGCGACTGCCGGCCGCGGATCCACACCGTGAGGAGCACCACCATGCCCGATTTCGCCGTCAACACCGAGGAGACGTCGCAGACCTCCGCGGCTCTGCTGAACGACTTCTCGCAGCTGCAGGACAAGCTGACCGAGGTACGCGGGAAGGTGCAGAACCTGCTGTCCCAGGGCTACCGCACGCCGGCCGCCCAGCAGAAGTTCCAGCCGTTCTTCGACGAGTTCGCCAAGGGCTTCGACCAGGTGAACCAGGGCCTGCAGGGGATCGGCAACTACGTGCGCTCGGTCGGCGAGGCGTTCGAGTCCACCGACTCGGACCTCGGTTCGCGGCTCGGCTGAGCGGAGTCCGCCCGGCGCCGGGGAGGCGCCGGGCGGCCCCCTGCCCCCCAGAACGTAAGGAAGGAAGGTACGAGGTGCGTCTCAACGTCAGCCTGTTGTCCGACCCCGCGACGACGGCGGATTCCCTTGTCGTGGAGGCCGAACCGGGTACGTCGGTGGGCGCCCTCACGACCGGCCTGGCCGCCGCCGTCGGCGCCGGTCCGGGCACCCTCTATCGAGGCGCCACCCCACTCGACCCGGCGTTGTCGCTCGCCGAGGCCGGCGTCGGTGACGGCGCCGAGCTGGGGCTGGAGCGGCCGGGCGGGCGGCCGGTGGACCGGGCCGGTGCGGTCGAGCTGCGGCTGGTCGGCGGCCCGGGCGCGGGGAGCATCGTGCTGCTGCCGCCGGGCGACTACGAGCTGGGCGGCGCCCCGGCGTGCCGGGTGTGGCTGGCCGGGGACGTCCCGCCGGTCGCCGCCCGGGTGCGGGTCGGCGCCGACCGGATGGTCGAGGTCACCGCGGTGTCCGCCGTGGAGGTCGACGGCGAGCCGCTGACCGGCGTCGCGCCGTGGCCGGCCGGGCGGCAGCTCAAGATCGGCGAGAACCTGGTCGAGCTGGCCGTCGGCGTGCCCGCGCGGGCGCCGCTGAGCCGCGCGGCGGATGGTTTCAGCTGGGAGTTCAACCGGCCGCCGCGGTTCTTCCCGCAGGTCCCGGGTGGGCAGTTCCGGTTGCCGCCGGAGCCGGGCAAGCCGGAGAAGAGCGTCATCCCGCTGGCCACGATCCTGCTCACCCCGGCGATCGGCGCGCTGGTCGGCATCCTGGCCACCGGCAGCTGGCGGTTCATCTTCCTGGCGCTGGCGTCGCCGGCCGCGGCGCTGCTCACCCAGTTCGGCAGCAAGCGTCGCAGCCGCCGCGGCTACGACGAGCGCGTCGGCGATTACCAGGAGAAGCTTTCCCGGGTACGGGCGGACATCGACGCTTCCACGCTGGAGGAGCAGAAGGCGCGACGGTACGCGTATCCGGATCCCGCTCTGATCGGGCAGATCGCCGCGCTGCCCGGGGACCGGCTGTGGGAGCGCCGCTCGCGGGACGACGACTTCCTCGCGCTGCGGGTCGGTACGAGCACGGTCCCCTCGGCGGTCCGGGTCGAGGATCCGGCCCGCGACGAGCACCGCCGCACGGTGGTGCCGGAGCTGAGCGAGGTCCCGGTTCCGGTCGACGTGCGGGCGGCCGGTGTGGTCGGGGTGTCCGGTGGGCCGGGCCGGCTGGCGCCGTGGCTGGTGGCCCAGGCCGCGGTTCTGCACAGCCCGGACGACCTGCGGATCTGTGTGCTGACCGACCGGGCCGGCGAGGACCGCTGGGGCTGGGTGCGGTGGCTGCCGCACGTGCGGACGGCGGGCGAGGACGCGTACGCCTGGATCGGCACCGACGCGGAGTCGGTGTCGCGCCGGGTGGCCGAGGTGAATCGCCTGATCGCGGCGCGGGCCGCGGCGAACGACGGCAAGCGGGCCGAGGGCGATCCGGACGTGCTGGTGGTGCTGGACGGCGCCCGCCGGATCCGGTCGCTGCCGGGCACGATCGCGCTGCTTCGGGAGGGCCCGGCGGTCGGCGTGTACGCGCTGTGCATCGAGGCGGAGGAGCGGCTGCTGCCGGAGGAGTGCCGCACGGTCGTCTTCGCGGGCGCGGGCGGGATCTCCGTACGTACGGCGAAAGGGGTTTTGATCGGAATTCAGGCTGATGAACCACAGGCGGCCTGGTTCGATCGGACGGCTCGGGGGCTGGCTCCGCTGAACGCCGCCGGCGATGGGGACGAGGCGGTGCTGCCGCAGTCGGCCCGGTTGCTGGACGTGCTCGGGTTGGAGCCGCCGACGCCGGAGAAGGTGGCCGGTGGGTGGGCGGTCCGGCCGCGGAGCACGACCGCGGTGCTCGGGATCGGTCTGGACGGCCCGTTCGCCGTCGATCTGGTCCGCGACGGTCCGCACGCGCTGATCGCGGGGACCACCGGCGCGGGCAAGTCGGAGCTGCTGCAGACCCTGGTGGCGACGCTCGCCGTGGCGAACCGGCCGGACGAGATGACGTTCGTGCTGGTCGACTACAAGGGTGGCAGCGCGTTCGCGGAGTGCGAGCAGCTGCCGCACACCGTCGGCATGGTCACCGACCTGGACACCCATCTGGTCGGGCGGGCGCTGACCTCGCTCGGCGCCGAGCTGAAGCGGCGCGAGCACGAGCTGGCCCGGGCCGGCGCCTCGGACATCATCCGGTACCAGGAGATGCGGGCCCGGGACGCGGCGATGGCCCCGATGCCCCGGCTGGTGCTGGTGATCGACGAGTTCGCGTCGATGGTCCGGGAGCTGCCGGATTTCGTCACCGGCCTGGTCAACATCGCGCAGCGGGGCCGGTCGCTCGGCATTCACCTGGTGCTGGCGACGCAGCGGCCGTCCGGGGCGGTCAGCTCGGACATCCGGGCCAACACCAACCTGCGGATCGCGTTGCGCACCACCGACCAGGGCGAGAGCCGGGACATCATCGACGCTCCGGACGCCGGGGAGCTGTCGCCGCGGACGCCGGGGCGGGCGTACGCCCGGCTCGGGTTCGCCGCGCTGCTGCCGTTCCAGGCCGGCCGGATCGGCGGGAAGCGGCCGGTGCTCGGCGAGCGCGCCGATCAGATCGAGATCGAGGTGACCGAGGTCGGCTGGGCGGCGCTCGGCCGCCCGGTCGCGGTGCGCCGCAAACCGGCCGGGCCGGGCGGGCCGCTCGGCACCGACCTGCGCGAGCTGGTCACCGCCGTGGTCGCGGCGACCGAACGGATGGGCATCGGCCGGCAGCCGAGCCCGTGGCTGCCGGCGCTGACCGACCTGATCGGCTGGACCGAGTTGCCCGAGCCGCCGCCGGTCCGGACCGCCGGTGACCTGGGGCCGGTGTACTACGGCACGGTGGACCTGCCGGCCGAGCAGGCCCGCGAGCCGCTGGCGTTCGACGTCGACCGGACCGGTCACCTGTTCGTGGTCGGATCCAGCCGCAGCGGCCGGTCGCAGGCCCTGCGGACGCTGGCGGCGGCGCTCACCGCCCGGCATTCCAGCGAAGACCTGCATCTGTACGCGATCGACTGCGGCAACGGCGCGATGCTGCCCCTGGCCGGGCTGCCGCACACCGGCGCGGTCGTCGACCGGTTGCAGACCGAGCGCCTCGACCGGATGCTGACCTGGTTCGGCGCGGAGCTGACCCGGCGGCAGACGCTCTTCGGCGAGCAGGGCGTGGCCGACCTGACCGAGCAGCGCCGCAGTGCGCCGGCGGGCGGGCGGCTGCCGCACCTGGTGCTGCTGGTGGACCGGTTCGAGGTGTTCGAGCGGGACTTCGCCACCTTCGACAACGGCAGCTACCTGGACCGGATGTTGCGGCTGCTGCGGGACGGCGCCGGGGTCGGCATCCACGTGGTGCCGGCCGGGGATCGGGTGCTCGGGGCGGGCCGGTTCGCCGGGGCCACCGAGGAGAAGCTGATTCTCAAGCTCAACGACCGGACCGACTACTCGCTGATCGGGCTGAACCAGAAGGACGTGCCGCCGGACCAGCTGCCGGGGCGGGTGCTGCGGCTGGCCGACAAGGCGGAGGCGCAGATCGCGGTGCTCGGGCCGGACGTGTCCGGGCAGGGGCAGGCGGCCGAGCTGACCCGGCTGGCCGCGCGGCTCACCGAGCGCGATCTGGCGGTGCCGGCCGAGCGGCGGCCGCGCCGGTTCGCCTCGCTGCCGGACCTGATCACGTACGAGCAGGTGCGCGCGCTGGTCCCGGGCGGGGCCCGGGAGCTGACCGCGTTCGTCGGGGTGGGCGGCGACGAGGTGCAGCCGCTCGGGCCGGACTTCGGGGACGTCCCGACGTTCGCCATCGGTGGCCCGCCCCGCTCCGGCCGCAGCACCGCACTGCTCGCCGTGGCCCGCTCGTTGCTGGAGCGTGGCTCCGGCCTGATCGTGGTGGCGCCGCGCCGGTCCCCGCTGCGGGATCTGGAGGGGCAGCCCGGCGTGACCGCGGTGGTGCGCGACGCCGGTATCGCCGCGGCCGACTTCCGCAAGCTGCTGCAGAGCATGCCGCAGGAGACCGGGGCGGTGGTGATCGACGACGCCGAGCTGGTGACCCAGTCGGCGATCGACGGCGACCTGAACACGCTGGCCAAGGGCGCGGCCGGGAACGGCTGGGGGCTGGCCGTGGCCGGCAACGCGGAGGCGCTCAGCCTCGGTCTGGGCGGCTGGCTCACCCAGGTCAAGCGCAACCGGACCGGGCTGCTGATCGCGCCGCAGTCGGTCACCGACGGCGAGCTGATCGGGGTGCGGATCCCGCGCGGCATCGTCGGCCAGAGCGGCACGCCGGGCCGGGCCTACCTGCACCTGGGCACCGGCACGCTGATCGCGGTGCAGGTCCCTTCGTCGTCGATCCGGCCGGCGGAATGACGCAGGTGGGCGGTCCCGATCAGGGGACCGCCCACCTGCTGTCGGTCAGACGAAGCGGAACGTGCCGGTGATCGCGTCGAACAGGTCGAACATCGCCTCGGCGAGCGGCAGGTTCGGGCTCACCCCGGTCACCACCAGGAACATCCCCGGCTCGCCGGGCAGCGGGATGATCGTGTGCATGGCCAGCATCACCGCCGACTCGGTGTCGGTGAGCGCGACCACCTCGGTGCCGGTGATCCGGGCGACGACCCCGATCCCGGGCAGCTCGGCCGAGCCGACCGTGCGGTCGCCGTACCCCTCCGGCCCGGCCGGGCGGCTCAGCTGCGCGGCGATGTCGGTCAGCGACAGCTCGGCGCCGTCCGGCACGGCCGCCCCGAACACCGACACGAACGCCATCAGCAGGCCCTCGGTCTCGTCCCGGGCGATCAGCCCGGCCGCCGACATGGCGCCCTGCTTGCGGGCCGACCGGACCAGCTTGCGGACCTGCCGGAACAGGTCGTCGACCGCGGCCCGGGCGGCCGGCGTCGGCGCCTGGGACCGGAGCGCCGCCTGCTCCCGGGTGAAGTCGCGGTTGCCGAGGTCGTAGTCGATCCAGCTGTCCGGGATCTGGAGGGTGAACCGGCCTGGCGCGCGCACCGGGGCGGTCACGATCCGCTGCCCAGGCTGTTGCCGGAGTCCTGGTCGACCTTGTCGAAGCCTTCGATGATCTTCTGCATCGCCTCGCCGATCTTCTCGCACTCGCGGTGCAGCTGCTTCCGGCCGTCGCCCCAGCGCTTCTCGAAGTGCTCGGCGGCGTCGCGGACCGGCCGTCCGACGACGGCGCCCAGATCGCCGGGGCCCCGGGTCACGTCGATGTGGTCCAGCACCCGCTGCAGGGACGCGCGGGCCTCTTCCAGCTCGTCGCGCGGGATCTTGATATCCGCCATGGGCGCTTCACGCGCCGGCCGCCGATCCGGTTCACCGATGGTGAGCCGGACCACACCGGGCGAACCGATCGGCCGGCTCGGCCGTGATGGCGCCGCTCGTTCCGATCGATCCCGGAGGTGTCACCGTGGCCCGGTTCCCGGCCCGCGTATTCGTCCTGCCCGTGGCGGCCGTGCTGCTCGCCACCGCCGCGTGCGGCGATCCGGGCGCCGCGCCCGCGGCCGCCGCGGAGATCCAGCTGGTGGACGGGGCGGCCAAGGTCGCCGGGCTCACCGGCGACGGCCGCGGCGCCGGCTCCGCCGCGCCGAGCTCCGCGCCGGCGGTGAGCGCGGAGACACCCAACTGGGTTCAGCTGTCCACCAACCAGGCGCCGATCGGCACGACCGTCACCGAGGTACGCGGCTTCACCCTGTACCGCTTCGACAAGGACAAGGCCGACCCGTCCACGGCGACCTGCGTCGACGACTGCGCGGTCACGTGGCCGCCGGTGCTGATCAAGCCGGGTGGCCGGGTCTTCGTGGACGGCATCAAAGAGGCGAGGATCGGTGCGGTGCGCCGCCCGGACGGCACGGTCCAGGTCACCCTGGCCGGCTGGCCGGTGTACCAGTTCGCCGGGGACAAGGTGCCGGGCGAGCTGAACGGTCAGGGCGTCGGCGGCACCTGGTTCGCGGTCAAGCCGAACGGCGGCAAGATCGACGACCTCGTCGTCGCTGCCACCGGCAAGGCCGCCGACCCGGACAAGACCACCCTGCTCGCGGCCAAGCAGACCGGCAGCGGTGCGATCGTCACCGATCAGGACGGCGCGACGCTGTACCGCAACGACAAGGACTGCACCGGCGACTGTGCCGCGCAGTGGCGGCCGGTGGTCGCCGACGCCGGCAGCAAACTGCGGGTCGACGGCATCGACACGGATCGGGTCGGCACGAAGAAGCGCGACGACGGCACGGTTCAGCTGGCCCTGGACGGCTCGCCGCTCTACCGCAACGCGGCGGACAAGAGCACCGGCACGGTCATCGCCAGCGCCGCCGAGCGTGGCTGGAACCCGGCCCGATGATCCGCCGGATTCTGCTGCTGCTCGCCGCGGTGGCGTTCGCGGTCACCGTCGCGCCCGTCGCCGCGGCCGCCGACGACGTGGTCAAGGTGGCCGTCGTCCGCAGTACCGGGCAGAACGGCGGCGAGCCGGACTCGCTGGCGCAGGTCGCCCGGCGGACCCTCGGCGACCCGGGCCGGGCCGGCGAGATCTTCGCGCTGAACCGGGGGCGCGCCCAGGCCGACGGGG